>NZ_PQGG01000024.1:0-102500 GCF_002915595.1 Zhongshania marina
ACCCGTGGTGCATTTAGGAAATGACCACTTTCAGGTTGTTTAATTTATTCCCTTCACGTTGGTTGAACCATTGAATTAATGTGAGGGACGCTATCTTTGTCACAATTCTGCGCGAAATACCCTTGAACGATTTTGCATAATTCCGCCGTATCATGAACTGGTCACAAAGTTGTGAAAACAATGTTTCGATCCGCTTTCTGGCTTTACGATATTTAGCCGGAAAGTCTCTAAACTCTTTCTGGTTCTTTCGCATCGGTGTTTGCAAATTGATACAACTTGATGAAAATAAATCTGTTTGCCAAACTCTGCTCAAATACCCTTTATCGCCAATCAAAACACAATTGTTTAACTGGCCTTCAATATCGTTTAGGTAATGGATGTCATGAACCGAAGCCTTTGATATATCGTACATTTTTAACACGCCACTCGGTGAGCAAACCGCGTGTAACTTATAGCCAAAGTAGCGCATATTTTGTGCTGCACAAAAACCAAAATCTGGCGAGCTAGATTCAAATTCTTGGCAAATTTTACTGCGATTAGATCGACTCATTTTACACACTTCCAATGGCATGCTATCGACAATATTTATATCGTTATCAACATCTAATCGCGTGACAATAGCGCTTCTGATTTCTTCTAATTTAAAACTCAACCTTCGCGCTCTTCTGTTATAAACGGAGCGCTCAATTTTCCCATTGATGCACGCAGGCAGCTGTTTGAACAAAAAGTGTTCTGAATCAATGCCCAGTGTTTCAGCTGCAAGACTGAGCGCGAGTAGCTCCTTATCGCTTAGCTTAGGTGTTCTGATTTGATTCAAAAAATTATCGGCTGGCTCAATTTCGTGCAAAAGAGACAGAATTTTGCTATAAACGCTGTGTAAGTTACTCATCTCGTTACCATTTTTCTCGTAAACTAATGATAACCTCTTTATGAGGGTGAGTAACTTACCTCCTTCCTAAATGCACTACGGGTTATATGTGAATTATGAAAGCGCATTGAATATTTAATGCTGTGAATATTGGCATGTTTTTTTTGATAATAGCTGTGTCATGATTGTCTCAGGACACATAGATTGATGACGAACGAGGGGGTTCACCAATGAATATTTCTATTAACGTAAGCCGTTGGACTACGCTGCTGGTTGCGGCGGTGTTTGCAACTGCATGTAGTATCGATCCGTATACTGGCGAAGAAAAGACCAGTAACACGGCTAAGGGTGCTGGCTGGGGTGCCTTAGGTGGTGCCGTATTAGGTGCAGCAGTATCTAGTAAGAGCGATCGCAAAAAAGGTGCTTTGCAGGGTGCTGTAGCAGGTGCGGCGGCAGGTGGTGGTTACGGTTACTATATGGACCGTCAAGAGGCCAAGCTGCGTGCACGTCTTGAAGGCACTGGTGTAGGTGTTGAGCGCGTTGGTGACACTATCAAGCTGATCATGCCAGGCAATATTACTTTCGATACCGGCAGTTCAGCTATTAAAGGCGGATTTACTGACGTATTGGATAGCGTAGTATTAGTGGCTAAAGAGTTTGATAAAACCTTAATGCAAATTAACGGCTATACCGACTCAACAGGTAGCTTCCAAACTAACCAGTCATTGTCTGAGCAGCGCGCTGGTAGTGTTGGTCGTTACTTCATGAACCAAGGTGTAGCGGCAAGCCGTATTCGTACCACTGGCTACGGCCCACGTGATCCCGTTGCCGACAACAGCACTGCGTCTGGTCGCGAGCAAAACCGTCGTGTAGAAATTGAGATGCTGCCAACTCAGTAATACATGCAATCAGTTGTAGAGGGGCGTCATTAGTGACGCCCTTTTTTTGTCTAAAAAATGCCTAAAAGCGAGGCTAAGAAATGATAAATACTATGTATAGATTGCTGCTTATATGTGTTGCCGCGTCGGTGTTAGCGGCCTGCGCTGCCTTTAATCCTATTGAAAAGCCGAAGGTGGCCATTACGCATCTTAATATGGCGCCAGGTAATGGCTTTCAGCAAAAGCTGTTGGTCGGTTTACAACTAGATAATCCAAATGCCTTTGCGGTGAATCTTGGGCGTCTGCGTTACACCCTAGAGCTGCAGGGCCAATCCTTGGCAGGCGGCAGTTTGAATGAGGCAATCAGTCTACCTGCAAACGGCCAGACGCAGTTGGTGGTGCCGGTAGAAGTAAATCTGCTTAGTGGGATTGGGGTGTTAAGTAAGATATTGGGTAATTTGCAGTCAGATCTTGATTACAAACTTAGCCTTACTGCTGCTGTCACCAATTTTGGACTAGGTGATATCACCATTAATAAGGTGGGTAAGGTTGGCATGGGGACGTCTGCACCATAAAGCAGTTAATGCCTTGTGGCGGGTGCCACCACAAGGCATAGGGCTTAGGCGCTTTTTGCTGTGGCCTTGCCTTTTGCTTTGCCCTCTAAGCTGTCGTGAAGGCTCAGAAGCTGCTGGGTCAATTTATGCGACGGCGCATAGTGAATCAGCGGTATTTGCCGGCTGCGAGATTCTTTCATTTTTACCGAACTGCTTAAGTACTGATCAAAAATAGGTAGGCCGTCGGCCTTCATATTGTCAATGAGTTGGGTCGGCAAGCTGGCTTGGGCTTGAAACTGATTTACCACAATCCCTTCTAATTTGAGCGCGGGATTGTGATCTTCGCGAATTTCTTCGACGGTCTCCATCAAGCCCATAAGTGCGCCCTGAGAAAAGCTATCGCAGTCGAAGGGGATGACTAGGGAATCTGCGGCAATTAGCGCTGAGCGGCTGTAAAAATTCAATGCCGGTGGCGTATCAATGTAGATATGCTCGTATTCTGTCTGGAGTTTGTTTAGCGCATCGCGGAGTTTGTAAATCTTGTGGCGAGTTTCTAGCTCCCGCTCGATTACCGCCAGCTCCGGGTGGGAGGGCATTAAATACAGGTTTTCAAACTCGGTTTCGTAGATGCAGTCGCTAGCTTCTTTGCTCTTGCCGAACAGGGAAAGTTTCTGTTTAAAAAAGTCGGCGGCATTATCTTCTAGGTCGCGAAACTGGGGGCCAATGAGATACTCGCTGCTATTACCTTGAATATCTAAGTCGATTAGCAGGGTTTTATGCCCCTTCCATGCGCTAATTGCGGCCAAATTACAGCTAATGCTCGTTTTACCGACGCCGCCTTTTTGATTGAAAATAACCCGCTTCATAGCTCTGCCCTGACGAAGTGTTTTTGGGAAAAGGCAATCCTAGCAGCTCTCGTGCCAAGGTGCTATGGCCGCTCGTGCCGCGGCCTGATGGGGGAGGGGAGCAGGGTGTTTAGCTGTCCTTTTTACCAATCCATTCGCCGGTGCGCAGCACGCCAAATAGTAATACCACCACGTAGCCTTCCAGTGGATTTGCGTATTCGCGGTGAATGTCTTTGCGGAAAACAATGCATTCTAGGACGTGGGCGCTAAGAATGCCGAGGCCGCCCCATGTTAGCCAGTAGCTGTTCTCACCAAGTAATGGAAATGCGAAGTTGACGGCAAAGGCAAGCCAAAATAAGAGTTGGGCAATCTTTAAAATCGTCATCATAAATCTTGAGCTCTTCGTTATTATTCTAAGTGCAAGCATAATGCAGTATTGATTTGGGGCCTTCAAGTACTGTTACAATCTTGTCACTTTAATTTTTCTTAGCCAATAGAGACATCCAATATATGTATACGGGAATTGTGCATGGCGCTTATCCGCTAGCGAAAGTGGTACGCAAACCTGGCCTGCACCAGCTATTTATAGACCTACCCACCGAGCTGCTTGAGGATTTAGTGATTGGCGCCAGTGTTGGTTTAGATGGCGTTTGTATGACGGTGACTAGCATAGACGGTGCGCGGGTATCCTTTGACGCCATGCAAGAAACCCTGTCCTTAACAACCCTAGGTCAATTGAATGACGGTGATAGGGTGAATGTAGAGCGTTCAGCGAAGCAGGGGGCTGAGATTGGTGGTCACAATATTTCTGGTCACGTAGATGGCTGCGCTGAAATTATTGGCATTGAAACCACCGAGAATAACTGCACGCTGCGATTTCGCTTGCCCCAAAATTTGAGCAAATATGTATTTAAGAAGGGCTTTATAGGAGTCTGCGGTTGTAGTTTGACGGTGGCGGACTACCAGCGAGAAGCGGCTGAATTTACGGTGTGCCTAATTCCAGAAACCTTACGTGTGACTAATTTTGCAAAAATGCAGCTTGGTGATCGGGTAAATATTGAGGTGGACCGGCAAACCCAGGTAATTGTTGATACCGTCGAGCGGGTCTTGGCAGAGCGAGGATAGGGGAGGTGGCCCCAGAACTATGTTCTGGGGCCAAGCGGGATTAAGAGTCCTGCGGCATCAAATTATTGACTCGATCCAGAGCATCAACGTATTCGGTCACCAAGCGGAATATCACGGCGCGGGTTGATTCAACGTGGTTGATTTGCCCTACAACTTGACCAACAGGATTGAAGGCCACTTTCTGGCAGTCACCCACGGAGGCGTAGCGCGATGTGCGGCGTATGCCGTCGCCACTTACCATGCCTTGTAGTGGCATGCCCAGCGGGCTTGGCGCGTCAGGCCGCTCCCATGCTTCGGTCCATTCGTTTTTCAGCATACGACAGGTTTTGCCGGTCCATGAACGTGAACGCACGGTATCTTCGCTAGAGGCCTTAAGCAGGGATTCTTTTTGTGCGGGCTCCGCATGCGCTTCTTCTACTGTTAACCACAAAGAGCCCGTCCACACGCCAGCGCAGCCCATGCTCATTGCCGCCAACATTTGCTGGCCATTGCCGATACCGCCAGCGGCCAAAACCGGAACTGGCGCAGCGGCGGCAACCGCTTGGGGCCATAACACCACAGAGCCAACATCGCCGGCGTGACCACCACCTTCGCCACCTTGAGCAACAATAAAGTCTAGGCCGGCTTCTTTGTGTGCTTTGGCCTGTTTAACACGGCCGCAGAGTGCGCCCACTAAACGCCCACTGTCTTGAATCATTTTTACCTTATCTGCAGGTGGTGTACCCAGGGCGTTGGCGATGAGTTTACACTTGGGGCGAGTGAGGGCCTCCATTAAAAGCGGTGTTGCGGTCGCTTCGGTCCAGCCGAGCAAGCCCATGCTTTTTGTGCCGTCTGGCCATTCAGGAACGCCGGCGTCTGCTAATAATTTTTGTGCAAAGTCGATATGCTCCTGTGGCACCATCTTCCACAATTCTTTTTCTAGGTCTTCTGGGCTCATATCGCCCATGCCTTCGTATTTTTGTGGAATAACGATGTCTACGCCGTAGGGAAGGTCGCCAATATGCTCGTCGATCCAGTCTAGTTCGGCTTTTAGCTCTTCGGGAGAGAAGCCAACCGCGCCCAATACACCAATACCGCCGGCTTTGCTGACGGCAACGACGACGTCACGGCAGTGTGTGAACGCAAAAATGGGATATTCAATGCCGAGCTTTTTACATATTTCGGTATACATTTTGGGGCCTCTGACTAATTGCGGCGCGGAACACAGGGCGCCATGAGTTTACGTGATCAGTATTGCGGACACCCTCAGTGCCGACAATGGCGTAAGTAATCAATCGCCATTGACTAAAAAGATCAGTATTCTTTATGTAAAGTGGTCTTTAGGCTTGTGTGTTTAGGCCACGCAGAGTAAAAAGTGCAATGAATTTTCGTAAATCCCTTATAGGAATTTAGCTTCAAAATGGACAGAATTCCCTCTGCAAGTGCACGTATTTTGCTATTACAAATTCGTCACCGTGCTCTGGATACGGAAATAACTGAGCTGGCTTTGAATCCTTACCAAAATCAGCTCTTGTTGCAGCGTTTGAAGAAAGAAAAGCTGCGCATAAAGGATGAGATAGAGTGGCTAAAAGACGATTTAATTCCTGACCTAGACGCCTAGGGTCGGTCTAGCAGCGTGTTGCGTGAGAAATATCTCACACAACACGCTGCTATTGTCTGCTTCTACTTATTCAGGAAGCGCCCATAATAGGCATCGTCAGGAAGACTTCAGCATTCAACGGATTGGGTGCGACATAGGATGTCAAAATTTATTAAAAAGCCGGAGCGGATGCTCCGGCTTTTTTTTGCATTGAGCTTTTGCTCCGCCTTGCTTAAGCTGCGGCCTCTTTGAGTAATCCTTTCATGCAGTCCTTATTTATGGTCGCAGGTTTAAAGAATGACAGATCGTAACTTTGACGGTATTGCTGCGCGCTTTAAAAAGAATATCTACGGAAACGCGAAAGGCGAGTTGCGCTTGGCACTGTGCTGGCGTGAACTTGCCGACAAATTGCCCGCGCTAGGTGATGGGCAGGTATTGTCGGTATGGGACGCGGGTGGCGGTCTGGGGCAGATGAGCATTCGCCTTGCCGCCCAAGGTCATACAGTGCTGCTCAATGATATTTCCGCAGAGATGTTAGACGTAGCGCGTAGCGATGCTGCTCAAGCGGGCTTAACGTCGCAGCTAAATATACGCCATGCCGCTATTCAGGAGCTTACCGCCCAACAGTGCAATCAGCAGGCCTTTGACCTTGTGCTTTGCCACGCGGTATTAGAATGGGTTGCCGATCCAGAGCAGGTAATTGAGGCCTTAGTCGCAGGAATGCGGCCTGGGGCTCATTTGTCGCTGATGTTTTATAATCTCAATGCGCTAATTTTAAGCAATATGGCCAAGGGCAATTTGTATAAATTGCGGGATAGGGATTTTGCTGGGCACCCGGGTGGTCTTACGCCTCCCTCGCCCCGTCAGCCTCAGCAGATTATTACCTTCTTGCAGCAGGCGGGTTTGGAGGTAGTGGCTAAGCGCGGTATTCGTTTGGTTTACGATTTAATGCCGAGGGCGGTGCGGGCTGAGCGCAGCCTCGATGACGTGCTAGCTCTTGAGTGGCAGTACGGCGCAGATGAACCTTTTTGGTCGCTGGGGCGCTATGTGCATCTGCTGTGCCGTTTGCCGGAGTAACGCCTAGTTATTGCGAAAGCGAATACCGAGTTTGTCGTAAACTGCACCAAGAATCCAAAGTGGCCCAATCAATAAAAATAAAACATCGGTAAAGAATGATGGCTTTTGGGCCTCTTCTTTGTGGCCAACAAATTGAAAAAACCAAGCGATAATCCAAATCGCGGCGGCGGGAATCCACATAGGAAATGCCACAAAGCTTTGATACGCCATAATGCCGGCGGCAATTAAAATCACAAAAGGCAGCATGCCAAGCGCGAGTCGCCCTGACAGATAGCCGTAAAAAAACATCGCGCCAATTAAAATAAGCTGCCCAAGGTTGACCTGCGTGGCGGGAATTTGCACCAGCCAAAGTAGCGCGACAGTACACACGGCAATGGCCGGCACACACCAATAATGGATGCGTTTATTGCGTGGATTTTGGTGAGATGCGCTATATTCGTCTAGCCATTGGGTCAGGGTGCGCACAGGTATTCTCCGCTGTTATTTTAAAAATCTTACGCTAAGCGATGTGCGCAGATGGGTCAATGACTTGGCTGACATGGACACATGGCCATTTAGGTCAGGTCTATGCGGATAAACGCGCGGGTTTTCTTGCGGCCGCCTAGGGTTGCCCCCACGTCTAGAAGACGCATTTGCAGGCCGTATTTTTTAACAAGTTGGCGGTGGGCTAGTTTGCTTTCTGCCTCGTCAATTAAATAGGCATTGCCGTTGACGTTGTCACCAAGCGGTTTACCTGTGACGGTGCAGGGAGCGATTTTACATTCGCTAAAATTGCGTACTCGTTTGACCTTGCCCGCTTGGCCAGCAGAAAAAATATAGAGTGTTTTGGCATCGCCAGCACACCAAACAGGGGTCGCAACAAAACTGCCGTCGCGTTTCTTGGTGCTAAATAAAATATAGCTGGCTTGGTGTAAAGAGCTCATGATCTTAAATCCAAAGAATAAACATTATTCGCTAGTGTGCGGGGTGAATGAGCTGCTTGCAATATAGCGGGATCAGTCACGGTGATAGCGTGTTGGTCATGATAAACGGAGGGATGAATTTGCCGCCGATGCTTGGCGGCAAATTTTACTTCTTATCTGAGCGTGGAGATGGTTGTTAAGTCACTCAGAAGAGTGTGGCGATGCAATAATACAAGCCTGTGAAAACGATGGAGATCAGGCTAAATTTTGCGCCATGCTGAGCAATGTCACTAATCGTACACGCCGTATCGGTGTGCGAGTTCATTTTTAAATCCTCGTAGTTGATAGAAGCTTAGATCAAACTAATAAAGCAAGACGCGATGCCGACAGCAACAATCGTTAGCAGGCTGTATTTGGCAACTAATTCGCCGATTACGTTAGAGTCTTGATTTTGTACTGCTTGTTGTAATTGAGTCATGGTAGTGCTCCGTGTATTAAGTTTGTGTTTGTCTTGATGACGGAGTCAGTATACGAAGAATCAATAAATATTTGGGTTACATAAAGGCTGTCATAACGGGCTTAAAATATTGCTTTTACACGCTTTTTTAATCATTTGGATAGAATTGCAGGGAAGTAAAAACAAGGACTTAGCGCTTCTATTACCGAATATTTAAGCAGCGTTTAAGTGGGTGTAATGATGGCGCGGGGGTTAAATAGTTGTAATAACAGGGAAAAACCTCTGACAGCAGTGTTTTTTTAAAATTATTAAGCGCTCTTTAGATTGTATTCCCTGAGTAGTTCACCAACTAAAAAACTTTCAACCGCGACCGCGCCACGGGCAAACCAATCATCAGCCTCAATCTTGCTTCCCACCTCGTATATAAGAATGGGCCACGGGAGGGTGCATAGATCAACTTCTATGGGAACACAGTTGCGGTCGCAGAATAAAACTTCAGGTTGTAACTCGACCAGCGCAGCCGACTGGGGATCTGGCCACACATCAAATACCGCGCCAAAGCGTTGCCAACCCTCGTGAAGGGCGAGGCGGAGGGCACTAAGTTCAAAACTAATGAGAATACAGCGAGAGGCTACGGGACGCAGCGCGTTAATAACAGCGTTGACAACTATTTGCTCGCCAAATTGCGTAAGGCTTTCCTCTTTAATTTCGACGTAGGCATTTACGGCAGGGTTGGCTTGGAGGAGGTCTACGATGTCGCTGAGCCGGCACATGGGATTGTGCGGAAATGCATTACCTAAGCGATAGCTTTCGCTAGCAAAAAATGTGTCCAGCTCGGCGGCGGGGTAATCCCAAATCAAGCCTTCACGCTGACACATGCGCATTAAATTGGCGTCGTGAAAAACATAGGGAACGTGGTCGGCGCTAAGTTGAATGTCTAGCTCAATATTCACTGCGCCCGCTTGGATTGCCTGTTCAAAGGCGATGAGGGTGTTTTCTGGGTAGTGCTGACGCCAGCCGCGGTGGGCAACAAAGTTTTCTGCTTGCATATCAATTTCACCGCGAATGAACGTGTAGAACAGTATCTAATTTATTTTAGCCGGAATAAAGCGTCGAGCTATTGTCCGATCAAAAAACCGCCTCGGCAATGACTACTGCTATTGGATTTGCGCGCCTATAATGCGAACTTGGTTTATATCTTTTGGAGAACATATGTCTGTGGTATCGATAAAAGCCTTATTGGCAGGACAGCGTGAACCGGGCTGTGAGGTAACTGTGCAGGGCTGGATTCGCAGTCGTCGAGATTCTAAAGGCGGTTTTTCATTTTTAGCAGTGCACGATGGTTCAGCGCAGTCGGCTATTCAGGTGGTCGCGCCCGGGGAACTTGGCAACTACGAGGCGGAGATTTTGAAATTAACCGCGGGCTGCTCGGTTATTGTCAGTGGCGAATTGGTGGCCTCTCAGGGCAAGGGGCAAAGCGTTGAAATACAGGCGAAGCAGATTGAGGTTTGTGGCTGGGTAGATGATCCAGATACCTATCCCATTGCCAAAAAGCGCCATAGCTTTGAATACCTGCGCACAGTGGCGCATTTGCGGCCGCGCACCAATACCTTTGGCGCTATCACGCGGGTAAGAACAGTTTTAGCAAATGCAGTACATCGCTATTTTTATGAACGAGATTTTCAGTGGATTAACTCCCCCCTGATTACGGCGAGTGACTGCGAGGGTGCGGGTGAGATGTTCCGTGTTAGCACCCTAGATTTAATGAATTTGCCGCGCAGTGAAAATGGCGGTATCGATTTTAGTGAAGATTTTTTTGGTCGTGAGGCTTTTCTTACTGTGTCTGGCCAGCTAAATGCGGAGGCGTATTGTTTGGCCATGTCTAAGGTTTACACCTTTGGGCCGACGTTTCGGGCCGAAAACTCCAATACCAGTCGCCACCTCGCCGAGTTCTGGATGGTGGAGCCGGAGATTGCCTTTGCAAATTTAGATGACGACGCAGCGTTGGCAGAAGACTTTTTGCGCTACTTACTGGCGCAGGTTTTAGAGCATTGCGAAGACGACCTCGCCTTCTTTAATCAGTTTGTCGATGATGGTGTGTTGGCTCGCCTACAAAAAGTGGCGAGCAGTAGTTTTGAGCGCATGGACTATAGCGATGCAATTAAAATCTTAGAGAAGTCGAATAAGAAATTTGAGTTTCCTGTGCGCTGGGGATTAGACATGCAGTCTGAGCATGAGCGCTATTTGTGCGAAGAACATGTGGGTGGCCCTTTGATTGTGACCAACTACCCCAAGGATATAAAAGCCTTTTATATGCGCATGAATGACGACGAGAAAACCGTCGCAGCAATGGATGTATTGGCGCCGGGAATTGGCGAAATCATCGGCGGCAGCCAGCGCGAGGAACGCTTAGACGTGTTGGAGCGTCGTATGGCTGAGCAGGGGCTAGAGGGCTTGGAGTGGTATCGCGACTTACGGCGCTACGGCACGGTGGCACACGCTGGTTTTGGTTTGGGCTTTGAGCGATTGCTCAATTACATTACCGGAATGGAAAACATCCGCGACGCTATTCCCTTTCCGCGTACGCCAAAGCACGCTGATTATTAAGTTGGATGCTTTGATGTGCCGGCGTGCTAGCCGGCACATGTTTAAGCGTCTTGAAAGAGGATGGCGCGAGTCTCGTTATCGAGTAGATCGGCCAGCGTATATGCCGCTAATACGGCTAGAAAAGCCTCAACGGCTTTTTCTAATAAGCCTTTTAATTTACAGCTGCTGATAATTCGGCAGGGCTGCTCATTGCAATTGATGGGCTTCAGTGTTGTTTCAAAATGACTTACCACATCTACCAGCGCAATTTCTTCTGCTGGTTTGCTCAGCCGAATACCGCCCCCTTTTCCCCGTGTTGCCTCTACATAACCCAAGCGCACTAAGTGCATAACCACTTTCGATATGTGATTTGATGAAATGCCGTAGTAGTCACAGATATGCTGAATAGTGCTTTGCTCTTCGGCTGGTAAATGCGCTAAAAATATTAGCGTCCGAAAGGCATAGTCGGTCTGTTTGCTTAATTTCATCGTTAGAGTATTGCGCCGCAATAAAAGATGCAGGTATTATACATGTTTTAAATATGCATAATAAATGCATGTTATTTGTGAGGGTTGAGAATATGACAACATTGTATGAGCGCATAGGTGGTGAAGCTGCGGTTGATAAGGCAGTAGATATTTTCTATGACAAAATTATGGCTGATGAGCGCATTAGTTCATTCTTTGAAAATATTGATATGTTTGCGCAGGCTCGCAAGCAAAAGCTGTTTTTAACGATGGTGTTTGGCGGTCCCAGTGAGTACACCGGTAAAGATATGCGCAGTGGTCACGCCGGGATGGGTATTGATGATAGCCATTTTAATGCAGTCGTGGAAAATTTAGCGGCGACACTCGCTGAGCTTGGCGTGAGTAATGATGATATTGGCGAAGTCGCGAAAATTGCGGAAAGTGTCCGCGACGATGTGTTAAATCGTTAAGAATACTGACTTGTCGATTTACCTATAAGTTGCGACTTGATTCGGTGCTGCGCTAGCCCCGAATCAAGTTTAAGCACTGATTGCTTTGTCAGGTCAAAACGATTTGCTTGGTCTTCTAGTCAACCAATAAAAACATCAGTTTGCGCTGGAAGTCGTCAAGCTCTGAGGTTTTCACTTTAAGCAATTGATCTAGTTGGAACGACTGTTTGTCGTTATACAGGCGCAGGGTGTCGGCGTCGAAACTCAATTTCTCGGGAATGGTGCGGGCCTCTACAAAGCCGCTAATTCCAGTGTCGAGCAATTCAACTGTAAAGCCACCGCCATTCACATGAGCGATGCGGGCATCGTAAACGGTATCCGAGGTATTGCGCGCCAGATACTGGTATTGCAACCATTGCTCCATCTGCTTGCTCGCCTGCCGGCCGTTGCGAATGGCTTCTAGCAAGGTGTTTAGCTCATCTTCATTTGGCAGTATGGGGGTTTCATTATTCAGTTTGGCGCGAATGCAGCGCTGCACTAGCAGGTCGCTGTATTTGCGTAGTGGCGATGTAAAGGTGGTGTAGCGCTCTAGGCCAAGCCCAAAGTGCGGCTTGGCTTGGATGCTGATGTCGCCAGGTTGCAGCATGCGGGCAAAAATACTGCGCAAGGGCAGGGGTGATTCGCTGCTTTCGCAGGCCTTAATCAGTGCTTTATAGCCAGCAAGTGTGGCAATGTCGCAGTCGGCAGCACTTGGTATTTCTTTGCTGATAACGGTGCGGACATTGTCGTAGCGATCTTCGCGCAAGCCGGCGTGGCAGACAAAAAGTGCTGGAGCATCGGCTAGCCAAATTGCCGCGCTGCGATTGGCTGCGAGCATGCACTCTTCTACTAGGCGGTGGGCGTCGTTGCGCTCAATCTTTGTAATACTTTCAATTTTACGTTGCTCATTTAGCTGGAAATAAAAATCCGGCTGCTCGGGCATAATAATGTGGTGTTCGCTGCGGTACTTTTTCAGTGCCACGCTCGCTGCGTGTAAATCCTTTAGGCAGGCTTGATCTAACTCCATTTCATTGTGGAGGTGGGCGTGAACATCGCTGTAGCTCAGTTTTGCTTTAGAGCGAATAAGTGCCTCGCTAAATTGAATATCACTAATCTCACCCTCAGTGCTGACTTGCAAGGTGCAGACAATAGCGCAGCGATCTTCGTCGGCCACCAGTGAACAGCTACCTTGCGAGATGGGGTTTGGCAGCATGGTTTGGGTGAAACCGGGTAAATACACGGTGTTCGCGCGCTGTTGGGCGGCGCGATCTAATGCGCTGCCGGGGCGAATAAACGCACCGGGGTCGGCAACCGCAATGTGCAGCTCCCAGCCATTGTCATTGGCTTGTGCCCACAGGGCATCGTCGATGTCACGGGTTTCCGCAGAGTCGATGGTAACAAAGGGAATATCGCGCAGGTCTTTGCGAGAATCGGCGCGCAGGTCGCCGCCAATGCTGCAGTCTTTTGGCCAGTCTCTTGGCAGCTTGAACTTGCGCTGGGTGTATTTGCCTTCAATACCAGCGGTGTCGGGGCTGCCGATATTCTCTAAGACTTTGACCTGTGACTTACCGTCTTTGAAAGGGTGCTGGGCCACTTGGCAGTAAAGAAAATCGCCTTCGCTGCACTTTTTGCGTTGCGAGGGTGGAATAAAAAGCAGCTTATTAAAGCGCGGTAAATCTGGTTCGACAAAATGGCCTTGGCCACGAACCACATAGCGGCCAGTAAAGCAGTCTAGCGGGCTTTCTAGCAGCTTTTCTAATTCGGCTTTGAACTTGCCCTTGTCATCAGTGAGAACGTTTATGCGTACTCGGTCGCCGGGGAAAACCCGTTGCATATCGTCGGGAGCAAGAAAGACATCGCGACCGTCGTCTAGGCGTACAAACCCAAAGCGCCGTTGGCTGCCGCGGACTTCGCCGTCGCCTTGATCTTTAGAGTCGATTATTTGGGTTTTCAGCTGGCTAAGCTGCTGCAGGGCGTTTTTGTCGAGCATGGATCGATGGTACCTGTGTTCGGGTCGCGAAAAAGGGGTACAGGGTAGCGGAAATGTGTGACGGAGTCTTCCGATATCACAGCGATAACGGTTGACAATGTAGGTCATCGCTTTTAATAATCAAGCTACGCTGTGTTGTATGGATCGGTCTATTGCCGTCACGCTTTCATCGCCTTCGGGCTTACAGTCACCAACCCTCTGCGCGCTGTACCAGCTCAGCTTCGCGACATCAGTCCTACGCTCCGCGAGCTGGCGTTTTCCTCCTAAATACCCCCCTTATCGATCTCCGAATTGGCTATTTATTGGCCGTGCTGGGTGTCGACTTTTATTTATGCTGTCAACAGAGAGTGCCTTATGGAAAAAGTCTTTGTTCTTGATACCAACGTATTACTGCATGACCCAATGGCGTTAAACGCCTTTCATGAACATCGGGTGGTAATACCGATGACGGTGTTGGAGGAGTTAGATCATATCAAGGATAGGCGCGACAAAGACGTGAGTCGCGAGGCGAGGATTGCGATAAACGCCATCGACAAAATTTTATTCAATGCCAGTCCCAAGGCGATTCAAGAGGGCGTGCCAATTCCCAATGCCCGCAATGGCGATGAAAATGGCAGCTTGGCCATTTTTCCTGATCAATTAATCAACCACGATGTACCCGCGCCCTATTTAGATGGCAGCCAACAGCAGGCCAACGACAATCGCATTATTAATGTCGCCCTGCATTTGCAGGTGAAGAACCCCAAGGCTTATGTCTGCCTAGTGACAAAAGACATCAATATGCGTTTAAAGGCCAAGGGCTCAGGGCTGGAGAATGTTGAAGACTATCGCAAAGACCGTGTTCTTGAAGATATTCAGTACATGGCCAAGGGCTACGAGCACCTGCCGGGCAACTTCTGGAGTCAGGTCGACAAGGTTGACACCCTCCGCGAGGGTGGACAGACCTTGCATGTGTTAAATCGCAGCGTGCTGCCAAAGGTGCATATAAACGAATTTCTTTATGATGACAGCGGCTTTGCCAGCATGGTGAGGTCTATAGACGAAGACAAGCTTGAGCTATTGGATTTAAGCCGAGACCAGCTCATGCATCAGCGTATGTGGGGGCTGAGCCCGCGCAACTTTGAGCAGGCTATGGCTTTCTTTTTGATCTCGCGGCCGCATATCGATATGACGGTACTAACCGGCCCCGCAGGTTCGGGTAAAACCCTCATCGCCCTCGCTTATGGCCTGCACGCAATATTAGAAGAAAAGCGCTTTGACAAGATGATAGTGGCGCGCTCGACGCCGCCAATGGCTGAAGATATCGGGTTTCTGCCCGGCACCGAAGAGGAGAAAATGGCGCCGTGGCTGGCGGCTTTTGAAGACAACCTCGAAGTCTTGCACGGCACCGATGAGTCGCCCTATAGCAGCATTGAATACGTTAAAGATAAGGCGAATATTCAATTCAAATCCCTGAATTTTATGCGGGGTCGTTCCTTTAATAATGCCTATATTGTGATTGATGAGGCACAGGGCCTCACCCAATTCCAGTTGAAATCAATTATTACCCGGGTGGGGGTTAATTCAAAAATAGTCGTTCTGGGTAACCTCGCACAGATCGACAATAAATACATATCGCCGTTAACCTCAGGCCTAACCTACCTTGTGGAAAAAAGTAAAAACTTTGAGCACGCCGGCGTGATGCATGTGAATGGTATAGAACGATCTCGTTTAGCGGCGTTTGCCGAGGAAAACTTATAGGCCAATATAGTGCGATAATGGTCTCGGTGGCGTTAGCCTGTGCTTTCGCGACCGATACCGCATTTTGAAGTTTGTCAATACGGTGATATGCGCCTGTGAGTTGTCGTTTACTAGGCGTATGGTGCTAGTTTCAAATACCAAAATGACGGTGCGACTATGACTCTTATTCAGGAACAGCGCGATGGACGCCCAGCGATTCCTGAGAACGCGCTAGAATTGCTGACAGATATGCAAAAAATTGCCCTGCGCCGGATCGAAAATTTTGGCTGGACGCTTAAATTTATTCGCCAGCCGAGTTTTGAGCCGCCGCTTGTCGTGGTAGAAAACTCGACGGGGGTCAATATTGGCGTATTAGAAGAAGATGGCGGCGTGAATTTAAGCCCGCGCATTGTGCTGCGGGAGTAATTTGGCCGAGGGTATTAATTGAAAAATTTAACGACCTGTTCGTCTGGGTCGCGGCTGGCCTTATTGTCATCCAGCTTTTGTAGATACGCCTTCCACAGCGCATCGCGTTGTTCGCACAATTCCCGCAAATACGTCCACGAATAAATCCCGCTGTCGTGACCGTCACTAAAAACCAATTGCAGCGCGTAATTGCCAACTGGAATAAGCTCGGTAATTTGTACATTAAGTTTGCCGGTTTGCAGGGTTTCCTGCCCCGCACCGTGGCCCCGCACCTCTGCAGATGGCGAGTGCACCCGTAAAAATTCACTATCTAAGGTAAACTGCTCGCCACTGGCATAGCTAAGTTCCAGCTGCTGAGACTGTTTGCGGAATTTAATGTCGGTGGGTGCTTGGTTCATGCTGTTATCCGTGATTGGCTAAATGCTGGGCATGCGTCGGACGTCAGACGTCCGACGTGACCTTAAAGAATAAATCTACTCAAATCTTCATCCTTAGCCAATTCACCCAATTGCTTATTCACGTAGTCGGCGTCAATGGTGATCGAGTGGGTGTCGCCAGCGTCGAAAGAAATACTTTCTAATAAGCGCTCCATTACCGTGTGCAGACGGCGTGCGCCGATGTTTTCAGTGCGCTCGTTTACTTCCCACGCGGTTTCGGCAATGCGACGAATGCCATCTTTACTGAATTCAATTTTCAGGCCTTCGGTGGCGAGCAGGGCTTGGTATTGCTCGGTTAAAGAAGCGTGGGGTTCGGTAAGAATGCGCTCAAAGTCATCGGGGGTTAGCGCCGACAATTCTACACGGATCGGTAGGCGACCTTGCAGCTCGGGGATCAAGTCTGAGGGTTTGCTTAAATGGAAGGCGCCGGATGCCACAAATAATATGTGGTCGGTGCGGATAACGCCGTGCTTGGTGCTCACGGTGCAGCCTTCAATTAAGGGCAGCAAATCGCGCTGCACGCCTTCGCGGGAAACATCGCCGCCACCAGTTTCCTGACGTTTCGCAACTTTGTCTATTTCGTCGATGAAGACAATGCCATTTTGCTCGGCGGCTTCTAGGGCGCGGGTTTTCAGGTCTTCTTCGTTGACCAGCTTTGCGGCTTCTTCATCTTGAGCTTGTTTTAGCGCCGCTTTAACACTCATGCGGCGAGTTTTCTTTTTGTCGCTGCCCAGTTTAGAAAACATGCCCTGTAATTGGCTGGTCATTTCTTCCATGCCAGGTGGCGCCATAATCTCTACGCCGATGGGTGTTGCGTTTAGCTCGATGTCGATTTCACGATCGTCTAACTCACCTTCCCGCAACTTTTTGCGAAATAGTTGGCGGGTGTTGTCGCTGCGTTCTTCGCCATTATTCTCGCCGCGCGCGGGTGGCAGCAGTATGTCGAGTATACGTTCTTCGGCGGCATCGGCGGCGCGATGGCTGACTTGCTCCATGGCTTGCTCGCGGTATAGTTTAATAGACACATCAACTAAGTCGCGGACAATGGATTCTACGTCGCGGCCCACATAACCAACTTCGGTAAATTTGGTGGCCTCTACTTTTATAAATGGCGCGTTCGATAGTTTGGCTAGTCGGCGGGCTATTTCAGTTTTACCAACCCCAGTGGGGCCAATCATCAAAATATTTTTAGGTGTGATTTCGTTGCGCAAATCTTCTTCTAGCTGCATGCGGCGCCAGCGGTTGCGCAGGGCGATAGCTACGGCGCGTTTTGCGTCGCTCTGGCCAACAATGTGTTTGTCGAGTTCGTGAACAATTTCACGGGGTGTCATATTAGACATCAGATACTCCGAGGGCGCTGTGGCGCTTAGTATTCTAGTGATTCAATGGTGCGGCTGTGGTTGGTATAAATGCAGATATCGCCTGCGATTGTCAGGCCTTTTTCTACAATATCTCCAGCGCTTAGCTCTGTGTTGTCCATCAGTGCGCGGGCGGCGGCGGTTGCAAAGGAGCCGCCGGAGCCGATGGCGATCATATTGTCTTCCGGTTCGATGACGTCGCCGTTGCCACTGATGACGAGGGTGGTTTCTTTGTCGGCAACAATGAGCAGTGCTTCAAGTTGGCGCAATGAGCGCTCGCTGCGCCAGGCTTTGGCGAGCTCTACGGCGGCGCGAACTAATTTGCCGGAGTGTTTCTCAAGCTGGGCCTCAAATAATTCAAAGAGGGTAAAGGCGTCGGCGGTGCCGCCGGCAAAACCTGCCAGAACCTGGTCTTTATAAAGGCGGCGGACTTTGCGGGCATTGCCCTTCATGACCGTATTGCCCATAGTGACTTGGCCGTCACCGCCAATCACAACTTGATTGTTACGGCGAACGGAGAGGATTGTGGTGCCGCGAAACTGTTCCACGCGGGACTCCTTATCGTTAATAGAAATGCGGTGGGGTTCGATATGGTAGGTGGGGTCGCCCCTGAGAATTTCAAGGGCGTTTTGCGTCTTAAGCTGGTGCTATTTCTTTTGGCGGATAACCAAGGTGTCGATACTTTCGTTGATGAGCTTGCTACGCGCATCGCTGAGGGTGTTGTGAGATTGAAACGGCCCCACGTAAACTCGATGCCAGCGGTCGCCATTGGCTTCTACTGATTCCACTTTGGCGTCGAGGCCAAGCAGTAAAATTTGTGCTCGGCGTCGATCGGCGTCAGCGCCTTGGCGGAAGGAGCCCGCTTGTAGAATATAGCGCTCACCGCTGATATCCGGCTTTTCAACCGGCGGCTTGTCTACTTGCTGAATCGTGTTGCTTGGTTTTTTTGGCGCTGGTCGCGGCTCTTCGGTCACGATCACTTCGCGCTCTGGCAATACCGTAAAGAAGTCGAATTTGGTATTGCTAGTAACGTCTTTGCGATCCTTTTGCGCTTTTTCTTGTGCAGCAGCGGCTTTGCTTGCCGCTAACTTCGCCTCGCGTTCGGGGTGTTTGCTAATAACGGTAGAGTAGACCAGTACCGAGCAAATAATACCGGCAATAAAGCCGGTGCCGAGCAATGCGGAGGCGGGAAGGCCTTGGCGCTCTGGGCTGCGGGTTGCGCCGCGAGTTGTTTTTTTCTGTGTTGCCATGCTCTTACATTTCCTCTGGGGCGGATACACCCAGCAGCGTCAGTCCGTTGTGTAAGACCTGTTTGACTGCGCATGCCAGCGTAATACGGGCATCGCGCACAGCGGTCTCTACCCCCAACATTTTGTGGGCGTTGTAATAGGTGTGAAAATCACCGGCTAATTCCCGCAAATAGTGAGCGAGGGAATGTGGCTCAAATTGTTCAGCCGCGCTGCTCAGTACTTCTGGGTAGCGAGACAATTTAACCAGTAAATCCTTTTCAACTTCGTGACTTAGTTCTGACAATTGAGCAAGGCCAATCTCTGGAGTCCATGTTTCGCCTTGATCAGCGAGTTTGCGCAATATGCTGGCGACCCGCGCGTGGGCGTATTGAATGTAATAAACCGGATTGTCTTTGCTCTCGGATTTGGCCAGCTCAAGATCGAAATCGGTTGCTTGATCGGCCTTGCGCATAATATAGAAAAAGCGCGCAGCGTCATTGCCCACGTCGTCGCGGAGCTCGCGCAGGGTAACAAAAGAGCCTGAGCGGGTGGACATTTGCACTTGCTGGTCGCCGCGATACAGCGACACAAATTGCACCAGTCGCACAACTAATTTATCGGGATCGATATTCAGCGCCTGCAATGCAGCTTTTACACGGGCGATGTAGCCGTGGTGGTCTGCACCCCAAATATTCACAACGGTGTCGAAGCCGCGCTCAAACTTATTGAGGTGGTAGGCAATGTCAGAGGCGAAGTAAGTAGTTTGGCCATTGTCGCGTTTTACTACGCGGTCTTTGTCGTCGCCAAAGCGGGTAGACATAAACCACAGCGCGCCGTCGCGCTCTTCAATAAAGCCGTTGTCCTGTAATTTGCGAATGGCGCGATCAACCTGGTCGGGATTTTGAGTTAGGCTGCGTTCAGAAAACCATTCCTGGTATTCAATGCCAAATTCGGCGAGGTCGCTGCGAATGTCGCCAAGAATGGCATTTAAACCTTTGTTAAAGGCGATGTCGTAATTGTCACCGAGCAGGGCTTTAGCGCGGTTGATTAAGTCGTCGATATGTTTTTCTTTATCACCCTCTGGGGCATCGGCGCTTATATCTGTAAATACGTCACCGGCACTGCGGTGCAGAATATTGCCGTGCTCTTCTAAAAGCTCGCGGCCGTAATCGGCAATGTAATCACCTTGATAGCCATTGCTCGGGAAGGTCAGTGTTTCGCCGCAGGCTTGCAAATAGCGCAGCCATACACTGGTGCCAAGAATGTCCATTTGACGCCCGGCGTCGTTCACATAGTATTCGCGGCAGACTTTATAACCAGCTGCTTCCAGCATATTGGCCACACTGGCACCGTAGGCGGCACCACGGCCGTGGCCGACATGCAAAGGGCCGGTTGGGTTGGCTGATACAAATTCAACTTGTATGGATTTGTCGCGGCTTGCCTGGCGGCCAAAGTCATCACCCTGGGCGAAGATTTCGTGCAGCACTTGAAAGTTGCTTTCTTCATTTACAAAGAAATTTATAAAGCCGGGGCCGGCGATCTCTACTTTGACGATATCGCTCGTATCGGGCAGCGCATCAACGATTTGCTGGGCAATGGCACGGGGGTTAGATTTTAAGGGTTTTGCTAGTGTCATCGCGATATTGCTGGCGAAATCGCCGTGGGCTTTGTCGCGGGTGCGCTCTACCTGAATAGTTGTCACCACCTCGTCTGGCCACGACTGGGCGCTGCGCAGAGTTTGCAGGGCCTGTTGGATATGCTGGGCGACTTTCTCTTTCATGGTGTGGCAAAAGCTCTTAGGTCAAAAACAAGGTCGCGTATTATCACTGTTTACGCGCCATGCTGCCAGTGCTGGGGGGATTTGCTGTGAACTGAGTTGGGTGCCTAAAAAAGGTCGATGGGGTCAACATCTACCGACCAGCGCAGATTTTGCGCCTTGTTTAATTGGTCGCCAATGTGGCAGGCGGTGTGTAGGTGTTGGTGCAGCAGGCTGCGGCGCTCGGCCTGCAAAATTAGTGCGGCTCGGAATCTGCCGGCTTTGCGGGTCATTGGTGCGGGTAGTGGGCCGACGATACTCCACTGGGTGTCGCCATTTGGTAGCGTAGCTCTAATTTGTTCGAGAAAGGCTTCGGCGGCTTGCAGTGATGTGGCGTCGGCTCGAATGACCGCGCTAAAGCTGATGGGCGGCAGCGAAAAGAGCCTGCGCTCGGCGAGTAGCTGCTGGGCAAAAGGCTGGTAGCCTTCATTAACTAAGGCCTGCAGCGCGGGGTGCTCTGGGCAGTGGGTTTGGATGTATACCGTGCCAAGTTTGTCGGCGCGGCCGGCGCGGCCAGCGACTTGGACCAGCAATTGGCCGCTGCGCTCTGGGCCGCGAAAATCTGCGCTGAATAAACCGCCATCAATATCGACAATCCCCACTAGGGTGACATCGGGAAAGTGATGACCTTTGGCCAGCATTTGGGTGCCGACCAAAATACAGGGTTTGCCGGTGTGGATGTCGTCGACCAGTGATTGCATGCTGCCCTTGGCAGAGGTGGTGTCGCGGTCAATGCGTATGACGGCTACGTCGGGGAAGTGGCGCTTTAAACTCAGTTCCAAGCGCTCAGTGCCGGGGCCTTGAAAGATGAGTTGGTGGTTGTGGCACTGGGGGCAAATGCTCGGCAGAGCTTCGCTGGCGTCGCAGTGGTGGCAGCGGAGTTCGCGGCGGCCAAAATGCACGGTCATTTTCGCGTCGCAGGCTTGGCAGTTTGCTAGCCAGCCACAGCTATGGCATTGCAGCTGGGGGGAAAACCCACGCCGATTTAAAAAGATGAGGGCCTGATTGCCGGCCTCCAAGGTGCGAGTCGTTGCTTCGAGCAGCGATTCGCTAAGGCCTTCATCTAAGGCCTCATTCCGAATGTCTAATAGGCGCACGCTGGGCGCGCTTGCACCGCCGGCCCGCTCCCGTAGTTCAAGCAACTGGTAGCGGCTTTGCGCAACATTGTGCAGGCTGTCGAGGCTGGGTGTTGCGCTGCCGAGTACCACGGGGCAGTGGTGGTCTGCGCCGCGTTTTACGGCAATATCTCTTGCGGAATAGCGCCAGCTGTCCTGCTGCTTGTAGGAGGCATCGTGCTCCTCATCAACAATGATCAGCCCTAATTTGTTAAAGGGTGTGAACACCGCAGAGCGGGTGCCGAGCAGAATTTGATGTTTGCCTGATTGAATATTTTGCCAGTTGAGTAGGCGTTCGCCGTCGCTGAGTCCAGAGTGTAAGGTGCTTACTTGGCCGGGGAAGCGTTGCTCAAAACGTTGAAGGGTTTGTGGGGTTAGGCCAATTTCTGGGATCAACACCAGTGCTTGCTCTTCGCGGGCGAGGCAGTGCTCAATGGCGCGCAGATAAACCTCGGTTTTACCGCTGCCGGTTACACCGTCGAGTAAAAAGCGTTCAAAGCGGCCAAGCGCGTTGAAAATGGTGTTTACGGCGTCTTCTTGTTCGCTATTTAAAATGGGCTTATTTGCCTGCGCGTCCCTCGGCTTGGCGAGAGGGGCGTCTGCCTTGCATAAGTAGCCGCCATTAATCAGGGTATTAAGAACATTGTTGCTATAGCCCAGGTCCTTTATTTGCCTGCGCGAAAGTTGCCCGGACTGCTCGATCACTGAGAGTAGGCTGCGCTGCTGATGCGCCCGCGCTGACAGGGCCGGCAATTGGTTTATTTGCTCGCTGCACTGCCAATATTGGGCGGGCTTTTCTTTGGCGGGCTCTGCTTTGCGAAGGGTGACAGGCAGCATTTGTTGAATGCAGTCGCCAATAGGGTGGTGGTAGTAATCGGCGGCCCAGAGCCCCAGTGCTACAAGCTCAGGGGGAAGTGTTGGCTTACTATCCAGCACTTTTAGCACCGCTTTCATCTTATTGCTGGGAATAGTATTGCTGACGTCGGTGGCGATTATGACGCCGACGAGGCGCCGTGGCCCAAAGGGAATACTTACCCTCATGCCGAGCTCAGGGGCTTGCTCCAATGACTCCGGCCACAGGTAGTCGAAGCCTCGGCGCAGGGGGCAGGGAACGGCAATGGAGACAAGTTTCGGCATGGAAAAGCGGTTTCGCTACGGCAAAGAGCCACAGTGTATAAGAAATAGTGCGGCGGTAAGAGTCTCGTTTTTAGCTCATGGCGCGTCTTACTTGCTTCTTGAGGTATTTCTGTTAATATTCGCCGCCTGAATTTCAAGCTATTTTTTAAGCTTGTCAGCCCTGCGCGGTGCCCGGCAAAAGATCGGGTGGCGGCGATCAATGAGGAAAGACCCATGAAAGCAGATATCCATCCGAATTATGTTGCTATCAACGTAACGTGCAGCTGTGGTAACGCCTTTGAAACGCGTTCTACTTTAGGCCAGGCACTTCACGTTGACGTATGTGCATCATGTCACCCGTTCTACACCGGCAAGCAAAAAATGCTTGATACTGGCGGCCGTGTTGACAAGTTCCGCAAGCGTTTCGGCAGCCGTGGTACCACTAAAGCGTAATATCGCGGTAGTGCTTAGTGGTCTGTTAACTGCAGCCACACTAAGAAAGTGCCTGGTTAAGTATTTGACCGGGCATTTTTGTTTACAGCTTTTGGTTTTGTAAATGTTTCAAAATGTCGCAATGACGGCTGATACTTTTCGCGCAGCAAATCAGTAGTGCTCACAACGATGATGTATCCGCTGCTGGCGAAAGAGCACATAGGATGTTGTCAACGAACACTCTAATCTTCTTCATTTAGCTGCAGTGCAGCGTTGTCATACAACTGTTATTGTTAGCACTAATACTTTTATAACGGCTTTTTCGCCCTCTGTGAAAAAGCGAGAATCGGGAAATAAAGAATGTCCAAAGATGTGAAGCAGGCGGCTCTGGATTACCACTCTCTCCCAACACCGGGCAAAATCGGTATTACGCTGACGAAACCGGCTGAAACTCAATACGACTTGTCGCTGGCGTATAGCCCGGGTGTGGCTGAGCCTGTGCGTGAAATCGCAAAAGACCCTATCAATGCTTATAAATACACCAGCAAGGGCAATTTGGTCGCGGTAATTTCTAATGGCACGGCAATTTTGGGGCTGGGTGATCTTGGTCCGCTGGCTAGCAAACCGGTTATGGAAGGCAAGGCATTATTATTTAAACGCTTTGCCGATATTGATTCGATTGACATCGAAGTAGATGCAGAAGATAGCCAAGCGTTTATCGACACTGTTAAGCGTATTTCAATTACTTTTGGCGGCATCAATTTAGAAGACATCAAAGCGCCGGAGTGCTTTGAGATTGAGCGCGTATTAAAAGAAATTTGTCCCATACCTGTTTTCCACGATGATCAGCACGGCACCGCCATTGTTACCGCAGCGGGCATGCTAAACGCGCTAGAGATTCAGGGAAAAAGCATTGAAACAGCAAAAGTGGTTTGCCTTGGTGCGGGTTCCGCTGCCATTGCCTGCATGAAGTTGTTGGTGAGTTTGGGTGCGCAATACCAAAATATTTATATGATCGACCGCCGTGGAGTTATTTATCCGAGGCGTGCCGGTTTAAATAAATATAAAGAAGAATTTCAAAACGATACCGATGCGCGCACTTTGAGTGATGCGATTAAAGATGCTGATGTATTTGTCGGTTTGTCCGGTGCAGATTTATTAAGCGCTGAGATGTTGCTATCAATGGCACCTAAGCCAATTGTGTTTGCGTGCTCAAATCCTGATCCAGAAATTAAGCCTGAGTTAGCTTTGTCGGTG
The DNA here is from genome assembly GCF_002915595.1 of Zhongshania marina. GTDB lineage: Bacteria > Pseudomonadota > Gammaproteobacteria > Pseudomonadales > Spongiibacteraceae > Spongiibacter > Spongiibacter marinus_B. The sequence continues at coordinate 24,722 of NZ_PQGG01000024.1, forward strand.
CGTGACGATTTGATTATGGCGACGGGTCGCTCCGACTACCCGAATCAGGTTAATAATGTTTTGGGCTTCCCCTTTATTTTCCGTGGCGCTCTAGATGTGCGTTCAACGGCGATAAATGAAGAAATGAAAATTGCTGCGGTTCACGCGATTCGTGAGCTGGCAAAAGAAGATGTACCGCAGGCGGTGATTGATGCCTGTGGTGTGGGTGAGCTTTCTTTTGGGCCTAATTACATTATTCCCAAGCCGGTAGATCGCCGTCTTTTAGGTAAGGTGTCTGCGGCGGTTGCGCAGGCTGCGGTCGAAAGCGGTGTGGCTCAGCTACCTTATCCAGCGCATTATCCTTTGACCTAAGCTTGCCTTGCGCAATCTACAGGGCCGCTTGGCGATATTCGCAAGCGGCTTTTTTTATGCTTATCGACAAGTCATTCAGCCTATTCGGGCTGCGCTCCATCTCCGTGCTGAGCAATAATTTTCTGAATACAATTTCTTAGCCATTCGTGGGCGGTGTCGTTTGTTGCGCTGCGGTGCCAGTACATCATCATCTCCAGTGCCGGTATTTTTAGTGGCAGCGCTGCGATATGTAATGGTAAAAACTGTTGGAAACGCAGGGCCAAATGGCGCGGCAAGGTGAGCAGTAAATCAGATTTCGCGATAATATGGCTCGCAGAATAATAACTTTGGCCGCGAAAAATAATATCTCGATTTAAGCCCTTCCTATTTAAAGTGGTGTCTTCTAGAACTGTGCCACGGCTGCGCCCCGATACGCTGATATGCCCAGCGTTTAGATAGTGTTTCAAGGTTAGTGTTTGGGCGCTCAGCGGGTGATCCTTGCGCATAAGCACACATAGCTGATCTTTAAATAAAAATTGCTGCTGGATGCTACTATCAAGTGACTGCGGAATATCCACTGCCATAGACACTTCACCGCTGATTAATTGCCGGCTTAACTGATCTCTTACCAAGCGCTGACTTTGCAGCCTAATACCGGGGGCTTGTAGCTGTAGCTGTGAGGTCAATTCCGGTAGCGCGATAAACTCGGTAGGATCACCCATGCTAATAACAAATTGGCGCTTAGAGGTGCTGGGGTTGAATTCCTGACCGCGATGCAGGCTTTCCTGCAGTGTTATCAGCGAATTGCTGATGTCGCCGGCAATACTGTCAGCCAAAGGCGTTGGCGCAATACTGCGGCCGCGTCGTACAAAGAGCGGGTCGTCGAAATGCTCACGCAAACGCGCAAGGGCATTGCTAACGGCGGGCTGGGTGATGTGCAGGTCTTTGGCGGCCTCGGTTAAGGAGTTGGCGCGGTATACCGCATCAAAGACTTTAAATAGGTTTAAATCCATGGCGTGTGGCAAGCCCTGCTCTGCGGAATACATTCATGATGGTAATTATAGATCATTTATATAATAAATTAGACTGATGTGTTGAGTGGGTCTATCTTTAGGCGGATATGCATAGGAGAGTAGCTCATGGATTTTAGCCACAGCCCGCGTTGCCAAGACCTTATCGTCCGCGTGCGCGCGTTTATAAAAGACCGTATTGCACCAGTAGAAGCAGACTTAATGCCAGAAATACTGGCGGGGAATAGCGGAAGCGATTGGACCCAGTGGCGAGTCGATCCTCGTATTGAAACGCTAAAGCAAGAAGCTAAAGATCAGGGCCTGTGGAATTTATTTTTGCCAGATGAAGAGCGCGGCGCGGGTTTGTCGACTTTGGAGTATGCACCTCTGGCCGAAGAAATGGGCCGCTCCCATCTTGCTCCGCAAGTATTCAATTGTAATGCGCCAGACACCGGCAATATGGAAGTGTTGTGGAAATACGGTAGTGATGAGCAAAAGCAGCGCTGGCTAGAGCCTTTGTTAGAAGGGGAGATTCGTTCAGTATTTTTTATGACCGAGCCGGACGTAGCTTCTTCTGACGCCACCAATATGGAAGCGACCATCATTGAAGATGGTGACGATCTTATTCTTAACGGCAAAAAATGGTGGTCTAGCGGTGCTGGCGATCCGCGCTGTGAGATTGGCATATTTATGGGAGTGAGCAACCCCGAGGCCAACCGTCACAACCGTCATTCAATGGTCTTGGTTCCCATGAATACCCCGGGCGTTACCATTAAGCGCATGTTGCCGGTCTTTAATCATTTCGATGCACCTGAAGGGCATGGCGAAGTGTGGTTTGAAAATGTGCGGGTGCCCAAGAGCAATTTAGTTTTAGGTTTGGGGCGCGGTTTTGAAATTGCCCAAGGTCGCTTGGGACCAGGGCGTATTCATCATTGCATGCGGGCTTTGGGAGCTGCTGAAAAAGCCCTAGAGTTGCTAATTAAGCGCGGTACCTCGCGGGTGGCATTTGGTAAGCCGATTATCAATCTTGGTGGCAATCAGGAACGGCTAGCTAATTTCCGTATTGCTATCGATCAAGCGCGCCTTCTTACGCTGTATGCGGCGTGGAAGATTGATTCTGTTGGTGCCTTGGGTGCGCTGACCGAAATATCGGCAATTAAGGTGGTTGCGCCGAATGTATTGCAAGACGTGGTCGATGCGGCGATCCAGATTCATGGTGGTGCCGGTGTTTCTAACGATACGCCACTGGCGAATATGTTTGCGATGGCGAGGGTGCTGCGCTTAGCAGATGGGCCAGATGAGGTGCATCGAGGCTTAATCGCCCGCATGGAATTGGCAAAATATAAATAATAAATTTAATTTTGTGGGAGCACACACACAATGGGATCGAAACGAGTTTTTATCACCGGCGGCGCGTCTGGTTTGGGGCGCGCTTTAGCCAACCGTTTTGCGGATGCGGGCTATTCGGTCTGCATTGGCGATCTTGATGATGGGCGTGGCGCGGAAGCGCTTGCTGAATTAAAAGCAAAAGGCAAAGCGCATTATATTAATTGCGATGTGACTAAGGAGTATGCCCTGCAAAGTGCTGCCGATTGGTTGCTGAGTAATTGGGGCGGCGTGGATGTGGTTATTAATAATGCTGGCGTTGCCACCGCAGGCGGTATTGCGGAATTCTCTATGGAGGATTGGGAGTGGGTGGTAAACATCAATCTACTCGGTGTGGTGCGTGGCTCTAAAGTGTTTGCGCGCTTAATGCGCGATCAAGGCAGCGGCCATATTGTGAATATCGCGTCCTTGGCGGGATTAATATATCCGCCCAAGATGGGCTCATACTGCGCCACTAAGGCAGCAGTAGTTGCACTGTCAGAAACAATGTCCTTGGAGTTAGACGCCGACAATATAAAAGTGTCGGTGGTATGCCCGAGCTTCTTTAGAACAAACCTTGCGGAATCGGTTCGCGCCTCAGATGCAGATAGCCAAGCGGCAACCCAGCGTTTGGTGAACAAGGCCAAGCTCGGCGCAGTTGAAATTGCGGGTCGAGTATTTAGCGCGATAGAAAAAGGTGATTTTTATATTCTGCCGCATCCTGAAGGGCGTGCAATTTGGCGTCTGAAGCGCTGGCTACCGTTTAAGCGTTATCGCGCCATGATGTTGAAGCAAACCGCGCGGATGATGACGAATAGAGCAAAAGGCTGATTGGCGAATGGAAAGCAAGGCGACAATCGACGTAGCAGGTAGTGTACGAAGCGGTGAAGAGTTAGATATTGCTGCGGTGGATGCTTGGTTAAAACCAAGAATTGCGGGTTTGCTTGGCGAGCCTGTCGTTACCCAATATGGCGGTGGCGCTTCTAACTGGACCTACCGCTTAGAATATGAAAGCCACGACCTTATTTTGCGCCGGCCACCAAAGGGCACCAAGGCAAAATCTGCTCACGATATGGGGCGGGAGTTTAAGGTGCAGTCAGCGCTGGCACCGGCATTTCCCTTTGTCCCTGAAATGCTCGCTTTCTGTGATGACCCCTCGGTGATTGATTGCGATTTTTACGTGATGCGCCGGATCGAAGGCCTTATTCCTAGGGCTAATATGCCCAAGGGTTTGCAGCTTAGCGCTGAGCAAACCCGCGATTTGTGTTTGTCGGTGCTGGATAAATTAGTGGCCCTGCATCAAGTAGATTATGAATCTGCGGGATTGGCGTCATTGGGCAAGGGTGAGGGCTATTGTGAGCGGCAAGTGCGCGGCTGGAGTGGCCGTTTTCAAAAATCTAAAACGTGGAATGTGCCGAGCTTTAAAAAAGTAATGCATTGGCTGGCGGCGAATACACCAGCGGATGTGCGCAGCTGTGTTATTCACAATGACTTCCGCTTTGATAACGTCGTGTTGAATCCAGACAATCCCTCTGAGGTATTAGGTGTTCTCGACTGGGAAATGGCAACCCTTGGTGATCCATTAATGGATTTGGGGAGCGCGCTGGCGTATTGGGTGCAGGCTGATGATGACAAGATTATGCGTGCAACGCGGCGCCAACCTACTCATTTGCCAGGAATGCTAAGCCGTAAAGAAGTCGTGTCTTATTACTGTGAAAAAATGGGATTGAGTACAGAAAATTGGGCCTTCTATGAAGTGTTCGGTCTGTTTCGTTTGGCGGTGATTATTCAGCAAATTTACTATCGCTATTACCACAAGCAAACCCGCAATCCCGCCTTTAAAAATTTTTGGTTAATTGTTTGGTATTTAGATCGTCGCTGCCAGCGAATTATTCGGGAGCAAGTGTAATGCCGGCTTTGTATTTAATTCGCCACGGTCAGGCCTCATTTGGGGCGGAAGATTACGATCAGCTATCTGATTTAGGCATGCGGCAATCGCAACATGTGGGTGAGTATTTTTCGGCGCAGGGAATTCAGCCAGATACTATTATTTGTGGCGGCATGAAGCGCCACCGACAAACCGCTGAGCAATGTTTGAATGCGATGGGTTTGGGGGCAAAGTTTGTGGACACGTCGCTATGGTCGACAAACACGGATTGGAATGAGTACGATCATCTGCAAATACTAGAAGCCTATACCGCATTGCCTGGCGTGGGCGAAATGATGGTGCAGGATATGGCGGGAGAAAATCCCAAAGCCGGATTTCAAAAACATTTCTCGCATGCAATGCAGCGTTGGTGTGGCGGTGAGTATGATCACGAATACCGAGAAACATGGTCGGCTTTCTGCAGTCGTATTGAGCGCGGATTAGCGGCAGCGGGTGGCGCCAGCGGCAATATATTTGTATTTACTTCTGGGGGTGCGATTTCGGCGGTGAGTCGTCAGCTATTGCAGTTAAATGATATGAAAGCTTTGTCGCTAAGCTGGATGTTGGCAAATGCGGCTTATAGCAAAGTATTGGTCGGCAAATCTGGTGCGGTATTAGCGAGTATGAATGAACACGGTCATTTTGACGGTAAATATCGAGACTTATTGAGTTACCGCTAGGGCTTAGCATGCCGGCGTGTTGTGAGTGAATATAATTTATTTTATGGGAAATCTTATGCGTAAAAATATATTAATTACCGGTGCTAGCTCTGGTCTTGGTGAAGGTATGGCACGGCAGTTTGCTGCCAAGGGCTGCAACCTCGCTCTGTGCGCGCGGCGCATGGAACCTATGCAGGCATTAAAGGCTGATATCGAAGCGAGCTACCCGAATGTAAAAGTATTTATTCGCGAACTCGATGTTTGCAATTATCCTCAGGTATTTGAGGTGTTTCGCGCCTTTCTGCAAGACATGGGCAGCATCGATCGGGTGATCGTGAATGCTGGTATGGGAAAAGGTGCCTCGCTGGGGACGGGCTATTTTGAGGCGAATCGTCGCACTGCAGAAACCAATTTTATTGGCGCACTTGCTCAGTGCGAGGCGGCCTTAGAAATATTTCGTGAGCAAAACAGTGGTCACCTCGTCACCGTTTCGTCAATGAGTGCAGTGCGCGGTATGCCCCGTGCTATTAATATTTACGCTGCTACCAAGGCTGGGTTGCGAACCATGAGCGAGGGCATACGCGCTGATGTATTGGGTACGCCAATAAAAGTAAGCTGTATATTGCCTGGTTTTATTCTTACGCCAATAAATAAAGATTTGAAGAAGGCACCATTGCGTGTTGATTTAGAGACCGGCTGCAAAGCTTTGGTAAAGGCGATAGATAAAGAGCCCGCCGAGGCTAAAGTCCCAGCGTGGCCCTGGGTGCCAATGGGCGTCGTAATGAAGTTTGCGCCGTTAAAATTTATTGCAAAAATGACTTAAATATTCCGGCTTTCCCGCCTGTATTATATTTATAGCAGGCGGGTTGAGTGCGTGCTAAAAGCCTAGTGCTTGTCCTTCTCTGCGGGGGTCCGCGGCGCCCTTTAATTTTTTGTCTTCTATTAAAATTCCATGTAAACCACTGGTTTGATCACGCTCTTTAAACTGGTGTCCGCGCGCTTTGAGCTGATTCTTTAGCTCGCTGGTGAAGCGTCCAATTTCCAATTCGCTTGTATCTCCCATCGCAATAATATGGCCAGCGCTAATGGCTGCTGCGAGTTCTTGTTTTTCAACTAGAATGCGGTAAAGACTGGCCGCGACGTAATCTATAATTCTTGCGCCACCGGGCGAGCCAATAGCAAGCAGCGGCTTATGGTTTTTAAATACAATTATTGGCGACATAGATGAACGGGGGCGTTTGCCGGCTTGAATTCGGTTTGCGATTTTGCTGCCATCACTGTCCGTGGGTGTAAATGAAAAATCACTTAGCTGATTATTCAGCAAAAACCCATCAACAAAAATTCGCGAACCGAAGGCGGTTTCAATACTGGTGGTCATGCTAAGTACATTGCCCTCAGTGTCCACAATGCTGAAATGGCTGGTTGATGGAAGTTCGGGCGATGTACTTGTAATACGCTGAGGGGCTAGCGGCGGCTTGCCCGCCTCGGTCTGCGGGGTGCGTTGATCAAGCTTAATCAAGCCCGCACGCTGGGCTAAGTAAGTTGAATCAACTAGGCCAGCGGTAGGCACACTCACAAAGTCTGGGTCGCCTACGTAAGTATTTCGATCTGCAAAAGCGAGGCGTGAAGCTTCAATGAATGTGTGTATAAAATCGGCTTCTGTAAATGTAGAGGTATTTTTTTCTACTTTCTCAATCATTTTTAAAATAGCGATGACGGTTGTGCCGCCGGAGGATGGCGGTGGTGCGCCGCAAACTTGGTAATTGTGGAAGGCTGCGCATACAGGGGCTCGTTCCTTACTTTGGTAGCTAGCTAAATCGGCTGCACTTAATAAGCCTGTGCGATTCGGATCGCTGTGAATTGTCTTCACCATATTCTTAGCGATAGTGCCGTGATAAAAAGCCTTGCTACCATCTTTCGCAATTTTCTTTAAGGTGGCGGCGTAATCGGGATTTTTAAGCCGAGTGCCAATCGCCTTTGGGGTAGTGGCGTCGCTAAAGAAATACGCACTAATCGCCGGATTAACCGCCACCTTTGGCATTTGAACTAGTAAGGTATGTAAGCGTGGAGAAATGACAAAGCCATTTTTGGCGAGTGCAATTGCCGGTGAAAATAAATCTGCCCAAGGTAATTTACCGTGCTTTTTATGTGCGGCCTCGAGCATGGCAATAACGCCGGGAACACCTACCGAGTGCCCGCCGACCACGGCCTCAAAAAAGCCCATTGGGCTGCCATCGGCTTTCAAAAAATAATTTTCGTCGACCGCCTGAGGTGCAGTTTCGCGGCCATCCCAGCTACTTAATTTATTTTTTTCGGCGTCCCAATAGAGCATGAATGCGCCGCCGCCGATACCGGATGATTGGGGTTCTACCAAACCCAATACGAGTTGCGCAGCAATGCCCGCATCGACAGCAGAGCCGCCCGCCTTGAGTATTTTTACAGCGGCCTCGGTGGCATAGGCGTTTGCTGTAACCGCCATTGCCGATTTAGCTTCAACGGTGTGTGAGGCCCTAAAGCCGCTGGCGGCCTCGGGTACAATGACCGGATCACTGGCAAACGCGGCGCTGCACAACACGGCCAAACCAAGGGTGATAGTCGGTAAAAAAAGCGGCTTTTTATCGGCAATAGAAGACATAAGGGACATCACTAGAAAGGACATGTCTTGCAGCTTGCCACGCAAAAAACGAATGCGCAAATACCCCCAAGAAAGCGCTGGGGAATAGCAGCGCTGTAATGGTATTCGCTTTGGGGCTGGATATTCGCGATGCCTAGTAAATGCAGCGGTGCTAGTTGCTCATGCTTAAAACCGGCTTAATCACTTTGCCACTCAAGGTGTCGGCAACGGCTTGATTAATGTCTTCAAAGGCATAGCGCGTAACGAGCTTGTCTAAGGGAAGTTGACCAGCGCGGTAATATTCAATCATACGGGGAATAAAATCTCGGGGTACGGCGTCCCCCTCTATGGCACCGCGTATTTGTTTGCCGGTGGCCATGAGCAGGCCCATATCGATATTGAGTTTGGCGCCCGGCTTACCCACACCAACACAGACCAAACAGCCACGCGGTTTTAGGGTTTGGAAAGCTGCGTCGGCAACCGCTGGTGCGCCGGTGGTATCGAGGGCGTAATCAATGCCGCCGAGCTTTTGCAGTGCTTTCTGAAGGGATTCTTGGTCGCCGCGTATGCAGTGGCTGGCACCTAGTTCGCGGGCCATCTCCAGTCTGCTGTCCATTATATCGACGGCTATAATTGGGTTGCAGCCCGCTATTTTTGCAGCGGCAATGGCAGATAAACCCACCGTGCCGCAGCCTAATATACAAATGCTGCTGCCACTTTCTGCGGCCATGCTAAGCAGCACCGAACCCATGCCGGTCTGCACGCCGCAAGCCAGGGGTGCCATTAAAGTAGGGTCGAGGTCGTCTGCCAGCGGCACCATATTTTGGGTGGCGGCAACAGCGTGGCTGGCGAATGACGATTGTGCAAAGAAGTGGCCGGTGATGGCTTTGCCCTGTTGGCTTATGGGTGAGCTACCGTCGCTGCGAGAGCCAAGTACTTGATATACCAAGCCTTGGTCGCAGTACCCCGGCGCTGCGTTGCGGCAATTCTTGCATTGGCCGCAACTGCCAAAGCTCATAAGTACACGATCACCAATGGCAAATTCGCTTACGCCATCGCCTAATTGCAGTATGCGACCGACACCTTCGTGGCCGAGCACTGCCGGCAGTGGCACCGGCATATATTGGTCGCGGGCGGCGATATCGGTATGACAAATTCCCGTTGCTTCCACTTCTACCAAAACCTCATTGGCCTTGGGTGAATCTAGCTCGCAGTTTTCAATACAAAATGCCCCGCCCTGTTCCTTTACTACTGCGGCTGTTATTAGCATTTTGCGATTACCTCTAAGCTGATTGTGTTGTTAAAAAAATCCCCGCCGAAGCGGGGTAGGCAGGGATTGTCTGTATAAGGTCGGTATTAGCCAACCGCGAGCATGGTGACGCGGTAGCGGCCAGGCGCTTGGCCAAACCAGCGTTTAAATGCCTTTTGGAAAGCACTTTGATCGCTGAAGCCCAGTTCTGCAGAAATATCTAATAGCCCCATATCGTGGTCGGCAATAAGTTTGCGAGAGCGCTCTTTTCTGGCTTCGTCGACCAAGCATTTAAAATTGGTGGTGGTGTGATTTAAGCGTCGCTGCAAGGTGCGGGGCGCAAGGCTAAGGTCCGCTGCAACATCTTCTAAGCGCGGCACACCTTCGGGAAGTTGGCGAACAATACAGTCCATCACATCGCGAATAACGCGGTCTTCCAACTGTAAATTTGCCAGCTCTGCGCGGGCGGCCTGTACCAGCGAGCGGTGAATGGCGGTATGAGGGAAGCGGGTTGGGCGGTCCAAAAAGTGACTGTCGAACTCTACGCAGTTGCTATGACTGTTGTAGTGCACAGGCGCTTCAATAATACGGGCAATTTCTTCGGAATTCGCTGGGCCTTGGTGCGTAAAATGAATTTCGCGTTTGCTGCACCAGCGGTCTAACAGGGGTTTATTGGCGCGGTACCAGCTAGTAAAGAAAAATTCTATTACCTGCCGAGAGGGTGCTTGGCGCGGCGGCAATTGCCAGCTTAGGCGCGCCAAGTCATCGTTTATGGGATTAAAGTCGACGTCGCCGTGGTCGATAAGTAGACGCGAGAAATCCACTACCGCGTTGACTGCCTCACGGGTACTTGGTGCACTCATACCCAAATAGTTGACCATGCCCCAAGCTTGCTTAGAGCTGTGGGCGCCAGCGTGGGCGCCAAAATAATAGTCGTTTAGTAACTGGCTGCCGGCATCTAATAGCATTTCAAACAGGCGCAGCGGGAAGCGGCCATTGTCGGTAAGATGCTCCTCCGGCGTATGGCGCATTACAGCGTGTAGCTGCTGTTTGCTAATACCTTTGCTCGAAAGATACTCTAGGGTGCTTTGTAGATACTCGTTGCAGACGGTCGGTGTGCGCACAACTTTTCTCCTCTGGCGCACCGCATTGGCATATGGCTACGGTGCATTGTTATTGTATGGGCGGCATGATGCTGCCGATGGGGTGTACATTAGCAGCAATAAACTGTCCCTAACGACTTATTGATATCATTATTGGCCACAACTGATTATCATTATGGGCCACATAATAATAAGGTGAGAACGTGCAGCTCTTCGAACTGGAACATATGGGGCGACGGCGCTTGGCGGCGCTGCGGGATATATTGCACTCTCGCTATCCCCAGATCGATAGCAGACAGATCGCGATGGACTGCGGTATTAAATCCGATTGGTCGCAGGCGACCAGTGAAAACCGCAGCCTGCAAGCCGCGTTGCGGGCACTGACGCAACTACGTGATGGGCCAGTGCCGGATATTGCCCTACAGCTTGGTGATCAAGCGCAAATTACCGATTCTGGTTTATTAGGCTATGCGGTTTTAACCGCGCCAACGGTCTTGCAGGCGGCGCGTATAACAAGCCATGCCTTGAATCAGTCGAACTATTTATTGCGCAATAAAATAGTGATGTCTGGGGAGCATGCGCGCACAGTGTTTACCGTAGCGGGCACGGCGCGGAGTCAGAGCGAACAGATATTGGAAATGAGCATGATTGCAGTGTGGCGCTGCATACAGGCGATTATTCCCAGTGGTCGCGCTGTCACACCAAGCTACGTCACCTTTAATTTTCCGGCGCCGCCGTATAAAGACCGCTTTTCTGAGTTGTTCGCCTGCCCAGTTGAATTCAATAGCTCCCATTCGGTTTTGGCGATGCCAAAGTCGCTAGTGCACGTGACCATCCCCTCGGGAAACGCCGAGCTGATCCGCACATTTTCTAGCGAGTTAAAGCAGTTACTGGGCGACGGCTATAGGGGCAATAGTATTACGGCGCGGGTGAGGCGAGCCCTAATCGAAAACCCTCAATCCTGCGCCTATTCTCTTGAAGGTACTGCCAAGCAATTAAATATAGCGCCGCGCAGTTTGCGGCGCTATTTATCCCAGAACGGTCATAGCTTTCGGCAGGTTTGCCTAGAGGTGCGCATGCAGCTCGCACAGCAGTATTTGCATAGCAGTAATATGCCCTTAAAGGCCATCGCGTATCAGTTGGGTTATAAGCACGCCAGCAATTTTAACCGCGCTTTTTGCGACTACTTTGGCGCGCCGCCAGAAACCCTACGTCGTCGCCGTCAGGAAACCAACGCCAACTCTGCCAATTTACCCAAATGATAATCCTGCTGGCCGCAGAGCAATTCCATTACCGTAAGCCGTTTAAAATAGGCGCCCACATTGAGTTCGTCGGTCATACCAATACCGCCATGTAATTGCACGGCTTGCTGCCCCACATAGCGGGCACTTTCGCCAAGCTGCACTTTTAATTGCGCTGCTGCTTTTTCTTGATTGTCGCTGCCTAGTTGCTGGCAGGCAGCCCACAATAATGAGCGCAACTTTTCGGCGGCAATCACCATGTCGGCAAAGCGATGCTGCAATGATTGGAACATCGCCAAGGGCATGCCGAATTGCTTGCGGGTCAGCAAATATTCCTGAGTAATGACTAATAATTGATCTATGGCGCCGATTGCTTCTGCAGCCATGACAACAATCGATTCGGATATCGCGGTTTGCAGCAGGGCTTCCGCTTGGCTAGCACTTGCGATTATCGCACTTGCGGGAAGCTCAACATTGTTAAATTCAAGATCGGCGGCGCTATTGCCGTCGGCCAGTAAGTAGCAGCGTTGCGTAATGCCGCTGTGCTTGGCGTTTAGCAATAAAAGTTGCAGGTCTCCGCCGCTGTCCCGTGCACTCACAATATAAAATTGGCTTTCCGCCGCCGCCAATGCCGCCTGCTTTTTGCCGTTTAAAACATAGCCATCGCCACGGGTGACAAGTGTGCATTGAGTTAGGAGGGGATTGCCACGCGAGCTAGATTCTTCCCATGCCAGACTCACTAAGCACTCGCCTGAAATAAGCGCAGCCAAGTGGGATTTAGCGTCGCTGCTATTTGATGCTGCCAGCAAGCGGCCGGCGACGGTTACCGGCAACACGGGTTCTAGCACTAGGCCGCGCCCAATCTCTTCGGCAACCGCCATCAAGTAGGGGAAGTCTAAATCTAGGCCGCCGTCGGTTTCTGAAAAAGGTAGGCCCAGTACACCGAGCTCGGCCAGTTGTCGCCAGTAATCAGCATTGAATACCTCAGATTTTTCAAGGCGCTGACGTCGTGTTTCGTAATCGTAATGATCTTGCACAAAGCGACGCAGGCTGTCTCTAAAGGCGTTTTGATCTTCGCTGTATTGATAAAACATAGTGTGTTCCTGAATATTCTGGGCGTTTAGACGCTATTCTTTAACGTGATTTGTGTCAGGCGCCCATGACCGCCTTGGCTAATAAGCTGCGCTGAACTTCGTTCGAGCCGGCATAAATCGAGGCGGCTCGTGTGTTTAAATAATAGGGCATGGCTAACATATCGGCTTCGCTGCCTATTGCCGCTATTCCGCTTTCCACATGGAGGGCGGAATGTTGTTGGGCAAGCGCGTCTACACCAGAAATTTCTAATTGCAATTCTGAGTACTGCTGCATCACTTCTGAGCCGAGAATTTTTAGCAGTGAGGCCATTGGGCCGGGATTCTCGCCGTGCTTTAGATTGGCGTTAACGCGCTTCTCGGTGTGCTCAACGGCGCTAATATCGACCTCAAGTTTGGCGAGTTTACGCGCCACGCTAACATCGTCTATTAGCCGCACGCCGCTTTCATTGCTTTGCTGACACCGAGCGCGCAGGCGTTCAAATGCCGGCGTTAGCCACGCGCCAAAGGTGCTGCCCCCGCGTTCAAATTCCAGTACGTATTTGGCAACGCTCCAGCCCTTGTTTTCTTCGCCAATCCGGTTGGCCTTGGGAACGCGTGCATCGGTGAAAAACACCTCGCACTGTTCAGGTTCGCCGTCTAAGCCGATGATGGGGCGCACTTCAATGCCGGGGGTGTTCATATCTAGTAGCAAGAAACTAATGCCTTGCTGGGGTTTGCCTTCGCTGCTAGTGCGCACAAGGGCAAACATTTTATTGGCGTGATGGCCGTAGGTTGTCCAGGTTTTAGAGCCGTTTAAAATATAGTCATCACCGTCACTGTCGGCGCGACACTTTAGCGATGCTAAATCGGAACCGGCACCGGGTTCGGAATAGCCTTGGCACCAAAAGTCGTCGCCGGACAACATGCCCGGTAGGTACTTAGCTTTTTGTTCTTCGCTGCCAAAGCCGATAACAGCTGGGCCTACCATTTGGATGTTTTGCGGCAATACCGGTGGCAATTCCAAGCGGTTACATTCTTCAACAAAAATATAGCGCTGATGAATAGTCCATCCAGTGCCACCGTATTCCACCGGCCATGCCGGTGCGACCCAACCTTTGTTATAAAGTATTTTCTGCCACGCCATAGCCTGCTTAAACGGGGCAAACACGCTGGTGGTTTTACGGCCGGCTTCGCGAATTTCGTCGGTGGCGGCGCTCTCTAGAAAGTCGCGAACTTCACGGCGAAAGGTGTCGAGTTCACTCAACTGATTAGACATCATCAATTTCCTACGAGCTTAGAATTTCGAATTAATTGGAGTCCGCCGCCGTGGGCAGCGGATCGGGGTTCGTTGATGCGAAGAAAGCGCAGCACTTCAATTTCAAAATACTGGCGCAAATCATCTTCTAATGGCTGCGGATTCCGCGTTTGCGTATTCACATAATTAAGCAGCGCCTTACCTACTGCCCGCAGTTTTTGGTCTTGGTAAAAGCGGCAGCCCAGTTCAATGCTATCGGCTTGCACCTCAAGTACCGAGACTTCAACGTAGAAGTCTTGGCTGATGCGGGCGGCGGATAAAAAATCTAACTGCATCGACGCCGCATGCCACATGCCCTTGCGTGCCTCAGCCGTCGCTAGAGCTGCATTAACCTCTGCCAAATAGCGAAGGCCAGCCTGTTCAAAGCAAATCGACAGCAGCGTATTGTTTAATCGCCGTCCCTCAGTGTCTTTAAAATCAGACTGCGCGAAGGTAAAGGTTTTCATAGATGTTTCCTCAAGCCGGCAGTGCGTTTAGCGTCGCCATGATTAGTTTGCGCTCACCATGCCCGCTAGGCGTTGAGCGATGATGGCTTCGGCTTCGCCTACCATGCGTTCAATCAATACTTGGCAGCTAGGAATGTCATCAATTAAGCCCATGACCAATCCAGCGGTCCACACACCATCGTCGGTATCACCTTTTTCCAATACATTTTCACGGCCGCGTTTGCCGGCAACTAGCGCTTGTAGATCGGCAAAATCGGTGTCACCGGCTTGTGATTCAATCTCTAAAACTTGACGGGCAATACTGTTTTTATAAATACGCGCGGTATTTTTTAGTGTTCGGAAAATCAGTGCAGTATCTAGCTCGCTGCTTTCTACCATCATCTGTTTTACGTTGTGGTGAACGGGGGCCTCTAAGGTGGCGACAAAGCGAGTGCCCATATTCACGCCCTCGGCACCTAGTGCCAGTGCCGCCGCAAGACCTTGACCATTGCCGATACCACCAGAGGCAATCATTGGAATAGTAAGTTTGGCCGCCGCGCAGGGCAGCAGGACTAAATTCGGCACATCGTCTTCACCGGGGTGGCCGGCACATTCGAAGCCGTCCACACTGGCGGCGGCGCAGCCAATTGCTTCGGCTTTCAAGGCGTGGCGCACCGACGTGCATTTATGAATAACTTTTACGCCGGCAGCGTTAAAGGCGGGCATAAAATCCTCTGGGCTGCGGCCGGCGGTTTCCACCACTTTTATGCCTTCTTCAATAATGACCTTGGCGTATTCGTCGTAGGGAACCGGATTGATCGTGGGTAGCAGGGTAAGGTTTACGCCGAAGGGCTTGCTGGTCATTTCGCGGCAGCGGCGGATTTCATTGCGCAGCGCTTCTGGAGTCGGCTGGGTTAGCGCAGTAATAATTCCCAAACCCCCGGCGTTAGAAACCGCGGCAGCTAATTCTGCTAGGCCCACGGCCATCATGCCGCCTTGAATAATCGGATGCTCAATGCCGAGAAGTTCGGTTAATCTTGTCTTAATCATTTATAAATCCTTAATCCAGCTTTGCCGCGAATAATGGCTCGGCGATAATCTCGGTCCCTCGGGACGTCATTTTTCAGCAGTGTGCAAACACTCCTGCCACTGCCTGTGCACTCTAAGCAAATGCCGCCAAGCCAGACAGGTCGGTGCGCGACAATACTTGTCCAATGGCGTCAGCGGACAGAAAGCGGCCCCAGAGTCCGCACTGGCGCCCTGCGACAAGCCTTGGCGTAGCTCGCCAATCTCCCATGCCAATAGCATTGCAAAATGACACGCTGAAAATAATGAGCTGCGCAGAGGCTGACGATGCTGATCCACCAAATGATTGAATACAACGCCCAGAACTATCCTGCGCTGAATGCGCTGCGCTTTGCGGGTGCGACCATAACGTATGAGCAGTTCAATACCCGTGCGACCGCGCTTGCGGCGGGTCTGCAAGAGCTTGGTTTAAAACCGGGCTGCCGTTTGGCCTTGTTGGCAAAAAACAGTCTTGAGTATCCGCTTTTGCTATTGGCTTGTTTGAAGGCGGGCATCACTCTGGTTCCGCTAAACTATCGGCTGGCGCCAATGGAGCTGAGCTATATCCTCAGTGACAGCAAAAGCGAAATGCTGGTAGTGGGTGATGAAGAGTTGTTGAACGCGGCGGCGCAATCAGAGGCGGTTGCGGGTATCGCGCATCGCTTTTATTGCGGTGGTGCTCAGGGTGATTGGCGGGGCTTGGCTGAGTTAGAGATTGATGCCGCTAATTTGTCTCCGCATCACGGTAGCGAGCAGGACACGGTTTTACAGCTTTATACCAGTGGCACCACGGGTTACCCCAAGGGTGTGATGATTGGCCATCGCCAACTCAGTGACGGTTACATCATGACCAACCAAATTACACCGCGTGCTCAGGTAGCAGACAGCGGCATTATTCCATTGCCGATGTTCCATGTAGCGGGTATGGCGGCGACCTTGTATTGGCTGTGCAATGGCATGACCGTAGAGTTAATGGCCGACTTTATTCCCCAGCAGGTGGTGGACGCCATTATTAGCAATGATCGCTGCGATATTGTCTTAGTGCCCGCCATGATTCAGGCAATTTTAGCCTTTGTGCCAAATATTCAGGACTACGATTTCTCGTCTTTAAAACGTATTACCTATGGCGCGTCGCCTATTTCCTTAAAAACCCTGCAGACGGCCTTGAAAATTTTTAAATGCGATTTTGTGCAGGGTTTTGGTATGACCGAGCTGAGCTGCATGGTGCTGTGTTTGCAGCCTAGCGATCATGAGCGGGCCTTGGCGGGTGAGCCAAATTTGCTGCGTAGCTGCGGTCGGCCTTTGCCCGGTGCAGAGTTAAAAATAGTCGATGAGCAGGGCAATACTCTAGCACCCGGCGAAACCGGTGAATTACTCGTGCGCTCGTCAACGACCATGCAGGGTTATTGGCAGTTGCCAGAAAAAACCGCAGAGACCGTTGTTGATGGCTGGCTGCATACTGGTGATGCTGGCTATTTAGATGAGGACGGTTTCTTTTATATTCGCGACCGTGTGAAAGACATGATTGTTTCCGGTGGTGAAAATATTTACCCAGCAGAAGTAGAGAATGCCTTGTTTAGCCATCCCGCGATCCAAGACGTTGCTGTCATCGGCGTGCCAGATATTAAATTTGGCGAAGCGGCATTGGCGGTGTGCGTATTAAAAGCGGGTGAGACGGTAGACGGCAATGCCCTCGTCGAATTTTGTAAAACCCGTTTGGCGGGTTACAAAACACCGCGTCAATACAGCTTTGTTCAGGAGTTGCCGCGCAACCCGTCTGGCAAGGTATTGAAGCGAATTTTGCGTGAACCGTATTGGGAAAATACCGAGCGCCAAGTCGGTTAAATCCTTTGTGGTGGCAGCCTACCACTCCGGGTATTTTTGCGCTGCCACCTTTTTTCATTTGCTTATCGGGCAAGATATTCTCCACGCATCGGTTCCACACCGCTTTCGCCTAAGTACTTATACTTATTTTTTGCCGGTCTTTGTCTCGTCTGACAATCGCTGTCGCCTTGAACCAATCTCTTTTATCAACTTGCCCAGACAATGGTGCGGCAAATATTCGGCGGCTGTTTGATGTCGGTAGCCTGAAAGAAAATAATAATCTGGAGCAAAATCATGTTAAGTAAAGTCACACGTTTTACTATGACGACCTTGGCGACGGCGATAGCCGGTCTTGGCTCTATACATGCGCAAGCGCAAACAGAGGGCGCCAAACAATTAGAAGAAGTGCTGGTTACTGCTCAGCGCCGTAGCGAAAGTCAGCAAGATGTGCCGGTTGCGGTTACCGCCGCTAGCCGTGAAGACATGGCGCTGGCGCAGGTAGACAGCATAGGCAATATTCAGGCGATTTCTCCCAGTATTAAATTTGATGTTACGAACTCGGCAGCGAACAGCGCGAATATTTTTATTCGCGGTATTGGCACCGTGGGTAATAACCGTTCTTTTGAAGGAGCGGTGGGTGTGTTCATCGACGGTGTATATCGCACCCGCGCTGGGCAGGCCATGCAAAACTGGCTAGATATGGAAAGTTTGCAGGTCTTGCGCGGGCCACAGGGAACGCTCTTTGGAAAGAACACCTCGGCAGGTGCGCTGTTAATTAGCAGTCGCGCGCCAAGTTTAGATTCAGCCGAAGGTGATATTGAACTCACCTTAGGTAATTACAATAAACAGTTGTTGCGCGGCGCCTACAATATGCCAACGAGGGAGCGTTCTGCGCTTCGGGTGGCGGGTTTGTGGGCCGAGCGAGATGGCTTTATCGAAAACCCCAATGGCGGTGACTACAATGAATCCGCTCCCCGTGCCCTGAAGGCGCAGTGGTTATTCGAGCCAAGCGAGGCACTGAGCTTAAGAATGATTGCAGATTGGTCTGAGTCAGACACCAACTGCTGCTACGGTCAGGTAGATGCCGTAGACGGCCCGCTGCAGGGCTATATCGACAATGTGCTGATTCCTGCTCGCGGCCTGAAAGCGCCATCTTCTAATTTTGATGATTACGAACAGGTGCTGAGTAATGATACCCAGCAGTCAATTAGCGACGAAGGTCTGCAGTTGATTGCGGAGCTTGAGCTGGCTAACGGCGCAATTCTGAAATCGACCACGGCTTACCGCCTTTGGGAAATTGAACAGATTGGTATGGATGCCGACTTCAGCGGCGCCAATGTGCTTACCATTAATGAGTCTTTGGAAACCGAAGTGTTCTCGCAGGAGTTTACCCTCTCTGGCGATATGGACGGCTTTGGTCCAGTTAAAGCTGCCGACTACGTGATGGGCGTGTACTACGCAGACGAAGATATTTTTGCGAATAATGAGCTGCTATGGGGTGATCAAGCCCAAGAGTTTTTCGACACAGTGATTGGTGTGCCGGGTGCAGTCGACGCCTCAGAGGGTTTGTGGGCTCATCACCATATGCCTGCAGAAAGTCAGTCTTATGCCGCGTTTATGCACTGGAATTTAGATTTCAGCGAGCAGTGGGGCGCGGCAATAGGTTTGCGTTATTCCAAAGATGAAAAGCAGGGCGCTATCGAGCGCGTGTTTTTTACCTCCACAGTGAATTCTGCATTCCGTGCCCAAGGGGTTCAGCCGGGGCCGACCTACGACCAAGATTATAGTGACTCTGCGCTAAGTGGCTCGCTGGCATTGCAATACCATATCAGCGATGCGGTGATGGCCTATGCGTCCTATAGCCGTGGTTATAAAGCGGGTGGCGTGAATATTGATAACACCGCAGCCGGTGGCGTGGGTGATAACCCAGCGGAGGCGAGCTGCGCTAGTTTTGGCGACTGCGTACCTAATGATCCGCGTTACGATTCTGAGTTTATCGACGGCTATGAATTGGGCTTGAAGGCCGAGTATCTTGATCGTCGTGCCCGCAGCAATATCGCGCTGTTTTACAACGACATGAAAGACTTGCAGGTGGCCTTGTTCAGCGGCACCGCCTTTAGCGTGATCAATGCATCTGATGCCGAAGTGTACGGTGCAGAAATCGAAAACCAATTTTTGCTCAATGATTGGCTGAGCATGAATGTTGATGTTACATGGTTGGCTGAGGCGCGCTTTGGTGAGAATGCTAGCTTGGGAATTCTCTCTGATCGGGAGTTTGCACAAGCGCCAGAGTTAGCCGGTAATCTGAGTTTTACCGTTGACCAAGCAATTAGCAATGAGCTGTCATTTAAAGCTCGCGTAGCGGCCATGTACTCCGGTGAGCAATATACCAATGCCTCGAATAATTTAGAGCGTGATGCGGAAACTGAGCTAAACCTCAGCGCCGGTATTCATTCTGAATCCAAGGGCTGGAGTGTGACGCTGTGGGTTCAAAACGCTACCGACGAGCGCTACGTAACGCAGCATTTTAATTCGCCTTTGCAGGGTACGGATGCCAATGCCTATGTGTCTGCGCCCAGAACCTATGGGGTAAGCTTCCGCGCCGCATTTTAGTCGGTAAACGGTTTTACTTTGCAGCCAGTTCCCCCTCCGGTGGGCTGGCTGCTTTTTTGTTTTTAGCCCCTCGGTTTTTGTCTAATGCGGTATCAGCTAACAATTTGTGGCAGTCGCTGCCAATATTGACGCTCTTCAATATTCCACAATAGCTGCAATGATAAGCTTGTGTCGATGTGGTCAATACCGCAGCCGAGACAATAATAAAGAGTGGAGTAGCGCTAGATGATCTCAAACCAATCACTTTTACGCATGACGGCCCTAGCCTCAGCATTACTGGCGGCCCTACCGGCGACGGCGCAAAGTAGCGCGGGCCGACAGCTCGAAGAGGTGGTGGTGACCGCCCAGCGCCGTTCCGAGAGCATGCAGGATGTACCGGTTGCGGTAACAGCGGCGACCTCTGAAGACATGGCGATGGCGCAGGTAGATAGCATCGGCAATATTCAGGCGATTTCCCCCAGTATTAAATTCGACGTCACAAACTCGGCGGCCAACAGCGCCAATATCTTTATTCGCGGTATTGGTACCGTGGGAAATAACCGCAGTTTTGAAGGTGCGGTCGGTGTGTTTTTTGACGGTGTTTATCGCACCCGCGCTGGTCAAGCCATGCAGAACTGGCTAGACATTGAAAGCCTACAAGCATTGCGCGGCCCGCAGGGCACTCTGTTTGGTAAGAACACCTCTGCCGGTGCCTTAATTATTAATTCTACCGCCCCGAGCTTAGATGTTGTTGAGGGCAATTATGAATTGTCGGTGGGTAATTACGGCAAGCAAATGGTGCGCGGTGCATTGAACACGCCGCTTAGCGATACAACGGCGCTGCGTGTTGCCGGTCTGTGGGGCAGCAAAGACGGCTTTATTGAAGATCCCAATGGCGGGCAGTATAACGACAGCGCGCCCCGCGCCCTGAAAAGCCAACTGCTATTTGAACCCAGCGATACTTTCAGTTTGCGAGTGATTGCCGATTGGTCTCAAGAAGAGGCGAATTGCTGCTACGGACAAGTTGATGTGGTTGACGGCCCCATGCAGGGCTATATCGATCAACTGACAATGGATCGCGGATTAAAAACGCCGTCCAATAAGTTTGAAGATTATGAGCAGGTCTTGAGTAATGACACCGATCAGAGCGTTGAAGACAAAGGCCTGCAAGTAAACGCGACGTGGCAACTAGCCTCTGGTTTGCAGCTCACCTCGGTTACCTCTTATCGCGAGTGGAGCATCGAGCAAATTGGTATGGATGCTGATTTTAGCGGCGCCAATATTTTAGGTATTAACGAGTCGCTATCGACTGAGGTCTTCTCGCAAGAATTTACCCTCTCCGGCGAGTTCCAAGATTTCGGCCCCTTTAAATACGCCGACTATGTGCTGGGTGTGTACTACGCCGACGAAGATATCAATGCTGACCACCAGCTAGTGTGGGGCGATCAGGCAACGGAATACGTCACCATTTATGCGCCAGCAGGTTTGGGTGTGCCGGTAGATTTGATGTTGGCCGCCAGCAATTTAACTGGCTTTTTGCAGGGCTTGGGTATTCCGGTTGACGCCCTGCCTTTGGCACAGCCCGGTTTAATCAGCGATATTAATATGCAGGGCACGGGTAAATCTTATGCAGCATTTATGCATTGGAATTTTGATTTAACAGATTCTTTGAGCATGACCGCCGGTGTACGTTACTCCAAAGATGAAAAAACCGGCATGATGCGCCGCCGCTTCTTTACCGCCAACCCGCTTGAACCATTCCGCTTGCTGGGTGCGCAACCCGGCCCAGAATACGATGACGAATACACCGACTCTGCGGTCAGCGGTCAGTTCGCCCTGCAGTATCAAATCAACGATGACGCAATGGCGTATTTATCTTATAGCTTGGGTTATAAGTCTGGGGGCGTGAATTTAGACAACCAAGCAGCGGGCAGCGTGGGTGACAATCCCAGCGAACCGACCTGTGGCGTGCCTAGCACCAGCGGCACGATTGGCGACTGCACGCCGAATAGCCCCAACTACGAATCTGAATTTATAAAAGGCTATGAATTAGGTTTGAAAACCGATTACTTCGGCGGCCGCGCGCGGAGCAACTTCGCATTGTTTTACAACGATCTAACCGACCTGCAAGTGGCTAATTTCGACGGCTTGGCATTTAGCATTTTGAATGCCCCCGAAGCAGAAGCCTACGGTGCCGAAATGGAAAACCAGCTTGTGCTAACTGATGCGCTGACTCTAGGCTTTGATGTGACCTGGTTGCCAGAGGCGCGCTTTGGCGAGTCTGAGGCCTTAACAGAAGAGGCGCTAGGCACACCGGCTTCGCTGTCGGGCCGCGATTTTGCGCAGGCCCCAGAATTTGTTGGTAATTTATCCTTAAGTTTGGATCAGCCAATTACCAACAACCTGGCATTGCGTGGTCGTATTGCTGCTTATTATTCTGGCGAGCAGTTTACAAACCCCGCCAATAATCAAAAGCGCGATGCGCAAACCGAATACGCCGTCACCATCGGCTTAGAGTCTGCGACCACCGGCTTGTCGGTAAATCTTTGGTGTCAGAACTGCACCGACGAGCGCTATGTTACTCAGCACTTTAATTCGCCGCTGCAAAATGTGGGCGACGATTATGACTACAACGGCTATGTGTCGGCACCACGCACTTACGGAGTTACCCTGCGCGGTGCATTTTAAGCCGTAGTTAAATCGAAATTAACAGGTCGCGGCAGTTTTGCTTTGCAGCTAAACGTGCCGCCGATCAGCACCGCCGATGTTTTCGCGCATTGGCGTTTATCACTAAATTCTCAGTATCTTCACAGCGACTTTCCATCATACCGAACTGAAAAATTGTAAGGATTCATTATGCTGCCACGTCATTTTACCGAAGACCAAATTATGTTTCGGGACGCTTACCGTAAATTCTTAGACAAGGAAATTGCGCCTAATGTTGAGCGTTGGCGGGAGCAGGGCATCGTCGATCGCGAGGCCTATACCAAAGCTGGCGAGCAAGGTTTTTTGATGATTTGGCCAGAGGAAAAATACGGCGGCATGGGCGATGAAGATTTTCGCTTTGAGCAAATCATTATGGAAGAAACCGCCAATGTATATGCCGGAGACTGGACTAATACGCTGCACAGTCGCCTTGTTGGGCCCTATCTTTCGCGTTTTGGCAATGAGGAGCAGAAGCAACGCTTTTTACCAAAATGCGTTACGGGTGAATGCATATTAGCGGTTGCGATGACCGAGCCAGATGCCGGCTCTGATTTGGCGGGCATGCGTGCTACCGCAAAAGATATGGGTGATTACTGGCTGTTAAATGGGGCTAAAACCTATATCAGTAACGGTATTAACGCCGACCTTGTCATTGTTGCCGCCAAAACTGATCCGGAAAATAATCCCCATGCGGTGGGTCTATTTTTAGTAGAGCGGGGTATGGAAGGATTTGAGCGCGGCCGCAATTTGAAAAAAATGGGCATGAAAGCGCAGGACACCGCCGAGATGTTTTTTACCGATGTAAAAGTACCTAAGAACAATGTTCTAGGCGACCCGCACAAAGGCTTTATTTACTTAATGCAGGGCTTGGCTGAGGAGCGTTTGATTGGCGCCTGCGGTTTTATTTCTACAGCGCAAAAAGCCTTTGAAGTGACGCGGGAATTTGTAATGGAGCGCAAGGCCTTTGGCAAACCGCTGTCTGGATTTCAAAATACTCAGTTTAAATTGGCAGATTTACGCACCGAAATCGACGTAGCACAGGCCTATGTTGACGCCTGCGTTGCCGCGTATAACGACGGCAAACTCACCGCCGAAGACGCCGCGAAAGCAAAGCTATATACCAGTGAAGTACTGGGCCGCATGGTAGATGAAGGCGTTCAGCTACACGGCGGTGCCGGTTATATGGATGAGTATCCGATCTCTCGCATGTATACCGATGCACGCATTACACGAATTTTTGCAGGCACCTCAGAAATTATGAAATTAATTATTTCTCGAGAAATTTTCTCGGAAAGCTTTCTGACTTACATCGACCGCAACTAAAACTGGAGAGTATAAAAATGTCCTATGAATGTTTAAGTTTCTCCGTTGATGGCGCGGTTGCGCTCATCAAATTTAATCGTCCGGCGTCTTTAAATGCCTTTAATGCGCAGCTGCGGGCAGAATTGCTCAGCGCTTTAAATGCGGTAGACGCGGACGATGCAATTCGCGCGGTGGTACTGGGTGCCGAGGGGCGAATGTTTTCCTCCGGCGCAGATTTAGCTGAGGGCTTGGGCGGCGCGGAAACGATTGAACAGCAAATCCTTCAAGAATATGCTCCCGTACTTGAAAAAATTAGCTATTTGAATAAGCCAATAATTGCTGCGGTATCTGGTGGCATGGCGGGTATTGGTGGTGCTTTTGCGATGGCCTGCGATTTGATGGTGATGGCAGACGACGCGTATTTGCTATTGGCCTTTACCAATATTGCCCTGGTGCCGGATGGCGGTGTGAGCTGGCAATTGCTGCGACGCATGGGTTATTCCCGCGCATTTCAAGCCATTGTTGAGGGTGCGCGGCTCAGCGCCCAAGAGTGTGTGGACGCCGGCATTGCCAGTAAATTAGCACCCGCTGATCAGGTCGATGACGTGGCACTGCAATGGGCGGCGGCGCTGTCTGAGCGGGCACCGATTGCGCTGCGCGAGACCAAGAAAATACTTCGCCAGGCACTCGATGTCAGTTATATGGAAACCGTTGCGCTGGAAGCCAAGGCGCAGAATATCTGTGTTGCCACTCAAGATGCGCAGGAAGCCGTAAAAGCGTTTATGGAAAAACGTCCTGCGGTATTTGTTGGCAAATAATATCTCTGTCTAGGCTTACGGCCGGCTGACTTTAGTCAGCATTTGTCACTGTATGTTGGGACAAGTGCTGGCATCCCCGTTCAATATTCCTCTGCTCTAACATGGCTAAATGATCCGCTACAAAGTTTGTTAATAATAAGTTTGCTGTTGTTCGGGAGAGTTTCATGGGAAGGGAATATCAGTGGCTACTAAGTGTCAGTCTCGTACTAAGTTTGGCGGCTTGCGGTGGCGGCGGTAGTTCTTCTGCGGCGAATCCAGCTTCTGCGCCAGAGTCGGGAAGTAACACGGAAACCGACACTAGCAACAATAGTGGGGAGCAAGTGTTGCTGCACAGCAGTCGCGGTGGTCACGCCTGGGCTGAATTCTGTGACGGCAAGCCAGATAATTCGCCGCTACTACCGCACACTTCACGCCAAGGGCGCGCTGATCGGTCGCGGCCAAGGTCAGCCAGAGACCGCGCATATGTTTAGCGGGCAAACCACCGAGTACGCTAATTTTACTGACCCTACGAGCATCTCCGGTAGTGGTTCTTTGTTTACGATTACCGCCGATGCTTACAATAATCTTTGGCAAACATGGACGGGCTATATTGCCGCGCCGCAGTTGCCAGCGCGCCCAGCGAATTACGATTACTTGATTTCGCAGCGCTACGGTTCGGCCCTGCCTCTTGAGCGCAATCCTTATCCGCTACCCGGTGAAGATCCCAATCAGACTAACGGCGGCAGCGGTCAGTTGCCGGTGGCGTTTACCCAGCTACGTGAAGCAGATGGAAATTGGACTGGTCAGATTGGCGTTAAGCTGTGTTCGTTTTGTCACGACGGCCAGCTATCTACCGCGAGCGCGGGCCAGCAAGCGCCGGTCTTTGGCGGCGCGGGCACCATTGGTGATTTCACCGTGGCATTTCGGGATTTTGCCGCTGCAGGTTTAAGCCCGACCTTTGGTATTTTAGGTGGGCCGCTAACCATTGCGCCAAACCGTGGCACCGGTGCTATCGATCAATTCCAAATTGGATTTTTGGTATTTAATGGCGGCAATCCAGAAGAGTTTACCAACGACAAAATTTTATTTAGTCAGGCTATCGGTAACATCAAAAGTCCGCCGTGGTGGAATATGGGGCACCGCGTACAGAAGTTTCACGGCGCGGTGTTGCCAATGGATTCTTCAAGAATTGATATGGCGGCCTATTACCCACTGGCCATAAATGATGATCCCGTCGCTTGGGTAGATGAGGCCTCTTACCCATTCCAAATTTGGGCGGAATCGCTAAAAGCGCCTGCATACCCGGGGCCGGTGAATCAGTCATTGGCAGAGCAGGGCGCAATTTTATTCCACAATAAAAACTTGTGGGCGGCGAGTTTGAATAACCCTGTGCCGCAGCCAGATGAATTGGGTAATGGCAGTTGTGCGAGTTGTCATGGCGTCTATTCGCCACGTTACGCAAACGATCCCAGCTTTTTAGCTGATCCGCGTATGGCGGGTATTGCCGCAAATTTAGTGTCGATGGACGTGATTCGCACCGACTCTGTTTACGCGGATGCGCAGCAAAGTCTTCGCAATGCCGACGGCTCCCCCAATGTGGGAATTGAGTACAACCCATTTTTGGAATGCGGGATTGGCGACTTTGGTGATACCCCGAATAATGAATCGGTAATGCTGGCGCCACCGCTGTTTGGTACATGGGCCTCGGCGCCGTATTTTCATAATGCCTCGGTGCCAAATTTGTGGGGTGTGCTAGACCCTAATAACGAGCGGCCGAATATTTGGTTGCGTCAATCTACGCCGGCACCAGAAGGGATGGAGGGGCGTGTTGTGATGGGCTTCGACACCGATATCAACCGCGCCTACGACCACGAAAAAATGGGTTGGAAATATACCGAGCTTGATTGTGTAAGCGGCTTTCCTGCAACGCAGCCATTGCTGAACTGCAATCCTATCGATCCTTCATTACCCAGTCTTCAAGATGTCTTGGGCGCGATATACACGGAAGTGGCTCTGCTGTGGAATTTGCCCATAGACGAGCTGGCCAGTATTCCCCTTGTTGATCAGCAGATAGAGGCGCGCAAAGTCTACAATACCAATATCTATTCGCAGGGTAATCAGGGGCATGATTTCACGGTGGTACTCACGGATGCGGAAAGACGCGCTATTATTGAGTACTTGAAGACACTTTAACGCCCTGCGTGCCAGACTTGGCATGTGCGGATAATCAGCGGCCTCTACGAACACAGGGGCCGGCTTAGCAGCTGTTAGGCTGCCAATAAAATAAACTAATAAAACGCCATGACTGATCTTCGTTTAATACTAATTAGCATCATATTATTTTTCTCTGCGGGCGCGGCGGTGGCTGTGACGGCGGGAGATAAAGCCCCTGAGTTTAGCCGCGTAGATATGCTAGATGGTCAACGCCACAACTTGGCGGACTACGCGGGCAAGGTGGTGTACGTTGATTTTTGGGCCTCTTGGTGCGGCCCCTGTCGGCAGTCGTTGCCAAGTTTAGAGGCGCTTTATAAAGAGCTGGGCGAGCGCGGTTTTGCCGTGCTAGCTATTAACGTAGATGCCTACAGCCAAGACGCCAGCAGCTTTTTAAAAGCCTACCCAGTGACTTACCCCGTGCTTCGCGATCCTGACAATAGCTTGCCCGCCGCCTTTGGCGTGAAAGGTATGCCGACCGCATTTTTACTAGACAAAAAGGGGCTGGTGCATCGTGTGCACGAGGGCTTTCGCCCCGGCGATGCCGAGCGCTTGCGCAAAGAAGTGCTGGCACTCTTAGCAGAGGAATCTTGATATGCGTCTAGTTTTGATACTGCTTGGTTTATCGGGCTTAGCTGCGTGCGCGGTGGAGCCGGTGGAAGCCTGGGAGCGGGATTTTCTGGCGCGGCCAGAAATGGCTTGGGACCCAGATGCGCTGGGTAGTTCCTATCGCAACCATGTGCATTTTAGTAAAGAAGCCAGCAATGGCGGCGCCTCCGCTGGTGGCGGCGGCTGCGGTTGTAATTGAAGGGCGGTGATATGAGTCAAAACTTAAAAAATAAACGCGCTCTTACCGCATTAACCAGCGCAGCATTGGCTATTCCTGGTATGAGCACTTCAGTTCAGGCCGCTTCAGTGCTGACCGAAACCGTGGTGCAGTACAAGGCCTCGGCCTATCGCGAAGCAGATTTAGACAGCAGCAGACTTTCCGGCGGCTCCCTTGAGCGCTACGAGATCGACACCCAACAAGTTCGAGCGCAAATGCCGCTGGGCGAGAAAACTGACGCCAGTATCGAGTTTATGTATGAAACCATGAGTGGTGCCTCGCCGTGGTTTATTCTGCCGGGGCAAGATGGGCCGGTGCAGGTAATGAGCGGCGCCACCATTCACGAAGAACGCAAAGACCTACAGGCTAAGGTTAATCATCTGCTCAACGACAAAACCGTAATTTCGTTGATTGCCGGCGTGTCGGATGAAAAAGATTATTTCGCGGTAAATGCGGGGGTAGAGGCGCTCTATGAAATCCCCGATACCCAGCTCACCCTAACGGCTGGCCTAGGCTATAGTGACGACGAGTTAGAGCCGACCGACGGCACTATATTGCCAGACCGCATTGAGCGCGCTACCAGAGACAGTACCACGGCCTTTGTCGGACTGTCGCAAATCTTAAGCAAAACCACCGTGGTGCAGGGCAGTTTGACTTACAGCCTACAGAGGGGCTTTTTATCTGATCCCTACAAAAAAGTTTGGATAGATGATCAAGCCATTACCATTAACGATAGCCGGCCAGACGACCGCAATCAGTTTGTCGCCCAAGCACGGCTGCGGCATTTTTTGCCGGACTTAAAAGCAGCCCTGCATTTGGACTATCGTTATTTTGAAGACGATTGGGAAGTTGCCTCTAGCACCATAGAGGCAGCGTGGTATCAAAACCTGCCCGGCGGTTGGGTGTTCACACCGTCGCTGCGTTACTACACTCAAAGCCAAGCTTTCTTCTATGCGCCGTATTTCTTTTCGGCGCGCAATGATGGTTTTGGCTCTGCGGATTATCGTTTGTCACCCTATGGGGCAATCAGTGTAAAACTACGCCTAGAGAAGCGTTGGCAACGTTTTGACCTGCATGCCGAGTGGGAAAGCTACGAAGCCAGCGCAGATTATTCTTTAGATTCCGTCGATGTAGAAAACCCTGCCCTGGTAGAATTTGATATTCTCTCCGTGGGACTTAACTGGCGACTCTAAAATGCGCGCTGGCATGCTCCTTAAATTCTAACGGAGAGACAGCGCGTGCAGCTTTACCACTATCCTTTCACCGCAATGGCCAGCCCCTGCGAACTGCGTTTATACGCCGAATCGCAAACAATGGCCGATGCGGCCGCGGAGGCAGCCAAAGCCGACGTTATCCGTATTGAACAAACCTACTCCCGCTATCGTGACGACAGCGTGGTGGGCAAAATCAATGCCGCCGCTGGCGGCGATCCCATCGCTGTTGACGAAGAAACCTGCGCCTTAATTAATTACGCTACCACCGCTTATACCGAGAGCGGTGGCCTGTTTGATATTAGCTCAGGCGTATTGCGCGAAGTGTGGAATTTTAAACTCGGCCAACTACCCAGCCCCGCCGCCGTCGCATTTTGTTTAAAGCGGGTGGGGTGGAATAAAGTGCACTGGGACGCCCCTAATATTTCCTTACAGCAAGGAATGGAATTGGACTTTGGCGGCTTCGGCAAAGAATACGCTGCCGACCGCGCCGCCATCATTTGCGAAGAACATGGCATCGGTCACGGCCTAGTGGAACTGGGCGGCGACATCAGTGTCATTGGCCCCCACCCCGACGGCAGCGCTTGGCAAATTGGTATTCGCAACCCCCGCGATCCCGAAGTGGCGGTAGCGGTCATACAGCTAAAGACCGGCGGCCTCGCGAGCAGCGGCGACTACGAACGCTATATGGTGATAGACGGCAAACGCTATAGCCATATACTCAATCCCCGCACCGGCCGCCCCGTAGACAAACCGATGGCCGGTGTCACCGTTGTCGCGCCACTGTGCTTGCTTGCGGGAACCGCCGCAACCGTCGCCATGTTGCAAGGTGAAAAGGGTGCGCCAGCCTTTTTGAATGACCTAGGATTACCGCATTTGTGGATTGATCAGGCGGGAATGCTGGGGGGAGATTTAGTGCCGAAAATTTAGAGTTAAGGTTTAAGAATTAACGTATAGATAATTCCAGAGTTGGTATTGGTTCATCCCAGAACTAGACCAGCTGTCTACCGTCAATGATGGCCTAGCGTCTCGTTAACGGTCAGTCGATTAAGCGGTCAAACTCGTATTCAGCAGCATGGCGCTCACTAATTCTGATCGGATTTACTTAAGCAATTGATTTTTATTAGGAGGTGGTTATGCTCAGAGCTAAGGGACTCCACATCAAATGCAGGATGCACGCAAATGAAAAATCCATTTCAAGCGTACTATTGTCCTGATTTAAATTGAATTTTCCTGCTTAAACACCTTGGCAATTAGACTTGCTATGTGCATGAGCTATAAAGTGGAACGCATTTGAATTTGTTGTTAGGTGTAAAGGAGTTCAGGCTTCATAATGAATAAAAAAGAAATCACTGATTGTGTAACCAAATATGCAAGCTACATGGAAGAGATAAAGAAAAGAACGGATGTGGTTTCTAGGCTAATGAAAATGCATCAGGCAGGTCAATCCATGACCGGCTATATCGAAACCGACATTGATACTGTTTATCTACAACTAAGAAAAATTATTGAGCTGATAATGTTTGCATGTATTGTCGCAAACAAATCCGCCGGCCTTACGTTGAACAAAACCCTTAGAAAGGGGTATGAGATTCAGAAAATAAAATCCGAGCTTCAACGATTTAATTTAAATTTTTTCCCTACGCCGAAGGCAGAAGATGGCTCAGATCAGGATGGCATAAGAAAAGTGAAGGATCTCGCTCATGAAGAACGGCCATTTATGACTGAAACCGATATTTTTAAGGCTTACGGCAACGCCGGAAACTATCTTCATTCCCAGAGAGATTATCAATATGGTGGTTCTGAAGCCAAGACTAAGATACTCCAGCGAGGTGTGAATTCTGTAGATGAACTAGTAGCTTTGCTTAATCACCATTGGACAGACATCACAAATGACTCATTCTTTGCAGTTGTTATGCAAGGTAAAGAAGATGGAAAAGTTCATGTTTCTTATATGGAGCGAGTGGAATCACCTAACAATTCAAGCAAGAAGGACGCGCAAACAGCGCGCCTCTTCTTGAGGTGTTACGTTTTTCTGGAACTGCTATGACTAAGCGCAATATGACAGCTGGTGAAGAACATTACGTTTTTGGAATCGAGGAGTTCCGAGATCGTGTATCAAGTCTGTTGCTGGGGCAATTTCGAGAGATTCTCGCCGAGAGAAAAATTAACCTTCCATCTATCTATATCGATGGGGTCAGAGTCGTTGAAATATAATAAAAGGCAATAACACTGAACTCTTGATCGCGAGTGCACTTGAACAGCGCCTGCCACGGGTATTGCGACCATAACTCAATTATATGAAACTGCAGCACAATAGCTGATTTATTAATAACGCATAATTAGAAGAAAACACGATGAATTTTGTAGAAGAACACATTTTTGATGCCCCCCTTGAAGCCGTCGAGCGCATGTATTTTGACACCGCATTTTGCCCGCGTAAGTATGAAGAGCTGGGTCTTGAAAATATCAAGGTTGTGGGCAGTAGCGACGATCCAGAACAGTATTTTGTCGACTGCAGTTTTGTTATGGAGCCCTCTCTGCCACTGCCGGGTTTTATCAAGAAATTTCTACCAGGTGGGGAAAAAATTAGCGTTCGTCAGATTGACCGCTGGAATACTAAAACCCGAAAAGGCGAACTCGAAATTCAGCTCCAAGGACTGGAAAAAGTACACATCCGAAGCGTAATGACACTAAAGGCTCACGAACGCGGTGCAGTCAACGTAATGCAATGGACAGTGGAGTGTAAAATTCCTTTAATTGGCAACAAGCTCGCCGATTTTCTTGGCAAAGATATTCGTAGCAAGGCAGCCAATGATCACGCTGCGAGCCTCAAGATTCTGCAAGACTATCTATAGCCTAGCTTGCGCGCCATAAGTCATGAATAAGCATGTCTTTTATATCTTGTGCTCTTGCGGTTCAGCAGATAGATCAATGAGGTTAGAGTCGTTGAAGTAGATAATTGCTTAAATCAACGACACTGTTTCTAATTATTCCCGCCAATTATTACCGCGTATCTGCCTTGTCGCTTGCGGACAATCTCTGACGTTTGCCTACCGCATTCAAAAACCATTCTCTGTCACACTTTGTAAATAATGATAAGTAGGTGTGGAGAGGGTATGCCCATGTGGCAAAGAAATCTGACGGGGTTTGGCGCGCTTTTAATTGGCGCGGTGCTTTCAGCCTGTGGCGGTAGTTCTGGTGGGAGTCCGCAGGGCGGCAGCAGCGTTGGTGGCGGGAATGCGCCGGCAGGCAGTCAGGAAGAATTTTTTCGCACCAATTTGCAAACCTCCTCGGGCTTTTGTCGCACCTGTCATATTCCCAATGGCGTAGCGGATACTGATGATGGTCGCGGTTTGATGTTGAGCAGCAATACCGCAAACGATTTTGCTAATTTGCGTTCGGCTTGGGAGGGGCTTGGTGGCGGTGTGGACAGCAGCCCGCTGTTGCTTGAGCCCAGTGATCCTGCAGAACCCCATAGCGGTGGTAAGCCGTGGCCAAAAGGTAGCGCGCCGTATGAGGCAATGCGCAGTTTGCTAAGTTGTTGGGACAATCCCGAAACCTGTACCTTGAGTGGTGGCGGTAATGACATTCCCGCCGACTTAGCTCCCTTGTTAGGAAGTGCCCACGGTGGGCATGCGTGGTTTGATTACTGTGCCGATAATGGCAGCGGCGCGCCGCGCTCTGACGCGGCGGTGTTGCCGGAAGATCCCCGCGCGCTTGTGCAGCCAGGTTTTAATGATGGTCGCGCAGTGCACTTTAATGCGTTTTGGAAAGATTGCCATATTGACCCTGATTTGGTGGGGGAGAAGCCCCATCCAAAAACCTGTGGTGAGTTGCGTACCTCAACGCGTCGCGGCGAGGTGATTATGGGCGCTGCGCCGATGAAGCAGGCCGACGGCAGTTATTTAAAGTATGAGGATGGGGAGATAGTTCGTCCGGGTTCAACGTTTGCCGGTGACAATCCCCACGGCTTTTCTGCTGTTCCGGCGAGCTTGTACAACCAGCTGTGGTTGATTTGGGGTATGCCTGGCCGCCCAGATAATTTTGATGAGTTGGCGTCTGAGCGCTATGGTTTTGGCCCCTTGTCGGTGAACAACCCTTATCCTTTGATGGGGGAAGACCCTAACCTCACTAATGGCGGCAGTGGTCGCTTACCGATCGGTTTGATTCAAACCCGTATGGAAGATGGCAGCTACAGCGGTGAGATTAGCCATAATTGTCAGGGCTGCCACAGCACCACGGTAAACAATCAAATTGTTTATGGCGGCGGTGGTTCCTTGCTGGATGCTACGGTGGTGTCGCGAGATTTTGCGGCCTTTGGCTCGGTGGTTGGTATTGCGATAGATCGCCTAGGTTTAGCGGGGCGGGTGCGCGGTACTAATAATGCGCAGTTTTCTAATATCACTGCATTAACAGGGTTTAAAACACCGCAGCAGTTTGCTGATGTCATGCGCAACGGTACTACGGGAACAGGCGATACTCCGGCGTGGTGGAATGTTGGCCGTCGGCCGGTGAAGTTTGTTGACGCGATGTTTCCCGGTGATGCGGTGCGGGTGGACTTTGCCCTGTTTCAACCTCTGCTAACGAATAAGTACGGCCTGCCTGAGCAGGACCCAACTTGGATTAGTGATCATGTGCAAGATGGCGATCACTACATCATGTCGCAAAAATCGCCGGAGTATCTCGGTGAGTTTGATGAATCGTTGGCAGAGCAGGGCGCGATTCTGTTTCATACCAAAGACCTATGGGCGAGCAACTTAAATAATCCGGTACAGCGACCCGAGGGTGGCAACGGCAGTTGCGCGAGTTGTCATGGTGCGTATTCGCCGCGCTTTGTGAATGACCCTGCTTATTTGGCAGACCCTGTATTGGAGGGGATTGCCAGCAATGTGGTGGCTATCGATATTATTGATACAGACCGCGTGCGTTTTACAACGTACAACGACGGCACCAACGAGGCGATGTCGACGACTAGCGTTGCTTATCCTGAGACAGAGGGCAGCAGCCAAGATTGTCGTGTGCAAAATATGCCGGGTATGCAGGTAGATGCAAACGGCAATGATCGGCCGCGGGGTTATGCCGCACCGCCGTTATATGGTGTGTGGGCAACCGCGCCGTATTTACATAATGGCTCGGTACCCGATGTGTGGAGTTTGTTGGATTCTGCCGAGCGGCCTGCGGTGTGGCGGCGGGTTTCTAAGGAGGCCCGCGCCGATCAGAAAGGGCAGGTAGTGATGGGTTTTGAAACGGATTTTCAGCGCGGTTACGATCAAAGCAAAATGGGTTGGCGATTTGATGAGTTGAATTGCGAGTTTGGTGCCTCGGTGCCGAGTTTGGAATGTAACCCGCTTAACGATGTGAGTGATTTTTTCTTGTCGGAATTGTTCGGCAATTTACTCTTGGCGTGGAATATTACCAACCCGCCGTCCTTAAGTAATTCTGATATTGAGGGACGTAAGGTCTACAACACGCGGCATTTTAGTCAAGGCAATGGCGGCCATGTGTTTAGCGATGTACTCAACGATGGCGAGCGGCGGGCGATTATTGAATACCTGAAAACCCTTTGATAATTGGGGGCAGTGTAAAAACTCTGCGGCTGGGCGAAAGAAGCGGTAACTTGCTGGCTACCTTGGTGTATTGACCATCACGCGAGTGATAGTTTTTACACTGACCCCAAATTTGGCCTGGCTTGGCCGGACAATGGGTGGCACGGCTTACCAATATGGACGATTGGCGGGTGGTGCATACTGGGCTATAAAATAAGTTCAGTTTGCCCTGTTTTACACTCTATTTGTTGGTGACGGGGCCTCAGGAGTACCGCATGCGCCGTTTTCGCCTAGCACATAGTTTACTTATCTCAGGCTTGTTATCGCTTGTCGCCTGCGGCGGCGGAAGTAGCGGCAGTCCCCAAGGTGGCAGCAGTGGCACCCCTAATTCCGGCAATAGTGCTTCGGCAGAAGAGTTTTTTCAAACCCGTTTACAAACGTCGTCTGGATTTTGCCGCACCTGCCATATTCCTGGTGGGGTAGCAGATACCGCTGAAGGCGATGGTTTGATGTTGTCTACTAATGCCGCTGATGATTTTCGTTTGCTGCGCGCATCTTGGGAGGCCCTTGGTGGCGGAGTGGAAAGCAATCCCCTATTAATTGAGCCCAGTGATCCTAGTGAACCGCACAGCGGTGGTAAGCCGTGGCCGGTGGGGAGCCAGCCCTATGAAGCTATGCGAACGCTATTGGCTTGCTGGGATAATCCAGATAGTTGTGCTTTGAGCGGCGGTGGCAGTGGTCCCGCGCCAGATTTGCAACCTCTGTTGGGTAGCGCGCGGGGTGGCCACGTCTGGTTTGATTATTGCGCTGCCGATGACAATGGCAATCCTCGTCCAGATAGCGCGGTACTACCTGAAGATCCTCGTGCCTTGGTTCAGTCTGGGGTTAGTGACGGTCGTGCGGTGGAGTTCAATACCTATTGGGTAGATTGTCATGCCGATCCTGCCTTGGTCGGAGAAAATGCGCATCCGCAAACCTGCGGTGACTTGCGTGCCAGTTCCCAGCGCGGTCGTGAGCTGATGGTGGGCAACGGTGAAGTGGGTGCGGGTACTTTCTTCGATGGCGATTATCACGACACAAGTGCCTTGTTAGCCATACCAGCCAGCTCCTATAACAAGGTGTGGCAGCAATGGGGTTTGATGGCGCGACCAGATAATTTTGACACCTTGCTTGCCGAGCGTTACGGCATGCCTATTAGCCAAACGCGTAACCCATACCCATTGCCCGGCGAAGATCCTAATACCAGCAATGGCGGCAGCGGTCAGTTGCCTGCCTTTATGACCCAGATGCGCGGACCCAATGGCGAGTGGACGGGAACCTTGGGTTACACCTGTCACGCCTGTCATAGCGGTGCTGCCGGTTTAGTTGGCGAGGGTGCTGACACCGGATTCCAATACGGTAGCGGTAATCCCCTGCAGGATATTGCCTTGATGGCGAAGGAGTTGGGGCTGAGTGCGGCGAGCGGATTCGATGGGAAAGGCTTTGGTGCTATTTTCAGTTTGTTTGGTACCAGCCGTGGGACGAATAATGCGAGCGATGTGAATGTGTTTTTCTTGATTAATCAGGAAGGCGGACCAAGTTTTGATGAGCAATTGTTTGGTGTGCTTACCTCTGGATCAACCGCGTCGGGGGATACACCGGCGTGGTGGAATATTGGTCATCGTCCGGTTAAGTTTCAAGATGGTTATTTTGCCGCTGACTCTAGTCGCGTTGATATGATTTTCTATACCCCAATCGATGGGGTAACAGGTGGCGATGAAGGTGAAAACTGGGTGCGCGATCACGCGCAAGACGCAGACAAGTGGATGATGTCTTTGAAGTCCCCAGAATATCCATTGCCAATTGATACAGCTTTGGCAGAGCAGGGCGCAATTTTATTCCACAGCAAAAACTTGTGGGCGAGCGATTTAAACAATACCGTTCCAGAACCCGAGGGTGGCAATGGTTCCTGTGCGAGTTGTCACGGCGCGTATTCGCCACGGTATGTGAATGACAGCAGCTACTTGGCCGATCCGCTGATGGAAGGGGTGGCCAGTAATATTGCGCCTAAGCGTGTTATTCGTACTGACCCTGCGCGGGTAGACACCAACAACGAAGCGGTTAACCAATATGGTGGCAATAGCTTCTTAGGCTTTTATGAAACCGTTGGCACTGAAAATGACTGTGGCCCACGCAATCGCGAAGAGGTCAGAGGTGATCGTGAGGTGGGCTATTTAGCACCGCCACTTTATGGGGTTTGGGCCACGGCGCCGTATTTGCACAATGGCTCAGTGCCAGATGTGTGGGGCTTGCTTGATCCCGAGGCGCGTCCGGCGATTTGGCGCCGAGTATCTACCCCCGCCCGCAGCGATCAGCAGGGTAAAGTGGTAATGGGCTTTGATGTGAGTATGGCTAGAGCCTACGATCCGCAGAAAATGGGTTGGCGCTACGATGCACTAAGCTGTGGCGAGGGTACCATTCCATTCTTGGACTGCACCCCCGGTAGTAACGACAGTCCAATATTTCAAGACATACTTAGCCAGCTCTACGGCAATTTAATTTTGACGTGGAACCTTGGGCAGTTGCCGGTCTTTCTGCAGGCGACCAGACTGCAGGTGGAAGATAGAAAAATTTATAATACCCATTTGTATAGCCAAGGTAATGAGGGTCACGACTTTACTGCGGTACTCACAGACCCAGAGCGGAAGGCGATTATTGAGTATTTGAAAACGCTGTAATTGATGAGTTGGGCCGGCGGGAAAGCTAGTGTCGGTTTGGCTTGTTAATTTAAAAATTAATAAAACAAAAAGCCATTAAGTTAATTGCTAAATGGCTTTTCTTTAAAGTTAGGCAAAGTATGGCGCTACATCACTGCGCATTTACAAGCGTGCCGCAAGTTCTGCACCTTCGCGTATTGCGCGTTTTGCATCGAGTTCCGATGCGATATTCGCGCCACCGATGAGGTGGTAGCGCGGGCTCGTTTTTGCGCCTTGTTCCGATTCCGAGTTGTAAAGCTCGCGGAGCGGCTCCTGTCCTGCGCAGATTACAATGTGGTCTACCTCTAACAGGCGTTGTTTGCCTTCTTGGCTTATATGTAGGCCTTGGTCGTCTATGCGGTCGTAGCTGCAGCCAGCCAGCATGTTGACACCTTTATTTTTGAGGGTGGCGCGGTGTACCCAGCCGGAGGTTTTGCCTAGGTCTTTACCCAGTGCAGTGGTCTTGCGCTGAAGCAGGAATATCTCCCGCTGTGAGGCTTGAGGTTTACTGGTTACGAGCCCGCCGCGTTCGGCACTGCTTTGGTCAATACCCCACTCGGCAGACCAACTGGCGATGCTTTGCGGTGATTCAGCGCTGTGGTCGTGGGCGAGATACTCCGCTACATCAAAGCCGATGCCGCCGGCGCCGATAAGGGCGACGCGCTTGCCGACGGTGACTGTACCTTTTAATACGTCTATGTAGGAAACCACCTTGGGGTGGTCGATACCTGGAATATTCAGTGCGCGCGGGCTGACGCCAGTGGCAATGACGACGTCATCGTAAGCGCCACTGATAAGTTCGGCCTTTTCGACGCGATGATTAAGTGTGAGTTTGACCCCTGATCGATCAATTTGCGTGCCAAAGTAGCGCAGGGTTTCACTGAATTCTTCTTTGCCGGGAATGGTTTTGGCTAAATTAAATTGACCGCCGATCTTGTCGGCTTGATCAAATAAATGCACAAGGTGTCCGCAGTCTGCTGCGGAAGTGGCGCAGGAAAGCCCTGCCGGGCCAGCGCCGACGACGGCAATTTTTTTGGCCTTGGTTGTGGGCTTAAAGACCAATTCAGTCTCGTGGCAGGCGCGGGGATTTACCAAGCAACTGGCGCGTTTCAATTGGAAGGTGTGGTCCAAGCATGCTTGATTACAGGCGATGCAGGTGTTGATTTGGTCGCTACGATTACTGGCCGCTTTGTTTACCCACTCGGCATCGGCCAGCATCGGTCTGGCCATCGACACCATATCGGCTTGGCCCTTCGCCAAAATATGCTCGGCAATATCTGGCATATTAATACGGTTGGAGGCGATAACAGGAATATTGACTGCTTGTTTTACGGCGGCAGTAGCTTCGCTGAATGCGGCGCGGGGTACCGAGGTGACGATGGTGGGTACGCGCGCTTCGTGCCAACCAATACCGCTGTTTATCAAGTTTGCGCCGGCGGCTTCAATCTCTTTGGCGAGGTCTATTATCTCTTCTCTAGTGCAACCGTTTGGCACTAAATCGAGCATTGATAAGCGGAAAATAATTATAAAATTAGGGCCGACTTTCTTGCGGGCGGCGCTGACAATTTCCACGGCAAAGCGACGGCGATTTTCGGGACTGCCGCCATAGCGGTCTTTGCGCTTATTAGTGGCTGGCGCTAAAAATTGATTAATTAAATAGCCTTCGCTGCCCATTATTTCGACACCGTCGTACCCAGCTTTTTGGGCCAGTTGTGCGGTGCGGGCAAAATCGTTGACTGTGCTGGCCACGCCGCGGGTACTTAAGGCGCGAGCTTTAAACGGATTGATTGGCGCTTTGCTTGTTGAGGCAGTTTTAGAGAGTGGATGATAGGAATAGCGGCCGGCATGAAGAATTTGCAGGCAAATTTTGCCTCCCGCTTGGTGTACTGCCTTGGTGACTTTACGATGGTTGCGAATATCTAAACGGGAGTTAAACGTACTGGCGCCGGGATAAAGCCAGCCACTTCGATTGGGGCTGTAACCGCCAGTTATCATAAGGCCCACGCCGCCCTTGGCGCGTTCCGCGAAATACGCGGCGAGTTTGGGGAATTGCCAAAAACGATCTTCTAGACCGGTGTGCATGGAGCCCATTACCACCCTATTTTTTAGCTGAGTAAAACCCAGATCGAGGGGTGTGAAGAGGTGTGGGTAATGCTGATTTTCTGTACTCATGTCATGGCTCGCAATGTCTAGGCGAGCTCAAGATATCCCCTGAAGTTTACAGTGTCAATATTTGGGCTAAGTCGCATTTCATCGCTGAGATACAATGACTGGGGCGGATCCGTCGCGCTATGGTGCCCGCGGACACTGAGTGTAATTAGCTGGCATCGAGTGGATGTGATTGCCACTTATTTAAATCGTTATTTTGGTGCTGTGGACTCATGAGATTATTAGTTTTACTGCGAGCTGAGAGTAAATTTATTTTGCATCGAAAGACTCGATAAGGAGTGTTGCTGGTCGTGTGCTATATCTGATATCTGCTAAGATCTGGTCCTATTTATGAGGGTGGCCGCATGTCAGTGATTCAGTACATTGGTTTAGAACAATTTATGGAAGGGGTTGTTAGCCGGAATCCTGGTGAAGTCGAGTTTCATCAGGCTGTCTACGAGGTTGCCGTTGATATTTTTGATTTTATACGTGACAAGCCGGTCTACCACGAAGCGCAAATTTTACACCGTATCGCTGAGCCAGATAGAGTGGTTTCTTTTCGCGTATGCTGGGAAGACGATGCTGGCAATGTCAGGGTGCAGCGGGGGTATCGCGTACAGAATAATAATTCCATTGGCCCCTACAAGGGTGGCTTGCGGTTCCACAAAAGCGTTAATCAAAGTATTTTGAAATTTCTCGCCTTCGAGCAAACCTTTAAGAATAGTTTAACCGGCCTGCCTATGGGCGGCGGAAAGGGAGGCTCTGATTTTGACCCTAAAGGAAAGTCTGATCGTGAAATCATGCGTTTTTGCCAGTCGTTTATGACCGAGCTATATCGGCATGTGGGTGAAGACACGGATATTCCCGCCGGTGATATTGGCGTGGGCGCCCGCGAGATCGGTTATATGTTCGGTCAGTACAAGCGCATAACTAATCGTTATGTTGGTGTGTTAACAGGTAAGGGCTTGGAATGGGGTGGCAGCCTGGTTCGCAAAGAAGCTACCGGCTATGGTGTGGTGTATTTTTTAGATCATATGTTTAAACAAGAGAAAACCACCATAGACGGTAAAGTTATTGCGATCTCGGGGGCGGGCAATGTGGCTACACACGCCGCAGAGAAGGCAATTCAACTTGGCGCTAAGGTTGTCACCCTGTCTGATTCCACTGGTTTTATTCACGATCCCGATGGATTTAATCATGAAAAAATTCAGTGGGTAGTTGAAAAAAAGAGTCAGGGGCGCGGAAGTTTAGCAAGTTATGTGGATGTTTATTCTGGTGCTACTTTTCATGCCGGAGAAAGGCCGTGGTCAGTATCCTGTGATGTTGCCATGCCCTGCGCAACGCAAAATGAACTGAATGAGAAAGAAGCTAAAATTCTACTGAAAAATGGCGTGAAGGCGGTAGTTGAAGGCGCCAATATGCCTTGCAGCAATGATGCTATTGCAGTGCTGCGGAAGGCGCGAATTTTGTTTGGGCCGGCCAAGGCCGCCAATGCGGGCGGTGTCGCCGTATCCGGTTTGGAAATGAGCCAAAACAGTACGCGAATCAGTTTAAAAGAGGAGCAGCTACAGGGGATGCTGCGTGAGATCATGGGGAATATCCATAAGAATTGTTTGGAGTTTGCCGTGCAGGACGATGGCTATGTTGACTATGCCAAGGGGGCGAATATAGCGGGCTTTAAAAAAGTCGCCAATGCGATGTTAGCGTTTGGAATATTGTGAAAATAAAAATGCCGGCAGAGATATTTTCTGACAACATTTATTGATGTGCGATATCTCAAAAAAAGGTCCAGTGAATAATGAATCCACTGGCCCTTTTGTAAGGTGGGATGGCGAATATGAATACTATTTCGCTGCGGCTAAAGCCCCCACTAAGCGTTTGTTGGCTTCAGTCAGCGCTGCGCTAGCCTTCGCTTTATACCGGTTTGGATCGGCGGTGATATTAATATCTTTAGTGCTAGAAGATCCGCCACTCACTGCGCCAAGTACAGAGGAGAAAACATTGGCGGTCTTCTGGAGCCCACTGGTTGAGTCTTCTGTGTTGCCGTAAGCACCAGGAATAACAACGGGAGCTTGAATATACACTTTCGCATTGGGGTCATTAAAGGTGCTGGTGATGCCGCGCAACCAATCTATGCCGGAACCCGATTTGACCTGAATGCCTTGCCCTGCACTTACCTCTGCGGAATATTCTGCACCTTTGATGTCTGAATAGGCATTAGATCTTTATTCGGTTTCGCTGCCAAAGTACACAAAATGCACGATGTAATTCACATTAAGAATAGGGGGTTGTAATTGCTTGGCTGCATCATAGGCTTCATATGGAATGCTGCCGCCAATAGCTTTGCCCATTAGGCTGCGCCCGCTGGGTGCAAAGGCGATATTTTCCTGGCTGCCGCCGGTTACCACTTTGAATGACGAGGTGGTTCGTTTGCGGCTGGAGCTTATACGTGAAGGAAGGGGCTTTAGCTAGGTATGGTGTCTGCATTCGCCCCTGTGAGTTACTGACTCTTTTTAACGAACTCCGACTTTAGCATCATTGGGCCGATACCTTTGATATTGCAATCGATGTCGTGATCGCCCTCTACTAGGCGGCCAATTTTTACCTTGGTGCCAATTTTAGCCGTAGTTGATGTGCCCTTGATTTTGAGGTCTTTAATGAGAGTTACGTAGTCTCCTTCCGCAAGTAGGTTGCCATTGGCGTCTTTTACAACGAATTCACTTTCCGTTGCAGCGGCTTCGTTAGGATTCCATTCGAATCCGCATTCCGGACAAGATAATACGGCTTGTACTTCATAGACGTAGCTGGACTCACATTTTGGACAAGGGGGTAGCGTACTCATTATTTAGCTCCTTTAAAAATTATAAATAAACCGTGAAATCACTTAGGCCAAGTGATTTGATTAATGGGACTAATGTATTTAAGTCTTCTGTGGCGATGGGTTTGTCGTCATTGTCGGCAAAAACAAAGGACTTGCTGTGCTTGTCGCGCAGCATAACAAACCATTGGGCTTGATTGCCCGGCCTGATTCGCACTTGCGCTTCTTTCCACGCGCCGGTTTTGCCTATGGCAATGGCATTATCTAGTTTCATGTGGTGTTCCTTTCTTTAGGGCATCTTCAATGGCATCGTCTAGGGTAGGAAATGATACGTCTAGCGCGCCGGATGCTTCTTCTCGTGCTTTTGCTAAGGTTTTGAGTGGTTGGAATTGCCAGTTAGAAAAACGAATGGATATGTTGTTTTTTTGACAGTGGGCAATTAATTTCTTGATTGCAGCGAGTCCGCCGGCATCTAAGTAAGCGCTGTATTGTAAATGTATGATGAGTCCATTAACCCCGTTCATTTGCGTAGCGAGTTCTCCGACGATGCGATCGGCGGCGGCAAAAAATAAGGGACCTCTAATTTTTAACACTCTTATATTCTTTGGCGGCTTTGTGTGGACAAAGTCCGGGTTGTTAGTAATGTCGACCACATCTGTTAATGCAGCAATCTCTTTCATAAATAATAGCGAAGCCAACACGATGCCGGCGGTGATGGCGATGACCATATCGAAGAAAACGGTTAGCGATAGGCAGGTCAAAAATACCAGTACATCGCTGCTGGGGGCGGAGCGCACCAGCTTTACGGATTTTGCTGCTTCGCTCATATTCCAGGCAACCAATATTAGAAGTGCTGCCATGGCGGGCATAGGGATATACGCCAAGATTCGAGCGAGAAGTAATAAGCTGAGTAACACAACTATTGAGTGAACAATGGCTGCAATAGGCGATACGGCGCCAGTCTTGAAGTTGGTTGCTGAGCGCGCGATGGCTGCTGTTGCGGTTACGCCGCCAAAGAAGGGTGTTATTAGGTTGCCTAAACCTTGCGCTAGTAATTCGCTATTGGCGCTGTGACGTTTGCCTGACATGCCGTCGAGTACAACTGCACACAGCAATGATTCGATGGCGCCTAGCATGGCGATGGCGAAGGCGGCGGGAAGTAGCTCTGATATTAAATTCAGCGATAACCCCAGTGCTTGCCCATCTGCGCCGGGTCTGTTCCAAGGCCAGTCAAATGTGGGCAAATAAGGGGGGATGCCGGGTGCTTGTTCACCGCTGGGTAGTAGGTAATGAAAGCGGGAGCCAATGGTGTCTACATCGATGCCTTGCCAACTCAATAGAATACCTAATAAACAGGCTAATACGAGTGCGGGCAAGTGTGCTGGAATGCGGCTACCAAGCCGCGGCCACACGATCATAACTGCAAGCGTGAACAGGGCGATGCCGAAACTACCCAAATCGGTTTGCTGAAGTTGGCTGCTGATGGCGATTAGCTTATCAATAAAGTGTTCGGGCATGGTGTCGATTGTGATGCCGGTAAAATCAGTGATCTGTAATACCGCGATTACAATGGCGATGCCGCTGGTAAATCCCAGCGTGACGGATTCTGGTATGTATTCAATGAGGCGGCCGAGTCGCGCATAGGCCATTGTCACTAAAATACCGCCGGCCATAATGGAAGCTAGTAATAGGCCGGCTAAGCCATGTTTTTCTGCCAGTGGATGCAGGATGACGACGAATGCGGCCGTTGGCCCAGAAATACTGAAGCGACTTCCCCCGGTGAG
Source organism: Zhongshania marina (assembly GCF_002915595.1). Lineage (GTDB taxonomy): Bacteria > Pseudomonadota > Gammaproteobacteria > Pseudomonadales > Spongiibacteraceae > Spongiibacter > Spongiibacter marinus_B. The sequence goes on from NZ_PQGG01000024.1 coordinate 68,601, forward strand.
CGCGATGATGGCGCCGGCAATCATTGCGGTATACAGGCCATATTGCGGCGCGACACCGCTGGCGATAGCCAGTGCCATTGCTAAAGGAATGGCAATAATACCAACGGTTATTCCGGCAATAAGGTCTTTGAGTAGGTCTGCGCGGGAGTATCCATCGGCAAATACCTCGCGCAGTGCATGTCCTATTCGCAATGACAAAAGATGTGCTCTATGAGACAAGCCGGATATTCCTTTTCGGGTTAAGTGAGAATTAGCTTTTTACTACTATCAAATTAGCCGTAGTTCTTGGTGCGGAAATGCCAATGTTTTTACGAGGGCTGCCTACCTGTGTCGTAACAGGGCATTGTTAAGTATGATAATAGCATTATAATAATATTATCATTTAACGTTGTTGAAAGTCACATCTGTATTAATTTCAGTAAAAGGATTCCTACCATGCCCCATCTCCGATTGCAGCAGGCCCTCAAGCACTACGGTATTCATGATCCTGAGGCTATTCTTTACAATCCGGATTACGAGACTCTGTTCCAAGAAGAGACGCGCGAGGGGTTGGAGGGGTATGAGGCGGCACGCTTAACAAGCAGTGGTGCAGTCGCGGTGGATACGGGTATCTTCACTGGACGCTCACCAAAGGATAAGTATTTTGTTAAGGATGATACAACTCGCGACACGCTGTGGTGGTCAGATCAGGGGCGGAATGATAATAAGCCTATTACGCAAGAGACGTGGCAGTCGCTAAAAGCCGTAGTGGGAGGGCAGCTTAGCGGTAAGCGTTTGTTTGTTGATGATTTATTCTGTGGTGCGAATCCCGCGAGTCGTCTAAAAGTCCGTTTTGTAACCGAAGTGGCTTGGCAATCTCATTTTGTAAAAAATATGTTTATCTGCCCTGCTGCGGCTGAACTTGAAAATTTTGAACCGGACTTTGTCGTGCTGAATGGGGCTAAGGCGGTTAACCCAAATTGGCAAGAGCAGGGGCTTAATTCAGAGAATTTTGTTGCCTTTAATATGACCGAAGGGGTGCAGCTTATCGGTGGTACTTGGTATGGCGGTGAAATGAAAAAAGGCCTTTTTTCGGTAATGAATTATCTGCTGCCCCAGAAAGGTATTGCGTCCATGCACTGTTCAGCCAATGTTGGCCCCGACGGCGACACCGCGATATTTTTTGGGTTGTCAGGGACAGGAAAAACCACGTTATCAACCGATCCAAAGCGCGCATTAATTGGTGACGATGAGCACGGCTGGGACGACAACGGCGTTTTTAATTTTGAGGGTGGCTGCTACGCCAAAACCATCAACCTCAGTCAAGAGCAAGAGCCGGAGATTTATGCGGCGATCAAGCGTGATGCGCTATTGGAAAATGTAGCTGTGGATGAGGCGGGCAATGTCGATTTTTCCGATTCGTCTAAAACTGAAAATACCCGCGTTTCATACCCGATTTACCATATTGAGAATATCGTCAAACCAGTTTCTGTGGGTGGCCATGCAAATAAAGTTATCTTTTTAACTGCAGATGCATTTGGCGTGTTACCGCCGGTGACTCGTTTGACTAAAGAGCAGGCTCGTTATTATTTCTTGTCGGGTTATACCTCTAAATTGGCGGGCACCGAACGGGGAATTACCGAGCCTACGCCAACCTTTTCAGCATGTTTTGGCGCTGCGTTTTTAAGTTTGCATCCCACGCAGTACGCGGAGGTGCTCAATAATCGCATGGAGCAGTCTAATGCCCAGGCCTATCTCGTGAATACTGGTTGGAATGGTACTGGTGAGCGAATTTCCATTAAGGCGACGCGTCGTATTATTGATGCCATTTTGAATGGCTCAATTGAAAAGGCTGAATTTAATACCTTGCCGATATTTGGGCTAGAAATTCCGAGCGCGCTTGAAGGGGTCGATGGCGGCATTATTGACCCGAGAAATACCTATGGTGATGTTAAAGAGTGGACCGACAAAGCTTCCGCCTTGGCCGCTAAGTTTGTTGCTAACTTTAGTCAATTTACGGATACCGAGGAGGGGCTTGCCTTGGTGGCTGCCGGTCCTAAGTTAGACTAGCGTGAAATATTCGCCAATTTGAGGTGGGTGTTGAGTGCGGCTAGTACTTCTTCCCCCACTTCAGTTTGCTTGATGGTTTCTGTTATTTTTATTGCGGCGAATACGCTTTGGGGCAGTGCCTGCGAGTCGCCGCTATTGCTTAGCGGTCAGTGCTAGCGCTTTGGTTTGGGACCTTTTGCCGGAGTTGGGCTTGTACTGTAGGTGACGCCATGATCATTTAGGTAGCCGCGAATTAGTTGCCGCACTACTTGTGATGGGGTGAGGTCTTGTGTGGCACAAAGCTCTTCGAATGCCGCCTTCTTTGCAGGGTCAACTAAGACAGTCAGTCGAGCAGTTTTTGATTCCAAAACAATCTCCAATTATCATTAAATTATAACTCAATGATAATATTAAGATATCGCGCGGCAATGATCCATTAATTTACGCAATTAGACGTGGTGCATTGGTTATGTGGCTTGAGGTGGGCTCGTGATCAGCCGGCGCTGACTCCTTGTGTTTGCCGGCGTTACTGTAAGGTGCTTCTAAGCTCATCAATCTCTTGTTTTGCTTCTGTTAAAAATGCCAGGCCTTGTTCGGGGCCTATTTCTTCTAACCCTAGTTTTTTAAACGCCGGTAGTCTTGATAGTTGTGGCAGTTTGCCGTGACTGCGTTCGGCAAGGTAGGTGTGGTAGCGAGCGACTAAAATAAGGTCGGCTAGGTCAGCTTGCGGAGATTTGTCTCTCATCCAGTTTTCGCGGTTAAGGCCTACTTGAACGAGCTCTTCGTCGAACTGCCAGTTGTGCAGTATGAGTCCGCTAATCTTGCCGCTAAATTCGGCGAGTAATTTTTGTAATTCACCGGGGTTGGAGCAAAGTTCTGGGTATGACTTTACATTGGCTAGTAATGGCAGCGCGCCAATGTCTTGCAGTAGCCCTGCCAGCAGTGCGCGGTCTGGGTCAAATTTACAGTGCCTAGCCATAACATGGGCGAGTGCGGCGGTGTGCACGCTGCGCTTCCAAATATCCCGCATATAGCTTTTTACGGTTGGATCCTGGATTAGAAATAGGGTTTTTAAGGCATAGCTCGCGCTAAAGTCGCGGGCAGCGTTGAGGCCTAGACGCTGGATGGCGGCGGTAAGATTGCGGGCGGGTTTGCCGCGGTTGTAATGTGCGCTGTGACTAATTTTTAGTAAATAGGCGCTGAGACCGGGGTCCTGCTGGATGAGTTTTGCAAGGTCGCTTATTTCTAAATCTGCTTGGTTTATCGCGACGCGGATATCGATAGCAATATCTGGAAGGCTCGGTAATTCTATCGTGCCGGCGCGCAAGGAGTCCGCCACAAACTTTAAAAGTTGTGTTTTGGGCGGTGTTGCTAAGGCTTCTGTTACCGGCATTGCTGAGTCTGTGTAGTACAAATGACCTTACACTGTCAGGCTTGTACGTTTTTTACTCAATAGGGGCTTGCCGCAGTGGATGTGGAGGGCCGACATGATTATGCGGGCCCTCGGCGGTGCATGATTTACTTGGCGAGCGCCAGTTGGTGCGATAGGAATTCGTCGTAGTTTCCTTGGAAATCAATGAGTTGCTGATCTTTGATTTCGATGATACGGGTCGCTAATGAAGATACAAACTCACGGTCATGGCTGGCGAAGATTAAGGTGCCTTCGTAATGTTCCAGTGCAAGGTTGAGGGCCTCAATGGCTTCCATATCTAAGTGGTTGGTGGGTTCGTCCATGATTAAGACGTTGGTGTCTTGCATCATGAGTTTGCCAAATAGAAGGCGGTTTTTCTCACCACCTGAGCAGACCTTGGCGCGTTTTTTAAAGTCGTCTGAAGAAAATAACAGGCGACCTAAGGTGGCGCGAACGATTTGGTCGTCGTGTTCTGGTTTGCGCCACTGGCTCATCCAGTCAAAAAGGTTTAGGTCGTTGTCAAAATCGCTGGTGCTGTCCTGCGGGCAGTATCCGAGGGTGGCATTTTCCGCCCATTTAACAACGCCTTCTTGGGCGCTTAAATCGTTTACCAAGCAGCGCAGGAAGGTGGTTTTGCCGGCGCCATTTTCGCCCAATATAGCTAGCCGCGTGCCGGCCTCTAAAATCATATTGCCGTTTTTGAACAGCACTTCGTCAAAACCGTGGCCGATGTTCTCTAAGGTCAGCGCCTGACGGTGCAGCTTCTTGTCTTGCTTAAAGCGAATATAAGGTGATTGGCGGCTAGAGGCTTTGATCTCGTCTAGCTGTATTTTGTCGATTTGCTTGGCCCGCGAGGTCGCTTGCTTGGCCTTAGAGGCGTTGGCCGAGAAGCGGCTAACGAATGCTTGCAGATCAGCAATTTGCGCTGATTTTTTAGCATTTTGAGATTGCATACGCTCGCGGGCGGCAGTGGCGGCGGTCATAAAGTCGTCGTAGTTGCCGGGGTAAACCCGCAGCTCGCCGTAGTCGATATCGGCCATGTGAGTACACACTTCGTTTAAGAAGTGACGATCGTGAGAAATAATCACCATCGTGCTTTTACGCTCGTTCAACACGCCTTCCAGCCAGCGGATGGTGTTGATGTCCAAGTTGTTGGTTGGCTCATCGAGCAGCAAAATATCTGGATCAGAAAACAGCGCCTGCGCGAGCAGTACGCGGAGCTTCCAGCCGGGCGCCACTTCGCTCATTGGGCCAAAATGCAGATCGAGCTCAATGCCGGCGCCGAGTAAGATTTCGCCAGCGCGACTTTCCGCGCTGTAGCCGTCCATTTCCATGAATTGGGTTTCTAGGTCGGCGACCTTCATGCCATCTTCTTCTGACATTTCAGGTAGCGAGTAAATACGGTCACGCTCCTGCTTAACTTCCCAAAGCTCGGTGTGCCCCATGATGACAGTGTCGATAACCGAGTACTGCTCAAAGGCGAACTGGTCTTGGTGTAGCTTGCCGATGCGCTCATTGGGGTCTAGCGACACATTGCCCGAGCTGGGCTTTAGGCTGCCGTCTAGAATTTTCATGAAAGTGGACTTGCCGCAGCCGTTCGCGCCAATAAGGCCGTAGCGATTACCACCGCCAAATTTAACGGAGATGTTTTCAAAAAGCGGCTTGGCACCAAACTGCATGGTGATATTTGCGGCGGAAATCAATGTTTTATACCCAATGAGTGTGAAGTGAAATTAGTAAAAAGAGGATGATGTGCGGGGCGCGTACTATACGTGTTTATGGGCTTCAGGTCGAGGTTTGGCGTGGTTTTGTCGCGAGTTGTCGCAGGGCTGGGCTGCTTGCGTATAATGCACAGGATAATTTCCTGTCATTACAACGATGAGATACGCCTCATGTCTGATAACGCCGAATTAAAACTCTCTCCACTGAGCCGCACCATTGAGCAAGATGGTAAAAAGCTTCGCGTTGAAATTTGTGAAGATGGCGACGGAGCGTGGTTGCTAGAGGTTTTTGATGAGTTTAATAATTCTACGGTATGGGAAGATGCTTTCGAATCAGACCAAGATGCTTTATTTGAAATAGAGGCAACTATAAGAGAAGAGGGTATAGATTGTTTGATAGGCCCTGTTGATGGCGGGTTTGCGTGAATGGGTATCGGGGCTTCCGAGTCTGATCGGGCAGTGTTGCCGGTCGCTTTAGTCACGGGTGCGGCGCAGCGTTTGGGGGCTGAAATTTGCCGAACACTGCATGCGCGGGGTTATCGTATTGTGATTCATTACCGTTCTTCTGGGGAGGCGGCGAGTGAGTTATGTGAGGCCTTGAATACCTTGCGGCCTGAATCTGCCGTGACTTTAAGTGCCGATATGAATTCACTTGTTGATGTCGAAGCCTTGGCAGCCAAGGCGGTTTCGCAGTGGCAGCGCTTAGATGTATTGGTCAATAACGCGTCTAGCTTTTACCCAACGCCGATGGCGTCGGTAACGGAGTCGCAGTGGGATGATTTGTTTGGCAGTAATCTTAAGGGTGCCTTCTTTTTGTCGCAGGCTTTGGCGCCGGCTCTGAAGAAGTCGGCTGGATGCATTGTTAATCTTGTCGATATATACGGTAGTAAACCTTTAAAAAGCTATCCCGCTTATTCTATGGCGAAAGCGGGGGTGGCAATGATGACTCAGTCTCTGGCTCTTGAGCTTGCGCCGGAGGTTCGCGTGAATGGGGTGTCGCCAGGCGCTATTTTATGGCCCGCGGAAGAGACCGAATACAGTATTCAAGAAAAGCAGGAATTGACCCAGCGAGTGCCATTGCGGCGGCAGGGCGAGGCTAGTGATATTGCTCAGACGGTGGCGTTTTTGGTGGTGGATGCGCCCTATATTAGCGGTCAGATTATTGCGGTTGATGGTGGTCGCTCGGTGATTTTATAGTGCTACAAAAGTTATATCTGCTCTAATTCCGCTGTATATTTTTCCGTAATATTTATTTATTTTTGCCGCTGATAATACTTGTTAGTTTTTCGTTGGTGCCATTAAATAAAACGGGGCGTACATAATTGTGCGCCCCGTTTTGCGTTGTGGTGACTGTTAGCGATTTAGGCGATTTTCAACGAGCTTATCAACCACCGCTGGATCGGCCAGTGTTGAGGTGTCGCCTAGTGTGTCGAGTTCATTGGCGGCAATTTTGCGTAAAATACGGCGCATAATTTTACCTGAGCGGGTTTTGGGTAGTCCCGGTGCCCACTGGATTAAATCTGGTTTGGCGATGGGGCCAATCTCTTGCACACACAGTGCGGTGAGTTCTTTGATGAGTTGCTCGCTGCCGGCAACGTCATGCATAAGAGTGACGTAGGCGTAAATTCCCTGTCCTTTTATATCGTGGGGATAACCCACAACGGCGGCTTCGGCTACGGCCTCATGCAGCACTAAGGCGCTTTCGACTTCTGCAGTACCCATCCGGTGGCCCGAGATATTTAAAACGTCATCAACACGGCCGGTAATCCAGTAGTCACCGTCGGCGTCGCGGCGGGCACCATCGCCGGTAAAATAGTAGCCGGGATGGGTACTGAAATAGGTTTCAATAAGACGTTGATGGTCGCCGTAGACGCTGCGGATTTGTCCAGGCCAAGAGCGCTTGATGACCAATAAGCCTTCGCCGGCGCCTTCGATTTCATTGCCGTCATTGTCCAGCAGCGCGGGTTCCACACCAAAGAAGGGGCGAGTAGCGGAGCCTGGCTTCATATCAATGGCGCCGGGTAGCGGGGTGAGCATATGGGCGCCGGTTTCGGTTTGCCACCATGTGTCTACGATGGGGCAGCGTTCTTCACCGACGACGCGGTGATACCATTCCCACGCTTCTGGGTTGATGGGTTCTCCGACGGTGCCTAGCAAGCGCAGACTGCTGCGGTCAGTTTTGTTGACGAATTCGTCGCCAGCACCCATTAGTGCGCGTAGTGCGGTGGGAGCAGTGTAGAAAATGCTGACCTTGTGTTTGTCGATCACCTGCCAGCAGCGGGATGCGTCGGGGTAGGTCGGCACACCTTCAAATAGCAATGTGGTTGCGCCATTGGCTAGCGGGCCATACACAATGTAGCTATGGCCGGTGATCCAGCCGACATCTGCAGTACACCAAAATACTTCACCGTCTTTGTAGTCGAAAACGTATTTGTGACTCATCGCCGATTGCAGAAGATAGCCGGCGCTGGTGTGCAGTACGCCTTTGGGCTTGCCGGTGGAGCCGGAGGTGTAAAGAATGAATAGTGGGGCTTCGCTTTCTACCGCGACGGCTGGGCAGTCTGCGGATGCCTTAGCGACTTCGTCGTGGTACCAAAAGTCGCGCTCTTCTTGCCAGTCAATGGCGCCACCAGTGCGTTTTACGACCAAGCAGGATTCAATACTGGGGCAGTCGCGTAGGGCGAGGTCAGCATTGGCTTTGAGGGGGATTTTTTTGCCGCTGCGCAGGCCTTCGTCGGCGGTAATAAGCATTTTGCATTCGGCATTTTGAATGCGGTCTTTAAGGGCCTCGGGGGAAAATCCGCCAAACACAACTGAGTGAATGGCGCCAATGCGGGCGCAGGCCAACATGGCGTAGGCGGCCTCTGGAATCATTGGCATGTAAATGCATACTCGATCACCTTTGGTGACGCCTTGGGCGAGTAGTACATTTGCGAGTTTACAGACGGCGGTATGAAGTTCTTGATAGGTGATGTGGCTTGATTCGTCGGGATTGTCGCCTTCCCAAATGATGGCGGTCTGTTCGCCGCGGGTTTCTAAGTGACGATCAATACAGTTGTAGGCAACATTTAGTTTACCGCCGTCAAACCAGCTTGCTTCGCCTTTTACAAAGTCGTATTGATTAACGGTGTGCCAGCGCTTGTCCCAGCTTAAAAATGCATCGGCTTGGGCTGCCCAGAAGTTGTCGGCGTCGTTAAGTGACTGCTGGTACATCTCATCGTACTGCGCCCGATTGATGTGCGCGCTGGCGGCGAAATTGGCTGGAACGGGGTGGACGTTAATCTTACTCATGACCTTTCTCTCTTTAAGGCGATTGTTATCATTGCGGGCCGTTGCTTTTGCAGCAAACGACCTTGAAGGTGGTAATTATTACTCGCAGGATAACGGCTTGGTCGCGGTGATTGAACCCTAAAATAGACTAATTTTATTTGCAGAAATACGAAGGTGTAGGGCAGGGCTAATTCGCCGGCGAAGGGCAGCTAAATATTGGGGAGGGGAGTGACAGAGGCCGTGCCTCTGTCAGGAAATCAAGCGACTTGAACGGGGATGGCGTTGCTGGCGTGACTAACAGTGTTGTCAGCATTCATATAAATAAGGCGCGGCTTAAAGTTGATTAGCTCGGCCTCAGAATATGTTGCATACGCGCAAATAATAATAACGTCATCAACATTGGCTTTGTGTGCAGCGGCGCCGTTAATAGAAATGATGCCGCTATTGTCTTCGCCACGAATTGCATAGGTGGTGAAGCGCTCGCCATTGGTGACGTTGTAAATTTGAATTTGCTCAAACTCACGGATGCTCGACATATCGAGCAATTTACCGTCAATGGCGCAAGACCCTTCGTAATCCAGCACTGCGTGGGTAACACGGGCTTTGTGAAGTTTAGCTTTCAGCATAACGGACTGCATAACGCTATTCCTTTCTCTCTCAGTCTTTACTGGCTTAATTAGTAGCCAGCATTCCCCAGTCGGCGCTAGGGTTAACATTCAGGGTTACGTTGTCAATCAAACGCGTGCTGCCAAGTTTGGCGGCGGCGAGTATGACCACTTCTTCGGTGTCCGCTGTTACCGGACGCAGGGTGCTAGCGTCGCAAATAGTAAAGTAGTCAGACTCCAAGCCAGCCTTGTTAAGGCTGATTTTGGCGTGCTGCTCTAGCTTGCTATAGCTGTCGTAGCCGCAGGCGATGGCCTCGCGGGTTTCCTGCAATACACGATGTAAAACCGGTGCAATTTCACGTTGCTCGGCATTTAAATAGCCGTTGCGCGAACTCAGGGCTAAACCGTCTTCGCTGCGAGCCGTTGCAACGCCAACAATATTGATTGGCATGCAGAGGTCGCGCACCATTTTACGGATAACGCTAAGTTGCTGAAAATCCTTTTCGCCAAACACGGCAGTGTCTGGCTGCACAATATTAAACAGCTTCGCCACAATGGTCGCGACGCCGGTAAAGTGCCCCGGACGACTCGCACCGCAGTGGCGGTCAGACAGCTCAGGTACAGCTATTTTGCTGTGGCTGTACATGCCTTCCGGGTAAATTTCGTTTACGTGCGGAAGGAATAAAAATTGTGCGCCTGCGGCAAACAATTTTTCTTTGTCTGCGGCTAAGGTGCGTGGGTAACTGCTGAGGTCTTCGTTGGCGCCAAACTGCAGCGGGTTAACAAAGATACTGACAACGACGATGTCGGCGTGCTGTTTGGCGCGCTGAACAAGACGTAGATGCCCGTCATGCAGATTGCCCATAGTCGGTACAAAGGCGACGGTTTTACCGGCGCGTTTCCCCGAGCTAAGAGCGGCCCTTAATGATGCGGCTGTGCTGTAAGTTTTCATACCACCCAACTTCCCAATCTCATACTTCGCAGGGCGAAGGTAGTTTGCTGTGAAGTCAGTCCGCGCACACCGCGGGCTGGCGACCAATACACTGGCTATACGGCCTATAAAAGCTGAAAAGACTGTTCATAATCTGATCAGTTTGGCCAGTGGCGGGCAAGTATGCCCCAATCGGAATTGCCGTTCAATGCTTTGGTAACAAAAAATTCACGACTTTGTTACCTTGAAAAATGTTCCCCCAGGTAACAGGTTGGGATTATAAACCCTTAGTCAAAACTATGCTCGTCTGCGGGGAAACTACCATCGACTACGGCGCTATTGTAGCGTTTTAAGGCATCTTCTACACCGTTACTGCCCTCCGCAAAGTTACGTACAAAGCGGGCGGTCTTCTCGGTAATGCCGAGGAGGTCATGTAACACCAGTACTTGCGCGTCGGTGCCGTTGCCAGCACCAATACCAATAACAGGAATTTTTAGGGTTGCACTGATTTCTGTCGCGAGCTTGCGTGGTACGCATTCGAGTACCAGCATTGCGGCCCCTGCGGCTTCTAGCGCCACTGCATCAGCAAGAATGGCCTTGGCTTGGCTGTCGTCCCGGCCCTGTACGCGGTAACCGCCCAAGACATTGACAGATTGCGGTGTTAGGCCGAGATGACCGCAGACTGGGATACCTGCCTGATTTAATAGAGTAATGCTGTCGGCGAGCCAGCTACCGCCTTCAATTTTGACCATATGGGCACCGGCGCGCATGAGGGTGGCGGCGTTGTCGGCACATTGCTGGGGGGTGTTATAGCTGCCAAATGGCATGTCGCTAATGATTAAGGGTTGATCGCAGCCGCGGGCGACGCAGGCGGTGTGATAGCTCATGTCTTCTATAGTGACTGGCAGGGTGGAGTCGCGGCCCTGTAATACCATGCCTAGCGAGTCGCCAACGAGAATCGCATCGATACCGGCCTTTTCGACCACTTTAGCAAAGCTGGCGTCGTAACAGGTGACCACAGCAAATTTTTCTTGCTGTTGTTTTTTAGTCAGCAGTTTGAGGATGTTGACCTTACTCATAGTGGGCCTCGGCAGTGCTCAGAAAAAAGTGGGGTTAAAGTAATGGCGGCCGCTGCGTATTTCCAGTACATATTGCAGCAATTGCTCATATTGTTGGTCATTATTGGCGAAATCGATGTCGCTGGCGTTAATAATGAGTAGCGGGGAGTCGTTGTATGACAAAAAGAACTCGCTGTAGGCGGCGTTGACTCGCTCTAGGTAGTCGCCATGTATGCTTTGCTCAAATTGTACGCCACGATGTTGAATGCGTTCTTTAAGAACTTTCACCGGTGCTTGTAAATAAATCACCAGATCTGGCGTTGGTATATCAACCTGTACTTGTTGGTAAACTTTTTGATATAGCTCTAGCTCGTTGCTATCAAGGGTGATTTGCGCAAATAAAGGGTCTTTTTGAAACAAAAAGTCGGCGATATGGGTTTGGTTAAACATATCGCTTTGGCGCAGGTCGCTGAGCTGCTGCGCCCGCTGAAATAGGAAAAATAACTGTGCAGACAGGGCCGCGTGGCGTTGGTTGGCGTAAAAACGTTCTAAGAAGGGGTTGTCTTCGGCTTTTTCCAGCAGTGTTTGATAACCCAGTGATTCGGCTAATCGGCGAGTTAGGGTGCTCTTTCCTACCCCAATTGGGCCTTCTATGGCGATAAAGCAAGGCGGCTTTTCGCTATTGATAATGGGCTCGTTAATTAGTGATCGCTTTATCATCTGGTTCTAAAACCCATAAGTTGTCGTTATCGGAGTAATCAAGCTTGCCGTCCTTGCCGTCCTTGCCGAGCTTGTTGTGCAGATAGTGGCGAAGTAATTCAGCGGGCGCAATATCCGCAAGGGGGCGAAGCACAAAGTCTCGCTCAAACATGCGGGGGTGCGGAACGGTGAGCTCGGGTGTGTTTATGGATTCTGTGCCGTACAGCAGGAGGTCGAGGTCAAGGGTTCTGGCGGCCCAGCGGACATTGCGCTGGCGCTGGTGCTCCGCTTCGATAGATTGCAGGGCAAGCAATAAGCTTGCAGGGCTTAGGCTTGTGTCGAGGGCAATGACGGCGTTGACGTAGTTGTCTTGCTCCCCAGGCCCAATAGCCACGGAGCCGTAAAGGCGTGACTGAGCAATGAGTTGGCAGTTTGCCAGCGTGGCAAGGGTGCTAATTGCCGTGCTGACTTGTTGTCTCGGCTGGTTTAAGTTGCTGCCCAGCGCGATATAGCTGCGAATCATCGTGGTTTGCGAGGGCTGCGGCGACGTCTGGGGCGAGGTTTGTCGCCACTGGGAACTTGGGTGAGCATGGCGCCCCGAGTGTCGGCGTGGGCTTCCTGGAATGCCAGCCACCACTGTCCTAGTTCTGGTCTTAGTTCGCCAGCTTGTTCCCGCAATAATAAGAAGTCGAAGCCGGCTCTAAAGTAACGGTGCTCTAAGAGTTGTTCTGCGCGTTTTCCCGAGCGACGCGTGAGCCGGCATTGCAGCTCCCATATATCGCGCATGGGTTGTGAAAAGCGCTTGGGGATAGCCACAGTTTGTTGCTGTTTGTGTAGCACCCGCTCGGCAGCTTGATGAAGTGCGGGGATTTCAGGCACGCCGCTGTCGATAATTTCTTTGTGGATGCGTTTTACCATTGGCCATAGCAATACCGCATAAATAAATGCCGGTGTAACAGGCTTGCCTTCGGCAATGCGAGCGTCGGTATTAATGAGGCCCTGTTGAATAATGGCTTCCGCTGCGGGCTCGTGTTGGTCGAGCATTTTCTGGGTGGCGGGGAAGAGCGGGCTGAATAGTCCATAGCGCTGCAATAAGGCGTAGGTTTGAATGCCTTGCCCAGACATTAGCAGCTTGATGACCTCGTCAAACATGCGTGCTGCAGAGATATCGGTCAGCAGCGGAGCTAAACGCTTTAGCGGCTCTTCGGTGTGCTGTTCAATATCGAAGTCTAGCTTGGCCGCAAAGCGCACAACACGCAGCATGCGTACGGGATCTTCTCGGTAGCGGGTTTCTGGGTCGCCAATAATGCGGATAAGTTTTTGCTCTAGATCCCGCATGCCGCCGACATAGTCGTAGACGCAGAAGTCTCGGCTGGAGTAATACAGGGCATTTATGCTGAGATCGCGGCGGGCGGCGTCTTCATTGATGGAGCCGTAGACATTGTCGCGGGTTAGCATGCCGGACTCAGTACGCGCTGAATGCTTATTGCGCTGGGCGCTTGTGCTCGGCGCGTCGTGACCGCCTCTAAAGGTGGTGACTTCAATAATTTCATTGCCAAAGCGGACGTGAACGATGCGAAAGCGGCGGCCGATGATGCGGCTATTGCGAAATACGCCGCGAACCTGCTCGGGGGTGGCGTTGGTGGCAATATCGAAGTCTTTGGGGTGGCCGCCTAATAAAAGGTCTCGGACCCCGCCGCCAACGAGAAAGGCGTCATAGCCTTCTTCATTGAGCCGTCTTATCACTTTGATTGCGGCGTCGCTGATATTTTTGCGAGAAACACAGTGTTCGTCTCGCGGAATGACTGTCACGGAGTTTGGCGTGTATTGGCTGGGTTTGGAAAATTTACTTGAGAACTTTTTCCAGAGCCCAGTAACGGAGCTAGATGTCATTGATGTCTGCGGGTAGCCGGTGAATTTTATGAAGCCAGTATTCTAGCACAGGCGTATTTGGAGTGTTGTTAAACGACGGATGGAATTTTATTGGGAGTGTGGGTTCGAATAAGTGTCTACGGGATAATTTAGGGGCTTCAAAAACGAAGAAGGGGAAAACAATGTCTTCCCCACCCAGGTCTCTTTGCTTATGTATTATTATTATTCTTTCTCTGTTTTCTTATTATTATTTTCGTTTTTTATTATTCTTCGCTCCCAATATAGAGCATGTGCTGTGCCAACTTTGCAATTTCTTTTTTAATCAATGACTTGGATTTGTTTGTCATTTGTTTTGCGCTTTGCAAATTTGTGAATTGTTACCTTAATAAACGCCCTTTGTTACGATTGCTTGTCCTTGGTAACGCTGCACCTAGGATCGTGCGCTAACCTTCTTGCGTGGAATTCCTAAGCGTTGACGACGCTCCCAGAGGCACTTTCTGCTAACGCCAAGCTTTTGCGCGAGCTCGGTTTCGCTCATTGAATCTTGGTGTTCAAGTACAAAGCGTTGGAAGTAATCTTCTAGCGACAGGTCTTCACTTGGGTCTGCGTGAATGGGTTTGCGGTTGTCGCGATTGCGATCAGGTGTATTGTTTGCTGCGCGAGGCGGGGTGTCGTTGCGCCGACCGCGGATTTGGCTGATATCGACCAGCTCTAAATCTATGTCGAGCAGCTCATTATCGATTTCTTTGCGGTCGCATAATATGACAGCTCGCTCGATGGCGTTTTCTAGCTCTCTTATATTGCCTGGCCATATATAGGTGGTAATTGCTTGAATGGCCTTGGGGCTGAAGTGCATCAGCGGTTTCTTCATTTTTTCGCAACGGCTTTTTAGCAGGGTTTCGGCTAGCTCTAAAATGTCTTTGCCGCGCTCACGCAGGGGTGGCAGTTCCAGCTTCATTACGTTTATACGGTAGTATAAATCCTCGCGGAAGCGGCCAGAGTGGGCCATTTCCTTTAGGTCGCGGTGGGTTGCGCAGATCAGTCTGACGTTTACCTTTATTGATTCTACCGAGCCGATGCGGCGAATTTCATCTTCCTGAATAAAACGTAACAGCCGCGCTTGAGCTTCTAAAGGTAGCTCGCCAATTTCGTCAAGGAATAAAGTGCCACCATCTGCCGCTTCAATAAGACCGGTGCGATTGGTGTTGGCGCCGGTAAATGCCCCTTTCTCATAGCCGAATAGCTCCGATTCAATGAGAGTTTCCGGGATTGCCGCACAGTTGACGCAGATAATGGGTTTGCCGCTGCGCGTGCTCTGATTGTGAATTGCGCGGGCGACTAATTCTTTACCCGTACCGGTTTCGCCGTGAACCAGCACCGTCGCGTCGGTGGGGGCGGCGCGGCGAATATGGTCATATAACTGCTGCATGGCCTTGCAGCTGCCGATCATGCCGTTGGCATCGGCAATTTGCTTGCGCTGAATGCTAGTGGGTTCGACTGTGTTGGGCTGCCGCTCGACGGTGGTGCTGCGAATAATGCGCTCGACGGTTTCCAGCATTTCATCGTGATCGAAGGGCTTGGCAATGTAGTCGATTGCGCCCTTCTTCATGGAGTCTACCGCAGACTTTAGGCTGGCGTAGCTGGTCATTATTAGCACGGGTGCTTCGGTTTTACTGATGAGGTCGGTGCCAGCAGCGCCGGGCAGTCGCAGATCGCTAATAATGAGTGAGTAGTCGTTGACGTTGTAGCTCGTTAAAGCCTTTTGTACGGAGTCGGCTTCATCTACCTGATAGTCATTGCGTTCGAGCAGGCGCCGCAGTGCCAGACGGATGACATCTTCGTCTTCGACTATTAGGATTCTGGGCATAATTTTCTCCGTGGGTTCGTGCGGCCACTACCGAGCTGGCGCGTAGCCGAACAACATAACGCGATCAGCAAAATAATTCTAGTTCGGCTCGGCGTGGCTTAGTGTTAGCCGTATGTGTATGCGGGTGCCGTGGCTACTGAATTCCGGCACGGGGCTTTCGATACTAATGTCACCGCCTAAGTCGTTAATAATGTTGTAAACCAGCGCCAAGCCGAGGCCGGTGCCTTTTCCTGGGTCTTTGGTGGTGAAAAACGGCTCAAAAATTCTGTCTTGTAAATGTTGATCGATGCCGCTGCCTTGATCCGTGACCGTGATATGCGCTTCGCTATCTTCGCGCAGTGCATCAATGGTAATCATTGCATTGTCGCTACTGGCGTCACGGGCATTGGATAGTAAATTGATAAATACCTGCATAAGGCGCTGATTGTCACCCTGCACAATAATGTCGATAGGGCAGTTATTGTTGTAATGAATTTGCCGCGCTTCGTTATCTAGGCTTAGCAGTTGCACTGCTTCGGAAACACAGCTTCGCACATTGACCGCTTCGGTCACTAGGGAGCGGGCTTCGCGTCCGGTGTGGGCAAAATTAACCAAGCTATGAACAATGCTGCTAATGCGCTGGGTTTGCTTAACGATTTGTGAAGCTGTTTCAAGTGTGTCGGGGTTTTCGGTTTCGTAGCGCAGGTTTTGCGCAAGGCAGGCAATACCGGTAACGGGATTGCCAATTTCATGTGCTACACCGGCGGCTAAACGGCCGATAGAGGCGAGTCGCTCTTGGTGGGTGAGTTCGTGCTCTAGCAGTTGAGTGTCGGTGATGTCTTCTACTACCACAATTACTTCGTCACGCCCCCACATCTGAGATTCGGTGCGGTGCAAATTTAGCCAGCGCAGACCTTTCTCGGTTTCGACGCAAAATTTGCTGCGATGGAGATCGCTGCTGGCTAAAAAGTTAATTAGGCAGCTCGCCCAAGGTTCGGGTAGGCCAGTTAAGCGGGATCCGGTAACGGTTCCAGATTTAATGGCGGTGATCTCCGCCATGGACATATTCCATAGCAGAATCTCTTGGTCGCGACCCAGAGCGCATACGCCAATGGGAAGGTCTTCCAAAGTTTGGCGATGATAGCGGCGCAGGCTGTCGAGGTCAGCGGCGAGGCCGGTGAGGTTGGTCTGGTAGCGCTCTAGGCGTTCTTCTATATAGGTTATGTCTTCGCTGCTACCTAGCACGCTGTCGGTGTAGGGCAGTGTGCGGTCAATGACACGGCGAGCGCTTGATGGCCCGACTAGCGAGGACAGATTGATTTCGATTCGATCGCGAATACGCCGGAGTGCATAGGGCCGAGTTTCTAATTCATTCAGTTGCAGCTCTTCTAGCGCGCGACTAAATTCTTGCTCGGCGGCGTGATCCCCTAGCGCTTCCTGCAGGCGCTGTTTCATTTCTCCTGCCGTTTGCAGGTTTAGCGTATGTCTGCTGGGGCGGTTTAAGTCATCGAGTGTGCAGGCTTCTGCAGCGCTGCGCTCTTCTGCCGAGGTGTCGCTAAAGATAGACACCACAATAAAAAATGCGCTGTTAATACCCAGCGAGAGGCTGGCGACCACGACCCAAAAAAGATCTTCGTCCACCTCGTTGATGTAGAGGTTTTCCATAAAGGCGGGGTGGTAGTCGACGAACATGGGCGCTAGTAGGCCTAGAGTCCACACCGCAAAGCCGGCGCTTAGGCCGCTTATGAATCCATTGCGATTGGCGCGAGGCCAATAGAGTACGGCAAGTACGCCAGGTAAGAATTGCAAGCAGCCGCAGGCCGACGCCATAGTCAGGTTAGTAAGGGACTGGGTTTCGTCAATTAATTCATAAAAAATATAGCCGATTAAAATGATCGCGCAGATCAGCAGTTGGCGGGTCATTAGCAGCCAGCGATAGATATCAACATTTCGACCTTTGGGGCGCAATATGGGGAGAACGAGGTGGTTCAAACTCATTGAGGCCAGTGCGAGGGTGGTGACAATAATTGCGCCGCTCGCTGCAGATAGCCCGCCTAGATAAATCAGCGTGGTTAGCCATAAATTGTCGGTATTTAGTGCTAGGCCAAGTGCGAAATAATCGCTTGCTAAGCTTAGCTCTGATGCTTGTCCGGCCCAGAGTATGGGGAGTACCGGTAGGCTCATTACCAATAAAAAGAGCGGCAGGCCCCAGCTTGCGGTGGTCAAGTTTTTTCTGCTGGGGTTTTCGGCAAATAACATGTGAAAAACGTGGGGCATGCAGACTGCGGCGGCAAAAAACATAATAAGCATCAGGCGATTGGTGTCGCCTGATTGCGGAGCGCTTAACTCTTGAATGACGTCTGGGTGATTGTCTAGCCAGAGTTGAAGGCCGTCGAAACCGTCGAATACCGAGTAAACGGCGACGATGCCAACTAAAACTATAGCGAGCATTTTAACGACGGATTCAAACGCGAGGGCGACAACGAGTCCCCGATGGCTGTCTTTAGAGGCGAGGTTCCGTGAGCCGAATAAAATGGTGAAGACAGTGATGACCACGCAAAAAAGCAGTGCGGTTAGGTTTTTAAAAATGCTGCTGTCGCCGCCAATAGCTCCGCCGGCACTTAAAATCAGGGAAGATTCAGACACAATTTTTATCTGTATGGCGAGTAGAGGCCAAACGGATAGAGCCAAGAAGAAGGTAGCCAGCGAACCTGCCCATGAGCTTCTAAAGCGAAAACTCAATAAATCCGCAAGGGAATTTAGGCGATAGCTTTTGCATATTTGATGCAGCGGTGCGAGCAAAATGGGTAGCAAAATCAGCGCGGCGGACAGGCCAATATAGTAATTGAGGAAGCTATAACCATAGCGCTCGGCAAAGCCGACCGCTCCGTAAATGGCGAAACCGCTGGCATACACACCCAGCGACAAGACATAAATGCTGGGATGGTTGACTAAGCGTGACGGCAGCAGCTGGCGTTCGGTGGCGTAGGCTATGGCAAATAGTAGTAATAAATAGCCAATGCCAATAAAGAACAGCGTATTTGGGCTAAGGGTCATTGCGGCGCTGCTGATATAGGCTAATAAAGACAAAAATAATGATCAGCAGCCAAACTACATGATGGAGATACCACACGCTACTGGCGTCGCTCAGCCACCGGTTTAGTGCCGGTGCAAAGATAAAGGTAAAGGTCGCTAGAAGCAGTAATGAGGAGTGAATTTGCATGGTGGCCGCGAGACTTTCAATGTCGAACTGATGTTACTGGAGCCGCTATCAAACTGCAAAACATTGCTAGCTGCTTTGCAGGCTAAGTGCGGTTTGGCTTGGTATGTGGTCAGTCCGCCAATGTTGAGTAGCCCATTGTAAGAGCTCGGCAATATTTAGTTCTGCCGGCGGGGGTGTTTGTCCTAAATAGCGCAATACCTGAAGCAGGTTCGTTTTGGCGGTTTGATCATCTATGGCGGGGGCAAAACTTTGTTTGCTGAGTTTGTGGCCGTCGTCGCCGACAATAACGGGAAGATGCAGGTAACGAATAGTCTGTAGCGAAAGTGCCTCTTGTAAATGAATTTGCCATGCGGTCGCGTCGAGTAAGTCTACGCCGCGAACAATATCGGTAATTTCTTGCTCGGCATCGTCGACAACGACGGCGAGCTGATAGGCATAAAGTCCATCTCGACGTTTGAGAACGGGGTCGCCAATATTCTTACTTTGAAAGCATTGGGGGCCCTGTACGCGGTCCACAAATTCTACGTTGTGCTGTTCGATCTTGAGGCGAATAGCTGCGTCGCCGGGCGTGAAAGCTTGAAGGCAGGATTCTGGATGTATGCCGCCGGTGCTGTTGAGTTGAGCGCGGGAACAGCTGCAGTAGTAGGCACGTTGATTGTTTAATAACTGGTTTAATGCGGTGTCGTAATGCTTGCTTCGCTGGCTTTGCCAAAGAATATCGCCATCCCATTTTAGGCCGTGGGCGATGAGGCTATTAATAATGAGGTTTGCCGCTCCCTCTTGTTCCCGTGGTGGGTCAATATCTTCTAGGCGCAATAGCCATTTGCCGTGCTTGGCGCGTGCATCGAGATAGCTGGCGACTGCGGTAAGTAGGGAACCGAGATGGAGTGGGCCGCTGGGGGAGGGGGCAAACCGGCCAATATAGTCGGTATTGGAGACTGACATAGCAAGCCTGCTTATATGGGCGGCGGGAAGCCGCCCATATAGATTAACCGCGTTCTTGGCGTTCTTTGATTTCGTCTAGCGTTTTACAATCAATGCACAAGGTTGCAGTTGGTCTGGCTTCAAGGCGTTTAATGCCAATGTCTACGCCACAGGTATCGCAAAAGCCGTAATCGTCTTCGTCAATCAGATTGAGGGTAGAGTCAATCTTCTTGATGAGCTTGCGCTCGCGGTCACGGGTGCGCAACTCAAGGCTAAACTCTTCTTCCTGAGTCGCACGATCTGCGGGGTCGGGAAAGTTTGCTGCCTCGTCTTTCATGTGACTTACAGTACGGTCTACTTCTTCCATCAGCTCAGCCTTCCAGCTAAGCAGAATTTGGCGAAAGTGCTCCTTCTGATCTTCGTTCATGTATTTTTCGCCCTTTTTTTCTTTATAAGGGACGAAAGTTTTTAAATTCTCAGGTGTACTCTGCTGTGCAGGCATGGCTGGCCCTCTTCTGTACAAGCCGTTAACCGCAAACTGCGGACATGCGCGACGACGCTGTGTCGCCAAACCGGCAAAACTACCAGATATGAGCCGCTCGCGCTACACGAAATTCACCTTTAGTGCATCCACTACCCTGATATGGTGATGTTAAGGTGATGAGGATAAAGCTAAACTCCCATTTTTATCCAATAGGTAGAAGTATAGGTGAAAAACTCCTTTGCGCATCGGCTTGCCGATATAGAGCCATTTCGAGTCGTTGAAGTGTTAACGCGGGCAAAGCAACTAGCTGCTGCGGGCCGTGACATCGTGCATATGGAGGCCGGCGAGCCTGACTTTAGTACGGTTGCTGCAGTTGTTAATGCCGCTAAGGCGTCGCTGGATAGAGGAGAAACACACTATACGCCGGCGACGGGTATTCCCGAGTTGCGCCAAGCAATCTCGCGTTACTACCGTAGCGACTACGGGCTGGATATTGCCCCCGAGCGGATCATGATTACACCTGGGGCCTCGGGTGCATTGCTGTTGTTGGCGGGGCTATTAATTAACCCGGGTGAAGGCATGCTAATGACGGATCCAGGTTACCCCTGCAACCGGCATTTTTTGCGTTTGGTGGAAGGTGAAGGGCAGTTGGTACCGGTTGGGCCAGAAGATCGTTTTCAGTTAAGTGCAGAGAAAGCAGAGCAATATTGGCAGGCAAATACCAAGGGTATTATGGTGGCGTCGCCGGCGAATCCGACGGGTGAAATATTAACTGCCGCGCAGTTGAGGGATTTACAGGCTTTGTGTGAGAAGAAGCAGGGCCATTTAATCGTTGACGAAATATATCACGGTTTAAATTATGGCGTGGATGCCCCCAGTATTTTGGCGATGACAGATAAAGCCTTTGTGATTAATAGCTTCTCTAAATACTTTGGCATGACAGGTTGGCGTCTGGGTTGGCTGGTCGCGCCGGAAGAGGCGGTGCCGCATTTGGAAAAACTGGCGCAGAACTTTTTTATCTCCATGTCTACCATGGCTCAATATGCAGCCTTGGCCGCTTTTGAGCCAGATACTCGCGTTGAGCTTAATCGGCGCAGGGATGAATTTGCAGCGCGGCGTGATTATTTATTACCGGCGTTGCGGGATTTGGGGTTCGATATTCCCCATTGTCCTGCTGGTGCTTTGTATTTGTATGCGGGTATTGAGCGATTTAAAACGACTAGCCAGCGCCTGTGCTTAGATTTATTAGAAAATCACGGCATTGCTATTACCCCTGGTGAGGATTTCGGCCGCTATAAGGCAGATCAACATGTTCGATTTGCCTACACCACTGGGCTTGATCGATTAGAGGAAGCTGTTTCCCGTCTTCGTCGCTTGTATGGATAATTAATTCGGATTAAAAAATTGTACACCGTCGAGGGTGGTGCTGGGCGGTGCTTTTTGCTCCAGAGCCTCTCCCATTGAATTTGCAATGCGGGCCGCTCGGGTTTTCATCGCGGTGCAGTTTTTACCTTCAAATAGCAGGTCGATACTGTTGTTTAGCAGGTATAGCCAGCGGTGAAAATGGTGTTGGCTGAGTTTGGCTTGGCGGTGAAGGTTTTGGTGGCGCTCAAACAGCTGTCCCTGGTAAGACATTTCGCCAAAAAGTAGTTGTGCCCAAAAGTCGATAACACGTGGCAGATGGTGCTCCAATGAAAACGGTATGACGTCTGTGAAATAAAAGCCGATGATGGGATCTGTTAGAACATCTTGGTAAAAATGCCTGAGTAGTATCTCAAGATCATGGCGACCAATAATGTCTGTTTTCGTCATGGCTATGCTTTCAATTCTCAATGCTGGGTGGGATTGTCGTCGGCCCAGCCGCCTACAATGCTATTATATAGCAATGTTAGCACGGCCAAGATGATCGTCGTGGGTTTGAATTTTAGGGGTTTGTATTGAGCGGTAAAACGTCGGAAGAGGTGGCGCTTCAGCATATTATTGAGCGTTTAGATAAGTTTAAGCCCCGCCAGCGATGGTGGCGACGCTGGGTGAAGCGCTCAGCGGTGGCGCTAATCTTACGAGAGCTGAACGACCATATTGAAGTGCTAATGATTAAACGAGCCGATCGTGAGGGCGATCCTTGGTCGGGGCATATGGCGTTTCCCGGCGGAAGAATGGATCGAGATGATGTTACCGGTTTGCGTACCGCGATTAGAGAAACCGAGGAAGAGACGGGCATTTATTTAGAAAAAGCGGGCCACTGTATTGGCCGCTTGTCAGATATCGTTAGTCGCCCGCATTCCGGTCGGCGGCCGATGGTTGTGACGCCCTATGTTTTTAAATTGCACACCGCGGTCAGCATTCAGGCAAACCACGAGGTAGCGGAGGCAGTGTGGATTCCGCTGAGCTTTTTAATGGATCCCAGCCAGCGCGATACGATGGAGTGGCGCCGTGGTAAGTTGGCGATGACTTTGCCCTGCTACCATTTTGGTAAGCGCCGAATTTGGGGGATGTCCCTAAAAATGTTGGACGAGCTACTCAGTCTCGTTTGAGTTGTCGTTGTTTTCAGGCAGGGCGATATCTTCAAGTCTTGTGGGCGGTCGAAAATCTAAGTCTTCCGCGTCCGGCAGCGGGTTGCGCTGCTGTTCCCATAAATGAATTTTGGTTTCATTTAGTAGTTGTCTTGCCCGGGTTTGTGGCTTTACCGCCTCAGCTATGGCGTCATCGGGCAGAATGTTTTTTATCCACGCTTCAAACACGGGCATGATAACCGGCGTCTTTTTGGTGTCTAGGTACTGCCAGCGAGAGCCGTCTAGAATATTTCCTGACACTCGCTGCTGTTTGACCGGTAGCCAATAAACACCGCAGCTAGATAGACTGAAGTCATCTTGGCGACCAAAGCTGATATTGGCTTTAAAGGGATTGAAGGCGTCGGCTGGTGGATTGTCGATGCGCTTGAGCGCCATAACCCACTGGCTGCCTGGGGTGAATTCGTCTACCTCTGGGCGGCATAAATCGTCTTTTTTGCCCCATACCCGAATTTGTTCGCGGTACTCGCTGCCCTGAAATATGGTGTCTACTACAAGATCAAAGCCGTTGCCTTGGCGGGCGCTGACCTCGCCGTAAACGACCAGATCTGCTTCGCTATAAACAGACTTGAATGGTCCTTCCCACAAGCATTCGCAAGCTGATGCGAGCGGGCTGAAAAAAAGGCCGGCTATGACCGGAAGTGCTTTCAACATAGTACTTTTCATTTTATGGCGTGTTGTAGGGCAAATAGTTAGCTGTGTAGTTATAGGACAACACTAAACAAAAAAGGCGCAATAGAAATGCGCCTTTTTGTAGGTTCTGATGCTGACTAGATGTCGATAACCACTGCTAAAAAGTAGCCATCAACGGTGACATTGGCCTCTTCATTGTCATCTTCAAGATCGACGTCGAAATTACGGTAGCCGATTTCTAGGCCGACAATACCTAGCTCGTAGCCGAGGCCAAGGGTGACGTCAGAGATTTTATTGTCGCCGTAGGAAATGACGTTTACGAGGCCAGATGCGTACAGCCCAGTCAGCGGCAGATCAAAGC
Source organism: Zhongshania marina (assembly GCF_002915595.1). Taxonomy (GTDB): domain Bacteria; phylum Pseudomonadota; class Gammaproteobacteria; order Pseudomonadales; family Spongiibacteraceae; genus Spongiibacter; species Spongiibacter marinus_B. The sequence goes on from NZ_PQGG01000024.1 coordinate 92,237, forward strand.
GTGCATTGATATAGCCCATTGGTACGGGTGCATCAAGGTCGATGGCGCCTTCGCCACTTGTACCTTTTATACTCACTTCACCGTCGAACATACGCACGGTTACACCAACGTCAAGATTGACCCAGTTGTCTAAAATTTCGTAGTACAGGGTGGCGTCGGTGTGGCTTAGGTCAGTCGTTGAATCTACGACTTCACTTTGCGCATAGCCTTTGCCATCGAAGGTGAAGCTTTTTGTTAATGTGCCCTGCTCGGAAATATCGAGATCAGTGCGTTGCAGGCGAATATTGGGTATGACAGGAACTGGATGCTCTAGGGCTACATAAAAGCTTTTGCCCGTTTCGTCGTCATAACCTAGGTCCTTATTCATATCTACGCTTTGAGAACCTGCTTTTACATCACCTTCCCAGCTTTGCTTCCACATATAGGCGCCTGCGGTGGCACCGACAATATCAGCCTGAGTAGCAACAGATGCGCTCGCTGCGAGTATTGCCAAGGCTATCAGTCGTTTTTGCATGGTAGATCCCCTGTAGTATGTCGTTTTATTCATCGTAACGATAAGCGTTGCATGTGACAGCGTAAACACTACTTGTTAAGTAATAATGCCACGTCTTTGGCGAAATACGTGAGTATCCCATCTGCGCCGGCGCGCTTAAAGGCGAGCAGCGACTCCATCATGACCGCATTTTTATCTAACCAGCCGTTTTCAAATGCCGCACAGTGCATGGCGTATTCACCGCTGACTTGGTAGGCATAGGTGGGTACTGCTAGTTCGTCTTTAACACGGCGGATAATGTCGAGGTAGGGCATGCCGGGTTTTACCATGATCATGTCGGCCCCTTCTGCCAAGTCCAGCGCGCATTCGTGCAGGGCCTCGTCGCTATTCGCGGGGTCCATTTGGTAGGTGTATTTGTTGCCGCCACCTAAATTTCCCGCTGAACCTACGGCGTCGCGAAACGGGCCGTAATACGCTGAGGCGTATTTTGCAGCGTAGCTCAGTATGCAGGTGTTGATGTGCCCTGTGTTTTCAAGCGCTTGGCGTATTGCGCCGATACGTCCGTCCATCATGTCCGAGGGAGCGACAATATCGGCGCCGGCATCCGCTTGCGCTTGGGCTTGCAGGCATAAGGTTTCTACGGTGCGGTCGTTTAATACATAGCCAGTGTCGTCGATGATGCCGTCTTGCCCGTGGGTGGTGTAGGGGTCGAGGGCGACGTCGGTGATAATCCCGAGCTCGGGAACGGCATCTTTAATCGCTTTTATCGTGTTTTGAGCTAGTCCATTTGGATTGTAGGCCTCTTCCGCAAGTAGTGACTTTTTGTCTGCGCCGACCACGGGGAAAAGTGCGATGGCGGGTATGCCAAGGCTTGCGAGGAGCTTAGCCTCTGTGACCATTAAGTCCAAGCTCAGGCGTTCAATACCCGGCATGGATTTTATACTTTGCCGAGTATCGCTACCTTCGCATACGAACATGGGGTAGATCAGGTCGTCGACACCAAGTTGGTTTTCGCGCATTAACCGCCGTGTAAAGTCTTTGGCGCGCAGGCGGCGAAGTCGAGTATTGGGAAAGGCACCGCGTTCAAGTGATTTAGTCATTGACCTACCTCAGCGGAGTGTAGCGAAAACACGTTCCGCAACATCTAAAGTGTCGTTAATATCGGCGTCACTGTGGGCCGATGACAGAAAGCCTGCTTCGTAGGAGGCGGGGGCTAGGTAAACGCCACCTTCTAGCATGCCGTGGAAAAAGCGATTGAAGCGCTCGGTGTCGCAGGCCATGACTTGTTGGTAGTTGGTGATGTGTTCGGCATCGGTAAAAAATACCCCAAACATGCTGCCAACGTGGTTGCTGGTCATGGGGATGTTGGCAGCCTTGGCGCGCTCTCTTAAGCCTTCAACAAGCATATCGGTTGCGTGGAAAACTGGCTCGTAAAAGCCGTCCTTTTCGATGTGTTTTAGCATGCAAAGCCCGGCCGCCATCGCAATGGGATTGCCAGATAAGGTGCCAGCTTGGTAGACCGGCCCGCTGGGGGCAATGTGTTCCATGATTTCACGCTTGCCGCCGAACGCGGCTACCGGCATGCCGCCGCCTATGACTTTGCCCAGACAAGTCAGGTCTGCGCTCACGCCGTAATAGCCCTGCGCACCTTGCAGGCCTAGGCGGAAGCCGGTCATGACTTCATCAATAATGAAAACTGCACCGTTATCGTCGCAGCACTCTCTTAGGCATTCGAGAAAACCTGGTATGGGCGGTACGCAATTCATATTGCCGGCAACCGGTTCCACGATAATGCAGGCAACTTGTTCGCCATACTCGGCAAAGGCGGCGCGTACGCCGTCTATGTCGTTGTAGCTCAGGGTGATGGTGTGTTCTGCCAGTGCAGCGGGAACACCGGGCGAACTCGGTACGCCCATTGTTAGCGCGCCTGAGCCGGCTTTTATTAGCAAGGAGTCTGAGTGGCCGTGATAGCAGCCTTCAAATTTGATGATTTTGTCGCGTTTGGTATAACCCCGCGCAAGGCGGATGGCGCTCATGGTGGCTTCGGTGCCGGAGTTAACCATGCGAACCATGTCCATGCCGGGCATGATACTGCAGAGCTTTTCGGCGAGCTGGGTTTCTATTTCTGTTGGTGCGCCAAAGCTAAGGCCTTTTTGGAGCTGGGCGGTAACGCTTGCAATGACATCTGGGTGGGCGTGGCCGAGTAACATGGGGCCCCAAGACAATACATAATCGATGTACTTTTTACCCTCGGTGTCGAAGAGGTATGGTCCGGATGCGTGGTCGATAAATTTTGGCGTGCCGCCGACTGCTTTAAAGGCGCGCACCGGACTGTTGACGCCTCCGGGGATACGTTGGCGGGCGATTTCAAATAAGTGTTCGGAGCTAGTCATATAAAGATCTTAATTGTGAAAAGTGTATGCGGGCATTATCCCGCGCTGGGTACATTATCGCTAGTGCGGGGTTGACTGGGCTCAAAAGGGTTTGAGTACCACCAGCAATACAATGGCAAATAGGGCGATAACAGGGGCTTCATTAAACCAGCGATAAAAAACGTGTTGGCGCTGATTGCTGTCGTTGGCAAAAACTTTAACTAGGTGGCCGCAGTATAAGTGGTAGGCAACAAGCCCAATAACGAAGAGTAATTTTAAGTGCAGCCAACCAGCCTGCAGGTAGTAATCAATATTCGGTGCGATCAGTAAAGCGCCAAACACGATGGTTAATACCGCAAAGGGGCTGATGAAACGGTAGAGCTTACGCTCCATGGTTTTTAGGTGATTACGGGTTGCTTGATCTTCCGCCATTGCATGGTAAACAAATAATCTAGGCAGGTAGAAAATGCCGGCAAACCAGCAAATGACGGCAATAATGTGGAAGGCTTTTAACCAAAGCATGATGATTTACCTAGCTTATTTGTACGGGGTGCCGTGGCATAAAGCGACGTTAAGCAGTCGCATTGCGCCGTTTGGATAAAATCACGTTTCTGAGCACTGGGTGTTGTCGGTGAATTAGCATACAATATCTGTCAGCCAATTGCGGCCCGCCGCACCATTTTTATCGGCACATTCTGATTAAGCTCTGCCGCCTGCACAGGCCCCTATTGCATGACTGCCAATCGTAAACGTACCCAGACTGCTCGCAGACTTCGTCTGTGGTGGACGCTGGGCAACCGTCATACGCGTCGGCAATTGGGTACCGTAGAAGACTGGAAAACCCGCGGTGTATTTTGGTTTGGGGCCTTAACTGTTGGTCTGGTTATCCAAAGTTTCGCGTGGTTGTCGGAAGAAAGCTTCTCAATTACCCAGCATGTTTTTGATCGCTACCCCTATGCTTTTTTGGTAATCACCCCCTTTGGGCTAATGGCTATTGTGTGGGTAATGAATTTAGGGGGAAAGGCGGCCAGAGGCAGTGGTATTCCGCAGGTACTGCTGGCGCATAAGCAGAGCTATCACTGGTTGCGTGGTCCGTTTCTGTCATTGCGAGTGGCCATATTAAAAGTGCTGTTAACCTGCGCCGGCTTATTGGTCGGTGCAACGGTTGGGCGAGAGGGACCGAGTGTTCATGTTGGCGCGGCTTTAATGTATAAATTTGGCACTTGGGCCAAGTTGAAACAGCGTCAAGTGGAAAGCAGTTTGATTGTTGCCGGCGGTGCTGCAGGGGTGTCGGCAGCGTTTAACGCGCCGCTGGCGGGTATCGTGTTTGCAATTGAAGAGCTTCAGCAGTCGATGGAGGCGCGAACCACTGGTACATTTATTATGGCGATCATTCTCTCGGGGGTGGTTGTACTGGCATTTGCTGGGCACTATAGCTATTTTGGTGTTCCCGATGTCACGGCAATGCCCTTGTCTGATTACCCTTATATTATTGGGGTAAGCGTAGTCTGTGGTTTGCTGGGTGGCTTGTTTAGTTTGTTTTTAGTGCAGGGTAATCGGGCTATAGCACCCTTTGTAACGCGGCGACCACTGCGAGTCGCGTTTATTATCGGTATATTTTTAGCTGGTATGGCGATTCTGTCCGGTGGCCTTACGATGGGTAGCGGCTATGTAGAGGCAAAAGCCCTGCTGGCAGGGCAGGCGGAAGGTAGTTGGTTGACCGCGGGTGGTAAAATACTGGCAACCTTGCTGACGTACTTCAGTGGCGTGCCCGGTGGTATTTTTTCACCGAGTTTGGCGGCAGGTGCTGAGCTTGGTTCGGTGATGGGCCCCCTATTTCCACAGGTGCCTGCGGTATCGTTAATTTTGGTTGGCATGGCCAGTTATTTTGCGGGGGTAGTGCAGCGGCCGATTACCGCATTTGTTATTGTGTTGGAACTGACGGGTAATAATCATGACATACTGCCCGCATTAATGGTCAGTGCACTTGTGGCAACAGCGGTGTCGAAGCTCGTAATGACGGAGCCGGTGTACCACGTATTAGCAAGAGATTTAGTGCGTAGCTGGGATTACTTGCTGCGTGAAAAGGAAGAGTCAGGTTTGGCAGTGGCGACAGATAAGCCCCTTGCTGAGCAAAAGAATGAACAGCGTTAAGAGAGGAATATTCGGGTGTTAAAAGTTGGAATAGTAGGCGGTACAGGCTACACCGGTGCAGAGTTGCTACGTTTATTGTCTACCCATGCCGAGGCTGAGGTGGCGATGATTACCTCCCGCGCTGAAGACGGTGTTGCCGTTGATGAATTGTTTCCGAGTTTGCGCGGTGCTATTGATCTGCGTTTTACCGCGCCGGATGTAAACGCGCTGGCGAGTTGTGACGTGGTATTTTTTGCGACACCCCATAATGTCGCGATGAATATGGTGCCTGAACTATTGGCGGCGGGAACGCGTATCGTGGACCTGTCGGCGGATTTCCGAATCAGCGACGCAGCGCTTTGGTCTAAATGGTACAACGAAGAGCACGTGTGCCCAGATGTGTTGGCGACAGCGGTTTACGGCTTGCCAGAGCGCAATGCAGCTAAGATTCGCGATGCAAAGCTGATTGCCTGCCCTGGCTGTTATCCAACAGCGGTGGAGCTTGGGCTGATTCCACTGCTTGAACAGAAGTTGGTTGACCCTAAGCGTTTGATTGCGAGTGCTGCGTCGGGTGTGAGTGGCGCAGGGCGTCAGGCCAAGCTAGATAATATTTATGCGGAATTGTCTGAAAGCTTTAAGGCCTATGGTGTGGCGGGGCACCGTCATTTGCCTGAAATTGAGCAGGAGTTGGCTTTAGCTGCTGAGGGGCCGGTTAATCTTACCTTTACGCCGCACTTGTTGCCGCAGGTGCGTGGCATTCACGCCACCTTGTTTTCAGAGTTGCTGGATCCGGCGGTATCTTTGGATGAGCTGCAGTTTATGTTCGAAAAGCGCTACGCCGACGCCCCGTTTGTTGATGTAATGCCTTTGGGCAGTTTGCCGCAAACCCGCTCGGTACGGGGTGCAAACACCTGCCGCTTGGCGCTGTACCGTCCGCAGAATAGAGATACCGTGGTGGTCTTGTCGGTTATCGATAACTTGGTGAAGGGCGCTTCTGGTCAGGCTATTCAGAATATGAATATTATGTTCGGCTTGCCAGAGACAATGGGGCTGCAGGGCTTGGCCTTGCTGCCGTAGTTTGCTGTTAGGGCTTTAATACTTGACTAAATTAGTCGGGAAAGCCGATAATTACGTCAGTTGTGGTACAAATTTGTACCAATGTAGTAGCGAGGTGATATATGTCTGCGGTTGAACAATTCACGCCGTCAGTCCTAACATTGACGGATAAGGCGGTGGCAAAGGTTAGAAGCCTAGTCGAGTCAGAAGCTAACGATGATTTGAAGTTACGCGTATTTGTTACTGGTGGTGGTTGCTCTGGATTTCAGTACGGTTTCACATTTGATGAAATTGCTGAAGAAGATGACACGCTGGTGCAGCGCGATGGCGTTACTGTGCTGGTCGATCCATTAAGTTATCAGTACATTGACGGTGCGCAGGTTGATTACACAGAGGGGCTTGAGGGCTCGCGCTTTGTGGTCAGCAATCCAAATGCGAGTACCACCTGTGGTTGTGGGTCTTCGTTTTCGGTTTAGTTTTATCTCGGCCTGACGCTCGTTGGGCCGATCTGTGTACCATTCTCTTTCTTATTTCCCGTGCTGTTCGATTTTGCATCTAATTATGCAGGATAAATTGCGCCCAGTATGCGTGGTCCGTCGGCGCCGGTAACAGCCGGAACGTTGCCAGGAAGCTGGTTTAGCGTTTGTTTGGCTAGCCATGCAAATGCTACCGCTTCTACCCAGTCGGGTGGAATGCCAAGCATGCGGGTATCTTCAACTCGACGGTCGGGAAGTAGCGCGCTAATACGTTTGCAAAGTGCGAGGTTGGCGCTGCCGCCGCCGCATATAAAAACCGGTGTCGTGCCTGCGCTGGACTTTTCTATGGCATCGCTAATACTGCGCGCCGTGAGTTCCAATAATGTTGCCTGCACATTCTCTGGCGCAATGCTCGGGAAATGGCGTAAAGCATCGAAAATGGATTGTTGATTGAATTGCTCGCGTCCTGTGCTTTTGGGGCCAGATTGGGCGTAAAACGGCAGCTGTAAAAAGTGCTCTAATAATTCTGCATCGGATTTGCCGCTGGCTGCCCAGTTGCCGTCGCGATCAAAGTCTTGCCCTAGGCTAGTGTGTATCCAGCTATCCATCAGTACATTGCCGGGTCCGGTATCGAAACCGATAACATCGCCATTTATCTTTAGAAGGCTAATATTGGCCATGCCGCCAATATTTAGAATAACGCGCTCTTCGTTCTCGCTAGCAAATGCCGCGGCGTGAAAGGCGGGTACCAGTGGTGCTCCCTGGCCGCCGGCGGCAATATCGCGCCGTCGAAAATCGGCGATGGTGGTGATACCACTTAATTCCGCGATTGTATTCGGATCGCCAATTTGCAAGGTAAATGCTTGATTTCTATTTCGTGTGGCGTCTGGTGGGCGGTGTCTCACAGTCTGGCCGTGGCTGCCAATTGCGGTGACGTCGGCGGGGCTGATACTCGCACTGGTGCAGAGTTGCAGAGCAGCATTGGCGAACACGCGGCCGATTTCTCGATCGGTTTTGCCGAGTAGCTCTATCTCGTCGGTGCTCGAAGCGCAGAGCGTGAGTATGTCTGTTTTTAGCTCGGCTGGCAGAATTGCCGAAATGCTGTGTTCGAAGTGGATATTGTCATCTTCATCGACGCTAATTAGCGCTGCGTCGATGCCGTCTAGGCTAGTGCCGGACATCAATCCAATATACTTCGACACCATTAGCCAGCGTCAATATTGTTGTAACTGCGCTGGGCAGCGTAGGTTTTTAGCTGGAGTTGCATGCCAGAAATCTGGCTTTTGAAAATTGACATCTCGCCAGCACTCACCTTGGTCGGTGGCGGTAGCTTGGTGACGATTGTTGCAGGATTGCGATGTACGCCATTAACTAAAAATTCGTAGTGCAGGTGTGGTCCCGTCGCGTAGCCAGTGGAGCCCACCCAGCCAATTGTCTCACGCTGTCGAACTCGCTCGCCTTTTGACACGGCGCGCTTATGTAAATGCAGGTATTTGGTGATATAGGCCTCACCGTGTTTGATGAACACGTAGTTGCCGTTTGCTTTTGAGTAGCCTGCGTCTGAAACTCGGCCATCGCCGGCTGCATATACCGGCGTTCCGCGGGGGGCTGCGTAGTCTATGCCGCGGTGTGGGCGTACGGTTTTAAACACTGGGTGTAAGCGTTTGGGGTTGAACCCAGAGCTGATGCGTGTGAAGTCTAGTGGCGCGCGCAAAAATGCCTTGCGCATGCTTTCGCCGCTTTCAGAGAAATAGTCGACATCGCCACGGCTATTTATATAGCGATAGGCTTGAAACGAGCGGCCTTGGTTGAAGTATTGCGCCGCGAGAATTTGCCCGCTGCCTAGGCGTTCGCCATTTAAGTAAAGCTCTTCATATATAACAATGAAGTAATCATCTTTGCGAACGTCGTATACGAAATCCAAGACGCCACCGAAAATATTGGCGAGCTCCATAATAATGCTTTGATTTACGCCGGCGTCTTGCGCAGCCTTATACAGCGACGAGGTGATGGTTGCGCTGGCGACGCGCTGGCGAATTTCGGGGGTTTCTGCAAGCTCGGTAGTGCCAAAGCCCGTTACGCCGCGCTCAAAAACAAGGCTGTTAAGTTTGTCTATTTGGTAGCTCAAGGCGGCGAGTTTGCCGCCATCATCTATTTGGAATGATAACTTCTGTCCCGGACGGATCTTGTTCAGTGCTTTCGCCTTGGGTGCTGTTGTGAGCAATTCATGAAGATCTTGGGGGGTGAGATCTGCGCGGCTAAAGATGGCAGAAAGTGAGTCCCCAGATTTTACCTGTACTTCAGTCCAGGGTTTTTCGGTTTCTTCTATTATAGGTGCAGTGTCTGTTGAGCTGCTGGCGGCTCTTGTTGGACTGAGCTCTAGGTTGAGTGGAATTGCAGTGCGTTTTGCTTCGGCATTTTCGCCTGGCAATAGTAGTAGGGACAAACCAAGTGCGATAAGAGTCGATGCAGCAAGAGCCAAATGGCGTCGCGGAAATTTGCCGTTTGTGCCTTTGCGAACGGCGTGCCTTTTGGGTATCCAGTTTTGCATAGTCTAATTACTAAATGCCTGTTGATGGTTTTTTACGCAGTATAACAAATGTACTGCGTGCTTAAAGCCCGTAAAAACCGAAACTTAAAGTAGATTCTAGCTTGGGCGGGCCGGCCTGTCAGCTTTTCGCGGTTTGCATTTGTTGTCGGTTGTTGTATCTTGCCGGCTCTTCGGTATTTTCCTAATTTTGCAGATTGCCTATATGGTGATTTGCGCTTCTTATATATGAAGGTCGGTGTATGACAGCAGTAAATGCAGATTTACTCACTGAGTTAGAGGCAAGAGGTCTGGTTGCGCAGATGACTGGTGAGAATGGCTTGGGTGAGTATCTCTCTGAGGGCTCGCGCACACTGTATTGTGGTTTTGATCCGACCGCCGACAGTCTCCATATTGGTCATCTTGTACCTTTATTAGCGCTGCGTCGTTTTCAGCAGGCAGGCCATAAGCCCATCGCCTTGGTTGGTGGAGCGACAGGGCTTATTGGTGATCCAAGTTTTAAGGCGCAGGAGCGGCAATTAAATACGCCTGATGTAGTGGCTGGTTGGGTTGATCGTCTAAAAGCGCAGGTTTCACGGTTTATTGATTTTGATTGTGGCGAAAACTCCGCTGAGGTGGCCAATAACCTAGATTGGTTTGGTCCTATGTCGGCGCTTGAATTTTTGCGTGATATTGGTAAGCACTTCTCTGTAAATAGCATGATTGCCAAGGAGTCGGTAAAGCAGCGTATAAATAGAGAGGGCTCTGGTATCTCGTTTACCGAGTTCAGTTATTCGCTATTACAGGGTATGGATTTCTCAGAGCTATATAAGAGGCACGGTTGCACCTTGCAACTGGGTGGCTCAGATCAGTGGGGAAATATAATCGCGGGGGTGGATCTCGCTCGTCGCCAGCATGGTGCCGCGGTTCATGGTTTAACTATGCCACTGGTGACGAAAGCAGATGGTACAAAGTTTGGTAAAACCGAATCGGGCACCATTTGGCTTGATCCAGCCAAGACATCACCGTATGCCTTTTATCAATTCTGGCTTGGCACGGCAGATGCGGACGTATACAAATTCCTTCGCTACTTCACATTTTTGTCTCTCGCAGATATCGATGCTATCGAGCTTGAGGATCGCTCTGTCGGCAAGCCGGCGGCGCAGCGAGTGCTTGCCGAAGAAATGACCCGCTTGATTCACGGCGT
>NZ_PQGG01000024.1:107500-108819 GCF_002915595.1 Zhongshania marina
GAAATTCCTTGTCGGGTAAGTTCCGACCTGCACGAATGGCGTAATGATGGCCACGCTGTCTCCACCCGAGACTCAGTGAAATTGAATTTGCGGTTAAGATGCCGTATACCCGCGGCTAGACGGAAAGACCCCGTGAACCTTTACTATAGCTTCACAGTGGACTCTGATATTACTTGTGTAGGATAGCTGGGAGGCTTTGAAGCGTAGGCGCTAGCTTACGTGGAGCCAATCTTGAAATACCAGCCTGGTACTGTTGGGGTTCTAACTCTGGTCCATTATCTGGATCGAGGACATTGTGTGGTGGGTAGTTTGACTGGGGCGGTCTCCTCCCAAAGAGTAACGGAGGAGCACGAAGGTGCGCTAAGCATGGTCGGAAATCATGCGGTTAGTGTAATGGCATAAGCGCGCTTGACTGCGAGACTGACAAGTCGAGCAGGTACGAAAGTAGGTCATAGTGATCCGGTGGTTCTGTATGGAAGGGCCATCGCTCAACGGATAAAAGGTACTCCGGGGATAACAGGCTGATACCGCCCAAGAGTTCACATCGACGGCGGTGTTTGGCACCTCGATGTCGGCTCATCACATCCTGGGGCTGAAGCCGGTCCCAAGGGTATGGCTGTTCGCCATTTAAAGTGGTACGCGAGCTGGGTTCAGAACGTCGTGAGACAGTTCGGTCCCTATCTGCCGTGGGCGTTGGAGATTTGAGGAAAGCTGCTTCTAGTACGAGAGGACCGAAGTGGACGAACCTCTGGTGTTCGGGTTGTCACGCCAGTGGCATTGCCCGGTAGCTACGTTCGGACGGGATAACCGCTGAAAGCATCTAAGCGGGAAGCCTCTTCCAAGATTAGATCTCCCTGGGGCCTTGAGCCCCCTAAAGAGCCGTTCAAGACCAGGACGTTGATAGGCAGGGTGTGTAAGTGCTGCGAGGCATTGAGCTAACCTGTACTAATTGCTCGTGAGGCTTGACCATATAATTAAGTGGTTTAGCTATCACAATGAAGAAACTGCAGCGGATTGTTGCAAGGTGAGTTGGAGACAACTTACACACGAAAGAAAACAGTGTTTATATCAGCTTAGCCCGATATTGTTCCAGACAATATCAGGCACTTCCTCCATCCGTGGAGGTCGTTTACCGCCCTATTTGGATTAAATGACGCAGCACGCAAGTGCGTAAGACACCTCATTTAGCCAAGCCAGTTTGCCTGGCGACCATAGAGACATGGAACCACCTGATCCCATCCCGAACTCAGAAGTGAAACGTGTCATCGCCGATGGTAGTTTGGGGTTTCCCCATGCGAGAGTAGGTCATCGCCAGGCTT
>NZ_PQGG01000025.1 GCF_002915595.1 Zhongshania marina
CAGACTGCTGACAAAGTCCTCGCCAAAGCGCGAGGATTTTTTATAATGGGGCATGCTAAATACTCGACCGCAAACCCAATCCTCGATGGAGTTCGTCTGTATTGACGAGCTAGTCCCCTCAGACCACCTGCTGCGCAAAGTCGATAAACATATCGATTTCAGCTTTATTCATGATCTCGTCAAAGATCTCTACTGTGCTGATAACGGGCGACCAGCTTTAGATCCAACACTACTCTTTAAGATGTTGTTAGTTGGCTACTTATTCGGTGTTCGCAGTGAGCGCCAGCTGGTTCGCGAAGTGCAAGTGAACGTCGCTTATCGTTGGTTTTTAGGTTTAAACTTAACGGACAAAATCCCAGATGCCTCTACATTTAGTCAAAATCGTCGCAGGCGGTTTAATGAGTCAGGTGTATACCAACAAATCTTTGATGAAATCGTTTTGCAGGCAATATCAAAACGACTGGTATCAGGAAAGCACCTCTTCACCGACTCGACCCACCTAAAAGCCAACGCCAATAAACACAAGAAAACCAAAGTTCAGGTCGCCGCCTCTCGTCAAGATTACATGGATGCGCTTGATAGCGCTGTAGAGGAGGACAGATTACGCCACGGAAAAAAGCCGTTAGCGCCGACAACGAAAGCGCCAGTCACCAGAGAAATAAATAAAAGCACTACCGACCCCGACAGTGGCTACATGGTACGAGATGAAAAGCCTAAAGGGTTCTTTTACTTAGATCATCGAACAGTCGATGGTAAATGCAACATCGTTACCGATGTTCACGTTACGCCGGGGAATATCCATGACAGTGTGCCTTACCTGAAGCGGCTAGACCGGCAAATTAAGCGCTTTGACCTACCAGTAGAAGCAGTAGGACTAGATGCGGGATACTTCACCTCAGCCGTTTGTAAAGGCATTGAAGATCGAGGACTGTACGGTGTAATGGGCTATCGCCGCCCCACGCATAAGAAAGGTTATTTCTACAAACGTGAATATCAATACGATGCCGATAGCGATACCTACAAGTGCCCAGCGGGTCAACAGCTCATCTATAAAACCACTAATCGGGAAGGTTACCGCCACTACCAGTCAGATCCACGTATTTGCCAACACTGTGAGCATCTATCACGCTGTACCAGGAACGCAAAGCAGGTAAAAACGGTTACCCGCCATGTTTGGGAAGCGAGCAAGGAGCGGATTAATCAGCACAGGCTAACATCAGAAGGGAAAGTTATTTATAAGAGGCGAAAAGAAACCGTTGAGCGAAGTTTTGCAGATGCAAAACAGCTTCATGGTTACCGCTATGCACGTTATAAAGGATTAAACCGTGTTCAAGGCCAATGTTTATTGGTAGCTGCCGCCCAAAACATTAAAAAGATAGCACTGATGGCAGCGTAGGCCATTTTGTCGTTTAAAACCTCTGAATTAGCACCCTAAAAGCCGACTAGAAGGCGATTTAAGCACCTTGGTGATTAATTTGGGGAATCGCCTAAATTCTATGCCTGTGTGAGAACGAGCCGTAGAAACGACAAACCCCAGTAAAAATACGGGGGTTTGTCAGGGATCTGGGGTGCCAATTGGCACCCTTTTTTGTGGTCGCGCAGTGCGTTTTGGCTAGCCTAGCTTAGACGCTGTTTTACCGAGGCCAGTTTCACGCAGGTCACAAATACGGCCATTGCGCGGTCAATTTCCTCTAAGCTCGGTACGCTTGGGGCAATGCGAATATTGCTATTTGCGGGATCTTTGCCATAAGGGAAGGTGGCGCCAGCGGGGGTGAGTTTTACACCGGCTTCAGCGGCCAGTTTTACAACTTCTTTTGCAAGACCCGGCAGCGTGTCGAAGGATACAAAGTAGCCGCCCTGTGGCTCATTCCAGCTCGCCATGCCGGTGCCGCCTAAGCCTTCGCGCAGGTGCTTGAGAACAATATCAAAGCGTGGTTTAAGCACTGCGGCGTGTTGGCGCATATGCTCAGTGATGCCCTCGGCGTCTTTTAATAGACGAACGTGGCGCAGCTGATTGATTTTGTCGGGGCCGATTTGCGACATACCCAAGTGATGGGTGAATGCTTTTAAGTTTGCCTTCGACATGCCCGCAAAGGCGACACCGGCGCCGGCATAGGTGATTTTTGAGGTGGAGCCAAAGAGGTATACGCTGTCTTCGGTGCCATATTTGCGGCAGCTATCCATTAAGTTAGCGAGTTCTGGTGCGTCGTCGCTTAGGCTGTGAACGGCGTAGGCGTTGTCCCAGAAAACACGGAAGTTATCGCTGGCGATTTTGCCGAGTTGGGCAATGCGCTCAACAACTTGGTCTGAGTAGACGGTGCCAGTAGGGTTGCTAAAGCGGGGCACGCACCAAATGCCTTTGATGGCAGGATCGCTTTTTAGTAATTGCTCTACTGCATCCATGTCTGGGCCGTCGTCTTTTAATGCCACAGGTACTAATTCAATGCCTAGGTGTTCACACACGCTGAAATGGCGATCATAACCTGGTACTGGGGCAAGAAATTTAACGGTGCGGCCTTCGCTGTTCCAGCTTTTGGCTAAGTCGCCAAAGCCTTGATGCAGGCCAAATTGGACGGCCATATACATCAGAGTGAGACTGCTGTTGCCGCCGATAAGGGTTTCTTCTGGTTTTACGCCTAGTACGCCGGCAAATAAGCGTTTGCACTCAGGGATGCCGTCGAGGCCGCCGTAGTTGCGCAAGTCGGTGTTGCTTTCATTACTCAGATCGCTATTCAGAATTTCATTGATGCTGTCTGACAAGGACAGCTGCTCCGAGCTGGGTTTGCCGCGGGTTAGGTCGAGATTCAGGCCTGAGGCTTTAAACTGCTGGTATTCCTGAGTTAGTGAGGTTTCCCAGTCGCGCAGTTGTTCGGTAGTTGCTTGATCGAGTTGCAAAGTCATCACCTTAAATGCGTGATCGCCATAATATGCGATTGATCTGTAGAGTATTGGGCGCGTCTAGCCGTGATGGCCAAACATGCGGGCGGGAAATTATACCTAGTTTTGATGGCTACCAACACCCGTCGGCACAGATTTGCTTGGGGTGGTATCAGCGTTTGGCGTCGGGCAATGGCACGCTGACGCTGCGTCCTGAGGCGGCGAGACGGAGTTGGTGAAGCTCGTCGATGAGGGTTTGGGTGGCGTGGTAGCCGTAGTTAATACGCTGCAAACCGTCGCTTAGCTCGGTTTCGATGTCTTTGCTCATGGCTTTGGCGCGACGAAGTTCAGACCAGTTTGAATGTGGCTGGATGTACCAAAGAATGTCGTCTACCAATTGCAGACTGCGGCGCAGCGGCGCGCTGTTACTGCCGTGACGTAGCCAATGATAGAGAATGATGGTTGTCATGGGGCCGTAGAGCATATTGCCAATATTGACTGGTAGGTCGAGCTCGGTGGTTTTTTCATCGAGCATTTCATGCACTTTTCGGCGTAGTCGCGCGAGGCGCTTTTGGCCTACGTCTGCATTTAGGCTGCGTTTATCATTCAGCTTGATGCTTTGTAGCAAATGTTGGCAGCAGGCGTCGACCTGCTCGCGCACCGCATTGAACTGATTTGCGTTGATATGATGATCGCTAAATTTTTTGCTTATGGTTTTGAGTTCGGCTTCAAATTGCTGACGTTGCGCAAGCGGGGCGTCGTCCCATTGATTGAGAGTGTTAATTAATTGCCGACACACTTGCCTGGCTGGGTGTAGCGGATGCATAAATACGCTGCGGTCTTGCAGCGCAAGCGCACTGACGCTGGTTTGAAGTGTGTTGAGTGAGGATAAAACCCCAGATGATAATCTACGTCGGGTTGTTAGCTGCTGAAATAGTGTGGCGACGGTGTTGAGGAGCTCTTCGTCGCTAGGTTCTATCTGTACACTATTGCTATTCTTGCTGTGACGGTGGGAGTGCAGTTTCAGTAAACGCTGCAATCGTGTTTCGGTCAGTGCCCGTTCTTGGGTGGAAAGGTTTTTTTCCGCCAATTGTTGTTTTATATGGCTGATCCAAGCCTCTAAATTGTGGGTTTGGCTTTCCACTGGCAATGAGCTAAGCAGGTCACTATAAAGTTTGTTCAATTCTTGAATGAGCAGGCCCTGAAACATGGTTAGGGCTTGATGCCGATGACTTGCTTCGAGTTTTAGTGGTACTAAAATTTGCTGAAAGCCGGCCAACACTGTAATGGGAGCGATGGCGCGACAAATAATGCGAAGTTGTGGTTTCTCGTGTTTAAAGTAGGCGTCAGATAATTTTTCAAGGCCCTGCGCTAGGCGATCTAGTTCGGGGTGGCCACCTATATCGTAGGCGCGCTTGGTATTGAAAGCGAGATTAATATGATCTGCAAATAGCCGGAATGCTTCGTCTTGGCCGCGCTTTACCGCTTTTTGCTGGGCCAGTAGTTCAGCTTGTTCGGCTGGGTTATTTGCGCTTAAGGCGCGGCGGTGGAAATTGTCTTCAAGCCGTTCAAAGTAGCGGTACAGGTGCTCGCCAAACCACAATCGTGATTGCGATTTAAGGCGGTCAGCTAGAAGTCCTGTTCCAGTTTGCAGCATGATGGCTTCCGATGTGCCTTTTTTTGATTTTTTCGGCACGATTTCATACTTAAAAGTTTCACAAACATAGCACAAAAGTCCCTTTTTGTGTTGTTGAAATTGTGCTGTTAGGTTTGAAAATGGGGCTTGATTGCTGATTTTGCGTACTTTTTACGGCTTTTCGGCAAGAAAAGTCGCGCGGCGCGGCGCCGGATAACCCTCAATGGTTTGGCTCGCATCCGCTGGATTGAGGAATTCTGCTAGCGAGTGGAAGTTCATCCAGTCGGTACTGCGCTGCTCCTCGCAGCTTGTTTGGCTTACATCGATGAGTCGGGGAGATTTAAATCCGGCTTTCTTTAGCCAGCTTTCTAATGTGGCTGTGCTCGGAATAAACCACACATTGCCCATTTTGCTATACCGTCCCTCTGGCACTAGTACTTCGCCGGCTTTGCCTTCAATAACCAGTGTTTCTAATACTAGCTGGCCGCCGCTGCGGAGACTGTCGCGCAGTGCAATCAGGTGATCAAAGGGGGAGCGACGATGGTAGAGAATGCCCATTGAAAAGGTCGTGTCAAACGCCTCCAATTTTTCTGGAAGGTGTTCAATGCCCATTGGTAAGACGGCGACACGGTCGTCGTTTAGGTATTTTTGTAGCGCGAAATACTGCATTACAAAAAGTGGCGTAGGGTCTATGCCGACAACGAGGTTTGCCCCCGCGCCCCGCATACGCCAACAGTGGTAGCCGCTACCGCAGCCTACATCTAATACCGTGCGGTCTTGTAGCGGTGCGATGGCGTCTTTGAGGCGATCCCATTTCCAATCAGATCGCCACTCGGTGTCTATATGCACGCCAAAGAGTTCAAAGGGGCCTTTGCGCCAAGGGTGCAGACCTTTGAGGGCATTGTGTAATTGCTGATGCTGTGCCTCTGTGATGCTGCCGTCCGCACCAACGCGAGACGCGTTAAGAGTGATGGAATTTGACGCGAGATCGGGCAGAGCAGCAAGTGCCTTCTTCCAGCGGGGTAGGTCGCCGTAGCGGGCTTCGTTTAAGCCGTCGGTAATCTGCTGTGGCAGCGCGTCGCACCAGCCGGCAAGCTCGGGGTGTTGGCTGAGTTTGTTTAAAAATGCGTGGTAATCGATCATTTAATGGCAACGAGAGAGGCAAAATTAAAACACTGGAACCACACATCAATACTGCTGAATCCTGCCTCGCGCAGTCTTTGTTGGTGTTGGTTAAGGGTTTCTGGGACTAATACGTCCTCAAGTGCACTGCGCTTTTGCGCGACTTCTAGTTCGCTATAGCCGTTGGCACGCTTGAAGGCGTGGTGGAGGTCGGTATTCAATTCTTGTAGGTGTGGATCTGCAAAGACAATTTTTTCTGACAAAATTAGAATCCCGCCGGGCCGCATGGCTTCGCTAATGGTTTGGATGAGTTTGGCGCGCTCACTAGCCGGTACAAATTGCAGGGTGAAATTGAGTACTACAACTGAGGCGTTAGCAATGTGGCTGTCTTGGATGCTTTCACAGCGCAACTCGATAGATTGAGGGGCGTCGGCAATATACTGTTTGCAGCGCTCAATCATGGCTGGAGAATTGTCTACCCCGATGATATGACAGTCGCGATCGCCAATTTCCCGCGCCATCGCTAAGGTGCTTGCGCCGAGTGATGAACCTAAGTCATAGCAGTTGCTGCCACTCTGCGCGTACCTTCCCGCCATTACCCCCGTCATTGCAATAATGGTTGCGTAACCCGGCACCGAGCGCTGGATCATGTCTGGAAAAACCTCAACGACATGCTCGTCAAAGGCGAATCGCGCAATGCTGGGCTGGGGCTGGGAGTAGATGGTGTCGTGTTTGGTCATGGCAGAAATTTTACCATGACCGGTCTAAAAAGGCCCTAGGGCTCGTCTTCTTCCGGTTCAACTTCTTCAACCTGGAAGTCTTTAAAGTAGGTGCGGTTTTGGTTGCATCCGTCGGCTGAAGGTGTGGTTATAGTGACGGAGAGGAACCCAAAACCTTCGCTTCCGGTAGGACTTACTTGAATGTTATGTCTAAATGTTCCGACTTGTCCGGCTTGAATGTTAAACTCAGTGCCATTATTGATTGTTCCACGGCTTAGGGATAGAGCAACTTTCGTGCCCTCTGGAAAGCCGAGTTGATTCTCTTCGTCTATGCTCAATTGAATTGTCGCACCGTCGACCGTATTCACTTCAAGATTGCCTCCACTGACGCCCGGTTGTGTTGCGTCGATGTTGAAGTTTCGCTGAAGAACTGAAAGTGATTGGGTGTAGGTTGTTGTGCCGCCAGCTTCTGTATTAGGAGTGGCAACGGTGATTTCAAATACACCATCGCCGGCTTGTTCTGCGGGATCCAAGAAAAAAGTTTTTACCCACGGGCCATAGTTGTTAGTGGACGGCATCGTATATGTGGTGGGGCCAATCAAATTGCCTTGGCTGGTTTTGACGGAAATACTTGTACCTGCCGGTGGAACTTGTCCTCGTGAATCCTCTACTGTTACAGCAATGGACTGGCCGCAGTCCAGTGTAACTTCACTCAATGATGATGAGGGAACTCGAGAGCCACTATTCGCAGCGTCGCCACCGCAGGCAATGATAGGGCTTAGTTGCAGATCGCCTGCTAGAAACGGAGTCACATTTAGGTCGGTCGAACCGGACAGTACGATGACAGTGCTGGCGCTGACGAAAATTGTTTCTGAGTTGGGGTTGCAGTTGTTGTTACTGGCGTTTTCATTGCATAGCAGGCCGTCGTATAAGCTGTTACCAGTGTTGCGGGAGCCATCATTATTGAAGTCGGCAAATTTTTCGATGTTGGCATCGTAAACGCAATTCTCGTTGTCATCTAAGAAGGGCTCGTCCAGATCTTGAAAACTTTCACTATCTTCGAAGCGTCCATTGGTGGGGGAGGCGTCAGTGAAACTTTCCTCGCCAATAGCTCGGGCTAGAATACTGACGCGGCCAGTACTGGGTCTAGGTGATTGGCTTTTTAATTTAACCGTGCAGGCACCGCCGTCGGTTACGCAGCTCGGTTCTATGGCAGCGCCTTCGGCCCAAAATGTTAAGGCAGTACCGTTTGGAACGGGGTTGTTAAAGCGGTCTGCGGCGCGAATGGTGATATCAGTTTCGATACCGTCATAGGCCCAGCCATCGATATTGAATGTTGAAACGCTAAGTGAAAAGCTATCTTGATCCGGTATTCCGGTAGTGACCACAAGTCTACTTGAGACGGCTGAAATATCCTGATTGTTGCGTTCTGCTGTTGCCCGCACTCTAAGAGGTGTAGATGTGGTGCCTGGGTTGACCACCGTACTAACCAGTCCCTCGGCATCTGTGAAGTCGATATATCGACTTAGGTAGGCGTCGCCGCCGTTGCTTCCTGTACCGCTATCTCCGGTGACGAGTTCAAATTGGACTTGTTGATTAGGGAGTGGGCCGCCATTGTCACTTGTTACACGGAATACCACGGTTGATTGAGGCCCAATATCACGGCCATCGCCGGTTTGGTCATTGGTGCCCTCTGTTCCTTTCAGCGCGAGCACTTGTGGAGTTGCTGAAACAAACTGGAGTGCTCCTAAAGGGGGTTGTTCAGTTTGTAAAGTTATGGAGGCTGTTAGCGTTACTCCCTCTACACTGCTGGTTGCAGTTACTATATCTGCACCATCGCAACTGAGAACGGTGTAGGTCGCTAGTACCGTGCCGCTAGTATTGTCGGCGATTGCTGGGTCAATTTCAGATTGACCATTACTGAGGCAATCTGATGTGAATAAAATTTCCGCCGGCCCAGTGTATGCGAGGTCATCTTGGTCGACAAAAAGTACACTCAATTGTGCGGTATCTCCGGTGCTTAATGTTGTTTGAGGAGTGGCTTTGATGAGGCCTTCAACAAATGCGCCTTGAGCAAAGTTACCAAGTTTGACCGTGTTTTCAGTCTCGGTATCTTCTATTGGGGTTAATGTCGGCCCGCCATCACTGTCACCGCCTCCGCAGCCAGCAAATGAAAATACTGTAAACATTAACAGGCAGGTACGAAACAAGGCCTTCATATCGGGTGTCCTCTATCTCTTCGGCAGTTCTGTTTTTCCGTGATGGTTAACAGATTATATGTTTTCTTAGGTTAGCGCAGTAAGTCTCTAAGTATGAAGGAATATTAGCGTAATTTGCTGTTTTGTGCGGAAAACTTGTGATTGATGTTTGAAAAATGGCGGTTTTAGTTGTGTTGAGAGAGTGGTTTGGTGCGGGTTTAGGCTTGCAGCTTGCCCCTTCGGGCTGCGCCATGTATTGAAAAGCATACATGGCTTGTCCCAAATGCTGGTCGCATTTTATCGAACCGCTGCGGCGGGCTGATCAATAACAGGCTAGGGCCTGTTATTGCCCCTTCGGGCGGCTATCGCCGTCTAGATTGCGGCAGCATTTTACCATCCACCCGGAGAGTGTGGCGTACTTATCTGGAGGCGACAAAATCACGGTGAAGTGGTTTTTTAGAATAATGATAGCAAGGGGCGGATTGCCTATAAAGTAAGTTATCTAATTGAATCGTATGGTAGTGAAGATTGGCTGTAAATCAGTTTGGGTCGTGGCGCCATCCAAGTACAAAAGACAATTACCACATTGATGGAGAAGGACGTAAGTTTGCGGAGCTTTGATCTACTTAATGTGGATTTAGCGAGCGCGGAAGGTTGTTTGATGCTTCAAGTGATTTCGGCATTCAATGAGTTTGAGCGTAATCGTATCAGGGGACGTATTTCGGAGGGGCTGGCAAAGGCTAGAACGAGCGGTGTTGCTTAGGAAGACTAGTTGCCACGTCGCCACAAAAGCTGTTCCGGTGGCTAAGATGGAGGGGCTGAGTCAATCTGGTGCAGCTACGTGTCTTTGCCTCAGCTTGGTTACGGTAAAGCGACATTGTAATTCATAACAATCGAACCCAAGCAGCGAAAAGTACGCAAAGCTTTACATGCTGCTTAGGTCTGAAAGGGCTTTGTTAGTTGGTCTTAACTAAGCGCTGAAAGCTAAATGTCTCGCCAGTTTCTTGGATAGTAAATGAGAACAACAAATCAGCCTGCTGGTTGTTGGTTTTTGGCGTTTCTAGTTTGAAACTGATTGAGCTACCGGCACTAACGGTATCGCCGTTAACCAGCCCAACAAATCTCGGAGCAACAATTCCATTTCTATCTATGGCCTGAAGCGATGTTACATTGAAGTCCGTACCCAGGGCTTCTAGGCGAAACTCTCCTAGCGTGATTACGTCGCTCCCTATAATTGACGAATTGTTCGTGCCTTGGCTTGAATATGGGAAGCCTACTTCGTTCTCTGTAGGGTCGAAAATGCTATTCCCTTTTGTATAAAGTCTTACTTTGGGGGCGGAAGCTGTAATTGTGACGGAGTCTGGGTTGGAGTTCTCAGTGCCGTCGCTGACAACTAAACTCAGTACATAACTGCCGGCCTGGTCAGTTAAAAAAGTTGGGGAGGCTTGGGTGGCGTCGGATAAAGCCGACACACTGCCATTTGGTTTGGACACAAAGCTCCAAGAATAACTTAAGGGGTCGCCGTCAGCGTCTGAGCTATTGCTGCTATCTAGTTGGGCAACGTCGCCCACTAAGACAGTCTGATCGGCACCAGCGTTTGCGGTTGGGGGGCTATTGTCGCCGCTACTAGTTACAGTAATCGAGTCGGGGGCGCTGTTAGCATGGCCATCATTTACGATGAGCTGGAAAACATATTGCCCATCACGGTCAGGGGTGAAAAATGCGTCTACGTCAGTGCTGAACGATATCGTACTAGCGCTGCCACTGGGTTTGGAAGTGATAGTCCACGAATAACTCAGCGGGTCACCATCGGCATCAGAGCTGGCGGAGCCGTCCAGCGTTGCTAAAAAGCTAGTTGTTACGTTCTGATCCGGGCCTGCGTTAGCAGTGGGGGCGCTGTTGGCAGTACTGCTTGTTACCGTGACGGAGTCAGGGGAGCTATTTAGCTCGCCATCGTTAACGACGAGCTGGAAAGTATATTGACCGTCTACGTCAGCTGAGAATTGTGGGTTCGCAGCAGTGGTGCTCGAAAGAGAGCTGGCACTGCCGTTAGGCTTTGATGTGGTAGACCATAAGTAAGTAAGAGAATCGCCGTCGGCATCGGAGCTGCTGCTGCCATTTAGAGAGGCGAGCGTACCAGTTGTTACGTTCTGATC
>NZ_PQGG01000026.1 GCF_002915595.1 Zhongshania marina
ACCCGTAGTGCATTTAGGAAGGAGGTAAGTTACTCACCCTCATAAAGAGGTTATCATTAGTTTACGAGAAAAATGGTAACGAGATGAGTAACTTACACAGCGTTTATAGCAAAATTCTGTCTCTTTTGCACGAAATTGAGCCAGCCGATAATTTTTTGAATCAAATCAGAACACCTAAGCTAAGCGATAAGGAGCTACTCGCGCTCAGTCTTGCAGCTGAAACACTGGGCATTGATTCAGAACACTTTTTGTTCAAACAGCTGCCTGCGTGCATCAATGGGAAAATTGAGCGCTCCGTTTATAACAGAAGAGCGCGAAGGTTGAGTTTTAAATTAGAAGAAATCAGAAGCGCTATTGTCACGCGATTAGATGTTGATAACGATATAAATATTGTCGATAGCATGCCATTGGAAGTGTGTAAAATGAGTCGATCTAATCGCAGTAAAATTTGCCAAGAATTTGAATCTAGCTCGCCAGATTTTGGTTTTTGTGCAGCACAAAATATGCGCTACTTTGGCTATAAGTTACACGCGGTTTGCTCACCGAGTGGCGTGTTAAAAATGTACGATATATCAAAGGCTTCGGTTCATGACATCCATTACCTAAACGATATTGAAGGCCAGTTAAACAATTGTGTTTTGATTGGCGATAAAGGGTATTTGAGCAGAGTTTGGCAAACAGATTTATTTTCATCAAGTTGTATCAATTTGCAAACACCGATGCGAAAGAACCAGAAAGAGTTTAGAGACTTTCCGGCTAAATATCGTAAAGCCAGAAAGCGGATCGAAACATTGTTTTCACAACTTTGTGACCAGTTCATGATACGGCGGAATTATGCAAAATCGTTCAAGGGTATTTCGCGCAGAATTGTGACAAAGATAGCGTCCCTCACATTAATTCAATGGTTCAACCAACGTGAAGGGAATAAATTAAACAACCTGAAAGTGGTCATTTCCTAAATGCACCACGGGTTTTATAAATCAAAACTTAAAACAAATGCCCTAATTTACCCGACTTGGTCGCCAGATATTTTGCGTTGTGAGGGTTTTGTCCGGTTTGCAGTGGCAGGCGCTCAACAACCTCTACACCTTGGTCGGTGAGTGCATTTACCTTGCGCGGGTTATTAGTCATTAAACGCACTTTGGTGATGTTCAAATGCTCGCACATTACCGCCAGTAAACTGTAGTCGCGCATATCGGCACCAAATCCCAGTTGCTCGTTGGCCTCGACGGTATCGGCTCCGGCGTCTTGCAATTTATAAGCGCGAATTTTGTTTAGCAGACCAATTCCACGGCCTTCTTGGCGCAGATAGAACAGCGCGCCGCGTCCTTCCTCGGCAATTTTTTCCAATGCCGCGCGCAGCTGTGAACCGCAGTCACAGCGCATGCTAAACAGCGCGTCGCCGGTCAGACACTCAGAGTGCACCCGCGCCAACACAGGCTCACCATTGCCAATATCGCCAAGACTAAGAACCACGTGCTCTTTGCCGTTGTCGGTGTCCTCAAAACCGTGAATATCAAACACCCCCCACGGGGTGGGAAGTTTAGAGGATTCTATAAAGCTAACTGCCACGGGTATCTCCACGAGCAAATCCGGTCGCGCATTTTATCAGCACGACGCCCGCTAGGCGACCACTGCACCGATATTCCTTGCCGAGTTCACTAATAACGCGGGGTGAGTACCAAAATATTATCCCGCTCTTGCAGGTCGATATGCTCCAAAAAGCTCATTCCGAGCAGAATCACATGGGGATGCTCGCCCTCAATAACAACAGCCGCAATTTGCTGAGTTTTAATATCACCTACATCGACCCGCCCCAGGGTGATACCAAAGGCCTTTTTCACGCCACCCGCCGTCGCCACCGCGGTTGCCGTTCCGCTTTTATAGGCAAGGCCTAATTGCTCGGCATGACGTGAACTCATGGCCACCGAAGTAGCACCGGTATCAACAACCGCATCAGCGCTGCGGCCATTAATTGTGACGCGGGTGCGGTATTCCTTGTTGTTATTCTTATGCAAGGATACTCCAGCCCTCGCTGGCTCTCGGTAAATCGTCCCGATCTGCTTATTCAAGCCCAATGTTTTACGCTTGCCGTCTATCTCCAACACCGCCTGCGCAGGATTTGCCGACACGACCAGAACGCCAGATGAATCACGCTGACCAGCTCTTAATAATTGCTGGCGACCGTCAATTTCCAGCAATGCGGCATTTTCAAATAAGCCCCGCACCACGATCTTTACGGGCTCCGCGTTCGCGGCAACACAGGCAAGGCAAAGGCATAACACCAAAACTAATCTATTAATCACCGATGTGACTCATGCAATGCCAAAAGCTCGGCGACCACGGCTTCTGGATTTTCCGCTTGAGTAATTGCGCTAATCATTGCCACACTCCCCACCCCCGTCGCCAATACATCTTTGGCACGCTTGCTATCTATGCCACCAATTGCGGTTAGCGTGTAATCTGGCGATAGCATGGCCACCCAGCGCCGCAGCTGTGGCAACCCCTGCGGAGTCCAAGGCATTTCTTTGCTGGTGGTGGAATACACGGGGCCAATGGCGATATAGCTGGGGCGCAAACTATGGGCTCGCGCCACCTCGTAATAGGTGTGAGTACTAACTCCCAAGCGCAAACCAGCTGCGGCAATTGCAGCAATATCCGCGCAATCTAAATCTTCCTGCCCCAAATGAACGCCGTAGGCGCCCTCGCTTATCGCAAGCTGCCAATAGTCGTTGATGAACACCCGCGCATTAAACTTTTTACCCAAGGCGATGGCCTCTCGAACTTCGTGTTTGAGAGCCTCGCCGTCTAAATTCTTCACCCGCAATTGAATCGTCTTTACGCCACAGGCCAGTAATCGCGCAATCCATTGCGCGCTGTCCACCACCGGATACAAGCCCAACTCACCGTCACAGGAGGCAAACGCAGTTCGCCGGCCTACCGCGGGCAAACGACGATTCAAACTCGGCAAGTCTGCCAAGCGCTGCGGCCAACCGATGTGGGCGACGGGGCCGGGGCCACCGCCCAGCTGCACAGACATCTGCAAGCCCTGACTCACATATGCTTTTGCAATAACCAAGGCGTCAAATAGGGCATAACCCTTGGCCACCGCCGCAGCGATAGCCGATGACAAGGTGCAACCGGTTCCGTGGGTATTCAGGGTGTCGATATTGGCGCCGCTAAGCCAAAAGCCCTGCTCGCCGTCTGTCCAATAATCGTGGCGTTCATTGTTGCGAGCACTCAAATGCCCACCGGTAAGCAAAACCGAACGCGCGCCTAAGGCCACGATGTCTACCGCCGCCCGCTCGACATCATCTAGGTCATTAATTTTTCTATTTAATAAGGTTTCTGCCTCACTCAGATTCGGGGTTAATAAATCTGCGCGGGGCAACAACTTCTCTATTAGCACATCGCAAACGCCGCTGGGCATCAACTCACCGCCCGAGGTAGACACCATCACCGGATCGCAGACCACGAAGCCAGTATAGGCGTCGAGATACTTGCTCACCATCTCGACCACTTCCTCAGAAGCGAGCATTCCCAGCTTAATCACGTCAGCCTGCAGGTCACTGTCTAAGGCGTTAATTTGCGCGGCCAAAGTACGACGCGGCGTGACAGACACATGGCCCACCGCGAAACTATTTTGCGCGGTAATCGCTGTAATAACCGTACAGCCGTGCACTCCAAAGTCGTGAAAGGTTGCTAAATCAGCCTGAATACCCGCGCCACCACCGGAATCAGAACCGGCGATACTCCATGCGATAGGTTTTTTACGACTTGCCATAAATCCTCTATTTTTAGGTGTGACTATCGTCAGTATAGCGGAGGCTGAGAAAGGCGACATAACTTAGCAAGTTTTGAAAATGCAGTATGATTAGTAATAAACAAGCTGCGACACCAATACATCACAAACCAAGAACAACAGCGAAGAGATAAGTACATGACTAAACTAAAGGATATATCCGAGTTTCTCGCCAAGGAGTTTCCACAAAGCCCCTGCTCTGTAGACGCCATAGGCCCGCAGTCTGCCACGGTGCGTTACCGTGTTGACGCCCGCGCCCTGCGCCCCGGTGGCACCGTCTCTGGCCCAACATTAATGACCACCGCCGATGTCGGCCTGTACGCCGCCATTCTTGGCGAGGTAGGCATTATCGCACTAGCGGTCACCACCAACTTAAATATCAATTTTTTACGCAAACCCAGCGCAGACAAGGACATCATCGGCGAATGCAAACTCATCAAAGTAGGACGTAAATTAATTATTGGTGAAGTAGCATTATATTCGGAAGGCGATGAGCGAATGGTTGCCCACGCGGTTGGCACTTATGCGCTGCCGAGCGCCTGATACAGCTAATGTGCAAATACGCCAGCACCGCCGTCAAACAGCAGCTTAAGCCCCACCACAAATAAGAAAAAATAGCAGATGCGGTAAATGCTCTGCTCACTCACTTTGTGCAGCAAGTAAAATCCCAAACGCACACCAATTGGGGCCACTGGCATTAACACCGCAGCGGTTAATAAATTGGTGTGATCAAAGCTGCCCTGCAAACTGTAGGGGATCAGCTTAATCACATTCACCACCGCGAAGAAGATTGCCATTGTGCCCATTAACAATGACTTTTCTAAGCGCTGGGGAAGCAAATACATATTTACCGGCGGGCCGCCCGCGTGAATACCAAAACTAGTAAAGCCCGCAACGGCACCCCAAAATCCACCGCGAATAACACTCGGCCCCTGCGCGGCAACAGCTGGTTTTTTAAGCCAGTAATTCAAACAAAAAACCACCGCGATAAGACCGATTAAAATACGGATCATATCCTCTGACAAATACCGAAACCCAATACTGCCGAGCACAATGCCAACAACGGCACCAGGAAGTAAGATTTTGATATTTGGCTTGTCCCACTTACCGCGAAAACTCCACAGTGCCACCGCATCCATCACCAATAAAATGGGTAGCAGGATTGCCGCCGCCTGTACCGGCGAAATAGCCAAGCTCATCAGGGGCACCGACACCACAGCAATGCCGCCGCCAAAGCCCCCCTTTGCCATACCAAAAATCAGTATTGCGGGGACTGCGCACAGATAAAAGAAGGGATCAATGATCACCAATAAAAGCCTTATAAACGGAGGAACAAGAACTACTGCTTTGCTATAAGCTCTAGACTAGCATTTACGACGCGAACACCACTACTCGCCTTGCGTCTTATTTCTAATACAGCGCGCAAGCTAGGCCATAAAAATTGGGCAAAAAAAAGCCGAGCATAAGCTCGGCTAAGGTCGAAATAACTTAAATTAATTTAAGAAAGTGTCGAAATCCCACTTAATTTTCAAGCCATAAAGACGCGGCGGTGCCAACGTAACACTGCGACCAAAGTCCTGTTGCAAAATACTTGCGTAGTAATCTTTGTCCTTCGCGTTATCAACAAAGGCTGTTAACTGAAGTCCCCAGGGATCGTAGAAGTAGCTGGTACGCAAAGACCAGATTTCATACTGATCTTGCACATAGAACGGTGAGTTCTGCGGCGTAGTGAAATACTCGCTTTTATAGGAGTAATCCACAGCAACTTCTAGACCACCAAAGTCACCTATATCAATGTATTGGTTAAGCGAAACCGAAGAAGTAAATTTGGGTGAACGCGGCACTTGGTTGCCCGAGAAATCACGCGGTCCGTTTACAACACCACCAGTCGAAACCGGCAACTCGATACCGAGCAAGCCGAGTGGAATATCCTCTAGACCGCCGGGACCGAAGTACAAACCTGTTGTGTCATCAAAGCCTTCACCGTTTTTATAATCGGTAAATTCTGAATTCACATAGGTTGCACCACCGGTAATGGCTAAACCTGGGTTTAGATTAGGCATAGGCTGCCATTGCATATCAAATTCAATGCCCTTGGCTTCAGCAGCACCCGCGTTAGCGTAGCGTACAATCGCGCCCGAGGTGAACGATACAATACCCGACAGTAAGTTTTTGGTCTCAGACGCAAATACCGCACCGTTAAGCTGCAAGGTGCCATCCAGCCACTCAGACTTGAAGCCCAACTCAAACGCCGTCGCTTCCTCACCGTCAACCGCATCGGGGTTACCGAAGAAGTTTACGATGTTGTAGGTCGGGCTCTTGTAGCCACGCTGTAAAGAGCTGTAGATCTGCGTTGTTTCATTAGGAAACCACTGCAAAGAGATTTTCGGCGAAAAGGTTTCTTCTTCTAGTGGTGGACCACCAAATTCCGAGATCAGCGTATTGCGTGAGTAATCGTTACCTTCGTAATACGATTTATCGAATCCTGGCGTTAAATTATCAACCAAGTAGAGATTCGTATTACCGATTTCACGGGTCTCCTCTTGATAGCGAGCACCCAAAGTCAATCTCCAATCTTCGCTAAGATTATAGGTACCTTGGAAATAAACTGCATCAGATTCGGTAGACAGTATGCCACCCGACTCTAAGGTAATCCTTGGTAGTCCCGCCAGAAGACCGCCAACATTCAAACCCAACGGCGCGACAATGGGGTCTAATATGCTAGTAAGCGGGCCAGTAGCAAGACCATTATTAACAAAGAAGAATAAACGGCCAAAACCGCCCTCTGCCTCTAGGCGATAGTAACCCGCAACCCACTCAAATTTGTCTGAGCCAGGTGTTTCTGAGTTCGAAAGCACTTGGAATTCATAGGTTTGCTGGTCGTTATACTGGTTATAAACAAAGAAGCCGGAGCGATCTTCATCAGTAGAGTCGTAGTCATATTGCCCAAAATCGACATCAGCTAACTGATCAGCATAGGTGAATTTTAAATCCACCGGACCTGGGCGCCACTCTAAAATAGCACCGAACATAGTGTTGATTGTGCCATTACCACCTTCAAAGTTGGTTTCAGTATTGCGATCGGGCTCATCAACCCGTGCACCTGCACCAAGAATCAAAGACGGGCGAGTATTTTCCTGAGTTAGAGAGTTACCGTTAAACTGGTTAACATAAGACCCAATCAAGGTCGC
This sequence comes from Zhongshania marina, assembly GCF_002915595.1. Classification (GTDB taxonomy): domain Bacteria; phylum Pseudomonadota; class Gammaproteobacteria; order Pseudomonadales; family Spongiibacteraceae; genus Spongiibacter; species Spongiibacter marinus_B. The sequence continues at coordinate 6,994 of NZ_PQGG01000026.1, forward strand.
AGAGAAATCGTCGCTATCCCACTTTATTTTAACGCGACCACCTTCCGAGAAATCTTCACGGATAGGTTGCTCTACGCCGTTATTAAAGTTTTTACCGTAGTTCTCATGACCATCTTTAAAGGCCGCGATAGTAATACCCAGACCTTCTACGATGGGTAAGCCCAAATAGGCTTGGTATTCTTCACTGCCATAATTACCGGTAACATATTTAATATTACCAACAATCTCATCAACTGGCGGATCTTCAGTAACAATACTGATCGCACCTGCAGTCGCGTTACGGCCAAACAAAGTACCCTGCGGGCCTTTTAATACCTCAACCCGCTTTACCGGGCCCAAGGTGTCTTGCTTACCCTGACTGGCGGGAATGTTTATGCCGTCGATATAAGTTGCCACACTGGGATCAGCGTTAGGTAGAAACGCGTCACTACCCACACCACGCAAATAAATCAGCGTGTATCCATAGGTGTAAGTAAACGTTAAGCCAGGAGTAATACGCTGCAAGTCAGCGGTATCTTCAATATTAAAGGCATCTAGCTTATCGCCAGAAAACGCCTGAATTGCAATAGGTACATCTTGTGAATCTTCTTCACGTTTTTGCGCCGTGACCACAACCTCTTCTAAAAGTCGGTTACTTCGCTTTTTAGTTGCCTCCTTTTCGTCCTGAGCTACTGCGCCCACCGAAAAAAACAGACACCGCTGCAATAGCAGCCGCTAGTTTTGTCTTCTTCATTATTAATGACCCCACCCACTTTGACTTTACTACTTAATATTATTTGCCTATTTGGCACCGCCAATCTATGTAGCAATCACCATTACATTCCGTATGCTTTTCATAAGCATGCGTATAATATACCTGAAAAATAGCCGTCTTGAAAACTATTTTATAAGTGACTGATTTTCATGAATATTAATTAATGCCTACTAGCTTAGCAGTGCTTTTATATCTTATACATTGCCAAGCAAAGAGTCTCGAAAGGACATAATGAGCGTACAACAGGGTAAATTTATTTACAAGGTATTTGCACTGTTTTTTATTTTAGCGCGCGGCATATAGAAAAATGTATTCAACCGCCCCAACACCATACACAACGAAAACCACCCATGCTCACAGCCCTTTTTCTTCAATTAGGTCTGCATCAAACAAGGCTTGTAATTCATCATGCGCCTCTCGCGCGCTTTGAATTAGCGCCTCTCGATCATCAAACATTTTATGCTGCTGCGCCAGTAACTCCTCATCATGACGCTGGAATCGCTGTATACGTGCCTCGGCCCGTTCTGGACTTAAACCTAGGCCAATTAATGTCTCTCGACTAATCTCTAGGCTTGAATGGAAGGTTTCGCGAATCGGCCTAGCCCCCAGCTCCAAAAGCCTATGCACATGAAAACGGCTGCGGGCCCGAGCAATAAACTTAATATGGGGGTACAAGCGACTGACCAGCTCTGTGATTTTAATATTGGTTTCTGGATCATCGGCGGTTAGCACAAAATACTCGGCCTTATCTGCATCGACTGCCCGCAGTATTTCTGGCCGCAGCGGGTCGCCGTAAAACACCGGCATGCTATCAATACTGCGCGACAACTCTATGGTGTCTACCGACAGGTCCAAGGCCACGAATGGCACCCGCTGCGCTCGCAAAATACGGGCAACGATCTGCCCCATTCGGCCCATACCGATAATCACAACGCGGGGCTCGTCGCTTTCGATTTGCTCGTATTCTGGCGGCACCTCTTTTACTACCGGCTTTGGTTTGAGGGTGCTTGCCAAGAACATTATGAGCAGTGGCGTGAGCGCCATCGATAGGGTGATCGCCAAAATTAAGATGCTATGTAACTGCGAATTCAACAGCTGCTGATCCTTCGCAATTTGAAATACCACAAAAGCAAATTCGCCCCCCGCCGCCAATACAACCCCCAAGCGCAGAGCACTACGGCGATCTAAGCCCCCAAACACGCTGCCCACCAAGGCGAGGATCGGCAGTTTTATAACCATCAACAATACCGTTAATCCCAGTACCGCCAAGGGCATGGTGAACAACAAATGAATATCGGCACTCATGCCAACACTAATAAAGAACAAACCCAACAACAGACCTTTAAAAGGCTCAATTTGCGATTCCAACTCATGGCGATATTCAGAGTCTGCCAGTAGCAAGCCGGCGAGAAATGCCCCCAAGGCCATCGACACCCCAACCGCATCCATCAACCACGCAGTCCCCGCCACCACTAATAAAGCGGTTGCCGTAGACACTTCCTGCAAACCTGTTCTAGCAACCATGCGGAATATGGGCCGCAGCAAATACCGCCCGCCAATAATCACCACCGCAATGCTCAGTAAAATTCGCAGCACCGAACTGGCACCGCCTTCGTCGACACTTGCGCCGCCACTCAGTAAGGGCACCAGCGCAATTAGGGGAATCGCCGCAATATCTTGAAAGAGTAATATCGCGAAGGCCAAACGCCCGTGCGAGCTGTTTAGCTGCTTGCGCTCGGCCAATATTTGCAAACCAAATGCGGTGGACGACAGCGCTAAACCCAGGCCCAATACCACACTGCTTTGCCAAGACTGCGCGAAACCAATGTAGGCAACACCGCCAATAAGCAGAGCGCTCAAGCTAACCTGCGCCAAGCCAACACCAAACACCGCTTTACGCATTAGCCATAAGCGCCGAGGCGATAACTCTAGGCCAATAATAAACAGCAGAAGCACCACGCCAAATTCGGAAAAATGCGCGACGTTTTCGGGATTATGTATGAGTTGCAGCACCGCAGGGCCAATCACAACCCCCGCAATAAGGTAGCCTAATACCGCCCCCAGCTGCAGGCGCTTAGCCAAGGGCACAACCAGCACCGCCGCTAATAACAAAACAACGGTAGCCTGTAATAGACTGCTTTCATGTGGCATTGGCGCTTCCTTAGCGGCGAGTTAAATAGGGCCTGTCACACTAATCTGATTAGTGTGACAGGCCCTAAATTAAAACATGATAACCGGCTTAAGGCGCCTCTGCACAAGGGCGTTAATTATTGGTGAGAAATTTTTGAGGAGATGTAGCAGGCCGCGGCTAAAGAGCCGCGCGAGCCGATGTACTTATCTTTTCATCTGCGGCCCGGCGCCCCCGAAATCAGCGCAGCACTTCTTACAACTCTGAAATTATTTTTGAAAACTGCTCAATCATCGGCATCACAATCTCTGGCTTATTCCAGTTCTGCATGCCAACACCAATATTACAGCGGCTTATACCCGCGTCGCGATACTGTTTTAATAAATCTGGCGTCACTTCAGCCATGACCACCAGCGTAATCTCCACCTTGTCGGGGTCGCGACCGAACTCGCTAACTTGCCGCCGAAAATCCTTCACCGCCGCACCCACATCAGGCAGAGCAACATCAACCGGCATCCAGCCATCTGCCCACTGCGCGGCGTGACGCACACCCAAGGGCCCCATCGCGCCAAATATCATCTCTGGAATATGTAGCGGCTTTGGCTCAAACCAAACGGGATCAAAATCGATAAACTCACCGTGATACTCCGGCGCCTCATCGCAAAACAATACCCGCGTCGCCGCCACTGTTTCTTTCATCACCAAATAGCGGCGCTGCCACGGCAGGTTTGTGGCGTTTTCAAACTCTTCCTGATTCCAACCGACACCCGTGCCAATAATGACCCGACCACCAGACAAGCGATCTAAACTCGCGATGGTCTTGGCCTGGGAAAACAATTCTCGCTCCATCAGCAGCGCAATGCCGGTACCCAGCTTTAAGCGACTGGTTGCCGAAGCCGCCGCCATCAAGGAAACATAGGGATCCATCATCTCTTTATACGGTTCTGGCAATTCACCGCCCGGTGGATAGGCGGTAGTCCGGCAACGCGGAATATGGCTGTGCTCGCCATACCACAGCGACTCAAAACCCGCCTGCTCCAAAATCCGCGCAAGTTGAGCGGGGTCTGGATCATTCACCGTATTCATTGAACTAAAGCCAAGATGCATGGAATCGCCTCTTATTGTTATCACTTATCTCTTGGAGTGTAGAACAGCTAATAAGCAGCGTGTATACCCCACTTTGATGAGGCGCGAAGCCTTATCAAAGTGAGGCCCCGTAACATAACTGTCAAAAACACACCGTATTATGAAGTTTTTCAGACTGAACTAATGATGCTGTCCGCTCCGCTCATTAGCGCTAACCGCGCCACTTATTATTTATTACTGAGCTTGGCTATTGGCCTAGCCCTGACTGCCTCTGCCTACCTGTCTAAAACACAGGTAAACACGGTCGAACTCAGTGACTACCGGAGCTATCAATGCAGCACTGGCAATACTCAGGGCAAACCCAGCTTTCGTGTACTTACCTTATTCTTTAGCTACGCAACCGAGCTAGCAGACGCACTTTGCAATAATGATGTTATTCAACAAAACTTTTCTTCCGTAGAAATACTATGGCGGCCACGCGCCTATCTTGGTGCCAAACATATTCTCGATGAAGACTTCGAACTATTTTGGAATCGCTACCATGTAGTAAACGGGCTCGTGCCGGAGTTTTCTGATTTTTATACCACCCTGCTAGACACTCCCACTTATAAATTATTTTGGCTAAGCAAAGACAGCCCACCAAATATAAACACTGACTATCTCAAAGATAAAACCATTGGCTTTTCGCACGACCCGCAAAGCCAAACCCACTACCTGCAACCTATGAGTGCACTGCGACAAGCAGGCATCAACTTGAATGCAAAACAGCAAAAATTTTATACCGACCCCAGCGCTATCTATAACGCGTTTTACAATAATGAGGTCGATATTATCAGTGCACCGCTGTCGCAGGCTAAAAGCAAAAATGGCGAAACAATTTACAGCACATTAATTGATAGCGAAGTGCCATCTGGCGCGTGGTTTTTAAAAAACGAATTACTGCAGCTAAGCAATATTGAGCAGCTAAAATGCGCAGTAATAAACAGTCTCAGCGTTTACACGCCACTATTTAATTCTATACACAGCCCTTCCCCACAGGAATCGGCATGCATATGAACTGGGGACCTCAACGTGTATTAATATTCTTGGCTATTTTGCTATTCGGCTTAATTGGCTTGAGCAGCTTAAGCTACCAGCTAGGCCTAAACGGTGCCGCTAGCAGCTTAGAAACCAAGTTAAGCAGCAGCCTGCCCGAAAAAATTATTGGCGCCGGTATTAATGATTCCCATCATGAATTATTGAATGATTTTTTAGTGAGCAGAATCAATCAAGACTTGGCCTTTCTGCCGATGAGCGGCCACCTCAACAATATTAAATATTGCCAAGCGCAAGTACAAAGCCTGTATGGCAAGAACTATCACCCACCTTACTCAGCCCTGCGAACAATCAACATAAACTGGTCAGTCAATGAACATCCCCAGACGATAAGTTTAGGCTTGAACTGCCAACACAACTGGCCATCGCTATTATTTAGCCAATTTATTTTAGCTCTACTTTTGGCGATATTACTGATCAGCATCAACAAACCAGTGCGCGGCAGCAACAAACAAATAGTTAATATTTTGCTTGCCCACGGCCACCCACGCTCAGATGCCATCGCTTTGAGCACTGCAGCAAATCGCTGTAATAACGCACAAGCGCAGGCATTAAACGTCGTTATCACTAAGGCTCCCCAACACACCGCCGCGATACTAAAGTTTTTAGATAATGGCGGCTTGAAAAATAGTAGCGCCGAACAATTGGACTGGTTTCGCTACGGCTTACAAAAACATCCCGAATGTTTAGACGATGCCATTCATATTTGCATGGCCCCTGCTACCCTGAGCCTTTACCTTGCAACAGGGCGCGTCGTCATCCACGGTGTCGACATAAAACTCCCTTCAACACCGTTCTTCTACTATTTTTGGTACGCCCAACGCCGCCATCAAAATACCGATAACAGCGAGGGCTGGTTTATTAACCCGCCATCAAACCGATCCGACCGCAATGCCGATATCGAGCTAATTAATTTAATGCAGCAATACGGCGGCCACTACAAAGCCATAAACGATTTAGAAGAAAAGGGGCTGCGCGCCAAAACCCTAGATCAGAATCGCAGCAAAATAAAAGATGAACTCTGCCAGGTATTAGGTGAATCCCTAGCCGCTCCGTATTTATTTGAACTAGAACGCGACCCGCAAACCGCCCGCTTTAAATACCGCCTCGCCATCAAGCCCAGCGATATAGTATTTTTTGAACACAAAAGTCGTTCTGCACCAAAAGCCGCCACCGCATCGCACACTTAAAAAATATCTTTAAATTCAAACAACTACGCATCACAACTCGTCTCAAACTCGCTTTAGAGATATCTCTAAACAAGCAAAGATGTCTTTGTCACATCATCGAAATATAAAATCACGACAATCCCCCTGCCTAATTTATTCACACCTTAGCCTTAGAGCAGGAGATCACCCACATGACTTCACATGCAGCACAGAAGTTATCCGCGCTAGTCTTTGGCGGCCTTGTCAGCGCCGTGCCGTTTGTCGCACAGGCCGATGAGAAGCCAATGGAAATAGTGACCGTTACCGCCGCCCCAATTCGCGACAGCCAACAGGCAGCCTTCGACGCCAAAAAATTTGCCGACAACTACGTCGAGATTATTTCTGCAGATACCATCGGTCGCTTTCCAGATCAAAATTTAGCTGACTCACTCGGCCGCCTTCCTGGCCTTGCTATTGAGCGCGACCAAGGCCAAGCCCGCTATATTAATTTGCGCGGAGCACCCTTCCGCTATACCAGCATCGCTTTTGACGGCATAGATGTACCAGGTGCAGAGAATGGCCGCATTCCACGCTTCGACAGCATTCCATCGGTTATCACCCGCAAAGTCGAAGTAAACAAAGCCATTCTGCCAAGCATGCCCGGCGAATCCGTTGCCGGATTTATTAACATCGAAACCTTCAGCCCCTTCGCCCAAGAGGGCTGGTCCTTTGCTGCAGACGTTGGCTTAGGCGAGCAGGACTTGGGCGGTGGCGACATCAGCAAATACGGCCTGCGCAGCTCATGGTCTAATGACAATTTTGGCTTCGTTGCCTTTGCCTCTGAAAACAGCCGAGAACAAATCACCGACAATCGCGAATACGATTTAGAGCGCGACGCCAACGGCGAACTCATTGTTAACGAATTAGATTTTCGCAGTTATAAAGTTACCCGCGAAGACAGCGCCTACGGCGGCACCTTAGAGTACCGTGGTGACGACACCTTGCAGCGCGTATTCGTCTCTACGCTCTACAGCGAATTCGTCGATAAAGAACAGCGCAATCAATTTGTGTTTGCAGTAACGAATCCAGAAGCCGGCACCGCCGTCAGCAATAAAGAGCTTAGCGTTTCTCGCCTGCTGGAATACGGTCAATACGAAAACTCGACCTTATCAAACACCATCGGCGCCGACTTTCAGCTCAACGACTGGCGCGTAGAAACCCGCATCAATGCAACGGAAACCGAATTTTCCATGAACCTGCCGATTCCCCGCAGCGTCGGCGGCAGCGCTATGGGAAGCTACGATCTAAGCGATATTGAAGATCCCAAACTTTATCTTGACCGCGATCTAGACAGCATCAGCTACGCCGCCACCATCGGCATTCACTATGGCCAAGAACTCAATATCGACGGCCTAAAATTCAAGGCGGATGCCGAACGAGATTTTAATTGGTTTAACAAATCTGCGGTGCTACGCATTGGTGTGCAACACGACAGCCGCAGCGCAGACGGCTTTATTTCAACACCAGCCGTTAAGAGCTTCCCCGACACAATCGACATCGACAGCTTCAATACCGGATCACGCTGGGACAGCAACACCAGCAATACAATTGGCGCCAGCTATTACAATAATAAAGGCCTGCGCAATGCTTGGGCTGCAACTGGCGGTTTAGGCTCCGTCACGCCAAGCGAAGACGGTGTGATAGATATAGAAGAAGACATCATTGCGATTTACGCAATGGCGACCACCGAATTTATATGGGGCAATATCGTCACCGGCGCTAGATTCGAGAAAACCGACTACAGCAGCAAAGGTGTCGTCAATGGCAATGCAATATCAGTTGATGACGACTTCAACAATATATTGCCAAGCGTACACGTCAATATTGATCTAGCCGAAAACCTGAAGCTACGCATTTCTGGCTCGACCGGTATTAACCGTCCAACTTATGACGAATGGCGTGCCGCAGCAAGAATCGACCTTGTCGAAAAAGAAGTTGATGGCGGCAACCCCACCCTAGACGCCGAAGAGGCAATGGGCATAGATACCGCAATTGAATGGTATTTCGCCCCCGCCAGCATACTGTCTGCCGGTGTATTCTACCGCACCATAGACAATGTTATTTACGCTGACACCAGCACCATAGACGGCGGTGTGTATTTACCCAGCGCAGCCGGCGAACGCTGGGTTTACAAAGGCGCAGTTAACGGCGACGACGGTGAAATGCAGGGTGTGGAGTTAAGCTTTGTCGGCCATGCCAGCGACTTGATTAACACTGCGCACGGCCTTGGCGTCAGCGCCAACATCACCATGTTAGACAGCGAGTTTACCGGCATCGACGGCAAAAACTATAAGCTGCCTGGCACCTCAGACTTACTTTATAACTTCTCAGTATTTTACGAAGACTTTGGGCTGTCAGCGCGAATTAACTACCAATACCGCGATGAATGGATATCGCCAATTGAAGATCCAAGCGAATACTGGGGCGAGCAAGAACGCGTTGATCTTTCCATCAGCTACGAGCTTCCCTTCGACCTGCAAGGCGCGACGATGTCAGTTTACGCCAACGCTAACAACCTGACCGATGAAACCGATGTACGTTATGCGGGCAATGGCACCATCAATCAATCAGAAAGCTATGGGCGTCGCTACTTACTCGGCGTAAGACTACATTTTTAATCACTGCGCGGTGATGCGGGCCAAGACATTAAGCCCGCACCACCAAAATTCCATACTTAAAAATAATTTTCTACATCACAGAGGTCTATATGAATACTCGCAAGTTTTTGTCAATCTGCGGCGTCATCGGCGCATGCACACTTAGCCAGCTTTCTCCGGTCTATGCCAGCACCGCAACACCGAATACTAGTACCGCGCAAACTGTAAATCAGTCTCGCCTACTGCCTTTAGAGGGCGGCTCTAATTTTCGCGATTTAGGCGGCTACCAAACCACCGATCACAAAACCGTTCGCAGCGGCATGCTATTTCGATCTGGCGCGATGGCAAACTTAACCGCCAAAGATGAGGCTTACTTAAATAAACACAATTTTAAAACTGTTGTCGATCTTCGCTCACAGGAAGAACTAGATTTATTCCCCAATCAATGGGTTAAACATAATAGCGACATCAATTATGTAAATTACCAATACAGCATTAAAGACATTCAAGGTTCACTCAAAAACAAAGAAGTTAAAAGCTACGGCGCAGGCAATTTCTATCTCTCTATTGCAGACAGACTACAACCACAACTGAAATTATATTTTGCAGAACTTTTACAAGAACACACACCGCTGGTAGTGAACTGCTCTGCAGGCCAAGACCGCACCGGCTTCGCCTCAGCCATGCTGCTTAGCGCACTCGGCGTGCCCCGCGATGTGATTATTGAAGATTATTTACTCTCGACCCAATACCGCAATCCAAAGAATGAGATGGGAAGTGTCGATCTTAAAAAGGCAGCCAAAACCAATGACTTCGCCAAAATGATGCTGCACTACACAGACAACGGCAAAGTGACTGAAGCCAAACCCCTCATCACCCAAGATGGCACACCGTATATCAGCATCGCCTTCGCACAAATAGAAGAGCAATACGGCACTGTAGAAAATTACTTAGAACGCGCCATTGGTGTAGATCAAAAAGATATCGCCAAATTAAAATCACTGTACTTACAATAAGCACGTAAAAGCCGCGATAGCCAAGTTAAAATCGCTATCGCGGCTTTTTACAAACTACTTTAAACAAGAATATTCTACGCCTGATTCCCACCCCAAGATTTTAAGCTACACTCTTCAAAACAGTACTCAACTGATTAACATTAATCTAAGACCTCAACACCACGGTATTTCCCCTATTACATACTGTGCTAGGCTTAGTTACATTATAAAAAAAACACCAAACCCAAAAGGTGGCATATGGAAGCCTTCAAACTCACGGTTTTTGGTTTGCTATTCTTAACTCCCGCACTGGCCGCCGCAGAAAATGAGCGGGGCAAAAGCGGCACCCTAGAAGAAGTGATTGTTACCGGCCTAAAGCGGCAGGACACCACAAAAATCAGTGAGGAATCCCGCCAGCTATTTAGCATTGCCGGCGCGGCAGATGACCCTTTACAGGCGATATATTCATTACCTGGCGTCACCTTTTCTAGTGGTGGCGAACCCGTTATTCGGGGCTCTGGGGCAGAAGACAATATCTATTATATAGACTCGATTCCCGCTGAGTATCTATTCCACGTCTTTGGCAACTCTATTTTCAACAAAAACCTAATACAGCGCTTTGAACTATATTCCGGCGCATTTCCTAGCCGCTATGGCAACGCCACTGGCGGCGTGATTGATGTTACCCTGCGCGATCCTCGGCACGAAGAATTCAGCACCACCATCAGCGCTAGCTTTCTACTCACGGGCGTACTCTTTGAAGGTCAGCTCAGCGAGAATTCTGCCTTTTATGCCTCTTACCGCCGCAGTTTGCTCGATCAGTTTGATACCGATTCTTTAACCGAAGATGAGGACGGCGTATCAATCACTGACTTTCCAGTCGCACAGGATTACCAAGTAAAATATCGCTGGGATGTGAATCGCAAAAATAGCCTGTCTTTTATCGCCGCCGGTGCAGAAGACGATTTACAAGCAGAGGCAGACAGCAATAACGATTACGTCGCCCGTGACCCCGATCTTGCTGGGCCACTATCTTACGACCAAGGCTTCCACAGCCAATCTGTTGTATGGTCATGGTCTTCGGACAGCAGTGTTAAAGAAGCGAATTTAATTGTTTCTCATATAGATGAATTTTTAAATTTAGATTACGGCAATGAGCAAACCGTAAATACCCCCGCAGACCGCTACGTGATTCGCTTCGATTACGGCCAAGCCATTTCCGACAAGCATCACCTTACCTTTGGTGTGAACACCAGCACCTCGAAATACGATTTTGAAATTGCGGCAAAAATTCCTACCTGCTCAGATTTTGAAAGTGACTGTTCAACCGCCGACGCAGAATTCATTACCCTAAATGACGAAGTGACCGTTAAAACCAAAGATGCTTATATAGAAGACGTAATCAGCTTAAATACCAAACACACCGTTACCGTCGCAGCCCATTACACCAGCTATGACTATTTAGAAACATCTCAAATTGAGCCGCGCCTAAGATGGGAATACCAAGCAAACGACAATTTAAAAAGCTACGCAGCCTTCGGCATGCATTCACAATCACCGGAATTAGCAGAGATTATAGACGGCGTCGGCAATGCCAATCTCGATGTAGAAAAAGCCAAGCATCTAGTACTTGGGCTTGAGAAATTTTTATCCGTCGATTGGCTTTTCCGTGCAGAACTTTATTACAAACAACTGAACAATGTCGTCATTAATATTCAGCCTAGCGAGCCTGACTTCGCCGAGCGCTATTCGAACGATGCCGAAGGCAATGCCTACGGCATAGAATTTTTTCTTAAAAAGGAATTAAGTGACAAATGGTATGGCTGGGCCGCGCTGAGCTTTGGCAAAACCGAAAGAAAAGATTTACGCAGCGGCGACACTTCCCCCTTTGAATATGATAAACCCGTTATCTTTAATATCGCCGTCAATTACCAACTCAACGACTTCTGGAACGTCGGCGCAACCTGGACCTATCAATCCGGCGCGCTATACACGCCGGTAGTCGGCCTCGACACCAGCAATCAAACAAGCCCCAACCTACTTGAATTACTACTGCAAAACCCCGCCGGTGGCTTGCTTGGAGCCATCACCGACTTGCTTGATCAGGTCAATCTCATAGGGGTGGCAGACCCAATATATGGCCGCTTTAATTCTGAGCGCCTGCCGGATTACCATCGCCTAGATTTACGCGCGGAATATACCAAGCCATCAGAAAATGGCCGCTACTGGAAATTCTATATAGACGTACTAAACGCCTACGACCAAGACAATGTAGAAGGCTACGAATACAGCCCCACAGACCGCGACCCCCTGTCTTACACACCCGCAGGCTACGGAGAAAACATCCCCGTCGCCGCCGAACACGGGATTGGGATTTTCCCATCGCTAGGGTTTGAGGTTCGTTATTAAATCTTGGGTTTTATGCTTTAAAAATAGCCTCAGCCCTTACCCAGGCAGGTCTTGCTCGTAAACGATTTAAGTAAGCTTGAATAGCTGGATAAGGCACAAAGGCCTCCCCTTTCACATCGCCTGCTTGTATAAACAAGGGAGATTCCAACATCATTAAAGGAAACGCGATCATAATATCGGCACCGGAAAATTCGCCCGCAATGTAATCACGTTCACCAAGAATTGTATTCATATAGGTAAACACAGTTTTAAATTCGCCGTCGCAAAACGCACTCAAGCCCGGCGCATTTGCCGCCGTCATCACGTTAAGCATATTGATAAAAATCGGCGTCATTAGCGTGGATTCAGCCGCGTGCATCCAATGCAAATAATCGATGTAATCGTCGCTATCAACAGATGGTCTCAGACGATCTTTGCCATACGTCATTAGTAGATACTCGACAATGGCACCAGACTCGGGAATCGTGCGCCCCTTATCCTCAATCACTGGCGCCTTACCCATGGGGCTTACATCCCACAGGGATTGCGGAGAACGAAACGTGTCTGGATTGCGGGTATGAGTAACTAGCTCGTACTTCAAGCCCAGCTCTTCCGCCAACCAAATACTGCGATCAGAGCGAGACATACCCAAGTGATGAATTTTCAACATATGATTCCCTACTATTATTATCGAAGCTCGCCCTAGACCATACAGCATCATGCAATGCATGAGGACTCCAGCTCATCACATTACGCAATTAACCCGCTAGCGGATTTATGATTTACCCATCATTGCTGATGCCAAAACGGCATTCCCAACGTTGGAGTAGAGGGGGACGCGGTTTGGCGCTCCGGCATCGCACCGGCCAAAGCAGCTTGACGGCCCGCATTCACCGCATTGCGGAATGCCCCCGCCATCACCACCGGATTACCCGCCTGAGCGATGGCGGTATTCAATAAAATACCGTCGTAACCCAACTCCAAAGCCTGCACCGCATGCGACGGCTTACCTATACCGGCATCAACGATTAAGGGCAGTTCAGGAATCCGCTCACGAATAGTTTGCAAATTATAAGGGTTCATCAAACCCCGCCCGGTTCCGATTGGCGAGCCCCAGGGCATTAACACCTGGCAGCCAACATCGCGCAAACGCTGGCACAACACTAAATCGTCGGTGCAATAGGGAAAGACTTTAAAGCCAAGTTTTACTAACTTCTCCGCTGCCTCAACCGTGCCAAATGGATCGGGTTGAAGATTGTAATCATCACCAACCACCTCCAACTTTAACCAATCTGTTTCAAACAACTCCCGCGACATTTGCGCGAGCGTGACAGCCTCTTTCACACTATGACAGCCCGCAGTATTGGGCAGCAGCGTTTTATTCATCTCTTTTAACTGCCGCCAAAAACCTTCGCCGCCACCCTGCTCAGGCGACTGCCGACGCAAAGACACCGTGACAATCTCGGCACCCGACGCCGTAATCGCTTCGCGCATAATTGCCGGCGACGGATACAGCGCACTGCCGATCAATAAGCGGCTTTGGAAGGTTTGGCCGTAGAGGGTCCATTTGTCTGATTCAGATGTTGTCATTTTATCGCTCAGTAATAGTTTAGTCGGACGTCAGGCGTCGGACGTACAGGCACGCGTATCGCCAGACATCAGACACCCGACGTCAGACTAAAAAAGCCCTCACCCACCTTGCACCGGCGCGAGCACATCCACTTTATCGCCATCTTCCAAGCAATAATGCTCATACTGCGAACGCGGAACAAAATCCTCGTTAACGGCAATTGCCACCTTCTCAGCGTCAAAGTTCCACTGGCTTAACAACAGAGATAAAGGCTGCTCGTGGGAACATTCTTTACGTTCGTTATTTACACTGACTGTAATCATATTGCTAATCCCGACTATCTGGATGGGAGACGGAAAACGCGATTTAAGTCGGATGTCGGGGGCCTGACGTCTGACGTAACAGCGCACATCACCGCACATTCACGTCCGCGCCCATTTTACCCTGCACCCAAAATTCCGACTTCCGACTTCCGATTTCCGATTTCCGACTTCCGACTTCCGACTTCCGACTCAACGACTCAACGACTCAACGACTCAACGACTCAACGACTCAACGACTCATCATCGCCAAAGCTGTTTCTACAACATAGGGGCTTAGCAAGTAGCCGTGGCGATACAGTCCGTTCACTACAAGTAAGCCCTTTGTGCATTTAATTTCTGGCAAATTATTTGGCATCGCTGGGCGGCAGTGGGCGTAGGCGTGTAGCAATGTCGCCTCGGCGAAGCCGCTGTGTACGCTGTACAAGGCTGACATTAACTCTAGGCTTGAGCGCACTGTTACGGGTTTCATGGATTCGCTTTCAATCTCGGTTGCGCCAATCACATAGCGATTTCCTGAGCGTGGCGAGATATATAATTTATAACGCGGATGCATGAGTCGCACCGGCCGCCTTAAATTGACTTCTGGCGCGTGTACCCATAACACTTCACCACGAACACCGCGCAAATCTGGGAGCTGATTTTTAGCCCCCATACCGCGACTGTCGATTGCCCAATCAAACTCGTAGGTTTTATTTTCTAAAACTATTTTGCCTGCCTCAACGCGCTGAACTTCGCTGTATTCATGCCACTCACCACCGAGCTGGCTAATCGCCGTTTCTAAAGCTGACAACAGCGCACCGTTGTCGAGGTAGCCCTCCTCCGCCAAAAACAAGCCACCGCGATAGCGCTCCGCCAGCTCAGGCTCTAAGTCGGCTAAGCGCCGTTGATCAATACGTTCAATATTGTATTCGCAATCCGCGACCTTGCTGCGCAACTGCTGCTCAAAATGATTTAAGCTAGATTTATCCAATTCATGCGCCACCACCACACTGCCTTCGGCGGCAAAATCAACATGCTCGCCTGTTAGATCCTTTAGCGGCGCCAATTCCTGCGGCCACCAGTTTAAAGCCATGCACCCCCAATCAAACACACAGCGCTCAGCGCTAAGCACTTCACTGTATGGCGCCAACATAGACGCCGCTACCTTTGCCGCACTGAGTTCGGCTGCGCGACTGCCGCGATCAAACAAACTAACGCGATGACCTTGGCGCAGTAACTTCCATGCCAGAAGACGACCGAGAAGGCCTGCGCCGGCGATACCGATTTTGAGCGAGCCGGATGTCCGACGTCTGACGTCCGACGTAAGATCTGTGCCTACTGCCATATTTTTACACTGACCCCAATTATTCTAAGCACTTCGCTGTATGGCGCCAACATCGACGCCGCTACCTTTGCCGCACTGAGCTCGGCTGTGCGACTGCCGCGATCAAACAAACTAACGCGATGACCTTGGCGCAGTAACTTCCATGCCAGAAGACGACCGAGAAGGCCTGCGCCGGCGATACCGATTTTGAGCGAGTCGGATGTCCGACGTCTGACGTCTGACGTAAGATCTGTGCCTACTGCCATATTTTTACACTGACCCCAATTATTCTTTGCGTCAGACCTCAGACGCCCGACGTCTGACTAGAAAGATATATCTCACTACCCAGCTCTTTGAACTCTGCGGATTTCTTCTGCATTTCCACTTCTAGTTCGTCGGACTCGAGTTTGGCTGCGTAGTCACGGACGTCTTGGGTGATTTTCATTGAGCAGAATTTTGGCCCGCACATGGAGCAGAAATGCGCGACTTTGGCGGATTCCTTCGGCAGGGTTTCGTCGTGGTAGGCGCGGGCGGTATCTGGGTCTAGCCCTAAGTTAAACTGATCTTCCCAGCGGAATTCAAAGCGGGCTTTGCTTAGGGCGTTGTCTCGCAGTTGTGAGCCGGGGTGTCCTTTTGCTAAGTCCGCGGCGTGAGCGGCGATTTTATAAGTGATGATGCCGGTTTTTACATCGTCTTTATTCGGCAAGCCCAAGTGTTCTTTTGGGGTAACGTAGCAGAGCATGGCGCAGCCGTACCAGCCGATTTGCGCGGCACCGATGCCAGAGGTGATGTGGTCATAGCCTGGCGCGATGTCGGTCGTTAATGGCCCAAGGGTATAGAACGGTGCTTCGTCACAGTGCTTGAGCTGTTCCGTCATGTTTTCTTGAATCATTTGCATGGGCACATGACCGGGGCCTTCAATCATCACTTGTACGTCGTGCTTCCACGCCCGTTTTGTCAGTTCACCCAAGGTTCGCAATTCACCAAATTGCGCCTCATCGTTGGCGTCAGCCACCGAGCCTGGACGCAGCCCATCGCCTAGCGAGAAGGACACGTCGTAGGCTTTCATGATCTCGCAAATGTCGTCAAAGTGGGTGTATAAGAAGTTTTCTTTGTGATGCGACAAACACCACTTGGCCATGATGGAGCCACCACGCGACACAATTCCCGTCACGCGTTTTGCGGTCAGGGGTACATAACGTAAAAGCACACCAGCGTGGATTGTAAAATAATCCACGCCCTGCTCCGCTTGCTCAATTAATGTGTCACGGAAAATTTCCCATGTTAAATCTTCGGCAACACCATCAACTTTTTCTAGGGCTTGATAGATGGGTACTGTGCCAACAGGCACCGGCGAATTGCGCACTATCCATTCACGGGTTTCATGAATATTTTTGCCGGTGGACAGGTCCATCATGGTATCTGCACCCCAACGAATTCCCCAAGTCAGTTTGGCGACTTCTTCTTCAATAGAAGAGCCAAGCGCCGAGTTGCCAATATTGCCGTTTACCTTCACCAGAAAATTGCGGCCAATAATCATCGGTTCCAATTCTGGGTGATTGATGTTGGCGGGAATAATTGCACGGCCTCGAGCGACTTCATCACGCACAAATTCAGGGGTAATTTGCTTTGGAATACTCGCACCAAAATCATTACCGGGATGTTGAAAGCCCAGTTCACCAAAGGACTCCCCCGCTTCTTTAGCCGCCGCCAAGGCCATGTTTTCGCGGATCGCAATGTATTCCATTTCTGGGGTAATAATACCTTTGCGGGCGTAATGCATTTGGCTAACATTTTTACCCGCAATGGCGCGGCGTGGCTTGCGCTTTAAGTCAAAGCGCAATTGCTGCAAGCGCAAATCAGCGGCGCGTTGGCGGCTGTATTCAGAGCTATCGCCGGCCAGTAGCTCAGTATCTTCGCGGTCAATAATCCACTGTTCGCGTATTGCCGCCAGCCCTTTGCGAATATCAATATTTGCCTTGGGATCGGTGTAGGCACCAGAGGTGTCGTAAACCCGCACCGGTGGATTTGGCTCCAAACGGGTAGCGCCGTCACTGGTTTGTACTGGGGTTGGGGTGAGCTTAATTTCACGCATCGGCACTTGTATATCGGCACGACTGCCCTGCACATAAATTTTAGATGAACCCGGCAGTGGCTCAACAGACGCGGCATCAACTTGGGCGGTATCACGCAGTAATGGATAGTCAGACGAACTCATGCTCTTTCCCCTTTTTGCGCCAAAACGCGCGCAGCGTTAGACGATAGCGTTGAAATAAGGCCAAAGGAGAAGAACGAGATCGGTTCTCAGATTTATAAATGCGCAGGAGAACTCCCGCTGAGAAGATCTTGTTTCCTACGCTGGCATTATCCAGATCAGGTAATACGGGATTCGAAAACGATCTCAGCCACATTGCACAAATATTTGCGCGGGCACCCCGACAAGAGCAGTTAGTGTACGGTTAAGTGATTTACCTAGCAAGAGATACAGAACAGCTGCTTTCTCGATCGAGGGTATCCGCTCCGCAATCACAAGCAACAGCGAAAATCACTAATTAGCCGTTAGCAGAAACAACAAACCCCAGTAAATACTGGGGTTTGTTGGCAATCCGGCGGCCCAATGGACCGCCTTCAAATTCAGACCTTACTCAACAGTTTCAGCCTGCATTACCGCAATAACGCGGCGGTTCGCAAGACGGCCTTCTGCTGTTTTATTATCAGCAATCGGACGCTCTTCACCGTAGCCCACCGCACTCAAACGGTTAGCGGCAATACCATAATTACTGATCAGCGCATTGCGAACAGCATCAGCGCGGCGCTGAGAAAGCTGTTTGTTATATGCGTCTGGGCCAGTACTATCAGCATGCCCCTCAACTACAGCGCTAACACCAGCAAACTGCTTCATAAAGTCAGCGACTTTTTTCAGCTCACCAACGTAAGCAGCCGGAATAGCGTCAGAATCATAAGCAAAGTTAATCTCTAGCTTAATGCTCTCAGTGTGCTTAAGTACAAACTTACAACCATACTCGTCGACTTGACGACCAGCAGGTGTATTAGGGCACTTATCCTTGTAATTAGGCACACCATCACCATCGTCGTCTAGTGGGCAGCCATTACGATCCACATTCACACCGGCAGGTGTGTTCGGGCAGCGGTCATTAGGATCAACCACACCATCACCATCAGTATCTGCTGGCGCCACAGCGGGACTACCACTGCGAGCAAAGACGTAGCTCAAACCAATAGACACGACACCACCGACGTGGTCACTATCGTCATCTAGCAAGTAACGAGCATCGGTACGGAGTGACAAATTCTCGTTAAAGGCATAGCGGAAACCGCCACCAAAGTTGTATTGGGTGAACTCATCTTCGTCATCGAGAGGGTTGTTATCATACTTAATAACAGCCGCACCTACGCCAGTCGCCAAATAAGGCACAAAGTCACTATTAAAATTAAAGTAACGCAGTAAACTTAGGCTACCGGAGATAAATTCACCATCGAGCGTTGCGTTGTTATCTTCGTTTTCTGGTTCGCTGTAAATAGTGGTTACTTCAACCCCCCAATCGCTGTTCAGCTTCGCTTCCACACCAATCACAGCAGCAATGGCATCATCAAATTTCTGATCACTATCAAAAATATGGTAACCAAGCCCAGAGTTAAAATACCACTCCCGCTCTTGAGCGAAAACACCTGTGGTTGCCGCCAGCGAGCCCAATAGCATTAACGCACGTCCAAAATATTGCATAGCATCCCCTTATTTTTTCATTTCTAATTTAATGTAGCGTCACAAATTCATAGCAATGCTAACTTTACACTCTATCGTACTAGTAATAGCAGCAAATTTTACGTCTTGGTTAATAATTCCCCAAATTAGCGCGGTATTCCACCATCAAAGCCCCCTTAAAGCTCAAAATAGTGATTTGCTAGGCCGCAACAAGCATCATTACATTTTTTTTGCTATTATCTCCCGCAATTTAATTGGCGTAAACACAGTAAGTAAAACCTCTTTACGCCTTGCGGAGACACTATGGACACGCCAACTGATAATCAGCAAACCCTGCAAACCAAAGAAGGCCTGCCACTTGAACTCGCCGCCGCCAGCCAAACAAATGCTACAGGCGCTAACATCGACGATAACGATGCTCTAACACGCAAAAAAGAACAAGACCTGCAGGACGACGAAAAGCCAGAGGAGTCGCCTGCCAACCAAGACGCCATAGCAGACGGCGCCAAAGGCAATATCAACCCCGAACAGCTAGACAGCGAGTACACTCGCCCACGCCCAGTAAGTGACTACTTAAAAGATGACGACAGCTTGCCCGGCTGGGTATGGACCCTCGCAGGCGTGACACTTATCGGCGGGCTTGATGCCCTTGATGACGGCGATAGCAACGATAGTGACAACACACCAAACAATACAGCGCCACAATTTAGCAGCAGCACATTGGCACTCGACCCCATAGAGGAAGACGGCAGCGCCACATTTACTCTTGATGTAGAAGATGCCGACGGCGATAGCCTCAGCTTTAGTAACAGCAACCCCTCCCACGGCACAATCACTCAGGGTGACCAAGACGAGCAATTCATCTACACGCCAGACGACAATTTTTTTGGCGACGACTCATTCATCATTTTAGCTCGCGACCCATCAGGCGCCACCGATTCCATTACGGTGTCAGTTACCGTCACCCCGATCAACGACGCCCCACAAGTAGAAGCCAGCCAAGAGCTGGGCACCAAAGCCGGCATCGCCTTAGCATTTGATGTCGACGCCACAGATATTGAAGAAGATCCATTGACATATAGTGTTGGCGAAGGCGACAACGCCCCGCAAAATGGCACGGTCGACGTCGTAAACTCAAACGGCAACTTCACCTACACCCCAAATGAAGGATTTATTGGCGAAGACAGCTTTCAAATTATCGTCAGTGACGGCGACAAAGAAAGCACGCAGACCGTTACCATTAACGTACGTGGCACACAAACCGCCACCGCGGACGACGTGAGCGTTTATGAGGGCGCCGAGAATACCACTGCCATGGTATTCACCATCAACATAGATAGCGCCCTAGCAGAAGACATTATATTGAACGTCAGCAAAACTGGCGGTACCGCAAGTGAAGATACAGACTTTTCCACGCTGACCGATACCGTCACTCTGCTTGCCGGACAAACCTCTGTTGACTACGTCGTTAACATTATTGGCGACACAGAAAATGAGGGCGATGAAACACTGGAGCTGAGCTTTGACAGCTCACAGCTCGCCGCCCCTCTCTCAGTAACTGGCACTATTATTAATGATGATCCCCAAACCGTACTAACGTTAAATAGTAACGATGATAGCGGCACAAGCAATGACGACGGCATCACTCAACTACAAGCTCTCACCTTAACGGTCACTAGCGCAACCGGCGCAAACGTAGAGATTTTTGCTAATGAGCAATCCCTAGGAATGGCCACCGAAGACAGCGAAAACCCCGGCACATATCATTTCTTAACAACGGAACTAGACGAAGGCAGCTACCTGTTTAGCGCTACCGTCACTCAAAGCGAAAAGGAACCGGTCAGCTCTGCCCCAATTTCAGTTACGGTTGACCTTAGCAAGCCAACACTTACTGAGTTTAACGCCAGTGCCGACGATGACACAGTCACCCTCACATTCTCTGAGGCGGTTGATTTCTTAGACGCCACCGGCATCACGTTTCAACAGGATGACACTGACATTGCCGCCGTACTAGATAGCGTAGAAGGCAATACCGCAACCTTCAGCTTCGAAACAGACCTAGTTAGTGGCAGCCTCATTGACGTAGCGATCGCCGACAACAGCGTTAGCGACCTAGCCGGCAACCTCTTAACCGCTATTGAATTTGCGGCCGATCCAAATGCCATTACTGTATAGAGCACACGTATTATCATGCGCACAACCGTAGTTAATATGCCCGAAACCGCCATACAACTGGGGCGGTTTCGTACGGAATACGACCCAGTCGAAGACCGATTACGACTTATTGGAGAACCGATAGAAAAAGATCGGAACACGGTATCAATCTGGCTGACTATGCGCCTCACTGCGCGCCTTGTGCCACATTTGGCCAAAGCAGTACACGGGCCAAAATTTCGCGCATCTGAACACCCCTCTGCTCTCCATAGCTTTGCCCAGTCCGCGGCAAGCAGTGCCATACAACCCACAACCGCACCCATTGCCCCCGCCCAATCCGGCGTTCATTTTCTACCCGAGAGCCTTAACATAACCACTCGCAACAATACGCTAGTTGTCGATTTTATAGACCAACAGCAAAATAGAATTCAACTTCCATTACCAAACCTGATGATACGACAATGGCTGAGTATATTATTAGCCAGCTTTAAAAAAGCTAACTGGCCACTGAATTGTTTTCCCGAGTGGATTGACCCCAACAAAATCACGGCATCGGGCAACACAAAAGCCATTCACTAAAGGCCATTAACAGCAACACAAGGTTTACTTTACTAGTGCTATCGTGGCCGATAGCAACAATATACTTGAATCGATGCCTTTGATTTACAAGGACTAAAAGATGGAGGGGGATCAAAAGTGGGGAATGGAGCCGAAACGAATTAAAATCTTCTGAAAATACTGCCGATGAAGGGAGTAGGGAGCCAACACCAGCAGCAAAAAACCATTTACTTAGGCAAATTTTCCGCCAACACTTTAGCATAGCTGTTGCGGGCAGTCTGCAACATCGCCAGCTCTTGCTGAACAGATGCGATTTTCTGATCTGCTACGCGCAGATTCATCAACTGATTTTTAGCCGCATCATTCAAAGAATCTAACGGATACTCATTACCATCAATAGTCACTTTTTGAGCTTGTTCAGCCATTTTGTTTAATCTCCAAGTAGAAACGATAAAATTTTAGCCGGCAGAATATAACATGCACCGAGCCATGCCGTAAAAGACATACCGTGTATATTGTGACCGTCAGCTATTTTTCAAGGCTTCCTCATAATTTTTTTCCGAGTAATTGCCAGCGGCCTCCTGCAAAATCACCGTACCATCAAGGAGCGGGCGCCTAACCGCGATGTCTTTGGTGGGGTATTGTGCGTAATTCCATCGGCCTCAGCGCGGCCTCCTACAAACAATAAGCCAGCGGCCTCCGACAAAATCACCGTACCATCTTGCGTAGGAGCGGGCGCCGACCGCGATTGCCTTGAACGACGTCCGAGCGTAATTCTTTCGGCCTCGGCCAAGGTGAATTGCGGCTTTATCGCAAGAGAAGGTGGCCTGGGCCAGCGGCCTCCTACAAGACAAGAAAGCACGGCCTCCTACAAAACCAACCAAACCCAAGGAGCGGGCCAGCCCAGGCTGCCCTCTCTTGCTGCGCAATTCACCTTGGCTGACCGCGATTGCCGCGAACGAGGTTTTGCGCGTAATTCTTTCGGCCCCAGGCAAGGTGAATTGCGGCTTTATCGCAAGAGAAGGTGGCCTGGGCCAGCGGCCTCCTACAAAATCACCGTACCATCTTGCGTAGGAGCGGGCGCCGACCGCGATTGCCGCGAACAACGACCGCGCGTAATTCATCGGCCTCAGCCAAGGTGAATTGCGGCTTTATCACAAGAGAAGGTGGCCTGGGCCAGCGGCCTCCTACAAACAATAGGCCAGCGACCTTCTACGGGCAAAAAAAAGCCCCCGACCTTTCGGTCGAGGGCTGGTATCGAGCCACTGCGGATTAGATAACTTCGGTAATTCCGGTGATCATAAAGGCATCTTGGTCGGGCAATTGCACAATTGATGCAACGCCGTCGAGAAGAATAGAGCCACCCATATCGCCATCATCCCAGCTTAGCAGGCCGCTGACGCCGTCGAAGAGCACACCTGATAGCACGCCGCCTAGCACATCCACAAGACTACCCAGCAGGCCGTTCGTAAGATCCTGACCACCTATTGTGTCGGTGACACCATCCAGATCGATAATGTCTCCCACATTCAGGTCGTTGAGGGTTGAGCCACTATCACTATTGGCTAGCAATGCAACGATATCCACGGTTTCATCGGCATAGTTGTCGAGCACGTCATCCGCAACTAAGTTCGCGACTGTATCGGTGATCGCACTCGCCGCTGTATTGCCCCACAGATCATCAAGAGCTGACAAATCCGCGATAGATGCAATATCAGTAACCAACACATCAACACCTGTATCTTGGAATGGCAGTGCATCCAAAGAGCCCAAGTTCGCCAAGGTGTCAGCAATGCCCGAGGTGCTGTAGTCCACATCGCCCCAGAGTGCATCGAGACCTGTCAGTTCGGCAATGGTTGTAACGTCAGTAACGATGGCGTTAACAGCAGGATTGTCGAATGCGGAATCCATATTGAGATTCGCAAAGGTGTCGATAACCCCTTCAGGGCTGTAGTCGACGTCTCCCCAAAGCAGATCCAAAGACTCCAGTTGCGCAATGGTCGCGGGATCAATAAGCATCACGTTAACCCCAGTGTTCTCATAAATAGAGTCACTGGCCTCGTCGAGGTTTACCACCGAATCCAAGATAGACAGCGCATCGTAGTCAACGTCGCCCCACAGATCGTCAGTATCACTTAGCTGTAAAATGGTAGCGATACCGGTAACAGTGACGTCGACACCAAGGTCATCGAAATTCGAATCACTGCTCTCATCAACATTGTTAATGTCGTCAATCACACCGGCACTGTAGTCAATCACACCGCTTGTCAGCGCATCAATAGCATTTAGCTGAGCAATGGAAGCCGGATCCAACACCCGCACATCGTAATCACCGGCTGGGTATTCCAACAGATTGGCCGCGGTATCGGCAACCAAGGTCGCAAGCTGTGAGTAAAACTCATTCAATGTAAGCGCCACACCACCAAACTCAAAGCTGGTGTTAGCACCAGGGTTGCTAAGCTGCATACCAACGCCAGAATTGATCAGCTCGGCAAGAGCGTCAGCAAGGGGTGCACCATTTTGGTCCACAACCGTTACAGAGTGCGGTGAGTTACCATCAAAAATGAGGCTGCCACCGTTGGCTGCCAATTCCGCCAATTGAGCTGCGGAAATGATCATATTGGAATGCACTACAATGTTTTCAATTTCTGAGACCGTATCGTTGTCCTCATCGATATCGATCAAAGACATATCGAAACTGCCATACAGGTGCAGAGTATCGATATCATCACCACCAAAAACGCTGTCACCGCTGTTCACTTCCGTCGCTGTGCGAACACTAGTGAGCTCGTTGTAATCCAGCACATCGGCAATGTCCACTGACACAACACCCGCACCAGCGAGTTGGTAAGCGTCGCGATCATCAGCGGTAATCTCACCCACCAACACAAATATATCGTCACCGGCACCGCCGTTAAGCGTATCGGCTCCCTGACCACCGCGAATCAAATCGGCGCCGTCGCCGGCATTAACAACAAAATTCACATCGCTAGCGGCAATACTGCTGGCGGAGCTAATTACGTAGTCGTTAGGCGCGGTAATGTCACCATCACCATTAGCGTCAATAACCAACTGATCATCGCCGCTGGCGTAAAAGCCATCACCAATAATCGCGGCACCACCGGTACCCTGCAATTGGTTATCGCCTTCGCCCACTGTCGCAACCTGACCGAAGGAGCCAAGATTAATCACATCATCGCCAGCACCGCCCTGCAAGTCCAACTCAATAACATCACTGCCAGAAACAAAGTCTGTAATGGTATCGGTCTGAGTGCCGTTAGACTCGGCGGCTGAACCATAATCAAAGGTATCAGCACCGGCACCGCCAGTTAGGCTATCGCCCTGCGTGCCGCCGACCAGAATATCGTCACCCGCGCCGCCATCCAGCGCGTCAACCCCTGCGCCACCATCTAGGCTATCGTTTCCAGCATCACCAAACAGTGCGTCCGCACCGCCAAGACCCGCTAAAATGTCATCCCCTGCGCCACCGCTGAGCGAATCATCTTCGATACCACCAACGATTACGTCATCATTAGCCGTACCTATTACACTCAACTCCGCGTCTAACTCCCCGCTGCCATCAAAATCCAGACCACCGGTACTGCTGTCGTCATCGTCATCAGCAATAGCAGAGGCATCTACTGTTAACGTGGTCGCGTTCCAATCATCGTCAACAATAACCGAAATGGCATCGTTATCGTCGTCGTCGCCATCGGCATTGCTGGTGTTATCTAGCAGTACAATGCTGTCAACTTCGCCTTCGTCAACCTGCAAATCCAGCTCGCCAGCATCGGCCACGCCGTCACCATTTTGAACGACAGACTGATCTCCGGCCAAATCAGATACCGTTGCGGTCACTGTTACACTGGCAGCCACTTCACCCGTATTTTCAAACAACAGCGCTGCGCCACTTTGGGTAGCAAGACGGACATCCAGATCGATCAAATCGACATCAGCGTCGGAGTCCTGACTTTCAATAGTCAAGGTCATGGCTGCTTCTTTGGCACTGGCATCAATCAGCAAGTTGTTTTCAAAATTTTCACCGATAGTCAAATCACTGACCTGAGCCAGATCACCGGTGAACAATATGGCCTCCAAACCGGTAACTTCCTGCGCCGCCTCATCGAGCACGATCACATTGCTACCAGCGGCATCCGGGCCATGGACTCCATCAGTGCTCACTTCAAGCTCTTCTATTGAGCTTAAGCCTTCAAACACGTCGTCGTCGGTGTTGCCGTTAAGCACTGCATTAGTAGAACCCAGATCGTTGTCGGCACTGACAACCAGACGGTCACGACCTTCGCCTGCGGCAATAGTGTCTGCCTCGTCAGTCGCATCAATAGCGTCAACATCCGCCGCCACATTCGGTGCGTTCAAGGCGTCATCAACGCTATCGTCCGCGCGCACGGTATCGGCGTTCATATAAAAAACATCGTCGCCCGCGCCAGTGCTGATGTGATAATTGTTTTCAGCGCTGACCGCCAAAAGCACGTCTGCACCACCAAGAATCGAAATAGCATCAGCGGTCACGTCATCGGCAATAATCACTGTATCGGCTTTACTGTTGTTGATAGTCAACGACGTATCAACCGAGACCGAGCCTTCAAGGTAACTATTGCTATGACCGCTATCGCCAAAGCCGTTGAAATCAAAGTAATGGGAATTACTGTCGTTCAAATTCAGCACCACATGCTCAATCAGCATATCGTCGTCATCGGTCGCACTGGCGGCATCACCAATCAAATCAGTAGAGGTTTCACCCACCTCCAATGACAAATCAAAAGCGCCGCTATTCGCGTCAATATTCAGCGTAAACGTATCATCGTCACTGCGCGCATTGTCACCGTCTACATACAGGTAAACATCTACATCGTAGTCATCTTCCAGCGCATCATCGGCATTCACGCCTGTTGCTTCATTGGCCAGTAAGTTGATCGCGATATCTTCACGTACATTGTGAAGACCGAAGTACACTTCGCTACCCGCTTCGTAAATTTCTTCCGTTGGGTCTTGCAGTAAAGCCTGCTCCTCACTGATCAGATTGATCACCGCAAGGTCGCCGTCAAAGCGTTTTATATCGGCAAAAATTTCGCCATCGTCTTCGTCGTCGTCATTTTCAACTACGCCATCGACATCCGTTGCGGTTGCATTATCAATTTGATTCGCGATCACAAAATTTGCGGTTTCAATGCCGGTAATCATGGCATTGGCGTCTTCTTCGTTCACGCTTAAGGTCGCGACATTGTCAGCCACACTTGCGGCAGCCACTTCTACGTAATCGAGCGCCACAACATTCAGCACATCATTACCTTCACCGCCGCGCAGCTCTGCATCTGCCCCCAGCAAGGTGGTATCGTCATTGCCACCGGTGGTATCTGCCTGCAAAAAATTGGCTACGTCGTCGCCCGCGCCCAGATCAACCACCGCGCCTAACTCATCAACCGCACCAAGGCTATCAACCTCACGGAACAAGCCGGCCACTGTCTGAGTGCGGCTATCGCCCTCAAGAACGGTTTCATCAAAGGCATTTTCAACGGTAAAGCTGTCATTGCCAGCCCCCATGTCCACTAGGGCATTTTCACGCAAATACCCAGCAATAACCGTGTCGTTACCTGCCCCGGTCAATACAGAACTGGCCACGGTCAGATAGGTGTCGTCGTTATTGCTGTCGGTCAGATCGCCATTATCCCAATCTTCACCATTGCGCAGGCCGTCAAAGTGCACAAAGTCATCACCGTCGCCGGTATCAATGCTGGCAGCGCTAACGTCGTCAAAGCCACTATTATCAACTTCGTTATCGTCGGAATAGGTCGCATCTAGATCATCAACAAATACACTGTCGGAACCTGCACCCGTATTAATACGTGTCACACCCTCAAGGTCGCTATCCACTGACACTAAATCGTCGCCAGCACCTGTAAATATATCTCCCGCCAAATCGGAGTAGACCGCAATCTCGTCATTACCTGAACCAGAAGTGACCGACACATCTATATCATTTCGTGCAGCCGCACTGCCGCCAGAATTATTGCCATCAGCACCACTCTGGAGGCTTAAACGTAGGTTGCCGGTCATCGCCGCACCAGCTACTGTTAATGTTGCGCTACTCATGTCGCCATCGAGGCCGTCAATATCGACATTGCCAGCACCGGAAACGGTTAACAATTGAAGCTCTTGCGTGCTGATACCATCGTTCCCCGGTGACAGCACAAAGTCTTCATCCATTGCAATAACCACATCGGCATTCGCAGTTAGGCTAATAAACTCAGCGCCATCTGCTTCCAACCAGTTCAATTCCAAATCGTCGTTTGCAGTTATATTAATACTTTGATCAGTGCCTGAAAGCGTATCTTCCTCAACATTGGCGCTGATATACAGCGCGTCAATATTGGTCAGACTGGTTACTTCGACATTAACTACCTCAAAACCATAACCCTGATCTTCACCAGAATCGCCGCCTTCGGTAATAGCCAGCTCAGTAAGACGCACACTATTCAATGTTAGCGCCAGTGTGTCATCGTTAGCTGTGAGCACATCTTCGCGATAATCAAATTCCAACACGCCATCGCGGGTGGCATTGGTCACACTCAAAGAAGTTGTTGAGGCATCCAGGTCCTGCATAGAAACTTGAGAGTTATTAGCGGTAATCCGTGTCACATTCAGGGCGCGCAAGCCAGTGGCATCCTGAAAATTAATACCTTCAACGGTTTGACCGGTAACCGCAACATTGACAGTTTCAATACCATTCAGCGTTGGCGTAATGAGGGCTTCTGCGTCGTCGTTAACTGAACCCAAAGTCACATTTAACGTTGGGTTATCGCCCAAACCATTAAGCACATCCTCGTCCTGCAAGGTGTTAACAAAGTCATCACCGCCGGGAGTAAAATCTGGACTAGAATTAAAAATATTTGCATTGCCCAGATCGTCATTTACCGTGAGTTCAAATACATCCGTGGGCGCGGTGGGGTCAATATCATTTTCTACAATGGTGCCTACAGCATCGACTGAGCTGGTGAGCTTTTCACCGGTTAAACGTATTACGACCGTCTCGTTACCTTCTACCAACAAGTCGCCGTTCACAGTGATTTTTACCGTGGCGGTAGTTTGACCATTGGCGAATGTAACAGCGCCGGCCTCTTCAACATAATCATCCTGAGGCGTCGCTGAACCAGTTTGCAGGGTTTCATAATTAACAACGACCGGGCCAGAAGCTGGGCGATCAAGACTAATAGTGTAAGTCAGCAATACCGCATTGCCATCACCTTCGGTTACTGAGGGACTATTCGCGGTAAGTGTGTACACATCTGTGCTTGGGTCTACATCGTCATTGACGATAACACCTTCGGCAGTAATAGCCGTCTCAAGGCGACCTCCAGTGACAGATAGCACCACGGTTTCGTTACTCTCAAAATCGGTATCACCTAGAGTAGTAACATTGACCAGTGCCACGGTCTGACCCGGAGCAAAGGTTACCTGAGTCGCAACGGGAACATAGTCGTTACCCTCACTTGCGGTACTGGTCGCCGCCACTGTTTGCACGTTAAAGGTGACCGCTTCATTCAATGGCTCAGACAAAGTCAGGGTATAGGTCAGTACATTACCTTCGGTAACGCTAGGCGAATTCAGCGTTAAACTGACACTCGCAGCCTGTCCGCCGCCACCGCCACCACCACCGCCACTACTCGCCGCCGCAATGACACCGGCAGTCAGTAGACCTCCGCCTATTAGCCAACCGGTAGAAATGCCTGCAGACGATCCACTTGTTCCACCACTGCTTTCTGCCCATACATCGCTTTGACTACTCACAACATCCATTGGCGCAACCATGGCCGCGTCTGAATTCAAAGCCGCCAGCAATACGCCACCACCAGCATCAACTACTAATTCCTCCTCCAGACGTTGCTTTTCATTCTCTGAGTCAAAAGCATCGTCCTTAGACACGCCTGTATCCAGATCCTTTAACAACGCTAAGGGGTCAAGCTGGATATCAACACTGCTGTCGGCGTTGTCCTGAGAAGGGTTATTCATATCTTTCATACTGCTCTCCTGCTGCATGGTGTCGCTATTTGGAAACGACGAAAAGGGTGCTATCAAGTTCGTAGCCATCGAAGGCCGCTATTTTTGAACAGGACTAAGGTGAAATCAGACACGCTATTTCCCCTCTGCCTCAGTGAGTAGCGACATAAAAATATCGCCCCGCTTTACACCAGTGCATAAACTGCGCTTACGACACAGCTGACCTGTTATCCAGCAAGGAGTATAGGCAGCTGAACTTTTCAATTAACTAAGTAGATACCACTATAACGTGCAAATTATGGTGTGAACCGTCATAGTTCGGGGAGAAATTGCTACAACTTTTAGCAGTGGGGAAAGTGAATTGCGGCGTCCTACAAGACCAACCAAGCGTAGGAGCGGGCCAGCCCAGGCTGCCCTCTCTTGCTGCGCAATTAACCTTGGCTGACTGCGATTGCCGCGAACAATGCCCGAGCGCTATTCCATCGGCCTCGGCGCGGCCTCCTACAAGCGAAAAAGATAGCCTAGACCGGCGACCTCCTACAAAATCACCGTACCATCACGCGTAGGAGCGGGCGCCTGACCGCGATAACCTCGGGCAACAGACCGAGCGTAATTCGATCGGCCTCAGCGCGGCCTCCTACAAGCCAAAAAAGATAGCCTAGACCGGCGACCTCCTACAAAACCACCGTACCATCATGCGTAGGAGCGGGCCAGCCCAGGCTGCCCTCTCTTGCTACGTAATTCACCTTGGCTGACTGCGATTGCCGCGAACAATGCCCGAGCGCTATTCCATCGGCCTCAGCCAAGGTGAATTGCGGCTTCATCGCAAGAGAAGGTGGCCTGGGCCAGCGGCCTCCTACAAGACCAACCAGCGTAGGAGCGGGCGCCGACCGCGATGACCACGAACGACGTCCGAGCGTAATTCCATCGGCCTCGGCGCGACCTCCTACAAGACCAACCAGCGTAGGAACGGGCGCCGACCGCGATGACCACGAACGACGTCCGAGCGTAATTCCATCGGCCTCGGCGCGACCTCCTACAAGACCAACCAAGCGTAGGAGCGGGCGCCGACCGCGATTGCCACGATCGACAATCCGAGCGTAATTCGATCGGCCTCAGCCAAGGTGAATTGCGGCTTTATCGCAAGAGAAGGTGGCCTGGGCCAGCGGCCTCCTACAAGCTAAAAGAATTGGCCCGGGTCAACGAAACCACCCAGCACTGACCTTGATTTAGTTCATCAAGCCGGCACAATGACATTGCGAGCTAGGCGCTCATTAAGGATAGCGGCTTTTAATATATTCTTTGCATCATCATCGCCATGCACAATGCGGACGGTATCGGGCTTTTTACGCATTCGGCGAATAAAATTAAGTAGGTCCTGCTGATCGGCGTGTGCCGAATAGCCACTAATCGTTTCTACTCCGGCGCGTATGGTGTAGCGTTCACTATCAATGTCTACATAACCTTGGCGCGGGCCGTATTGTTGTATATCTCTGCCCGGGGTACCTCTAGCTTGGTAACCTACAAACAATATATTGTGGCTGGGATCTTCTAACATGGCTTTTAGATAGTTCATTATTCTACCGCCAGCACACATACCGCTAGCCGCTATGATAATGGCCGGCTGTTTGGTTTGAGTGAGTCTTGCCACCAATCGCATGTGGCTGTCGTGATCATCCACTGTAATGAGCTGCTCAAAACTAAGGGGGTGACGACCACGCCGTACACGAGATTTTGCCTCATTGTCCCAATACTGGTTTAGCTGTCGATACACATTGGTAAATCGGCTAGCCAAGGGCGAATCAACTATGATTGGCAACTGATGCCAAGGGCTACCGCTTTCGCTGCGCCGACGCTGTTGATGGATAATACCTTCTATTTCATAGAGCAATTCCTGTGTACGACCGATGCTAAACGCGGGAATAAGCACACTCCCGTCATCCCGTAACGCCGCTTCGATTGTCTTTTGCAAAGCCTGGGTTCGCTGTTTACGATGGTGGTGCTGGCGATCTCCGTAGGTACTTTCTATGACGAGCTCGTCGCAACCCGAGGGCGGGTGCGGCGCATACAACAACGGAGTATGGGGTGCGCCAAGGTCACCAGAAAAAATTACTCGGCGACGGGTGCTATGATCATCCTGTACGTCACACTCCACGTACGCCGACCCCAAAATATGCCCCGCCCGCTGTAAGCGAATTCGCAATTTATTATCTATCACGCTCTGCCATTCACCGTAGTTCAATGGCCGAATTTGCTGGCGAATATAGCGCATAAATCGATCAATCAGTGTCGCATCGCGAGTGACCCCAACCTTCAATGCATCTTCCAAAACTAAGGGCAGCAACTTTGCCGACGGACACGAGCAATAGATGGGACCGCGAAAACCAGCGGCGATTAAATAAGGAATACGGCCGACGTGATCAATATGTACATGGGTTACGACCAAAGCTTGAACAGTGCTTAGATCAAACTCAATAGACAAATCATTGCCGCTCCGCCCTTGGGGTGAAGTCTCTGCACCTTGGAATAAGCCGCAATCAATTAAAATTGAATGCAACGGCGAAGCAAATAATTGGTGGCAAGAGCCAGTTACGCCATTCACCGCTCCGTGATGAATGATATTGGCCGTGGCGTTAGCCACGTATGACATAGCGCTCATTGTTCTGATCCTTCAGAGTTTTATCCGTGTTCGTTCTTATATAGCCCCTTATTAGCAATTTGTGAAGTGATCGGCACCGACCGCGATAACCACGGACAACAGACCGAGCGTAATTCTATCGGCCTCGGCGCGGCCTCCTACAAACGAAAAGAGATGGCCTGGGCCGGGCGCCCCCTACAAAACCACCGCACCATCACGCGTAGGAGCGGGCTCCTGACCGCGATCTCGGGCTGCGTCGGAGCGCATTTCACCTTGGCTGACCGCGATTGCCGTGAACGAAAGACCGAGCGTAATTCATCGGCCTCGGCGCGGCCTCCCACAAACGAAAAGAGATGACCTGGGCCAGCGGCCTCCTACAAAACTCCTTACCATCTTGCGTAGGAGCGGGCTCCTGACCGCGATAACCACGAACAACAGACCGAGCGTAAATCAACGGCCTCGTATTTTTACGGATTCACCTTAGTTAGCAAAACACATAGAGTTGACGCTATTAAGGAAATAGTTGCATCAAACATGAGCTCGGCATCACAGTTGTTAAGACTTTAGATAGCTCAAATTTTAAGCTTCAAAGAATGAATAAAGTGGGCGCCCACAATGACTAATGATCTTCCAATACTTAATAGCTATACGAGCGCAAAATCACATGCGGAATCGTTATCCCAAAAATTAGTAGATAAATATGGCGTTAATACCGATGTCTCTCAATCTACCGTCAATTTCAGGTCTGTTCTGGACAACATTAAAGTTCCTGATGCCGAGAGTGTGTTGGCGTCTGGGAATAAAGAAGACATTACCGATTACTATAACTTGGTAACCGTGCTAAAAAAGGGCCAAAACGCTGACTTCATGACGACAGAAGATGTATTAACGCGCCGTGCTAATGACCATTT
Source organism: Zhongshania marina (assembly GCF_002915595.1). Taxonomy (GTDB): domain Bacteria; phylum Pseudomonadota; class Gammaproteobacteria; order Pseudomonadales; family Spongiibacteraceae; genus Spongiibacter; species Spongiibacter marinus_B. Next base: position 40,442 of record NZ_PQGG01000026.1, read on the forward strand.
TGGCTATGACTCAGGTGAGCTTGAAGTAGCAGCGCAACAGTTTAAAGACTGGTACTACCAAGCGCGAGAAGATAGTTACAATGGTGCGCTGCCCTCACAGCTTACGGTAGATGGTTATTTGAAATTCTCCTCTGGTGAGATCAGCAATTACGAAGACTACCTTTCTTATGCTGACAATCTTCGCTCCGGAAGACTAAGGGAGGCTAACGAAACTGCCGAAATGAGGCGGCAACTAGACCTAGAAGTCGGGCATTATACTCGACGGGAAATGGAGCTGACTTCACAAGCTAACACGGGTGCCAAAAAAGCTATTGTTCACGCAGAGGCAAACGCTGAACAGCAAATTACAGATGCTCTAGTCACGCAGGGTGTAGATAAGGCGGCAGCCATGCAAACGGCTACTAGCCTCGTGTTTCATGGCATGCAATACCGCCTTGAACCGTCAAGCAATCAACAAACCCAATTAACAAGTAAAATGACACTCAGCTCAGTAGTAGGCGCCATCTCTCAGTTTGACAAAGCGATGCCAGAATCCATTAACTGGCAAGAAATACTCGATAAAGTGAAGGATCAAACTACCACAAGAAGCCGCTAAGTTAAGCCAGACCGCTAAACCAAATAGTTATAATTATCGACTCTTACAAACCCCAAGGAGCGGGCCAGCCCAGGCTGCCCTCTCTTGCTACGCAATTCACCCTGGCTGACCTCGATTACCATAAACGACAAACCGAGCGTAATTCATCGGCCTCAGCCAAGGTGAATTGCGGCTTTATCGCAAGAGAAGGTGGCCTGGGCCAGCGGCCTCCTATAAATTACCAATCACAAACAAATGACCACGATCGCATTGATTTCCGTAGAGGCAGAACAAACCAAGATTGCGTCAATTGTGAGGTCTAGCCGCAAATGCCTATTCATTTATTCTAATCCTTCAGCACACTATCTGTTATATTTAATTTTTAACTACTGCATGGCGATACGATAATTGTAGACTGTTAATATTAGCCCCGTCAGTGGGATTAAATTACTACTACCCCAAATATTTGCCGCCGGCATTACCCCTAGTCATTTTATTGCGCGATAAAATAACTGCAGGGTTAAGATCTATCGCTTTTCCATCAACCATTTCATTCATTGAATATCGAGGCAGAAAGTGACATCTATTGTACCCGTTACCAAGGATAGGCATACCAATTTACGATGGATCCCTATCCATGATTTTAGGCCGTTAATCAACAGCGGTTTCGTTACACTGCTCAATAGCGAGTTAGCACAAGTTGCTCGCCACTATACTTTTGGGTTTTGCCGACGTAACGATGATTTCATTGCAACCTGCATTTTAGGAGTTGGTGACAAACCGCATTTATTTCTTAATGAAGACGGAAGCTGGTTAGAAAATCACTACATCCCAGCGAAATTAAGAGTACTACCTTTTCACTTAGAACCTGGTGCTGAGAACGGCAAATCTACTCTATGTATAGATGAAAAGTTGGGGCTTTCTTCTCACTCAAGCGAAGGAAATCATTTTTTTACTGAGGGTAAGCCTTCACCAGCCCTAAGAGAAATCATGAACTTAATTCAGCACATACAACTGGATCAAAAAGCTTCCGACAAAGCCTTTCGAGCCCTTGCTTCCGCAGGCCTTTTAATGCCTTGGGGTGTTGACTTAAACCTTGGTAAATTTAATGCAACGCTCAACGGATTCTATCAGGTTAACACCGAGCTTTTGGCCTCACTGCCCGGCAAAGACCTTGAAGAGCTCAACCAACTTGGCGCATTAAATGCTGCATTTCTCCAGATTTTTTCAATGCAGCATATTGATACTCTACAATCGAAATTTACACAAACAGAAAGCGACGAACCTAATAGCTCACCATTCTCTTCTGGTGAAAGTGATAAAATTCCTGTTTGAATAACTAGATAAACAAATTTTAAATTCAGGGCACAAACTTGCACCATAACTAGTTATTTAGAAGTAGATAACGGTGAGTAATGCCCTGATTACCGTTTACACAAACACCATTTAAAGCCTTAGCTCTAGCATGTATTCACCTCCCTCAATACGACAACTTCTTATCTTTTTGCGCCCTACGTCATTGCATCCATATCAAATTTTGCTGCCAATTAATTAGCTAACCTAAATTTTTTGTAAAAAAAAGGCCGCTAAAAAGCGGCCTTATAAGTCGTGCGGTGTTATCCCGTTTTACACTACAACGAACTGAGCTGGGTTATCACCAAGCGCAACAGCTTGCAGCATATTTCCTGCTACGTCAGTCACTGCACCTACATCAAACGCTACATCGAGAACATCAGTAGCCACAAAGTCAAATGCTGATACCACCTCGAGGTTTCCAGCGCCGTTAACAGTAGCACTCGTAACACCAACCAAAGCACCATTCACATACAGATCAATCAACGAAGCGCTAGCGGTACCAAGATCTTCAACAAAATCTATGATGAAGGTATCAGTAGCTGCGTCCGCTGAAGCGAAGGCAGCAGGTGCCACAGGCGCAGTTGAGTCCTCAGTCCATGCTGCCGCATTGCTTCCGACTGCACTTGTGTTACCCGCTTCATCAGTTTGTTGAACTTGGATGTTACCAGCAGCATAGGCAGTATCATCAGCCATGTTGAAGCTGCTACCAGCTCCTGCAGACCAAGTAGCACCGTTATCCAAGCTGAACTGCCACGTTGCGTTAGCCTCCAAGCCAGCCACGTTCACCTGATTGTCGGTAGTGATACCGTCGGCATTTGACGAACCGGTATCTGTGTTCAATGTCAAGGTTGGGGCCGCAGGATTTGTAGAGTCCTCCGTCCATGCTACCGCATTGCTTCCGGCTGCACTTACATTACCCGCCAAATCAGTTTGCTGAACTTGGATGTTACCAGCAGCATAGGCAGTGTCGTCAGCCATATTAAAGCTGGTGCCTACACCCGCCTGCCAGGTTGTACCGCTATCCAAGCTGTACTGCCAAGTGGCTGTACCTTCCAAACCAGCAACGTTAATAACGTTATCGCTTGTAACACCGTCTGCAGGGCCTGTATCGGAGTTCAAGGACAAAGTTGGTGCAATCGGAGCAGTAGAGTCCTCGGTAAACGCAGCTGCATTACTACCAATCGCGCCCTGATTACCTGCTACATCTGTCTGACGAGCCTGAATTTGCCCTACGGCATAAACCGTGTCATCAGCCATGTTAATCGTGCTGCCAACACCCGCCTGCCAAGTCGCACCGCCATCTAGGCTGTACTCCCAAGTTGAGGCGCCACCTTCCAGACCACCAACGTTGATAACATTATCGTTAGTAATGCCATCTGCTCCGTTAGCACCCGAATCAGTGTTCAAGGCAAATGTAAGCGGTGCAGGAGCCAACGAATCTTCGCTCCAAGCAATCCCGTTAGCACTAGTAGCACTTAAATTTCCAGCCACGTCTGTCTGACGAACTTGAACACCACCAGCAGCGTAGTTAGTGTTGTCAGCTAGGTTGAAACTTGTACCTACACCGGCAACCCAAGTAACGCCATTATCAAGACTGAATTCCCAAGTACCGCCGGCTTCCAACCCAGTCACATTAACTTCGTTGTCACTGGTAATGCCATCTACATTGGATACTCCGGTGTCATTGTCTAGTGCAATAGTTGGAGCAGCAACTGTAGAATCCTCAGTCCATGCAATCGCATTACTTCCAGCACCACTTAGGTTACCCGCCAAATCTGTTTGACGAACTTGGATCTGACCTGCCGCGTAAGCTGTATCGGACGCCATATTAAAGCCAGCACCAACACCTGCAATCCAAGTAGTACCACCGTCTAAGCTGTATTCCCAAGTTGCACCCGCTTCTAAACCAGCAACATTAATGAGGTTGTCATTGGTAATACCGTCAGCATTGTTAGCGCCTGAATCAGTGTTCAAGGAAAGTGCCGGAGCCGCTGGAGCAGAAGAGTCTTCTGTCCAAGGCGCACCATTATTGCCTACCGCACTCAAATTACCAGCAGCGTCTGTTTGACGAACTTGAATCTGACCTGCCGCGTAAGCCGTATCGGATGCCATATTAAAGCTGCTACCAACACCAGCTGTCCAATTAGCACCGCCATCCAAGCTATATTCCCAAGTAGCAGTGCCTTCCAAGCCAGCAACATTAATGACGTTGTCATTAGTAATGCCGTCAGCATTGTTAGCGCCTGAATCGCTGTTCAAAGCAAGTGTCGGAGCTGCTGGGGCAGAAGAATCCTCTGTCCAAGCAATGCCATTGCTACCTACTGGACTCACATTACCGGAAACATCAGTTTGACGAACCTGTATTTGACCCGCAGCATAGCTAGTATCGTTAGCCATATTAAAGCTGGAACCTACACCCGCCACCCAAGTTGTACCGTTATCCAAGCTGTACTGCCAAGTTGCCGTTGCCTCAAGGCCTGTCACATTAACGACGTTATCACTGGTTAAGCCATCACCTACCGTACCAGTATCGCTGTTCAGAGCGACTGTTGGGGCTACCGGCGAACTAGTATCTATAACTGTAACGGTGGTCGGCGCAGACATATCGGAACGAATTCCACTTGAATCTGTAACGAAAGCCCGAATGTTGTGGTTACCTTCTGCCAAGTCCAGCTGAACCGAGTAAGCTCCACCAGCCCCAGAAGTAACGACTACCGCATTTTCTCCAAGGTCATACACACCATCGTTATCAATATCGTCAAATACTGTGACCGTTTGATTGGCTTGGGCAGTAATACCAGAGAAATCAAGGTCAGTAGTGACGTTAGTAATATCGTCGTTATTAAGCGCACCAGAGTCATCTGAAGCTGCCAAGTCAGGTGCAGTTGGAGCATTTGGCTGAATAGCCGCACCGACGTTATTGACTTCAGTGTTCACGGTAAGTGCAGCAGCGCCGTCATCAACACCGCCCGCAGCAAGACTACCGGCAGGAACTAATGTGGTACCACCAATAGTCACACTAGTATTAACGTCTGAACCAGTAACCGAAATTGGCTGTGGCATTGCTGCGATAATGGCTAGCTGCTGTGCATACGTCAGCGCAGATCCATCATCAGCGACAATTGTAATGTTATGTGCAGTGTCACCACTTAAAACAATTTGCCCTACAGAAAGCACTTGAGACTGACTCATCGTCACAGACGAGTGAATCGTCACAGTTTCCACACCTATTAATACAACGTCTGCCAAAACATTAGGCGCAGTCATATCGACAGTGCCGAATAGGTGGAGGTTATCATTACCAGCACCAGCGTCGATGACATCTCCAGCATTAGCTTCAGAACCAGAACGAACTGACAATAGGTCGTTGTATTGAAGAACCGGAGCAGAAGCACCTACAACACCAGCGCCTAATACGTTAGCGTTATACCCGGCAACATCAGCCGCGGTGAGCGAACCAACAATAGTGAAAACATCATCACCAGCACCAGTTGTAATCTTATCTACACCTTGACCCAATCTGACGTGGTTATTGCCACCTGCAATATTAACATTATAGTTAACATCTCCAGCAGCAATGCTGTTAGCCGATGTTATAACAACATCGTTGATATCTGTGATGTCGCCATCGCCATCGACGTCGATTGCTAACTGATCACCACTCGCATAGTAGGCATCTAGCAACACAGGTACGCCAGCTGTACCATCTAGAGAATTATCACCTGCACCAATTGAACCTACTGAAGCAAAACGACCTAAGTTTACGGTCGAACCGTTCGCAATCACTATACCGCCATTTGTCTGGTCAGCATTAATTGTTACGGTGTCTTTGCCAGTTTCAAAGTCAGTTATAACGTCTGCGCGAGACTCAGTAGATTCTGCTACAGCGTTAATAATGACGTTGTCTTTACCAGTACCTGTAGTAATGGTATCAACACCAAGACCACCAGTAATTTGGTCATTACCAGTACCAGCATCAATCGTATCCGCACCCGCTCCAGCAAAGATTGTGTCGTCGTCAGCACCTGAGTTAATAACATCATCGCCAGCCATGGTGATGATTGTATCGTCGCCAGCAAAGGTAGTTACGGTATCAACTTGTGAGCTACCAGTAATCATGTCGTTGTTAGCAGTACCCAAAACAGTGTGAGTAGCGTCAGTTTCTAAACCTGCGTTATAAGTCAAACCGCCGGTCAAGATAGATGCATCGTACTCAGCTGTCGTAACAGTGCCGTCGCCATCTGCGTCTTGGTCATTGTTTTCGATAGCAGAAGCATCGAAGGTGAATTTAGACTCAGACCAGTTGTCAGACACAACAACATTAATGCTATCGTTGTCTTGTTCACCATTAAGCGCTACTGCATCAATCACGCCAGAAGCATCGGTATCGACTAAAGTGATTGTGTCAATTTCAGACACCTGCCCTGCCACAACACCTTGCTGAACGCGAAGATCGAAAGTTCCTTCACCGTCTCCAGCGCCATCGCCTTCATAAATTGACGTTCCACCAGCAGCAAGCTCAGACACGGTAGCGGTAATAGCTACATCGGCTGAATTGTCGCCCGTGTTTTCAAAGTCAATACCTACACCGTCTTGCAGATTAACTTTGACATCTAAGTTAACGAGGTCTGTATCTGAATCTGAATCTTGGCTTTCGATAATCAGGTTAGTTGCGGCTCCTGCCACACCGGCCACACCATCATCTTTCGTACTAGCGTCGATGATCAGGTCGTTCTCGAAGTTTTCACCAATAGTCAGGTTGGTGTTTTGCGCACCGTTACCAGTCAGGTAAATCTCTTGCAGATTAGTCTTATCTTGAGCTGCTTCATCAAGTACGACGCCATTGCTTTGCAGTGCACCGGTGTCATTATTGATTTCTAACTGCTCTAACGATACTAGACCTTCAAACACGTCATCGTCAGTGTTGCCACTGATAGGTGCGTTAGAAGTACCTAGGGTATCATCGCCGCTGACGACTAGGCGGTCTGTACCTGCACCACCATCAACGTAATCAGCTTCGTCGGTTGCATCAATCGCATCTGCGTCAGAACCGTCGTCTACATTGTCATCCGCGCGAACATCATCAGCAATCATATTGATGACATCGTCACCTGAACCAGTAGTGATTTCGTAGTTGTTAGCAGCATCTACAGTGATGTTGAAGTCAGCCGCGCCCATACCAGTAATGGTATCCGCATTAACATTTGTTACTACGATTGCGGTGCCGTCTTTAGAGTCGTTGATTGTGAGAGAGGTTTCTACTGCCAGCGAGCCCTCAATATAGTCATCGCTGTGACCAGCATCACCGAAGTTATTCATGTTGATAGCGTGTGATGCGCTGTCATTCAAATTGATAACCACGTTCTCAACCAGCATGTCGTCGTCATCGGTCGTTGACGCTGCGTCACCCACTGTATCAGTGGTTGTTGAGCCCATCATTAGCGACAAGTCAAATGACTCGCTACCAGCTTGAATGTCTAGTGCAAACACGTCGTCATGATCGCGCGCACCGTCTACATCAACATACAAAAATACGTCAGTAGTTGTGTCATCGACACGTAAACCGCCAGTCACGCCTGAAGCTTCATTAGCCTTCAGCGTTAACGCTATGTCTTCGCGGAAATTAAACAAATCAAATTCAGTTGCCTGACCTGCTTCCCAAATCTCTGTAGCGGCGCTTTGACGCATACGCACTTCTTGAGAGTCGAGGTTGATGGTGGTCAACGCGGTGTCAAAACGCATCACGTCAGCGATGATTACACCGTCCAGTTCCCAGTCATCATTCTGAAGTTTTGCATCGCCTACTGCTAATGCAGTAGCGTTGTCGATTTGGTTCGCGATAGTAAGATTGGCGGTTTCAATACCAGTGATATTGGCATCGACATCCCAATTAAACTCTTCTGCCGCAGTGTTGCCATCGTCAGCGGTGGTTGTGGTGTTTACTTGAACAAAGTCCAAAGCAGTAACGTTCATAACGTCATTGCCTGCACCGCCGTCAAGGAGAGCATCTTGCCCTACAATCAAAGTCGCGTTAAAGAATTGCGACTCAATAGTATCGCGGTCTTCATCTGTTTCATCGAAATTTGCAACGTCATTGCCTTCGCCTAACAGCAACTGTGCACCAAGAAGGTCAGCTGTGCCATCTGCTTTAACTTCTTTGGTTTGACCTGCGATAGCGCCGGCTGAAGTTTGGTTAAGCATGGTGTAGTTAGCGTTGGTATCACCTTCCAATACTGTCTGACCTTCAAGCTGCACATTAACTGTGTCAGCGTCAGCGCCAGTGTCTATAACCGCGTTTTCAGCAGCCATGTCGAAGGCAACAGTGTCGTCACCCGCGCCAGTGGAAATTGAAGCAGCCTTAATGTTGTAAAGATCATCGGCATTGGCATCGTTCAGGTCAAAATTATCCCAATCTTGACCATTAGTCAGATTGCCAACTGAAACGCTGTCGTTGCCGTCGCCAGTGATAATTTTGGCTGCAGTAACATCGTCGTAACCGTCATTACCGTCTTCGTCGGCATCAGTGTCAGTCACGCCCATATCGCCAGCAACAACCGTGTCGTCACCCGCGCCAGTATCTATGGTGGATACGCCTTCGAGATCAAAATCAACAACCCCTGCACCTGGAGCATTCCTAGCCGCCAAGCCTGCTGCTTTTGCAGCTTCGATTTCGGCAGGAGTTGGCACCAGAATCCCCGCCAATGCCGCATTGTAAGCCGCATTGTAAGTTGCGAGACCCGCATCACCAATAGCAACAGTATCGTTACCATCATTGGTAGTAATATCACCAGCCAAGTTTGAGTAGACTTTGATAGTGTCGTCACCGGAACCTGAGGTTACAGATAGATCTTTGTCTGCACGGTCTTCGTAGTTTGCGTCAGCGCTTTCACCATCAGCGCCAGTCAGCACACCGAGAGTCAAATCACCTGTCATCGCCGCAGCATCAACCACTAGAGTTGTATCGTCTGCCGAATCACCTGCGGCACCGGTAGTGTCGTTATCGATATCGCCGTCCAATCCGTCGATAGTCACGTTGGCAGAGCCGTCGATAGTTAGCATTTGCAGCTCTGCTGTCGCTATACCATCATTGCTTGGGAGCAGAACTAGGTCTTCATCTGCTGCGATCATAACATCGCCATCAGCGGAGATAGTCATGAACTCGACGCCATTGGCAACCAAGTTATTAATTTCGGTTTCCGCATTAGCATCTAGATTGAAAGACTGGTCGGTGTCGTTGTCGCGATCTTCATTGGCATTTGGTGCAATGAAAACATTGTCGATATTGGTCAGCGAATCAGTGGTCATGTTCACTGTTTCAAAGCCGAAGCCCTGATCTTCTCCAGAGTCGCCCGTTTCAGCAATATTCAACATACTCAAACGCACAACGCCAGCTTGACCAACGTCCAGAGCTAAAGTGTTATCTAGCGCGGTAAGTTCGTCTTCGCGGTAAAGCAGGTTGATTGTGCCTTGGCTGGTTGCGCTCTCGATGCCTACTTCGTCAGTGCCTGCAGCGAGGTTATCTAGAGTGATAGAAGCACCAGTGTCGGTCATGCGCACGATGTTCAGATTGGTCACATCGTCAGCGTCTTGGAAGTCAATACGGCTAACGTCGTCATCATTGATGTTCAGGTTTACTTCCTGAATATTGATCAATGTTGGTGCGATTTCAGACTCGGTGCCTTCTTCAGAAATAGAGCCGATTGTGGCATTCAACACGTTGTACGCACCAGTACCCGTCAGGACGTCTTCGTCTTGCAGGGTGTTAACTAGGTCGTCACCACCTGGAGTGTATTCTGGTTGAGAGTTGAAGATTTCGGCAGATGCGTTATCAATACCAGTGGTCAGGAAGAAAGTATTCGCTGACTCGTCGTCTTGAATAGTGCCGGTGCTTGTAACAGGAGCTGACAACTGAGGGCTGCTGAAAAGAACATTAATTGTCTCATCGCCTTCGGCCAGAGTATCGCCATTCACCACGATATCAACAAATGCGCTAGTTGTTTGACCAGCAAGGAAAGTTACGCTGCCAGTTTGCGCAACAAAGTCAGCACCCGCTGTAGCAGTGCCAGACGTCAAGGTTTGGAAGTTAACTGTTACGTTTTCTGTTGGAGCGCGATCTAGAGAAAGCTCATAACGCAGTGTTACTGTGCCGTTATTGCCTTCAACAACGCTCGGCGTGTTAACAACGCTTAGGTCATAGTCGATAGCTGCGGGATCCGCATCATCATTAGTGATAGTACCAGTACCTTGAACCGCCGCACCTGCTTGCTCGCCAGTCACGGTAAGGATAACTGTTTCGTTTGCTTCAAAGTCGGTATCACCAAGTACTGTAACTGAAACATTTTGAGTTAACTGTCCAGCTTGGAAGGTGATAGTTCCAGATTCTACTTCGAAATCGTCATCTGCAGTTGCAGTGCCCGCAGTGATAGAATAGTTAAATGTTACAGCGCTTTTTGGAGCTTCATCTAAGGTTACAGTGAAGTTAAGCTCTTTAGAGCCAGAGTTACCTTCAAGCACGCTTGGCGAATCGATAGAAACTGTAAACTCTTGGTTGTTTTTGCCACTGCCGCCACCGTCGCCATCGCTAGCTGCTACAGCGATACCTGCTGCAGTTACTACGCCAGCTACTGCTAGCAATTTGCCATTTGAGCTAAGACCGCCATCAGCACTCGCTGCACCACCACCTTGGCCGCTAGTTGCTGTGCTTTGGCTCTCCGCCATGATCATGTCGGCTAAGCCACTGTCAGCCGCAGCAACGTCGACACTTTCTTTTGCGTCTGCTTGCTTGCTGTCATCCAGCTCTTTCTCTTTTTTGCTTAGGCTCAGCTGAACTTCTTCTACGCTATCCGTCTGGTTAGCAACCACATCGGCCAAATCAGCAGACAATGCATCAACAGCATCCCCGTCCACGTCATTGATAACGACGTCCTTCTTGTCAAACTCTTTCATTTGTTTCTCCTGGGTACGAGTACTATCTGTTGAACGGCCGGTTTCATTTTTCATAATTCCAAAAAGCTCCCTACTACAATCTTAAAAATTAATGGCGATAACGTACTTTTATTCAATATTTTTGCCACAGGTACGGCGACAGCACAAAATCCCTGCCCAAAAATTTTTCTCAAAGTTACGTTAGGCGCCCATGAGCGTCAAGACCTTTTTACACTTTTTGTGCATATTTCACCCTCTTCATCAATAAGTGCTTACCACTACCCTTTAAGAAGTTTCTTTAAGTTCCAGCATAGGCAAATTGAGCCACCGCCATTCGCAGCGATTACATCTATTAATTCAATGGAAGCTTGGTCTTTACATCGTACTTACATATACAGCAAGCCTACCTAAGCAGCTCCCTGCAAAAAGCAGCCCAACATCACTGCTAACGTGAGGCAACTTTTACCATTTTTATATTACAACACCATTAACCTCTATACAGACTGACACACCTTCCATTACTGCAACTCCGTTACTTTTTATTATTCTATCCTTACCACACGCGCCATCAATTAGTGCATTAGCATCGCCAACCTAACCACCCCCAATACAAGGGGGTTGATGACAGAAACCGGCAGTTAGCGCTCTGTGAGCGCAGCTGCACTACCGCGAAGCAAGGGCTTCATTACATATTGAGCAACTGTCTTATTACCAGTAATGATCTCTACGGTGCAGGTCATCCCTGGAATAATTTCGATTTGCTCCTCTCTGGTGCGCTCCGGCACCTCATTGATCTCTATTAGTGCGCGGTAATAGGGGTCTTCGTTCTGTTTTAGGTCTTCTTCTATAGTGTCTGGGCTTACATAGACAACTTTACCCCTTAAGCCACCATAAACAGTAAAATCATAAGCATCTAATTTGACGTTTGCCATTAAGTCGCGACGTACAAATGCAACGTCTTTCGAGTATATCCGCGCTTCAACTAAAAAGGGCTCGTCCGCTGGGACTATCTGCATGATCTCGTCACCACTTTTTAATACCGCTCCCATTGTGGTGATCTGGACGTTTTTCACAGTACCATTCATTGGTGAGGTAATATAAGTAGCTTCTAGCGCTTCGTCTCGCTGCTTTAATACTTGCACTACCTGCTCAAGCTCACCCTGGGTACTGGCCAATTGCTCTTGTGCGTCACGCCGGTATTCATTTTTATTATTGGCAAGCTCTGCCTGCAAATCAACCACCTGTCTTCTTGCAGATAGAAGCTCGCTTTGTGCCGCATCGCCGGTTTTAGATAACTCTTCTAGTGAATCTAACTCTTCCCTCGCCAAAGCCAAGGATTTTCTTAAACTTTCCTCTTGCTCACGCTGCTGCTGAAGACGACGCTGATGAAGATTGGTCTGACGTGCAACCAAAGATTGATCCTCTAGCACTTCGGGGCTAAATGCAATCTCTAAACTCCCCGCCAGCTCTGCCCGTAAACGCTCTGAGTTAGCGCGCAGGTTAAGCGCCTTTGAGCGCGTTTCTTCTGCACTGGCAGCAAATCGGGCACGATCCAGCTCGGCCAGCAGCTGCCCAGCTTTTACAGTATCACCTTCTTTAACGTGCAATGCCTGTAAAACACCACCGTCTACAACTTGAATAATTTGAGACCGACTAGATACGATCACCTTTCCCACTGAGCGAACTTGCTCATCTAAACGCGCCCAGTTTGCCCAAGCACCGACGGCAACAAGTACAAATGAAAGCATTACGGTCATTTTTGCAAAGCGACCCACATCTAGCGGTCGAGCGCGGGCAAATAAATCTTCTTGGCGCACTTTACACCCCTCCCACGTTAACTACATTACTCTTGGGCTTAGCCCGCTGGGCTTGTTCCGTTATTTTCTGAAACTCTTCTATGCTAACGTCACGTTTGATCTGACCTTCATCAAGCAGCATCACGCGTTTGGCATAACGCAGCCAAGACTGACTATGGGTAGTAAAGATGACGGTCACATCACTTGGCAAGGCTTGAATGGCCTCAGCAATTTTCCGCTCTACTCGGCTATCAAGGCTGGCCGTTGGCTCATCAAGCAACCAAATTTTGGGTTGTTGAAGTAACATACGAGTTAAACCGACAAGCTGGCGCTGGCCACCTGACATCCCCATGCCACCTTCGGAAATTTGAAGTTGCAAGCCCATAGGGTGAGCGTTAACTGCGTCCGCTAAGCCCGTTTTTTCTAAAGCGGCAAATATCACCTCTTCCGAAGGGGTGCTCATACCAAGGGTTAGGTTATCTAGCAAGGAGCCAGAGAATAACCGAGGCTCCTGCGGTAAGTAACCAATCACTTCGCGCAGCCAGCTTGGGCGGCACTCTTGATAATCTAAATGCGCTACTCGCACATCTCCCTTGGATGGGGTTGCGACCGCCGCTAGCAATTTAAGCAAGGTGGATTTACCACTGCCATTACGACCCAATACCGCAATACGCGAACCAGCCGGAATTTCCAAACCAGGTACAACCAGTTCTGGAAGCTGAGAACCGGGGTAGGCATATACCACGTCATGCATTGATAAGCCCAGCGGCTCGGTTTTGACGTTGGATTGACGCGCAGGGCTGTCGTCACTTTCAGCAGACAGCAGCTGATTGAGAATGGCGAGGGAGTACTTGGCGTGATGCCAACGCAGCAAGACACTTGATATGTTGGCGATTGTAGCCAATGCGCGACCACCTAGAATTGAGCAGGCAATTAAGCCACCCATGGTGAGTTCACCGGTTTCGATAACGTAAACACCCACAATAATCATGCATACGTAAGAGACCTGCTGAAAAAATGAGGTCACAATTTGCACAGTACCGGTGACACCGCTCAGGGCTTCGGCGCGATCACTGGTTTCTCGCGTAGCAACCAGCCATGCATCTGCAAACTTACCTTCGCCGCCTTGGCTTTTTATTACTTCGCCGCCCGCAACTGCTTCGTATAACATGCCCTGGCGACGCACTATGGCATCATTGTTTTGCTGCTGAAGGCGCGCCGTTGGCTTATACGAAATAACGCCAATCAGTAAACACACCAGTGCAAACACAGCCAATACGATAGCTACCGGCCCAGCAATTAGATAGATAACCGCAATAAACAGGAATATAAAGGGTAAATCTACCAACGCAAAAAGTGTGGTAGACGAAAAGAATGCCTTAATAGATTCGTAGTCACGAACCTGCGCCACAAGCGACCCCAAACGAGAGGGGCGACGATCTAGCTTGAGACTGAGCAACTTTTCAAATATGTAGAGCGAAATCGCCTCATCCAACTGTTTGCTTGAGGCGTCCATCATTTTAAGCCGCGCAAACTTAAACATTAGGTCAATAAGATATGCGAGGCCAACACCGCTGGCTAAAAACCACAGGGTCGCATAAGCAAAATTCGGTACCACGCGGTCGTATACCTGCATTACAAATAACGACGACAGCACGGCGATCAAATTAACAAAAGTGGACGCAACGCCAATGCGCCAAAAGATTCCCTTGTGAGCCTTAAGCCCTTCTAAGATAGCCTTAGTCGCAGGCCCCTTTTCTTCTTGAGGTAAAAATGCCTCATCGGCGTCCATAAGCGGCGCGACGGGAACCAAGGCAAGCTCTAGCTCAAAGTCGTCAGGGATAACCGAGCCGTCTAACCACTCGACTTGAGCAGGCTCATCGCCCGACGCGACTTTTCTAAGCAATCCCACACAGGTGTCACCAATAATCCACGCCGGCAGCTGGGAATTGGATAATAAACGTACCGGACTAAACGCAGCAGTGTAGCCCTTGTACAAAAAGGCCCAACTAGCAGCTAGGCGACTGCTATTTGCACTGACCGTGACACTGCTCCAAGCCTGCTCAGCCTCATGAAGGGATGCGTGCAAGCCTCTTGACTCAGCCATAGCAATTAAAGCCTGAATACCCAAGCCGTCGTTCAGTGCATTAGCGTCTTGATCTGACATAAGCCGCAGCTACCTCTTGTATATATCTATTTGTTTGAATGCTAGTAATGACAAAACGTCCGCAATAAATTATTACTGTGCGTGACACTACTGAGTTTCAAATTTAATGTCAGTTGGCGGCACCAAATTACTTATCCGCCCCCAAACCATTCCGTGGAGCGCCAAGCGCATATTGGCAGACCAATAATTTCTTTTAATCACAGATATCTGGAGCAAAGCCTCATGAGCTTCACGATGGGCATTGAGCACCTCGATCCACTGCTTGCGCCCCACCTTGAACTGACGCAAAAAGCTGTCCACCAACACAACGGACGATTCAGCAGCCTCTACCTGAGCACTAAATTGTTGCAAGGCAACTTGACGCTCTGCGTAAGCGGTGGAGATGATATCGCCAACATCGCGGCGTGCAAACGCTAGATCTTGGAAGGCGCCTCGCAAACGGTGCTCAACTGCCTGATAACTCGCTACGCCACGCAAACCGCTACCGGTGTTATATTGCAAGACTAACTGGGTTGACGAGTCTGGTGTGAAATCACCAGCAGATTGATCTAGCTGATTGCTGTATTGCAAGCTGACTGTTGGGAATAATGCCGCCTTGGCAGCTTTGACTCTGGCACGCTGAATTTCAATTTCTGCCAGCACCGCCTGTCCAGCAGGGTGCGCCGTGAAATTAAGCTGCTGCCTAGCTACTGCAACCTCACCATCGGTCAAACGGTATGGGTCGCCAGGCCAACTCAGCTCGTCAAAGGGAATATGTAGCAATGAAGACAGGTGCAACCTATTAGTCAACAGCGTTGCTTTGCTGGCAGCAAAGCCCGCCTTGGCCTGACTAAGGCGCGACACCGCTGTTTGTATATCAATCATCGGCGATGCGCCTTTGTCTGCTCTGCGCTTAATCGCATTGAGCAAACCTTCTAGGCTAGCCATATAGCGCCCCCAAAGACGCCCCTGCTCTTCGGCCAGCAGCACATTGAGGTAAGATTCCGAGGTTTCAATCGCAAGATCTAAACGCACCTGGTTTAGGCTGGCAATAGCGGCCTTTTGCAGGCCTCGCGCCTCACTAACTTCGGCTGTAGTAAGTCCGCCATCCCAGATGGGCTGAACGAGATTTAATTGCGTACTAGAAGCGTCGTTACTGGCTTCAATAGACGTCACCGACAAATACGGGTAATAACCTGTCTTTGCGCCTTTAAGGTCATAATCTGTCGCCTCCAGCTCCGTAAGCGCCTTAATTACTTTGGGGTGATCTTCCCAAACTAAGGCGAGCGCCTCATCAAAGCTTAGCGTATCTCCCACTCCGCTGCGCACACCTTGAACTTGTATCGCGTCATCCAAGCCACCCAGTGAAATATCTGGCTCCGCCGAGCCGTCAGGTGCGGTATTACGCAGTTCAGCGCCCTCGGTAATGGCATCGGCACCGACAATATCAGAGTAATAGTAAGTAGACTTTGTATTTTCAATACCTGACACCGGCGCGGGCAAGACTTCCCCAGAGGCAGGGCTTGGGCGAACCACCTCGCTACGCACCAGGCCGTCGCGATCTATATTGGCATCAGGAGTAGATGAACAGGCAGCCAGAACCAGTAAACTGGATATACTAACCACCTTACTCATTATGGTACTTCGGTCATTGATCATCGCTAGAATATTCAATGCAGATTTCTCTTCTTTGCGCACCATACAACAGTCCTTATTACACGGGGAAAACACCACACTCGTATAAGCAAGCTTGTAACTTTGTGTTTTTTAATCAAGGACCGACTTGTGAGGAGTAGCTTGAAAATGAAGCCGCGGATAGTAGCAGATGCCCCGCATGCAAACAAGGCACGGCATCTTCACACCACAGAAACGGCTATATCGAGACATTTATAGCCCTATTGTCACCGCACCCACGACGGCCAAGGCTTTTTCTCTTGCTGCTTTTATATCTCCTCCCCGCGCCAAGCCAACTCCCATCCGGCGTTTTCCGCTCACCTCGGGCTTGCCGAATAAGCGCAGCTGGGTGTCTGGCGCCTCTAGAGCGTATTCAAGGTTGCCGAAGGAAACTCGCTTAGATTCGCCTTCTACTAATATGACCGCCGAGGCCGAGGGGCCGTTTTGTTGAATATTGGGGATGGGTAAGCCGAGAATAGCGCGGGCGTGCAGCGCAAATTCCGACAGGTCTTGGGATATAAGAGTGACCAAGCCGGTGTCGTGGGGGCGGGGCGAGACTTCGCTAAAGATGACCTCGTCACCTTTCACAAACAACTCTACGCCGAACAAGCCCCAGCCACCGAGGGCGCTAGTGACTTGCTCTGCAATTTGCTGGGAGCGCAACAGGGCTGTTTCTGACATCGGTTGCGGTTGCCATGACTCTTGATAGTCGCCATCTTTTTGTAAGTGGCCAATGGGAGCGCAATAGCTTGTAGTGGTGTCTTCGTTGTTGCCGCGATGACGAATTGTGAGCAAGGTTATTTCATAATCGAAATCGACAAAGCCCTCTACAATAACCCGACCCGCGCCGGCGCGACCGCCTTCTTGTGCGTAGTTCCATGCGGCGTCTACATCGGTCAAGCGTTTTACTAAGCTCTGCCCCTTGCCTGACGAGCTCATTATTGGCTTGACGACACAAGGCAAGCCAATTTCTGCAATTGCGGCGTCGAACTCTTCTTTACTGTCGGCAAAGCGGTAACTAGAGGTTGGCAGCGCTAATTTCTCCGCTACCAAACGACGAATGCCTTCGCGATTCATAGTGAGCTGGGCAGCCCGCGCCGTTGGCACAACGTTAAAACCTTCGCGTTCTAATTCAACGAGGGTGTCAGTCGCGATAGCCTCAATCTCTGGCACGATGTAATCGGGCTTTTCAAGCTCAATGACCCGTCGCAATTCCGCACCGTCTAACATCGAGAAGGTATAGCTGCGATCTGCCACTTGCATAGCCGGCGCATTTTCGTAGCGGTCGCAGGCAATCACTTCTACGCCCAAACGCTGCAATTCAATTGCGACTTCTTTACCAAGTTCGCCAGCGCCGCAGAGCAAAACTTTACATGCGGTGTCACTGAAGGGGGTGCCTAAGGTAACCATGATTCCCTCTTAATGTTCTAATTCGCCAATAGCCAAATTGGTTATTAACTTAATACAAAGCACAGCTGCAGCACTAAAAAGGCATACACGCCGGCCAATACATCGTCGATCATAATGCCTAGACCGCCGTGCACTTTTGCGTCTAGCACACGAATCGGCCAAGGCTTCCAGATATCAAAAAGTCGAAACAGGCCAAAACCCAGCGCGACCCAGAAGATATTTGGCGGCACTAAAAATAGGGCGATCCAAAGACCGACAAACTCATCCCACACAATGCCACCGTGGTCATGCACGCCTAGGGCTTTTGCGGTTTCTCCACAGAAATACACCCCCGCTGCAAAGGCGATAAGCAGCGCGATAATGTAATTTGCAGGCGACAGGTATTGCAGCAAAAACCAAAATGGTAGCGCCGCAAGTGTACCAAAGGTGCCAGGGGCTTTTGTTGCCAAGCCGCTACCCAAACCGACGGAAAGCAAATGCACCGGATTCTTTAACAATGAAACTGGAATTTTTGTTGCCATAAATAAAGTAGCCCAGTTTTAAAAGTGTTGGTAACCACCGCGAGGTGAGTACAAATTTTGTTGCGCGTCGTAGCAGCGCAAGCCACTGCCCGCTTCTATATACCCGACTTCGGTGAGCGCCAAATTCAAACTTTCACTCAGCACCGCGATGTCGGCGCGACGTGAGGCAGGAACCGTAAAACACAGCTCGTAGTCGTCGCCGCCACTTAGCGCCGAATCTACCGCATCGCCCGTGCGCTGCAATGCCGGTGATATTGGTAAATTTTGCAAATTCAAAACAGCTGCTACGCCACTGGCATTTACTATATGCGTTAAATCTGCGGCGAGGCCATCGGAAATATCAATAGCCGCCGTCGCCAAATTGCGCAGCTTGAAACCCAGCGCCAAACGCGGCGTCGGCGCGTGGTAGCGCGCCAATAAATAGCGCTGATCGTCATTTAAGTTTTGCGGAGCTTGACCGAGACAAGCCAGTGCCGCATGGGCATCACCCACGCTGCCAGACACATAAATAAGATCACCAATTTGCGCACCGCTGCGCAATAAAGCCTGTCCGGCAGGCGCAGAACCCA
The DNA here is from genome assembly GCF_002915595.1 of Zhongshania marina. Lineage (GTDB taxonomy): Bacteria > Pseudomonadota > Gammaproteobacteria > Pseudomonadales > Spongiibacteraceae > Spongiibacter > Spongiibacter marinus_B. The sequence goes on from NZ_PQGG01000026.1 coordinate 59,413, forward strand.
TCACCTGCAGGCTCATACACAGAGGCCCGCGTGTGGTGTCGCCACCAACCAGCACCACACCAAACTCGCTCGCCGCCTGTGCAAGTGCCGCAGAAAATTCGCATAACCAGTTTTCATCTACCACCGGCAATGTAAGCGCCAGAGTAAAAGCCAGTGGCGATGCGCCGCTTGCCGCCAAATCACTCACGCACACGGCTAAAGCACGCCGCGCCAACAGGGCGGGGGAATATGCTTTAGGGAAGTGAACAGATTCAACTAAGGTATCTACCGACAGCAGCAATTCTTCGCCGGCGGGAATTGCCAATACCGCGCAATCATCACCTATTCCGCAGCGAACCGTCTTCGCATGGGTGTCGGAAACTTTGCCGGCGCCCTCGCGAAAATAACGTTGGATTATGTCGAATTCAGTTGCCGGCATAATAGCTAATGCAAACTATTCTTGGTCGGTGTCTGGCTTAACAGGTGCTGACGCCCTGCCTTTTTCTGCAGCCACTTCGACGGCGCGGCACTCAACGGCCACCCGATCAAGCACGCCGTTTAAATAACGGTAGCCGTCAGTAGCACCAAAGCGCTTACCGAGGTTTATGGTTTCATTGATAGCGACCTTATACGGCACATCGATACGGCGCAGCAATTCATAAGAACCCATACGCAATAAGCACAACTCAATAGGGTCGAGATCGCTTAATTTTCGATCCAGATGTTTTTCAAACAAACCATGTAGGGCGGTTAGTTGCGCGGGAATATTGTGCACAAGGTCGTGAAAAAATTCTTTGTCGACATGGCTCATATCGTAGTCAGTGTGAAACTGCGCTTCGATTTCGTTCAATGCTTGGCCGGCCATATGCCATTGATATAAAGCCTGCATTGCATAGTGACGCGCCTTGCGTCGGTCTGCCGCTAGCTGATTGCGGGATGGATTCTGAAGACGATTAGCCACAAAATATTCTCATGTTCAGTGGGTAAAACCACAATTAAAAAACCGTGCTACCGCGTGGGGGCCGCACGAAACAATGCTGGGCTACTGCCCAGCTTTTCAAAGCAAATTATAGCTGCTTGAGAAGACTGACCATCTCGATAGCTGACATCGCCGCCTCTTCGCCTTTGTTGCCAGCCTTAGTGCCGGCACGCTCGATGGCTTGCTCAATAGTGTCGACCGTCAGCACACCAAATGCCACCGGCACACTGTATTGCATAGAAACCTGCGCCAAACCTTTTACGCATTCACCCGCAACGTATTCAAAGTGTGGGGTGCCGCCGCGAATTACTGCGCCTAGGGCAATAATGGCGTCGTAGTTTTTGCTGTCGGCAACTTTTTGACATACCAATGGAATTTCAAAGGCACCTGGGGCACGTATAATCGTGACATTGTCTTCGCTCACGCCGTGACGACGCAGCGCATCTAACGCCCCTTCTAACAAACTTTCAACCACAAAGCTGTTCCAGCGGCCAACAACGATTGCGTATTTTCCTGCCGCCGCGACAAAATTACCTTCGATAGTTTTCATGTTCTTTTCCTTTCAATATTTACAAACGCGGCATCTGCCTGCGTCTTTTTTATTCTGCCGCCGCTGCAATATTATCGGGGCTGACAAACTCGACCACTTCTAAATCGAAACCAGAAATTGCATTGTATTTAACCGGCGCGCCCATTAAACGAATTTTACCAACGCCAACGTCACGCAATATTTGCGAGCCCAAACCCACATTAAAATACGTGGTTTGATACTGCACGCTGTCGCCCTGCAATGGCGGTTGGGTTCCTTGGGCAATACCCAGCTCGGTTAAAATTGACTCTGGGGTTTCGCGGTTTGCCAGCAGGACCACCACACCACCGTGGGCGGCAATGGTTTCTAGGCTGCGGTGCATATTCCAGCCAGTGGTCAGACCTGGCGGCTGGGTTTGCAATAAGTCGCGCACCGAGGAACCCAAGTGCACCCGTGCCAAGGTTGGCGTGTTGGCGCTAATCTCACCTTTCAAAACAGCGAAATGAATTTCCCCTGCGACGGAATCTTTATACGCATTCAGGGTAAAGTCGCCAAAATCGGTGGTGATAGTCCCGCTGCTAATTTTTTCAATGGTTTGTTCGTGCAGGACTTGGTAGTGAATCAGGTCGGCGATGGTGCCCATTTTTAAGTCGTGCTCGGCGGCGAAGATTTCTAGGTCTTCGCGACGGGCCATTGTGCCGTCTTCGTTCATGATTTCGCAGATAACGCCGGTGGCTTCAAAACCTGCCAAACGCGACAAGTCGCAGGCGGCCTCGGTGTGACCGGCGCGACTGAGTACACCGCCCGGCTCAGACATCAGCGGGAAGATATGGCCCGGCTGAACGATATCCGCAGCAACGGCGTTACGCGCCGCCGCAGTGCGAACAGTGTGCGCACGATCCGCCGCAGAAATCCCCGTGGTTACACCCTTGGTGGCTTCAATCGACAGGGTAAATTTGGTGCCAAAACCGGATGCGTTACGGTCTACCATTAACGGCAGATTTAGCTGTTTGCAGCGCTCGCGGGTCATCGGCATACAAATTAAACCGCGACCGTATTTGGCCATGAAATTGATGTCTTGCGGACGCACGCACTCAGCGGCCATGACAAGATCGCCTTCGTTTTCGCGGTCCTCGTCGTCCATCAATATCACCATCTTACCCAGACGGATATCCTGAATCAGGTCTTCTATTTTGCTTATCGCCATAGTTATGCCTTTTTAGCCACGCTTATTTGCGCGCTCTCAAAAATCCATTGTCGGCCAAGGTGGCCATAGAAATCCCATTTCTCACCGGCTGCTTTGCCTGCAATAGTCGCTCAAGATAACGCGCAAGCAGGTCTACTTCCAAATTTACCGCTGTGCCAGCGCGGTAGTGCTGAATAATCGTTTGCGCCGCAGTGTGGGGCACAATATTTAATTCAAACACGCTGCCTTCTACGCGGTTAACGGTGAGGCTCACCCCATCGACACAAATTGATCCCTTGGTGGCAATATAGTGCGCCAAATTAGCCGGCGCTTCGATAGTGAGGCGAATTGATCGCGCATCACTAGCGCAATTTACAATCTGCCCAAGTCCATCTACGTGACCGCTGACTATATGACCATCTAAGCGGCTGCTCGCCAGCATCGCCCGCTCTAGATTTACCACCTGCCCCACCTTGGCACTCGCGAAGCTACTTAGGGACAAGGTTTCATTTGAGACATCTGCCCAAAAGCCATTGTTCAATAGTGAAACAACCGTCAAACATACGCCATTAGTGGCGATGCTATCACCGAGCTTTACCTCGGCCATTGGCAGCGTCGCGCTGTTAACCTGCAAGCGCATATCGCCGCCGCGTTTTTCAATAGCGGCAATGTTACCTAGCGCTTCAATAATGCCGGTGAACATTTATGACTGCTCCACAACACTGCCATCACGCTTGGGCACGCGGCACTGTATTCGCCAATCTTTGCCCACCGCGCGAATGTCGATAATATCAACAGCCTGTTGCTCTGACATCGCCGCCATCGGCCAGTCAATTAAGGGTCTGCCGCTGCTACCCATTAAACATGGGGCCATATACACAAACCACTCATCGACCAAGCCCGCCCGCAGCACGGCACCGGCCAATATCGCGCCCGCTTCTAGGAGAACTTCGTTGCAACTGCGATCAGCCAGATACTGCATCACGGCAGGTAGCGATACCTTGCCGTGACCGTCATCTTCCAGCACGACAACCGTTGCGCCAGCGGCTATCAGCGCTTGGTGGCGTTTGCTATTTGCCACCCGCGTGGCGATGACCACCTCACCACCGGCTTTAAATAAGCTCGCATCTACCGGCGTGCGCAATGCAGAATCAACAATAAGCCGTAACGGTTGACGCCACTGACCTTCAAGTACTGACGCCGAAGGATCGTCCGCCGAAAAGCTCTCGCCTCTAACAGTCAGCGCGGCGTCGTCGTGCAAAATGGTTTCTACGCCACTTAGTATTGCGCAGCTTTGGGCGCGCAATTTTTGCACATCAGCCCGTGCTGCTGGGCCGGTGATCCACTGACTTTCGCCAGACGCCATCGCCGTTCTGCCATCAATACTGCTGGCTGACTTTAAGCGCAACCACGGCAAACCGCCGCGCATACGGCGCATAAAACCAATATTTAATGCTTCGGCCTGAGCGGCCATTAAGCCCACATCGACCTGAATACCCGCTTCGCGCAGACGCATAATGCCGCGCCCCGCCACCAGCGGATTGGGGTCTTCTACTGCAACAACTACGCGACTCACGCCGGCATTAATTAAGGTGTCGGCACAGGGCGGAGTTCGCCCCTGATGACTACAGGGCTCAAGAGTGACATAGGCCGTGGCCGCCCGCGCATCACTAAGCTGCTCAAGGGCTTTCACCTCGGCATGGCCCTCGCCAGCGCGTTGATGCCAGCCCCGCGACACGATCTGATCATCCCTGCAAATGACGCAGCCAACACGGGGATTTGGACTGGTAGAATAGCGGCCGTGCTCTGCCAAGCGCAGGGCCTCCGCCATCATCTGCCGGTCAAAATCAGTAAAACTCATGATTAATCAATGAGCCCAGAACGGGGCTCCGCAGACAGGCGATCAATTTCTGCGCGGAATTCATCTAAATCTTGGAAGCTGCGATAGACCGAGGCAAAACGAACATAGGCAACATGGTCTAAGGCCTTTAAAGCCTCCATCACCTGCTCACCCACATCGCGGCTGTCTATCTCGCGCTCACCGGTGGCCTGCAAGCGACGCTTAATCCCACTGATTTCAGCTTCGATATGCTCAACACTGACCGGCCGTTTTTCGAGTGCCTTTAACACCCCAGACCGCAACTTTGCCTCGTCGAAGGGCTCCCGCGAACCATCGGTTTTGATGATTTTAGGCATCAATAACTCGGCGCTTTCGTAGGTCGTAAACCGCTCAGAACAAGACAAACACTCGCGACGACGACGAACCTGACCACCCTCGGCAACTAAGCGGGAGTCGATTACTTTGGTATCGTCAAAATTGCAAAACGGACAGCGCATGAGAGTGCCTCGAGGCGGTAATGATTGACCGAAAGTTTAGCACAGGAGCGGGAGATGCTTGACGGGAGACGGGAGACGCCAAGAATTACGCGGCTACGCCGCGCTGGCCCTTGCGCCTCCCGTCTCCCGTCCAGCGTTATGCGTAAACCGGGAAGCGTTTACAGATTTCCAGCACCTTCGCTTTCACTTCTTCGATTTTAGCGGTGGCGTCGCCGGCTTCCAGTGCTTCTAGCACGTCGCACATCCAGTTTGCCAATTCGATACACTCCGCTTCTTTAAAACCGCGGGTCGTTACTGCAGGTGTACCAACGCGCAGGCCGCTGGTGATGAACGGTGAACGCGGGTCGTTTGGCACCGCGTTTTTGTTCACGGTGATATTTGCCGCACCCAGCGCTGCATCAGCGTCTTTACCGGTGTATGACTTACCGATTAGATCAACTAGCATCAGGTGGTTTTCGGTACCGCCAGACACGATGTTAATGCCGCGCTCGATAAAGGTTTTTGCCATTGCTTTTGCGTTAGCGACAACCTGCTTTTGATAGGCCACGTACTCAGGCGCCATCGCTTCTTTAAAGCTAACCGCTTTTGCTGCGATTACGTGCATTAAAGGACCGCCCTGACCACCGGGGAATACCGCTGAGTTCAGTTTCTTTTCGATCTCTTCGTTGGCTTTGGCCAGAATCAAACCACCGCGTGGACCGCGCAGGGTTTTATGGGTTGTGGTGGTAACCACGTCTGCGTATTTCATTGGGTTGGGGTAAATCCCCGCCGCCACCAAACCGGCAACGTGGGCCATGTCTACCATCAGGTAGGCACCGACCATATCGGCGATTTCACGGAATTTTGCCCAATCAACAATACCTGAGTAAGCAGAGAAACCCGCCACGATCATTTTTGGCTTGTGCTCAAGAGCAAGCGCCTCAACCTGAGCGTAGTCGATCTCGCCGGTCTCATTATTCAAACCGTACTGAACCGCGTTATAAGTCTTGCCTGAGAAGTTAGGCTTGGCACCGTGAGTTAAGTGACCACCAGCATCTAAGCTCATGCCCAACACGGTGTCGCCTGGTGATACCAGCGCTTGGTATACCGCGCCATTGGCCTGTGAACCTGAGTGGGGCTGAACATTGGCGTAATCTGCACCGAATAACGCTTTTGCGCGCTCAATAGCCAGATTTTCGGCCTTGTCGACGTATTCACAACCGCCATAGTAACGCTTGCCAGGATAACCTTCGGCGTACTTATTAGTCAGAACCGTACCCTGCGCCTGCATTACTGCTGGGCTGGTGTAGTTTTCAGAAGCGATCAGCTCGATATGCTCTTCTTGACGCACTTCTTCTTCCTGAATCGCAGACCAGATTTCGTCGTCGAAACCGGCAATTGTCATCTCTTTGCTAAACATCACTACCCCCGAGGCATACACAGGCTTTGAAAAGCCGCGCATTGTACAATAAATGTGCGTTATCGGCACCGATTAATACCATCAAAGCCAGCTTGCAAAGCAATTATTCGCAAACCGATACCACTAGCCCAACTACTCGCCACAGGGCTGCTGCCACGCCAATGCATACCTGAGGAACGCAGCCGAGCTTTTCTGCGCTGACCTCACACCACTATTGATAGAACAAGCATCCACAAAGCATTGCGGAAGCACGCCGCTTTCGGTACCTTTTCCGCCTATTTCATTGTCGCCGAATCTCGGCGGCTTAGTGCTTTGTCAGGAGTCAGCATGGCGCAATTCGTCTTTACCATGAACCGCGTAAGCAAGGTTGTACCGCCCAAGCGAGAAATTCTGCACGACATTTCATTGTCGTTTTTCCCCGGTGCCAAAATCGGTGTACTTGGCTTAAACGGCTCGGGTAAGTCCACCTTACTCAGAATTATGGCCGGCGTAGACACCGAATTTAACGGTGAAGCTCGCCCCCAGCCCGGCACCAAAATAGGCTATTTGTCGCAAGAACCAGCGCTTGATCCCGCCAAAGATGTGCGCGGCAATGTGGAAGACGGCGTTGCAGAAGCCAAAAACGCACTCACCGAATTAGATCAGGTGTATGCCGCGTATGCGGAGCCCGATGCCGATTTTGACGCCTTGGCCAAACGCCAAGCGCAGCTTGAGGACATTATTCAAGCCACCGATGCCCACAATTTAGATCACAAATTGGAAGTTGCCGCCGACGCTCTGCGCCTGCCGCCTTGGGATGCCGACGTCACTACGCTTTCAGGTGGTGAGCGCCGCCGCGTAGCGCTATGTCGCCTGCTGCTATCCAACCCCGACATGCTGTTGCTAGACGAACCCACCAACCACTTGGACGCAGAGTCAGTACATTGGCTGGAGCGCTTTTTATGCGACTTCCCCGGCACCGTGGTGGCCATCACCCATGACCGCTACTTCCTCGACAATGCCGCCGGCTGGATTTTGGAATTAGACCGCGGTCGCGGCATTCCTTATGAGGGCAATTACTCCGACTGGCTAGAAGCCAAAGACGCCCGCCTGGCGCAAGAGGCCAAAGCAGACGCATCTCGCAAAAAGACCATCGCCACCGAACTGGAGTGGGTGCGCAGCAACGCCAAGGGTCGCCAAAGTAAAAGCAAGGCGCGTTTAGCCCGCTTTGAAGAAATGAACTCACAGGAGTTCCAAAGCCGCAGCGAAACCAACGAAATTTATATTCCACCAGGACCGCGCTTGGGCGACAAGGTTATTGAAGTTAATGGCATAAGCAAAAGCTACGGCGACCGCCTACTCATTAACGACCTGAGCATGTCGATTCCCAAGGGCGCCATTGTCGGCATTATCGGCGGTAATGGTGCGGGTAAATCGACCTTGTTGCGGATGCTGACAGGCAAAGAAGCGCCAGACAGCGGCACCATTGATATCGGCGAAACTGTCAAGCTGGTTTCGGTGGAGCAAATGCGCGACAACCTAGACGACAAAAAGACCGTATGGGAAGCCGTGTCGGAAGGCCAAGATATTTTGCGCATTGGCAGCTATGAGGTGCCGTCGCGGGCTTATATTGGTCGCTTCAACTTTAAAGGCAGTGACCAGCAAAAACGCGTTGGCGAATTGTCTGGTGGTGAGCGCGGTCGCTTGCATTTAGCTTGTACCTTAAAAGAAGGCGGCAATGTTTTACTTCTCGACGAACCCTCAAACGATTTGGACGTTGAAACTCTGCGCGCACTCGAAGACGCTCTGCTGGACTTCCCCGGCTGCGCGATGGTGATATCGCATGATCGCTGGTTCCTCGACCGTATTGCCACGCACATTCTGGCCTACGAAGGCGACAGCGACATCGTTTTCTTTGAAGGCAACTACACGGAATACCACGCAGACTTTGTGGCTAGGAAAGGTAAAAACGCCGGACCAAAACGGGTCAAATACAAAAAACTAAAATAAGCTTAAAACTCGTCGGGAGGTGCTATTCACCTCCCGCACACACCTCTCCGACTCAAAGTTGGGTCAAAGTTTTGTCCTTTTCTAACTGATAACTTTGCAGGTCTTCTGCCAACTGCAAATTGCCTTGGTAATATAACTTAGCCTCTTTATACAGATCATTAACGCTATACTCTTTCGCGCCACTACCCGATCGGTAGCGCTGACTAAAATGGGTAAGAAGCAAATGTTTTAGCTTGGCATTTTCTGCTGTTTTTGCCACCATCGCGGCGGTGCTATGCATATACTGCGGCCCGACACGGGCAAGCACATCCTCAGTAAAGGTCGCCTCGTGAACGAGCAAATCACTCTCTTGCAGCGCGTTTAAAAGCAAGTCTGGCTTGTCATTGTCGCCACCTATAATTGCACTGCGCGGCGCCCACGCCGCAGATCTAACCTGCTCGGCATGAACAAGCCGCCCATCATCAAGAGCAACACTTTCGCCCTGTTGCAGCAATCCCCAAAGCGGGCCTCTTGGCACCTCTAGTGCGTCCAATGCACTCTCATCCAAGTGATATACCGGATGCTCCTTTACCTGAAATGCAAAACACGGGACCCTGTGCGACATGGCAATTGCCTGCACCGAAATCTGGCCATCGTCATACTGAAAACCCTCGTCATCAGTGCGAACAAAATATAGTGGAAAGCGCAAATTATGCACATCAGTAAACGCGAAAGTGTTACGCACATACCGCTCAATACCGTCAGGAGCACAAATAGTCAGCGGCTCCTTTCGTCCGCTCATATTTGCACTGGCAATTAAACCCGGCAGCCCATAGCAATGATCACCATGGACATGGGTAATAAAAATCGCCTTAAGCCGAGCGGAGGAATAACGCGACTTCAATAGGCGGTGCTGAGTCCCCTCGCCGCAGTCGAATAAATACCAATCGCGCTTGCCCTCAACAGCCAAAGCGAGCGCGGTAACATTGCGACTTGCCGTCGGCGTACCGGCACTAGTACCCAAAAATGTAAAACGCATAAGCCAAACATAAGTAACTGAGTTAGTTGTAACTCTATTGTGGGCTATTTTGTGGGGAGAAGGCTAATTTCGTCTTGGAATAAAAGAGACGCATTTAGCAAACCGCTCTGGTCATCCAGACCGATATACATATTCATACCAACTACCATTCATTGCCTTTCTTGGCCTGATACCTTTTCGGGTCTCGCTCACCGCCTCAGCTCTTGTTTGATCTGGGCGCTCAAGGAAATAGCAGGGGCGGGGGAATCATTGCTCAGCAAGTTGAACAGACTAGCTAGGTCGTTAGACAGAGAATTCAGCAAACTAATCGAGAAAATCAGGGAAATAAACACTCATTGAGAGTATTGCGGCTTGTCTATGGCCGACCTTGGGTTGGTGGTTCTCGTGGTCAGCGCCCGCTCCTACGCGTAGGGATGCGCCCCAACGGCGCAGCCCCCTGTAGGAGTCCACGCCGAGGGCCGCTATCGACTCAATCCAGCGTCAAAGTCGTGTAATAAATGACGCCTTTTTGGGAAATGCTGGAGAATTGCTTGGTACCAGCCAGGTGCGTACGATCCTTGCGGAAGTTTCTATTGTCATCATCCACCCCTTCATCGTATCTATTGAGTTCGCTGTAAGTACAGACTGGAAAATTCACACAAGGGAAAATCGAGTCGCCACTGGGGTCGTTTTCTGAATAGCTTCGTACACTAGTGCTGCCACCCTCAACAACACAGGTATTGTTATTGCGGGATTCAAATCCATCACTGCCAACGCGGCTGAACTCCGATGTGCCGAACACATAGTCATAACCGCCTTTGGTAGACTCGGGGCAATTGCTGGTGGTGATTACACTACTACCTGTTCTGCCGGCGAAGTTCACGGTGTAGCCCTCAAGTGCAACATAGTAGCGTTGAATCGAACCGCGATTGGTGATGGTGGCGCGGAAGTGTTTGCTCCCGGCTGAGTGGGCTGTGGCCAAGTCTTCATTGACGCGGTTCAGTTCCTGCAGCGAGCATATGGCATCGCCGCAGTAAAAGATGTTGGCTAGGTCGCCGCTCATGAAATCCGCGATGGCAATCGGATTGGGCAGGGGCTGTATATCGTTTGGTGTGGGCTCGACAAAATCGCTGCCATAGTCGATGGCGTTGCAAAATTCATCGTAGCGGTAGTTGCCGCTGATGGTGACGTCAGTATCCGTAAATTCATAAGTGATGATGGCCCGCTCATCTGGATTGGGACAGCGGTCGTCGATCAGCTCCGCATGAACGACGGTATTTCTTAAATCCACCTCAACATTGGCGCCATATTCTTCAAGCGTATCGCTAATGTGTTGCTGAGCGTTAGATTCACTGGCCAGCGTGGTATTTGAGTTGTTGGCGACAAAATTCAATACGCTTTGATCCTGCTCAAAGCTCTCGCCGGGTTGATCAAAGTTGATGGTTGAGGTGCCACTAGCAGGCAGGTTGATGGTGGATAAATCACCATCGACGTCAACGGAAATAAGCAGCCGCACCAGGTTTAAGGCGATGTCGGCAAATTGGGCATTTTCGATAAAGTCAAAGGGTGTAATGGCCTGCGCGGCCGGAACGGGTCCGAGGGTATTTCCAAACAGGGTGAAAGTGACATCCTCGCCTTCGCTATACTGAAAGCGACCATCTCCGTCAGTGACACCGCTATAGGTCGGTGTTTGGTAAGCCAGGCCTTGAACCGGCGAATCAAGAAATACGCCAGAAGCGGCCTGTGCATCAGGAAGACTGATGTTGGGCGAGTCTCCGTCACCACCTCCACTGCCACCGCCACATGCTGCAAGCAGTGACGAAAATAAAATGACTGGGAAATAATTGGAAAAGTGATGTCTCACAGGCGGTAACCTCTTCTAATGGTTATCAATCGATGCTGCCAGTGCGGAAGCAGCGTAAATAGAAATCCAGGTAGAGGAATAACCGTGAAGACAAGATGGATTTTGCGCGATAGGGATTGCTCTAACGCTCCTTGTCAGCGCGCATCATTCCTTGATACCTGCGGGAAAGTTAGCGAAGTGATCGCTCTGGGTCAATTGAAAATACTCTGCTATTGATCATTAGCGCTGACGAGAAATCACACGATAGCGCCAGAGTAATTTATCGCCCTCGGCGCGGGCTCCTACAGGCTCCACACCACCGTGGCACACCTACCCGTAGGAGAGGGCGCTGACTGACCAAACAAACCAAAACCAAAAAACCGGCACAAGATGAGTGCCATCCCCCGTTAATGTTGTAGAGCCCAAAACAGCTTGAGGCTGTTTTGCCCCCTACGGGGCGCCTGTCGGCGGTCTAAATTGCTGCCGCAATTTGTCGAACCTAGAGAGGTTCTCACCGATCAGGAGAACCAAATTAAAAAGCCACCCGCTACACGGGGAGGGGCTTTAATTGTGCGGGATTTGAGAGAGGATTGACTCAAAACAGCTTGAGGCTGTTTTGCCCCCTACGGGGCGCCTGTTGGCGGTCTAAATTGCTGCCGCAATTTGTCGAACCTGGAGAGGTTCTCACCGATCAGGAGAACCAAATTAAAAAGCCACCCACCGGGTGGCTTTTTAATTTGGCCCGCCCGAGAGGATTCGAACCTCTGACCTTTGCCTCCGGAGGGCAACGCTCTATCCAGCTGAGCTACGGGCGGAAAATGGGTACTTCACGAAGCGCGACACTATAACAGAGGGGGTCTAACGCCTCAATATGATTCGGGCCAGCCAGGAAAACTTAGCTACGATTCTAAATTAACCAATTCAAGCGCCGAACTCACCCGACAAATACGCTTCCGCACTGTCCTCATACGCCATGCTTACTGTCGTCAAAGGTCATAATTACGCGCCAGCGAACATGCAAATACTACTAAGTAGTGCTACCTTCACTACTAGTAAAGCTACTAGTCTGTAACCACCCAGCAAAGTAAGCCCACTATAATAACGATAGAAGGTCCACAATGCGCCAGCAATTCACCCCCAATCGTCACCCGCTCCGTAGTGCCATTCGGTTTTTTAGCACATCGGCCCTTATCGTCGCGGGCAGCGGTTTGCTTAGCAGCGCGCTACATGCAGCGCCACGTATTATCGAGGAGGTGATTGTTACGGCCAACAAAAAAGCCGAAAGTGCGCAGGATGTGCCCTTGTCTATTTCTGTTGTCGGGGCGGATTTTATTCAAGAGTCCGGCCTGTCCGATGTTGGGGAGATTACACGCTACATCCCCAACGTGAGTTTCGACTCCTCTTTGGCCCTGTATACCAGCATTACCATACGCGGATTTGGTACGCCGCCACTCGGCGTCGGCTTTGAGCCCTCGATTGGCTTGGTAATTGACGATGTGCCCTATGGGCGCTCTACGTTTGCACAGGATGCCGTATTTGATATCGACCGCCTAGAGGTCTTACGCGGCCCCCAGGGCACGCTATTTGGCAAAAATACCTTAGGCGGCGTACTTAATTTCCACACAATGGACCCGACTTCCGAGCCAGAGGGCTTCATTAAATTTGGTCACGGTGAGAATATTGAAAGCAACAATGTCGAAGGGGCAATTTCTGGCCCTATTTTCGGCGATAACTTTCTCGGTCGATTAGCATTTCGCTACAACGACGCCGACACACTTGAATACAACAGCACCCGCGACGAGCAGCAAACCCAGGAAGACAAGGCCGTTCGCTTAAAACTCAGCTGGTTTTTAAGCGACACCTTAACCGCCAATTTCACGGGCCTGTATGCTGAATCGCTCACCAAGGGTTATACCCAGTCATTATTTATTGCCAGTGACCGTAGCATGAGGGTTTTCCGCGAATACGACCCTCAAACCGAGGCCGACGCCTACGACCAAAACACCTCGACTGATGCCCCAACCCGCTCAGACCGCGAGGTAAAAGCAGCGTCTTTAAGTTTAATTTGGCGCCCCGACGAACTCATGGGCATTACCGCCCCCGAACTGACCACCATCGCGTCTTGGTCTGAAGTGATTACACCCTATTCGCTAGACGTGGATTACTCGCCAGTGCCCTTGGTGGCATTTAATGAACCACCCAAAGGCAACCCTTACACCGCCGAAGCAATAGAAGTTCGCTTAGCCGGCGGCTTAGACGCGCCGTTTGACTGGGGTGAAGGGATGGACTTTGTTGTGGGTGTGTTTGCGCAAGAGTCCACCAATGATGTCTTCCAAGATATCGACGTGAGTCTGAACGGTTTAATCGCATTTGCCCGCGCAGGTGCGATTGTTCAAAACATTCAACTGCCGTTTGATCCACTGTTAATTGACCTGCCAATCTCACTGCCAGATCTAATTCCCGGCATTATTGAAAGGGAGCGCTATATTTCTGCCACTCAATCTACAACCCAATCCTTTGCTATTTTCTCGCAATTTAATTGGATTCTGACTGACCGCCTAACAGCAACCGCAGGTATACGCTACGGCGAAGATGAGTCTGAGGGTTCGTCTTACTCTCGCGTCGCGGCCGGCGCCAGCATTTCCGGTGGCTCACTCAATCAAAGCGACTTCAGCGCACCAAACTTGAAAAACAAAGAAACCAATGTGTCGCCAAAGCTAGCCTTTAATTACGAAATAATTCCAGACGTGAACGTGTACGTGAACGCCGCCAAGGGCTTTAAAGCCGGCGGCTTTGACCCCGCACCGCTGAACGACAACAACCTGACCTATAAAGGCGAAGAAACCCTAACCTATGAAGCCGGTATTAAATCCCGTTTACTAGGCGGTTCTTTGACCTTGAACATGGCGGTGTTCGACAGCGACGTGAAAAACCTGCAAATTCGCACATTCTCCGGCGTTACCTTAACCACCTTCAATGCACCAGAGTCCTCAAGCCAAGGCGCAGAAATGGACTTCTTCTGGCTACCGCCCATTGATGGGGTAAGTCTTGCGGGCAGCCTCGCCTACCTTGACGCCAAGTACGACAGCTTTACTGAGGGGCCGCCACTTTTTACCTCTGAGCAAAATCAAACCCAAGATTTGAGCGGCAAGCCACTCCCTTATGCGCCGCGCTGGTCTGGCTCTTTGTCACCCCGCTGGGAATTCCCACTGTTTGGCAGCGCGGATCTTCTGGGTAGTGTGCGCATGAATATTTCCTACACCGACGAACGCTACCTAGACTCAGATATTGACCCCAATACCCTACAAGATGCCGTGACTCGCACCGACATAGGTCTAGGTTTGCGCTCTGAATCCAGTGATTGGTCGGTAAACTTCCAGGCCCGTAATGTGACTCAAGAACAAGATGCCGTACTTATTCTTGATCAACCGCTAATTCCTGGCAACTACACCAAGACACCACACCCAGACCAAACAACCTACCAATTAGATTTTAGAATTGGATTTTAATAAAAAGAGAAGAAATTATTCTTAATACTCTGGGTTCAGCTTTGCTGAACCCAGATAAAAAGTATTTATTTTAACGGAAATAATCTGGTCTACCATGCATCCACAAATCACCCCATAGCTGACCACCACCGTCTAAGGTAAGCACTTCGCCGGTAATGAAACTGCCACTTGGGCCGCCAAGATACACACAGGCCTGAGCAATATCCCAGGGTGTGCCAAAACGCTTCATAGGGTTGGATTTATCAAATTCGCTTAGTGCTTCAGGACTATAAGCCCGCATCCCCTCACTAAAAATAACGCCAGGAGCCACACAGTTAACACGAATATTATACTCTGCCCACTCTACCGCCACCGTTTTAGAAAGATGAATAACACCAGCGCGCGCAGCGCAGGTATGGGCACCACCGTTCATGCCCCGAGGAACCACCGCAACAATATTTACAATGCTGCCCTGCTGCTTGCGATCACGCCACTGCCGAGCCGCATGCTGCATCATATACCAGCTGCCGTTGAGGTTATTACTCACCACCGCGTCCCAGCCGTTTTTCGAAAAATCGATAGCGGATTGCGGAAACTGACCACCGGCGTTATTTATCAAAATATCTAGACGGCCAAACTCGGCAAAAATATCTGCATACATTGCAGCAATGCCGTCATAGTCTCGAATATCTTGGATTTTATAGCTGGCGGACAATCCAGCGGAGGTGAGCGCAGCAACAGTATCAATTAACTTTTGCTCGGTGCGGCCGGTAATAATGATATGGGCGCCAAGACGGGCAAAACACCACGCCGTAGCCTTGCCGATACCACTACCACCACCGCTAACTAAAACAAGCTGCCCTTTAAAACAGTCCCCGCTAAATGGCAGCGGGGAGTTTGCAAAGTCAGCATCATTTGGAATTGTCATCGGCTTTGTCATTATTTTTACTCAGCCAATGCACACCTGCTTAGCGAAGCAGTTCACCGGCAATAATTAATTTACGAACTTCAGTTGTACCTGCACCAATTTCTAATAACTTGGTAGCGCGGAACAAGCGATTCATTTCAGATTCCCAAATATAACCGCTGCCGCCATGTACTTGCACGCCGTCGTCTAGAACTTTATTCAAAGTATTAGCAACAAACATAATTGCGGCTGCAGTTAACTGATGAATTTCACCGCGACCGGCCTCCCCGTGACCCACAGCCTGGCAGGCAGACAATGCACGGTAGGTCATCAGTTTCATGGTTTCAACATTGGCGTACATATCTGCCAAACGGCTTTGTACCATTTGGAATGACGCGATTGGCTTACCAAATTGCTGACGAGTTTTAGCGTACTCCACCGACAATTCCAAAGCGCGCTCGGCAATGCCAACACAAATTGGGTTAATCATGGCGCGCTCAAGATCTAGGCCACTCATGACAACGCGATGCCCCTGACCTAATTCACCAACGATATTTTCTGCAGGTACGCGACACTCTTCGAAAACCAGTTCCGCTGTTTGACTGCCACGGAAACCCATCTTAGTTAGTTTCTGCGCCACTTTAAAACCAGGGAAATCTTTCTCAACCAAAAAGGCAGTAATACCTTTTGAACCCGCGTCTTTTTCTGTTTTCGCATAAACCAATAGCACATCGGCAACGGGACCATTAGTGATATAAATTTTGCTGCCATTTAAAACATAGTGATCGCCGTCTTTACGTGCAGTGGTGCGCATTGAACCCAAGGCGTCAGAACCTGCACCGGGCTCAGTCAAACCTAGCGCGCCAATCTTAGTACCCGCACACACTTCTGGCAGGTATTTCTTTTTAAGAAACTCACTCGCGTTTGCGTAAATATTATTGGCAAACAAATTGTCATGAACCACCCAGCTTAAACCCAAGGCGTGGTTCCAGCGCGAGAAGGCCTGAGCAATAACACCGCAGGACAAAAAGTCCATGCCCGCACCACCGTACTCAGGGTCAACAGTCACGCCCAGCAAACCGAGCTCACCTAATTTGGGGAACAACTCAGAGGGCCACCACTCTTCGTTATCCATGCGCTCAGACAAGGGGTACAACATATCCCGTGCAATGCGGTCAGCGTGATCAAGTAAACCTTGATGCTCTTCACTAAGCTCAAACATATTGCTCATGATTTTTTCCTCAATTCTTTCAATGCTGTTTAAACGCGAAGTACGCCGTAACGCGGATCTTCAATCGGTGCGTTCATTGCCGTGGCTATCGCCATACCCAATGCATTACGAGTGTCGGCGGGATCGATAATGCCGTCATCCCAAATTAGCGATGAAGTGTAGTAAGCGCTGCTTTGATGCTCGTAGTCGTCGGTCACATCACTGTAAATTTTAGCGCGCTCTTCCTCGCTCAGGGTTTTGCCTTCGCGCTCAAGTTGCGTTGTTTTAATGGTCGCTAAAGTTTTTGCTGCCTGCTCGCCACCCATTACAGAAATTTCGCTATTAGGCCAGCTAAACAGGAAGCGACTATCAAAGGCGCGACCACACATACCGTAGTTACCAGCACCGTAAGAGCCATTGGTCATAATGGTGAACTTAGGCACTTCACTGCCAGCCTGCACCATAATCATTTTGGCGCCGTCTTTAGTTATACCTTCACGCTCGTATTCACGGCCAACCATGTAGCCCGTAATATTCTGCAAGAACACCAGCGGCGTTTTATTTTGATTACACAATTGAATAAAGTGCGCCGCTTTTTTAGAGCTGTCGTTAAACAAAATACCGTTATTGCCAATGATGCCAACTTTATAACCCCAGATATGCGCAAAGCCGCAGATTAAGGTTTTACCGTAGGCCGGTTGATACTCATGAAAGCGACTGCCATCAACGATGCGGGCTATTACTTCCATCATATCGAACTGCGTTTTGATGTTTGCAGGAATAATGCCGTACAACTCTTTCGGGTCGTAATAGGGTGCTTCTGGCGCTTGTTGCTGGGCATCCCACTTTTTCTTCTTGCTCCACTGGGCAACAATTTCGCGACCAATGGCAATGGCTTCTTCTTCGGTTTCTGCTGGGTAGTCACAGGTGCCGCTGACTGAAGTGTGCATGTCTGCACCGCCTAATTCTTCAACCGTTACCTCTTCACCGGTAGCCGCTTTTACCAGCGGTGGTCCACCGAGGAATACCGCACCGGTGCCACGCACAATAACACTGTAGTCACTTAAGGCCGGCACATAAGCACCGCCAGCCGTACAGTGACCAAATACCAAGGACAACTGCTTGCAGCCCATTTTGCTGAGAATTGCTTGGTTGCGGAAAATGCGGCCCGCATAATATTTGTCGCCAAACAATTCAGATTGCAGCGGCAAGAAACCGCCGGCGCTGTCACACAAATGAATAACCGGCAGATGGTTTTCAATCGCGATATCCATAGCGCGAACAATCTTTTTGATTGTCATTGGATACCAAGCGCCGCCTTTTACCGTGCTGTCGTTGGCGTGAATCAATACTTCACGACCGCAAACGATACCGATACCTGTAATGCAGCTAGCTGATGGCGAGTCGCCATCGTAATGCTCACCCGCCGCCAAAGTAGATAGCTCTAGAAATGGCGTACCTGGGTCGAGCAGCATCTCCAAACGCTCGCGCGGAAGCATTTTGCCTTGGCGCTCTAAACGGTCTAAATCCCGCTGCGGACGCTCATAGCGAGCGGCGTGTTGACGACGATGAAACTCGCCCAAACGCGCTTCGTTGGCTTTAAGGTTTTCTTGATACTCTGGCGAATTAACATTAACTCGCGATTGAATTCTACGCATGCCGATAGTCCAGCCGATTTCAATGAATGACAGTAAGGGGTTTAATCGTTGCTTTCGATCTCAACAAGAACATCGTCCTTGTTAAACTCAGAACCCGCACTTACATGTATACGCCCAACAACACCGTCGCAGGCCGCTCTCACTGTCGATTGCAACTTCATGCTCTCAATCGTCAGCAGTTTAGCGCCCTCGACAACTTCGTCGCCTTCAGCAACCAATACTTCCACCACTACACCGGGCATCGGCGCGCTAATTGCGCCCGCCGCAACACTTGCGCCAGCTGCAGCTGCCCGTGGGTCAAAGGCAGTGACTTTGAAATAGCGACCAGACATTTTGATATAAATATCGTCGCCATCTCTGGCCACCCAAGACTCGTAATTTTTGCCGTCTAAGCTAAGCGTGCAGCGACCTTCTTTGCCGTGCTCAAACACCACGCGGCAATCTTTATCGCCAATATTCAGCACAAGTTCGTCAGCCAAACTACGCGGTGCAACTTTTACCAGCTCATCGCCAATTTTGAATGCGTATCTCAACTCAGTTTCTCCATTCTTTCATGAGGCGGTATGGATAAGGTACTTCATCCATCATCGCCACAAACTGGCGATCACTCAGCGCTGCGGTTGCCAATAATGCGGTATGCAAATCGTCGCCAATATTGTCTGGCCCCAAATCCGCTGCGTGCTCTTTAATAAAACCAGTATTGGTTTCACCAGCAATAAACGCGGGATGACGAAGCAAACGCCCCAAATAATCTGCATTGGTCTCTACACCCAACAACACAAATTCATTCAGCGCCTCGCCAGCTTTAGCAATTGCTGCATCGCGGTCTTCCGCGTGAACAATCAATTTAGCAATCATCGAATCGAAAGCCGTACCAACTTTTTGGCCTTCATAACTACCGCTGTCAAAACGCATACCCTCACCGACGGGCGGGCGCAACATCAGCACCTTACCTGCAGAGGGGGCAAAGTCGTCATCGGGAATTTCAGCACAGATACGGCACTCAATCGCGTGGCCAATCTGCTTAATATCTTCTTGCTTAAA
The DNA here is from genome assembly GCF_002915595.1 of Zhongshania marina. Lineage (GTDB taxonomy): Bacteria > Pseudomonadota > Gammaproteobacteria > Pseudomonadales > Spongiibacteraceae > Spongiibacter > Spongiibacter marinus_B. The sequence continues at coordinate 78,958 of NZ_PQGG01000026.1, forward strand.
GCTTAGCGGCTCACCCATTGCGATACGCACTTGCTCAGCCACCAAGTCGACACCCGTTACCATTTCAGTGATAGGGTGTTCAACCTGAATACGGGTATTCATCTCAAGGAAGTAATATTCGCCATTTGGCGAAAAGATAAATTCAATAGTGCCCGCACCCGTGTAATTGGTCGCCTTTGCGATGCCTACCGCAGACTCGCAAATATCCTTGCGTAACTCTGGGCTTAATGCCGGAGACGGGGTTTCTTCTATAACCTTTTGGAAACGGCGTTGAATCGAACATTCACGCTCCCATAAGTGTACGCAATTGCCATGCTCGTCACCCAAGACCTGTACTTCAATATGGCGGGGACTTTCAATATAACGTTCTGCGTATACCCGTGGATCACCAAAATAACGCTGGGCTTCGACTTTTGCGGTCGCAACGATATCGCGCAAGCCTTCGGCCTCGCGCACAATCTGCATACCTTTGCCGCCACCGCCTGCAGAGGCTTTAATCAAGACGGGGAAGCCGATCTCAATAATGCTGGCAATCAATTTGTCTTCGTCGCCATCATCAATCACAGAGGGCGCGATAGGGAAACCATGTTCAGCAACAAAATCCCTTGAGCCTATTTTGTCGCCCATAAGATTCATTACTTCAGGGCGTGGGCCTATAAAACACACACCTGCCTCATCCAGAGCTCGAACGAAATTCGCGTTCTCAGCTAAAAAGCCGTAACCCGGATGCACCGCATCTACGCCGTGCTTTTTACACAGCTCAACAATCTGCGGAATATCGAGGTAAGAGCTTACCGGCGTATCACCAAACACTTCGTAGGCTTCGTCAGCCAGGGTAAGTGCCGGACTCTCGACCTCTTGGCGGTGATAAAGAACAGCGGATGGTAGCCCAAGCTCTTTGAGCGTACGCAATATCCGCATCGCGATTTCGCCGCGGTTAGCGACAAGTACTTTTTTAAAACTTCGTACAGCTGACATTGAATTTTCCAGTGCGCTTAGTTGACGACAATATTTATACAACACAATTGAGTAACACTCAATAAAAACCTTAAATCAATCCAAACCGAAAATCAAATATGGTTATACTGCTAAAAATACCTAGAAAAGACCGCTAATATAGAGCAACCACAAAAGGCACACTATTTTAATTCGCTCAATAAGACCCGTCTTCTAGACTAAAACCAGCAAAGCCGCAGCCTCTAGCGCCATCACACTCGCGCAGCCTGCGACCCCGCCCAGAATAAAAAACCCCGCCTGTAACAGCGGGAAAGAATCGCACCTGGAAGGGCACTTGCCTCGGATCACGCCGCACACCACCCGCGACGTGAAAAATATTGACTCAATAGCGCACTTAAGCAAAGCACTATTGAGTAGAAGTTAATATAGTAATTAATGACCCCTACGTCAATAAAAGGCTTCGCCACCACCTATAATACAAGCACTCATAAATACGCAAGACACAAGCCTTACCACGCAAAAACCATGGATAATATTTTAGTTTTCATAGACTTACTCCAGCAAGCCAAAACTCTACTTCACAGCAGTTAAGACGTCTTCACCACCGATACCGCCAGCCAGCCAACCCGCAATATTGAGCTTTACTCAATTATAGGCTAAATTACAACCAAACCCTGCGTAAGGAAATTACTGTGTTTAAAGAAAATACCTTAGAAGGCAAAGTAGCCTTCATCTCCGGCGGCACCAGCGGCATTAATTTAGGCATCGCCAAATCGATGGCGAAACTCGGCGCAAAAGTCAGCGTAATCGGCCGCGACCTAGAAAAAGCCAACAATGCAGCAGCAGAAATTAGCGCTGTAGGCAGTCACGAAGCACTGGCATTTAGCGCAGATGTTCGCGATTACGCCGCAGTAAACGAGGCCATCGTCGCCACGGTAGAAAAATTTGGCCCACTCGATATCGTAGTCGCCGGTGCTGCAGGTAACTTTTTTGCCCCAGCCGTTGATATCAGCCCTAACGGTTTCAAAACAATTATTGATATCGACCTCATTGGCAGCTACCACGTCTTCCGCGCCGCATTCGACCATTGCACAAAGCCCGGCGCGCGCTTTATTGCCATTACCGCACCGCAAGCAGTAAACCCAACTCCGCTGCAAGCCCACGTCTGCGCAGCTAAAGCCGGGGTGAACGCCCTGCTTAAAACATTGGCAATGGAATGGGGGCCAGCTGGCATCTGTGTGAATGGCATTGCGCCCGGTCTTACCGCAGAAACAGAAGGCCTTAAACGTCTGTTTGCAACCGAACCTGCAGCGGGCAAAAAATTGCTTGACGCACTACCGTTACGATACCTCGGCTCTGTCGACGACATCGGCGCTGCCGCCGTTTATCTAAGTAGCGAGCTAGGCAAATATGTAACCGGCACCATTCTAGATGTAGATGGCGGCTATCAAATAGGCGACGCCACCATAGACTGCCTGAGCTCGAGCAAAAAGGCCTAAGGACTTAGATATGATTGAAGTTAGCGATAACGGCCACGTCCGCACAATTGCCCTGAACGACCCAGCGTCTTTTAACAGTATTACCGAAGAATCCGCTAATGCATTATTAGACGCATTGCGCGCCGCCGTGGCAGATCCACAGATTCGCGCCGTATTGCTTACCGGCAATGGCAAATTTTTCTGCGCGGGTGGAAATCTTAAAAACTTCATGGCTCAAGAAGGGCCACTTGACGACTATGTCAACCAAGCCATAGAAAACACCTACAACCCATTAGCTGAATATATGATGGCTATGCCAATCCCCGTGGTATCTGCCATCAACGGCCCCGCCATTGGTGCCGGCGTTGGCCTTGGCTTAAACGCAGACATCGTACTCGCGTCAAAATCAGCTTATTTCTCGCTACCATTTGTGCCAAAACTTGGCGTCGTACCCGATATGGGTTGCTCGTGGCTCGTGACCCGCGGCTTGAATTATAATCAGGCCCTAGCGCTATTTTTAACTGGCGAGGCCCTCGCCGCCGAAGACGCAGCGCGCTCTGGAATGATATGGAAGTGTGTTGACGACAGCGACCTAATGGCCGAAGCTTCGACTCTCGCCGCCAACTTAGCCAAGCTATCTCCTGCGGCGATACGCAGAACAAAACAAGCTCTACGATCCGCCTGTGAAAGCAATTTCGCCTCACAGTTAAAATTAGAGCAACAACTACAAACTGTCAGCTTCGGCGGAAATGCCTTCCAAGAAGGCCTGCGTTCATTTAAAGAACGACGCGAAGCGGATTTTATTGCACACGGGGATGACTAATCCCCTTTGCAATAACGCAGCCAAGAGATAAATACACGTGGTAACTAAAACTAAAAAGCCCGGCACCCGCACACGCTTGTCACGGGAACATCGCGAAAAAGAAATCATCACAGCGGCTCGCATAGTTTTTATACATCGCGGTTATGAGAACGCCACCATTGCTGAAATCGCCGACTCAGTCGGCGTCGTAGAAGGCACGGTGCTGCATTACTTTAAAAGTAAGCGCGCGCTGATGGTTAAGGTGATTGAAGAATTCTACCAAGATATTACCGACACCATGGAAAGTGGCGTCAGCGCAATTTCCGGCGCGCAAAATAAGCTTCGCTATATTATCCACACCCATATGTCTTTCTTACACAATAATAGCGATCTTTGCACCGTCATTCTGAATGAATCCCGTGGCTCGCAAACCGAGCTGCTAGATAAGGTTCACAATTTTAACCGCCGTTACAGCAATGTCGTCATTAACGTTGTGCGCGAAGGCAAGCAAGCCGGTGAAATCGCAGAATCAGCGTCCCCAACCCTTATCCGCAATGTTGTTTTTGGCGCGATAGAACATTATTTATGGGATATCGTTGCGGGAACCAAGCGCGAAGAAGCTGAAGTTATTGCCGACCAATTAACGCATCTTATTTTCAATGGCATTGTTAGCAACACTGAAAGTTCGCGAAATGAAATTAATTATCTCATTACCAAACTCAATAAACTGATCGACGAATAACACTTATATCAGGAGAAATTTATGAGCGACATTACTCACAAAGGTCAATGCGCATGTGGCGACTTCACCTACACCTGCGCAGGCGAACCTGCCAGCGTGATGGCATGCCATTGCCGTGACTGCCAATACGCTTCCGGCAGCGCCTTTGCCACGGTGGCCTTCTTTCCTGCAGTGAGCTGCGAACTGTCTGGATCGAGTAAGGTATACACCGTGAAGGGTGATGCCGGCATGACCGTTAATCGCCACTTCTGTGGAAACTGTGGTACGCCGCTTTATTCGGTATTGGCAGAGATGCCAGAAATGCTTTTCATCAAAGTAGGCTCTCTGGATCAGCCCGACTCAGTTAAGCTGCAAGGACATATGTGGTGTGCCTCTAAATTGCCGTGGTTAAAACTAGACGACGGCTTGATACAATTACCAGGCAACCCGCCGCTATAATTATTTTCCTCTGTTTTATAGCCATAAAAAAACCGCCAATTGGCGGTTTTTTTATGGCTTATTGATTACACGGAAAATCTACATAAAGACAACTGTGCTCTCATGCTTGGCTTCTATTTGCGCACTAAAATGCGCAATGATGCTTTTACGCTTCAACTTCATTGTCGGTGTTAACAAGCCGTTCATGATCGTCCACTCCGGCGTAATAACAATGTGTTTCACACGCTCGTAAGCTGCCAATTTAGAATTAATACGTTCCAAAGAAGCCTCTAAACTTGCAAGCAAGTCTGCTGACGGCAACGCTTTACCCAACTCCGACAATGTCGCCAGCAATAGCGGCTGATCTAGGCCATGCCCACAAACACAGACTTGTTCTAATTCAATAAGCGAACCAAAATCATCTTCGAGCTTGATCGGCTGAATAAATTTACCTTTGGTAGTTTTAAATACCTCGCTGATACGACCGGTAATCCAAAGATTTCCCTCTTCATCAAGCTTGCCCGTATCACCAGTGTGGTACCAACCGTCAATCAGTGCTTCTGCGGTTTTTTCGGGATTTTTATAATAGCCAATCATCAGACCATCGCTTTTAAAACACACTTCCTCGTCGTCGGTAATTTTAATTTGCACACCGTTTAGCGGTACGCCAACACAGCCCGCTTGCGGGCGCTCGTCCGACAACCAAAAAGTACCGTCGCAGAAATTTTCAGTCATGGAGTAGCCTTCACGTAGCACCACACCCATATTTATAAACCAGTTCTGCACATCCCGAGGACAGGGCGCAGAGCCCGTCAACACCATACGTGCCTGATTTAAGCCAAGCTGTTTTCTCACCTGCTCTTTCTGCTCTTCACCAAAACCAGCTTGAACCTCTGGTGGTATTTTGGCGTCGACTGCCGCTTTAAACTTCACCCACAGACGCGGCACAGAAAAGAAGAAGGTCGGCTCTACTTCACGCAGCTCTGCCGCAAAAGTTTCTAAACCTTCAGAGAAAGAAATAATGCCATTGCAGTACAAACCGTTCATTTCAACAATGCAACGCTCCGCCGCATGCGACAGTGGCAAATAAGAAATCAAGCGCTCACGCTCTGGACCACCGCCTATTTTCCAATCCTTTTGCATGCGCGGCAAAATGCGCCCAGGCGTGCCGTGAACGTGCATCACGCCCTTGGGATTGCCGGTCGTGCCCGAGGTGTAAAGAATTGTCATTAAGGCTTCGCTGTCGGGTACGGGTGAATCCGTCATCGGCTCATGACTGGCGATAATAGCCTCGATATCGGTTTCTGCTTCGCAGGCACAACCTTGAATTGCGACTCGTTTAATACCCGCCGGCAACACCTCATCAGCTTGGGCAGCAATATCAAACTGACCTAGAAAAATAAGCTGACTTTCACTGTGCTCTAAAATATACCGCGACGACGGCGCGTCCTGACCAGGATATAAAGGCACACTAACGTGGCCGCTAAGCATAATTGCAAAATCAACAATGACCCAATCTGCGCAGTTTTTCGCAAATACCGCAATTCGGCTGCCGGGCTCGTAACCCTGTGCAGAAATATAATTTGCCAGCCTGCGGGCCCGATCTGACACCTGAGCCCAGGTAAATTCCGTCCACTGCAAGTCTTTAGGCTGGCGCAGGAATACCTGATCTGCCGCAACAGATTCCCAGTGATACATCATTTCCAGAGGGGTTTTAATCGTAGTACTCATCACTTGTCACTCCAGCAGATCATTATTTTGTGTACGCCAAACTACATGTTTGGCGTATTTCCGCTATTACTGAAATAGCTCGCCAAGACGCGCCTTATCAATAGCTATTTGCGGTGGCGCAAAGCGCTTACCGTATTTACTTTCGAGCTCGCGGCAACGCTCAACAAAGCGCACCAGACCGTAGGTGTTCACAAATTGAATATAGCCGCCCGTCCACGTCGGCGCGCCAATACCCATTATCGAACCGATATTGCCATCGGCCACGGTACGCAAAACACCGGTCTCCAAACACACAAGGCTTTCAATAACCGGCCTAAACAGCAGGCGATCGCGAATATCTTGATCGCTTACCGCTCTATCAACGTCTTCCTTAAAGTACAAATCACGCAATCCCGGCCAAATCTGTTTGCCGGTCTCACTGTATTCATAATAGCCGCCACCGTGGACACGTCCACCGCGCTTGTGCTCATTTAACAAACAACGCATCAGAGCAGTGCCCTGCGGGGTCGGATCATCCTCTGCTTTGCGCAAGCCCATACTGATTTGAGCATCAATAATATCCAAAGACAACTTTTGGCTCACCTCATCTTGCAAGGCCAAGGGCCCAACCGGCCAACCAACTGATTTTCCAACGGATTCAACACGCACCGCATTAACCCCTTCAGCCATTAGCTGAGCGGCTTCTTGTATTGGCGTGCTGATAGTGCGCGACGTGTAAAAGCCCGGTGAGTCATTCACCACAATCGGGGTTTTCTTTAACTGACGGGTCAAATCAAAGGCCTTGGCGAGCGTCTCTTCGCTGGTTTCTGCACCGCAAATAATTTCCACCAAAGGCATTCTGTCTACCGGCGAGAAAAAGTGCATACCAATAAAGTTGGCCGGTTTACTACTGGCGGTAGACAGCGCGGTAATCGGTAATGTTGAGGTGTTAGATGCCCACACACCGCCTTCAGCCAGACAGGACTCGGTAGATTTTGTCAGCGAATGCTTCAGCTCGACATTCTCGAAAACCGCCTCAATAATAAAGTCGCAACCCTGCAAATCGCTGTCGCTAACGCTAGGCTTAATACGCGCAAGTACCTCTGCCGCAGCCGCTTCCTTCATACGACCTTTTTGAACCAGCTTCGCCAAACCTTTTTCAGAGTAAGCCTTGGCTTTTTCAGCAGACTCCATCGTCACATCTTTAATAACAACATTTATACCAACCATTGCCGCAGACATGGCGATACCCTGCCCCATCATGCCGCCACCAAGAATACCTAAGCGGGATACGGTATTTGGCTCAAAGCCTTTTGGCCGGCTTTGGCCACCTGCAACTTGGTTCATTTGGAAGAAAAATGCATTGATCATATTCTTCGCTTCCGGCGTGGTGACCAGCTGCGCAAACTGACGGCTTTCAATGCGTAGAGCGGTATCCAAATCCACTCGCAAGGTTTCGACCATAATGTCGAGGATCATTTCTGGTGCCGGCAAAAGACCGCGAGTCTTTTTTTGCAAGCCCGCAGCGGCAAACACAATACCTTGACGAATCGCTGGGTTTTCTTCACCACCGCCCGGAATTTTAAATCCCTTAACATCCCATGCCTGCACTGCGCTGTCGGGATTGTCTAATATCCACGCCTTGGAGCGGGGCAGAAGTTCGTCCTGTGTCGCCACCGTTTCATGAATTAATCCAGCGGCAAGGGCGGGCGCCGGCCCTAACTTTTTACCTTCAATTAAAAATGGAAATGCTTTTTCAAAACCCAGCAATGACGTTAAACGCACTACGCCACCCCCGCCCGGCAGCAAGCCTAAACCAACCTCGGGGAGTCCCAGCAGCACCGCGCGAGAATCTACCGCAATACGATGATTACAGCACAGACACACCTCTAAACCACCGCCCAGTGCTGCGCCATTTATGGCGGCTACAACCGGCACCGGTAATTTTTCGATTTGCCGTAGCAGCGCTTTAATTCCTTCTGTGCGCACAAACACACCCTGCTCTTCTCCAGGTTGCGCTGCCACTAAATCATTCAGGTCACCGCCGGCAATAAATGTTTTCTTCGCCGATGTAATAACCACGCCAGCCAAATTTTCTTCAGCTTGTAATTTGTTGAGGGTACTGCGCATCGCCTCAATAAATTCATCGTTTATGGCATTAACACTGCCGCGCATATCCATAGTGACGGTAACAATATTGCTAGCATCTTTTTCATACTTAAAAGAGTCTGTCATACGAATTCTTCCTGTCTGTTGAAGGCCTGCTACGGTAGGAGCTGGCTAGGCTTAGGCCGAATCTATCGGCGCTCACGAATCAAGTCGTGAATTAAACCCGTTCAATAATCGTTGCTATACCCATGCCGCCACCCACACACAGGGCAACTAGGCCGCGCTTTAATTGGCGACGCTCTAATTCGTCGAGAATTGTGCCAATCAACATACCGCCGGTAGCGCCTAGGGGATGACCCATAGCAATCGCACCGCCGTTAACATTGGTAATACTGTCGTCAATACCGAGGTCTTTCATAAAGCGCAGCGCAACCGAGGCAAAGGCTTCATTAATTTCCCACAAATCTATATCAGCAACGCCTAGACCAGCTTTCTTTAGGCATTTCAAGGCCGCTGGGCCGGGGCCAGTCAGCATAATGACAGGATCAGTGGAGGTAACAGCGGTCGCCACAATTCGAGCGCGGGGCTTTAGGCCTAGTTCTTTGCCGATCTCTTCGCTGCCAATTAAAACCGCACTCGCGCCATCTACAATTCCGGAGGAGTTTGCGGCGGTATGCACATGGTTTATTTGTTCAACAGCGGTGTACTTAGACAGCGCCATGTCATCCATACCCGCCTTCCCAAGGGCCTCAAATGAAGGGCGCAAGCCGGCCAAAGATTCCACGCTGCTATCAGGTTTGATGAAATCGTCCTGCGCCAGAATAACGGCGCCGCTCGCGTCCACCACACGGACAACAGATTTAAAGTAGCCATTGTCACGAGCAAAGCTTGCGCGCTTTTGTGACAACACTGCGTACTCGTCCACAGCGCGGCGATCCCAACCTTCAATGGTGGCAATCAAGTCCGCACCAACACCTTGCGGTACCGCCTTTTGACCCATAATAAATTCCGGATCAGAAAACATAACACCGCCATTGCTACCCATTTGCACCCGCGACATACACTCAACACCGCCAGCAACAATTAAGTCATCCCAACCCGAGGCAACTTTCTGCGCAGCAGTATTCACTGCCTCCAAACCAGATGCGCAGAAGCGATCTAACTGTAGCCCCGCAACCGCCTCGTTCCAGCCCGCAAATTGCGCAGCTGCTTTAGCAATATTGCTACCCTGTTGGGCAACAGGCGTAACACACCCTAGGAGCACGTCATCTACACGGCTAGTATCAAGCTTGTGACGTTGCTGAATTTCTTTAAGCAAACCCGCTACCAATGCAACAGGTTTCACCTCGTTCAAAGAACCGCCCGCTTTGCCTTTGCTGCGTGGAGTACGGATGGCTTCATAAATATATGCGGCTTTGGTCACGACATACCTCGCGTTTGCCTTGCTGTGAGTCAAATAGGCCTAATAAATGACGAATACGGCCCGGTGCAGCAGTTTGCGAGATAGCCGATATTGATACAATGATCAGAAAATGGCGCCAAAATTACCATTAAAATGCAAATTTCAATGTATAATCGTTTTCTATGGGTAATTTTGACTCTCTAAGCATTGCCATGACGACTGTCAGCAGCAGCCTAAGCGGTGCTGCACAGCAGGGAATAAACGTCTTAGCTTTGCTCCGCAAATGCGGCATCGACCCACGTCTGCTGAACTCTCCGCAGGCGCGCATCCCCGTTCGCCAGTTTATTAAACTGTGCCGCTATAGCAGTGGCCGCCTCAACGACGAACAATACGGCTTATTGGAAAAGCCCCAACGTTTGGGCACCTATCGCGCCATTGCCATTAACGTTGTTCACGCTAAAAACCTCGGTGACGCCCTGAACCGCTATGCAGAATTTAGTAATCTGTTTGAAAACAGCTTTGAATTTCAACTTAAAGCTAAGGCCCGCCGAGCGGAATTTATTATTCGTCGCCGCCCTCGCATGAAGGTGCATAATAACTTCGCAGTAGAATCTGCATTAATGATTGCGCACCGTTTTAGCAGCTGGCTAATTAACGAAAGAATCACACTGCAGGGCGTGTATATCGACTATCCCAGCCCGCCGTTTCATGAGTACAATTATCTGTTTTACGGTGCGCCGGTCTTGAACAATCAAGATTATGCCGCCATCGAGTTCGACGCAGGATACCTAGAGCGGCCAATCGTACAAAATGAAGTCCACCTTGAAAGCTATTTGCAAAATGCCCCCGCAAAGCTGTACCTACCCTTGGATGAAAGTGGACAGCTGTCTCTGCAAGTCAGAAAAATTCTTAGCGATCTCCCCAACTCACTAAGCTCAAATACCGCACTTAGCGACACCAGCAAAGCGCTTGGTATTAGCAGCGACACCTTGCGTAGACGATTAAAACGCGAGGGCACAAACTTTCAAACCATTCGCGCCAATATTCGCCGCGAACTGGCCATCCATTACTTGGCCTCGAGCAGCGAAACCATCGAAAATATTGCCTACAAAACAGGGTATACAGAGCCAGGCGCCTTTATTCGCGCTTTCAAAAACTGGACCGGATACACCCCGCTAAAATTTAGAAAGCAGCTAGAATATTAAAAGCTAGCTTACTATTTAGCGCCTCCAGATTTATTGACTTGAATATCATTAAATGCCAACATCCAAGCCCATTGGGCTAGGCAACTTCACGCGATCACCGACTTTTTCATTAACAATAAATCGGATAAACACGCTCCAAATCGCCGTTTTAGCCCCGACTCATTAGCTTTTTCTACCCAATTTTTAATAGCACAAAACCATTCTTTTTTATTATTAACATCCACCTCAACACCCGAGGAAAAGGAATATGAAAAGCGCCTTAGCAGCTGACACCGCACACAACAACGACTTCCAAGAAATTCAGAAAATCGTTGAGCTTCAACGCAATAGCTTTATTAGCGACGGCTACCCGAGCGCCAAAACTCGCATAGATCGCTTAGATCGGCTTATTGCCATGCTGCGCAGCAATAAGCAAAAGCTTGCCGCTACATTAAAAAGTGATTACAGCGCACGGTCTCATTTCGACAGCGTCGTTTTTGATATTTTAGTACCCATAGAAAGCCTGAAGTACTGCCGCAAAAACACCGCCAAATGGATGAAGCCAGAAAAGCGCGGCGCTAAATTCCCTCTTAATCTTTTGGGGGCAGATGCCCATGTCTTCTATCAGCCTATGGGCGTAGTCGGTATTGTTGCACCGTGGAATTTTCCGATTCAGCTTACCTTCTCACCATTAGGCAATGCGATTTCTGCTGGCAACCGCGCCATTATCAAACCCTCTGAGCTCACACCAGAAACATCAGCCTTATTGGAAGAGCTCTTCAAAGCCGATTTTAGCCCAGAAGAAATTAGCGTTGTGAATGGCGGGCCTGATGTTGCTGCGGCATTTACGGCGCAGGCTTTTGACCATTTGGTATTTACTGGCGCGCCATCGGTTGCTAAACACGTTATGCGTGCCGCCGCTGAAAATTTGGTTCCGCTTACGCTTGAGCTCGGTGGAAAATGTCCAGTTATTATTGGCGAAGGTGCAGATATAAAATCTGCGGTTGAACGTATATTCACTTTTAAAACCATGAATGCCGGACAAATCTGCCTAGCACCGGACTACACCTTCGTTCAAGCCGAGGTGCTGCCGCAATTCATCGAGTGCGCTAAAAATTTCGTCGCCGAGAATTTTGGTACTCTTGCCGACAATGACGATTACGGTTCCATCATTAACGAACGCCACCGCGCAAGAATTGCTGGCTATATCCAAGAGGCAATGAGCAAGGGCTACCAAACTATTCCGCTGAGTGATGATATTGGATTAGACAAGCTCGCGCATAATCACAAACTAGCACCAACCCTTGTCATCGATCCCTCAAACGATTGCAAAATTATGAGCGATGAGATTTTTGGCCCCGCTATGCCGATCAAAACCTATACCAATATCAACGATGTCGCGGCGCATATTAATCGCGGCGAGCGCCCCTTGGCGCTGTATTATTTTGGTAAATCAAAATCTGAAATTAATATGCTTAAACATAACACCACCTCTGGTGGAATGGTTGTCAATGATATTGCTGCCCACGTGCTGCAAGACACTATGCCGCTAGGTGGTGTTGGCCATAGTGGCATGGGCTCTTACCACGGCTTTGATGGCTTCCGTCAACTTAGCCACGGCAAAGGCTATTACAAACAAGGGCTCCTAAGTCTAACTCCATTCTTTAAAGCACCGCACACAGACAAGATGCTGTCGCTGCTTGAAAAAATGATGGGCTAATAAAAATTGTTACCGGTATTGAGATTAAAAAATGAATATTGAACGATTTGTTATCGACATAGAACAATCCCGATTAGATGAGCTAGCCACACGCCTAAATTCCGCGCGCGTCATCCCCGACTTTGGCAATAGCAATTGGGAATACGGTACTAACACCAATTATTTAAGTGAGTTAGTCGAATACTGGCGCAAGGATTACGACTGGCGCAAGCACGAAAAAGAAATGAATCAGTTTGAACATTTCAAGACTGAGATAGACGGCCTTCCTATTCATTTTCTGTATAAAAAAGGCAAAGGGCCATCACCCACGCCATTATTACTTAGTCACGGATGGCCGTGGACATTTTGGGACTACCAAAAGCTCATAAACCCGCTGACTGATCCCGCTGCTTATGGTGGTGACGAAGCCGACGCCTTTGATGTTGTCATCCCGTCGTTGCCCGGCTATGGATTTTCTACACCGCTCACTAGCACCGGCATTAACTTTGTTAGCACCGCCGATATTTTTGTGAAACTAATGGATGGCTTGGGATATAAAAAATTCGCTGCCCACGGTCACGACTGGGGTGCCATTATTACCGCGCAACTCGGTCATAAACATGCTGACAAATTAATCGGCGCCCATTTTACCACCATGCTACCGCTAGACACATTTACCGGCGGCACCGTTGATGAGTCATTTTTTGATGCCAGCGAAATGGGTATTGCAGAAAAGAACATGACGTTCTTTGCTGATGGCGGCGGCTACTTTGCCCTGCAATCGACGCGACCACAGACCCTAGCCAATGCCCTATGCGACTCCCCCGTCGGGCTATGCTCGTGGATTTTAGAAAAACGGCGCGACTGGAGTGACTGCGGTGGCGACGTAGAAAGTCGTTTCTCAAAAGACGACCTCATCACCACTGTCATGTTGTATTGGCTCACGGATAGCTTTGGCACGTCTGCTCGGTTCTACTATGAAGCTGCGCATCAGCCATGGGCTCCATCCCATGACCGCAAACCACTTGTAGAAGCGCCCTGTGGTATCGCGATCTTCCCTGAGGAAGTACTAGCCCAGCCCAAAGCGTGGATTGAGCATTACTACAATGTAAAACATCTATCAGAAATGAGTAGCGGCGGCCATTTCGCCGCAATGGAAGAACCTGAAGCTCTGCTTAAAGATATTCAGCAGTTCTTTGCTAGCTTGCGCTAATCACCAAGCAGTGGGCGCTGACGTTTTGTACAGTGCCCAATCTCATATTTAGCTAGGAAAACGAGCAAGCATCCATCCACAAATATCACTTACTACCTGCGCCCTATCAGTTGGCAACTCATTCAATATCTCGTGATAGAAGCCTGGATAAATTTTTAGTTCTTTATCCTCGGAACTCACTTTTTCAAACAATATTTCGCTTGATGCTGCCGGCACCAACTTGTCGTCGCTGCCGTGCATGATAAACATCGGCAAAGTGAGAGCAGGGAATTGCGCTGGCAATTTAGTAACTTTGTTAACCAGCTCCGAGATGGTCTTTAAGGGTACCCGTGACGTAAGATTCAAGGGATCTTCCGAGTAATCCTTAACCACACTAGAGTCTCGACTTACTAACTCAGGAGCCACATTAAACGACGGCAGGTTCGGCACAAAGGTGCTCACTATGCCGCAGAATAATTGTATAGGTGTATTGATCGCATCGACCGACAAGGCCGCACCAGACAATAATAACGCAGACAATTTTTCTTGATGCTGCAAGGCAAACCCAACCGCGATAGCCCCACCCATACTGTGGCCAAGCAAGGCAATTGGCAATTCATGCTCTTCTGCGATCTTATCAATCAATTGATTTAAGTCGTCGATACAATACTGGTAGCGATTAATCGCACCGCGATGACCGTAAGACTGACCGTGGCCCCTGTGATCTATGGCGTAAACCGTATAATTCTGCGCAACCAAAGCCTTAGCTAATTCTGCATAACGCCCGCCGTGCTCACCTAGTCCGTGGGAAATGACTACAACAGCAACCGGATTGTCCGCCCGCCAGGACTGCCAAAATATTTTTACGCCATCGCAGCCCAAAAGCTTTCCATTTGTTTGCACCATAGATAATCCTATTTATTCGAAAACTGATTAATAATTTCATTAAATTCCGCAGTAACGCTATCTATCAACAGCTGTGGCTCTACAATTGCAGCTGGATCTATATTCAATGCAATACACGCTTTGTCATCATGGGTAATCATTGCGTACATTACAGCGCAACCGGGGCGGGGCGGTATCGCGTAATGCGCCAATACCTTACAGCCCGACAGGTAAACCGTCTCGCGCATACCAGGAATATTACTCGCCTGCGCGTCCATTCTACTTGTCACCAATGACATCAAGGCAGCTATCACTGAATTCGGCATGGCGAGCATGCCTGGCATTAACTGATTAAAAAAGTCTATCGCGGGCTCCTGCCTAACTTGACTAACAAAGTCACCCACCTTTTTTAACTGTGTGTTCAAGTCTGAATATACCGGCGCGCGATAACTTACGCCGCTAAAACGATTGCCACCCTCTGGATCGCCAGGCTTACGAACGCTTACCGGAAAAGACAAAGGCACAGCATCTAAACTTATGTCATAGGCTTCGTGGTAACGGCGAAAACCGCCAATAATCCCAGCGAGATAAACATCATTAAAGGATGCCCCAGCATTTTTTGCCGCGGCTTTTAAGGCTGGGAATGGCAATTCAAATATTTCTATTCGCGTCGCTAAGCTACGTTTTCTAAACAGCGGAGAGCCGCCACCACTTTGCGCTTGAGTTAAGGCCATTATTGAACGGCTATAATCTAATGCCATTCTTGAAAATTCTGTTTCCCGATCACTAATCCATTTATATGCTTGCCGCCCAGCGCTCGACGCTAAGGTGGAAAACTGCCGAAAGTCCGTTAGTAGGCGACCACCAACTTGACGACGCCACAATGGCTTTTTCGCTTCCCACTTAGCGACCGGACTCAGTTGTTCATCTGCTGTTCGCGCTAGCAAGGCATCGAACAATTGGATCAGACCCGCACCGTCGGTCATGCTGTGGTGAATTTTCATTGCGAAGGCGCTGCGCTTATTTTCCAAGCCTTCTATAAGCACAATTTCCCATGGTGAACGACTGCGATCACAGGGTGTTGTAGAAAATGACTCAAGAAAACTCATTAACTCTGAATGCGCCCCCTCTCCAGGCAAAGACACACGCCGAACGTGGTAGTGCAGACTAAAGCTCTCGTCGTCTACCCAGCTTGGTAGCTGGCCAATAACCCCCGTTTCAAATACTTTCTGACGAAGGCGCGGCACTACAGCAACCATCCACTCCATCGTCGCCATGAATCGCGACCAATCGGGTGTGCCTTCTAAAATATGCAGAGACGTTCCTGTAGAGCGTGTTTTAGGCAACACCTCCATACGCCACATTATGGCTTCTGAGGCTGACATTATCTTCCCGCCACCCCACGCTCTAAGCTTCGCCAAGCGTTCAGCACTGACCGTAGATTTCTCCTGAACAGCTGGCACTTTTTTAACCGAGGTTTTTTTAAGCGACTTTTTCTCAGCAGCACTAGACTGGCTAGCTATAACATCGCTCGACTTCTCATCATTTCTTACAACGGTCGTTGAACTCATATGAGTCAAATCTGGATTTACACTCTGCGGCATGTACTGCTCCTGAGTAAGCGCCTGTCAAGACGCCCTAAATATAATCACTTGTATAAAGCTAGGTCGGCCTTTAAAAAATCACACCGCCGTATTGATGTTTTTGCTCACTGCCGGAGTCGATGGCCAGTCATCAATGGTATCAACAAATAACTGCCGCACCTCGGCAATTTTGTCGTCGAGTTCATCCGCCGCCCACGCAGACACATCTATCGGATCGAGCACACAAATGTCTACCGTACCTGCCCGCATAGCTGAATCTTCACGCCACATAAGCTCACCAGCATTGCGGATAACTACAGGAATAACCGGCACACCAGCTTGACGAGCTATATGAAATGCGCCCTTTTTAAAACGACCAACCTTAGGTGTGTAAGAACGCGTCCCCTCCGGTGCAATCGCAACCGACAAACCGCGATTCAATCGATCCACCGCTGGCTGCAATGCCTCAATTGCCTTTTTAGAATTACTGCGGTCTAAAAATGACATTTCTGCCATGCGCAAAAAGGGGCCAATGATAGGTACATTTTCAGCTTCTTTTTTTACAACGCCGGTTAACTCTCTACGGATAATATTGTAGAAAATAAAAAAATCTAACTTACTTTGATGATTCAGAATAAAAACGGCAGGCCTAAGCTTCCACAAATTATGTTCATTAATAATATTAACTTTAATACCAGCCAGCGCCAGACCTAGCTCGCTGCCAATCGTGCCGATCATATCTGCCGCACGCCGGGGTTCATTGTAAAACCGGTTGTATGCCATACCCGCCAGCATCGTTGCCGTCATGGCCGAATACGCGCCGATCGTACCTGCCACCGCCTTTAGCGGCGCACGCTTGCGAGGATCGAAATTTAAAACCGGCCACTCGGTGTTCTCTGCCTTCACCAACAACTTCTGCTGAGGGTTAACCGCAGTTGGCAAGCCTACCGCACACAGAAAATCGATATCCTCATCGCCATTGGCGTAGCCATAACTTTTTGTAAGCGATATTTTCTTCTGCTTACAAAATTGGCGAACGGCCTCCGCTTTATTCTTCCCCCACAAAGGTTCGCCAATGAGTTTGCCGTTTACGATGCCGCGCTTAACTTCAAGCTCTGTCGCCAGAATATGCTCTATATCATATTCCGCTGCCAAAGATTCAATTTGGTAACGGGTAGCAGAAGACGCAATAGCGACGGTGTGACCTGCACGAATATGAGCCTGAACTAGGCTATAACCTTCGTGAAACATGCGCTTGGCAATTCGCTCAATAAATAGGCGCGCCCACAGCTCACGCACTTCTTCTTCGCTATTGCCTGCCCATTCTGAAATCAGCTCCTTGAAAAGCTCCGCAAATTCAGCTTCGTCGACAATATCTTTGAAGGATGCGCCCACACCGGTAACAATTTCTTTCAAACTTATTTTACGAGTGCGGAGTCGCTCTTTAAAATATTCTGCAGCCGAATAACCATCAATTAATGTTCCATCAAAGTCAAAGAATGCACCCACCGACGGCCCCTGCGGCCCAGCCTGAATACGCGAAATAGCTATTTCTAATTCCTTCATTTAAAACTCCGCTGTACTAATCTAAGGCAAAGCCACATCAGCCCACACCCGATACCTATTTATTGCCAGCCTATATTAAAGTTTTGCACTAGCTGCAAAGCCATAAACACTAGCCACTATTGAAGCTGATATTAATTACAAACAACCCATACTTTTTATTGTGACGAAGACACCGCAGCTACAGACTGAAAATATCTAGCAACAACAAGATTGGGCATAGCTTGGACGCAAAAATGTTACATGGCATTCAAGAAAGTAATACTGCGCTTTACAGCTCATTGGAGATATGAGCCAAAGGGGGCATTGCGTCATCACTACTGTATCCAAGCTACAAAAGCCTTGATATCAACTACTGATAAGTAAGTCAATAAAGTAAGCAGCAAGATAGCGCTTTAGCCGCGCACAGAAATCTGCCGGCTATTTGCTAGATTAACGAATAAAAAATGCTGGGAAGACATGAAGCCAGATTCACTCTCAATCTGGCGCGAGATAACTCATTACTAAGGAGTGAACCGTGTGCTGTACCGTGCGCTTAGAATTACCAGAATAACGCATGTGTGCAACGGTGTGGGCCATCCCCATAATAACCCGCGACGCGTCACTAGCGTTTATCTCTGATGATATGGAATTATCTTGTCGCCCCTGCAAAAGTAATTTACGCAGGCCAGATACCGCCTCTTTATAAAAGTCGAGGTACATATCCCAGATAAAGCCCCGCGTAAAACCAGACCACTCCAACCAGATTCGAACGTAATGACTGTTTTCATCAATTAAGGTCTGGAAGGCAAGCAGAATATCTTCGATGCGCTCATAAGCTGGCGATGACTTCACCAAGCCAGGCACAATCATTTGATCAATAAAATAACGGTGAATCTCTGTTAATACAGATTGCTGCAGCAAGTCGATGGTAGGGAAGTAGTGAAAAACCGTGGGAACAGACACGCCTAATTCCGCAGAAATATCGGCATGGTTCGCATTGGCCAAACCGCGCTCTGCGAACATATGAATGCCACACTGCAGAATCTGTTGATGCCTAAGCTCTGGAGACATACGCCGCGCTCGCGTTTTAGGCTCAGTGGTCTTTTCTAATTTAACGCCTTGTTTTTTCAACCCTTTTCCCCAGACTACAGATCTAAATCACCAAAAAATCAACGTTGCGACGCACATCTATGTTGCCCATATCTACAGCAAATATAGACCAATATAAACGTGCGCCCATTTGTGAAGCACATATTATACCGTTTTTTTGACGCGCCGTTTGCTCTTATACGGTCTCGCTATATCAATAGCAAAAGACCGAAATCCTGACGAACTAATACCAAGTAAATCGCTAGCCTACTCTGCGTTAACTTCAGGATAATACACAAGACGCTTAGATAGGAGAGGCGATTATGGCAAATAGTAATGGTGACGTAATACCAAATAACACCTTCGCGACACACATGGCAATATTGATAGGCGCCATGCTGGTACTCACACTTTTTATACCTAATATCAATTAATTACGCTCAAACCCGCGGCAAAATTACAATAATGAGCGCCGCCAAGTACGCCCTTCCCCGCCCCTAATCTCCACCGCAAAACCACATCACTGATCTAGAAATCTCGCCAGCTCGTAACAGCTAGCAATACAAGACCATCAAGACCTAAGGCTGGATTTATACCTGTCCGCTGACTAAATGCCAGCAACGCCTACACCGAGATAGCCCGATGAAGCACACCCTACACGAAAAAATTGTCGTAAAGCGCCCCATAGAAGCGTGCTTTGCGTATCTAAAAGACTTCTCAAGCATTGAGCAATGGGACCCTGGGGTCTATCGCTCACGCAAATTAACACCCGGTTCCGTTGAAGTCGGCACGGAATACGAAGTCCTATTAAAGCTTCCCGCTGGTAAGCAAGCCGCTATGCGCTACCGCCAAGTCGCCATCATTGAGACGTCACAACTGATTCTTCAAGGTGAAGGCGAGAACTTTAGCGCCATTGACACCCTCAGCTTTAAAGCGATCAACGACGATTACACTGAAATCGATTATCGCGCCGAACTGGAATTACTATGGCTACCATCACCCCTCACACCAATAACAAAGCCGATATTAAATCGCATTGGAAAAAAGGCTATCAATGGCCTGCAGCGAGCACTCACCATCCCCCAGGCAGCCCCGAACAGACGATTAAGGGACAATATCCTCGACAAGCTCATTGCACCTGCGGCGCTTTCCTTTGGCAAACGAGGCTATCTTTCACTGCCACGCAAATCACATAGCAGCAGGATGGACGGCAAAGTCGTGGCAATCACCGGCCCCACTGCGGGTATTGGCTTAGAAGCCGCCTGCGAATTAGCCAGATTAGGCGCACGCCTAATTCTCATTGGCAGGGACGAACAGAAACTACGCAATGCCGCTATGCAAATCCAAGACTTTAGCGGCTGCAACAATAAAGCCATACACCTGATAGAAGCCGACCTGAGCTCACTAAGCGCCACCGCAGCCGCGGCGAATCAGATCAAAGACTCACTAGCACGCATCGACGTTCTTATTAACAACGCCGGCGCCCTGTTCGCCAGCAGAGAAGAAACACATGAAGGATTTGAACGCGCCCTCGCGGTGAACTTTCTTGCTCCAGTACTACTAAGCAAACTACTCAGCCCACACTTTAATGACAATAGCCGCGTCATCAACGTCGTATCCGGCGGCTTATACTTCCAAGGGCTCAAATTAGAAGACCTACAATTTCGCAATGAACCTTATGACGGCAGCAAGGCTTACGCCCGCGCAAAGCGAGCCCTGCTATATATGAGCAATGAAAGCACAAGCAAGACCAGCTACTTCACTATGCACCCAGGCTGGGCCGCCACACCGGGGGTCGCCAAATCATTGCCAGCCTTTAATAAACGGCTTCAAAATTTTATGCGCGACGGCCGCATGGGCGCCGACACGATAATTTGGCTGGCCAGCGCCCCCGAGCTTCAAGCATATAAAACGCCCCAACTTTGGTTTGATCGCCGCCCACACGCCTTCGACGTGTTGCCCAGTACAAAATCTAAACCAAATGAAATTCAACAACTAAAAATGTGGACAGAGGCCACTCTCAAACAGTTTCTTTAAAGCTGCGCGGCCGCATTTGAAATGCACCAATAGCACAAACTAGAAACATGAGATTTAGCGGTAAATTATGAGAAATATCTCACACATAAACAGGACAAATGCTGATTCACCCTCGCAGGGAAAAACCTAAACTACGCGAGGTCAAGGATGACGACGGTGCAACAAGGATGTACTGCACCACCACAATGCAGAACAAAAAAGGCCCCGCTTGGGGCCTTTTTGCGTCTAAGTGACAATATTACTTTTTCGCTTCTTCTTTCTTCTCGCCGCCAGCAATGCTGATTAGCTCAACATCGAAAATTAGCGCCGAATTCGGGCCAATCATCTGACCTGCGCCACCTGGGCCATAAGCCAACTCAGGCGGAATAAACAATTTCCACTTAGACCCTACCGGCATCATCTGCAAAGCCTCAGTCCAACCAGGAATAACACCGCCAACAGGGAAGCTGACTGTTTCACCGCGCTGATAGGAGCTATCGAACACCGTACCATCTAGCAAAGTACCGTGATAATGCACTTCAACGGTGTCATCTACGCTGGGCTTGGCACCATCACCTTCTGTTAAAACCTGATACTGCAGACCGCTTTCAGTCGTTTTCACGCCCTCAACACTGCCGTTTTTTGCAAAAAAGGCCGCGGCCTCTTCTTTGTTCTTAGCACCGGCTTCCTGTGCTTCTTCCTGACGAGCGGCTAGCTGCTTTTGCTGATACTCCTGCAGCGTGCTCATAATCTCCTCTTCACTCATCTGCAAATCACCGCCCGCTAGCGCATCACGCACACCGGCACTAAATGCATCAACATCAAGAGGAAGATCGTCACCGAATCGCGCCCCAATATTTACGCCAATACCATAGCTGACTTTAGAAATTTCTGTCTTCAAATCGGGCTTAGACGCAGTTTCACTATTACAAGCCGTAAGCAGACCACTCATTACCACCGCACAAACCAGTGTCTTATTCATGTAACTACCTTATTTATGGATAAAAATTACTGCCGCGTATTCGGCATGCATACTCAGACCGTAGTCTGCCACAAGCGTTCCTGCAGACACAGTGTCCCAAGGTATAAATCCTATTGATTGAGGAGATAGATTCTCTGCGGCAAGTTTGTATAATGCAGATTGATGTTTTTTTGAACATTCGTAGGGTTAAATCTCATGATTGGTAATAAAAACAAGAGTAAATCGACCAAAACCCCGCTTGCAGAGCTGCAAAACCTGCAATCTGAACTACATTCACTTAGAGAAAAGCACATTGCGGCACTCGAAAGTGAACTCTTAGTCCTTGAAAGAGAAGAAGTTTCTCAAAAAGCCCGAATTGACAAAACCCGCGATCTGCTAAGCCAAGCCAAACAGCGCTTAAAAGACCAGCAAAACGCCAAACCCAGCATTCAATCCCGCACCCAAGCAAGTATCGACACGCATCAAAACAACTACGACAGCTATCAAACTGAACTCGCCAGTCTGCGCGGTAAAATATTTGAGCAAAAGCTAAATATCCGTAAAGAAAAAGCGGTTTTAAAAGCAATTATTGACACCGAAAAAACGCTAAAACCCAAAGAAAAAGCACCAACGTCGGCAAAATCAAGTAAAGCACCGAGCTCGATCACCAAACCTGCACCCAAGGCGGCAGCCCCCAAAACCAAGAAGCCAAGCCCTAGCCCCAATAAAAAAGAAGACGCCGCCAAAAAGACCGACGTCGAAGCGACGCCACAAGAAATCAAGCAAGAAGTAGAAAACAAGCCGATTACGCCTCCGCCCGTGGTCGCGAAAGAACAGGCAGCGCCTGAAAAACCTCAAGTAATCGAAAAGCCCTACGCGCCTCCGAAACGACGGGTAAGACGCATGAGCGACATCCCCAGTCACCCAGAGAAAGCCGCCGACAGACTCGCTAGCTTGTTTGACGATTTTTAACGTATTTTTGCGAAATTACCTGTCATTTCAGCGAAAATACTCTCAACCTCACGACTGCCGCCACTGTGTACCGCTGCGTAAACTAACAAATTATGCAGACAGGTGGCGCTATCTACTTTTTCCTCTGGAATGGCCGGTATATGGCTAGCCAACACATCAATCTCCATACGCTCAGCTTCAATTTCTGCCGTTTTTAAGGCGCCATATAGCCCCTCACACTGCTCAGCCTGACGGCGCAGCGCGCGCAATGGAAGAATATAAGCACCGCGAATGGGTTCTGCCGCGCGAATCAACTCTAGACAGAGGTCATTTGTCCATTTTTCCCTGCAAAATCCCGCCGCCAGCAAGATATTTACGTCCATTTGGTAATGGTCCTGCAAATACAGGCAATGCCGTTGTATTATGGGCTCCGCGTAAGCCGCCAACGCAAATTCCCAAAGGGTGTTTGGCACCTTACTAGGTGAATTCTCACCGGCATTAATTTTTTCATCCATTACTTGGTACTCACGCTATAATCGCGCCCCATCATGATTGAACTCCAGAATCTTAGCTTACAACGCGGCGGCAAAGCATTGCTCGAATCGGCCGATCTGCGCGTGAACCCAGGTGAACACATCGCCCTTGTTGGCGCCAACGGCACCGGCAAATCCAGCCTATTCCAGCTAATGTGCGGCAAGCTTGTCCACGATAGCGGCGAGCTCTACATTCCCGCGCAATGGCAAATTGCCCAAATGCGCCAAGAGGTAGACGCCAGCGACCGCTGCGCCATTGAATACGTTATTGACGGCCACCACAAATTTCGCGACATCGAAGCGCAGATAGCCAATTGCAAGGACGACCATCGCCTTGCCGAATTACACGGCGAGCTAGACTTAATCAACGCCTATCAAATACGCAGCGACGCCGAACGCCTGCTCACCGGCCTAGGGTTTAAACTTGCAGAATTAGAGCGCTCAGTAAATGATTTTTCGGGGGGCTGGCGAATTCGCCTAAATTTAGCCCAAGCACTCATGTGCCCCTCTGACCTCATGCTACTAGACGAGCCAACCAACCACTTAGACCTCGACGCCAGTCTTTGGCTAGAACAGTGGCTACATCGCTATGAAGGCACCTTATTTTTAATTTCCCACGATCGCGACTTTATCGATGCCTGTTGCGATCACGTTGTACACCTTGAACGACAAACTCTAACGCGCTACCGCGGCAACTACACCGCCTTCGAACGCCAGCGCGGCGAGCGCCTAGCTCAGCAACAACAAGCTTTTGAAAAACAGCAAGTGGTTCGCGCCCATATGGAAGATTTTGTGCGCCGCTTCCGCGCCAAAGCGACCAAGGCAAAGCAAGCCCAAAGCCGATTAAAAGCACTAGAGCGGATGGCCGATATTGCACCGGCACATATCGACTCGCCCTTTAATTTCCGTTTTTATGAGCCCAAGCAGTTCTCAGACCCGCTGCTGTCGCTATCGCAATCAACTTTGGGCTATAACAGTCCCATTCTCAATAATATCAATATCAGCATTCACCCCGGTACTAGGCTGGGGTTACTGGGCGCCAATGGTGCCGGTAAGTCAACGCTAATGAAAACCTTGGCCGGCGCACTACAGCCCATTAGCGGCGAGCGCCAACAGGGTGAACACCTGCACATGGGCTACTTCCATCAGCACCAATTGGAATCCTTGGATTTAAGTGCCAGCCCCATCCTGCAGTTACAACGTCTGCGTCCCGACGCCCGCGAACAGGAGATTCGCAATTTCATTGGCGGATTTAATTTTCACGGCAAACACGCGGAGCAAAGTTGCGAGAATTTTTCTGGCGGCGAAAAAGCCCGCCTCGCCCTTGCCATTATCGTCTGGCAGCGCCCAAATATGTTGCTGCTAGATGAGCCTACCAACCACCTCGACTTAGAGATGTGTCATGCGCTAACAAGCGCCCTGCAGAATTTTGAGGGCGCGGTTATCCTCGTCAGCCATGATCGCCATTTGCTACGGAATACCGTGGATGAGTTTTTATTGGTCGATGCAGGACAGGCCCAGCCCTTCGACGGCAGCCTAGAAGACTATCGCCACTGGTTACTCAATCGCGACAAAAGCGCGCCAAATAGCAACGAGCCCACGACTACAGACGCACCCTTAGTCGACAAAAAGCAAGCTCGCCAACAAGCCGCTGCCCGCCGCGCCCAACTCGCACCACTTACATCAAAGCTCAAAAAATTAGAGCAAAGCATGCAGAAGTTTAGCGAGCAATTAGCGCGTATAGAAGAGCAGCTTTCAGACACTAGCCTGTACGAAGAAAGCAATAAAGAAAAATTAAAAAAGTTGCTGAGCGAGCAGGCTACGCTGCGAGAACAAAACGACGATACCGAGGAGCAGTGGCTAGCAATTCAAGAAGAGCTAGAGGCACTAGAAACCGAGATATAAACCCAATAAGCGAACAGCCGGTGAAGCTGTTCGCTTATTAATTTATTAAGCCTTAGCCTTCACCGCCTCTAAGAATGCCGCCATCCCGTCTTGCATCGCTTTATCTAATTGCTGAGAAATCTCCGCCGACGCCATCATATCGTCCCACTCACGAAGACCTGGCACCTCCCCTCGCACATCCCACTGGTAAATCGCTTGGGTTGCCAATTTGCAGGTCAATAGTGAGTAGCGCAACACCACATCTGCCATTGTCATGACTTCGCCGAAGACATACGGGGCTGGCTTAACTAACTGCGCCAATGCCTGACAACCCTTTGTAATCGTTTCACGGACTTCGGCTTTAATCTCGGCACTCACAGGCTTTCCGGCAAGGACTTCCGGAAATAATCGACGGGCGGGCAACTCAAAATATAATTCTGCAATTTTCATTAATTCAGCCATTTTTGCCCGCTGCCAATCATCGCCAGCTAACAATGGCCGAGCAGGATAAGCCGCTTCAATATAATTCAGAATGACACTGGTCTCAGCCAAAAAACCATGCTCGGTCTCTATGCATGGCACTTTACCCATTGGGCTCTTAGCGTTGTAAGCAGGGTCCATACCCGGAAAGGTCAATACCTCTTCAAACTCAACGCCTTTGTGCAGCAAGACATGTTTGACCATATTGAAATAATTACTAACGGCAAAACCGTATAATTTGAGCATGGCTAATTTTCCTATTCACTTTTATTGTGGTTCGCCCACTAGGGCCTAATCACACTATTTGCATTCTCACTGCCGCCATAAAAAGCGAGGCAATTTAGGAATTGTCGTTTGATCACCCCAAACATGACGAACAACAACAGGCAGCGTTTTTCGTCACAAGACCAAGGTCATTGTTATCGCCACTCAATAGTATGAAGGCGTAGTATACGCAGCATTTAATTAGCAACACCAGACGATATATTTCAACACCAAAAGCAAAGCTGACAATATGGTAAGTTGCCGCCAAGACTGAAGTTGGCTACTGTTCCTGCACTTAATTTTAAGCATTGAGACATTAATGAATATTACACTCCCCATAGATATGACTGAGATTAAAGGCTTTTTAGCCGACGACGAAGCACAGGCATTATATGAGCAGGCATTGTCCGTGGCAGAGCGCGGCCCAGTCTTAGAAGTGGGAAGTTATTGTGGCAAATCAACCATATATTTAGCACTGGCCTGCCAGCAGAAAAACAACGTGGTTTTTGCGGTAGACCACCATGTCGGCTCAGAAGAACATCAGCTCGGCGAAATGTTTCACGACCCGGAACTCTACGACGCAAGTGAGGGCCGCTTCGACACCTTCAAAGAGTTTCGCCGTAATATTCGCCGCGCCGGCCTAGACGACACCGTCGTCCCCATCGTCGCCACCTCAGAGGTGAGCGCTAGACACTGGCACACGCCGCTCGCAATGGTTTTCATCGACGGCGGCCACAGTCTTGATGCCGCCCTTTGCGACTACCGCTGCTGGGCAACAAAAATTATTAGCGGCGGCATACTCGCCATTCACGACCTATTTCCCGCACCAGAGGAGGGCGGTCAAGCGCCCTACGCCATTTACAAAATGGCATTAGCTTCGGGATTATTTGAACCCGTCGCGAGGGTGAATACACTAGGGCTTTTGCGCCGGCTTTAAGCGATGCCAATAATCTAGGGCAGTGTAAAAAAGATGGATTACGCAGCTAGCTAGGCCTTACAAAAAATATAAGACCAGCATTTTCTCGGGGCGAATCAGCTACTGCGGGGGATCGATATGTGGACCAAGATTGGTATTTACCCGAAACCAACCCGCTATGCTGTAACGCAGCCGACTTGCCGTTGTGACTTCGTGGGGGAAGCGGTCACTCAGAAATACCACCAAGGTGCCCATCAGGGGGGATATTTTGGCGATGGGTTCGACACTGTCTTCGTACATCACCAAATGCCCGCCATCATCAACGGCCCAATTGGGGTTTAAATAGAATACGGTGGACAACACGCGATTCGTGCGCCCCTTAAAGGCATCTACATGCTTTTTATAAAATGCACCGGGCATATAGCGAGCGAAATGACATTCGTAGTCGAATAGCCCCATAAATAGGCGCCGATTCAGGCCTACCCGCAGTTTTTCCATCCACGCTAAATACTGTGCCTCGACCTCATCACCAGAACTCAACCAGCGAATTTCGTCATTGCGCACAAAGGGGTTGAGTTGGAATTCGGCGGCGCGCCCCACGCCTGCTGGGCGAAAAACATCATCTTCAAAGCTGGCGATACGCGTAAACAATGCGTCGCTAATGCCAAGAGGTAAAGCGGCAGGCAGGACTATATAACCCGTTTCCGTCAGGGCGTCAGCGATGCTATCGAAAATACGCTCGCTATCTATATCAGATAATAGTAATTCAGCTTCCACCGGACAGCCCCTGAAAAAAGCTGCATATTTACCCTTAACCGGGTCGCTGTCACTAATTAATTTTTATTAATTAGTGAGCCATTATTTTAAGTGCCGAAGGGCGACCAATAGATCCGGAATAAACTGCAAATAGCTGCCGTACTGCCATAGCTGGGTAGAAATAGAGGGACGTAATTCTCGCTCCACCTGATCGATTAATCGGTGCAGTCGGCTCCGCCCCCGCACACGATTTACGCCAAGTTCGATAAGGGGTGCTACGAGCGGCGTTGCAATGACCATCGCCGCAAAACCCGCTAACACACCGCTAAGTGCAACCCAGCCAGGCACACCAAACCATCCCGCCCACAGAGCAGCCCACGCGCTTTGCTGGCTAAGATATAAACTGCTAGCCGCTGACATGCCGATCATTGAGGCGCTGCCAAAGGCAATTTTGTCGCTCACGCCACGCCCAAGTAAGCCCACACCTAAAAATAACAATAAATCCCTACTGCTATCTTGCTGCAAGCCCATTTGCGCTACCGCAGCTTGCAGCCGCTTAGCGGCTAGCTCACTGTCGTAGGGCGCTAACGCCAAACGTAAGTTTTCAATGTCGCCCTGCTGATAATCAGGATGAGTACGCAGCTGCTGGAACAAAAGCTCCTGCAATCCAGCCAAGTCTAAAACCTGCTGAGACAATATGGTGGCTATCGCCTGCTCTTTGCCTGTCAGCTGCCTGTATGCCGGCGCACCCCGCTGCCCCACACGGCGCAGCAGCCGCCACAAAGCGCGGGGAATATTCATTAAATCAGCGGGGATATCCGCCTTATTCTGCCAATGCCTAGCCACTACCGCTGAAAAGGTCTCGAAATAGCGTTTATGCACCTCATCAACCCGCCCGTGGGCCGCGGCAAAATGATCCGCTATTGCCGATTCCAAGCCGGCCTGCCAATGCAGCTCGGCATCACTCATTCCCATATCACTTATTTTCCAGTCACAGCTCGCCCAGCGATATAAAGCTTACAAAAATGGCTTGTAAGCCTATGACATTACACACAAAATGAAGGCTTAAACTCATAACACATACCGCTGCCATGTCAGAACATACCGATTACGTAAAATGGTTTCGCAACTCTGCACCCTATATTAACGCTCACCGCGGAAAAACATTTGTGATTATGTTTGGCGGCGAGGCAGTTGCGCATCCCAACTTTGCCAATATTGTGCATGATATCGCCCTTCTCAACAGCCTTGGCGTAAAACTCGTGCTGATTCACGGCGCACGTCCACAAATTGAAGATCGGGTTAGAAACGCCGGCATCGAAAGTCGCTACCACAATGACTTGCGTGTCACTGACGATGTCGAACTCCGTTGCGTCACCGACGCCGCAGGGTCATTACGCGCCCACATTGAAGCACTGCTATCGATGGGGGTGGCGAACTCCCCCATGCACGGCGCATCCATTCGGGTGTGCTCGGGTAATTATGTTACCGCTAGGCCCATTGGCGTAGTCGATGGCGTCGACCTACGCCACACCGGAATAGTTAGAAAAATTGACGCGCAGGCATTGCAGCAACAACTTAATCAGCAACATATTGTGGTGCTATCGCCGCTCGGTTATTCACCTACTGGTGAAATTTTTAATCTCACCGCAGAGGATGTCGCGGTGCACACCGCCGTCGCCCTTAAGGCCGACAAATTAATTTTATTCACCGCTGACGCCGGCCTACTCGACAGCGATGGGGAATTAATACGGCAATGCGAATACCGTGATGTTGATCGTGAAGTAGAACAGCAAAAAGCACTGCACAGTGACAGCATTGTGCAGGCAGTAGTCGACGCCGGAGACTTAGGCATTAATCGCTGCCATATGATTTCTTTCCAAGAAGACGGCGCCCTGCTGCAGGAGCTCTTTAGCCGCGACGGCGCCGGTACGCTCATTACCCAAGAACACTATGAGCAATTTAGAACCGCGAATATCGATGACGTTGGCGGCCTGCTCGCCATTATCGAGCCCCTAGAGGCTAAGGGCGTTTTGTTAAAGCGTTCGCGGGAATTATTAGAAAACGAAATTGAACACTTTAAAATTCTAGTTCGGGACGGCATGGTCGTCGCTTGCGCAGCACTCTATCCCTACCCCGAACAAAGCAGCGGCGAAATCGCCTGCGTGGCAACCCACCCAGATTATCGCGGTGCCGATCGCGCAGAACGGCTACTAGAACTGTTAGAAAAAGAAGCGCGTAGAATAGGCCTACATTCCGTGTTTGTGTTAACCACGCAAACCGCCCACTGGTTCCAAGAACAGGGCTATGTGGAATGCCAAATTGACGACCTGCCACCGGCTAAAAAGCAGCTATACAATTTTCAACGCAAATCCAAAGCATTTATTAAGACGCTAAATTAATATGCGTATACCCCGAATTTATGTTGAACAAAGCCTAAGCCTCGGCCAACAATTAACGCTAGACGAACGCGCTGCACACTATGTTGCGCAGGTTCTTCGTATGCGCGCCGGTCGCGAACTTATTTTGTTTAATGGCGACGGTAGCGCCTACCCCGCCACCATTAGCGAAGCCGGCAAAAAGGCCGTTGTCTGCGAACTCGGCGACAAAACCCTTCCGGCGTCGCCACCCTCACCACTGAATATTGAACTTGCCATTGGCATTTCTAAAGGTGACCGCTTTGACTGGGTGATTCAAAAAGCGACCGAGTTAGGTGTACGCAAAATTACGCCGCTGTTTACCCAGCGTGTCGATGTAAAACTTAGCGGCGAGCGGCAGGAGAAAAAACAGCGTCACTGGCAGCAAATCATGATTAGCGCCTGCGAGCAAAGTGGCCGCAATGATTTAGTCGAAATCAGCGATGCCTGCAATATAAACGACTGGTGTGCGAATTTAGGCAAACACTTAAAGCTGGTACTTTGCCCCAGCCTAAACGATCACAACTTTAAAGAAAATATTGCAGCAGAAAATATAAGCTTGTTGGTTGGACCTGAGGGCGGACTCAGCGATGAAGAAATAGCTTACAGCCTTAAGCAGGGCTTTCAGCCACTGCAATTAGGCCCGAGGGTATTACGAACCGAAACCGCGCCCATTGCAGCTATCAGTATTGTGCAGTATCGCTGGGGCGATATGGGCTGGTAATTAGCGCCTCACAAAGCGGCTAAAATTTCTTGCTCTAGAGCATCCCAATCGGGAATCATTAACGCCATATCACCCGCTCGAACATGACTGTGAATCAGCGGGTTTGCCTCTACATCCAGCGGCGTTATGTCACTTGCTCGCAGCCTAAGCATGCGCGGCACACCACTTAAAACCAATCCGAAGAAAGGCATTTTTTGTCGATTCGTAATGCCGTGCAAAATGGCCATTTGCCGCAACGGCAAATCGTCGGGCAAACTTCCGCTTAGCAAACCTTCAAAGCTAATTAAGGGAATTTCCTGCTCGCGCCAGGTCATATAGCCCAATAAAAATGGCGACGACACCGCCGAGCTTAACTGCCCAGCCAGTATTACCTCCGCCACCGCCGAGTTCGGCAGCAATAGGCCGCTTTTCGACAAAGGTAGAATAATATTTGCCAGCACTGTTGATGGCGCTTCTGCTACTGTACTCATGCATCCACCAAGCCAGAGGTCACTTCGTCAATCGCCTTTAATAACTGAATCTCTTGGTAAGGTTTACCAAGGAAATTATGCACGCCTAAGCCGAAGGCTCGCTGACGATGCTTTTGACCGGTACGAGAGCTAATCATAATAATCGGAATATCTTTCATCCGCGGATTGCTGCGCACACGGCTCGCCACTTCGAAACCATCCATGCGCGGCATTTCTATATCTAGCAAAATAACATCGGGTAGACGTTGGCTATCTTGCAATTGACTCACCGCGTCTACACCATCACGCGCCAGTAACACCTCCATATGCTGCCGAGCCAATAGCCGCGAGGTCACCTTTCTTACCGTTACGGAGTCGTCGACGACCATTACCAAACGACTGCTCTTTCTGGCGATGGCAGTTTGCGCCGGAGCTTGATTTCCCGCCAAGCGACGCGCCATATCGGCACGAATACTCGCCAACATATCTAAAATAACAACAACGCTACCATCACCCAATACCGTTGCCCCAGACAATCCAGGTACTGCAGCAAATTGTGGTCCCAAGGTTTTCACTACCACCTCGCGCGAGCCCAATAGCGAATCAACCTGTATCGCCGTCGGCGGCTCGGCGTTACGAATTAGCAATACAGGGCGCGACTCGAGCTGCCCCTCTAAATGGGCAACGCGACCTGCATCTAATAAATTACCCATATAGCGCAATTTATATTGCTGCCCCGCGTACTCAAAGTCTGGGCCACCCTCTTGATAATACACATCAAGCTCGTAGGGATTTACCCGCACAATACCTTCTATATTATTTAAGGGCACCGCAAAAATTTCGCCGCCAACGCTGACCATCAAGGCGCGGTTTACAGACACCGTAAAGGGCAGACGAATTTCAAAACGCGAGCCTCGACCGGCTTCCGTTTGAATTTCGATAGCGCCGCCGAGCTGTTTTATCTCACTTCTAACAACATCCATGCCCACACCACGACCAGAAATTTGGGTGATGTTTTTAGCCGTACTAAAGCCTGCATGGAAAATATAATCTAGCAACTGACGTTCACTAAGCTCATCGTCGGCAGTGATTAACTCTAACTCTTCTGCACGCCGGCGCACTGCTTGTAAGTCGATCCCTGCACCGTCGTCACTGATCACGATAACAACATCGCCACCTTGGCGACCAAAGCGCATACTAATTTCGCCAATCGCGGGTTTCCCCGCCGCCTCACGAACCTCAGGCGACTCAATACCATGGTCGATTGCGTTGCGAAGCATATGCTCCAGCGCAGGCACAATTCGCTCTAAGACGCGGCGGTCCATTTCGCCTTCGGCGTTATAAACATTAAACTCAACCGGCTTATTTAGCTCACTACCAATCTGGCGAACCCCGCGTCGCAACCTGGGTACCATGCGCGAGAAATGAACCAGCTGCGAACGCATTAAGCCCTCTTGCAACTCAGTATTCACCCGCGACTGCTGAACTAACAAGGTTTCCATGTCGCGACTTTTTTCTACCAAGGTACCGCGCAAATCGGTTAAATCGGAAGCTGACTCAAGCAAAGAGCGGGACAGCTGTTGCAGCTGTGAATAGCGGTCAAATTCCAATGGATCAAAACCGTCAGCCCCTTCGCTTTCAACCTGTTCTTGACGGAAAATAATTTGTGCTTCCGTTTCAATATCTAAACGCCGCACTTGTTCCTGCAAACGCTCAACGGTGATTTCCATCTCCTCCAAGGAGAAGTGAATTTCACTTACCTGCTCTTCAACACGGCCCCGGGCAATAGACGTTTCACCAGCCAAATTGATTAAACGTTCCAATAACTGCGACGGCACTTTAATCATTTCTTGCGGCGTAACTTTCGCCATCGACGAGGCCAAAGACGTTTCGTCACTGTCCGCATTTACATCGGTATGAGCAGGCTTTATTTCTTGTTTAGCAGCTAACTCGACAGGGACTTCTTCATCATCGCTAGCAGCCTGACCAGTATCAGCAAGAAGCTCTTCCTCTGCACTATTAGCTAAAGTCGGATCATCTATCGCCGCAACGCAATTCACTAATTGATCTTGATAGGACTGAACCAGCTTAAAAAAGTCTTCGCTTTGGGTATTACGCTGTGCAACCGCTGAGGCGATAGCCGTTTCAAAATTATGACTAAGATCGCCAACTGCATTAAGCCCAGACAGTCTGGCCCCACCTTTTAAGGTGTGTAAATAGCGCTGAATATTATCGAGATGTGCCCACTGGTCCCGGGTGCCCGACCAGTGGTGAATTGACTCGTCAATACTCTCTAATAAATCTGCAGCTTCTTCTAAAAATATTTCTAGTATTTCAATATCAATACCGTCGCCCAGAGGAGCTGGCTCAGGCTGATCCTCAACAATTGGCGTCGATGCAAATTGAATTGCCTCACTCGCACTTAAATCGACGTTGCGAACCCGATCAAGTAAGTCACTATTTTCAACGACAGTCTGCTCAGCGGCTAACTGATTTAAATAATCCATCAGCTGTTCTAAGGCTTCAAACACCAAGCCGGTAAACTTACTTGGCAGCGGATCGGTGGCGTGGCTCAACAGTACCTGCAAGGCCTGTGCAAGCTCAGCCACTGCCTCACAATTGATGTCTTCTGCGCGCTGGGCAAACACACCCATCGTCGGCGCGTACTCAACCAAGGTAAGTGCCGCAACCTCTCTTTGCTCGCTAAGCAGGTCGAGCAAACCTTGAACACTGTCGCTGTGATTCGCTAAAAATGCATCTAAGGCGCCTGCGGACAATTCCCCGCGAGCGCCGCGATCTACGGCAAACTCAGCTTCATGAATAAGCTGCACAGACAGGGAGTTAATAGAAGACAGAAGAGTTTTAGGTGTATGCAATGCCGACACCGGCGTGTCCACCAACTGCTTAACCATAAGGCGCACTTGACGCACAACATCGGAAATTAGCGCCAACAAACTTTCGCCAGCCGGCACTCGCATAGAGCGCAGCTCTTTAACCAAG
The DNA here is from genome assembly GCF_002915595.1 of Zhongshania marina. GTDB lineage: Bacteria > Pseudomonadota > Gammaproteobacteria > Pseudomonadales > Spongiibacteraceae > Spongiibacter > Spongiibacter marinus_B. Next base: position 113,103 of record NZ_PQGG01000026.1, read on the forward strand.
CCCTCTAAGGGCGTAATAATATTTGCCACCGGCCACACTTCGGCCATTTTTGACGAGCCTTTTAGGGTGTGCAAGGCGCGCTGTACTTCGTCAGTTAATTTCGCAGGATAGCTATCTACACTCTCAATATAGGCCTCAAGCACACGCAAATGCGTATCTGCCTCTCCCATAAAAATAGCTGTTAAGCCGTCCTCATCAACACGGGAACCAAGATTGGATTGTGGAATTTGCTCCTGTGCCAAGGCCCCCGCAAAGGTCATTAGACCATCAACCGACGAGGCGGGAAGTTCACGCCCCTCAGCAAGGGCGGCAAGCATATCGGGCAGCAGCGCAGTGACGTTTTCGACTAGCTGCAATCGCGCGTCGTCCATCACAAAGTGGCTATCCACCACTTTATTCAGCATCGCCTCAACCGACCACGCCAATTCGCCTAGTTGCGTTGCCCCAGCCATACGACCGCTGCCCTTCAAGGTATGAAAGGCGCGGCGAACAACCGCTAAATAATCGTCGGAATCCAGTCGCTCCTGCCAAATAGCTAGCGTTTCATTTAGCAGCGCCAATACCTCGTGCGCCTCTTCGAGAAAGACCTCAAGAATATCAGGATCTAACTCCAACACTGCACCGGCATTTTCCGCTGCAGCCATGTCGTCAGCCTTGTTGGGCCACTGCAATATATTCGCCGCCGCCGGCAAACCCACCACGGGATAACCCAAGCGGGCCACGCAATCTTGCGCCCCTTTTAATAGGAATTCGTCATCATATTGCCGACCGTTGCTGCTGCGCTCGAGATAATAATCCACCGAGGTTAAGGCGTCGGCCAAGGCATCTAGTGCCTGCCAGTCCGGCACTAACTGCTGAGAAATAATATTCGTCGAAATATAATTTGCGCAGCTCTCCAAAATCGCCGCTGGGGCAGTAAAGTCAGCGGGCCGCATCAGCTCCGCCAAGCCCTGCAATTGCTGGGGTGTATCTTGTAGGTGCTTGCTCTGCCACTGTTCTGACACATAGGCGATAACCGCCTCTTGCGCATCAAACAACACCGAGCGACTCTGGGCGATAACATCCCGCAGACTAAGCGCTTCCTCTGGGGCTGCAATCTGCGGCGCTTCCACCGCCGTTGCCGAGGGCACTTCAAGGCGCTCGGCTATGCGCTGCAGTGAGTTGGCAACCGCCTGCATCTGCTGACCCACCAAGCCCTGCTGAACCTGTTCAACTATCGCCTTTAATGAGTACAGCGATTCAACCCACGCTAACACCGCTAAAGCATCGGCAATCCCTTCGCAACGCTGCAGAAGCAAATCATTGTCGCCAACCGCACTCGCCGCCAATTGCAATTCTGCAATCACCGCTGGCCGCGCCAACTCAGCAAAATCTTGGCCGGCCCCGCTATTGGCAACAGCTGTATCAAATAAAGCCGCTAAGCCGTGTTTGTCACGCTCTTCTTTTATGTAGCGCGACGATGCCGAACTGCTGGCAATATAAAATAAAATATCTTTTAACAGAGGTAGGGACACCGCATTCTGTGCGGCGGGCTGGCCGCCCTTAAGCAGCTTTTGCAGCTCAATTCCCAAACGGCTGAGCAAATCCCGAATGGCAAAATGATGAGCAATGGATTCGTTTAATAAACCTTCTATTAACGCCAGCGCTGATGACCACAAGACCTGCTGCGCCTGCTCACTGCAGAGCTTGGCCGCACGCCCAGCTACTTTGCCTAGGTACACCAAATTCTGCTTATCGTCGTCGCCACGCAAATAGCCCTGCAAGGCTATTTGATACATCTTCAGCAGCTTGCCGGCCAAGTCATTGAATGACTGTGGCGAAACATTTGAGGCCTCAGCTAGCGCTGCGGGTTCTAAATTTAATGGGGGATTAAATAATACTGACGAGGATAGCAATGCCTGACGATTTGCCGCGCGCAGGTCATTAAAAATCATAATCAATGAGGCCGGCAGTTCACTCTTACTAGCGCCAAGCCTTTGCAAATACGCCGGTAACTCATCCGCGCTGTTCTGCACCGCACTCAACACATCGCGCTGACGATCCGCAGCATAGGAAGCTGCGCTAACCGCCAGTACGCTGCGTTCCATTTCTTCGACCAGCAGCGCAGCGCCGCTAAACTCAATCATCCGCAAGCTGCCCTGCACTTGGTGCAGCAACGTCGTCACTTGATTTAATGACGTGTCGTGGCCATTTTGCAGAAAATCATCAATGAGCGGCACACACTGACCTAGCGCGTCGGAAATTTCTCCGGCGACCCACTCAAGCGCAATATAGTCTCGGCGATCAGTCATGTTGATTAACTCTAAATTCCCTTTTCATTTCCGCAGTGCCACCGCAACTGGCAGCAACTGGGCAAGCTGAATCGTGTTTGCTAGTCACTGCGGCAGCGGCAAAGGTAATCAGAGTTGCTGCTCTGGCAGCGTGAAACCCGCTACCGAGCTACGCAAATCATTGGTCATTTCGGCCAGTGCCCCGATAGATCTGGCGGTTTCAGTTGAGCCGGCAGACGTTTGCGAGGTAATTTGCTGAATGACCTGCATCGTTGACGAAATTTGTCCCGCCGACACGGCCTGATCCGCCGCCGCGCTAGAGATGTTTTGAATCAGCTCCGCCAGTTCCTGCGATACCGTTTCGATTTCGGTCAAGGCGGTACCCGCATCCTGTGCGAGGCGCGCCCCGCGAACAACCTCAGAGGTGGTTTGCTCCATCGAGATAACGGCTTCGTTGGTGTCTGACTGAATGGTTTTTACTAGGGCTTCAATCTGCTTCGTCGCACCGGATGAACGCTCTGCAAGACGCTGAACTTCGTCCGCAACAACCGCGAAGCCTCGACCGGCGTCACCCGCCATCGACGCCTGAATCGCAGCGTTTAGTGCCAGAATATTGGTTTGGTCAGCAATATCATTAATCAGCGAGACGATATCCCCGATCTCCTGCGAAGACTCACCAAGACGTTTAATACGCTTAGAGGTTTCTTGAATCTGCTCACGAATATTGTCCATGCCTTTGATGGTATTTTGCACCACCTCAGCACCGGTATTAGCGATGGCAACCGAGCGCTGTGCAACCGTTGCGGACTCCCGCGCGTTTGAAGATACGCGATCGATGGTTTGCGCCATCTCTGAAATTGCCGCCGACGCCCCTGCAATCTCTTTTGCCTGACTCTCAGAGGCCTGCGCCAAGGTTAAGGCGGTAGACTGGGAGCTCTGCGCCGCAGAAGATACCTCTACTGCGGTTTCGTTTATCTGCGATACCAATACCCGCAATTGGTCGATGGTGTAGTTGATCGAGTCTGCGATAGCACCGGTAAAATCTTCTGTTACCGTCGCCGATGTTGTTAAGTCACCGTCTGCAAGGTCGGCCAACTCATCGAGTAAACGTAAAATTGCTGTTTGGTTTCTTTCGTTCGCGTCCGCTGTTTCCCGCAGCCGCATCCGTGTATTGCGCATCGACTGCCACGCTAATACCGTGAGGCCAAACAATATTATCCCCACAAAAATCAAAGCGCTGACGACGGACAGTGGGCGCTTGTCGGATAATTTTGCAATTTCTGAGGACAGCTTGCTCGTCACCTGAGTGATTTCCGGCACGGTCTCAGCAATCAGAATTGCCGCTTCAGATGATTTTAATAACTCTGGCGAAACCTCAAAAATATTCCCCATCGAACCACTTAATTGCTGGAAGGACCCAGCAATAGCAGCCAAAATTGCCTGTGCTTTGGCATTGCTGATACGCTCAACGCCAATCGCACTATTACCCTGCAACATGCCATTCAAGACCGTGCCAAATTCGCTGGCATCAACGGTGAATTGCTCCGCTGCCTGTGTCGCCGCATCGCCGCCGCCGATCATTTTATCAACATGGCGGCCAATTCGTTCCGCCAACCATGACTGGCGCTGAGCAATAGCGACCTGCTTAGCATCTGCGCCGCTTTTTAATAAAATATCTACCACTCTATTATTGTTTTGCTGTAAGTCCGGCAACTGCTGATTTAAATTTTCAGCAACTTGGTACAGGAAAACGATTTTCTCACTATTGCCCGTGATGGTGTCCGAAGCGCTATCTACCTGCGCCCACAGAACATTTAGGCGGTCTATATCACTACCCAACATTGCCGCTGGCGACGGCAGTTTTTTGCTGCCATTTACTAACTGGCTTCGAGCTTGTTCAAAATTGCGCTGAGCTCGAGCCAAAGCATCAAAACTGGCCTTATCACCCAGCGCGGCCTCCCGCGAGGTATTCGCGATCTGCTGTGCGTACAAGCGCATTTCACTAGTCAGCTCTAGGTAACGCTGATCGTAGTCGGCGTCTCGTAAAATAATATAGGTGTTTAATCCGGCACCAACGAAACCCGCCAAAATAACTATAACGAGAAGACTCACAACCCGGCTGGTTCGCAATCGTGCGAGTGCGCCTTGATTACCTGCTTTCATTTACCGAACTCCCAGTGCTGGTATTTGATATTAAAACCGCCACACGAATCATTGCTGCCTTTCCGTGCCAAAGTTTCATATTGTGTTTTACTCCGAGCTTATGCTGCTACGGTATAAAAATTATTGTCTTCTATTAATTGTGCAGGCCTAAATACCGCCCACTGGCGCTGCCCATGCTGATAACTTCCCTGCACATATTTCGCAAAAGAGTCGCTTTGCAGGCTGGATTCTAAACGGTAGGTTTCGGCGTCAAAATGCTGCATACCGTACACATCATCAACAATAAGGCCTAAATAAATATCGCCTTTTTCAATAACGAGAACCCGCCGCTGACGCTGATCAAGCCCGGCGCGCACGCCGAGAAACGCCGTTAAATCCACTAGCGGCAGCAAGCGCCCCCGCACATTTGCCACGCCACGTACCCAAGCCTTCACTCCCGGTAAACGAGTAGCCGCAGGCTCGGTTAAGACTTCTGCTATATCGTCCATCGCCGTTACACAGTACTGCTCGCCAATACGAAAACCGATGCCACTCCAGGTAATCACATGATTGTCGCGGGCACTCGGCAGGGCGCTAAAACCTGCTTGAAACCGCGCGGCGAGATTTTGCAAATAATCAAATGGCATGGCGCTAGACATAAATCATCCAAAGTCGGGGCATCTAGCCACGCTTAATTAAGTACCGCATCAATGGCCTTTAAAAGACCTTTGCTGTCGACCGGCTTTGTTAAGTAACCCTTAGCACCTTGGCGCTGTCCCCACAGACGATCGGTCTCTTGATCTTTAGTGGTCACAATAATGACGGGGATACCGCTGGTGTCGGGATCGCGACTTAGCTGGCGAGTCGCCTGAAAGCCGTTCAAGCCCGGCATGACAATATCCATCAACACCACATCAGGCATCTGTGTCTTAGCAATATCTAGGCCTAACTCGCCACTTTCCGCTGTTAAAACTTCATAGCCATTTTTACTAAGAATCTCTGAAATCTTAAAAATTTCAGTTGGGGAGTCATCAACAATAAGAACCCGTGGCATTTTCCTTCCTCATCGATAGCACTATAGCTGTGGCGCATAATATGGCCGCGAACCGATCATAAAGACCGATCCACCATTTACTTCACTTGGCAAAACGCAAATTAAACGTGCGCAACGTGTACGTGGTTCTGAATTGCCTCAAGCAATTCACCTTTACTAAAAGGTTTGGTCAGGTATTGATCCGACCCGACGATACGGCCCTTGGCTTTATCGAACAAGCCGTCTTTGCTAGACAGCATAATCACCGGCGTAGACTTGAATTCAGTATTATTTTTAATCAAGGCGCAGGTTTGATAGCCGTCTAAGCGTGGCATCATAATATCGACAAAAATGATATCGGGCCTAGTATCAGCAATTTTTGCCAAGGCGTCAAAGCCATCCACGGCGGTAACTACCGTGCAGCCCTCTTTGGCTAGCAATGTTTCAGTGGTGCGACGAATTGTTTTGCTATCGTCGATAATCATAACTTTCAGATCGGAAAAATTAACTTCCATAAGAATGAGTAACCTTATAAGGCTTGCGTATGAATGCGCTAACAATCCAGTGTCTTATCGCACGGTGTTGGTTTTTTTACCACGTAAAGCGGGCTGACACCATCATCCAGTGACATCAGTTAAGCAAAATCGCGCGAATAGGCAAACTTTCATTGTTTTTACGGTATTCTATGGTCGGTAATTATTAACGCAGTCAGGCCAGAGAACAAAGCCTATTTGCAAGGTTTTAGGACACAGGTATCAAAATGACAATTCGCCTTGGCGTAGTGATGGACCCCATCGAGAACATCGCCTACAAAAAAGACTCGACCCTCGCCATGCTCTGGGCGGCTTCCGCGCGGAACTGGGACATCAGCTATATGACCCCAGCCGACCTTTATGTCAGTGACGGGCAGGCCCGCGCCTCAAGCCAAGCCCTTCAAGTATTTAAAGATCCCGCGCATTTCTACGAGCTAGGCGACAAACACGATATTAAACTGGGCGAGCTCGACGTCATTTTGATGCGCAAAGATCCACCCTTCGACAATGAGTTTCTCTACGCAACCCATATTCTGGAGCTGGCAGACAAACAAGGCGCCTGGGTGGTGAACAAACCCAGCAGCCTGCGCGACTGCAATGAAAAGCTCTTTGCACTGCAGTTTCCCCAATGCGGCCCAATCCATCTGGTTAGCCGCGACCAAGCGCGGTTGCGCGCCTTTCACGCCGAGCACGGCGACGTCATCATGAAGCCGCTAGACGGCATGGGCGGCAGTTCTATTTTCAGATTAAAACCCGATGACGCCAATGTTGGCGTCATTCTCGAAACACTGACCAATCACGGCCAGACCACCATCATGGCGCAGGTATATTTGCCGGAGATTCGCGACGGTGACAAACGTATTCTGCTGATTGACGGCGAACCGGTTCCGTATTGCTTAGCCCGCATCCCCGCCAAGGGTGAAACCCGTGGCAATCTTGCCGCCGGCGGAACTGGCCGCGCCCAGCCGCTGAGTGACGCTGACCGCCGCATTGCCGCAGAAGTCGGCCCGGTTGCTCGCGCAAAAGGTCTATTATTTGTCGGCCTAGACGTTATCGGTGACTCACTCACCGAAATTAACGTCACCAGCCCAACCTGCATTCGCGAGATCGACACCCAGTTTGGCACCGATATCGGCGGTCAGTTAATGGACTGCATCGCCGCCAGACTCAGCGAAGCCAAGCAAGCTCGTTCATGAATACAGTGGCGACATCGTTTACAGACAATCAAGCCCCGCCCGACCGGCTGGGCTTTATTATTGCGGTCGCCACCGCCATGCATCTCGCCGTCATCCTCGGCATCACCTTTGCGCCGCCCGAAGCCCACGTAAAATTACCTAGCCTAGAAATCACCCTGGCCCAATACCAAAGTAATACCGCACCAGAGAATGCCGACTATCTAGCGCAATTCGACCAAGTCGGCAGCGGCAGCTTAAAAGAGAAGGCTGAACTCAGTACCACTGCCCAGAGTGACTTTCATGACAACACCCTGCGCGAGGAAGAAGCTCTAAAGTTGGCCAAGTCGGTGCCAGACAATGTTGGCAGCACCCTTCTCAGTACAACAGCCGCCGCAGCCCGCAGCAGCAAGCCCCAACAAACCCGCATGCTCCACCAGCGGCAACCCTGGGAAGGCAGCGACGACAGCAGTCAGCTCAGTGAAAATATTTCTGCACTGGAAGCCCAGCTTGAGCAGCTCAATCAAAATTATGCGCGCATGCCACGCCCCAAATTTATCACCTCGGTCGCGACCAAGGGCTCGCCCGATGCGCTGTATTTAAACCGCTGGGAGAAACGAGTAGAAACCGTGGGCAATGCTAATTACCCCGAAGAAGCTCGAAAGCTGGGTATTGAAGGCGAACTGCGCCTTTTACTCCTACTCATGCCCGACGGCAGAATAGACGAGGTGCGCATTCTCAGCAGCTCCGGCAACCCCATATTAGATCGCGCCGCCCACCGAATTGTGCGCTTAGCGGCCCCCTACGAAGCCATACCTAGCGACGTACTGGATGGCAAAAATCGTCTCGGCATCGTTCGCACATGGCGCTTTGAGCGCCAATCCCTCAAAACCAATCAAAGCTAAATTTTGCCGCTAAAATCAGCTTGCGGCTTGTGTTTGCAATAATTTCACCGATACTTAGAACCATGACCAATACCACATTCCCATCACTCAAGAATCACTTTTTGATTGCGCTGCCTGCGCTCAAAGACGGGATTTTTACCCATAGTATTACGTATCTGTGTGAGCACGACGAGCACGGCGCGATGGGCATTATTATTAACCGTCCCCTCGACATGGCGGTAGATGAAATACTTGAACAGCTAGAGTTAGACGGCCATATATATAGTCATCAGCAACCTGTCTACGCTGGCGGCCCCGTGCATACAGATCGCGGATTTGTGCTGCACCGCCGCGATGGCAAACATTGGGACGCCAGTGTCGATGTCTCTGACTCCGTAACCCTCACCACATCCCTAGACATTCTCAATGCCATTGCTCGGGATTGCGGTCCGCGCCAAAGCCTTATCGCCCTCGGCTACGCCGGCTGGGATGCCGGCCAACTTGAAGAAGAACTGCAGGACAATGCGTGGATTACCGTCGCCGCCAGCGACCATGTTCTCTTCGATGTCGCCGCCGAAGACAAAGTCGATGCGGCCCTCGCCATTCTCGGCATCAATTTCTCGCAAATCGCGCCAGATAGCGGCCACGCTTAAGGAATATTCCCGCCCCATGAGCAACACACCCAAAACTCTGCTCAGCTTTGACTTTGGTCTGCGATGGATAGGCTGCGCGGTGGGCCAAACCCTAACCGGCACCGCAAGCCCCCAGGCCTCCCTGCAGGCCAAAGACGGCATTCCGCGCTGGGAAGATATCGACAAGTTAATGGCCGAGTGGAAACCCGATGCGGTGGTGGTTGGGCTACCGCTCAATATGGACGGCAGTGTGTCGGAAATGTCGCAGCGAGCAAAAAAATTCGGCAACCGTATTCACGGCCGTTTTGGCATCGCGGTGCACTTTGCCGACGAACGTCTGAGCAGCTTTGAAGCCCGTGGCGACATCATCGACGACACCGGCTCCCGCGACTTCAAAAATCAGTCCGTAGACAGCCGCAGCGCCGCGATTATTTTAGAGAGTTGGATGCGCCAAACTTAACGCCGATAACCGCCCCGACCCGGCGGCTTACTATTGGGATGATCGTCCTGCATTGTTAATCCGCCCGCCATTCTCCGCATCTGCTCTGGGTTATTGTCAGCACCCAGTTTAATAAGCAGACGCAAATCATTGGCAGAATCCGCGTGGGCAATCGCGTCTTCGTAGGTGATTTCACCGGCGACGTATAAATTATAAAGCGCCTGATCAAAAGTCTGCATGCCCTGCTCGGTAGACTGACGCATTAAGTCTTTTACCGCCGCCACATCACCTTTGCGAATTAAATCCGAGGCCAGCGGAGTATTCAGTAAAATCTCTACACAGGCGCGGCGGCCTTGACCGTCGCGGGTCGGAATGAGCTGCTGGGCAATCATCGCCTTCAGGTTTAATGACAAGTCCATCCACAGCTGCGGATGCCGCTCAGCGGGGAAAAAGTGCAAGATACGATCGAGGGCTTGGTTGGCATTGTTCGCATGTAGGGTGCACAAACACAAATGTCCGGTTTCTGCGAAGGTAATCGCTTGCTCCATTGTTTCGCGGCTACGCACCTCACCAATCATAATGACATCTGGCGCCTGCCGAAGCATATTTTTCAAAGCCACCTCAAAGGATTCGGTGTCGATACCGACTTCGCGCTGGGTCACAATGCAGCCACGGTGCTGATGCACAAATTCAATGGGATCTTCTACAGTAATAATATGACCGCGCGAATTCTCATTGCGATGCCCTATCATCGCCGCCAGCGAGGTCGATTTACCCGTGCCCGTCGCGCCAACAAAAATAATTAGCCCGCGCTTGGTCATTGCCAAGTCCTTTACCTGCTCAGGCAAACCCAATTGATCTGTTGTTGGAATATTCGTCTCAATCCGACGCAATACCATGCCGACTAAATTGCGCTGATAAAACGCACTCACCCGAAAACGGCCGATGCCGCGCGCGCTGATCGCAAAATTACATTCTTTATCCCGAACAAACTCGCGGCGCTGCTGATCATTCATTACCCCCATCACCACTTCGCGGGCTTGCTCAGGGCTAAGGGTGTTGCTGCTCACCGGTAGCAGCTGGCCATTCACTTTAATAGATGGCGCAACACCCGCAGAAATAAACAAATCCGAGGCGCCTTTTTCCTGCATAATTCTTAGCAGTTTTTCAATTTCCAATGGGTGACTCCTTAGGGCGTTGCGGCAATGCTAGCAAGATCAAAAATTTTCTGGGAAACGCGCTTTTAGACGCGCAGCATCGCGGCTAATAAGACGCTTCTGCAGTAAATTTTTCAAACACTGATCCATAGTTTGCATCCCCACTGCAGCGCCAGATTGAATGGCGGAATACATCTGCGCCACCTTATCTTCACGAATTAGGTTACGAATTGCGGGGGTGCCAATCATAATTTCATGAGCGGCTATCCGACCGCCCTCCGGCTTTTTCAGCAGGGTTTGTGAAATAACGCCCTGTAGCGACTCGGACAACATCGAGCGCACCATCGCTTTTTCTTCACCGGGGAACACGTCCACCACCCGGTCAATTGTTTTTGCCGCAGAGGTGGTATGCAGGGTGCCAAACACCAAATGCCCCGTCTCTGCCGCTGTCAGGGCCAGGCGGATGGTTTCTAAATCCCTAAGCTCACCAACCAAAATAATATCGGGGTCTTCACGCAGAGCCGAGCGCAACGCCTCATTAAAACCGTGGGTATCACGGTCAGACTGCTGACAAAGTCCTCGCCAAAGCGCGAGGATTTTTTATAATGGGGCATGCTAAATACTCGACCGCAAACCCAATCCTCGATGGAGTTCGTCTGTATTGACGAGCTAGTCCCCTCAGACCACCTGCTGCGCAAAGTCGATAAACATATCGATTTCAGCTTTATTCATGATCTCGTCAAAGATCTCTACTGTGCTGATAACGGGCGACCAGCTTTAGATCCAACACTACTCTTTAAGATGTTGTTAGTTGGCTACTTATTCGGTGTTCGCAGTGAGCGCCAGCTGGTTCGCGAAGTGCAAGTGAACGTCGCTTATCGTTGGTTTTTAGGTTTAAACTTAACGGACAAAATCCCAGATGCCTCTACATTTAGTCAAAATCGTCGCAGGCGGTTTAATGAGTCAGGTGTATACCAACAAATCTTTGATGAAATCGTTTTGCAGGCAATATCAAAACGACTGGTATCAGGAAAGCACCTCTTCACCGACTCGACCCACCTAAAAGCCAACGCCAATAAACACAAGAAAACCAAAGTTCAGGTCGCCGCCTCTCGTCAAGATTACATGGATGCGCTTGATAGCGCTGTAGAGGAGGACAGATTACGCCACGGAAAAAAGCCGTTAGCGCCGACAACGAAAGCGCCAGTCACCAGAGAAATAAATAAAAGCACTACCGACCCCGACAGTGGCTACATGGTACGAGATGAAAAGCCTAAAGGGTTCTTTTACTTAGATCATCGAACAGTCGATGGTAAATGCAACATCGTTACCGATGTTCACGTTACGCCGGGGAATATCCATGACAGTGTGCCTTACCTGAAGCGGCTAGACCGGCAAATTAAGCGCTTTGACCTACCAGTAGAAGCAGTAGGACTAGATGCGGGATACTTCACCTCAGCCGTTTGTAAAGGCATTGAAGATCGAGGACTGTACGGTGTAATGGGCTATCGCCGCCCCACGCATAAGAAAGGTTATTTCTACAAACGTGAATATCAATACGATGCCGATAGCGATACCTACAAGTGCCCAGCGGGTCAACAGCTCATCTATAAAACCACTAATCGGGAAGGTTACCGCCACTACCAGTCAGATCCACGTATTTGCCAACACTGTGAGCATCTATCACGCTGTACCAGGAACGCAAAGCAGGTAAAAACGGTTACCCGCCATGTTTGGGAAGCGAGCAAGGAGCGGATTAATCAGCACAGGCTAACATCAGAAGGGAAAGTTATTTATAAGAGGCGAAAAGAAACCGTTGAGCGAAGTTTTGCAGATGCAAAACAGCTTCATGGTTACCGCTATGCACGTTATAAAGGATTAAACCGTGTTCAAGGCCAATGTTTATTGGTAGCTGCCGCCCAAAACATTAAAAAGATAGCACTGATGGCAGCGTAGGCCATTTTGTCGTTTAAAACCTCTGAATTAGCACCCTAAAAGCCGACTAGAAGGCGATTTAAGCACCTTGGTGATTAATTTGGGGAATCGCCTAAATTCTATGCCTGTGTGAGAACGAGCCGTAGAAACGACAAACCCCAGTAAAAATACGGGGGTTTGTCAGGGATCTG
>NZ_PQGG01000027.1 GCF_002915595.1 Zhongshania marina
CCTTTTTGGGCTTCCACGCTATTTCAACACCTGCCTTGGTATACATGGACGTGTCTTGAGGGTCAACGTGGGTTGAAAAGCAGCAGGTCGCCCTAATGCGAACCATTCCGTTAATTCCGCTTTTGGGGATCGGTAGCGGGACTCTCAAATATTTCCCAGGTAGGAGTTCGCCCTGGTACAGTATTTTTGCGACGCCTGATGGGGATCGTATTAAGTCTTCAACCTCATCGATCACTTTTCCCCAGCCAATCTGAAATTGCTCTTGTTCGTTTCGCTGGGCGGAGTTGATCAGTAGCGCCTTTATCGCAAGAGGAGAAATATCGTGGCCAAATAAGGCGCGAATGCCGACCGCCTTTCGCAAAAGATAGGGCGCGGAGAAGCTGGTGCCTTGTTGCGGAACAATTTCTGGGATGGCTGAGGAGTTTAAAACATGAAAGTATTGATGATGAGAGCCGCCAAAGGCGAGCAGATCCGGCTTTACTCTACCTGGCGCTCTCCCTGGCCCGCTTGCACTATAGCTCGCTTTTTGCCAACTCTGATTCATTCTATCTGAAGCGCCGACAGCTATCGCATTTACGCTATCGGAGGGCACTTGTATTCTATTCAACCCCAGCGATTCATCATTTTCCCCGTTATTGCCCGCGGCTATAGTTAATAAGGTTTCACCATCTGCGAGATAGGAGTCCAACATCGATGTCCATGGATGAATCTCATCGTCGTCTATCGGTAGATCAGGGCCGAGGCTGATGTTTAAGAACTCATATTGGCGGGAAATTAAGATATCCTCAATATGGGTTAGCGTCCTATATAGCTCAAGCGGATCTTCGGTATCAATATCGCAATCTAGAACTCGATGGTGATCAACAAATGAATACGGTCGAGGTGCCTCACTCTCGTGGGGTAGCGGCCCAAATAGAAATGCCGATGTCACGCCCAGGCCGTGATCCGTGCCACCTGGGTAGTCTGACGACGCTGAATCAGACAGCTTGTATTCATTTAGCCACGGCTTAATCGCGTGAGTTTCAGGAAGCCCTCCATCTAGAATAGCGACGCGCACATCTGATGCCAACGGCGGTGCCGTGGGTAGTTTGGCCATCGCTGAACCTGGCAGCGAGCGCACCAGGGGCCGGAATGACCGCAGAGGCGCTATCGGCCTTACAACCCGCACGAAGGAGTGACGTGCAAGCTCGATCGCTTTATCTGGATCGCCTATTACGGGAATAAACCATAAACTTGATACCTCCAGTGACAACTCATCCTTGCTTTGGAAGCCCAGCTTATGCGCATAAGCGAGAAAGGATTGTTTAATAAACTCGGAGGTGCCGCCCGGTATGAATTGTATCCCGACCTCAAAATATCCCGGCTTGGAGGATTCGTTCTGTTTTAGCTTTGACGCTGCGGAAACACTGCTAAATCGCCAGACCTTCATTAAGTCCTCAGAAAAAGGCGACTCTTCCGTAATGCCTTGAAGTTTATTGGCATAATCTTCAAAATTTGTGATTTTCCCAGCAATAAAAAGGCTCGTCGATGGGGATGGCTGTGGCGCGCCTTTTCTCATCCATTTGTCTGGCTTGACCTCAGTCGCCTTGCTGCCAATAGACCTTACCCCCATGTCACGGAGCAGCTGCTTTGGATAGTGGCCTTTTGCTATAAACGATGGATGCAGCGTCATTTCCGCGACGGCGTATCCCCGTGGGCAAAGATCGGCATCAAGCGTTGAAAATTCCTTGTTGACGTGTTCGAGCTGTGGTCGAAGCCTCGCCACTACCTCGTTGATGGTGTAAAGGTCTCTACTCTGAGGGTTAATTTTAGGTGGCGGCGTTATTTTTGCCAGCTCTTCAGCCTTGCCGATCAGGTAGTTTGTCTTTTTCGCCATAATAATGTCCTTATTATTCGTTCTCGCCCAATTTCTTGCGAATGGTGTCCCTGCTCACGCCGAGAAGTTTAGCGGCGCGTTGTTTTGGAAAGGCATGCTGGGAGACAAGTTTAACCGCTAGCGTTATTCGTTCCTGCCGCGAAAGCGTATCGATATTGGGAATTAATTGCTGGATGCCAAAATTCTCAAATCCCTCAGGGTTGATCAGCTTCATTTTGCGAAGTTTGTAAATAGCTCGTTTAATATTGCTATACGATTCGCCCCTCAGACTGTCGGCCAGTAAATCCAGGTAATTTGTGAATTCAACGCGGTCATCGCCAAGGAATTCGATGACCGCTTTCTTGATATTTTCGTCATTCGGCAAACTAAAGGTGACATCCAGATCAAACCGGCGCCACAAAGCAGGGTCGACAAGCTCGGGGTGATTTGTGGCGGCCACCAATAACCCTTGATCTGGCCAGTTTTCGATCTCTTGTAGAAGCACGTTTACGAGGCGCTTGAGTTCGCCAACATCGGAGTCATCGCTACGTTTTTTTGCAATGGCGTCGATCTCGTCAAGAAACAAAACGCAAGGATGACTTTTCGCATAGTCCAGGACCGACCGCAGGTTGCTACCGGTTTTCCCTAGCAGACTGCTCATCACCGCCGTAAGATCCAGCACATAGAGAGGCAGGTCGAGTTGTTGAGCCAACCAACCCGCCGTCATGGTTTTGCCGACCCCTGGCGGTCCTTGAAAGATTAATGCACTGGCAGGGCTTAAGCCCTTGAGCGCGAGCTGACTCGCATGACGCCTTTCCATCAATATCTGCTGCAGCTGATCGCTTACGGCGCTGTCGAGGAGTGGCGCTGCCACAGGCGCGCCATGATACCGCCGAAGCAGTGCCAGCTCTAACTTTTCAGGGATCTCCTGCTCAGGGTGGCGCCCTTTCCGCAAGACCCCGTTTGACCTGGAGGTCTCCGATTTCAGCAACGCCTCGAGTTTTGACGCGTAATCCGGGTCTGTCCTACGCGCTTTCCGCACCAGTTTGGCGATGTAGAGCCTCACGTCGGAAGGCTTGCCTTCTAATGCCAGCCTTGCGATTTCCAGCGTTTCATTGGGTTGCATACTGCTTACGCCATTATAAGTGACTAGATTGTGTGTTTATGCATCATTCTAGTCACTGAGAATTATAAAGTACATAATTACATGTAGTTAGAAATCAACATAGATGGCTATTACTTCCACTTTCAGCACTTATTTGTCACAACTCATGCGATCTGCGGGTTGGATGCGTGGCAAGGCGGGGAAAATGGTATTATCACATATAGAATGACCAAAACGGAAAGTAGGGGGAGTTCAGGTGGAAAGATCCAGGCGGGAGGATGTAAGCGTCGAGGCGTTGAAAGAGGCAGGGCTGCGCCAGAATACCCTCCGGGCGGCCGACGGCGCCGTGCGGCATTTCGAGCAGACCTTTGGTGGCTTGTTGCCGGCGAGCCCCACGGCGATGGCTGATTATATCGCGTTTTCCCTAGAGGAAGGTCTGGCGGTCTCCACGGTCGGCCAACGAGTGTCGCTGCTCGGCACCTGGCATGAGGAAATGGGCTACCCCAATCCCAATCAGGGCAGTCTGGTGAAAACCGTGCTCAAAGGGGCGAGAAGCCGCTATCGGAAGGCCCCGAAGAAAGCGGTGCCGCTGAGCCGGGATCACCTGGTCCGCATCGTCCAGGCCTGTGACGACGCAATTATTGCGGCCGCTCAGTTTGATGATCCAAAGCAGAGTCTAGCGCAGACACGCAGCGCCGGACGGGACAAGGCCTTCTTTCTGCTGGGGTTCTGGTGTGCATTCCGCTCCGATGAGTTGGTGAACCTACGCTGGGAATATCTGACATTCGGCGAGGGTCGAGACGCAAAGACCGGACGGACGATTCGCACCCTGGAGGTCTTTCTGCCGGCATCCAAAGGCGACCGCAGCGCCGAAGGCCGGAGCTGGGCGCTTCACGAAATGTCGGAGCTTTGCCCGGTGACCGCCCTCTTCGACTTGCAGGCGGAAATGATGGCGGACGAAGGGCCGGTGTTTGTGAAAATTGGGCGTTGGGGGCATGCTGGTGAAAGGCCGCTTCATATAAATAGTGTGCTGGAGCTGATGAAGCGCGCCATCGCTCGGGCCGGGTTGGACGCGGCCGGGTTCTCAACGCACTCCCTACGGCGCGGTTTTGCGAACCATGCCATTGACCGCAATACCGACGTGCGGGATCTGATGGATTGGGTGAAGTGGAAAGACATCCGCAGTGCCGTGGCTTATCTGGAGGCCAATCAGCGCTTGGCCAACACCCTGGCTGAGATCGATCAGGACATGCCGCCAAAGGTAAGCGTATTAAAGCCGGAACGGTTACTCTCTGACGGCCAGAGTAACCCAATTGTAGCTGTGCCTTTCAGTGACCGAGTGCTTATTCTGAATGCGCGGATCGAGAAAAATAATGGCGCCGTGCCGGATAGTGCCGTGCAGCTTATCCGTCAAGATATTGAGCGGGGTGTCTTGGCTAAGCTTAAGCTTGTGAAGAAGGACGGGGCTGAATACCATTTTATGTCGCCAATGGATCTGGATAGCGCCGAATTCGCGGATTGGGCTGAGGAGCTAATCCATGAAATCGTCGAGACGGTTGATGAGGCAGGTTGCTGGTGTGAGCCTGAGTTGTGGCGAAAGGCGGATCACCAAGAATATGGTCGAGAGTGGGTGGGGCCCAGCATTGGCTGGGCATCTGGAGGTAGAGATTGAGTTCGTTTCACATAACGCCATTTCCGCACAAAACCAAACAATACGATGCGCGATATGACGCCCTGGATGGGTCGTATTGGCCCGGAACTGAACTAAAGCTCTCTTATTTGTGGCATCAAATCCAGTAAAATTCATTTACTCGATGATAACTGGTACACCAATTTGGTTCGCAATTGGTGTATATAAATCCACGTCAATATCTGGTGCGTTAATTGATATGACCAGAGAGTACCTGATGCGTTGGTCATATCGGTGAAGTGCAGGCCTTGTTTTCCACCAACCAAGCGCGGGGTAAACCGCAATGGCACCGCGGCTTGCCAGCTCTGCTGCACTGCCTTTCCAAATATCTGAATGCAGCGAGCCTTTGTGCCGGTTCTTCTTGCCAATGACCCAGTTTGGGTCATTGTCGTTTCTGTTCACGCGCTCTTCATCGTCTCTGGCCGCCGCATTAATTCGGGCACGGAAGTCAGCGTCGCTTTCTAGTGGGCGTTTTACATCAAAACGAAGGCCGTGGGACTCATACCGATAGCGCGAGGTTACGCCACGGGCAGAAGGGTTGGGCTCGATGAAGTAAGACAAGCTTACCCGCATTTCTACCTGTGCCTCACCCAGCGTTTCGAGCTCTGCCAATGGCCATGGCAATTGGTGCAAGTTCATATCCCGTAGCTGAGGTTCTTTGCCCTGTTCGCGTTTGAATGGATGTAAAAATTCCTCACAGATCATGGTTAGCGAGTTATCTGCACTCCATAGGGCTCTATCGAGGTTTGGTTCTCCGAACCCGCAGTGCCTCACCAATTCGGTTGTTTGAGCCTTGGTTGGTACCCCTCTTGCTGGCAGAAACATCCTCTTCATGGCTTCAGTCCACTGCGCTGAGTGAACGATCAATCCGCGTATGCTTTCTGGCCATAAATTCGGGTATCTGGCCATTAATTGTGCCGCCATTCGTGCGCAAAGTGCTGAAGCGGCACTGGTGGCATTGCTTGTGGTTAGCAGGCGTTCAGCGGGATTTGCATTGGTCGTCAGCAGACTTAAGCTTGGCATCCAGGCGGCACCTAAACCGTCTTGTGCCACATTGCCACCTTCGAACACCACATCCGGTTTTAATGGCCAATGTGCTTGCCACGTTTGTGACGTGGTACTGAAAGGGCTTAACCCACCAACTTCTGCTATTGGTGCATAGTGCTGAGCATCCGCTTCAGTGATTCTCGCTAGGTTGGTCATGGCTCCCACAGTCAAGGCATTCCATGCCTGCGCCGGGTCGTGGATGCCGTCAGTGGTATTGCTGTGCGGGTATTCCATCCAGGCGTTAGAATCTTCAATGTTACCGGCAGATATCACAAATAATTTTGGCGCTTCACCTTGTGCATCTGCGTCATAGGCAAGCCGGTCAATGGTTGCAGACCAAGCGGAAGGTCGCCCCCGGTCACGATTGTCTCTGGCAGTAATCGCCATACTGAAAACCCGTTTGCGGTGCGGCGCAGTAACCGTTGGTCGATCGACCGCCTCAGAGGTCAGGTAGCCATGCAGAATGGCGTCACCACCATTGGCTCCATCTTCTGGCAACAACTTAACCGATTCCAATCGATGAGAAACAGATACTGGCATCTGAACTGAGAGCGCGTCGGTCAGATTGCCCAGCAGGGCAAGGCCTGCCATCTCTGTACCATGCCCCTCGCCATCATCCACACCCCATGCAGGATCAACACTGTGTTTATCGGCATTGTTAATTGCTTGTCGCAATAACGGGTGCCCATTATTTACCCCGGTATCAAGCAGGCATACATAGGGAACCTCAGCACCGTCAGCGGGCAGAGTTAAGCGGTCGTTTAACTCATCAATCCACTGTGGCTGTTCTTCTGGATTTAAAGAATCAAAAAAATCTGCTGTTTCTTTAGCTCGACGCAATTCAGCAATACTGTTTAACGTCATCATCGAGCGTTTCATTTGATCGACTGAGCCGTACACCAGCAAAACAGAGCGTTCGGGAAAGGAAAGCTCGCCGGGCGCGATACGGAAATTCAGGCTCGTTGCCGCTTCTCGGAATTGTTCCACAATCCCTTGTCGATCGTTCCGCGTCGGCAGCCACACCTCCCACCAGAGGTGTTCGTCGTCTGCCGTCGGCATAGCATCGGGTGAATCAGTCCACAGAGCTTGCAGCGTGGCCGCACGAATATCCGAAATGGCATTCAGCAATTTGCTATGTGCTGGGCCACTCTTTTTGTCCTTGCTGTCATCCAAATAGGAGGTGATGAGTTTCTCGAAGAACTCCAGCTTGCCATCGGGCACAAAGACCGTAGCAAATGTTTTATGGCCGTCGTGGCGGACATTGCGCAGTTCAATACCTGATCGTTCACGTGTCAAGGATTCAAAAGCCAACTCAACATCCGGGAAGCTTTCAAATTCAATTTGCAGGCCGAATCCTTCGTCAATACCAGCCTGTCGCTGTTGATCAGCCGCTTCGGCTAACACCGGCGTCAATTGTTGAAGCTTACCTTGAAGGGCACCACCATGGGCTGCCCGGTCTCTTTCGGGAATCTGCTTGCCACCGCCACCTGTTGCTGGCGATGTAAAGCTTTCTGTTTGAGCGCTGTTTTGAAAAATAAAATGTGGGTGGTTATTCGGCTCCCTTTCCGCCATGCGATGTCCTTATCCTTAGCTGCTTTTATTTAATCGTTTGGAAAGCCAGCGGCGTTCTTCTAGCGCTTGCGAAATATCTTTTTCGGATATTTTTTCTGTTCGCTTAATTAGCGCTGTTTTCAACACTTCATCTGCGGCTCGCGTGAGCTCCGCATAGCTCAATCCAAGCGCTTTAGCTGCCAAACGTTTCCAAGAAGTATTTTTAACTGCCAATCGTGATAGGCGCGACTTCAGCACACTGCCAATGTTCACTTCATCTGGCAACTCGTAATGCAGCAGGTCATCAAAGCGGCGGAACAGGGCGTTATCCAGAATGTCCGGGTGGTTGGTGGCACCGATGATCAGGCTATGAGAATCATCCTGCTCAATCATTTGCAGGAAGCTGTTGAGAATACGACGGACTTCGCCCACATCGTTTGCCAAGCCCCGTTGAGAGCCAATAGCATCGAACTCATCAAAGAAATACACGCCGCGAGCATGGTGGGTAGAGTCGAATATCTGCCGCAGTTTGGCGGCAGTCTCACCCATAAACTTGGTGATCAGGCCGTCTAGACGCACCTGGAACAACGGTAGCCCCAGTTCACCAGCCAGTACCGAAGCAGTCATGGTTTTGCCCGTACCGGGGGGGCCGACTAACAGCAGTTTGCGTCGTGGCGATAATCCGTGGGACAGAATCTCCGCCGCATGGCGCTGCTCGAGGATAATCCGCTCTAACTGTAGGGCAAGCTCGTTATTGAGCACCATATTCCCCAGGCGAGATTTGGGGTAACTCACACTCAGCAAGTTAGCAAGTTCACCCCTTGGCTTGCTGATGGGCACTGCCTTGCTATCTGGCATTCCCCCTGGTACAACCGACCGGCGGGATTTGGCCTGATCAACGAGCGCCCGCAATTCTTCGGCCAGTTTGCCGTGGCCACGCTTGGCTTCATGGGCCGCCACCTGCATGGCGACAGAATAAAAACGGTTTTCGTCGCCTTCCAGATGAGACTGAAGCAGCGCCTTTAATTGGTCTGCACTGGCCATAATATGTTTCTCCTAAATTATAGGAGCATTGTACCTTGCTAGGGGGGCGATCACGATCAAAAACATTACTGGGCCACCTTCAGCGTTACGCCCCGGCTTTGGGGTGAACCCTGGAGTTTGATTGACCATACTTGCATCTTGCTTGTAGTCGCTTCTGTAAACAACAAGCAGAACTACGCTTAACTATTTGCTTAGCAATGTTTTATTGGAAAAGTGGCAGGACTGACTTCAAATGCGTCACAAATCTCGTGCAATTTCAGGATCGTTAAATTTTTCCTACCTCGCTCTATGCGCCCCAT
Organism: Zhongshania marina; assembly: GCF_002915595.1. Lineage (GTDB taxonomy): Bacteria > Pseudomonadota > Gammaproteobacteria > Pseudomonadales > Spongiibacteraceae > Spongiibacter > Spongiibacter marinus_B. Next base: position 8,592 of record NZ_PQGG01000027.1, read on the forward strand.
GTTGCTGCGATCAAGCTGAGCCTTGCTTGCCAATTCCTCCTGAGAGACATTTTGATAAGTGTTGCCTTCCTTGTTGTTCATGTATTGACGATCCTGTCCGAAAAAATCTACCTATTAGGCATGTGCTTATTGGCTCCCCAAAGCCTTCTTTAGGTCAGTAGCAGCCGTGCAAGGCTGCGCCATGTCGAAAAGTACGTTTTCCAGGCCCTGACACCAGCGTTCTCGTGCTTCGGGTGATTTTAACAAGTCGAAGTACCATCCGTCATATTGGTAGTTGAGAGAGGTTTCGATCTGATTTTGGGTGAGGAAGTATTTGACAGCCGCCTAGGCTGCCCTGGTAAAGGGTGAAGCCACGGCGAGTGCCGAGAGAGTTACTGTACGCGAGGTCCGACCATGATATGTTCCTCCAGATGAGGGCTTGGGACTGGCGAGTGGTTTAATGTCCCTTCCCAGCTCTGTCCAACTATCGCTACGCAAAAGTGAATATGTAGATACAATTATATCTACACATGGGCTTGACTTCAATCGTCGGGTGTCTACTATTGTATATACACACTACTTTAGGGCGTCGTTTGAACATGCATAGCGAAATTAAGAAATGGGGAAACAGCGCAGCAGTGCGACTACCCGGTAAAATTTTGGCGGCAGCAGGTCTTAGCACCGACTCCCCTATCTCTATCAAGGCTGAGTCAGGCCGGATCATCATCGACCAAGTATTGGCGTCTCCTAGGGACAAGGATGTGTCTTGCCTGAAGGGTATCGTGCCGACACCTAGTAAGCCTGTTTCAATTGAAGACATGAAAGCTGTTGTTAAGTCCAAGGGTGGAAAACTTTGAAGGGGCTGGATACCAATGTGCTGGTTCGCTACTTGGTTCAAGATGATCCCGGTCAGGCAGCAAAGGCAGCAGAATTTATAGAATCACACTGTACCAATGACTCCCCATGCCTTGTCGGGCACATTACGCTTTGCGAATTAGCGTGGGTGCTGGAAAGCAGCTACCAGCTAAAGCGATCGGCGATTGCCGAGGTTATTGAACAGTTGTTGCAGGTTGGGCAGCTGGAAGTATTTGAGCCTGAGGTGGTGTTGCAGGCGCTGAACGATTATAAAGTGTCAAATGCGGACTTTCCGGATCATTTGCTGGCCAGGGTGAATCAGGAGGCGGGGTGCGAGGTAACCGTCACCTTTGACCGCAAGGCGGCTAAACAACCGGGGTTTGAATTGCTTAAGTAAAAATAATCTCATAACTCACATTAAACAAACGAGGTGAACAAGGATGTTGATTTTAACTAGAAGGATTGGTGAAACAATGATGGTAGGCGATGACGTTACGGTTACGGTTCTCGCCGTAAATGGGAACCAAGTACGGCTTGGTGTTAATGCCCCGAAGCACATAGAGGTTCATCGTGAAGAAATTTACGAGAGAATCCAGTTTGAGGCTGCAGAAGAAAAGTAGCAAGGACTGAAAAATGTCGGAAAAAGAAAAATCAGGGTCAGAGTTGTTAGAGGCGCTGAAATACACTACTTCAGACCGACTGAAATCTGCACAGCGGAAGCTTACGTCCGCACGTAACACCATTACAGGCGAAGCGTTAACACACCCCTATGAAGCCTTCTTTAGCGAGAATGACAAAGAGGTGCTTCGCCAGGCTGCTAATATTCTTGGCCAGTTTAAGAACAAAGTTGAACACGCCAAGGAGATTAGGGCGCGGGAAGAAAGAGAGTGGAATGAATACTTAAAACGCTGCGGAATTCTGCGGCAAACGATTTTGAATAAATATCTTAAGAGCCCCCGGTTGATAAGTGAGCACACTGAGTCTGTTGTTTTTCATTTAGCCCTTCAGCGTTTCAGGGACTCAATAGAGCGCTATCGTGGGACTTACTTTGGCCATGGCATTAAGTGGATTGAGGACGATTTTAACCACGGTTTGGATGATAAATATCCTCATATGAAAGTAAAGCATGTTGCACCTAAGTGCCATACAGAATCGTTCGATTGGCTAAGTGAAAATTTGTGGAAGTATGATGAAGAACCTACTGCTGACCAGGTAATTGAGGTGATGGATCTTTACCACGGTGAATGGCGTGAAGCTACCTTAGATAGCCACGAAGACTTTTTCCAAAGGTATAGCAAAGCCTTGCTGTTTGAATTTGAGGATGAAGCGGCAAAGGAAAGAGAAATAGACGCAGTTAGGCGAAGGGCTGGTATTAAGGCGGTGAAATGATCTGTACTAAACCTGCTAGCCCAGATCATTTGCCGATACTTAAGATACCGCGTAAGAAGAGGTAGTGGCTGATTCAAAACCCTTTCGCTGTATTTGTCCCAGACACATTTCCAATACATCAAAATTCCAATGTTCATGGTAGAGGCGTGACGCGAGAAATTCGGTTTTCTTTAATTCGTGGGAGATGTTTGTGAAATAGACTTCCCTATCGAAAAGTTCATCTAGGCGACTTCCTGTGGCTAATTCAGCCAACCCAATTTGGGCAGCCAGAAATAGGCCAGAAAGGGCTTGTTGTGCGCAGTCGAAAGGTACACCCCTTACGAGGATTTCCGGTAGTCCTAGTCTGTGAAATCCCACTGTCGCATGTCGAGATTTGGTGGGTAAATTCGCATCAATGTGATCAACATAAAAGCCCGAGCGAATAACTTCAGTGCTAATGCGAGTTTTCTGAATTTCTAGCCCATTCTCAAATTGAAATATCATATTCATCATTCCCTAGATTGAGTTTGTTCCTTATAGAAATACCACGAGATCAAGAACCAGCAAGTGTCTTTGCTGAAAAGAATTATTTATTCTCTTCGTCAGCGTAGAGGCTAAACTGGTCTTCGCTTTGATCTGACACATAACCAGGATCAGCGTCGTAATCATGCGTGCTTTCTGAGTGTGGCGTGTTTTGATGGCCACCTGATTCCGATCTGGGAGCAGTGCCGATTGGAGGTAGGGTCATTGCCATATCTTCATTGGCATCCCATACATACGCTGGAACACTAGAGGTCTTAACTAACTCATCAAGCTCATCATAGAAGGATTCAGTCGCGCCCATAGGAATGATGAAATAAGCCGTGGGATCAGGCTGGGTGTCGGTAATTATTGCAGTAGCCATAACATCAGAGCTTGCCAGGTTGTAGCGCATGGCTTTCATGAAATGACGTCCACCAGAGACAAGCCGTTCAATTAGTTCGCGTTCTTCCAAGGTCTCAAAAGGTAGCCAGTTTTCATCTACCGTCATCAAGGTGATTGTCTCAACCTGGGGGTTGCCCGATGCAGATAGGTAAAAGGTCATCATTGCTAATAAATGAATGGAATCGTCTTCGCTAAACAGCGCAATTTCAGGAGCAAATGCCTTACCCACTCGACGGAATACATCTTCTGACATATAGATGGGTGAGTCCGGCATGTGCTTTATGACCAGTTTTCCACCGAATCTAGATGTCTCAACCGCTTTGACTTCACCAATTAATAGGGCGAAAGGTGTTTTGCCCTTTGCGGGTTTTATGCCAGCGAGGAATCTACGCCGACGAGAGGCAATTTCGTCTTTCTTGTCTACGGAAAAGAACTCCGGTATCCACAGGCTTTCTGCTAGAGGATTGCGTCGTGAAACCTTGTTCTGAACGGCCTGGAGCAGGTGGTGGCGAATGACGTGCCAATTTCGCTTGCCCTTCATTTTTGGAGACCACCGCGTGAACCCGGCTTCCTCGTAAACATATTCGAGCAAGGCCCTCATAGTCAGCTTCGCTGGATCTGCGCTAACTGATTTTTGCTCACCAGAGGCAGGGGTTATTGGGTCGCGGCTGGATGATGATTTTGATAAGGGAAACCCAAGTCGTAGGGAGGTAAGGCCGGAATCGTGATCTTCAACGATTGCTCGATTTTGCATTAACCCTCGACCAGACAGCGAAACCGGAATCTCATAGGAATCGCAATCTGGATGGTGCTCCCCTCCTCTATTGGGCATTCGCTTTAGTATGTAGGTGTTGTTGACACGCGCCACATACATTGGGATGGGTGGAGATTTACAAAGGCAAAGTGGGTGATGCTTTTCCCGGTGCGCCCTTTCAAGATGGGTGCCGAAGTCGTCGTCGATTCTGGACACAGCCGCACCAAAGAATAAGAAATCGGTCATCTTTGCCTCCTGATATTAAGGTCTAACAAGGCCCTGAGTACCGGTAGCCTCTATCGTAGTCTCGGTTGATGTTGTTATCGCAACGGTAATACTCAAGCGCACTTCTCACCCTTTCGCGGAGTGATCGAGCTAAATCCCAGACTTTTTGCGAAGGGTCATCGGATAGATAGCTAACGGTGACTTTGCTTGTTCGATGGTCAACCTTCGCAATCTTCACTCCAATGACCAGGTACAGGTCGCCATGCTGTCTAAATGCCTGTGCATAGCGAAAAGAGCCGGGTTGATCAAAGACGCGGTGGCGCTGCCGGCTCATTTCTGGGTCGATTGGATCTCGGTGCGCCTGATTGAAATTAGACTCATGGCGGGGAACTGGCAGGCTAAACTCTCGCTGAACGACGTAGTAGGTATGCTCGACATCGTAGTCAACTTGGAACGAAATGCTACCGGCGGAATGCGTGGGTTCTTGCGCAGTTGTGACCACTTGCCCCCGGTTGTACTGAGAGTCCACTTCAGGGTCGTAGTTGAGGGGTGCCCCTGTGATTGGGTTGTTCACGCAGGAGAGACACATGCCATCTTTGGTGTAAGTGTGTTGATTTGCTGCGCAACCAGAGGCAATAGAAAATAGTAAAATGGTCATGGTTAATGTGAGGTATTTCATGGGAATAGTCCTTTAAATGTTGTCTCCATTCCAAGTTACCCCACATCTCCAATCCAGCAACCAGGTGAAGGAAAATTATTGCATTCCTCTATCCCAATCTACATTGTTGTAGTTGAGAGCCTGTAATACTTGGGTGTGCATAGCATTTGCGGCTGCTCTGGTATCACCGTATTTCTTATCAAAACCAAGTATCTTCATGCCAACATAGGAAGAACTGCTTCCATCAGAGTTTGGATACAACACGATTGCTGAAGTGATTGGCCCAGCAGGCCCATTAAACGTGCCACCCATGTAATAAACGTCCCCTTCTTGACGATAAGGTTTTTCGCGCAAAGCCTTGGTTATCTCTGCATCGGCCATGCCCTGGGTTTTCATGTCCTGTCCCGACCGGATGCCAAATGCTTGCTTAAGGGCTAGGTTTGTCTCGAAGGTCTTACGACTGGAATAGCCAATATATAGGCCACCATTGAACGAGCCATCCGTTGGACTTTTAACACCGCTTGGATGTTTTTCGTAAGGGAATCCTCGATTCACCAGAAGAACAGCTTGGTCGCGAAATGCGTCGTGACTAGAGTTAGATTGGCTGGCACCGACTGAACTGCTCGGATGTTCCTCCGCTTCGTAGTTCATCGGTTTGCCCGTGATGATGTTGTTCACACAGGTCAGGCAGGTTCCATCAGATGTCACGATATGCTGACCAGAAGCGCAGCCGGTAATGATAGCTGTGGCTCCGAGGGTTATAGCTGAAATAAGGGTCTTAAGTTTCATTTTCCTTTCCTTGGTATTGTGATTTGAGTCTTTGGTAGACTGGCAAATGCTCGCAAGGTGCCATTTTGCCTGAATGGTGACAACTTTTACGCAGGAAACAATGCAAATTGGGACAAGGTTCACTCCCCCAATCTCCTCGTGGCCTGCCGGAAATTGCCTCAGGTGGTTAAGGCCGGGACACCCCGGCCAGCCTGAGACTACTCGCCGATAACGGATAGCAGGTAGTCTTCGTCTACTACTGGTACGCCTATTTTCTCTGCTTTTGCCAGTTTTGATCCAGCTTTTGCCCCGGCACATAGGGTTGTGACATTCTTGCTTACACTAGAGGCGACCCGACAACCTTTGGCGGCTAGCTTGGTCTCTGCCTCGGATCGTGTCATGGAGGTGAAGGTGCCGGTTAATACCCATACTTGCCCTTCTAAAGAATCGCCCTCGGCAGCCGCTTTTGTGCTCTTTTCAGGCCAAACTACACCGGCATAACGCAAGCGAGCTATTTCCTGTTGAAATGAGGGTTCGCGGAAGGCGTTGTAGGCCAGCTCAGCCATAACAGGGCCGAACAACTCAACGTCGAGCAGCTGTTCTTGTGTTGCTGCAAAAATAGCGTGGAGGTCGTTGTCAAAATGCTTTGTCAGCTCCCGGCAGGCACTGCGACCGACTTCGCGGATGTTTTGTGCGGCCAAAACTTTGTCCAGCGTGGTCTCACGGCTTGCTTCAATACCTTTTTTCAACTTGAGCGCGGACTTTTCTCCCATGCCGGGGAGTTCAGCAACGGCGCTGAAACATAGGTAGTAGAGATCGCTGGGCTTCTGTATGAAATTTGCCTCATAGAGCTGCTCTACAAGCTTTTCCCCAAGCCCGTCAATGTCCATTAGATCACGTCTTGCAAAACGCTTAATGAGAGCTACAGCCTGTGCTGGGCAACGTGTGCCGCCCGTGCAACGATAAGCAACGTGGCCACTATCCTGTACGACGGTGCTTCCGCAGGATGGGCATTCCGTAGGAGCAGATATGGTTTGGCGGTCAAGTGGTCGGGACAAAACTGAGGTCACTTTAGGAATAACGTCGGCTGCTCTTGAGACCACGACCCTATCTCCGATCGCAAGATCAAGGCGTCGTATCTCATTAAGATTATGGAGAGTCGAGTTGGAAATGGTTACTCCACCCACATGCACGGGGGAAAGTCTTGCTACTGGCGTCAAAATTCCGCTGGCACCTACTTGCCAGTCTACGATTTCAAGCGTTGTTTCTTTCTCGTCAGCTGGAAATTTGCGAGCTATAGCCCACTTTGGGGCGCGAGACACGAACCCAAGTCTTTCCTGGTGAGCGATTGAGTCGATCTTAAAAACAACGCCGTCAATTTCTTCGTTCATTGATTCGCGACGGGCATAAATCGCATCGCTGTACTTGCCTAGTCCGGCTGGTGTGATTCGTTGGACGGCGGTGTGAACAGGAAATCCTAATGTTGTGATGAATCCGAGCCGTCCTGAGTGGGTATCCGGTAATTCACTTGAGCATTCTGCTATGGCGTATGCGTAGAAATCCAAAGGACGTTTGGCAGCTTTTTGAGAGTCAAGCTGGCGAAGAGTCCCGGCAGCTGCATTACGGCAATTGGCGAACGTGCGGAACTCGCCACCTGATGCCTGAGCTTTGGCGTTTAGCTTCGAGAAGATGTGTTTTTTCATGACCACTTCGCCGCGGACTTCAAGAATCGCTGGAGCACTATCATCCAGCTCAACGGGGATGCTATGAATGGTTTTTATGTTGTGGGTGACATCTTCTCCCGTTTGCCCATCCCCGCGAGTCGCGGCATAGGCCAGTTTACGGTTGACGTAGTATAAGCTCACAGCTAGACCGTCCAGCTTTGGCTCAGCGATTATGTGGGAATAGATATTTAATCCAGCTTTAGTGAAGAAATCCTCTTGCTCTTGGTCGGTATAGACGTTGTTCAATGAGAGCATGGGTGTCTTGTGTCGGATTTGGACAAAGCCTTCTAGACGATCTCCGCCGATGCGCTGCGTAGGGCTGTTGGGGTTGATGAACTCAGGGTGAAGCTCTTCGAGAGCTTTCAGCTCATTGAAGGTCGCGTCGTATTTGTTATCACAAACCGTTGGGGCATCAAGGGTGTAATATTCTCGCGCCCAGTGAATGAGTGTTGAAGATAGCGTTGCCATTGATGCTTCAGGCGAGATGGCCGATAGATCGAGTGCGTGGTTCATTATAAATTCCTCATGTAGTTAGTTTCGGCTGCTCTGCTGCGGCCTTACTACCAACATCTCATGGCTTTTTAAACCAGCAACCCTATAAGCACAGGGTTTTTGATAATTTTTATTTTAATTTGGTGTGTATAGAAAACGGGGTTTTTTCTATACATTTAGAAATAGGCACAAAGCTTTCTTCCCCAATTCTTCCCGATATGAAAATCTAAAAGTTAAAACTGATGTTTTTCAGAAATACATGGGAAAGGAACCGTCAGATATACAAATCCATTTGACAAAAATTAGTATCGATGTGGCTGGCAGTGAACACGAATATATCTGTGTGGCGGACACCCGCATCAGGGATGGCGCTAGATTAATTTGCACAATAAAAGTACAAAATGGTGAACACAAATCGTTCGGCATGATCACTGAATAATCTCCATTTAAATTCCCTTACTATCGGAATTGGGAGGCAGATTTCGACGATAACTTTCCCGGCAATCAGGACTGTGTGATATAGGAAGTTAACAAGCGATTATAGCTTGACCTATAAAAGCGTGATGCCAGGATGTCTAGGGGTGGGTAGTTACACTGTTAGTTTTTGATATGTTTACTGAATCAGCATAGGCGTAAAAAATACAAATTAAATTAAACCCACTCTTTTACTCTCGCGTTATTAATCTGCGTACCCACTGCTCGTGCAGACAGCTCAACGCTTGCACCAAGCACGGCGGCAAGCTCCTCCTCTACCGATATTGAATGATCCAACCATTGCGTAATGCGATCCACAGAAAGCATAACCGGCATACGATTGTGGTATCGGGAGAAGTTATCATTTGCAGGTTGCGTCAAAATCGAAACAGATAGCAATTCATCACGCCACGTCTCCCAGATGGCGGCGAGAGCTAGTGGTTGGTTCTGTCCCTCAAAGTAATAGGGCTGCTTCTTATCCGCTTCACGCTTCCATTCTACGAAGCCACTTACCGGTACAATTCCTCTGCGGTATTTGAGCGGGCCTTTATACGCTCGGCTGCTGGCGATTGTTTCGATGCGTGCATTGAACATCGCAAACTTTGTACTGGGGCCATCTGACCAGCTCGGCACTAGCCACCAACGCATGGGGCTAATTGTTAGTTGGTCTTCCCAGTAATGGACGACGGGTATCGCTTCGGTGGGGGCCACATTGGGTGTGTCTGGCAGCGTAAAGTGATCTAAATTCAGCTCATGGAGCAGATTCTGAGTTTTGGCTTCCGGTCTGACAAATATTCTTCCGCACATAATTCAATCACTTAACCCCGATTTCCGAGTTTTGCCGTTTATCCAGTATTGACCATATTACCTATCAAATATAATACTGTATATAAACCCAGTATAAAGCGCCACGTTTTGGATTGAAGTATGAGCCTTTCATTTATCCACGAAAATCGGATTCCCGTATGCGTCTGCTGTCGTCGCACCCTGCCCTTATTCCTTAGTCATGTGCCAGCTGGCTTTCCTAGCCCCGCATCGGAGTACATTGAGGAAAAAATTGACCTGAATAAACACCTAATCAGCCATCCCTCAGCAAGCTATCTGGTGCGTGCTAATGGCGCCTCTATGATTGAGCTAGGCATATTCAACGGTGATTTATTATTGGTAGATAGCTCGCTTACCGCGCGCCAAGGTGACGTAGTAATCGCGGCATTGGACGGGCAGCTCACCTGTAAGGTGCTTGATATTCAAGGGCGCCGCTTGCTACCTGCCAATCGCCGAGAAAAGCCCATCATGCTACCCGAGGACCCAGACCTGATTATTGAGGGCGTTGTTCCTGCGCACATCCGCTATCACCGCCGCTGGCCTTGGTAGTGATATGTTTGCCTTAGTAGACTGCAATTCGTTTTACGCATCGTGTGAGCAGATTTTTCGGCCAGACCTGCGCGGCAAGCCCGTTGTTGTGCTCAGTAACAATGATGGGTTTGTCGTCGCTCGCAGCAAGGAAGCCAAAGACTTAAACATTCCAGATTTAACACTGTACATCAAAGTCGCGCCCATTTTACGTAAACACAAGGTGGCGGTGTTTAGCAGCAACTATCCGCTATACGGTGATATGTCTTCTAGGGTGATGAGTATCCTGAGGGAGTATTCCCCACAAGTTGAAGTGTATTCCATTGATGAGATGTTCCTCGAACTTGAGGGAATGAACGAAGACCTCACCCCCTTTGGCCAAACGATTAAAAAGCGTATATGGAAGGAAACCCGTCTTCCAGTCTGTGTTGGCTTTGGTAGTACAAAGACCTTAGCCAAGGTCGCCAATCACGGCGCCAAGAAAATACCCGCGTTGAATGGCGTTTGCTGGATACAACGTGACGATCAGCGTCAGTGGCTTCTACAACGAATGCCGGTGAATAAGGTGTGGGGTATTGGTTCACGTATACAACGTAAGCTGAATGAGCTGGACATTAACACCGCATGGGATCTTGCCACGGCAGATGCCCGTCGTTTGCGCCGGCGTTTCAGTGTGAATTTAGAGCGCACGATCGCAGAGCTGAATGGCGAAGCATGTTATGCGTTGGAGGAAGTTCCACCCGCCAAAAAGCAGATTTATTGTACGAGGGGTTTTGGCGTTAAAGCGGTTTCATTGCCACCGATTATTGAAGCTATTTCACTATACGCTAGTCGCGCAGCGGAGAAGCTAAGAGAGCAGTCGCATCTAGCAACAACACTGCATGTTTTCATTCAAACCAGCCCCTACGACCGGCAATACTATAGTCGCAGTACGGTTGTGCAATTGCCTTATCCCACCGACGATACCCGCATTATTTCGCGGTATGCGCAGTACGCCGCTAAGTCGCTTTACCTAGAAGGTTATAGTTACCTCAAAGCTGGCGTCGGTATTATCGAAATGGTGGATCGCAAGTTTCTGCAAAGCGATTTGTTTTCCAGTGGCCAGGCTGGTGACACTGACAAATTGATGAGCCTGCTTGATGGTATCAATCGACGATTTGGTAGAGACACATTACAGCTTGCTGGCGAAGGTGTTCAAAAAAAGTGGTACATGCGGCAGGCTTATCGGTCACCGTCCTATACTACGCGTATTTCAGACTTGCCCATCGTGAATATTTAATGAAGTTAAATTCTCAGACCTACCATTACGTAAATCAATCAGAGGTCTTGCAGGTAAAAACACAGGAAATGTGTGAATCTATAATTCTTTTAACGCTAAAATCAATATAAAAACTGTTTCTTTGTGAGTCATGTTTTACAGAGCATTGGGCAATCCCGCTTAACGATAACAGCCCAGTCATGTAACACATTTCATATTTATTTTGGGGCATATCAATCACGCAATGCCGATCATCTTTGAATTCTTGGGTTACAACTTCTAAGTTAGGGACAAAGGGTACTGTTCGGGTAGAGCATTTACCCTTGGTGCTCATATGACCTTCAAAGCTCTGGAATATAGGCCCAGAAATAGCTGAATGAGGGATGAATAAAATTAAAAAAATGAGAGTTTGTTGCTTCACGTTGTCTTCCTTTCAACTATTTTAACTTTTTATAAGCATCTCGTACTAATTTTTGCTCTGGAGAAAGCTCTGGTTTCGATGGTGATTGCATGACTACCTTTTTCCATGTTGGGTTTGGATAGCTTGTCTTTTGTTCGGGGTATCTTTTCAGCCCTTGAGTCCAGCCCCTTTCATAATCGTTCCAATCTTGTGAGCTCTTAGGGAATGGGTTGTGGTAGGAATCAGGGTGACGCAAATAGTCATTGCGTCCGAGTTCGTATGCGTCGCTATGTACTGCCATTTTCCCTTCCTTGCTGTCTATGTGCGGTTGAATACTGCCAGTGTACCTAAAAAAATTGAAAATGCCTGTTGAGGTGGCTTAAACCGGTGTTTCAACGGCCGGTTTGGGCAGCGGTGGTGATTTAAAATGGTCTCTCAATCATGATGTGCGAGAAAAGAATGCCGAAGGCCCTATTTTTCGATCCCCACAAAACAGACGCTCGCGCGCAAGAAGCGATTCAGTTGGTAGATGACGTCGTGAGCTTTTTAACCAGTGCGCAGATGTACCTGTCGCCGGTAGTTGCCGCCGATCTAGAGCGCCAATATGTGCGGGGATTTACTGATCCAATCCCTGGTGAGTCCTACATTGCCTCCTGGACATCCATTTTGGAGATGTTCGATCTGCCGCAAATAAACCTCTGCAATGGCAAGTTCGTCGGATCTAAGTCTGAGAGGCTAGCTCTGGCCTTGGAGTTCAGGTCTCGGCGGGGCGCGTTTGTACGGGAGTGTAGAATATTGCGGCTTGAGCATGGCCTACCAACAAAAGTGTAATCCACCAGGATCGATAATGGCGGTACCGGATGTCAGCACGTAAAGGTTGTCAATTTATACCCTACCTGACGAGGAGACCTGACACAGAAGGCGCTCTGCTCTACCCCTGTGCCACCACCTCATTCTGTGGTTCCTATACTTAAATTTCGGTTTCTCCCGAAAGCCTGCGCCCCATGCAACTGTTCGCCCAAGCCCGTGCGCGGGCCGAGGAAACAGGAGGAAAATTAAGGAAAGAAAAGGAAAAAATAGGCTGGCCAGGGTGGGGATCACTGCGAGGGTTGGAGGTGCTACTGGGGGTTGGGTATACCTTTTCAGGTAGGGTATAAATTGCAGGTTTAGACATAGTTAAAATAGCGGGAATGTCCGAGTAAGACCTGAAAAATAATCTATAAAAATAGCCCTTTAATTGCCTTTCTTGGGGTTGCTGGTTTTGGAATCCGTGTGATTCTGGATGTACCAACACACACCAAAAGCATCAAAAGGAAATCTAAAATGGAAACGAATATCTCACTCGGTAATTTAAGAATGTCACCCAAAAACGTTCGCGTTGTGTCAGCGAATAAGGAGCTAGATAAGCGGCTGATCGCCTCTCTAGCTGCGCATGGGGTTCTACAGAATCTCGTGGTTATCCCTGTAGAGGGAGAGGAAGACTTTTTCGAGGTCGTGGCCGGTGGGCGGCGACTCGCGGCTCTCAATATTCTTCTGAATGAAGGCAGCATTGCCAACGATTACCCTGTGCCCTGTAAAATTAAAGATGCCGCCAATGCGACTGAATACAGCATTGCCGAGAACATGAAAGCCGATATGCACCCTGCGGATTTGTTTATTTCATTCAAGTCGCTGATTGACCAAGGCCGCACGGCCAAAGATATTTCTGTCCGGTTTGGACGGTCACAAAAGGATGTGAAGCAAATTTTACGGCTCGCGGATGTGTCCCCCCTGATTTTTGAAGCCTACCGGAAAGATGAAATCGACCTCGATGTGGTTATGGCATTCACCGTGACCGACGATCTTGATAAGCAGGAATCGGTTTACCGCGATATGGCTGGTCGCTACATGAACGCGCACAGCGTGAAATCTCGACTGGTGAATACGTCGCTGACGGATAAATCAGCCGTGGCACGATTTGTCTCGATCAAAGCCTATGAAAAAGAAGGCGGATCGGTGAGCTGCGATCTGTTTGACGAGGTGAAGTACATCGATGACGCTGAGCTAATGGAAAGATTGGCCACGGAGAAAATGACCGGCATTGCAGAGGTAGTCAAAGGTGAGGGCTGGAAGTGGGTTGAAACTACCCTGACAAGCTGGATGGATGTTCGTGCGCAGCGCACAGATGGCGAGCTGAAGGATGTCCCAGCTGAACTAACTCAAAAGCTGGATACGGCTAAATCGGAGTTGGAAGCACTTTCAAAAGCAGTCTACGACGAGGAAGACGAAGATAAGCTCGATGCTCTTTGGGAAAAAGAATCCGAGTTGGAACAGGCCGTAGAAACCCTAGAAGAAGAACTCAACAACTATCGGGTTTTCACGGATGAACAGAAAGCTATTTCCGGTGCGGTTATCACTCTCTCCGGCAACGGAACACCCGACATCACGTATGGCTACGTTCGTGCAGGAGACATGCCCAAGCCTGCAAACTTAGCAGGATCACATTCAGTCGCGTCCACAGAGTTGGAAACTGATCCTGATGACGGCATCACTTTGAGTAATGCGCTGCGCACAGATTTGGCGAATTACGAATTGCTGTCGATCCGAAGTGTTTTAATGTCCAAGCCGGATTTGTGTTTTGATTTGAGCGCATTCACTCTCGCAAAATCTGTGCTGAGTTTCGGGTATTACTCTCGCGCTTCCAGCTTATCGATCAATATCGCTGAAATGTCGGCAACTAAGGACATTGAAGAAACAAAAGCGGCTAAGGCGATCTTTGAGGCGAAGGAAAAGTTAAACCTTTCATGGCTGGATGGTGAGTCCGACCTGGATATGTTTACTAATTTTCAAATGTTAAGCCGGACAGACAAGAAAGCAATTCATGCCTTTTGTGTCGCCGCGTCGCTAACCTCCAGTGGTAACGATATTGTCCAAAGTCTAGCAGAGCAAATGAAGTTCAATCTGGCCGATCACTGGCAACCGACCAAAGAGAACTATTTCAACCGGATTAAGAAGGACGACATCCTGCTAATTGCGAAAGACCTCAAAGGCGAGGAGTTTGCCACGCAGTACGGTGGTGCTAAGAAGGGGGATTTGGCTGGACTGGTGGCTGAACTGGACGAAGTGAAGGGCTGGGTGCCGCAGGCGATGCACTGAAATAAAGGGATCACGGGCTATGCGTCGGGGGGCTCCCTCGGCGCTTTTCTCAGTATCAATAAAGTGCAATTTATCGGCAGTTAAGTGGTGTTTATACTCTATAAATATAGGGATAAATGCTAAAATATGGGCTTGCTTAATGTGTCTTACAGGGACAGTGAAAGCTGAATCCGCAAAGCCGCTTCAGGGAGGTAATATGTCAACCGAGAATCGCGCAGACCCCGCCAATGTTATGTTGCTACGCGGTGTCTACCACCGCCTGCTTGAAGCCCAATCGCGGGCAATAACCACGATCATGGACGACGCCCGTGGCGATGACCCTTACCCTTGCTTTGCCCCCCTCCCCTCTGGCCAGCATAGCTGGGAGGCTCGATTTGCCCTTGCCAATTCGATTAAGGATGTCTTCGATGCAATTCCAAGCGATGGCCAAAAACTGCCCTCAGGGTTGCTTTGCGCTTCCCCTGAAAGTATTGAGGCGATCACCGAATTAAACAATGCCAAAACAGCCCTGCAAGCTGCCGTCGCTACAATTAAATCGTCTGGGTCGGACGATAAAGAGAAAGTGAATCAGCGGGTGCAAGAGCTTAAACGGACAATGAAAGAAGTCGGGTTTGCGGCTGCTGATCTGAAGCGGGTGTACGCGAAAATCCGCATCTTGGGGTCGGACATTTATCGAGTGGGCTGGACTTGGGGGGTGAATCACCGCACCTATAAGCCTATTGATACCGAAGTTCTTGAGCGCCGATTGCAGGGTCTGGAAAGGGACGATCCAGCCGCTGCGGAATTGGCTAGGACTCGCTTGATTAGCTTTGATGAACCGCGCCCCGCCACGCTTTTCGCGCTGCCAGATCAGCTGAGGGTAAATTACGGCTATATCGTGGATGGAAAGCGAAAGAACAAGGGATTGCCGGTTTCTGGTGTCGTGGTCGTACAGCAAAAGGCGCTGCCAAAGATCAAATGGAGGGATCGCGATTCCCATAAAACTCAGGAAAATCCCAGAGAGCCGAAAGGGGGGTTTCGCAAGGAACTGCTGCCGGGATGGGGGGTGTACTACGATGCAAGCCGACCACTTTGATAAAGAAATCTATGGCCGAAAAGCAAAGTGCTTCGGGCGCAATGCAGCTTTGACCGTCGAATCCACTCCTCTCCTAGTCCAAGGGGTTGCCGCTGGCTCTACCGTCAACCTGGAGCTGGCAAGAAGGTCAGGAGAAGGTTTCGACTGGAAGGGGAAGTTGGTCATTCAGCTCAGTGAAGACGAGCTGGCCGCATTTGCCTGTGTACTGCTGGGGTATTTGCCGAAATTCAAGTTTTCTCGCCCCGGTAAAGGGATTGAAGTTGAACGCCAGCCGGAGAGGATATTTATCAAAGGCACTGCTGGTGCCGGTCTTATTTACGCCCTTCCGCTCCCTGCGGGACGGGTTTTCGCTGTGTCCACGCTGGTCATTGGTCAGCTTCAGGCACATTTTGATACAGCCGACACACAAGTCGTTCTCGCGTCACTTCGCGGAGCGGCAGGATTATTGAGGACTAATACATAATGGAATATTCGCCACTGTTTCGATCGTACCCCCTGGACGAGGAAGTGCTGAGCCAAGAGGTTCGCGCCGGGATGTCCACCCTGGTTCACACAACAACACTACCATTCGCTTTCGCGATTCTTGATTCCCGAAGAATTGGTGGCAATGACCCTACCAGTCAGGCTTCTTTTGGAGTGAAACACCTACCAAGAGTGGATCTTGCCCGTTATCAAGAGGCCTCGTTGTACTTTGATTGGCTCGGTGCCCACGAGGTTATGGAGTCTGGCGATTGGCTGGATTATAGCTACTGGCCGTGTCCGCCAGAAAGCGAGACCGCGTATCACATCAAAACTCAGGAAGCGCTTTCTGACGGGTATTGGCAGTCCAACGTCTATAAAGCAGATAAAAGCTTGGTTTTCAGGGAGGCTCGCCTAGTCGCGGATCAACCCCAGAAGTTCGGAAAATGGCAAGACCGCCTGCCCAACTCACTGCTATCCATGATCGATTCCGACTATGCTGAATACAAAAAGCGGCTAGGAATCGTCGATGAGTTAAATTCTCATCATGGATTGAACGTCTCTGTGTGTTCGGATGCTTTTGATTGGCCAGTCGCACCGGGTGCCAAATGAGAGCTGCCCCAAAGTATTCCTACACGATCCACTCTATTGGTGGGAAATCAGTGGTGTCGATCATTGACCTGTATTCCGACGAAGAGCCCTCTATGACTGTTACCAATGGTGCAGAAGTCGTATTGAAAGAGATTGTTGCGGGTGAGAAGAGATCCTTCAGTTACGCAATTTACAGGGACAGCTCTGGACACTGGGACAGGGTGCTGTTGGGTGAAAGTGGCGGATTTATAGGCTTCGCTCCAATACTCCCAGGTTACAACCAAATCTCGAATGAGCGTGAAGCATTGGAGCTGCTGGCCGTCCAGTGGGTTGAGGGTCAGGTAAGGCATTAGTCAAAGCAAACATTTGAAAGTTTACAAAAAATTGGGGGCGGCCGGTTGACCCAACCTTAGCAGTATTAGCCCTTCCATCTCGGTATCGTTGGCTTTCGTACTCAAGGAAGCACACGGCATGAACTTCTCCAAATTTCTCCACACCGTCACCCTCGTCGCGCTCGTCTTACTAGGAACCCAAGTCTACTTCCAGAATGGCAGGATTTTAGCTCTTGAGCAGTCACCTAGCATGGAGGAAACCATTAGTTCCGCTATCGCCCAGGCTCGTAAAGATGAATATCGCCAAAGGGCCAAAGATAGACTTTCCGGGCTGCGCGAGGCCGCAAAGTTGGCTCCGGAGTACAGCGAAGATGGACTTTTGTATGGCCCAGAAGATGCCCGGTTCTCAATCGCAGTTTTCACGGATATTGAATGCCCTTATTGCCGGCAAATGCACGGTGAGGTGAAGCGCGTGGTGGATTCTTCCAATGGCGCCGTGAACTGGAAAATCCTCCATTTCCCACTCAGCATTCATAATCCGGCTGCAGCTATAGAAGCTCAAGCACTGGAATGTGTAAAGGAAAGCTACGGCAACAGAACAGCGTGGGCCTTCCTTGATGCCATGATCGCGGGCACGGCCGGCAACGGGAAAGGCATCGAAAACCTTCCTGAATTCGGATCAGAAATGGGGCTAAGCAGCCAGGTAATTAAAAATTGCCTGGCATCTGATGCAAACAAGGAGAAAATCAATAGCGACTTTCAGCGGGGTGTGACTGCCGGAATCACCGGAACACCTGCTATGCTTATAACCGACAACAGCTCGGGCAAGTCGTCCCTGGTTCGGCAAATGCAGAACGCGCAATCCATCGCACAGGAGATCCAAAAGCTGATTCAACAATAGTTTCAGTGACGAGGGACGGTGTGAAAAGAAATTGGGAGCAAGAGCTTACTCGGGTGATCAACGCGGTTTTACTGGCCGCGTTTAGCTATTCAATCTGGTTGACTGTGTTGCCGCTGATAATTCCACCGGCATCGGCTATTTTTGGAGGAGTGGCCCTTATGATAGGCATCGGAGCTGCCCTGTTTTCAGCGGATTTCAGCAATTTCAAGGCCGTACCCGCATTCAAGCCTTTACTGGTCGGCGGCCTGATACTTCCTTTCTGGCCAATAGCTCGAATATTCGTGATGCCGTTAGTAAATCGGAAATAATGGCAGAACTAGAAAAGATGCAAGTAATAGAAATTTACTCATAGGCTGAAGCGGTTGCTATGTTCCTTGCTTTTTGTGCCTGAACCCAACCTCTTTCTTCTGGACGACGCAACCGCTTCCGGCTGGCATTAGCAGGACTCTGGTGCCGCCATCCTCAAATGCTGCTATGTTTTTATTTAGATCGGTCTTATATTTTGCGTCATTAAGAAAACCCTCTTTGGATGTTGCTATGCAGGACTTTGGTGAGAACCAAGTGCGTGTATACACGTAACTACACTCCCCATCCGGAGTGGGTGTGACAGTGAAATCAACGAGCTGGTCGCCATCGCTAAACGTGATTTCCATGCTTACATTGAATGGCTGTTTGTCTGGCTGGGAGGTAGCCCATGATGCCCAGCTACCGTAATTATTTCCTTCCCCAAAAAATTTCTCCAGTGCGGAGACTGTTGATAGGCATGCCTTGAACTGAGCGTTCTTTGCTATGCCTGTGATCTGCGGATCAGTCGCTGCTACTACGGTTGTTGCGACAAGAAACAAACCTCCCAAAAGCAAACTCTTCATAACGCCCTCTTTGTAGTTTAGAAAATCGCTTGTGTTTGAATTACGATGATAAGTTCAATTAATTAGAAAGAGCATCGGATAACTGTTACCACCTATCAAAGCGAAGGATAAATTCTTTCAACTGAACTATATTTGGTTAGCAGATCAAGGTACTGGTTTCTTGCCGTCTCACTGAGGCCTATTTCTGCGCCCTTTTCATAGATTCTAGTGACAGCCTCGTGAAAACTGCTGTCCACATACCCCTCATATCGTGCGTCTGCCAAAGTGGTGCGAATGGCCTCTCTGAGTACCGTCAGCCCATTATTCAGATCTGCCGCTGAGTCGGATAACCAAAATCCAATCCTGTATTGGCAGGGGGCAAAGCCGGCGGACGCACAGACATTGAGGTGTCCCATTGCTTGCTCCGCTGTCGCTTTTCCGAGATTGGCCAGATAATCAACGCTCATAGGTATCGAACCCTGAGGATCTGCCGCTTGCTCAATTAGGCGAGCGACATAGAACTCGGCCATGTAGCTGCTAGCCGGCCAGTATCCTTTAGAAGCAGCTTCATTGAGTAACTGGACTGCAGCTAGATCAGCGTTCGGAATTGGGCTATCTGCAAATAAGAGAAGCAAAGCAGAATTAACAAGCGTATCAATACGTTTATCCCCTTCTGCGAATTTTGTGGCCCAATACTCCGGGGTGGCGTCCACAATGTATGGGACGCCAATTTTCTGTTCTTGGAAGGTCATGTCATGTCGAGTTCTCTCCATGCCTATTGCAAGGAGCAGGCGCTGAAGTACTGGATTGTCGGTGTTTAACCCGTCGCCAAAAATTGCTTTCACCTCCTCTATACTCACATTTGGTGCGGTGTCGGCCGGGCTTGAGGCATAAAGATCACATGACGCGGCTGATATTGATGCCGCCAAGATTCCTATGGCGATGTATTTACGAACTGTCACGCTAACTCCTTAATCTGAAAAGTAACCTCGACGCTCTACCTTCAACTCTCTCCATACAGGGAGAAACCGTTCTACAACCTGGCTGCGGTTGCGTATCGCTCGGATCTTGATGGTAGGCTGGTCATTGTCAGAGGTTTCCATGACGATCGATGCAAGGCCAAACAGTGCAAGAAGTCCTGCAGGGGGGCTTTTGACATCTTTTACATCGCTGATTTCACAAAATAGCTCTTGCCTAAAAATCTTGGTGATGCCTCTAACTTCTTTGATTTTATTGTGCGTAATAGTCGTATGCGTGTAGCGGATTGCTAGATAGGCGTACAACATGCTGATTGCCGCTACGATGTGAACGCCGGTTGTTGACCAGGCAATGATAAGATCCACAAGCGGAGGGTACTGGGTGGCCATTCCGTCGTCCCACATGGACTTGAAGATTAGAATGGCTACCGAGATACCGCCCCACCACAAATAAGTAGGGAGGTTGACGATTTGCGAAGGTTTCCCTTCCCATAGTATGGATTCATCCGTGTATTCGGCGCTCTTGGGCGCACCTGTCTCTTCTATCGCGTCTCGATCACTCATCGTTTCAGGCTGCTTTAGTGAGGTTTAGAAGGGTTGTAACCGCATCGGCCGGGTCAAAATAATAATCCCGTTTTTGGGAAAAAGACTGAGGGAGGAAGCGGCAATTGACTAGAACAAAGTGGTGATCAACGGTACACCCTTCTGGTGCCTGGATGTCGTGATCTTCTTGTTGATCCACCAATATCAGCCGATCAACTATTTGCCCGGACTGCATAATCTGATTGATTATTCGTGAGGGGGCTGTAGCAAGATGTAAGTTGTCGAGTACCACAGTCTCAGCAGGGTTACCAAGTGATATGTTGTCCCGGCCCTTACACTCATAAAGAGTGTAGGAGTGCAACGCTTCCAACACCCCGTAAATCAGCCTATCTGGGTATTCGCCAGGGGCATCTGTTACTCTCAAAATCTGCATAGAACACCTATTGCTGACCAAGAAGTGGTTTGTCGTCGGTCGTTTCATGATGAAGTAAAACTGGATGGTCACTTGGCTGGCGATCGGAGAGATTTCCGGCATAGATCTCGATCAATCGGATCAGGGTAATCCCCTCTTCGGCCGCTAGTGCAACCATTTCGCTGTACGCTTCGGACGGAGAGTTGGATAGGGTTTCAAGCTGATACCGCTTCAAATCGCTGGAGAACACGTCAGCGTTGTATATTTTTTTCCGCTTTCCATTGCTGAACCGCCCCTGTATCACCACTTAGAACCTCGACATCTGAATTTGAGTGCTGAGGTGATAGTACAAAAGCTAGGATTGGAATTGGGTAAGATTGGGGCAGAGAGCTCTGCCCCAATCTTGGCTTAGCAAGAATCGACAAATTCTTCGGTGATGTGCAGCTGATACATTAAGTTCGCTGCTGATGCTAGGCGCCGTGGGTCTTTCAGCCAGTCTTTCAATTCACCTCGACATGCGACATCCCGGAGGTTGTCCGCGATAGACGCCGAAATACAGGGGTTCAAGCCAGCGTAGGCATCAAGTTTTGAGAGATCCATCGTGACCAGAACTCGCTCAAGCTCAGCCCGGCCACGGTCAAGCACCCTTTTATCATGTCTAAATAGCACCGAAATTGGCATCGCATCGACAAGAAATCGAGCTACAAGCAATATTGATGTTTTGCCTCTTCCAATGTACTCAAAAAGCAACACGGAGGTCGCGAGAAGGAATATCTCACCGGGAACCAATCCAGCATTGTCTGCATGATTGGCCATCACTAGGAGTGAGCCATTAAAGGCGAAAAATAGACCTAGAGATGCAACCAGGCTCAACATCCTTGCGCGGGATGAGGAGAGCCCTTTAAACGTGACTGAATCGAGATTAATGTTCAGATTGTTGTCTATCACGGAAACCGCCTTTTGCTGTCTGTTTTAGATAGCATTACACGGTTTTTCTATCCAGCAACCCCCTCCCCCGGTCGTCCAATGATAACAACAATCCTTTTTCATCCCTTGGGTCGTCTCAAAAGGAAAGCCAGTTCAAAACGGAAGCTAATCACCTATCATCGGCATTGCAAAACCAGTTTTCGCCATAAGAATTGGTGCGACTCAAATGGCCATCCTCACTGCGTAAGTCTAACCAGCAGCCATTGCTGAAATTGACAGAAAAGCCTTTTGATTCTTTTATTTGACAACGTAATTGAACTTTTCCCTCGGATTGAATTTCCCTAAAATAATTACTCATTATTAGCCCATCCTCGACATCTCTTTATTTTGTGTCGATTCACCCATAAGCTGACCACTTTGGCCACCTTATTGTAAAACCACTTTTATCGTACGCTAGGAGCGACCGCTCTTGGTGAGCAGTCGGCAGCTTTGCATGAAGTGCGGCTATCACCCTGAAGCGGCCCTATTAAATCAGTTAATTTTGAAGGACTATTTCAGGAAAGCAGTCATTCGACAGGCTTGTCGCAAGAGCCTGTCTTTCTGCTCACCTTATTCCAGTTTGATCAAGTCCATACCGGCTTTGAAACGGCCAAATTAAATAATGTGTGTGTATCCATAATTCTAATTGGGCACGTTGTTGGTGAGCCTAACGCTCGCACCATGGATAGAAAAAGAGTAGTTTTGGAATCCCATGCACGCGTTTGATAACGTGATCATGCAACAGACTTCACGAGATTTTCTGGATATATTGCTTTGCCATCTTTTACGCTTTGAATCCAGGCTTCAGATAGTGCACTAGCGAGAGCACCCTCTTTGATTCGCGAAAATTCACTGGCCACCTTCTCAGCCAATATTTCATCATAAGGTTTAATGACAAAAAATAGACAAGCAGAAAAAACTCTCTGCAACATGATCATTGCTGTATGACCCCGACAAATTCTTGAACAAATTAAGACGTCAGACCCATTCACAATAGGAATGTAGGCTCTAAATTCTTGATGAAAATGAGTGGCAACGACGTTATCTTTATCTAACTTCCATCTGTCTATGTCTATGTGTATTTCCTCCTCATCAAAAATAAAATCTTGCCACCCAACAGTTCCTGAAGGATATGTACATTTTTCCATTTTTTTAGCTGCCAACGTAATGGCCCACGCGCACGGCGGCATTTTCTTCCTCTCGTAATAATTCAAAGAAGGCAGGCATGGCATCCCGCACAGCCTCTTTACTTGGCGGGGTGTGCATGGAACGTCGGATAAACACGGGAGCATTTCGATAACCAGCCAAATCGGCAGGCTTGTGAATACCAGCGGTTACACCCGGCGCAATTTGCCGCTTGCAGGCTATAGCCATATTCAGGATTCTCGCATAGATTTTTCAGGTCTATATATGCCTTAAGCAGCGAACGGACTATTAGTGGGATTGCGACACTTTTCTCAACTTTAAACTGATTAAATAAGGCATCTGAATATTCGACCACGGAACAGTAGAGATAAACCATACTCCTATGCCAAGTATGTTTCTTATCGAATTTAATGTACTCAAAGTGATCTAGTGCTTTGGTTATTTGGTCTCGGAATTCTTCCATTGTAAGGCACCTAACGCCCCCATGAAGCGCCGCCGAAGGCGGTCGCTTGGATGAGTTTGTTATATTAAAATTGCACATACTCACCTGCCAAGCATTTTAAATAACTAACTAATGACATAGCTTTTGGAGATCCGAGGTATGCACTTAGAACAGATGTGTAGCTAATGATTGCCAGTGCCATGAAAAGCATGACAAAGCCATTTCTCAAACACTGATATGCAACTTCATTACGGACTTGCTTTATAAGATTTACATTCTCTTGCCCTATAAGAGCCTTTATGCCCTCAACTCTTTCATTACTTGCTTTTAAGCACTCATACCTACTTCCATAACCATAAGTTGGCATCAATTTGAAAGCCGATAATGAAACCAAGCCACCAATTAGCATGTATAAAGATGAAATACTTAAAAAGGCAATAACTATTGGCTTTAACTCATGGTCAGGTAATAATTTAGCAATTGTAGTTGCTGCTACGCCGATTATTGTGAGGCATAAACTTAAGCCAAGGTTGAATTTTGAAGTTTTATCATCAATCTGTTTTGATCTTGAGTGCTCTTCTTTCAACCTGCTATCTACAATGGCTTTATCTAATTCATAAAAGAAAGCATGCTCCTCGGACATATAATTAGTGGCATCTGAGAGCTTGCGTTTTTCTAATCTATATAGATAGATAAAAGGAAAAGGTACGCTGAGGACCCCTTTTAGGTTTTCCATAATCTTCATCTTGATAGAGCGTCTGCGATATGTTTTTCTATTGCTCTCTTTTCATTTGAAAGCCAGCCCCATTCACCAGTGGGATTAATTTCAATAAAGTAATACTCTCCATTACTTTCTATAAAATCAATAGCTCCAAAATTTAAATTCAGTCTCTTCATAAATAACTTGCAGATTTTCACTAGTTCGTCAGGTAGTGGAATGTCTGTATATTCTATGTGCTCTCTTTTTGTAAGTCTCCAGTCATCATCTATTCCCGCTCCATTAGATGTTATTTTTACCGCGAAAATATCATTTTCTATTACCGTAACTCTAATATCTGTTTTTTTATTAACATAATACTGAACTATTAATGGCGCTGAATTAACGTTACCTTTTATAAGTTCTGATGCTTCAACATTAGAAGTATAGGTAAATAAACAGTCGTCACCATCCATTAGCAATACAGTGTCTAAAGATTTAACTATAATTTTGGTGTCTAGTATTTTTGAGTTTTTGAAACTATTCCCAACTTCAGTCACCGGAACTTTAAAGCCAACTTCTGATGCTATCATTAGCTGATACGGCTTTGATTCTGCCGCATAAGTACTTGCTGGCCAATTCATCCAATATGAATCTTCAAATAGCATTAAACTTCTTAAAAAAGCTGACCATTGTGATCTGGACAACTGCTCTTCGAGATTTAAGGCATTCGCAGGAGTGTTTCTTAAGAAAACTGCTTGTCGAAACCAAATTGATTTAACTTTTGTTATTTCCCTATCGATGCCTTCCCCTGAGATATGAAACTCTTTTTTTACTGGATTTATATTTATTTCGTATTGGCTAAGATTTTCTTTGTTGATTCGCAAGTAATCAACATTTCTTTTCTCTAGCTCTTGAATCACCAGGTCTACTGAGAAGTCATATATGCTTGATACAATAAGGCAGGTTCCACTCATTCTCCTTTCTGATCCTCGCCCGTTTCCACATCACATTTCTTCGTAGCTTGTGTCCCAAATTTTGATGTATGGCTTACTAAAGGCTTGTTTTCATACATCCAAATTCCTCTTTTGTGATCAAACACACTACCTTTTGGCATTTCAGGTTTTTGTTGGAAAGGTTTTCTCTTTGCGAATTTTATTAAGAGATGATTTTGCACGAATTCTCCTTATGAATATAACGAGGCTGTAGATTTTCTGATTTAGCAGAACGCATGATTCCTCGCGCCTCAAAATCTTGCTTATTTTCGGATTTCTTCACAACGCTTCCTGCTCCTTTGGATTTCTATCAGCCGCTTCGTTTTGTTCTGAGGCACCACTTTGAGCTGTAAATGGCCCTTGTTCCGCCTAATATAACCCGATTCGACCATAGCGGGAGAGCTTCTCAATATTGTGGACTAAACAATACAACTGCCACTGTCCTTGAACCTTGTCTTTGCCCCTCAGCGAGAAGCGGTTCAAGCCTTTGTTGGTACCGATGTTACCAAATACTGGCTCCACTACAGACATCCGGTGACTGTAGATCAGTTTGCCCTTGGCACTGTCGACCCGCTTTTTCATCCAGTCTGTCGCCGTCTTGCCACTATCAATAGTGAAGGCCACTTGGCGACCGTGGCCATGCCGTGTATCGGCTGATGCTGGGTTGCGCATGCAGTCAGTCTTAATTGGGCAATGGCGACAGTCGGTGAGCCTGCCCTCAAAGCTGAGCTTGAGTTTGCCGCCGGTGGTAGTGCCTTCGCTGTGCAGCCACATCTCTTTTCCTGTCGGGCAATGGCAGGTTTTCTTTGTAATATTGAGAGTAAACTCGCTGGCCGGAATGACTGACTTCTGGCCTTTCACTGTGTCCCGATGGCGCTTCCCGTACTTGGCTTTCTGATCTTTGAATTTTGGATCACGCTGACGGAATTGATTGTCGGGGATGTAGGCGTTAATCCGGTTCTTCTTCAGGAATTCGTTATTGGCTTCATTCGCAAAGCCAGTGTCAGCGGTGATGACCAAGCCTTTTCCGTAGATGGAGGCATTGATGTTTAAGCGCTCGAAGCGGTTCTCGACTCTGCCTAGAACAGGCTTGAGTGTATGGTGCTCCTGACCTTCGCCAAAGGCTTGGGCATCCACAATGATCTGGTGCTTTTTATCTACGGTGGCTACTCCGTTATAGCCTTGGATCGTGCCTTTGCTGGTCAGCATTTTGGCGGATTGGTTGTCGGTGATATTACTTTTTACTTCCTTTGGCCGTTGTCCTTGCCCCATCCTTGGGGCTGCTGTCTTTAGGAAATCGTTGATTTTCTTATACTGCTTGAACAGGGTATTGGCGGCCTGCTCGGCCCGTTGCTGGCGCACCTTCTCGTTGGGTTTACGTGCATCCAGGCGCTGATGCTCTTTGATGTGGTGCTGAATCTGTTTGCGGAGTTTGGCGGATTTCTGTGCGAGTTCGTCAAAAGTACCTGAGTGCTCTTTCGCCGCATTGGACGACATTTTGCACCCGTCGATGGCAAGCAACTCCAAACCCAGCAAGCCTTGCTGGTCACAGACCAGCAGAACCTCCTCAAACACCGCTTCAATGGCATCGGGGTAGTTGCTAACAAAACTGGCAATAAGCGTGAAGTGGGGTACCGAATCGCAGGACAGCGCCTTAAAGATAATATTGTGCTCGCACTGCCACTGGATTTCCCGACTGGAAGTGATCCCCTTGGAATAAGCAAAGAGGATAATCTTGAGCAGCACTGCCGGGTCGTAGGCCTTGCGACCACCTTCGTCATTGTTGTACTTGTCGTAGAAGACTGACAGATCGATATGATTTTCTATGAGATGGTGCAGCGTAAACTCGAAGGTACCAGGCTGAATTTGCTCGGCAAAATTGATCACAACCATCGCATCTTGGTTGTAGTTGTAAGGCTTGAACTTGGGCATGTCATCACTCCCTGATCAGATGCCTGATTTTAGCAAAAAACACTGGTTTTTAAGAGAAAATCTACAGCCTCAACGC
>NZ_PQGG01000028.1:0-93683 GCF_002915595.1 Zhongshania marina
ACCCGTGGTGCATTTAGGAAATGACCACTTTCAGGTTGTTTAATTTATTCCCTTCACGTTGGTTGAACCATTGAATTAATGTGAGGGACGCTATCTTTGTCACAATTCTGCGCGAAATACCCTTGAACGATTTTGCATAATTCCGCCGTATCATGAACTGGTCACAAAGTTGTGAAAACAATGTTTCGATCCGCTTTCTGGCTTTACGATATTTAGCCGGAAAGTCTCTAAACTCTTTCTGGTTCTTTCGCATCGGTGTTTGCAAATTGATACAACTTGATGAAAATAAATCTGTTTGCCAAACTCTGCTCAAATACCCTTTATCGCCAATCAAAACACAATTGTTTAACTGGCCTTCAATATCGTTTAGGTAATGGATGTCATGAACCGAAGCCTTTGATATATCGTACATTTTTAACACGCCACTCGGTGAGCAAACCGCGTGTAACTTATAGCCAAAGTAGCGCATATTTTGTGCTGCACAAAAACCAAAATCTGGCGAGCTAGATTCAAATTCTTGGCAAATTTTACTGCGATTAGATCGACTCATTTTACACACTTCCAATGGCATGCTATCGACAATATTTATATCGTTATCAACATCTAATCGCGTGACAATAGCGCTTCTGATTTCTTCTAATTTAAAACTCAACCTTCGCGCTCTTCTGTTATAAACGGAGCGCTCAATTTTCCCATTGATGCACGCAGGCAGCTGTTTGAACAAAAAGTGTTCTGAATCAATGCCCAGTGTTTCAGCTGCAAGACTGAGCGCGAGTAGCTCCTTATCGCTTAGCTTAGGTGTTCTGATTTGATTCAAAAAATTATCGGCTGGCTCAATTTCGTGCAAAAGAGACAGAATTTTGCTATAAACGCTGTGTAAGTTACTCATCTCGTTACCATTTTTCTCGTAAACTAATGATAACCTCTTTATGAGGGTGAGTAACTTACCTCCTTCCTAAATGCACTACGGGTTATGTATATTCACTCCGATAAGTGATGCGTAATAGTTACATTTCCCCCTTAGTTTGAATTCTACGACGCTGATGAGTCTCTAGAGTTTGTTATACTGCCGCCGTTTTTATTATCTGGATGCGAGTTCATGTCAGTCGATATTAGTGAGATTTTAGCGTTTCTACCCTGTGAAACCCCGCAGGGATGGGTTGATGCGGCTTTGGCTCACCCAGAGGAAATGCTAATAGATCACGCTAACTGTGAGAAAAAAGCAGCAGGCACGGCGCTGAATTTAATGTTTCGCTATGTCGACAAGCCAGATCTATTAAATCGCATGTCTAAGCTTGCTCGTGAGGAGTTGCGCCATTTTGAGCAGGTGATGGCGATTATGAAAAAACGTGGTATAGGCTACCGACATTTGTCGTCGGCGCGCTACGCCAACGGTCTGCGTGCAGAGGCGCGCACCAGCGAGCCACATAAATTGATTGATATTTTGATTATCGGCGCCTTGATTGAAGCGCGTTCCTGTGAGCGATTTTCTCGCATTGCACCATTGCTCGATACCGAATTGAGCGCCTTTTATACCTCGTTATTAAAATCTGAATCTCGCCATTTTAAAGATTATCTGACCTTGGCTGAACGCTACGCCACGGAAGATATTCAGCCGCGGATTGATTTATTTAAGCGTAAAGAACAGCTTTTAATTGAAACAGAAGATGAGGTGTTCCGTTTTCACAGTGGGCCCTTAGCAGCTTAATTGCGATGGCGTGTTTTTATATAAATGACCCTGTTTCTACTAGCTGACGGGCAACTTCGGTGATGGTGCGGCCTTGCCGGTTAGCATTTTTACTCAGTAAGTCGGTGGCTTGCTCTTCGGTAAGTCCGTAAGTTTCGGTAATAAATTTCTTGGCATTATTTAAAACTTGGCGCGCATCTATTTCTGGTTTTAAAGATTGAATTTCAGAACGCAAGTGCTCAATGCTGTAGAAATAACTTAGGGTGATATCGATTAGCGACTGCAGCAGTTTTGTTGGGATATTGTCGATGGCATAAATGCTAATTCCCGCGTCGGCGGCAAGTCTATTGATACTTTCTGAGCGAGCATTTCCTAATTTTATAACCGTGCGCGGGCTGGCTTTATTAAGCTGTGCCAAATGTTCCAAGGTGTCGCGGTTGGGAGAATTGGTGTCAACCAGGATGATTTCAGGGTGCATTTCTCCGACGAGTTGGTAGATATCAGTGTTGTGATTGTTGAGCTTAATAAGTTCGATACCAGTCCATGCCAAAATCGGCTCAAGCTTATTTGCACGGGTATCGTCGATATCTATCAGCAATACTTTCATATGAGTAATTATGCCTCTTTCTGAATATTAATTAGTCGCAGTGCTGGAATATCTGCCTTGGATAAACTCTGTTGTTCCAAGTATTTAATGATGCCGCCAACGCTTATGACTTGCCCGTCTAGGAACTGATTGGGGCCGATGTGTTGCGACTTCATTAGCATGTTTTTCTCGTGTAAATTGCCTTCCGTTTTTCTGTCTATGCTCGGGCTTTCAAGTCCGATAGCGGCGGCGGCGATACGAAACAGCGCAGGTTTATATACGGCGGCAACGGTCTCCTCGATGTTAATTGGCGTAGTTAGCTGGCCCCAGCGATACATTTGTGAAATAAACCACTCAGCATGATTAAGCCAAGGAAAGTTGGCGGAATAGCGGTGGAAAACGTGGAAATCTTCGACTTTTTCTGGAAGTTGACCGTGGTGTTTGAGGGACAGTCCTTGTAGTGAGAGCGCTACCGTTTCTTCGGGGAGTGCGATGTACGGCGCTTGGCTGATCATTTTTGCGGTGGTTTTGCGATTTTCTTTTTTGTCTAACCAAATACAGGCTTTGAGTAAGGCTCTTAAGATGGCTTGATGGGTCACTGGATTTTCGTTGGCCCAGCTCTCACTTACGGCAAATACTTTTTCTGGGCTGTTGTTCCAAAGTTGGTATTTGGTGGCGACAACATGGCCAAGCTGTTGCTGCACCGCAAGGGTATTCCAAGGCTCCCCAACACAGAAGCCGTGGATGTCGCCGTCGGTCATGGCGGTAACCATTTTGGGCGGTGGAATGACGACAATTTCGATATCGCGGTCTGGATCTATTCCGGCGCTAGCAAGCCAGTAGCGCAGCTCGTAACTTTGGGTAGAGCAGGGGTAAACCACCCCAAAACGTAGCTTTGGTCGCTTGCTGCGTTTGTTTTCCTCAATAACACATTGCAGTGCCTGAGCGGCAATTAGCGGGCTGAATTCGCTGCGCGGGTCTATTGCGTAGAGGTGTTCGTAAAGGTCGTTGTTTACAGTAATGGCGTTGCCGTTTAAGTCCAGCACCATTGCGCTAATCATGTCGATTTTGGGGCCGCCTATACCTAGGCGAGAGGCGACGGGGATAGATGCGAGCATTTGTGCGCCATCCAGTATGCCTAATCCCACTTTGTCGCGTATGCCTGCCCAAGAGGCTTCTCTGGAGAGTGTGACATTCAAACCCTCATTGCGGAAATAGCCTTTTTCATGGGCTATGACCAGCGGGGCGCAATCCGTTAACGGTATAAAGCCGAGAGTTATGTCGGCCTTTTCGATTCGAAGTCCATTTTTATTATTGATAACTGCCATTGCTAAGCTCCAGTTGCCTTCTTAAGCGGTAATTCTTCTGGTGAATTTGGTTCTGCAGGTCGAAGTTCGGGTAGGTTTTTCTCGCTAGTTACGCTGCTTTTTGCTTTCTTTTGGTGCAGGAAGATCTGCTTCGCAGCAGGGTATTGCTGTTTGTTTGAGTGATCACCTATAAATTCTATCTGATTGAATTTGAAATAGTTTAGGCTTGGTGAGCATTCTGATCTGTTCGCATCGATGCCTGTTCGCAGTGTAATTTTCGCGATTTTATCCGTCCATGTGGCGTTCTTTGTTACGGTAGGCCATGCATTCGCAGAGCCACTGTCTAGAGTTTCGGTATTCATCTCTACCACAGTGGGTTTTATTCCTGAGGGCGTACCCCATTGAAGCTGTGGTAGGTATTGCAAGTTGCGAGCCTCGTTTAGTATCTGTGCCGAACGTCACGTTAGTGCTTTGGTGTATTTCTGCTTCGGCAGTGTGATGTTTCTGTGCAATATAAAGTTTGCGTGACCACAAAGTATTGCACTGCTATTACACAAATAAGCACAATTTGGGCCAAAATTTCATATTGTTAGCGGGTTTCCTGTTCTTCCCTGTCTGGTAGGCTGCAGTAGGAGAGTTGGTGCATTAGATTGTGGAGTTTACTGGGGTGCATATTTCGCTGGCGGCATAAATGTGCACTTTACTGATGCAGTTTTTTGTGAGCACCTGCGGTATCTCCTCAGTGGTGCTTAGTTGAGAGGTGCCGCGGCCTACAAGGGGCTGGAGTGCAGGGAAAGTGAACCGCTTTCGTCTGTCAAATACCACACATTGCTATCCCAGTCGCCAAGTACAATGCGCTCTGCTTTGATGTTGTCGCTTGTTATTGGGTGTCGATTTGGTCTGTGGGTGTGGCCGTGGATCATTCGTGTGCAGCCGTACTCTTTTAATGCGGCGACAACTGCGTCGGCATTAACGTCCATGATATCTTCGGCTTTATTGCTATTCGCTTCGTTGCTGGCCATGCGCAGGTGTTTGGCTATCGCGCGGCGCTCTTCAAGTGGTTTGCTGAGGGCGTCTTGCTGCCATGCCGGTGAGCGCAGCATTTTTCTAAATTGCATATATTGCTGATCGTCAGTACACAGGCTGTCACCGTGCATTAGCAAGGTTTTCTCGCCAGCTAGGGTAATGACCGTTGGATCTGTGATGAGTTGGGCGCCGACCTCAGCACAAAAGGTGTTACCAAGAAGAAAATCTCGATTGCCGTGCATGATGTAAACCGCCACACCTTGCTTGCTGACGGTGCTTAGCGTCTTTTTTACTGATTCTATTAATGCCGAACTGTCGTCGTCACCAATCCAGCTTTCAAAGAAGTCGCCGAGTATGTATAGGGCTTTTGCCTTGATGGCATGGCTCTGTAGGAAGTCAAAAAACGCCCGGGTGATATCCGGGCGCGTTTCATCCAGATGTAGGTCTGAGATAAAGAGTGTGGTCATGTGGGGATTAATCTACCCACACGGCTTTTTCAATAACTACATCTTCGGCGGGCACGTCTTGATGACCGGCAACGCTGGTGGTTTTAACCCCTTTGATTTGATTTACAACGTCCATACCGTCTACGACTTTAGCGAACACGGCGTATCCCCAGCCCTGCATGGTTTTGCTGCTGTGGTTTAGGAAGTCGTTGTTCTTTACATTGATAAAGAACTGCGAGCTAGCAGAGTGAGGGTCAGAGGTGCGGGCCATTGACAGGGTGCCGATGTCATTTTTTAAGCCGTTATCAGCTTCGTTTTCGATAGGGGCGCGGCTTGCTTTTTGTTTCATGCCTGGCTCAAAACCGCCGCCTTGGAGCATAAAGCCGTCGATAACGCGGTGAAAAATAGTGCCATCATAGTAGCCGTCGACAACGTATTGCTTGAAGTTTTCAGAGGTTTTAGGTGCGTTTTCGAAGTCTAGCTCAACCTTGATGTCGCCGAAATTTGTAGTGAAGATAATCATTTACGCTGATCTCGCTTATAACCGGAAATTAAAGCCGCTATAATAAGGCTTTTGGCTGCGAGGCGAAACCAGCGCTAAGTCTTTGTGCTTATCGCATATTTAGCTGCGGCCTCGGCTACTTAGCTTTTATCGCCGATTTTGACCATTTGGAACCCATCAATGACTGACAATGCAGTATCTGGCAATAATTTTCTACGCTCTATCGTAAAAGAAGACATCGCCTCTGGTCGTTTGAGTGGTGAGCTCATTACCCGCTTTCCACCTGAGCCAAACGGCTTTTTACATATTGGTCACGCCAAATCGATATGTCTGAATTTTGGGCTTGCGCAGCAGTTTGGCGGGCGCTGTCATCTGCGTTTTGATGACACCAATCCCGCAAAAGAAGAGCAGGCCTATATAGACGCGATTCAAGAAGATATTCGGTGGCTTGGTTTTGAGTGGTCTGGGCCGATTCGTTATGCCTCGGATTATTTCGATACGCTATATGAATATGCGCTGCATTTGATTCGCGAAGGAAATGCCTATGTCTGCGACTTAAGCGCCGACGAAGCCCGTGAATATCGCGGTACTTTGACCGAGGCAGGTAAAAATAGCCCTTACCGAGATCGTAGCGTCGAAGAAAACTTGGCCCTGTTTACGGGCATGCGCAATGGCGACTTTGAAGAGGGTAGTCGGGTGCTGCGCGCCAAAATTGATATGACGGCGCCAAATATTAATCTGCGCGACCCCATCATCTATCGTATTCGCAAAGTGAGTCATCATCAGACCGCCGATAAATGGTGTATTTACCCGACCTACGATTTCACCCACGGTCAGTCCGACGCATTAGAAGGGATAACCCATTCTATCTGCACCTTAGAATTTGAAGATCATCGCCCCTTGTATGAGTGGTTTATTGCCAATTTGCCGGTGCCGGCACAGCCCAAGCAATACGAATTTGCGCGATTGAATGTGAATTACACCGTCACCAGTAAACGTAAATTGAAAATGTTGGTTGATGAAAAGGTTGTCGATGGTTGGGATGACCCCCGTATGCCAACCATCGCGGGCATGCGCCGCCGTGGTTTTACACCAGCTTCGCTGCGGCATTTTTGCGATATGGTGGGTGTTGCTCGCAGCGAGGGTGTTGTTGATGTGGCGATGCTTGAGCACGCTATTCGCGATGACCTCGATAAAAATGCACCGCGGGCCATGTGTGTTATGGACCCGCTGAAAATCGTTATTACCAATTACCCTGAAGATAAAGTGGAGTGGCTCACTGCGCCAGGACATCCAAATAGAGATGATCTTGGTGAGCGAAGTCTGCCCTTTAGTCGTGAGGTTTTCATTGAGCGCGATGACTTTCGTGAAGAGGCCAACAAGAAGTTTAAACGCTTGGTCTTAGGTAAAAAGGTGCGTTTGCGTAGCGCTTATGTGTTGTTGGCCGAGTCGGTTGTGAAAGATGAGGCTGGCAATATAGTCGAGGTGCACTGCAGCTATGATGCAGCGACCCACGGTGCCGATCCGGAAGACGGCATTAAGCCAAAAGGTGTTATTCACTGGGTGTCTGCGAGTCACGGCAAGCAGGCAACCGTTCGCCTTTACGATCGCCTGTTTACCCATGAAGCGCCAGATCGCGGCGGGGAAGAGTTCCTTGATCACGTTAATCCAGCATCTTTGACAATTGTTGAAAATTGCTGGATTGAGCCGGGCCTCGCCGACGCTGCTCCAGAGGCGAGTTTTCAATTTGAGCGCACTGGGTATTTTGTCGCCGACAAAGTCGAGCACAGCAGTGCGGCGCCGGTGTTTAATCGCACGATTGCGTTGCGTGATACATGGGGTAAAGAGTCGGACGTCTGAGGTTGGATGTCTGTCGAAAGCGATGGCGTTAGATGCTAGACGGGAGAGGGGAGACGCAAACGCTGTTTTCTCGCTTCGAGTCTGAAGTCTAGCAGCTGATGGATATAATCAAATTTTTATAACGGGCTTGGGTTGAATTTGACGTTGCGTCTCCCGTCTCCCGTCCAGCATTAAGCGATAATCTATGACGATTCAAATCTACAACACCCTTAGCCGCAGCAAGCAGCCCTTAGTACCGCTGCAGGACGGTAAAATTAATATGTATGTCTGCGGTATGACGGTGTATGACTACTGTCATCTTGGGCATGCGCGGGTGCTGGTGGCCTTTGACGTAATTACGCGGTATTTGCGTGCCAAGGGTTTTGATGTCAATTACGTGCGTAATATCACCGATATCGACGATAAAATTTTGCGTCGAGCGGATGAGAATAACGAACCCTTTGAGGCCTTAACCGAGCGCTTTATAAAGGCGATGCATGAGGACGCGGCGCGGCTAGATATTATGCCGCCAGATCAAGAGCCGCGGGCTACGGCGCATATCGGCGATATTCTCGACATGATTGCACGGCTCATTGAGAAGGGCTTTGCCTACCTTGCCTCTAATGGTGATGTGTATTATCGCGTAGCGTCCTTCAAAGATTACGGTAAATTGTCGGGCAAAAAGCCCGATGAGTTATTGTCAGGTGCACGTATCGCCGTAGATGAAGCCAAAGACGACCCCCGCGATTTTGCGCTGTGGAAGTCAGTGAAAGATGGTACAACCAGTTGGCCGTCGCCTTGGGGTAACGGACGGCCTGGCTGGCATATAGAATGTTCCGCAATGTCTACCTGCTGCTTGGGTGAAACCTTTGACATTCATGGCGGTGGGCCCGACCTTGTGTTCCCCCATCATGAAAATGAAATTGCCCAATCCGAAGCCGCCACGGGTAAAACCTATGCGCAAACATGGATGCATGCTGGCGCTGTTAGGGTCGACAACGAAAAAATGTCTAAATCTTTGGGCAATTTTTTTACGATTCGTGAAATTCTTGATCGCTATCATCCAGAGGTGGTGCGTTACTTTTTAATCTCCAGTCACTATCGCAGTGCGATTAATTACTCTGAAGACAATCTGCAAATTGCCAAGCAAAACTTGGAGCGTTTTTACCATGCATTTAAGGGCTTGGAGTACGCGGAGCCGCGTCCTTACGCTGAGCTAGATAAAGGCGACGAATATGTGCAGCGCTTTGATGCGGCAATGGCTGATGATTTTAATGCGCCGGTTGCGCTGGCTGTTCTTTATGACATGGTGCGGGAGCTAAATAGCGCTAAAGAAGCTGCTGACGCAGCGAGGGTTGCCACCTTAGCGACAAACTTGAAATCGCTCGCGGCCTTGCTTGGTGTTTTGCAATTGTCAGCTGATGCGTTTTTACAATCGGGTAGTGGTGATCAGTTGGCGGCTGCTGAGATTGAAAATTTAATCGCAGAACGGGTGCAGGCTAAAAAGGATAGGCAATTTGCGCGGGCTGATGAAATCCGCGACTCTCTTAAAGCGCAGGGGGTTATTTTGGAAGACAGTCGCGAGGGTACCACCTGGCGACGCGAGTAAGTTTGTTAGAGAATTAATTTGATGTCGCGGTTTTTTTGCCGCGACTTCGATAAATTTTTGCGAGCCACCGTGAAAATAAATACCCGCAAATAACCCCAAGGCTATTCGCTATAGCATCTCCAATCGACGTGTCGCGGCCGGGTGAAAACTGCTGGGCATATTCAATAAAAATACTAAAACAAATAATACCTAAGGCTGTGCGTAAATGAGCATTGCGGCTTTTTCCTATGGGGAAAGCCATGATCATAAACACTGCGTATGCTGCAAAGTGCTGGGCTTTATCCCAAATATTAAAGCTTATAGCCTCGTCGGAAGGAAGTAGTGATAGGGCGGCAATACAGGCGCCGTATATAAAAACAAGAATGCAATGCAGTCTGTCTTTTGTTGTCATTTTGGCGCTTGGTAATCGTCTGCTTGTAAACCGCTAAGCTCGTTTTGAGCGGCCAATAGAGCGATGTTCAAGTCAGCTTCGTCAGCGTAATCTTCTAAAGCGAAGCGCTTGTAATTAAAGCTAACCTCAGCAAAGGGCTTGGGAAACTTAGATTTATCCCAAGAGCGTTCTATACGCCAGCCATCGTAGCTCGCTCGGATTAGGTAGAGGGGAAGTTTGGTTCGTTTGGCTAATACCATCGCGCCTTGCTTCATTTCGTGGCGCGGGCCACGTGAGCCATCGACGGCAAAGGCGATGGATTTGCCTTTCCGAGCTGCTTTTAAAAGCTGGAGGAAGGCGTCTTTGCCGCCCCTGCTTGGTGAGCCTAATGCAACCTCGTAATCGTAGCGCTCCATTACTTTTGCAATGGAATAACCGAAGTGATTTCGTGAGGCAATAGCAGTTATGCCCTGATTGCGAAAATAATGGACCAGCGGCATTAACTCGTCGTGGTACACCGCCATAATGCAGGGGTGTTCTATCTCGAGTTGGTTCTTGAAGCGCAGGGTTTTCATTATCCAAAAAAAGATTTGAAGAATGCTGCTAAGCAGTACCCGCGCAACTTTTTGCGCGGGGCCTATTTTTTTGGGTCGTTTATTTGCCCTTGGCATGATGCTATTCCGTGTCAGGCGATGGCTTTTTCGCCGGAATCCACGCTTTGGAAGATAAGAGTATTGATCGTCATTGGGCCAACGCCGCCAGGTACCGGAGTATAGGCGCTGACACGGTCCACAAGTGGGGCAAGTTCAATGTCACCAACGCCGCCTGGGTGGTAGCCGGCGTCTACAACCACGGCACCGTCTTTTATCCACTCAGCTTTGATAAATTCGGGTTTGCCGACTGCGCCTACTAATATGTCGGCTTGTTTGATTAAGTCGGGCAGATTTTTTGTGCGGGAGTGGCAGATGGTGACGGTGGCATTGGCCTCCAATAGCATCATGGCCATGGGTTTGCCGAGTATAGCGCTACGTCCAACCACAACGGCGTGTTTTCCTTCGATGTCAATTTTGTAGTGTTCCAGTATGCGCATGATGCCCTTGGGTGTAGCGCAGCCATAGGCGTCTTCGCCCATCGCCATGCGGCCAAAGCCAAGGCAGGTGACACCGTCTACATCTTTATGCAAGGCAATGGCGTCAAAGCAGGCGCGCTCATCGATTTGCTCGGGTACTGGGTGCTGTAGCAATATGCCGTGCACATTGGGGTCATTATTTAATTCGTCTATTTTGGCAAGTAATTGTTCGGTGCTGGTGGATCCTGGCATTTCTACCGCAAGAGAATCCATACCTACGCGCCGGCAGGCATTGCCTTTCATCTTGACGTAGGTGGCAGACGCGGGGTCGTCACCGACCAATATTGTGGCAAGTATGGGAGTGCGGCCATTTGAACGGTTTTTTAGTGCAGAAACCCTCTCTGTTAGTTGTTCTTCCCAGCTTGCCGCTAGTGTTTTGCCGTCTAGAATCAAAGCAGTCATTCAGGTAGGTCTCGCAAAAAAAGATGATTCAAATTAGAGTGTTATTGTCGCATGGGTATAAACAGCAGGCCAACAAATCAATCGAATAATTTTTCCCAAAACCGTTGACGAGATAAAAAGGTCTGCGTATCATGCGCAGCTCCTGTAGCGGGGCATACGGGAAACGAAAAACGGGGTATAGCGCAGTCTGGTAGCGCGCCTGCTTTGGGAGCAGGATGTCGGGAGTTCGAATCTCTCTACCCCGACCATTTTTCGTATCTCAGTTCGGACGGTTTTGCGCCCGTAGCTCAGCTGGATAGAGCAACGGCCTTCTAAGCCGTCGGTCACAGGTTCGAATCCTGTCGGGCGCGCCATTTACAGGACAGTTTTTCCAATGGTGGCCGTAGCTCAGTTGGTAGAGTCCAGGATTGTGATTCCTGTTGTCGCGGGTTCAAGCCCCGTCGGCCACCCCATTTTTTTACTACTCCCTTCTTAAATTTTAAGCTTCTTCGATGCAGAGTCTTTCCTTATCTCGGGGAGTTCTTCGCGTTTATTTCTATTATTTCTCTTTAAATTGAGCTGAGATTGATTCTTGGCGACGCCTTCTAATTTCAATTGTATATTGCGTCAAGCGGGCAAATCCGCTGCAGTGTGTTGTAGTGCTCAAGTTGCTGTTTTAGTCCTGTGATTGCCATCACAAAATCGTATTAATGTCGGTAAGTACCCATTGCTTTGCTATTTAAGCGTCTCGGCTTTCATTAAGATTGCGCGGATAAAGTGCGCTTGCTGTTTTACCTATTTGTATAAAGGCGGAGTTTTTCGTTTACCGGTTTTTGTTGCGCCTGCGTAATGGATATCTAGAAAAATCTGCTTTTGTACATAGTAAGTTGGTGTGAGTTTTAAACCCGTTTTCATTTTGCTCGGGTGGCTGCGAGGCTAGGAAGGGGTGACACTGAGAGCTTGCACAAGCGTTTGGTGTCTGTGCGAATTTACTTGTTTGTTGTCGTTCCGATTTCTCTCTATAAAGCAATTTTTTATAGGGAGTGTGTTGTCGGTTTTTGTTTTCGGTTCATAGCGATGAGCTATAGGCAGGTTTTTGTTAGGGAGCGTTCAAATGGGGTGTTTTCGCAAGTTGCTGGCGGTGTATGCCGTGGTGACGGCATTGTTATTTTCTAATACTGCGTCAGCAGATGTTCTTACCGATCTTCTGAACACGCTGGGGATAACGCAGCTATTGTCTGAGGTATCCGGCACAGTGGGAACAATTGGCGCATCAGTGCTTGATCCAGTAGGCACGGGTGATAATGACTTTCTGGGTGCGGATGCGTTGAACCCGGAGAATGACCTTGGCGTTACCTTGGCTTCGGGTGAGTTACTTGGGTTTGGTAATAAAACCGGCTCGGGTACGGCTATTCCCCTTGATGCGCTTGGTTTGTCGCAGTTGATCGGCGCGCTGGGCTTGAATTATGAAAGTGGTATCGTAAGTCAGTTGCGGGGTTTGGTGGGCCCAGAGGGAGCTATTGTAGTTCCTATCGTTGGCGCATTAGAGGGGCTGACAGATCAGTTAACCGCAGGCGGCTTGCAGCTTGCAGAAACTTTGTCATTGCCTGGGCTTGACGGTCAACCTATTGGATTGGCGCTACTTGGCGCACCGGATTCGGGGAATGCAACTGCAGATGGCTTGGCTGGGATTGCCTTATTAACACCGGGTTCGTCGGGTAACGGTGGCTTGATAGGTTTGGCTGTTTTGTCGGGCGACAATTCAGGTAATGGTAGTTTGATCGGTGTGTCAGTGCTGAGCGGAAGCAGCAGTGGCAACGGCGGTTTAGCCGGTGTTGCGGCGATATCTGGTAGTAATTCAGGTAATAGTGATGGCGTTGCTGCAGCAGTACTATCTGGCGACAACGTCGGTAACGGTGGTAGTGCTGGCTTGGCAGTATTAAATGGTGATAACGCGGGTAACTCTGATTTTGGCGCTATCGCGGTTTTGAATGGTGCTAATTCGGGCAATTCCGACACGATTGCTGTTGGCGCTATCAATGGCGAAAATTCCGCTAATGGCGGCGTGATTGGCGCAGGTGTGCTGAACGGGCCAAACTCGGGAACCGGCGGTTTAATTACGGTTGCCGTAGCGAATGAGCCAGGCAATGGCAGTAATAATAATGATGACGGCGATGCCAGTAATTGTGCAGTCACGGGTGGTGTAGGTTGCTCTGATCGCGATCAGTTGGCACTCATTGATACCTGTAAAGATCTTGATGCAGACGGCGTGTGTGACGATCGCGATGAGTGTTTAGACACACCTGCTGATATGCCGGTGTTTTTGACTGGCTGTCATTTGACAGAAGATGCACCACTGGTATTAAGAGGCGTGAATTTTGAGTTTGATCGCGCTGATTTAACACCAGAGTCGCTGCCGATACTTGAGCATGCTGTAAAAGTGTTAGAAGCGCAGCCTGCGGCCTTAGTAGCGGTCGATGGGCACACTGATGCGAAGGGTAGTGATGAATACAATATTCGCCTTTCTTATGCGCGCGCTGCCACTGTTTACAACTACCTTATTGCTGCTGGTATAGAGGAAAAGCGTTTAGCTTACCGTGGCTATGGTGAGTCTGTCCCTGTTGCGACTAATGAAAATGAAGACGGTAGCGATAACCCAATTGGGCGTGCCGAAAACCGTCGTGT
Source organism: Zhongshania marina (assembly GCF_002915595.1). GTDB lineage: Bacteria > Pseudomonadota > Gammaproteobacteria > Pseudomonadales > Spongiibacteraceae > Spongiibacter > Spongiibacter marinus_B. The sequence goes on from NZ_PQGG01000028.1 coordinate 13,568, forward strand.
TGAATTGAATATTCTCGACGGCGAAGCATTTCTAGCTGTGAAAGAACAGAATCAATCTGACAATTAATTTCGAAGACGGGCGTGCGCGCCCGTCAATATTTGCTTAATTCAATATGCTATTGATGGCGCATATTGAGTCTTTATCAAGGGATTTGTGTTTATGGCAATCGACTTTCCACCAGCGCTACCGCCGCAGTTAACGACCGTACAATATATCGAGTCCGTGGCGGGTGCCGGCGCGCCGTATACCGGTATGGTTAATGGTTATGAGTTGCGCGTATCGGGTACGCACTATTTAAGTAACGATGAGTTAGATGCGATTTTTAAAGCGGCAAAAACGCCGTCACAAGCTATTTTCTTAATGAATTCCCTTGTGCTTCGCAAGGGGCATTTACTGGTGACTATGCAGTATGCGCCGGATAGCAATGTGGTTTATGTGCATGCGCTGCAGGGTAAAGTGGCGGACGTTCAAGGTGGTGGCGTACAGGAGTTTTTTGAAGAGCTTCGTGGTGACCAAGATCTAACGCGTGCGGAGTTCGAGCGTGCCCGGGTAATGGCAAATGTAAAAAGCCTGCGTACCGGCATAGATTATTCGATTTCTTATGATGCCGATACGAAAAACTCTGAAGATATAAGTTTAATTTTTGACGAGACACCGGTTGAAGATCACGATGCCACTGATGTGTTTTTTCAAATAGGCAACCAGGGAAGTCGTTACGTTGGTCGTTATTTTGGCAATGCCGGAATTAGCCATAATTTTGAAAATGGCACGCGGGCGACTTTTGGTTATGAAACAGCCTTTACTGATCTGGGCGAGTCTCGTAACGGTGAAGATTACCACCGTTTTCAGCTCGCAGCGGATCGCGCATTTAGCACTGGTTTGTATGGTATTACCGCCAGTCACACAGAGTACTCACAGAATTTTGGTCCGGTTCCAATTACGACAACAACCGGCGGTGGGACTCCGCTTTGCGACTTATTAGGGCCTTTAGGTGGCTTGCTAGGTTGTAGTGCAACAGGTGGTACAACTACAACGACGACACAAAATTTATCGTTAGATGCTGATATTAACACCATCGCCTTAAGTGGTGAGCAGGTTTTATCGGCTGATTTGACTCACCGTTTTAATTTATTTGAACGCATTGAATATATCGATTCGCAAATTGATGCAGGTGCCTTTGGCAGTTTGCAGGACGAAAAATATGGCACCGTTGAATTTGGTGCTAAATATTTTGCTGCTAAGCTCTTGAATGGGAAAACCTTCCGTTGGTCGGCGCAGCTGTCTCTTAAAGCGGGTGTAACCGGCGATAGCGGCACGCTAGGTACTGCAGTTGCGACCGCGCCAGAAGTGGGGCCGGCTACCCGTACCGCAGAGTTTGTCACTATTCTGCCTAGGCTCTCCGCAAAGCTGCCGATGTCGGATACGTCAGAATTTAATTTGAATTTTTTAGGGCAGTTTGCTGATGAACAGTTGCCTCAACAGCAGCAGTGGGTATTGGGCGGCATGAGTGCTCTAAGTGCTTATTTGCCTGGGGTTATGTCCGGGGATTCTGGCTACTTTATTACCGCTGATTTCACCCATAAATTTGTTGCGGGCGGCCTTGACTTAAGTGCTGCTGTTTTTGCTGAGTACGGTGCGGCGCAGTTTGAAAATGCCTCTGGCGCACTTGGTGATGAACGCTCAATAGCAGACATGGGTGTGCGTGTAAGTGCTCAAATGGGCTGGGGTGTTACCGTTGATGCGGTCGCAGCTAGACCGTTAATGGACGATGGTTTTGCTTCTTCGCGGGAGCTTGATAAGCTTGAGGCTGACTTTTATTTAGTGCTCAAGAAAGTATTTTAATTTGCTTTTAGAACGGCGTCCCATGTTTTTAAAAGATGTGGGGCGCCGTTTTTATTTCAGCAGAAAAAACGTCTTGAGAGCGTTAGCGTAGGCAGCTTAAATAAGATTTTATGCAGTTATCTAAGCCCATCTCAATTGCGTCGACGGTAAAGGCGTGACCGATAGAGACTTCAAGCAAGTTGTGAACACTATTTTTAAATAAAAATAAATTGTGCAGATTTAAATCGTGTCCTGCGTTTAGGCCAAGGCCGACTTCGGCGGCTGTCTCGCTTGCTTTAACGAAAGCGTTCAAGACCTCATCCTGTTGCTGTGATCCAAAGCTGTCTGCGTATGGACCGGTGTAGAGTTCGATTCGGTCAGCGCCAACTTCTTTTGCTAGCCGTATCTGGGTGGGATCTGGGTCCATGAATAAGCTTACGCGAACACCTAAGCTTTTAAGCTCTGCGATGATTGGCGCTAGGCGTTCACCGTCTTGCTGCAAGTTAAAGCCGTGGTCGGAGGTGAGTTGGCTATTGGTGTCGGGGACGAGGGTGCATTGGGCGGGCTTTGTTTGGCGAATAATCTCCATAAAGCCAGGGTAGTCACTGACACCGCGCCGATCGCTTTTCGCCGGTGCGGCAAAGGGATTTCCTTCAATATTAAATTCTACCTCTAGCATACTTGCTAGTTCGTAGCAGTCGTCTGCGCGGATATGGCGTTGGTCGGGTCTTGGGTGAACTGTAATGCCGTGGGCGCCGGCAGCTATACAGCGGGCGGCGTGCAGCGCAACGCTGGGGTATTCGGTATCTCGTGAATTGCGAATTAAAGCAATTTTATTCAGATTGATACTTAGCGCAGTCAAAATGACCCCTCGCGCTTGCGCGCATGTTCTCTTACTTGAGTGTGGTGCTAATAATCAGAATAGGTTCGACGGGGACATCTTTCATGCCGCCAGTGCTATGAGTCTCGCTGATGGCGATGTCGCGGACAACATTTTGGCCGTCAATAACTTTGCCGAATACAGCGTAGCCGTCTCGGCCCATGCGGGAGTCTAAATCAAGATTCATGCGCATATTAATAAAAAATTGTGAGCGGGCACTATTTGGGTCGTCGGTGCGGGCCATTGCCACCGTCCAGCGGTCGTTTCGCAGTCCGCTGCTTTTCGACTCATTAATAATACTTTCGCCATTAGGCTTTTCGCTAAGGTCGGGAGTAAAGCCACCGCCTTGCACTGCGAAGCGACGAATAACGCGATGGAAGATCGTGCCGTTATAAAACCCGCTTTTTACATAGCCTAAAAAATTTTCGACAGTGATAGGCGCTTTGTCAGGGAGAAGTTCAATGGTGATGTCTCCCTTGGAAGTTTCTAGCACTACGATGGGGTTGCCAACCCCTTCGGCGCTGAGCGCCTGCGTTGATAGCGCGCTGCAAACCACAAAGACAAGTGCCGATAATAATCGCATGATTAACCCCAGTCTGAGCGTCGTTTAGGCATCATACGGGGTACGATCAGCGCGACCATAACGCCAATCAATACCGCAAATGCGCCATTCAAAAAGAATTCATTCTCTTTGTTTTCGCGCAAACGAGCATTGTCGGTTTTTAATACATCGACTTCGCTGCTGAGCATTTGGTTTGATTCGAGCAGGCGGCGGTTATCGTCGTCTAATTTGATGCTATTGGCTGAAATGCGCTTAATTTCCTCTAGCTCTTCCGCTAGGGATTTGTTTTCTAATTTAAGCTCTTCTACAACGCTATTGGTTTCTTGGCTATTTTGTGTGGTGTTTTCTAGTTGGGCGCGTAATTCTTTGCTAGCAGTGGTGAGTTCTTCAATGCGCTTTTTGCTTGCTTCTAACTGGCTTCTGGCTGCAGGTGATGATGTGAGGTAGTGGCTCGGCAGCCAACCCTCTACACCTTTACTGGTGCGCACCTGCGAGTAACCGCTGTCTTCGTTGCTGCTTATCAGCTCCAGTTGTTCGCCACTGGGAAGGCCGCGGTGAATAATTCGATACTTTGATCCGTCGCCAACGCGCAGCGGCACGTAAATTTTGTCACTGATATAACGGGTTTCGGCGATAGACGCGCTTGCCAGGCTAAATAAGACGACAGATACGCCGAATATAATTGATTTTTTCACTGGATTTTCCACGTTAATAAACTGCGCTAAATATTTAACAATCAAGGATAAAGCACTTGTCAAACTAGTTCAATTTCCACTTTGTTACGGCAGCACTTTTTTGTAAGGTTTGACGGTCACCTTCGCGTAAACACCGGCTTCAATATAGGGATCTGAATCCGCCCATTGTTGGGCGTCTTGCAGGGACGGAAACTCGGCAATGATCAGGCTGCCGGTAAAACCAGCTTCGCCCGGATCTTCGCTGTCTATGGCGGGGTGTGGCCCAGCCAGAATGAGGCGACCTTGGGTTTTTAGCTCTTCTAGGCGGGCTAGGTGGGCTGCGCGAGCCCCTAAGCGCTTGCTGAGGCTGTCTGCAACGTCTTCACTGATTACGGCATATAACATAGTAATTCCTAACGAACTCTAAAAATGTCTTCAAAATTAAGGGCGGTTAATTTTTCAATCTGTTTCACTAGGTAAAACAAGGCACCTAGCATGACGATCGTGCAGGGTAGCGCAATGACGGGAAAGCTTAACCCCGTCATTTTCCCTAGCTCTGCACTGTATTCTGGGGTGCCCGGCGGGCTGGTTAGCAAAATCTTGGCTAATGCATAATTGAGTGTGGCGGACAGGAAAAACGAAAACGCGACCAAGTAGGTCGCATTGCGTAACGCCGCGTCGAACAGGGTCGTGTTCCCTTGTTGGTCTAGGGCGTGGTTTATTTTGTCGGTGTAGATCACCTCGTCATTAAACAAAAATGTTTTGATTAATGGGTAAGGTGTATACAGTGACACAAGGGTCGCAATGCCGATAATGGCGGGAATGCTGGCTTCTTTGATGGCGATATACTCCGCATCAAGCTCAAGCAAGCTAATGCCGCCAGTCAGTAGCACGCTAATAAAGCCGAGAATTGCGAAGGCATTGGCGCGTCGTGTTTTTACAAAGTCATAAAGTCCAAAACCTAATGGGAAGGCAAGGGCAATCACGATACTATAGCGGGGCCCTAAGTATGCATCACCGCTAAGTTTGGTCAGTATTAGGGTTGGGATAATGATGTTGAATAGTAAATTGACGACGATACTGTGTCGTTGAGGTGTATTTGCCTGCTCCGGCATGGTGTTTCCTGTCGGTAAAGGGTGGAATGACGGTGATCCGCCCACTATACCCATTTTAATTTTTTACCACTAGCCTCGGAGGGGATTTGGCGTGATTGTCGACTTACATACCCACACCACAGCCTCAGATGGTGGGCTAAGCCCGCAGGAGCTGGTGTCGCGCGCCCAGCAGTGTGGGGTGCAATTGCTGGCAGTGACCGATCACGACACGGTCGATGGTTTTCGGGCCCTTGCTGACATTGATAAGGGTGAACTAGAGATTATCGCCGGCATTGAGCTCTCCTGTACTTGGTCTGGGGTAAATATCCACGTGCTAGGTTTGGGGATCGACGTTAGTTGCCCGCGTTTGCAATTGGAATTGGCGGATCAGCGCAATGCGCGCGGAGAGCGGGCGCGCATCATTGCTGAAAGATTAGAAAAATTAGGTTTTGAAGGCTGCTATGAAGGCGCCGCGAATTTAGCCGAAGGTCGCGCCATAGGTCGTCCAGATTTCGCTCGCTATTTGCTTGGCGCAGGATACGTGGATTCAATGGCCGCTGCCTTTGATAAGTATTTGGGTGCGGGAAAGGTGGGTGATGTTAAGGCAATGTGGCCTTCTCTCGAGAGTGTGGTGGCATGGATAAAATCTGCTGGTGGCGTCGCTGTCATGGCGCATCCCCTGCATTACAAATTAACGAACGCCAAGTTGCGGCGCATGCTGGCCGAGTTTAAAGAGGTTGGCGGTGAAGGGATTGAGGTTTGCAATGGCAGGCCATCCGCGTCTGACCTTAATTATTTAAAGCAGCTATGTAAGGATTTTGAGTTTGAAGCCTCAGCTGGGAGCGATTTTCATCAGCCGAGCAACTGGCTAGAGTTGGGTTGTGACGCTAAAGTGATAGAACCCTGTCAGCCGGTTTGGGCGCGTTGGCAGCGCACAGAGTTACCTGCATAGCTTAATTGGAGAAGTTTCATTGAGTCAGTTTTTTCAAATACATCCAGATAATCCCCAGCCCCGCCTGATTAAGCAAGCTGCGGATATTATACGCGCTGGTGGGGTAGTTGCGTTCCCGACGGATTCTGCCTACGCCCTCGGTTGCCATTTGGGTGATAAGTCGGCCCTTGAGCGGGTGCGAATGATACGGCGGCTCGATGAAAAGCATAATTTCACCTTAATGTGCAGTGACCTGTCTGAGCTTGGCACCTATGCGAAAGTGGATAACAGTGCATTTCGATTGCTCAAGGCTCATATTCCAGGGCCTTACACATTTATTTTGCGTGCAACACCGGAGGTGCCTAAGCGTTTGCTGCACCCTAAGCGCAAGAGTGTCGGTCTGCGAGTGCCGGCGAATCAGATCTGTTTAGATCTGATGGCTGAGCTAGGTGAGCCCCTGATGAGCGTGAGTTTAATCCTTCCGGGTGAAGACCTGCCCATGACCGATCCCTACGATATTCGTGACAGTATTGGGAATTTAGTAGACCTCGTGATTGACGGAGGCTATTGCGGAATGGAAGCGACGTCGATTGTCGATTTAGTGGACGATGTGCCTGTTGTAATTCGTCGCGGCTTGGGCGATGTCAGTCAATTTGAGGATTCGCTGTGACCGGCGCCAAGATCAACGTATAATCGCGCCCTTGGTAGATGATATCGTGAGATCTCAGTAATAGTGCAAGACGAAACTTCAGAAAAGCCTATCGCAGAACAGACTGGGGCAGCGTCTATCCCTGAGTCGGGGGAGCTGGCTTCGTCCGACGGAATGAGCGGCCGCCTAGAGCCGGTGCCTGAGGGCACCCTAGAAGCCATAGAGATCGTAAGTCTAAAGGCGATTCGGCAGCAGCCACAGCAGGGTGAAATGCCCTTTGCGGTGGTTCAGGGCAAACCGCTCACAGAAATTCCCAAAGACTTGTATATACCGCCAGAGGCCCTCGAGGTATTCCTTGAGGCGTTTGAAGGTCCTCTCGACCTGCTGTTGTACCTTATCAAGCGCCAAAACTTAGATATTCTTGAGATCAACGTCGCCCAGATCACTGAGCAGTATATGCAATATGTGAATATGATGAGCGCCATGCAGTTTGAACTCGCGTCGGAATATCTATTAATGGCGGCTATGCTGGCGGAGATTAAGTCGCGGATGTTGTTGCCGCGCTCGGCAGATGTGCTTGATGACGAAGAGGATCCGCGTGCCCAGCTCATACGTCGTTTGCAGGAGTACGAGCGGTTTAAGCAAGCGGCTGAGAATATAGACCAGTTGCCACGTATGGGACGCGATAATTACGCGGTGCTTATCGAGCCGCCACCACTGACAAAGTTGCGCGCCGAGCCCGATGTGGATTTAAAAGAATTACTTTTGGTGCTTGGCGAGGTATTGCGCCGCGCCGATCTATTCGAAAGCCATCAAATTCAGCGCGAAAAACTTTCAACCCGTGAGCGTATGTCGCAGGTATTGGCTGTATTGCGCTCAGATACCTTTGTGCCTTTTGTCACCTTGTTTAAAGTTGAGGAAGGACGCTTGGGCGTTGTAGTGACCTTTTTGGCGATTATGGAGTTGATCAAAGAGTCATTGGTCGAGATTGTACAATCAGAGGCCTTCGCGCCAATTCACGTAAAAGCGAAAGTTATATGATGCCGGATTTACAGCAATTAAAACGGATTATTGAAGCGGTCTTAATGGCGGTAGGGCGGCCCTTGTCACTGCAGCACATTGCGGAATTGTTTGACGCGGAAGAGCGGCCGACGACGGGCGATATTCAGGATGCCTTAAACGCTATTGGCCAAGACTGCGAAGGCCGAGGTTATGAGCTAAAGGTCGTTGCCAGCGGCTATCGTTTGCAGGTGTCTGAAGACTTGGCACCGTGGGTTGGACGTTTATGGGAAGAGAAGCCGCAGCGCTATTCCCGAGCGATGTTAGAAACCTTGGCGCTGATTGCCTATCGCCAGCCTATTACCCGCGGTGATATTGAAGATATTCGCGGTGTCGCGGTTAGCTCGCAAATTATTAAAACCATGCTTGAGCGTGAGTGGGTTCGGGTGGTGGGCCATAAAGACGTACCAGGCCGGCCTGCTATGTACGCGACCACACGCAAGTTTTTAGATTATTTTAATTTACGTAATTTAGATGAATTGCCGAGTTTGGCAGAAATCACCGACCTAGACACCCTAAATGGCGAGCTAGAGCTACACACCGGTGAATTTGCCGCCGACGATAGCAAGAGCGAAGCAGATCAAGCAGATGTAGACCCCGATGCGGCAGTCGCAACTGAAGCTGAAGCAGATACTGACACAGAAATCGAATCAAATGGCGGCGACGTCTACGATCAAGACTACCCACCCGAGACCAACTTTTAATGATACAAACCGACGAAAAATTGCAAAAAGTACTGGCTCGCGCAGGCTTGGGTTCTCGTAGAGAAATGGAAAAAGTGATCAGCGATGGCCGCGTACTTGTTGATGGCAAAGTGGCGACGCTGGGTGATCGTGTAACGAGTGCGGTAAAAATACAGGTTGATGGAAAACCCCTGCGACTGGATACCGCCGCAGCAAAACCCCGCATCTTGCTATATAACAAGCCCGAAGGCGAAATCTGTAGCCGTAAAGACCCAGAGGGACGTCGCTCGGTATTCGATCGCTTGCCGCGCTTGCAGGGTGAGCGTTGGATTTCGGTTGGGCGCTTAGATTTTAATACCACCGGTTTACTGCTGTTCACCACCGACGGTGATCTCGCCAATAAATTGATGCACCCATCTACTACCATTGAACGCGAATATTTGTGCCGCGTTATGGGCAATGCCACCGAAGATACCTTAAAGCGCCTCAAAGAAGGTGTGCAACTTGAGGACGGCGTAGCGCGATTTACCGATATTGTAGATGGCGGCGGCGAAGGCATTAATCACTGGTATTACGTGGTTATTATGGAAGGGCGTAATCGCGAAGTTCGGCGTTTGTGGGAGTCCCAAGAGCTACAAGTTAATCGCCTGAAGCGCGTACGCTACGGTAGTGTCTTTATTCCCTCTAAAGTAAAAGTGGGGCAGTGGACGGAGCTGGATGATAAAGACATCGCCAGTGTCTACGGTATGGCAGAGTTACCCGTGCCTGTAACAGAGGCGCCAGCGGGTGGCCGAGGTCGCAGAACGCGTTAGTGGGTTGATGAAGCAGAGAGTATCGCCAGAATGAAAAAAGGCCCCAAGGGCCTTTTGTCGCTAGTGTAGGGTATGATTACTTGGTCAATGAAACGCCTGTTTTTGAAGAGCAGTGGCGGTATCTATACCATCCCAGTGATCGGTGCGTCCTTCTCGCCAGCCTGACATCCACTCCTGCTTAAGTTGCTCTTGATTATGGGGACAATTGTCTTTTTGCTTACCGGAAATGCCGGCTTGATAACCACGTTGAAATGCTCTTTCTGTCATGTCGCGTTTCTGTCTTCTCATAGGGCATTAGCCTCCACGTATTTAGTCAACATGTCGCTACGGTATCGCTTGGTCGCGCAACAACCGATTTTCTGTCACCATCGCGATGCGTCGTACCGCGACAGGATCTTCATGTAATCAAACTTTCATATACTTCGTCGAAGATCTATTGCTTCTAAGCATGCCGCGCTTTAGAAGCAAGCTGTCTAAGCACATAACTGATTGTTAACTATATTAAAATTTTTCCGTACTAATACTCGATAGAGGATTTATGAGTCAAACCTACCCTTATATTGCCACATGCCCAAAGGGCTTAGAGCAGCTTTTGGCTTCTGAACTCGCTGCTTTGGGTGCCGAGGTGGGGCGTGAGAGCGTTGGGTCTATCAGTTTTGTTGCGAATGTTGCCACCGCGTATCGAATTTGCTTGTGGTCGCGTTTGGCAAACCGGGTATTGTTGGTGCTTACCGAATACCGTGGTGAAAATGCTGAGGCCTTGTATGAGGGTATTAAAGCCCTTGATTGGAGTACGCATTTAAGTGCAACGAGTAAAATTACGATTGATTTTAATGGCCAATCTGGAGATATCCGCAACACTCATTTTGGCGCTTTAAAAAGCAAAGATGCTGTTGTCGACTATTTTCTTGCCAAAGGCTCACAGCGGCCAAGCATAGATAAAGACAATCCAGACGTGCGTATCAATGTGCGTCTTCGCAAAGGCTATATTACCGTCGCGGTCGATTTATCTGGTGAGAGCCTTCATCGGCGCGCTTATCGCAGCAGTGGCGCGATGGCGCCACTGAAGGAAAATTTAGCGGCGGCGTTATTGCAGCGCGCGGACTGGCCCGGGATGGCGAGTCGCGGCGGTGGCCTTATTGACCCCATGTGCGGTTCGGGAACCTTGCTGATTGAAGCCGCCATGATGGCAATGCAAATAGCGCCAGGCTTACTCCGTAATCGCTGGGGCTTTTTGGGGTGGCGAGGCCATGATCAAGCAGCTTGGGATAGCCTCATTGAGGAGGCGCAGTCTATGCGTGCTAAGTCGATGGCACGAGATTGGCCGGAAATTCGCGGTTATGACGCCAATGGCAAAGTGGTCGCGCAGGCGGAAGAAAATATTGAAAACGCAGGCCTTGGGCGCTTTGTAAAAGTGTCGCGTCGTGAGCTGGCGCAATTGGCAATGCCAACGCATAGAACGCTACGGGAAGGCTTGTTAATTACCAATCCGCCCTATGGCGAGCGCTTGGGTGAGCAGGCGGAGTTATTGCATTTATATCGACATCTTGGCCAGGCGATGAAGGCGCATTTTGTGGGTTGGCAGGGCGCTATTTTTACCGGCAATGCTGATCTTGGTAAACGCATGGGGGTGCGGAGTTATAAGCAGTATCAATTAATGAACGGCACCATTCCCGCAAAGCTTTTACTGTTTAATATTAATGAAGATGCTTTTGTGGTTGATCGCGAAGCAGCGGTAGATAAGAGTAAAGGCGCGGTGTCTGATGCGCCTTTAACCGCAGGTGGGCAGATGTTCGCCAACCGTCTGCGTAAAAATATTAAGCGCTTAAGTAAGTGGAAAAATAAAAACGACATTGAATGCTATCGTGTCTATGACGCAGATATGCCAGAGTATTCTGTTGCCGTCGATTGCTATGGCAGCGCGGTGCATATTGCGGAATATATCGCGCCGGCGACAATCTCAGAAGAAGATGCTGAACGCAGATTGCGAGAGGTGATAGAAGCGGTTAGCCAAGTATTTTCGGTTTCCGCTGGCAATATTGCGATTAAGGAGCGTCGCCGCCAACGCGGTAAAGATCAGTATCAACGGCAGGCGCCGCGTAACTCTTTTATGGAGTTACACGAAGGGCAGGCCAAAGTCTTGGTTAATTTGTATGATTATCTTGATACCGGATTATTCTTAGATCACCGTCCAGTGCGCTTAGATATTGCCGCGCGGGCGAGGGGCAAGCGCTTTCTAAATTTGTTTAGTTATACCGGCGTTGCATCGGTGCAGGCCGGCGTTGGCGGTGCACGCTTTACGACCTCGGTGGATATGTCTAAGACCTATTTGCAGTGGGCGCGCCGGAATTTATCATTGAACGGACTCAGTGAATCTAGGCATAGAACTGAGCATGCAGATTGTCGTAAATGGCTAAAAGAATGCGAAGACCAATACGACCTTATTTTATTGGACCCGCCGACATTTTCGAATTCAAAACGGATGGACGACGTGCTGGATACCCAGCGCGATCACGCCGAACTCATTAATGATGCTATGCGCTGTTTGGCGCCTGATGGCGTATTAATTTTCTCTACCAATAAGCGTGACTTTGTTTTGGATAGCGGTGTGCTGGAAAACTACAAGGTTGAAGATAAAACCCGTTGGTCGCTAGATGAAGATTTTTCTCGCGGTGGCAAGCCAATCCATTATTGCTGGTATCTTGACCATAAATAGAAACTTGCGGGGGAGTCTTGCTGGAGGGAAAAAGCGGCGGCCACAGAGTCGGTCGCCGCTAGAAAATCATAGTACTGTAACGTTGGCGGCTTGTGGGCCTTTTTGACCAGTTGTTACGTCAAACTCAACGGCTTGGCCTTCGGCCAGCGTTTTAAAACCAGAACCGCCAATGGCGCTGAAGTGAACAAAAACGTCTGGGCCAGAGTCTTGCTCAATAAAACCAAAGCCTTTAGTTTCGTTAAACCATTTTACTTTTCCAGTGCTTCTGGACATGTCTTGTACCTCGTTGCGTGGTTGCCTTTTTTTGTGCTTGAGCTGAGATAGGCAGGGACTTATGAAACAGAACGAGGTACTAAAATCGACTTCGTGGTGCTATATACATAAAACCAAGCTGCATCCGTAGCCAGCAAAACCATTATATACATACTCGCAAGCACGATAGGAAGACTTTTGCACCTTAAAAAATGAATTTTTTATTTCGTTTTACGCGGCGGTAATCCGGTGTGCTGAGTGAGGATTCGCCTACCTTTGCCTTGTTTCGGCGTCCAATTGGCCGGTTGGCGTGGTGGCACTAAGTGCTTTTTGCCATAACCAATCAAGTCTTTACGACCCATGCTGAGCAGAGAGTCTCTTATTGCTGGCCATCCCTCGGGGTCGTGATAACGCAAATACGCTTTGTGCAAGCGTCTTTGTTTTAAACCTTTGGCGCTAATAACATCTTCGCTGGTTCTGGAAACCTTCTTGAGGGGGTTTTTCCCTGAATAATACATGGCGGTGGCGTTGGCCATCGGTGAGGGATAAAAGGCTTGTACTTGATCGGCGCGGAAACCATTGCCCTTTAGCCACATCGCCAGATTCATCATGTCTTTGTCGCTGGTGCCAGGGTGCGCGGCAATAAAATACGGGATTAAATATTGCTCTTTACCCGCCAGCTTTGAGTACTTGTCGAACATTGCTTTGAACTTGTCATAGCTGCCCATGCCCGGCTTCATCATTTTTGAGAGCGGGCCGTCTTCTGAGTGTTCCGGCGCTATTTTTAAGTAGCCACCAACGTGGTGTGTCACCAGCTCTTTGACATACTCAGGGGTTTCTATCGCAAGGTCGTAGCGCAAACCCGAGGCGATAAGGACTTTCTTGACGCCGTTTAAGGAGCGCACGTCGCGATATAAATCAATGAGCGGAGTTTGATCGGTGTTGAGGCTTTTACAAATACCTGGATAAACACAGGACAGTCTGCGGCAGCGCTGCTCGATCTCGGTGCTCTTGCAATTTAATCGCCACATATTGGCGGTTGGGCCGCCAAGGTCGGAGATGACGCCGGTGAACTCAGGGGTTTTATCACGGATGTTTTCAACTTCTTTCACAATGGATTCATGTGAACGACTTTGAATAATTCTGCCTTCGTGTTCGGTAATTGAGCAAAAGCTGCAACCGCCGAAGCAGCCGCGCATGATATTCACAGAGAAGCGAATCATGTCGTAGGCGGGGATTTTGGCCTTGCCGTAAATCGGGTGAGGTTTGCGCTGATAAGGCAGCTCAAATACCCAGTCTAGTTCTTCGGTACTTAGTGGAATGGGTGGTGGATTTAGCCACACCTCTTGATCGCCGTGGCGCTGAACTAGTGCTCGGGCATTACCGGGATTTGTTTCTAGGTGAAGAACTCGTGCCGCGTGGGCATAGTTTACGGGGTCGTTTTTAACAACCTCGTAATCAGGTAGGCGTATAACTGTTTTGGCTGCGTCGGTGCCGGTTTTACGGGCTTGTAATGGGTCGATAATTCTAACGGTTTGAATATCGTCTGCGGGCTTTAGCGCCGCTTCATCCTCATTCTTTTTGCAGCTTTCCGTTGCGCTGGTGTCCACATAGGGGCTGGTAATGGGGTCAACCTTGCCTATTTGATCAACACTGGCGGAGTCGATCACCGTCCAGCCGGCAGGGATATCTCTGCGTACATAGGCGGTGCCGCGCAAGTCAGTAATCGTGTCGATTTTGTCACCGCGACCCAGTCGGTGAGCTACGTCGATGATCGCCCGTTCGGCATTGCCGTAAAGCAATAAATCTGCGCGTGAATCGAGCAGCACTGAGCGACGAACTTTGTCGCTCCAGTAGTCGTAGTGTGCAATCCGGCGCAGACTGGCTTCGATAGAGCCGATAATAATAGGCGTGTCTTTATACGCTTCGCGGCAGCGCTGGGAATATACTATCACGGCGCGATCTGGGCGCTTGCCACCTTCGTTGTCGGGTGAGTAGGCGTCGTCGTGTCTCAGCCGTCGGTCTGCGGTATAGCGGTTAATCATGGAGTCCATATTGCCGGACGCAACACCAAAAAATAGATTGGGTTGCCCAAGCTTTTTGAAGGGCTCTGCAGACTGCCAATCGGGCTGTGCGATTATCCCCACTCGAAAGCCTTGGGCTTCTAATACGCGGCCAATAACCGCCATGCCAAAACTGGGGTGATCTACGTAGGCGTCACCGGTCACAATGATGATGTCACAGCTGTCCCAGCCAAGCGCATCCATCTCTTCACGAGAGGTTGGGAGGTAGCTGGCAGTGCCGAAACATTCGGCCCAGTAGGGGCGATGACTAAATATGGCCTTGGGTGTTTGCATAACTGATGACATGGGGCTGACGCAGAATTCTGAATGAGCGAGCATTATACGTGATAATGTGGCTTCTTGCTGGTCAGAAAGGACTTCTATGAAAATATAAAATCTTCTAGTAAGTGCTTGAATATTTTGATAAATAATTAGTAAATAGATGTCTTGTCGGCGGGCATTTTGTAAAGGGGCTCAAAATGGAGTGGTTAAACACCAATATAGCGTACTGGCACTGGATGGTTTTTGGCATGTTGCTGGTCGCTAGTGAGATTTTTATCCCCAGTTTTGTGATGATCTGGTTTGGTGCCAGCGGCATTGCAGTGGGCTTGATTTTGGCTGCAATTGATATGTCGTTTAGTGTGCAGTTACTGATATGGCTGATTATGTCGGTGATTGATTTGGCCATATGGTTTAAGTTTGTACACCCTAAAATGAAGAACAAAACCTTGTCTGGTATGTCCCGCGAGCAGGTTGTTGGGCAAGAGGCGATGGTGATCAAATTAGGATCGGAATTCGGTCACGGAACCTTGCGGTTTTCAATACCGGTTTTGGGAAGCGACGAATGGGAGTTTATCTGCCGCGATCCAGTCTCGGTTGGTGACCGCGTTGCGGTTGAAGACGTTTCAGGAAATTCGCTCATCGTAAAGCACGCTAATGGGGCGGGCGCACTGACCAGTAATTAGCTTTTAAAATAGCTCACAAAGGAGATAGGCGATGGATGGCTTGGCAGTAGTAGCAGCATTAGCGATATTAGTTGTGGTGACCTTGGCGAAAGGCGTTCGCACCGTCCCGCAGGGTTACAAGCATATTGTGCAGCGTTTGGGAAAATACCACGTTACCTTAAACCCAGGTTTAAATTTTATTATTCCTTATATTGATAGTGTTGCTTACAAACTCACCACTAAAGATATTGTGCTTGATATTCCCTCGCAGGAAGTAATCACAGAAGACAACGCCGTCATCATTGCTAATGCGGTTGCCTACATCAATATTGTGTCGCCAGAGAAGGCTGTGTACGGGGTCGAGAACTATACCTTTGCCATTCAAAACTTGGTGCAAACTGCGCTGCGCTCTATTGTTGGTGAAATGGCCTTAGACTCCGCGCTGTCGTCGCGGGATCAAATAAAAGCCAAGCTGAAGGCGGCCATTTCAGATGATATTGCTGATTGGGGTATCACGCTTAAAACGGTAGAAATTCAAGACATTAATCCTTCCATGACCATGCAACAGGCGATGGAAGAGCAGGCGGCTGCAGAGCGTCAGCGTCGCGCAGCGGTCACCAAGGCTGAGGGTGAAAAACAGGCGGCTATCCTCGAAGCGGATGGTCGTTTAGAGGCCTCGCGCCGCGATGCGCAGGCGCAGGTAGTGCTTGCAAAGGCGAGTGGTGCGGCCATCACCTTGGTGTCAGAGGCGGTGGGGGATCAAGATCTGCCGGTGCTATATCTCCTTGGTGAAAAATACGCGGATGCCTTGGTTAAACTGTCTACCTCGGGCAATGCCAAAACGGTGGTTTTACCGGCGGACTTGCCGCAGGCACTGCGTGGAATTTTAAATAAGTGATGGTGCTGGCCTGTGCCCGCATCTTGAAGATTGTAAGGTAAAAGAGAGTTCATGGATCATACATATCGTTTGGTAATCAGTTGTCCCGATCGGGTGGGTATTGTTGCGCGGGTTAGTCAGTTTGTCGCCGATCAAGGCGGCTGGCTGACAGAGGCCAATTATCATGCAGACGCAGAAAATAATTGGTTTTTTATGCGCAATGAAATTCGAGCTGACTCCCTGCGTATGGGGGCGGAGGCCTGCCGAGCGGCGTTTGCGCCAATTGCAGAAGAATATGGCATGCAGTGGGAATTGGTTGATTCATCGGTCAAGCGCAAGGTCGTGATTCTTGCCAGCCATGCCTCACATTGTATTGCCGATATTTTACATCGCTGGCATAGCGGAGAGCTCGATTGTGACATTCCCTGTGTTATCTCTAATCACGAAAATTTGCGTAGCATGGTCGAGTGGCATGGTATTCCCTTTGAATACGTCGCAATAGACCCTGCAAACAAGGCACCTGCGCATGCGCGTATCATGGAACTGACGGGTGAATATCAGGCAGATTGCGTGGTCTTAGCACGCTATATGCAAATTATTCAGCCTGAGTTTTGCCGCGCGTATACGGGCAGGATGATAAATATTCATCACAGTTTCTTACCTTCATTCATCGGCGCAAATCCTTATCAAAAGGCTTTTGATCGCGGTGTAAAACTGATCGGCGCGACCAGCCATTATGTGACGGAACAGCTTGATGAAGGCCCAATTATCGAACAGGATGTCATCAGAGTGTCACATCGGCATAGCAAAGACGATTTAGTGCGTCTGGGTAAAGACGTTGAAAAAGCGGTACTGGCGCGGGCCCTGCGGAATCACTTAGAGGACCGTGTTCTGGTTCTCGGAAACAAGACGGTAGTGTTTGATTAAGTTACAAAAATTTGTTTTGTCATAAAATTGTCACCAAATGTCGTTTTAATGCTGCTTACGAAACTTGTTTAAAAAGGGTAGAGGGATGACTGCAACGACCATACTGATTGTCGACGACGAGGCCGCAATACGGGAAATGATCCGTGTTGGTTTGGAGCTTGCCGGCTACGAGTGTCTGGAGGCGAGTAATGCACAAGATGCTCACGGTATTATCGTGGATCAGCGCCCAGATCTCGTGTTACTAGATTGGATGATGCCCGTCACCAGCGGCATAGAATTATTACGCCGCCTGCGCAGAGATGAAGTTACCCGTGATCTGCTCGTTATCATGCTCACCGCAAAAGACGATGAAGACAACCGCGTTCAAGGTTTAGACGTTGGTGCAGACGACTACATCACCAAACCTTTTTCGTCGCGTGAATTAATGGCCCGCATCAAAGCCATCATGCGCCGCTCTACGAATCGTGAGCAAGAGGAAAGCATCGAGGTTGGCGGTTTGAAATTAGACCCCGCTAGCCACCGAGTATTTGTCGACACCCAGCCGCTGGAAATGGGGCCGACGGAGTTTAAATTACTTAAGTTTTTCATGACCCACCAAGAGCGGGCCTACAGCCGTGGTCAGTTACTAGATCAGGTTTGGGGCAGCAATGTCTATGTTGAAGAACGCACCGTAGACGTGCACATCCGCCGCCTTCGCAAAGCCCTGCAAACCGATCAGCGCGACTGTGGTTTGCTTATTCAAACTGTTCGCGGAACAGGTTACCGATTTTCCACTACAGGTGTTTGTGCCTAGCGCACAATAATTAATGCGCTATTACAGCTGGAAAACGGAATTATTGCGTATCAGCTTGCCGATTACCTTGGTAGCTGGCGCTTGCGCGATTTTTGATTTGGGAATTTGGCCTTTATTTGCAGCGTCACTATTGGCATGTGCATGGTTGTTAAGAAACCTGCAGCGACTGTCAGACTGGTTATACAGTGGTGTAGATAATGAGCCGCCAGAGGCGATTGGTATGTGGGGGCAGGTTTTTGATGTCATTTATGACATGCAGCGTGATGCAACGCAGAATACAAATAAATTACAGGCGATGATCGACTATCTTCACTCCTCATTTGCCTCAATGTCAGATGCGGTAGTGATGCTAGATCCGCTCGGAAATATAGAATGGTGTAATGCCTCTGCTAACGATTTATTGGGTTTGCGAGAAGGTGATGACACGGGGCGGCAACTGATTAATCTTATTCGCAGCCCCGCATTTTTACGCTATTTTGATGCTGAGAAATACCAGGCACCTTTGGAGATGCCATCGCCAGTAAATAGCAACCTAAGCTTGAGTATAAGCGTGAGCTTTTTTGGGCAGCGCAATCGCTTGCTGTTTGCCCGCGACGTAACAAGAACCCATCGCCTAGAGAAAATGCGCAAGGATTTTGTGGCAAATGTGTCCCATGAGTTGCGTACGCCCTTGACGGTGATAAATGGGTACCTAGAAACCTTTTCTGAACATGGCGGCGAAAATCCACGTTGGGATCGCGCGGTTAGCCAAATGCTGCAGCAGTCGCGGCGCATGCACATGTTGATTCAAGACCTAATGCTATTGTCACGTCTTGAGGCGGTGCCAAAAGGGAGTGACGATACCGTTATTCGCCTGCGGCCACTGATGGAAATGATTCGCGAGGAGTGCGGCTCGGCTGCAAAAGGGACTCGGCGTATTGTTATTGAATGTGACGATAAGATTGCAATAAATGGCAATGCCAATGAATTGCGCAGCGCATTTTCTAATCTCGCTATTAATGCTGCCCGTTACACCGCCGATGATGACACCATTACCCTGCGTTGGTATCGGGATGATGATCACGCCTATTTTGAAGTGGAAGACACCGGCATAGGTATTGAACCTCAATATATCCCCCGTTTAACCGAGCGGTTTTACCGTGTAGATCAAAGCCGTTCCCTCGATACCGGTGGCACGGGCCTTGGTTTGGCCATTGTTAAACACGTCTTAATTCGTCATCGCGCAGAATTGCGTATTCGAAGCGTGCCGAATAAGGGCAGCGTATTTACCTGTGTATTCCCGCGTTCTGCCGCCGTTGCTGTTACGCCGGCTTAGTCGCGGAATTATTCTTAGCGACTGTCACAAAGTTGTCATAATTGCTCTATAAAGTGGCTGCGTTGATGTTATTAATTGGCTTGGGAGTAGGTTTGTGAACATTAAACACTATGTAGCGGGAACTGTTGTTGCTTTGTCTTCTATGGCTTCGTTTGCAGTAACCGAAGTAGACGCTGGTTTACCGGAGTACGCGAGTGCGTCGGGTGTTTCGGGCAATTTGTCTAGCGTTGGTTCAGATACATTGGCAAACCTGATGACATTGTGGAGCGAAGATTTCAAGCGATATTACCCAAATGTCAATATTCAGATTCAAGCAGCGGGTTCATCTACAGCGCCGCCGGCATTGACTGAAGGCACTTCTAACGTCGGCCCAATGAGCCGCAAAATGAAAGACAAAGAAATAGAAGCTTTTGAAACAAAATACGGCTACAAGCCCACCGCGATTCCGGTAGCCATCGATGCGCTGGCAGTGTTTGTTCATAAAGATAATCCCATTCCTGGTATGACCATCGCTCAGGTAGACGCGGTATTTTCTAGCACCCATAAATGTGGTCATGCTGATAATGCAGAAACCTGGGGTGCCTTAGGTATGGATGGAGCGTGGGCAGCTCGCGATATTCAAATGTTTGGCCGCAATTCAGTGTCGGGCACATATGGCTATTTCAAGGAAGAGGCGCTCTGTAAGGGTGACTTTAAAAACGGTGTGAATGAGCAGCCAGGCTCGGCTTCTGTCGTGCAGTCAGTTTCAACCTCTGTTAACGGTATCGGCTACTCAGGTATTGGTTATAAGACCTCTAGTGTACGCGCGGTTCCGCTGGCGAAGGATGGCAAAAGTGGCTTCGTTGAGGCGACAGCTGAAAATGCCACTGCCGGTACTTATCCGCTATCGCGATTTTTGTATGTTTACGTGAATAAAGCGCCTAACAAGCCCCTGGCGCCGCTAGATCGCGAATTTATTAAGTTAGTTCTTTCCAAGCAAGGCCAAGAGGTTGTGGTAAAAGACGGCTATATTCCACTCCCTGCCAGCGTTGTCGAGAAAATTTATACCAAGCTTGCGCTTTAAGCAGTGCCTTAGTTAATGAGTTAAATGCCGCAGCTGTGATGCGGCATTTTTTTTGACTTTGAAGTCTGTCATTAAATTGTAATAAAAATGTCATATCGTGTTTGTGAGTTTTTAGAGAGCGAGAAGAAATGAGTCAATCTGAGGTACGAGCTACCGCTTCCGCCTACCGTAAATGGCGTCAAATCAAAGACGGCATAGCGACAACGACGATTACCGCTGGCGGTATCAGCGTGTTGTTTGCGATCTTGTTGATATTTTTCTATTTGCTGTACGAAATCATGCCGTTGTTTCAGTCGGCGTCTATCAAGGCTGATTCGCAATTTAAAACGACAACACCCGCCGCCGCGCTCTACCTCGCGATGGAGGAACAGGCAGAAGTTGGCTTTAGATTGGCGCGCGATGGTGAAGCAGCATTCTTTCAGCTTAGCGACGGTGCATTGTTATCAGCATCGCAATTACCCCTAGACGGTGCAGAAATCCTTAGCTTTGCGCTCGAGTCAGAGGAAAGTCGATTATTTGCACTGGGCCTCACGGATGGCAAAGTGCTGATTGCCAAACATGATTACCGCAGTAGCTACCCAAATGATAAGCGGGTAATCACGCCAGAATTACGCTTCCCCTACGGCGATAAGGCATTTTTGCTATCGGAGGGTCGCGCGCTAGAGCAGGTAGCCATAAGCGATAGTGATGACGCCTTGCTGATTATCGCTGTGAGCAACGGAAATTTACTGGGGCGCCGCTGGGTTAAGGAAGAAGATTTCCTCAGCGAAGAGGTGACCTTAAGCGAAGAAGATGTGCTGCTGCCGAGTTTGGATATTGTCCCGAGTAAAGTGCTAATTGGTCCCGGTCAGCAGTGGTTGTATGTGCTTGCTGCCGACGGTGGTTTTCGCTTAATCGACCTGAAAGAGCAAACAATTACGGATCGTGGCTATTTATTTGATAACGGCAAATTGAGCCAAGCCAGGTTCTTGTTAGGTGGTATTTCTTTGTTGGTGGCAAGTGATCACGGTTCGATTGGTCAGTGGTTTGTGGTGAGAGATAAAGAGCGGGATTCGGGTTACAAACTGCAAGCGGTTCGAGATTTCGACATTCCCAATGGCGGCGTTGCGGCAATAGCGACCGAACACCGTCGCAAGGGCTTTGCCAGCATAAATAGCGCAGGCCAGCTAGATTTATTCTACACCACCTCTCATCGCCGTTTATTGCGTAAAGATCTCGATATTGGGCAGGTCAGCATGATGGCAATATCGCCCCGTGCCGACAAATTACTTGTTGAAAATGTCGATGGCGGTTTAGCTAGTTTCACACTGCATAATGAACATCCAGAGCTTTCGTGGTCTGCGCTATGGAGCAAAGTGTGGTACGAAAGCTACCCCGAGCCCGATTATGTTTGGCAGTCATCGGCATCTAGCAATGACTTTGAAGCAAAATACAGTTTTGCACCGCTGGCTTTCGGTACGCTAAAGGCGGCATTTTACGCGATGCTTATTGCTGCACCTTTGGCAATTTGCGGTGCTATTTATACTGCCTATTTTATGGCGCCGGCGCTGCGCAAAAAAACCAAGCCGCTTATAGAATTAATGGAAGCGCTGCCAACGGTCATTCTCGGGTTTTTAGCCGGTCTTTGGTTGGCACCGTTTATTGAAAAGAACCTGCCTGCGGTATTCTCGCTATTCTTATTATTACCGGTAGGTATTTTATTATTTGCATGGCTGTGGTCGCAGCTGCCAGCCACAGTACGCCGTTACATCCCTGATGGCTGGCATCCAGTATTGCTTGTTCCCATAGTACTCGCCGTTGTTATTGGCTGCGTTGAAATGAGTGCACCGCTAGAGCGTTTGTTTTTTGACGGCGATATGCGAGCGTGGTTAACAAACGATATTGGCGTGTCCTTTGATCAGCGCAATGCCTTGGTGGTTGGTATTGCAATGGGCTTTGCGGTGATTCCAACCATTTTCTCCATTGCCGAAGACGCCATATTCTCGGTACCTAAACATCTTAGTTATGGCTCTTTAGCCCTTGGAGCGACGCCTTGGCAAAGTCTTGTAGGCGTGGTTATGCCTACCGCCAGCCCAGGTATCTTCTCGGCGTTAATGATAGGCATGGGGCGAGCGGTTGGTGAAACCATGATCGTGTTAATGGCCACCGGTAATACGCCTATTATGGATGCGAATATTTTCGAGGGTATGCGTACCTTGGCGGCGAATATTGCAGTGGAAATTGGAGAAAC
This sequence comes from Zhongshania marina, assembly GCF_002915595.1. Taxonomy (GTDB): domain Bacteria; phylum Pseudomonadota; class Gammaproteobacteria; order Pseudomonadales; family Spongiibacteraceae; genus Spongiibacter; species Spongiibacter marinus_B. The sequence goes on from NZ_PQGG01000028.1 coordinate 35,914, forward strand.
AGAAGTCGACAGCTCTCACTATAGAGTGTTGTTTTTGGCGGCATTCGTGTTGTTTATGTTCACGTTTGTGGTCAATACCATTGCAGAAACTGTGCGCCAACGTCTGCGTATGCGTTACGGAAACCTTTGATTTGTTATTGCAAAATTTGCTGGTGAGCCAGAGCAAGAGATACGGGAAGTTAAGTCATGTCATTGCACGATGATAACAAGCAAGGCTTTATAGAGTGGTGTAAGCGCGGCGAGCCAATGATTTGGATGAATGCCGCAGCGGTAACGGTTAGCACATTGGCGGTAATTGGTCTGCTAATGTTGCTGGCAGTACGTGGCTTTGGACACTTTTGGCCTGCCGCGGTTATGCAGGCCCAGTATGCTTTACCTGGTGAAGCAAGCGTTACTGTACTAGCGGAGCGTGTCGAATCTGAGGCTGTACCTATTGAGCAGTTGCTGAGTGCTGGATTTAAAATAGAAACCGATGATGCCTTTGTAGATCGCGAGCTGGTTAAACTTGGTAACCGCGATGTCAGCGGCGCGGACTTTAAATGGGTTATCAGTCGCTACTTAAATGACATTAGCTATCCAGAAGATGCGGTGGTGATAGAGCGTCGGGAGTGGGGCAACTTTTACGGTTATCTGCAGGCCGTCAAAGAGCAGGGCCAAGTTGTCGCTAGCCTTGATGATGGGCGCGCGTGGGAGGAGTTTCAAACTCGGGTGATTCGCGCCAATGAAATTCATGAACAAATTAAAAAAATTGAGAAAAAAGATATCGGTGCGATTAATTATCGCCTCGAAAAGTTGCGACTAAAATCTCGCGGCTTGGAATTAAATACCTCAATGGCTGAGGGGCGCCGCGAGCAAATTCAAGCTGACTTAGCTGCTGAACGCGCTGAGCTGGATGCACAATATAAAGTGATGCAAAGTGAGCTGGCCGATTTATATCGCCAATGGCATCGTGACAGCTTCACCATGAAAACGGCATCAGGACAAATCAAAGATCAGCGTATTTCGACGGTTGTTCAGGCTTATCAGCCTAATAGCATGAACTTTGCTCAAAAGATTGGTTTTTACTTTACAAAGTTCGGCGAGTTTTTGACCGATGAGCCCCGCGAGGCAAATACCGAAGGCGGTATTTTCCCAGCCATTTTTGGTACTGTCATTATGGTACTGATCATGTCGGTGCTGGTAACGCCTTTTGGTGTGGTCGCGGCGGTGTATTTGCGCGAATACGCCAAGCAGGGTGTGATGACTCGTATTGTGCGTATCGCGGTAAATAATTTAGCGGGGGTTCCCTCTATTGTTTACGGTGTGTTTGGTCTGGGCTTTTTTATCTATTTCCTCGGTTCAGAAATGGACAAGGCCTTTTTCCCGGAGGCGCTACCAGCGCCAACATTCGGTACACCTGGTTTGTTGTGGGCATCGGTTACCTTGGCCTTGCTAACCCTACCGGTTGTTATTGTTGCGACGGAGGAGGGCTTAGCACGTATTCCGCGCAATTTGCGCGAAGGTAGTTTGGCCTTGGGTGCGACAAAAGCGGAAACCCTTTGGCGTGTGGTATTGCCAATGGCGAGCCCAGCGATGATGACCGGCTTGATACTTGCAGTGGCACGGGCGGCGGGTGAGGTAGCGCCATTAATGTTGGTTGGTGTAGTTAAGTTAGCGCCATCCTTACCGGTTGATGGTAACTTTCCTTATTTCCATTTAGATCAGAAATTTATGCATTTGGGATTCCATATATACGATGTGGGTTTTCAAAGTCCAAATGTTGAAGCGGCAAGGCCCTTGGTATACGCCACGGCATTGCTATTAGTCGTTATCATCGCCTTGTTAAATTTAAGTGCGGTGGCCTTGCGCAATCATTTGCGTGAGAAATACAAATCACTGGAAATGTAAGCGTGAATGACGTGAACGAGAAGGCGGCGAATTTTATGACAAGTGACAAATCTACGGTAAAGGCGCACGCTATAAATATGGAGTCGCTGGGGCGGAATCGAGTGGAACAATCTATTCACGATGAAGACATCACCTTAACAGTCGATAAACTCGATTTATATTACGGGGAAAAGCAGGCCCTGTTCGACGTGAATATGGTTATACCCCGTAAAAAAGTAACTGCGTTTATCGGGCCTAGCGGCTGCGGTAAATCGACGTTGTTGCGCTGCTTTAACCGCATGAATGATTTGGTCGATAGCTGCCGCGTCGATGGTGGTATTTCTTTAGATGGATCGAATATTTACGACAAACGCGTCGATGTGGCAACGCTACGTCGTCGGGTTGGTATGGTATTTCAAAAGCCAAATCCATTCCCCAAATCTATTTATGAAAACGTCGCCTACGGCTTGCGTATTCAGGGTATCAATAAAAAGCGCGTGTTAGATGAAGTAGTAGAGCGCTCCTTACGTGGCGCAGCACTGTGGGATGAAGTTAAAGATCGACTTCACGATAATGCCTTGGGAATGTCGGGTGGTCAGCAGCAGCGCCTTGTTATTGCGCGCACCATTGCAGTAGAACCAGAAGTGCTGTTATTAGATGAACCTGCGTCAGCACTAGATCCTATTTCAACATTAAAAATTGAAGAACTTATTTACGAGTTAAAAGACAAATACACTATTGTTATCGTTACCCATAATATGCAGCAGGCTGCGCGGGTATCTGACTACACCGCCTTTATGTATATGGGTAAGTTAATTGAGTTTGATAACACCGATATTCTTTTTACAAACCCCAGCAACAAGCAAACCGAAGATTATATTACCGGTCGCTATGGTTAAGGTTTGCTGACAGATTTATGGGAGATTGAAAATGAAAGATAAGAATTCACATACACATCATATTTCTCAGCAGTTTAATACTGAGTTAGATGATATTAAAACCCGCATGTTAGAGATGGGTGGCCTAGTTGAGAAGCAGGTTGCCGATGCCACGAATGCGTTTATGAATTTGGATACCGGATTAGCCTCTGACGTAAAGCTGGGTGATAAAGCCGTAAATAGCTTAGAAGTGTCGATTGACGAAGAGTGCACCATTATTTTGGCGCGTCGGCAGCCGGCAGCTAGCGATTTGCGCTTGGTTCTGTCTATAAGCAAAATTTTAAGTGACCTCGAGCGTATGGGTGACGAGGCCAGCAAGGTTGCAGACAGTGCGATTAAACTTACTGAGTTAGGTGGGTTACCGCGCAGCGTTTTAGAAATTCGCCATATTGGCGATCATGTCTCTGGCATGGTGCGCAATGCTCTAGATTCATTTGCACGTCTAGATATTGAATTGGCACTTGCCGTTGCAGAAGAAGATAAAGCCGTTGATTTGGAATACGGCACCGCAATGCGCAGTTTAGTGACGTATATGATCGAGGATCCACGCACTATTTCGTCGGTATTACAGGTTATGTGGGCCTTGCGGTCTTTGGAGCGCGTTGGTGATCACGCCAGAAACATTGCAGAGCATGTGATTTACTTGGTCAAAGGTGCGAATGTTAGGCACGTTGATATAGATGAAATGGCGGCGACCGTACAGGACTAAGCCGCCGTCAATGTGACCGGTATTACATCGGTCCAAGCGGTAAACCTGCTGCCAGCCAGAGGCTGAGCAGCAGCGACCATGCAAGCAGAAATATCACCGAGTAGGGCAGCATAAGCGCCATTAATGTACCCATTCCAGCGGATTCGTCGTGGCGCTGCATAAACGCAACGACCACGCCAAAGTAGGGCATTAAAGGGGTAATGATATTGGTGCTTGAATCACCAATACGATAGGCCATCTGTGCTGATTCTGGGTCTATTCCCAATAAAAACAACATCGGAATAAATATCGGTGCCATTAAGGCCCACTTCGCTGAAGCACTGCCAATCAAGAGGTTAATGCTGGCGCTAATTAGAATGAAACCCACCAGTAAGCTTGTTTTTGACAGCGCTAGTCCCGCTAACCAATTAGCGCCATTGATTGCTGAAATGGCACCCAAACCTGTCCAGTTGAAGTAATTGACAAATTGAGCGGCGAAAAACATCAAGACGATATAACCAGATAAACTGCTGATGCCGCTTTCCATTCCCGCAATCCAGTCGTGATGGCGTTTATATTTGCCCGTGCTGTAGCCAAAAATAATGCCGCTCAGCGTTGCGTATAAGGCAATAAACACCACGATGCCGTTTAATAAGGGGAGCGCAGCTAAGCCCTTGGGGTCGGGGTTACGCATTAAGCCGTCGGCGGGAATAACCAGCCATAATAAAAGCAACAAGAAAAGCGCGCTGAAAAGGGCAACTCGCCGCATCGCGGATTTTAAAACCGGTGACTCTGTGGGGGCTTGCTCGTCGCTAACTTCTCTATTTACGGGTTTGGAAAGACGTGGTTCAACAATTTTTTCGTTCACCCACGCACCGGTTATGGTAATAAACGCGGTTGAAACAAGGGTAAAGTAATAATTGCCACTGGTTAATACTCCGCGCTCCGGTGCGACTAAGGCCATTGCTTCGGTGCTGATGCCTGACAAAATCGCATCTACTGGACCAAGCAGCAGGTTGGCGCTATAGCCGCCAGATACACCTGCAAAAGCGGCGGCTATGCCTGCGAGTGGGGAACGACCAGCAGCGCGAAAGATCAGCGCCGCTAGTGGGATGAGGACCACGTAGCCGGAGTCAAAACCGATGCTAGACATAACGCCGGCAAAAACCACAAAACTACTCAGCAGACGAGGCGGGGCGCTGGCCGCGAGGCGCTGTAATACGTGGCTCAATAGACCTGAGTCCTCCGCGACCGCAATCCCCAAAATCGCCACCAAGACTGAGCCTACCGGAGCGAAGTGAATGAAATTACCAACCGCATTGGCGACCATCCATTTTATGCCATCTGCGCTTAACAATGATTTAGCCGCAATGGTTTCTTTACTAAGTGGGTGTTGTGCCGAGAAACCGAGATACTCCGCTAAGGCCGAAAACACCAAAATGGCAATGCAAAAGTAGATAAACAGTAAGACGGGATTTGGTAGGCGGTTGCCCGCAGTTTCAAGGCTGTTTAACCACCGTTGAATGCGCGGTGGGGCGGGTTTTACATTGTTCATAGGGGCAAGCCTGTTTTTTGTAAAATATCTCTGGGCTAAGTATACCGATAGTCTGACGATATTTACGGCCTAGGTTTCGAACCCGTATTAGCGATTTTTGTTTTTCTCGCGATATTGTTCCGGAGGTATACCGTGCCAGCGTTTGAATGCGCGCCGAAAATTAGAGCTGTCGTGATAGTTGAGCAAGCTTGCAATCGCATCGACTGAAAGCTGTGTGTCGAGTAAATAGGCCGTCGCAAGAGACGACAAGACATCGTCGCGCACCTCCCGAAATCCAGTATTTTCGCTGTTTAACCGTCTAGCCAGTGTGCGTTTGCTGATGAACATGGTTGCGGCAACGGCGTCTTCTGAGAGTTGGTGATTGGGGTGGGACAATAATAGCTTGCGGACCTTGGTCTTTGTGTCTTGATGGCCGACATGTAGCTGATCGAGTAGGTTTTTACATTGGCTCAGTGCGTATTCGTAGTTGTTGTGCTCTGCCGAGGCATTTTTGGTGTGGATAAGCCCTATCGGAATTCTTAGTGAGTTGCTGTTCGCCGAGAAGTGTATCGGGCAGGGGTAAAATTGATGATATTGAGCTTGGTAGTTTGGTGCAGGGTAATTAAGTTGAAGTTGGCCCTCGGTTAGGGGGCGGCCCAATATAAACTCCGTTATTGCAAATACGCCTAGACTTAAGGCCTCGATGACCAGCCGATAAATTTTCTCCTCAATCTGAGGGTGTGCATGGAAATGGCACTCTAGCCAGTCCGGGCTGGTGCTAATGTCCATTTTTGTGAGGTTCATGCGCAGTGGGAGGAAGTTAGTAAAGGCTTCCATCGCGTCAATTAAATTTGAGCTGCTATGTACTAAAAAACCCAAAGGCCCATGGGTTGAGGGAATTAAATTTTGCCCAAAGTACAAGCCAAATGCCTCGTTGCCGGAAATATCTAGAGCATTGCTAAGGATGCGTATTTGTTGCGCGCCGGTAATGGAGGTGTCGTCACGGAGCAGGTCACTGGTATGTAAATGGGTATTAGGTAAAAGTAGGTGAAGGCTTTTTTCGACAAGCCCTAAGGTACGGGCGACTAGTCGGGAATAGCCGATAGGAATAGACGGTGTGGATAAGCTGAGCTCTGAAAAATCCATCTCGTTCTCCTATGAAAGCCATAATTGTCTTTAAATGACCCTGTGTTGTCAATAAATGACCTGTTCCACTTTGTGAGAAAGCTCATACTTAATACCGTCAAGAGAGAGTAGCTGCAAACATACGGAGCTGCTTGTCTTTGCAAATTTTACGAAATAATAAATATGGGCGGACGTTGTCATGTTTGATTATCTACGATATTACTTTTCCCCTGCGTTGCAGGTTATGGCTGCGGTGGGGATATACATTGGTGGTCCTTATTGCTGGCTTGGCCTCGCGACGCTTCCTGGCCTAGCTATAATCGATACCGTGTTACCCCGTGACACCAAAGAGCGCAAGATTAATAATCGCGCGCTGGCAGATATCCCTATTTGGATAGGCGCTATCTTTGCGGTTGGACTATACCTCTTTTTGGCTTGGCGTATTGGTCAAGGCAATATGAGCGTCGTTGAAATGATCGGCGCGACTCTATCTGTTTCATGGCTCGGAGTCATTATTGGCGTACCCAGCACCCACGAACTTTACCATCAACAAGGCACCTTGCAGAAGTTTATTGGTACCTACTCGCAGGTTATTTACTTAGATGCGTCACGTGATATTGGCCATCGTGTTGGGCATCATTTAGATGTGGGTACGCCAGAAGACTGTGATACTGCTCAGCGCGGTGTAAACCTCTATGCTTTTGCCGCGAGAGCTGTTTACGAAAGTACCGTGACTGGCTGGCGTTTAGAAAGTGAAGCGATGATGAAGCGTGGCAGATCACGCTGGTCTATTCATCACCGTGTGTGGAAGGCAATTCTAGCGTTTGTGGTATTTGAGCTTGCTCTGTTTGCCATTGGCGGTGTTGCCGCTGCTGTATGTGGCTTGGCTGGTGCTTGTGTCGCTCGTGTGTGGGTGGAAACCTTTAACTACTTCCAGCATTACGGCCAAGTTCGTATTCCTGGTAAGCCGATTGGCCGTCGCCATGTTTGGAATCATTTGCAGCCGATTAGCCGTATTGTGGCCTTTGAAATCACCAATCATGCGGATCACCATTTGGATGCGTACACGCCTTACTATCGCTTAAAGCCAGATACGACTGCGGTTAAAGTCCCTAGTGTATTTGTGTGCTTCTTATCTGCACTTATTCCGCCAATTTGGAATAATGTAGTGATCAAGCCTGCGCTGAAAGAATGGGACCTTAACCATGCGAGTACAGAAGAGCGTGAGTTAGCGCGTCAGCAAAATCTTCGCGCCGGTTGGCCAGACTGGTTCGAAACTGAAGCAGAACTTTCTTCAGCGGCATAATTGCCAAAGCTCCTCAAAGGCTGCGTAACTGCGCTGCGTTTGAGGAGCTAGTCCTTCAATATCCCTCCCTTTATTAACACCGCTCTTTGTACTGTCTTTGCTGTTTAAATCTGATTTAAAACACGCCAAGGCAAGTTGATTCTTGTCACGTGCTAGAATTGCTCTTTTGATTTCGGTGATCGGCGCAAACCTTTATAGAACTGAGTGTTGAAATTTCAGCTTTCGCAAATGCTGGAGCTCCAGTATTCACAGTCTGTGGATTGGTGGTCGAACTACAATAATCGTTATTATAAAAGCCTTGAGCGAGGGGATTGGCGTAGGTGAGTAACTCTGCAGCAGCGGCTGGCAAATCCGGCTTTAAGGCGATGTTTACCCTTTACTTAGCCATGATGTGCGTGGGTATGGGGCAAACCGTGGTGTTTGCGATCTTACCGATGTTGGGCCGGGAGCTTCACCTTGATTTACTGGTATTCAATTTACCCTTCTCGGATATCGTCATTGAGCCGAGAGAGTTGGCCATTACCTCATTATCCGCCTTGACGGCTTTTGTTTTCTTCGTGGCGGCGCCAAAGTGGGGACGGCTTAGTGACCGCTGGGGTCGTAAGCCCCTTATTATTTTTGGTTTGTTTGGCTATGTTGCTGGCACCTTGGCATTTAACGGGGTCGCTTATTTAGGGCTATCCGGTGCCTTGGTGGGGACGACGCTACTTGTCTGCTTGATTATTAGCCGTGCATTTCATGCCGTGGTTATGTCAGCCACCCATCCTGCGTCGGCGGCGTATATGGTTGACGTAACCTCGGTGTATGAGCGCACCAAGGGCATGGGTAAATTACAGGCCTGCAATCAACTCGGCGTGATGGTTGGGCCGGCGCTAGCGTGGTTTGTCACTTTTAATTACCTTGCGCCACTTTATATTCAAGCAGCTGTCGCCTTGATTGTTGGCTTGTTAGTTTGCTTGTATTTACCCGCTATTCCACCGGCAAATACCACTGGTCGCAAGCAAGCAAAGCTCGCGTACTTTGACCCGCGATACCGAAAATTCATCATTCTGGGATTTATCATTTATAGCTTGCTGGGCATGGTTCAACAGACCTTGGGATTCTATTTTCAAGATATTTTAGCTATCGATGGGGTGAGGGCAGCCCAACTGTTTTCGAGTGCTATGGTGGTGTCGTCGGTAGCGATTCTACTTGCTCAATTCGGCGTAGTGCGTAGCTATAGCGGTTTGCCTATGGGCTTATTGCGCATAGGTCTACCGTTTATGCTGCTCTCCTATTTATTACTCGCCAACGCTACTGCACTGTGGATGTTGTATCTTGCTATGGGCTTATTTGGGTTTGGTATGGGATTAACGGGGCCCTCGTTTACTGCTAGTGCAACAATGGCGGTGGAATCCCATGAGCAGGGTGGTCTGGCTGGTTTGATTGGCGCGATAGCTGGCCTTGGGTTTATGTTTGGACCCTTGATAGGTGGAGGCTTGTATAGGCTTTCGCCAAGTTATCCCTATTGGTGTTCGGCATTGGTAATGATGGTAATTATTTTGAGCTTGTCAATCCTAGATAAGTCCCGAAAAAAATAAAATCATAGTTAGATGACAGTCTGGTTAAAAATCGTGCTGATCTCCTCGTGCACCGTGAGCCCTGTCTCACGTCGGTAATCTACAAGCTTATCCACAAGCTTATTCACCTATATTGGGGACAACTTAAATATTGGTTCGGAGTGTGGATATATTTACTATTGGCATTTTCGAAAGTGTTAACTTATTTTTGACGGATATTGCGTATTTGCGCTTATTATCACGTTTTGCGGGGGTTTAATGTTTGCGTCATGCACATTACTATCGATTCTTGCTCCTGATATTTCAGTGGTCTTATATTACCCGTGAAGCTGGGAGTGGCGTGGTGCGGCATATTTGTGTGAATTAGTATCGGTACTCGCCAGATCTAAAGCTTAGTCTTGGGGTGGAGAGTGTATAGCTGCAAAAATTGAATGTATTTTGCGAGGGTCATGTCGATTAATAAATATGCTTGAAGACCGTGAACTTAATTATCGTTTGCTGGAAGACAATGAGGAATATCTCGTTATCGATAAGGCGCCTGGCGTCAATCTGCATCGCAATCAACACGCGCAGAGCTTAGTAGATGTTTTGCACAGGGATTTTCCAGGGGAGTCTTTCCATTTGGTGCATCGCCTTGATGATGCAACTTCCGGTCTTATGCTCATAGCAAAAAGTCCAAGTGCGGCTGCTGAGTTCGGGGATTTGTTTGCGAATCGCGAGATTGATAAGTTCTATTTTGCTCTTGCGCAGGGGAAGCCAATGAAAAAGCAGGGCATGATCGTTGGCGATATTAAAAAAAGTCGCAGCGGTAGCTATTTACTCAGCCGCACCCGCAGCAACCCCTCGGTAACGCAGTTTTTTAGCTATGCCTTAGAAGATGGGCGGCGTGGGTATCTGTTGAAGCCCTATACCGGCAAAACCCATCAACTGCGTGTGGTGATGAAAAGCCTCGGTGTGCCTATCATCGGGGATAAACGCTACGGGCCGAGCAATCAAAATGCAGATCGAATGTATTTACATGCGCTGGCGCTGCGTTTTACCTTCCGAGGCGTTGAGCGGCAATATATTTGTCCTCCCCAAGTCGGCGAAGGCTTTGTTGATGGAGCACTGCAGGCAGTATTGTTAAACTGCACGCCGCCGTGGGAAATCAAGTGGCCGGCATTAGGTGCTCCCTGAAGGTAGGAATTTCCCACTAAATTAATATTGTAGAACGCTAGGGTGTAATGTGGTTTTAGACGAATCTTCCGACTTAATGGTGAAACTCAATCGAGAGACTTCTCGAATTTATTGGACGGAACTGCAGCGCTTTTATGCGCAAGGCGCGGTGCTTGTTGTTGCGCCAGAATTGGATTTGGTGGCCACTGCCGCCGCCGTAGCAAACGACGACGCGGCGGCTATATCGGCATGGATGGAAACTGCGCAGTTACAGAAGGCGACGGAAGAGTTTGCGGTAAATTGTTTGGCTGATAATTGCGAGGTGTGGGCCGTTGTTGTGGCACCGTGGATCCTTGTTCAAAAAGATCGGGTCGCGTCGTGAGTGATCAAGTCGCCTCAAACTACCTCGCTGAGTTAGACGCTCGTTTGCTCGCATTTTTTGAGGATCAGGCCCAGGGCTTAGATATCCCGCCTGCGGTGCTATATCGCTTAGAGGGATTCATAGAAGCGGGTGTCATCGCTAAGTTTATTAACGCTTCAGACCTCAAAAGCCGACTTTGTGAACTCGCAGAGCGGTATGCCAGTACCGAGGTGGTGGCGTTATATCGCAGTGATGAACGTCTTATTCTGCATCTACATATGCCGGAGGCGCCGGTGTACCCCTCTAAAAAATCATGACTAAAGTCAGTGTGTGGAAATGGCTGAGCTGAATAATTTTATTCAGCAACTCCGTGCTATTGGCAAAAGTAACGGTCATCGCTATCTCGTATTTATAAGTGGGCCGCAAGCGTGGGGGCAAGGTTTGCTCGCGGCTTGTGATATTCAAGCGCAGAGCACATTGCTGCTTGCAGCCAATCCCATTCTTGGTCTCAGCCCTCGCCTTGCAAAAAAATGCCTTGGTCAGGAGTTTGCTACGGTACTTATCGATGCGTATTCTGCGCAGGCAGTCGATGATTGGCTTGCCGCTGCGGGAACCTTACACGCAGGTGGCGTGTTGTTGGTATTGTGCCCTGAATTTGAAGCGTGGCCAGTATATTTTCAGGCGCATTCCGATGCAGCTAGCGACAATGTTGATTCGTTTTTTTTAAAGCGATTTTTAAAAAAAATGTATGGCGCTGCTGGGGTTTACCACATAGATCATCGTCAAGATATTGATGCTCAATTAAGTTCGAAGCTACCCGTATTAAAACCTTCGCCGTGGACACCGGTGCTGCCGAGTTCTGAGCAAGATATGACTGTCGATGCGATAGCGCGCGTTGCGATGGGCAGGGCAAAGCGCCCTTTGGTAATACGATCTGATCGCGGTCGTGGTAAGACATCGTCACTGGGAATTGCGGCGGCGCGCTTATTGCGTGAAGGCATATGTAAACGCATAGCGATATGTGCAGCTACTATTCATTCTGTCGATGCAGCGTTTCGGCAAGTTCAAGAATTGTTACCGAGTGGCGAGGCATTCGATTCCGGTTTTCGTTTTAAGGATTGCGAATTTATTTTTGTATCACCATTTGAGCTCAATTTTGATGGTGACTGGGATTTAATATTCGTTGACGAGGCGGCGAGTATTTCCGTCAGTCTTTTGCAAGAGTTTTTAAACCACCCCAGAGTTGTTTTCGCGACAACAGTGCATGGTTACGAGGGAAGTGGCCGCGGCTTTGATATTCGTTTCAAAGATATTTTAAATCGTGAGCGGCCGCAGTGGCGTCGAATTGAACTGCGAGAGCCGCTGCGATGGGCGGCGGATGATCCATTAGAAAAATGTTTGGATGAGGCTTTTTTGCTAAGTGCAGAGCCTTCACCTGCGGATGGTACTGCCGATTTCCGTATTAGAGTCCTAAATAAAGAGGATTTGGCGCAGGATGCAATTCTCGCGCAGGTATTTGGCTTGCTAGTGCAGGCCCATTATCAAACCTCGCCCCGCGACTTGCAGTATATGCTTGATTCGTCGAGTGTCATTATTGTTGCTGAGTGTGGGCAATGTATAGTGGGCGTGTGCCAGTTGATTCCCGAGGGAGGATTGAGCGCAGAGTTAACGGTGGCGATTATCACGGGGCAGCGCAGGCCTAAGGGTCATATAGTCGCGCAGCGACTTGCCCACATCAAGGCCGATAGTTGCTATGGGCAAAGTCGTAGTTATCGCGTAAACCGTATCGCTGTGGTCTCTGAGTCTCGACGCCACGGAATAGGGCGAGGCTTGCTGCAAGTGGCGGAACAATTTGCAAAAGTTAATGGCGCTGCCTATATATCATCTAGTTTTGCCGCAACGTCAGATGTTATTCCGTTTTGGTTGCGGAATGGTTTTAAGGCTTTATGGTTAGGTAGTAAGCGAGATGCATCTAGTGGCGCCTATTCATTAATTGTCGCCAAGCCGCTCTCTGAAGAGATGGAATTCAATTTTAAAACAATGCAGCAAGAGTTATTGCAAGGCCTGTCCTTGACGACGCGCCACGTGCATAAAAGTATAGCTGCAGATGTACTTGTTGCCTTATCCGCAGCTAAATCAGATTACTGGCCAGAGCTGAGATCGGACTTTATTGTCGCGCGGCGTTATTGCGACGGTGAACTGTTTTTTGAGCAGGCTGCGGCAAGTTTAACGCGAATGTGTAATAGCCTTAATTTTGAAGGGCATGCCGATGCTGAACTGGCGATTTATGCATTGATACTCGGTGAAGACTGGAGCCGCTTGTCAGCGCGCTATCAGCTAAGCGGGCGCCTTTCCGTAGAAAAACGATTGCGAAACTTATTTCAAGAAATAATTGAATATCATATGCGTGAGGAAAAATTATGAGCAGTATTTTTACAAAAATTATTCAAGGCGAACTGCCTGGACATAAAGTTTGGGAAGACAATCACGCCGTGGCTATTTTAACCATAGAACCCATACAAGAGGGGCATTTACTATTGATTCCCCGTTTAGAGATTGATCATTGGGATGATCTTCCCGCAGAGTTGGCTGCGCATTTAATGTCAGTTTCGCAGATGCTGGCCAAAGCCTTAAAAAAGGCGTTTTCTTGCCGTCGGGTAAGTATGATGATTATTGGTTTAGAGGTGCCCCACACGCACATTCATCTTGCACCCATAAACGATATGGCAGATGCCAATATTAGCAATGCTAAGCGTGCCGAAGGCGATTCACTGGCTATCGCAGCGGAAAAAATTCGCGCAGCGCTAGCCTAGTTTTTGCATACTATTGTATTGCCTGTGTCGGCTTAACATTTGGGTGAAGAATTTTTACTGTTTGAATGTCAGCTTGTTGATATTCAATTTCACCTCTTAGCCATGCGCCGCCATCCGGATCTTTTAAAATTGTGCCGACGCCGCCGGGACTTTTAACGCAGAGGACTTGATGCGTTTCTGGGCTGAGATCTGCGGCGCTTGGCAAGCTGAGGCAGTCGAGGGCCGCTTTGCTGCTTACAGCATTAAAATTGAATTCATAGTTAGCCTTAGTGGCTTCTCCGCAGCGCGGTGAAAGCGCGTAATCTAGACTAAGAATATGTCGAGTTGCATCGCTTAAATGACCGTTGTTCGTGTCTTGCAAATACCTGATTATTTCTGTTTCAAACAGGGCGTATAAGCGTAGTGGATTTTTTAATATGCATGTGAAAATAGTTGCTCTGTTTTCATAGACTACCATTCTGTCTTGAAGGTCTAAATTAGGTAGGTCATCTTGGTATTCCACGCAAACAGCGCGTAGGAGCGTACGCAATAGTGGGGCAGTAGTAATGCCATTCTGTAGCGCCAAATAGCGGATAGCTAGGGGAATTAAGTGACCGTGTGCGAATAGAATATGCGCGGTGATTAGGAAGTATCCTTCAATACCTTCGTCGCGATCAAAGGTGTGGCAGGCGACAACGTATTCTCCCTTGGCTTTCCCGTAGCCCGCGACTGGAATAGTTTCTATTTTGTATTCTAAACGCTTTTCGTAAAATTCTGTGCCGGGCAGCAATGTGTAGGCAAAGATATTTAGATTTGGAAACGTTTTTAAGAGCTGATCTAAGTTATTTTCAAACTCAGCGAGATTGTCTCCGGGGAGCCCCCAAATCAGTTCAGCCGCAATCGGCACACCTTCCGCCGCCATTTGCCTTGCGATAGGTTCGTATTTGTTCGCAGCCATATTCTGCCGATTGCTGAGTTCAAGGGCTAGTGGGGTAAGGGTTTGTAGCGCTAATTGGTAATGCGGTAGAAGGCCGTTTTTGTGTAGCAGCAGTACTATTTCCTGCACGCGGGGACTGTGTTTCTTCGACCAGGAGGTGGCGAAGCTGCTGGGTAGTCCGGTTTTCTCTTTTAACTCGCAAATAAGTTGGGCTTTTTCCAAATCTTCCTTTAGTGCGCCAAAGTTGGAATCTGCGAGCCAGATATCTTTTATCCCTGCGTTGACGATTTTATGCCAATCGCTACGGACTCTATCCATAGAAAATTGGTACATTTTAGAGCCGATAGCGCCGGTTCCCCATTCGCAAAATGCACATTTGAAAGGGCAGCCTCGACTGGTTTCGTAAGAGATGGAGTCGTAAAGTGGTTTGCCCTCAGCATCGCATAAATCAATAACATCTAAGGCCGAAGGTAACTCATCTAGATATTTTCTGCGTTGGCGTTCTGGGGTTTTATGAATGTCACCATTTTCCAAATAGGCGATGCCATTTATGTTTGGCCAGTGAATGCGCTGAGGCGTGTCTAGAATTTCTTGGAAGCTAGTTTCACCCTCACCAAGAATAATAATATCGATGGGGTCCTCGCCGAGATAATCCTCAGCCTGTTGCACGTGTGGGCCGCCTGCAATGCAAAGCACATTGGGGCACTGGGCTTTGATTTGGTGAATAATGTCGAGAAATTCTGCGGCATTCCATGTGTACATGCTGAAGCCAATTATAGCTTGCTGGCCTGCTTGTTCTGCGGCTTTTATGGCTGGTAAATAGGTTTCTTGCCAGCTCTGCTGCCAGCGGAGAATGGCGTCTTCATTTTTGAAATGGATTAGCTCGATTTGGTAATTATCTACTTGGCTGCCGTATTGTTGGTAGTAAGCCTTTAGGCCGCCAGTGGTAGTTGGGGCGGCCCAAAATTGGTCGGAATCCATGCTGAATAGCAATACCGGTGTTATTAAAGAAGCATTCATAGCCATGTTCCGAGTACTTATTATGTTATAGGTCTGTTACCTATCTAAAGAGTAGCAGTGTTTACGAGGTGCGCCAATTAAGGCTTGTTCATAAATGTGAAGGGACTATTGCGGCTAGGCCGTTCGGGTGAGGTGAGAATTAAAATGATAAGGCATTATGCCGGCTATTAAATAAAAGCAGGGACAATTGACATGGTTGAAACACATTTGGCGCGTGAGTTTACGGTTTCGGCAAAAACCGTGTGGGAGCTTTTGGAAAATTTTGGCGATATTAGCTGGGCCCCCGGCATCGATAAAATTGAGCTTATTGGAAGCGGTATCGGGATGACTCGGCGTTTACATATTGCCGGTTTGCCGGAGCCTATCGACGAAGTGCTAACCGCCCAAGACCCGTCGACAATGACTTTCTCCTACGATATTCCCCGTGGTGTGCCGATGCCGGTCACCAATTACTCGGCAAATGCCAAAGTCACGGCGCTAGGTGATGATCGCTGCCGTATTGATTGGTATGGCCGCGCTGAGCCTAATGGTGTGAGTGAGAAGGAAGCCATTGCGATGATCAATAGCGCTTACGAGATGCTATTGCAGTGGATTGCTG
This sequence comes from Zhongshania marina, assembly GCF_002915595.1. Lineage (GTDB taxonomy): Bacteria > Pseudomonadota > Gammaproteobacteria > Pseudomonadales > Spongiibacteraceae > Spongiibacter > Spongiibacter marinus_B. Next base: position 51,793 of record NZ_PQGG01000028.1, read on the forward strand.
ACCGTTTATTAGTGGCGGCATAGTAGTGTGGTGCCCCCGCTGCGTTTAGGCGCGGCGGCGGGTCATCAGCTCGGGTAAGCCGGTTATGCTTAGTATATGCCGTCTTATTAGATCTAAACCTAGGGCAGTGACTAGGGTTTGAAATAGATGCCGATCTACAGGCAGAAAAAATTTTTCGATTTTTAGATTTTCTCGACTTCCCCAAGCTAGCCAAACCGTACCGACGGGCTTGTCTTCGCTACCGCCGTCTGGCCCCGCGATGCCAGTGACGGCGATAACGAGGTCTGCACCCACAGTGTTTAAAGCACCTTCCGCCATTTGCTTAACAACGCTTTTGCTGACAGCGCCATCGGTATTTAAGCTGCTTTCTGAAACCCCTAGCAGTTGTTGTTTTAAGGCATTTGAGTAGCTAACAATTCCGCCTGGAAATACCTCTGACGAGCCGGCGACGCCGGTTAGCTCGGCAGCTATTCGCCCGCCAGTGCAGGATTCGGCGGTACAAATGCTGAGCTTGTGTTGCTTTGCTGCGGCGATGACCGATTGCGCTAAATTTAAGGGCATGTCGCCGAGAAGGTGATCATCGATTAAATCAATAATTTTGCCGCGCCATTCATCAATTTTTTTGCTGGCGTCTTGGCCGCGGGTTGTAAGTTTTACTTCAAGCACCGGCATCGATGCCCGAAAGCCCAGTTCCACATCGTCGGGCCAGTCGGGGTAATGTTTGTTGACCCGTTCTTGTATTGACGATTCGCCAAGACCAAATACCGCGAGGCGCTGCGTTTTTATATAGTCCGAGCTGAATTGTGCTGCTAATAAGGGAATGATTTCATTTGTCATCATTGCCTTTAATTCGCTTGGTACACCGGGTGTTGCTAGAACTAAGCAGTTGCCAATGTTCATCCGAATGCCAACGGCGCTTCCTCTTGCGTTAGCAATAATGCTGGCGCCTGCCGGTAGCAATGTTTGTTTGAGGTTGGACGCATTCAGGCGGAAACCCTTTTGCTCGCACCACTGACTTAAGTGGGCAAGGGCATCAGGGTGCTCTGCAATTGGATTGCCGGTGGTGTTGGCGAGCGCGAGAGATGTCATGTCGTCGACGGTGGGGCCGAGGCCGCCGTTTATAATTAACACATCGCAGTCTGCTGCTAGATCGCGAATTTGCTGTTCTAGTAGTTTAAGGTCATCGCCAACGGTGACTTTTTTATCAATACGCCATCCGTAATCTGTGATCAGCTCTGCGATCATTGACGAGTTGGAGTCGATCGTATCACCAGCCATGAGTTCATTGCCGGTAAGGAGTACTTGGAGTTTCATATTATTTGGCGTTTCCTACTACTGAAATCATTGTTGCTTTTAGGCTTTGCGGTGTAAATTTGAGGCTTATATAAGCTTGTCTTAGCATAGTAATGTCTTTATCCACTAAGCTCTAATATTTTGTCTGTGTTCTGTTGTAGGAGTTACAAAATGAAATCTTCACTTGGTGTTGTGTTGGCGGCGGTGATTGTTGTTGCCTTGCTGGCCTTTGAGTACTGGCAGTATCGGGACGCACAGGCCTATCGCGAAGCCCTGAACACACAGCTCATACATATTTCAGAGCGTGTGAACAATCTTGATCAACGGGTTCAGCTCACCAAGGCTGAAATTGATAAGCTGCAGCAAAGCTCTTTGGGCGGTTTAATCGAAACGGCAAATGACGCATTGATTCAAGGCTGGTCTGCGATGATTAATTCGGTAGAAAAAGAATTGGAGCGAGCTAAACAAGGGATTGCGGCGCAGCCTCAAACCAAGCAATCTAATGGGTCATCATCAGTAGATCCGGCGCCCAATAATGGTGCGGGAACGCGATAACACGGGATACAAGTCATGCCTGAAATAAAACGTTTAGTTCAACCGGTAGAAGTAAATTACGTCTGTGATAAGTGTGGGCATGGGATGATGGTGAGTGCGGGAGAGATGAATCCAAGCACAGGGGAGATCCCTCATAAATGCATGATATGTAGCTATCGACAGGTTTTTAAATGGGTGTCTTACCCCAAAATTAGCTATATCGGCCTAGACGAGGGAAATAGTTAATACCCTGCGTTGTCAGGCAACGCCTGCGCTAATAGCGCAGGCGTGCATCTAACTCATCGACCAATTCCGCCCATTCTGCGTCAATATCTAAAGATTCCTTCAGAAATTTGGCTTGCGCTGGTTTCCAAAAACTTGCTTCGTGAATCTGCAAGCCTCTGGGTAGGGGGCGGTGTCGAACAATGAAACGCTCGATCTCTTTGTCGTCGCTTGGAAGGCCAAGCTGGTCAAAGAGTAGGTTCATTGTATGTAATTCGGTGTCCATTGGGTCCTCCGCAGACAAAATCAGTATTACATGCCCAATATAGAAGACCCTTTACCGGCTTTCCAGTGTTTGTTTTATCACTGGAGTGGTGAAAATCGTTTAGGAACTCGGCAGCATGCTGAGTCGCATACCGGCTTGCCATCCTCCGTCGACTAAAAATTCGGCGCCGGTGGAGTAGCTGCTTTCATCTGAAGCCAAGAAAAGGGACATATTGGCGACCTCCAGGGGGAGTCCAACTCGCGGTAAAGCGTGGTTTACGTAAAATGCGTTGTCTTCAACGCTGGGTTCGGTTTTGCCCTCAGCGCCATGCATGGAGGTAAAAATCCCACCAGGGTGAACGGTGTTGACGCGAATATTGTAGGGGCCTAACTCAATAGCGGCAGATTTGCTAAGACCTCTGACCGCCCATTTGCTGGAAACGTATGCAGACAGACCATTTTTGGCTTGCAGGCCGTCAATGGAGGAAATGTTAATAATTGAACCGCCTCCTGCTTTTTTCATGGGTTCGATTGCCGCGCGAATGCCGAGGTAGGTGCCTAATTGGTTGATGTTGATGACTCGCATATAATCTGCGGCGTCTGAATCTGCAATGGCGGCGACGTGTAGAATGGCGGCGTTATTCACCAGTACGTTCAGGGGGCCAAGTGATTCGGCTTTATGGATGAGGTTTTGCCAGTCGGATTCTTTTGATATATCGGCATGAACGTAGTGGGCGCGGTCGCCGAGCGATGCGGCTAGGGTTTCTCCTGCATCGTCAATAATGTCTGCGATTACGACGCTAGCACCTTGTTCCACAAATAATTTAGCGGTAACTGCGCCCATGCCGCGTGCGGCACCCGTGATAATTGCAACTTTTCCAGCGAGTCTACTCATGTGGTCTCCAGCGATTGGCGTCGTGTAAAATACGCCTAATGTATACGCGACCTTTTCGCATCGCTATTGTCCAATCGGACGAGGTATATGTGTGGTCACATCTGATTTAAGTGGTATTGATAAAATGATTAAGCGTTGTTGTGCCTTGGTTTTCTTGTCAACGGTGTTGCTGTCATGTGGAGAAAAGTCTGAAGATACTTCAGTGGCAATACGCCCTGAGCTTGAGCGCAAAGATAGTTTTCCGCCTGTTGTTACTGAAAATAATGAACAGAAAATACCTACTGCGCCTCCGGTTGCAAAAACGGGTGTCGAAAAGCAGCCGGTACTCGATTTGAGTTTACCTAATGACTTGCAGGGTGATGTTCAGGATTGGGAGGAGGAAAAAAGCCGCTATGGTGCGGAGGGTTGGTTTGAGCAAACTGGTCAAAGTGAAGAGCAGCGTTTGAAAATCAAAACCAAGTTGCGAATGAAGGAGGGGGCTGAGTTTGATCGGAATAGCAGCTTCAGCAGCTATGGTGAGTCGGTGGACGGCGCTGAGATGGGGTTTGAATATAAAACACGCTAATTTTGGTGTTTGCTCTAACTCATTAGTTAATCAGTAGAATTAAAAAAGGCCGCAGAAGCGGCCTTTTTCATTGTATTAGCGCTTGTCCAGCGGGACAAAGTCGCGTTGCGCTGGGCCAGTGTAAAGCTGACGAGGGCGCCCGATGCGGTAGCTGCCACTGATCATTTCATTCCAGTGAGCAATCCAGCCTGGGGTGCGGCCTAGAGCAAAGATAACGGTGAACATACTTGTTGGAATACCAATCGCTTTCAGAATAATACCTGAGTAGAAATCAACGTTCGGGTAGAGTTTTCTTTCGATAAAGTACTCGTCTTCAAGTGCAATTTGCTCAAGGCGCTTAGCGATTTTCAGCAGTGGATCGTTCTCTAGGCCTAGCTCGGCAAGAACCTCATCAGCCGCTAATTTCATTACCTTGGCGCGTGGATCAAAGTTTTTGTAAACACGGTGACCAAAGCCCATGAGGCGGAATGGGTCGTCTTTGTCTTTAGCTTTTGCAACAAACTCGTCGATGCGTGACGCGTCGCCGATTTCATTAAGCATATCCAATACGGCTTCGTTTGCACCGCCGTGTGATGGTCCCCAAAGCGCAGCAATACCGGCAGAGATACAGGCGAAAGGATTGGCGCCTGTTGAGCCAGCAAGACGTACCGTTGATGTTGATGCATTTTGCTCGTGGTCAGCATGCAATAGGAATATTTTGTCCATAGCCTTGGCAAGCACAGGGTTTACATTGCTTGGCTCGCAAGGGTTGCCAAACATCATGTGCAAAAAGTTTTCTGAGTAGCTCAGATGATTTTGCGGGTACATGAAGGGTTGGCCGATGGTGTATTTGTAAGTCATTGCCGCTAGAGTTGGCATTTTTGCAATTAGACGAATTGCAGAAATTTCGCGGTGTTTTTCGTCGGTGATGTCTAGTGAGTCGTGGTAGAACGCAGAGAGGGCGCCAACTACGCCACACATGATCGCCATTGGGTGAGCGTCGCGGCGGAAGCCTTTGAAGAAGGTGCTCATTTGGTCATTGACCATAGTGTGCATGCGGACCTTGTTCACAAAGGTTTCTTTCTGTGCTGCGTTTGGCAGTGCGCCGTACAATAGTAAATAACAGGTTTCTAGGTAATCAGATTGTTCGGCTAGTTGTTCGATTGGGTAGCCGCCGTGCAGCAATACGCCCTTGTCGCCGTCGATATAGGTGATTTTAGATTCGCAGGCGGCGGTCGAAACAAAGCCTGGATCGTAAGTGAAGTATCCGTTACCCGTCAGGGCGCTGACTTCGATGACGTCGGGACCGATGGTGCCAGAGTGGACTTTGAGGTCTAGCGTTTTTCCATCGATACTCAGACTTGCTTTCTTATCGCTCATGTGGGACGGGCTCCTGTAACTTTTAACATAGCTTGTGGCGTTGACTCCCCGTGTCTAGCATCCGGTAAGGTATTACCTGAACGTAACCCGAGGAGATCCGCATTTCGCGGGAGTGACAAATATAGAGGGCTGAAATGTTTTGTCAACGGTGAGAACATTTTAACGCGGTATTGGTGTGGATGGAATTCTAAATATTCACTCCTGCTCGGTTTTTATTGTTTGTATGTAAATGTTCGCTAATTTTCGCGCACCAAATTGGCGACCCTCTGTTTTGGCTATGGCGCCATAATGGTGCGAAATGGTCTCTTAAGCCCTTGATATTCGAGTTTTTTGCCGCCCTTTTGTGGGCGTTTAAGGGTTTGTAATTGCACTTCGATGGCCCTATAATGCGCGGCGTTTCTTCGGGAGTTTAGCTGCTCCTGTTCTAAGAAGCGATGCTGAGTTGGAGAGCTCAGTATCTGATTGATCCACTCCCTTTAAACCGCTCGTAGTATATGAGCCAGAAATTAAAAGTGTGGCAAAAACCGTGAACGATAAACGACCTGTAAATCTGGATATCGGGACAATCGCGCTGCCGATTACCGCATATACCTCTATTTTACACCGCGTTAGTGGTGTGTTTCTTGTGGCGGGCGTAGCCCTGCTGTTTTGGTTGCTTGGTACGAGTCTTGATGGCCCAGAGGGTTTCGAGCAGGCGAAGGCGTGTCTGACATCGTTCTGGGGTAAGTTGAGTATTTGGGCCGTGTTGATCGGTTTGAGTTATCACTCAGCAGCCGGTGTAAAGCATTTAATTATGGATGCTGGCATTGGTGAGACTATGAAGGGCGGCGAGACTGGGTCGAAGTTGGTCTTGGCGGTGACGGCGGTGTTGGTTCTGCTGACGGGGTTGTGGATATGGTAAGTTCAGTTACGAATTTGGGGCGCAGCGGTTTATCCGATTGGCTGGTTCAGCGGGTTTCCGGTGTGGTTCTGCTAGCGTATACCTTAGTGGTTGGCTTTTATTTGGTGTGTGGTGGTTCAGAGATCACTTATGCACAGTGGAGTGCGTATTTTGATAGCACCTTTATGCGTGTGTTCAGTACGGCAGCGGTGTTGTCCATTGTAGGACATGCTTGGATCGGTTTGTGGTCAGTTTCTACCGATTATTTAACTGAGCGAATGATGGGTGGCCGAGGCACAGTGTTGCGTTTGGCATTTCAGGCGGCGTCAGCTGTTGTGTTATTCACCTACCTCGTTTGGGGCATCCAGATTCTTTGGAGTTAAACAATGGCTAATATTCGTACAATTTCTTTTGATGGTGTAATTGTTGGTGGCGGTGGCGCAGGTATGCGTGCTGCATTGCAGTTGGCACAGTCTGGTTACAAAACAGCAGTAATTTCTAAAGTATTCCCTACGCGTTCACACACTGTGTCTGCTCAGGGTGGTATCACCTGTGCAATTGCGAGTGCTGATCCGCAAGATCAGTGGCAGTGGCATATGTATGACACAGTAAAAGGCTCTGATTACATTGGCGACCAAGAAGCCATTGAATATATGTGTCAAGTTGGCCCAGAAGCGGTTTACGAGCTTGATCACATGGGTATGCCTTTTTCGCGTACCGAAGAAGGTCGTATTTATCAGCGTCCTTTCGGTGGTCAGTCTAAGAATTTTGGTGAGGGTGGCCAGGCTGCACGTACTTGTGCTGCAGCTGACCGTACTGGTCACGCTCTGCTGCACACGCTTTATCAAGGCAACTTAAAGAACAATACCGTTTTCTTTAATGAGTGGTATGCAACGGATCTCGTTAAAAACGAAGACGGAGCAGTTGTTGGTGTTATCGCTATTTGTATCGAAACCGGTGAAGTGGTTTACGTCAAATCAAAAGCGACCGTATTCGCAACAGGTGGTGCGGGCCGTATTTATGCCTCTACTACTAATGCGCACATTAATACTGGTGACGGTGTTGGCATGGCGCTACGTGCTGGCTTCCCAGTTCAAGATATTGAAATGTGGCAGTTCCACCCAACCGGTATTGCCGGGGCCGGCGTACTTGTAACAGAGGGCTGTCGCGGTGAGGGCGGTTATCTAGTCAATAAAGATGGCGAGCGTTTCATGGAGCGTTATGCGCCAAATGCTAAAGATTTGGCAGGTCGTGACGTTGTTGCCCGCTCAATGACTTTGGAAATTCTCGAAGGTCGCGGCTGTGGTCCAAATGGCGATCATGTTTACCTGAAACTGGATCATCTTGGTGAAGAAGTATTGGAAAGCCGTCTGCCAGGTATTTGCGAACTATCGCGTACCTTTGCCCACGCTGATCCAGTCAAAGAGCCGGTTCCAGTAGTGCCGACCTGTCACTACATGATGGGTGGTATTCCCACCAATGTTAACGGTCAAGCATTGACTGTCGACGCTGATGGCAACGATGTGGTTATTCCAGGTTTGTTTGCCTGTGGTGAAGTTGCTTGTGTATCTGTTCACGGTGCAAACCGCTTGGGCGGTAACTCATTGCTAGATTTGGTGGTATTTGGTCGTTCAGCTGGTTTGTATATCGAGAAGAGCCTGCGTGAAGGTATCGAAATGCGCGATGCTTCTGAGGCAGATATCGACCGCGCAATGAGCCGCTTGAATAAGATTAACAGTACTACCGGTGGTGAGAGTGTTTCGGCGCTGCGTACTGAATTGCAAACGATTATGCAGAATCACTTTGGCGTATTCCGCCGCGGTGACTTTATGCAGGAAGGTATCAAGAAGCTGGCTGAACTGCGTGTACGTATTGAAAACGCGCATTTGGAAGACAAGAGCAATGCTTACAATACAGCTCGTATTGAAGCGCTTGAGTTGCATAATTTGTTTGAAGTTGCGGAAGCGACAGCTATCGCTGCTGAAGCGCGTACTGAGAGCCGTGGCGCTCATGCTCGCGAAGACTTCACCGATCGCGATGATGACAACTGGTTGTGCCACTCTATGTACTTCCCTAGCGAAAAACGTGTTGGTAAGCGGGCGGTAAACTTCACGCCTAAAACACGTGAAGCGTTTGCACCAAAAATTCGTACGTACTGATTCAGGGGAAAACGAATATGTTGAAAGTTAGTCTCTATCGTTACAATCCTGAAACTGATCAGGAACCGTACATGCAGGAAGTTGAACTCGATACCGGTGGCAAAGACCTGATGGTATTGGACGTTCTCGAATTGTTAAAAGGCAGTGATCCGTCACTAGCTTACCGTCGTTCTTGCCGTGAGGGTGTTTGTGGTTCAGACGGTATGAACATCAACGGTAAAAATGGTTTGGCGTGTATTACGCCGATTTCTGAAGCGCTGAAAAATGGTAAAGGTGGCAATAAATTAGTATTGCGTCCGTTGCCAGGCTTGCCGGTTATTCGTGACCTTGTTATCGACATGAGTCTTTTCTACAAGCAGTATGAAAAGATTAAGCCGTTCTTGCAAAATGACACGCCAGCGCCCGCTATTGAGCGTTTGCAGTCTCCTGAAGAGCGCGAGAAGTTAGACGGTTTGTACGAGTGTATTCTTTGTGCGTGCTGTTCGACTGCTTGTCCTTCATTTTGGTGGAACCCTGATCGCTTTATTGGTCCAAGTGGCTTATTACAGGCTTATCGCTTTTTGGCGGACAGCCGTGATACGGCAACTGAAGAGCGCCTAAGTGATCTTGATGATCCATTTAGTGTTTTCCGTTGTCACGGTATTCAAAATTGCGTCAATGTTTGTCCTAAGGGTTTAAACCCAACAAAGGCAATTGGCCATATCCGGAATATGTTGCTAAGCAGAGCAACTTAAGTATTCCCTCAGCTAAGGCTGGGCAATAAAACTCTGCGTAAAGTTAGTCCTCTGGCGCCGCTCACGAGCGGCGCCAAATAAAATACACTCGGTGCTTACCGGCACTTTATGAGCGTGAAAGCGTATAAGAGGGAAGGGACGTTCCCTGTGGTGCGAGTCGGTTCTGCGGCGTACACTGAATGCTGCTGGGCTACACAGGATGAGAAGAGCCTTATCGGGCATTGATCATTCAGACTGCCACTTCCCTTATTTTTAGGTGGACAGGAATGCAGAAAAATTCGATGGAGCTTCTATGGAAAAGCTCACATATATCTGGCGGTAATGCGACTTACGTAGAAGAGTTGTATGAAGCCTACCTCACAGACCCAAACGCCGTTTCTGACGAATGGCGTGATTATTTTCAGCAATTGCCCCGCGTCAGTGAAAACACGACGCACGATATCCCTCACTCTCCAGTTCGCGAACACTTTGCTCAGCTAGCAAAGACGCCAATTCGCTACAGCGGCCCGGTGAACAATGACATTAGTGTTCATGAGCGCAAGCAGGTCAGAGTTATTCAGCTCGTTAGCGCCTATCGTCAGCGCGGTCATCAGGAAGCGGAGCTCGATCCTTTAGGTTTGTGGCAGCGGCCACGGGTTCCGGATTTGGAGTTGCAATACCACCAGTTGAGCGAAGCTGATTTTGATACCACCTTCCAAACTGGCAGCCTTTATATCGGCAAAGATCAAGCGACCCTACGCGATATTTATGACGCCCTGCGTTCGACGTATTGCCGCTCTGTTGGCGCTGAGTTTATGCATATTGTCGACACCCGCGAGCGCACTTGGATTCAGCAGCGGATGGAAAGCGTTCGGTCTCAGCCACAGTATGGCGTTGATATTCGCACGCACTTATTAGAGCGCTTAACCGCTGCCGAAGGCTTGGAGAAATCGCTGGGTTCTAAGTACCCAGGTACCAAGCGTTTTGGTTTGGAAGGCGGCGAAAGCTTGATTCCGATGATGGATGCCATCATTCAGCGTGCGGGTTCATACGGTGCCAAAGAAATGGTCATCGGCATGGCTCACCGGGGCCGTCTCAATTTACTGGTCAATATTTTAGGTAAGAATCCTGCCGAGTTATTTGATGAGTTTGAAGGCAAGGTTAAGTACCAAGGCTCAGCCGACGTTAAATACCACCAAGGTTTTTCTTCCAATGTGATGACTCCGGGTGGCGAAGTGCATTTGGCCTTGGCTTTTAACCCCTCGCATTTGGAAATCGTATCGCCGGTTGTTGAAGGCTCGGTAAGAGCGCGCCAAGATCGTCGTAACGACCCAATCGGCGACAAAGTTGTGCCTATCGTTTTGCACGGTGACGCGGCCTTTGCTGGTCAAGGTGTGGTAATGGAGACATTCCAAATGTCTCAAACCCGCGCCTACAAAACAGGCGGCACTGTCCATATCGTTATTAACAACCAGGTTGGCTTTACCACTAGCTTGCAGGAAGATGCACGTTCAACAGAATACTGTACCGACGTTGCGAAAATGGTTCAGGCGCCAATCTTCCATGTTAACGGTGACGACCCAGAAGCGGTGCTCTTTGTTAGCCAACTGGCTGCGGATTTCCGTCAAGAATTTAAGAAAGATGTGGTTGTTGATTTAATCTGCTACCGCCGTCGTGGCCACAATGAAGCTGATGAGCCCTCGGGCACTCAGCCATTGATGTATAACAAAATCAATAAGCAAAAAACCACCCGTGAGCTCTATGTTAACAAACTGCTTGAAGAAGGCGTTGTAAGCAAAGAGCTGGCAGATAAAATGGCTGATGATTACCGTCAGGCACTTGATAATGGTGAGCATGTAGCAAAGAGTTTGGTTATGGAGCCAAACAAAGAGCTGTTTGTCGATTGGACTCCTTATCTTGGTCACGCTTGGGATGTTGCCGGTGATACCACCATTGATCCAAAGTTGCTTAAGGAAACTGCTGAGCTAGTTAATGCGATACCTGAAGGTATTGTGGTTCAGCGTCAGGTCGCCAAGATTTATGAAGATCGCCGCAAAATGGCCGCTGGCGCAATGCCTATTAACTGGGGTTTTGCAGAAACCTTGGCTTATGGGTCGTTGCTTAAGCAGGGGCACAAGGTGCGTTTGACCGGTCAGGATGTTGGTCGCGGTACCTTCTCACATCGCCATGCTGTTTTGCACAGCCAATCTGATGCGCGTCGCTATATTCCTTTACAGAATATGTTTGACGGGCAGCCTGCTTTTTCGATTTTCGACTCTTTGCTGTCAGAAGAAGCGGTACTCGCCTTTGAATACGGTTACTCGACCACGCAGCCTGATGCCCTAGTTATATGGGAAGCGCAGTTCGGTGATTTTGCCAACGGCGCGCAGGTTGTTATAGACCAATTTATTAGTAGTGGTGAATTAAAGTGGGGCCGTTTGTGCGGTTTAACCATGCTTTTACCACATGGCTATGAAGGGCAGGGGCCGGAGCATTCTTCTGCGAAACTAGAGCGATTCTTGCAATTATGTGCAGAGCACAATATTCAAGTGTGTGTTCCGTCTACACCAGCTCAGGTTTATCACATGCTGCGTCGTCAGGCGATTCGCCCGCTGCGTCGTCCTTTAGTCGTGATGTCACCTAAGAGCTTGCTTCGTCATAAAGAAGCGGTATCAAGCATCGAAGAGTTAACCGAAGGTCAATTCCAAAATGTGATTGATGAGACTGATGACATCGATAAGTCAAAAGTTACCCGCATGATTTTGTGCAGCGGTAAGGTGTATTACGATCTGCGTGCAGCTCGTCGTGAACACGGTAAAGACTCAGTAGCTATTGTTCGTCTCGAGCAGGTTTATCCATTCCCTTACGACGATTTGCGTAATGCGATTGCGGGTTATCCAAATCTGAAGAAAGTAGTTTGGTGTCAGGAAGAGCCGCGCAACCAAGGGGCTTGGTATAACAGTCGTCATCGCATGACTCGCGTGATACGCAGCTTTAAACCTGAAAAGAATCTATTGCTCGGTTATGTAGGGCGGGAGCCTTCAGCATCACCTGCGGCTGGTTACATGGCTTTACACCTTGAGCAGCAAGAGAAATTTATTAAACAGGCATTAAAACTGTAAGGTTTTAATCAACTTATAAAGACTGTCTCGTACAGCGATATTAATTGACAGGAATAGTGATGAGCACTGAAATTAAAGCACCAACATTTCCGGAATCAGTCGCAGACGGTTCTATTGCTACATGGCATAAAAAAGTTGGGGAAGCGGTTTCCCGCGATGAGCCACTGGTAGACATTGAAACGGATAAGGTGGTGCTCGAAGTTGTTGCACCCGCTGACGGCGTATTGAAAGAAATTATTAAAGGTGAGGGCGATACCGTTCTTAGCGATGAGCTTATCGCCACGTTTGAAGAGGGCGCGGCGGCAAGTGCTCCTACTGAGTCTGCTCAGCCAGCAGCGGCAGCGCCTGCTGCTACCGCAGACCTAAAAATTAGCCCAGCAGCACGCAAAATGCTAGATGAGAAAGGCATTGATGCGGCCGCTGTTACTGGAACGGGCAAGGGCGGCGTTATTACCAAAGAAGACGTTGCAAACTATAAGCCTGCAGCTGCACCTGCTGCAAAACCAGCAGCAGCCCCAGCGCCAGCGGTTGATGTTCCAGCTGGTGAGCGAGTTGAAAAGCGGGTGCCAATGACCCGTTTGCGCAAGCGTATCGCTGAGCGTCTTCTTGAGGCAACTCATACTACGGCAATGTTGACAACCTTCAATGAAGTCAATATGAAGCCGGTGATGGATTTACGTAATCAATATAAAGATTTGTTCGAGAAATCACACAATGGTACGCGCCTAGGCTTTATGGGTTTTTTTGTGAAAGCTGCCTGTGAATCATTGAAGCGCTTCCCCGCGGTAAATGCCTCTATCGATGGCGATGACGTGGTGTACCACGGTTTCCAAGATGTGGGTGTGGCGGTTTCAACTGAGAAAGGTTTGGTTGTTCCCGTGCTCCGCGATGCTGAAAACATGAGCATGGCGAAAATTGAAGAGAAAATCCGTGAATACGGTTTGCGTGCAAAAGACGGCAAACTAAGTATGGAAGATATGACCGGCGGTACCTTCACCATCACCAATGGCGGTGTATTTGGTTCGCTGCTGTCTACGCCGATTCTCAACCCACCGCAAACCGCTATTTTGGGTATGCACAAAATCCAAGATCGTCCTATGGCGGTTAACGGTGAAGTTGTTATTTTACCGATGATGTACTTGGCGTTGTCCTACGATCACCGCCTTGTAGACGGTAAAGACGCGGTTCAATTTTTGGTCGCAATTAAAGACTTGATTGAAGATCCAGCGCGGATATTACTCGAAATTTAAAACTTAGTTGACGAAAATGACTGATGCCGAAGCTTACGGCATCAGCGTCATTTAGCTGTGGCGTCTTGCTTGGCAGCTAAGCCCAAACTAAAGAACGGGAAGTAAATATGTCGAAATTTGATGTGGTAGTAATTGGTTCTGGCCCCGCGGGTTATGTTGCAGCAATTCGTGCTGCGCAACTTGGTTTGAAAACTGCCTGCGTAGAAAAAGCCCGCAACAAAAGCGACAAATTGGCCTTGGGTGGCACGTGTTTGAATGTTGGTTGTATTCCTTCTAAGGCACTGTTGGACAGCAGCTACAAATACCACGAAGCAAAAGATAATTTTGCTGTACACGGTATTGCTACTGGCGACGTGACGATTGATGTTCCTGCCATGATCAAACGCAAAGACGCGGTTGTTGCGCAGATGATTGGCGGTATTGGTGGCTTATTTCAGGCAAATGGCGTTACTTCGGTAGAGGGCGCCGGTAAAGTGTTGGCCGGCAAAAAGGTTGAAGTTACCGCCGCCGACGGCAGTACCAGCATACTCGAGGCAGAGAATATTATTATCGCCGCGGGTTCTATTCCGGTTGCTATTCCTCCCGCGCCTGTTGACCAAGATATTATTGTGGATTCAACTGGTGCTCTTGAGTTTCAAAGTGTTCCAGCCAAATTAGGTGTCATCGGTGCAGGTGTTATCGGTTTGGAGCTTGGCAGTGTTTGGTCGCGTTTAGGTAGTGATGTTGTTGTGCTAGAAGCACTAGATACGTTCTTGCCGGCGGTAGACGGACAAATTGCTAAAGAAGCGGCGAAGGTGTTTAAAAAGCAAGGCCTAGACATCCGTTTGGGTGCCCGTGTGACTGCAACGAAAACCGCCAAAGGCAAGGTTGAGGTTAGTTACTCGCACAACGACGAAGAGAAAACCGAAACCTTCGATAAGTTAATTGTTTGCGTTGGCCGTAAGCCAATGAGCAGCGGCTTGCTTGCGCCAGATTGCGGCGTAAATCTTGATGAGCGCGGATTCATTTTTGTTAACGATTATTGCGAAACCGACACCGCAGGTGTTTTTGCTGTCGGTGATATTGTTCGCGGCCCGATGCTAGCCCACAAGGGTTCAGAAGAGGGTGTGATGGTAGCCGAGCGCATAGCCGGCCATAAAGTCACGATGAATTACGATTGCATTCCATCTGTTATATACACTCATCCGGAAATTGCCGGTGTGGGTAAGACAGAAGAGCAGTTAAAGGCCGACGGTGTGCCATACAAGGTCGGCACCTTCCCGTTTGCGGCGATTGGTCGCGCGGTGGCGGCAAATGACTCAGTGGGGATGGTGAAAATGATCGCCCATGAAGAGACCGACCGTATTCTTGGCTGCCATATTATTGGTGCTAGCGCGGCGGATCTAGTGCAACAAGTTGTTATCGCTATGGAGTTTGGTTCCTCGGCGGAAGACATTGGTTTGACAGTATTTGGTCATCCAACGCTTTCCGAGGCTGTGCATGAGGCCGCATTAGCGGTGAATGGACAGGCTATCCACATGCCAAACCGCAAGAAGCGTAAATAGATTTGCGGTAGTGCGCGAAATTCGGGAAAATACGCATCCCGATTTCGCGTTGTTACTGCAATGTGCAGAGGGAGCGGGCCAAGTCACTGACAGGATCTAACTCGCTTAACACTTCCACAGACCGAGATGGTAATTCCAACATGAACCTTCACGAGTACCAGGGCAAACAGTTGTTTGCCGAATACGGGCTACCTGTTTCTACAGGATATGCCTGTGATACCCCGGAAGAAGCTGCAGCTGCAGCTGATAAAATTGGCGGCGACAAATGGGTTGTTAAAGCCCAAGTTCACGCTGGTGGCCGAGGCAAAGCTGGCGGCGTTAAGCTGGTTAGCAGCAAAGATGAGATCAAAGCATTTGCTGAAAAGTGGCTAGGTAAAAACCTAGTAACTTATCAGACAGATGAAAATGGTCAGCCTGTTTCTAAAATCTTGGTTGAATCTTGTACTGATATCGATCAAGAACTGTATTTAGGTGCAGTTGTAGACCGTTCTTCACGTCGTATCGTTTTCATGGCATCTACCGAAGGTGGTGTTGAAATCGAGAAAGTTGCAGAAGAGACTCCAGAGAAGATTCTCAAGGCAATTATCGACCCGATGACTGGCGCTCAGCCATACCAAGGCCGTGAGTTGGCTTTCCAGTTGGGCTTAAACCCAACCCAGGTAAAGCAATTCGTTAAGATTTTCTTGGGCTTGGCGCAATTATTCCAAGACAAAGATCTAGCCCTGATGGAAATCAACCCACTGGTTATTACCAGCGAAGGCAATTTGCACTGCTTGGACGCGAAGTTGGTTGTCGATGGCAACGCAATGTACCGTCACCCTGAGCTGAAGGAAATGCATGACCCTTCACAGGAAGACGAGCGTGAAGCACGTGCCGCTGAGTGGGATCTAAACTACGTTGCCCTGACTGGTAATATCGGTTGCATGGTAAACGGCGCTGGCTTGGCGATGGGTACTATGGACATCGTTTCTCTGCACGGCGGTTTCCCCGCTAACTTCCTCGACGTAGGTGGTGGTGCAACTAAAGAGCGTGTTACTGAAGCCTTCAAAATTATCCTTGAAGACAGCAATGTTAAAGCCGTTCTCGTTAATATTTTCGGCGGTATCGTACGTTGTGATCTGATTGCCGAAGGTATTATCGGCGCAGTGAAGGAAGTGGGCGTTAGCGTACCAGTTGTGGTTCGCTTAGAAGGTAACAATGCAGAGCTGGGTTCTAAACTGCTGTCTGACTCAGGCCTCGATATCATCGCGGCAACCAGTCTAACCGACGCAGCTCAGCAAGCTGTTAAAGCAGCAGGGGGCAAATAATGTCTATTCTTATCGACAAAAACACCAAGGTAATCTGTCAAGGTTTCACTGGCGGTCAGGGTACCTTCCACTCTGAGCAAGCGATTGCTTACGGTACGCAAATGGTTGGCGGTGTAACGCCAGGCAAAGGCGGCACCGAGCACCTTGGTCTACCAGTATTTAATACTGTTAAAGAAGCTGTTGACGCTACTGGCGCGGACGCTTCTGTAATCTATGTTCCAGCAGCATTTTGTAAGGATTCTATCCTTGAAGCGGCTACGTCTGGTATTAAACTGATCGTATGTATTACTGAGCACATTCCAGTAATGGATATGCTTGAGTGTAAAGTGAAATGTGACGAGATGGGCGTTCGCCTGATCGGACCTAACTGCCCAGGTGTTATTACACCAGGTGAGTGCAAGATTGGCATTATGCCTGGTCACATTCATTTGCCAGGTAAAGTCGGCATCGTTTCTCGTTCAGGTACTCTGACTTATGAAGCGGTTAAGCAGACTACTGATCACGGTTTTGGCCAGTCTACCTGTGTTGGTATCGGTGGCGACCCAATCCCAGGCTCTAACTTCATCGACATTCTCGCTTTATTCGAGAAAGACCCCAAGACCGAAGCGATTGTGATGATCGGTGAGATCGGCGGTTCAGCAGAAGAAGAAGCGGCTGCTTACATCAAAGCAAACGTAACTAAGCCTGTTGTATCTTACATAGCTGGTGTTACTGCACCTGCTGGTAAGCGTATGGGGCACGCAGGTGCGATTATCTCTGGCGGTAAAGGTACTGCTGATGAGAAATTTGCTGCGCTGCAAGATGCAGGTGTTAAAACTGTTCGCTCATTGGCGGACATTGGCAAAGCATTGAAAGAAGTTACCGGCTGGTAAGTTCCTAGAGCGTTGTTAGGAAAGGCGGCTTCGGCCGCCTTTTTGCGTTTTAAGTACATAATGTTTTGAGCACAATTAGACCTTGATCAAACAAGTGAATCATGATTCACTTGTTTGATATTCGACGGAGTCCCCATGGCATATCGCGAAACCCCGATGGTTACCCAGCGCAAGCTAGCGCAAAAGTCGGGCCTGCTTCACGCAGCTGAATCACTGGTGAGGGAGGGCGGGTTTGCCGCGCTCACTATTCAGGCGGTAGCGTCGCAAGCGGGGGTAGGTGTCGGGACGGTGTATCGCTATTTTCGCAATAAAGATGAATTGAGTACGGAAGTCTTTCGCCGCGCGACGATTCGAGAAGTCGAGGCGGTAAAGGCGGCTTTACAACTAGATGGCTCGGTTGCAGCGCGCTTAGCCGCAGCGGCAGAGACATTTGCGCAGCGGGCATTTGGAGCACCTAAGCTAGCGTGGGCGCTTATAGCAGAGCCAGTTGATCCTGCAGTTGATCACGCTCGTTTGCAGTACCGAAGAACGTATTCCGCATTGTTTGAGGCGGTGATTGCTGAGGGAGTTGAAAGCGGTGTATTGCAGGAGCAAATACCGTCACTGTCCGCAGCAGCACTGGTTGGGGCTATGGCGGAAAGCCTACTCGGTCCGCTAGATCATCCTAGCTGCAATGAGGTAACGACAGCCGCATTGCGCGACTTTTGCCTTCGCGCGGTGGGGGTGATCGATAATTCCTAATTTCAAAATAGTAAGGTGGGTTTTATGTCTATTGAACAAACTACTTCCAAAGCGCATTTAGGCGCAGAAACCCATCAGGTATTTAATCAATCCTCACCGCTGGAGAATTACAATCTTTTCGCCAGTGATCGTGTGCTCCAGGAATCGCTAAGCCATTACGGCGTGGAGGACACCGAACAACTCCTCGCCTACGGTGAGCGCTGCGGTCGCGCTGAGGTGATTCAATGGGGTTTTGACGCCAATGAGCACAAACCCCAGTTTGAAAGTCACGACCGCTTTGGCCATCGCGTGGATCTAGTTAAATTTCACCCCGCTTACCATCAGTTAATGAATATGGCGCTGACCGAAGGTATCCATTCAGGGCCGTGGCAGCCAGATGCGAAGAATGCTCACCTTAAGCGCGCAGCGCTAAGTTATATGCAATCGCAAATTGATGCCGGACACGGTTGCCCCCTCACAATGACTTTTGCCTCGGTGCCAACGATTAAGTTGTGCCCGAGCGTGGCTGAAACCTGGCTGCCTAAAATTTTAAATACGGCGTATCAGCCCGAGAATGTGCCTTATTTTGAAAAGACTGCGGTCACCATTGGAATGGGGATGACGGAAAAGCAGGGCGGCTCAGACGTGCGCGCAAATACCACCGTCGCAGAGCCGGTGAAGGAATCCGGTAATGGCGCGCTTTACACAATTAATGGCCATAAATGGTTTTTATCGGCGCCAATGTGTGATGCCTTCTTAATGTTAGCGCAGTCTAGTGGCGGCCTGAGTTGTTTTTTGGTTCCCCGTTGGCGAGAAGATGGGCAAAAGAATGGCCTGCACGTGCAACGTTTAAAAAATAAAATGGGGAATGTGTCGAATGCCTCTTCAGAGTTGGAGTTGCGCCAAGCCCAAGGCTGGATGGTGGGTGAAGAAGGGCGAGGTGTGGCTGCTATCATCGAGATGGTCGCGCTAACACGTTTCGATTGTATGGTCGGTTCAACGGCGGGGCAACGCCAAGCAGTAGTGCAGGCGGTCAATCATGCGCGCGAGCGCTCGTCCTTCGGTGCACGATTAATCGACCAAGCCCTAATGAAAAACGTGTTGGCAGATTTGCACCTTGAGGTAGAAGGCTCACTTGCGCTGACGATGCGGATGGCGAAGGCCTTAGATAATAACGACGACCCTGCAGAGCAATTGCTGATGCGCTTGGGTACGGCTGTCGGTAAGTTTTGGATATGTAAACGCACCCCCGGACACGCTTATGAGGCGATGGAGTGTTTGGGCGGCAACGGCGTCATTGAAAATTGCATTATGCCAAGGCTCTACCGCGAGGCGCCGATCAACGCGATCTGGGAAGGTTCAGGGAATATTCAGGCCCTGGACGTATTGCGCGCTTTACAGAAAACACCGGCGGTTCTCGATCGTTGGTTTATGGAAATAGCCAAAACCGCTGGCCGCAATACCTTACTAGATAGCGCGGTGAGTAAGCTGAAAGAGACTTTTGCGAGAACCGGTGCGCTTGAGTTTCGTGCTCGCTATTTAATTGAGCAGCTGGCACTAACGATGCAAGCCTCGCTGCTACTTGAGTCGGCGCCAGCAGCGATTGCAGAAGCATTTATTCACTCACGCTTATGCGGTGTGCAGGCGATATACGGTTGTCTACCGGAGAACACTGATGTCGACGCTATATTGGCGCGGGTGTTGCCAGATAATCCTTGATATTGGCCTTGAAAAATTAGGTGGTGACCCCATCTTCTAAGCACTGGCCGTAGTGCGCTGCGGTCACACTTAATTTTTTGAAGAAAGGTAGCAACAATGTCGACAGCAGAAAAAGAAACTCTGGGTTTTCAAACTGAAGCGAAGCAAATGCTGCAGTTAATGATTCACTCAATGTATAGCAATAAGGAAATTTTTCTTAGAGAGCTGGTTTCAAACGCCTCGGATGCCGCAGATAAGCTCCGCTACGAAGCGCTAGCAGATGGATCGCTCTATGAAAATGATCCCGATTTGCGCATTAGAATTACCCTCGACAAAGAAGCCAATACCCTTACCTTAAACGACAACGGCATAGGCATGTCGCGTGAGGAGGTCATTAATAATCTGGGTACCATCGCGCGTTCAGGCACGGCGGAGTTTTTGAAGAACCTGACCGGCGACGGTAAAAAAGATTCGCAATTGATAGGTCAATTTGGTGTCGGTTTTTATTCGGCATTTATCGTGGCTGAACGCGTTGAAGTGTTCACTCGCCGCGCCGGTTTAAGTGCAGCAGATGCAGTGCATTGGGAGTCTAGCGGCGAGGCAGATTTCTCAGTTGAATCCTGCGAGAAGGCCGAACGCGGCACCACCGTGGTATTGCATTTGCGCAAAGAAGATAGCGAATTTACCGACGATTGGCGGGTGCGTTCGATTATCAAAAAATATTCCGACCACATCAGCATTCCGGTTCAAATGTTAAACAATCCACCTGCGCCTAAAGAAGGTGAAGAGCCAGTGGAGCCAAGCTTTGAAGCGGTTAATAGCGCCACCGCGCTGTGGACCCGCTCTCGTAGCGAAGTCACAGATGACGAATATCAGGCTTTCTATAAGCACGTTAGTCATGACTTCAGCCCAGCCTTGCATTGGAGTCACAATAAAGTAGAAGGGAAGCTAGAGTACACCAGTCTTTTGTACTTGCCTGGTCAAGCGCCCATGGATTTATGGAATCGCGATGCTGCGCGCGGTCTTAAATTATACGTTCAGCGCACCTTTATTATGGATGACGCTGAGCAGTTCCTGCCCTTGTACCTGCGTTTTGTTAAGGGTGTTATCGACTCAAATGATTTGTCGTTAAACGTATCTCGCGAAATCTTACAGCAAGACCCCGCCGTTGACGCCATGAAGAGCGCATTAACCAAGCGTGTTTTAGATATGCTGAGCAAACTCGCGAAAAGCGATGTTGAAAAGTATCAGCAGTTCTGGAAAGCCTTTGGTCAGGTAATGAAAGAAGGGCCTGCTGAAGATTTCAGCAACAAGGAAAAAATCGCTAAGCTGCTTAGGTTTGCAACCACCCATGACAATAAGGCTGAGCAGACCCATTCGCTAGAAGATTACGTTGCGCGAATGAAAGAGGGGCAGAATAAAATTTATTATGTGGCCGGTGAAAGCCATAAAACAGCTTCTAACAGCCCTCACCTTGAAGTATTCCGTAAGAAGGGTATCGAAGTGCTGCTGCTGTCTGAGCGCGTTGACGATTGGCTGATGAACCACCTTGCCGAATTCGATGGCAAGCCTTTCTTAGATGTGGGTCGCGGCGACTTGGATTTGGGCGACCTTGAAGACGAAGCCGAGAAAAAAGCTCAAGAAGTCTTGGCAGAGGAGCACAAAGACCTCGTTGAGCGGGTAAATACCGTATTAGCTGAAAAAGTTGAAAAGGTGCGGGTAACCGGCCGTTTGACCGAATCGCCCGCCTGTTTGGTTGTTACTGAGGACGATATGGGGGCGCAAATGCGCCGGATGATGGAGGCGGCAGGGCAGGCATTACCGCCAAGCAAGCCTATTTTTGAGCTGAATCCGCAACACCCCTTGGTGCTTAAGCTAGACAATGAAGCCGATGAGGATCGTTTTGCCGATCTAGTTGATGTTCTATTTGATCAAGCGCATTTAGCGGAGGGAGCACAGCTTGAAGACCCAGCAAGTTATGTTCACAAGCTGAATAAGCTGCTTTTAGAATTAAGCGCATAAATTTGAAGTAAAAGGCGGCGAAAGCCGCCTTTTTTGTTTTAGTCCTGTGCAGCAGTGATAAACTCACGGTAAATAAGACAGGGGTTAGCTAAAATATGGGAAAACAATATAAGGTTGCGATTATCGGTGGTGGCAGCTTTGGAACTGCGATCGCAAATATTATGGCCGACAACGGACATGATACCTGCCAATGGATGAGAACCGCAGAGCGTGTTCAAGAAGTAAACGAATTACATACTAACGAAGTATATCTCCCCGGCATAAAACTCAATCCCTCGTTGCGGGCTAGCAGCAATTTGCAAGAAACGGTCGCAAACTGCGACGCGGTGTTTTTTTCTATCCCAAGTAAGTCTAGCCGAGAGGTGGCAAGGCAATTAGCGGATTACTTAGCACCGGGCACTATTTTGGTCAGCACGACCAAAGGTATTGAGTTTGAAAGTAATAAGTTAATGAGCGAAGTGCTGCGTGAAGAGCTTCCCCAGGTGCGTCTAGGTGTCATGAGCGGCCCAAACTTAGCGAAAGAATTAGCGGCAAGAATGATCACCGGTACGGTTATCGCCAGTGAAGACCCTGAGGTGAATGCAACCATTCAGGAGGTGCTACAGTGCTCGTATTTTAGAGTATATGCAGGTAACGATATGTACGGTGTTGAGCTAGCCGGCGCTTTAAAAAATGTTTATGCCATTACGGCGGGTATGGCTGCGGCTATGGGCTGTGGTCACAATACCATCAGCATGCTGGTAACCCGCAGCTTGGCTGAGATGAGCCGCTATGCAGTGATCAAAGGCGCAGATCCACTCACCTTTATGGGCTTGGCTGGTGTCGGTGATTTGTTCGTTACCTGTACATCGCCATTGAGCCGCAATTACCGCGTCGGCTATGAACTAGGGCAGGGACGAGACTTAAATGAGGTGGTTGCCAGCCTTGGTCAAGTTGCGGAAGGTGTGAATACCTTGCGGCTGATGAAGGAGCAATCTGAGGCCTTAGATATTTATATGCCCTTGGTAAATGGCCTTTACGATATTATTTATAACGGTCGTCAGGTGAGTGAAGTTATCGGCACCATGATGTGTGCCGAGCAGAATCGCGATGTAGAGTTCATCATTAAGTAATGTAATAGGTGTTATGGAAATTTTGTTAATACGGCATGGCTCTGCTTCTTGGGATACCAAAACAGATATCGAGCGAGAGCTAACCGAAGTAGGTCAACAAGAGGTAAACGCCGCGGCAGATTGGATTAGCGCAAGCGAATGGAAACCCGATGAATTATGGGTTAGTCCCTATCGGCGCGCAGTGCAGACCGCTGCGATTATAAATAGAGATTGGCAGCTGCGGCCGCGTTTGAAATCGTCTTTAACCCCTGATACGCCGCAGTCTGAGTTAGAGGCGATGCTTGCTACTTTTAGGGGTGAGCGCCTGCTGCTGGTATCACATAATCCTTTGCTTAGCAATGCGATTGCGCACTGGCATGGCGGCGACAATAAAAGCTACTGGGGAATGCAGCCCGCCAGTATGGCGTTGATTAGTGCGGACGTATTTGCTCAGTGCTGTGGAAGCTTAGAGTGGCTTCGTCATTATCCTAATTACGATCACAACGGCCGATGAGTAGGCGCGCCGCCACAGAAAAAACCTTTGTTGTTGACGATTTACGTCTAGCAGCAAAGCTTTGGGGTGATGATTCGGGGCTTCCCGTCATCGCACTGCACGGATGGCTGGACAATGCTGCGAGTTTTGACCGCATTGCTGAATTGCTTCCCAATGCGCAGATATTAGCAATCGATTTGCCGGGACACGGTTTAAGTGATCATAAGCCAGCATCTGGAAACTACGCGATTTGGGATGATTTACGCAGTATTGTCGGGGTGGCTGATCAAATGGGCTGGCAGAAATTTGCCTTATTAGGCCATTCTCGTGGCGCCAATATCGCCACCTTACTGAGTGGTGCGCTTCCCCAGCGAGTAAGCCATTTAGTGTGCTTGGATGGCTTGATTCCGCAACCCGAAATTTCCGAGAACTTCCCAGTTCAGATGGGGAAATATCTTAAAGATTTTACCAATACTCCCGTTATCGGTGGTGATAAAGGTCACGCCACATTTGACACTGCGGTAGCGGCTCGCTGCAAAGCGACCCCCATGCTCGCTGATGCGGCGGCATTAATCGTGGCGCGGGGCATAACTCAGGCTGAGGACGGTCGTTTTTATTGGCGCAGTGACAAACGGCTGAAGTTGGCGTCGCCGGTAAAGCTGAGTCTTCAGCAGTTACAGGCAAGCATTGATGCAATTATCGCCCCCGCGATGTTGGTATCTGCTAAGCAGGGCTTGGGTCAGTGGCTGCCGACACTGGATATTAATATAGACAATCGTTTTGAAATTAGAGAAATCGAGGGTCAGCATCACTGCCATATGGAGGCGCAAGCTACACAAATAGCGGAGTGGGTTAGGGAGTTTTTAAGCAGGGCTTGACGGTTAGCGTGAGGCTTGGATTTGCTCCCATAAAGGGATTTATGGGAGCGTAAACTTACATATTAATAAGTGATAAAAATTCGGTTCGAGTCGCTTGATTGTCTTTGAAGGCGCCGAGCATCGCGCTGGTACGCATAACGGAATTTTGCTTTTCAACGCCGCGCATCATCATGCACATATGCCTTGCTTCAATAATAACGCCCACACCTTCTGCGCCAGTCACCTCCATCATGGTGTTCGCGATTTGTGTGGTGAGGCCTTCTTGAATCTGCAGGCGACGTGCATATAAATCCACGATGCGAGCAACTTTGGAGAGTCCAAGTACTTTTCCCTGAGGGATATAAGCTACGTGGCATTTACCAATAAAGGGGAGCAGGTGGTGTTCGCATAGCGAGTATAATTCAATGTCGGAAACCACAACCATTTCGTTGCAATCCGATTCAAATAGGGCGTCATTTACCACGTCTTTGACATTGCGACGGTAGCCTTCCGTCAAAAATTCAAATGCCTTTGCTGCGCGGGCCGGTGTGTCTAATAGGCCGTCTCTGGTCGGATCTTCGCCGATTTTTTTAATAATGTCTGCAAACGCCTTTTCCACTGTTTATCCTTCGTGCGCTATTTGGGTGGGGAATGGTAGCAAACCCAAGGTTACATTCCAAACGATCTTCTACCCGATGAATATTAAGAAATTGCAATTTCATCTGTACATACGTTGAGGGTGAGAATAATGGATCAAGTCGTGTAAAATTGCGTCTTTGAACATGTGGAAGACACTGTGAGCCAAACTCAAGATATCAGTAACGAGCTTTTTAGCCTTCGCGATTACCTGCGCTGGGGGATAAGTGAATTTGGTCGCGCTGGCTTGTTCTTCGGGCACGGCACAGATAACGCCTATGACGAAGCACGGGTGTTGATTAGCCACGTTCTTAATTTGCCCTTCGATTTTGCGGATGATTTGCTAGACGCCCGATTAACCAAGGCGGAACGCGAGTCGATCTTATCGCTGTTGGAGCGTCGCATTAATGAGCGCTTACCGGCTGCGTATTTAACCCGCGAGGCGTGGTTTGCTGGCCTGTCTTTTTATGTGGACGAGCGGGTATTGGTGCCACGTTCCCCAATTGCTGAGCTAATAGCTCAAGGCTTTGAACCCTGGCTGGGTGGTAGCTATCCTCAACGTATTCTAGACCTGTGCACCGGTAGCGGCTGCATCGGCATTGCCTGCGCCTATCAGTTTGAGGATGCCACCGTAGATTTGGCTGATATTTCGCTGGATGCAATTAATGTTGCTGACATTAATATTGCCCGCCACGACCTGTCTGATCGCGTTAGGGCGGTGCAATCTGATGTGTTTGAGTGGTTGGCGGGGGAGCGCTACGACCTCATCGTCAGTAACCCACCCTATGTTGACGCGGAAGATTTGGCCGATATGCCCGCAGAGTACCATCGTGAACCCGCGCTCGGCTTGGCCTCTGGGCCGGATGGTCTAGATATTACCCGCCAAATTTTACGGCATGCGGCTGACTACCTAAATCCCAATGGCATATTGGTGGTTGAAGTCGGGAATAGTTGCATCGCCCTAGACGAGGCTTTTCCGATGGTTCCCTTTATGTGGCTGGAGTTTGAGCGTGGTGGCCACGGTGTATTTGTGATGACCCGCGAGCAATTGCTTGAATATGCAGACAGTTTTTTGTGAGTGTCTGACTGTATTCCATGTTTGCCGTATAATCCGCCGTCAGATCGGCCTTAATTAAAGTAGATTCAGGAAACCTCATGTCAGGTAATAGCATCGGTAAATTGTTTACAGTCACTACTTTTGGTGAGAGTCACGGGCTCGCCCTCGGCGCCATTATTGACGGTTGCCCACCAGGAATAGAGATTTGTGAGGAAGATTTACAGATTGATTTAGACCGCCGTAAGCCTGGCACCTCGCGTTACACCACCCAGCGCCGCGAAGACGATGTGGTTAAAATCATGTCAGGTGTATTTGAGGGGAAAACCACCGGCACTTCTATTGGTTTGATAATTGAGAATACCGATCAGCGTTCTAAAGATTACGGCAAAATCAAAGACCGTTTTCGCCCTATGCACGCCGATTACACCTACCAACAAAAATACGGTTCACGTGACTACCGTGGTGGTGGACGGTCCTCGGCGCGAGAAACCGCGATGCGGGTTGCTGCCGGTGCAATTGCGAAGAAATATTTGCGGGCCTGTGGTGTCGAAGTGCGTGGTTATCTTTCTCAGCTTGGCCCCATTGCGATTGAAAATGTAGATTGGGCGGTGGTTGAAACCAATCCGTTCTTTTGCCCAGACGCGAATAAAATTCCAAGCATGGAAGAGTATATGCAGAAGCTGCGTAAATCGGGCGATTCTGTCGGTGCAAAATTAACCGTTGTGGCCAGCGGCATGCCGGTGGGTTTGGGTGAGCCGGTTTTTGACCGCTTAGATGCCGACATCGCCCATGCTTTGATGGGAATAAATGCAGTAAAGGGCGTCGAAATTGGTGCCGGATTTGACTGTGTTGATGCCCTTGGCAGCACCCACCGCGACGAATTAACCCCAGAGGGTTTCACCTCGAATAATGCCGGCGGTATTCTCGGTGGTATTTCCAGCGGCCAGGATTTGGTCGCGCACCTTGCCTTAAAGCCAACCTCCAGTATTTTGGTGCCAGGTAAAACCGTCGACCTTGATGGGAATCCTGTTGAGGTGATTACCACCGGCCGCCATGATCCCTGTGTTGGGATTCGTGCTGTTCCAATTGCTGAGGCAATGGTAGCCATTGTATTGATGGATCACTTGCTAAGGAATCGCGGGCAAAATGCCGACGTGCGTTCCGCTACCCCAGTCATTCCCGCCGCTACGTCTTAATTCAAAATGGCGGCTGTGGTGCCGTATTGGCGCTTATCAGGTTTCTATTTTTGCTATTTTGCGCTACTAGGAACCTGGGTACCTTATTGGGCTTTGTATTTAAAATCCCTTAATTTCAGTTCTGAGGAAATTGGCATTCTGTCGGCTCTCGTAATGGCGACGAAGATTGTTGCGCCAAACTTGTGGGGCTGGCTGGCCGACACCTACGGCTATCGCAGTCGCATTATTCGTTATGGGGCTTTTTCTGCTGTGGTCGCCTTCTGTGGCGTATATTTGCGTTCAGATTTTTGGTGGCTCGCCGCAGTCGTTGTCACGTACAGCTTCTTCTGGAATGCGGTGTTAGCGCAATTTGACGTATTAACCTTGTCGCATCTGGCGGGGCGTTACGGTCGCTATAGCCGGATTCGGGTGTGGGGCTCAATAGGGTTTATTGCAGCGGTGCTTGGCGTTGGCTGGTGGTTAGACCATCATCCAATAGTCCATCTGCTGTATTTAATCACTGCGCTGCTCACGGGGATCTGGCTGGCGAGTTTGCTCGTGGCTGAAAAGGACGGTGCTGTGACGAATAGGCAAAATCGCCAATCCTTGGCTTCAATTCTCCGGCACCCAGCAGTTATTGCTTTTTTTGCGGTTAGTTTCTTTTTGCAGCTATCGCACGGCCCTTACTACACTTTTTTCAGTATTTATCTTGAGGCGCAGTCTTACTCAAAATCTGCAATTGGTGTGTATTGGTCTTTAGGTGTGATTGCTGAAGTAGTGCTGTTTATTGGCATGCATAGGGTATTAGCCGCATATAGTCTTAGGGCTATAGTGCTGTGGAGTTTGGCGCTTTCTTGCCTGCGCTGGTTACTAATTGCCTACTTTGTTGAGTACCCCTGGGTTTTATTTATAGCCCAATGCTTACATGCGGCAAGTTTTGGGAGTTACCACGCAGCCGGTATCGAAATTATTCGGCAGTGCTTTGTGGGGCATCATGGCCAGGGCATGGCTTTATATAGCGGTTTAAGTTTCGGCTTAGGTGGAGCCGTGGGTGCGGTTTTGAGCGGTTGGGCTTGGGATTATAGCGGTGTGCTGTGTTTTGTAGCTGCCGCGGTTGCCGCTGCCGCAGCCTTATTGATTGCATGGCGATATCTTCATTTGCCTTCAGGCAGTGAGGTTCACACTGCTTAAGCAGGAAAATGACTGGCCGGCAACAGGCAGCTTTTGTAGACTCCCGTAGACACGATAATTTAGGGTTGGCTATGGCACAGGAATCGGTGGTTTACGGTTGCATCACAGATATGTTGTTTGCTCGCAGCAAGGCAGATGTTGCTGAACGGCGCGACAATAATCAACTTGTAACGGCTTCGCTACCGGCGTCGGAAGATTGGCCATTGCTGTGCCGCGAAATGTTTTCAGCCCCGCGTCCCGCAATTGATTTTGGCGACTGCCAAACCGATGTGATTCACTTTGGCAGTTCCTATAAGGCAATTGAGCACGAGTGGGATGAGTGGATAAAGCAGTTTGAAAAAATGCTTCATAAAATGTACTGGGTAACGGCAACCGTACATTTACAAACCGCTTACAACGGCACCCACACATTTGTGTGGCAGGCAGAGGATGAATGCCATGTGCCAGGGCAGGGCGCTGGGCGGCTGCGCTGTGAGTGGGTGCGGGAAGATGCATTGGGATAATTCAGTGCGTAAATTCAATGCGGGATCAGGCGGTAAAATTACGTGGTAAATCAGTATATAAAAGCCTATAAGCGCTATCGGACACCGGTATTAGCGGTGTTGGCAACGGTGATGTTGGTGTGCTCTGCGGTATGGAGTTTTGATGTGCCGTGGCGGGAAATTGCCGAGTATTTTTTGCTTTGCGTATTGGGCGTGGGCTTTTTAGCGCTGCTTGCGGCAGCGCTGGTCTTTACTCTTCACAAAATTCGCGGATAAGCATTTAGACTTAACTCAAAACAATATCGATGCTGAGTTGCTCCGCGATGGTGTCTAAACTGTCTTCTAATTCGTCAATATCGCAGCCGATAGGTATTTCTGCACTGACATGGGCTTCAAATAAGGCGTCGCCACTCATTGCCGCACTGGTGATATTGGAGCTCATTTCCACCACGTTTATTTGTTGTTGTTTTAGGGCGCGACTGACTTCGCGAACGATACCTGGGCGGTCATTACCAAGAATATGTAATTTACACATTTTGGGTTTACTGCCGACGGGCGAGTTTTGCCCAGCCTGAATATTAATGGTTAAGCCTTCAATATTCAGGCTTAAAAGGGCATTGCTGAGTTCATCGACTTCACTTTCCGGTACAGTTACCCGGGCAATACCGGCAAACTGACCCGCTAGCTGAGTCATGCGGCTTTCTAACCAGTTGCCTTGATGGTCTGCGACTACATCAGCCAGCCGTTCAACCAGTCCAGGGCGATCCAGCCCCAAAAAGGTAAAGACAAGAGAGTTGTTCACGGTGCCGTCCTTTTTCTACGTTGGTAGTGTTAGATTACAGTATTAGCATACTACGACTATCTGGTGGCAGACAGACTTAGGAGCAGATCGTGAAAGTGATTGTCGATTTTTGTATTACGCCCTTGAATGTTGAGGCTTCGTTGACACCTTATATAGCAGAGTGTCAATTGATCATTGCGGAAATGGGCTTGGCGCACCAATTACATGCCTACGGCACTAATATTGAGGGCGAGTGGGAGGTCGTCATGGAGTCAATTAAGCGCTGTCATGCTCGTTTACACGAGATGGGCGTACCGCGATTATCTACCCAGCTGAAAATAGGCACGCGAACTGACAGAGAACAAACGATGTTGGAAAAAGTCGAACATGTACGCACTTTTTTAACTGAACAATCCGTATGATCAGTGGCATTAGCCAAAAGGGGATAAAAATGAAATTAGCTACTGTACCGGTTTTGATTTTCTCCGTGTTTTGCGGGGCCGCGCATTCCGCTCCCGCAGTAACAGATTTGAAGTGGGCCGAAGTGTTGAATGCAGAACATCGCAGTGAACAAAACCGCAGCCGCGATCAATATAGAAACCCACTGCAAACCTTAATTTTCTTTGGCGTTCAGCCCTGCGACACTGTCGTTGAGTTATGGCCAGGCGGTGGCGGTTGGTACACCGAGGTGCTGGCGCCTATAGTGAGTGATTGTGGCAAGTTATATACCGCGCAATTTGCTAACGACAGCGATGTGGCATTTTACAGCAAGGCTCGTGCGAGCTTTGAAGCTAAGCTCGCTGCAGCCCCCGCTGTTTATGGCAAGGTCGAGCTGACGACGCTGCAGCCACCCAAATATTCAGAGATCGCGCCGGCGGGCACGGCGGATAAGGTGCTAACGTTCCGCAATGTCCATAATTGGTTAAAAGCCGGTGTGGCTGAGAATGTGTTTGCTGCGGCGTTTAAAGTCTTAAAACCTGGCGGTATTTTGGGGGTGGTTGAGCACCGTGCTGACGCGGACGCCTCCTTGGAAGTGATGGTTAGCAGCGGATATGTCTCAGAAAAGCAAGTAATCGCTCTTGCTGAATCCGCTGGATTTTTATTGCTCGACAGTAGTGAAATCAATGCCAATAGCAAAGATAATCACCACCACCCGAAAGGGGTGTGGACCTTACCGCCAAGTTTGCGTTTGGGTGATAAGGATCGGGAGAAGTATCTGGCTATTGGTGAAAGTGACCGTATGACCCTTAAGTTTGGTAAGCCCGTACATGAGTGAATATGTAGAAATTCCTTGGCAAAAATTAAGCCCAGAAGCCTTTCAGGGTATGTTAGAAGAGTTAGTCACCCGTGATGGCACTGACTATGGCGAAAGTGAGGTGAGCCTTGAGGTAAAAATCAGTCAGCTTCGCCGCGCCCTAGAAAGTAAAAAAGCGAGCATTGTGTTTAGTCCAGATACTGAGAGCTGGACGGTTGTAGCAAAAGACTAATACGGTGGTAGATGCGCGGGCTAGGCTTGGGCACACGTGTACAAATTTGGAGTTTAAGTTTGGCAATTGAGGCTGATCACATTCTAGATACCTGCGGGCTGTTTTGTCCCGAACCGGTAATGATGTTGCACAATAAAATACGGGATATTTCATCGGGCGACGTTCTTAAGGTTGTGGCTACCGATCCTGCGACGACCCGTGATATTCCCAAGTTTTGCGCTTTTCTAGGCCATGAATTAATGGCTCAGGAGGAAGCTTCTGGGGAATATCACTACTATCTTAAGAAGGCCTGATTAAATCCGGCCTTCATGTTAAGAGCTGACTTAGGGCCCGCGTTGCAATTTGGCCGCCGGCTTTGATTTGGTTGGCAATATGATATTGAAAGAAATACCGGAAATTGGCTTCCTGTTGAACTGGGTATAGGCACTCATCGCCGGCGAGAATGGGTGAATGCTGGGCAAGACTTAAATCTGCAACCTGCGCCTCAAGCCTGCCGTCCTTGTGCAGTCGCCAGCTAATTACGGGTTCTAATAAAAACTGCTGATTGTCTCCCAAGAGGGCCGCATGACTGCCGATAAGGTCGGGGATTTCCTGAATTACTGCGGTGGTGCTCGAATAGTGGCTCATCGCATCTAGTGCGGCGAGATGGTGCGGCGGTGTTTCACTAAAATGGCTACCGCTGCGGGGATCGTAATACCCCTGGCTTTGCCCCGACTCGGGGTCGTTTAAGTCTATGCAACGCGAGATCGCGTTTAACCAGGGCAATATCGCAACCGTTTGTCCGTTGGCGAGTCGCGCCCAGCCCAGTATTTTTACCGCATACAATTTATCGCGGCTTAGCGCGTGGTGAGCGTATAGCAAACAAAGACCATCGTATTCTGGCGACACTCTAAGAATTCGATGTTGCTCTGTGCGTGTGGAACGCAGAGTAAAGGGGATTATCTTCGCGGACGAAGGCTTATTACCGTTGTTACGTGGAGCCATAGATCATTCCTCACGTAGCGGGCGGTACATGCCGGCGGATTTTGCAAGCTTGTGGCTAGGACAAAATCTTTCAGGGAAAATCTTATTTGAAACCCGAGCCACTATAAACTCGGTCGCGGCGATGTCCCTTTCTGTTAAAATTACTCTCTGTTTAGCAATTTGCCAAGTGTTTGATCATGACTTCCTGCTATTTTGCCTATGGCTCCAATATGAACCCAGCCCGGATGCGAGCCCGGGGCTTAGAATTTGTTAGCGCCGAGGCGGCGACGCTGCCTAGCTTTCGGCTGGTATTTAATAAGCAGTCGCACTGCAAGCCGACGGTTGCGTATGCCAATATTCAACCCTGCTGTAAAAGTCATGTTGAAGGGGTTCTTTACACACTAAAGAATGTAAATGATTTGAGTTTGATGGATTATTTTGAAGGCACGCCGGTTCGCTACAGTCGCGAACGATTTATTGTGCAGACCCAAGCGGGCCCGCGGGCAACGTGGATTTATATTGCGAATCCGGCATTTATCAATAACAACTTACTGCCAGAAAGCACGTATTTGGCTCATTTACGGGCGGGGAGTGATTTTCTCTCTAGCCAATACCTCAGTACCTTAGCGGCACAAGAGAGTGTATTGGCTGAGCCCTTATTGGGCGAGCAGGGGCTGTTACGCAATGCCTGAGGCTCAGCCCTTAAAACAAGCGATGCCTTCAGAGGCTGATATTCTGTGCTCGATATTTGAGGCCTGTTTTGCTGCGTCGATGCGAACCCGATTGCTAGGGGGGGGCGAGGAGCCGCTTTATCAGCCAGCGAAGTCCAGCGACGATTATCATCAGATCATTTTCCGATCGGACTATGCCGCAAGTGCCTTGCACGAAGTTTCTCATTGGTGCATCGCCGGTGAGCAACGGCGGCAGCAACTTGATTATGGCTACTGGTATGAACCAGACGGGCGCAGCGTGGCTCAGCAGCGTGTTTTTGAATCTGTCGAGGCGCGGCCGCAGGCCTTAGAGTGGCTCTTTAGCGTGGCGGCAGGGCGGCAATTTCGAGTGAGCATTGATAATCTCAATGGCGACTCGATTGACCCGTTTCCATTCCAGCTTGCGGTATGGCAGGCAGTCCATCGTTATCTTGCCAATGGCCTGCCAAGGAGGGCGGCGGTATTCTGGCGAGCACTGCAAAATTATTATGGGCTACCTCAGGCGGCTGATCCGCGCAGTTATACTCTTGAATCTATAATAGGTAGTTAATTCAATTTGTTAGTGTAATTATTTAATGTAAGTTATTGATGCATTTCCTTGTTTGAGGAGTTCGGCAGCATTGAGAATTATAGTAGATGAGAATATTCCGGCTGCAGTGGAGTGCTTCTCTCAGTTTGGTGACGTACAGCAGGTAAGCGGAAGGCAATTATGCCGGGCAGATATTGGCGCTGCGGAAGTGCTTATTGTGCGTTCGGTCACCAAGGTGAATGAGGCGCTGCTGGCCGGCACTGGGGTGCGTTTCGTTGGCTCAACGACCATTGGCACTGATCATCTTGATCTCAGCTATTTAGCGGCGAATGAAATAAAGGTCTGCAATGCACCGGGCTCAAATGCGGAGTCGGTGGTTGATTATGTCATTAGCGCTATTTGCAGCTGCGGGAATTTACTTGAGCGTCTTCTGGGTGGTGAGCCTGTTGGTATTGTCGGTTACGGGAACGTAGGGCGGAGACTTGGGCGCCGTTTAAGCGCTCTAGGGATAGCTTGGCGGGCCTATGATCCCCTGCTTGATCAAGCCACAGAGGGGCTTTCGAGCTTAGATGAGGTGATGGGCTGTAGTTTAGTTTGTTTGCATGCGCCATTGACCAGCGAAGGCCCATATCCAAGTTATCACATGCTTGGGCTTGATCAATTAGGGGTAATGCCCGCCAATGCCGTGCTCTTAAATGCGGGGCGGGGAGAGGTCGTTGCTACAGAGGTCTTGTTGTCTTTGTGTGAGCAGCGTCCAGATATCAGCTTGGTGCTTGATGTTTGGGAGGGTGAGCCCTGGTTTCCGGCGGATCTCGCATTGCGTTGCAGTATTGCTACTCCGCATATTGCGGGGTATAGCGCGGACGGTAAATTAACTGGCTTGAAAATGGTTGCGTCGGAATTGGCGGCATTCTTAAACCTTAGTTTATTACCTTTTGCCGTTCCTTCCTCAATGGCTGACAGTGCCGAGATAGTGTGTGACGGCGCAAATGAGCTTGATTTCATCAAGAATACCGTTGCCGCTGTGTACGATGTGATGGAAGACGACAAGCGTTTTCGTGAAATTATAGGCTCCAGCATCAGGGGGCAGGCGTTTGATTTGTTGCGCAAGCATTATCCTGTTCGGCGCGAGCTAGCTTATAGCGCCTTAGCAAGCACAAATCCGAAATTTTCAGCGGTTCTACAGGCGCTGCAAAGTGGTCGTTAAGCCATTTGAGCGCTCATGCCGAGGCTATACCTTTAAATTTAAGGGTATACGGACTTAATGGTTGATGGGGCACCTTCACCCCATCAATCTGATACCACCCTCAGATGGTTGATAGATCGACTCCGTAGTTGAGTTCCTCTGCGAAGTCCGGCAGTCCGTAACCGATGGTTTTCTTGTAGAAAGGAGAGACCTTCGCAGTCGGTGCCTTCTTCTTGTGCTTCGTGGTGTAGAGCATTCGTGCCCGCATCACCTCGAAGGAGTAACCGCGCCCTTCACGGTTCTTGTCCTTGGCCAGTCGGTTGATGGACTCCGTGTAAGCGTTGGTGACGGGCATGTCCGTTTCGAAGTAGGTCATGGTCTCTTCGCGCCAGTTTCCCACTGCCCTGACCAGATCGCTCCAGACTTCCTTCTGGCCCTTCGGGATGGTGGCTATCCACTCGTCCAGGGCGGCTTCTGCCTGGAGCCGTGTGGTGGCGTCCCAGATGCCGTAGAAGCGCTCCTTGTGCTCGTAGGCGGCCAGCAGTTGCGGGAACGCGCCTGTCCAGGTCTCCATGATGAGGCGCTCCCGGTCTGAGACTTCGTGAGCGCGTTTCAGCAGGATTTTCCGGTCTCCCTTGAGAGTCCGGCTCTGGGACGGTTTCAGCTCCTTTCTGAGGCCCTTGCGCACTCTCTCTAGGGCATCGTTGGCCATGCGCACCACATGGAACTTATCGACCACGATACGGGCCTGGGGCAGCACAGCCTTGACCGCTGCCCGGTAGGGGTTCCACATGTCCATGCTGACGATCTCGACCTTCTGCCGGTCTTTCAGCTTCATCAGGTAGTTGGTCACCACGTCCTGGCGGCGGGTGGCCAGCAGGTCGAGCAGGGTTCGCTCCTCAATGTTGGTCAGAATGCAGCGGTAGCGCTTGTTCAGGTATAGCTCGTCAATGCCCAGGATGCGGGGCGTCTCGAAGCGGTGCCAGCGCCCCAGGAACTCGGCGCGGGCGTTGAAGATGTCGCGCACCGTCTTCTCGTCCAGGCCGGTCTGTGCCGCCACAAAGGTGTAGGGGTGGTTGAAGGATTCCTTCTCCACGTACTCATGCAGCCGCAGTGTCATACGGAATCCGTCCACCATCTCCGGTAGCTGGGGCCTGAATGTTGTCTTGCAGGCCCGGCAGGTGTATCGGCGGCGGACCACCCAGAGAGTGACCCGCTTGCCGTGGATGGGCAGATCACGATAGGGAACGTCACGCTTGCCGAACCGTACGAACTCACCCTGCACGCCGCATTCCTCGCAGGCGATGGGATCGGGCACGTCCACCTGGAAGTGCATTTCGTCGTCGGTTGATTTGCAGCCCAGTACTTGGTATTGCGGCAGGTGAAGGATGTTGTCGGGAAGTTCGGTCATGGTGTTGTATAGGCGTAGGTGTCAGTCAGATCCATCCGGCTCGGCATTGGTGTTTGCTTTTTTACCCAACAAGCTGCTGGAAACGAAAAGTAAGGCACCGAGGACAATTGCAATATCAGCCAGGTTGAAGGCCGGCCAATGCCAGTCTCGCCAATAGAAATCAAAGGAATCCACAACATAGCCGCGAAAGACCCGGTCAATCAGGTTGCCCATGGCGCCACCGAGGATAAGACTGTAAGCGATGGCTTCTCCTTTATGACGATTTTCAAGGATCAGCTTGATCAGAAAAATCGAGACCACTACCGCGATTCCGATAAAAAAGTAGCGCTGCCAGCCTCCACCATTCGCAAAAAGACTGAATGCGGCACCGGTGTTCCATAGGTGCACCCAGTTAAAGAACGGGGTCACCGAAACATACTCGCCATAGGCCATTGATTGCTGCACCAGCCACTTTACAGCCTGATCAGACGCTGCCAGCAGGCCCGATATGGACAATAGGGCATACGGCGAGAGCTTTTTGCCAATAATGAGCATTATTTAACCCTTCAACGCCAAAATGCGTCTGGCACCGTTAAGTACAATGCCCCCCGCGATGGTGCCGATAATCAGATCCGGATAATTGGAACCGGTCCACGCGACCAGGGCGCCGGCGGTGATGACCCCCAGGTTGATCACCACGTCGTTGGCCGAGAATATCCAGCTTGCCTTCATGTGCGCCCCGCCTTCCCGATGTTTGGATATGAGCAGCAGACAACTGGTATTGGCAATCAATGCGACGAATGCGATAGCCATCATCACCAGCGATTCAGGCTCACTACCGAATACAAAGCGTCTCACCACCTCTACGAGCACGCCCACAGCCAAGATCAGTTGCAGTACACCAGCAAGATGCGCGGCACGTACCTGCATTTTCACGCTATGTCCAACCGCATAAAGGGCAAGCCCGTACACCGCCGCATCGGCAAAATTGTCCAGGGATTCTCCAATCAGGCCGGTGGACTGGGCGATCAGACCGGCAGTCATTTCCACCACGAACAGAAGTGCATTGATGCCGAGCAACCAGCGCAGGGTCCCGGATTCTTGCTTAGCAGAAGCTGCCGAAAACTCGGCGGCCTTGATGGTCTCCGGATTTGCAGCGACGGTTTCCTGAAGCGAGGCGCCTAGCCCCAAGGTCTTCAGTTTCGAGGTGACGGGCTCGACCTCGCCGTCATGCACGACCTTCAGCCGGCGGTTCGACAAGTCGAAGGACAGCGCCCGAATCTCCTCAAAGCCGTTCAGGGCTAGGCGAATCATTCGTTCTTCTGATGGACAGTCCATCTTCGGCACGGCATAAACACTGACCCATCTCCCTGGCGCCTCGGAGGAGGCCTGTATATCGGTATCCGCTGCGGACGTTGCATCACCGCCACAGGCGCCACCACAGGATTTGCTCATGATACGACTCCACTTGAACAATGTTGTGGTACCATTTAAAACTATAAAGCTACTATAAGGTCAATAGAGTAAAGAATCCGTTGGGGAGGAGGCTGATGCGCATTGGTCAGTTGGCGCAGTTGGTAGGGGTCGAAACACAGACGATCCGCTTCTATGAACAGCAGGGCTTGTTGCCGCCGCCTGATCGGCAGGACAACGGTTACCGTGTCTATACCGAGAAGCATGGTGAGGGGCTGGCCTTCATCCGTCGCTGCAGAATCCTGGGCCTGTCACTGGCTGAGATTCACGAACTACAGAGCTATCAGGACGACCCTCATCAGCCTTGTACCGCCGTCAACGCCTTGCTCGATGATCACATCTCTCATGTGCGGTCGCAGATAACCGCTCTGCAAGCGCTTGAGAAACAACTCGTTTCACTGAGAGCGAGTTGCAACGATGACCGGGAAGTTGAGGCGTGTGGGGTTCTTGCTGGAATTAGCGAAGGAAACATGCACCAGCAGTAGGTGAAGCATCAACCAGATAATCCGATGAGATGCCGGTCTGTCTCACTCTCATGCAAAGGTAAGATCAACCATTTAATCCGCTTACCCAAATTTAATAAGGGTTCTTATGTTTAAACTAGGATTAATTGTTAATCCGCTTGCGGGGCTGGGTGGCCCCTTGGCCATGAAGGGGAGCGATGGTCTTGATATTAGTGTGGTTCCCAATAGCGATCGTGGTCGTGCCGGCACCCGCGCGCTGCGGTGTTTGGCGAAAATAGCTCAACAAGTAGCGACTAAAGTCACTGTGTTTGGGTTTGAGGGCGATATGTCCGCGAATAGCGCAGGGGCTAGAGAGGTTGCGGGCCTGCCCTTTGTGTCGGTTGGTTGCCCTGAATCTGCCTCTCACACCACTAGTAGCGATACTCAAAGCGCGGCACTGGCTTTGTCTGCAGCCGGTGTTGATTTGCTATTGTTTGTAGGGGGGGATGGCACAGCACGGGACATATGCAGCGCTATTGGCTTAGCTACTCCCTGTTTAGGTGTGCCCGCTGGGGTCAAAATGCACTCTGGTGTTTATGCGGTCAGCCCTGAAAGTGCTGCTGATATTGTGTTGGCACTGGTTTCTGGTGGTTTGGTTGAGCTAGGTGAGGGCGAGGTTCGCGATATTGACGAGGAGGCGTTTAGAGCTGGTGTAGTGCGCTCCAAATATTTTGGTGAGTTGTTGGTGCCACGCCTTGGCGGCTTTTTACAGCATGTTAAATCTGGGGGGCGCGAGCAAGAGGAGCTGGTGTTGTCCGACATTGCCGAGCATATTACTGAGGGAATGGAGGCTGAAACCCTCTACGTCATTGGTCCTGGAAGTACAACGGAAGCCATTATGACGCATCTTGGCCTAGTGAATACTTTATTGGGTTTTGATGCGGTGTTGAATAATGAGCTGCTAGCAGGTGATTTAAGCGCAGATCAACTGGCAACTTTAGTTAGTAAGCACGCCGGCCCCGTAAAAGCAGTGATTACCGCCATTGGTGGTCAGGGGCATATTCTCGGGAGGGGAAACCAACAATTAACGCCCGCATTGATTCGCGCTATTGGGCGCGAGAATTTCATTATTATTGCGACCAAAACCAAGATTAGCGGACTCGGTGGGCGACCTCTGCTAGTAGACAGTAATGACCCTGAGTTAGATGCGGAATGGCAGGGTTACATTTCTCTTGTGACTGGTTACCGTGACGTCATTATGTATCGGGTGAGCGCGTCTGGTGACTGATTTTCAGGAGTTTGAAAAGCTAACATGTTTTTCTGATTGGCAGTTGGCGGCGGAAAAGGGCGCTCAACGTCTGTTTCATGGCCGCGGACAATGCTATCTAGGCTTCGAATTTTTCACCATCGATTATTTTGAGCCGCTGTTGTGGATTGTTTTATATCGGGAGCCGGAGCCAGAATTTTGGGCGCAGTTTTGTGCTGCGCTACAGGCCAAATTTGCTAAGGAGTGTACGGCTGCTATTGTCCAGAATCGATATGATAAAGCCTCTTCAAGTTATTGTTTATGGGGAGAAAATTTAGATAGCTATTTGGCGCAGGAGGGAGCGTATCGGTTTCAACTCGATTTGAGCGGCAAGCAAAATATCGGCTATTTTATGGATATGCAGCCAGCGCGGGCATGGCTTGCTGAGCGCGCTGAAGGTAGGCGCGTATTAAATTTGTTTTCCTACACCTGTGCTTTTTCTGTTGCGGCAGAGCAGGCGGGTGCGGCTTCTATTGTGAATATCGATATGAGCAAGCCAGCTCTCTCTGTGGGGCGAGAGAATCACAAGCTAAATCCCGTTGCGAGGGCATCTGAGCTGCGCTTTCTTAGCCACAATATTCTTAAATCTTGGGGGCGCCTAAAGAAGCTAGGCCCCTTTGATATTCTTATTTGCGATCCACCATCGCGGCAACTTGGCAGCTTTGATGCGATAAATGACTACAAAAAATTGGTTCGGCAATTTCCCGATTTGCTTCCAGAGGGCGGCGATATTCTCGTGTGCTTAAACGCGCCTTATTTAGGTCAGGCTTTCTTGGAGAG
The DNA here is from genome assembly GCF_002915595.1 of Zhongshania marina. Classification (GTDB taxonomy): domain Bacteria; phylum Pseudomonadota; class Gammaproteobacteria; order Pseudomonadales; family Spongiibacteraceae; genus Spongiibacter; species Spongiibacter marinus_B. The sequence continues at coordinate 91,242 of NZ_PQGG01000028.1, forward strand.
CGTTATGAGGGAATATTGCCCAGGCGCTAGGTTTGTATCGAGGTTGGCGGGAAGGGATGATTTTCCCGAGGCGGATTCGGATGCCGCATTGAAGGTGCTACATTATCGGCTGTAATTGCGGGCCCACAGGTGGTTTGCCTGCGAGCCCATTAGCTTGTTTAAGCTAGTCTTTTAAGGGCGAGCTGCTTGCGGTAAGAGGCCAAGAATCTGGCAAAGCGCTCTATTGCATCAGCGAGGTCAATTTTATTTGGCAAAAACACGATTCTAAGGTGATCGGGTTCGTGCCAATTAAAGCCACTGCCTTGAACGAGCAGAATTTTCTCTTGATTCAAGAGGTCTAGTACCAGCTGTTCATCATCTTTCACCGGGTATATTTCTGGGTCTAAGCGCGGGAACATGTATATGGCGCCCGCTGGCTTGGTGCAGCTTACGCCGGGAATCTCATTTAGCATTTTATGCGCTAAGTCGCGCTGCTCTAAAAGCCGGCCACCAGGCAGAATCAGTTCGTTGATGCTTTGGTAGCCGCCCAGTGCGGTTTGAATAGCGTGCTGGGCAGGGACGTTTGCGCACAGTCGCATCGACGACAGGATGTTAAGCCCCTCGATATAGTCTGCGGCCCGATCTTTTGCACCCGAGACAATAAGCCAGCCGCTGCGAAAGCCCGCAAGGCGGTAGGCCTTAGACAGGCCATTAAAGGTTAGGCACAGGATATCGGCTTTTAGGCTGCCGATAGGGATGTGAACGGCGTCATCGAACAAGATTTTGCTGTAAATTTCGTCGGCGAACACCACAAGATTGTGTGCTTCGGCGATGGCAACAAGCTGCTCTAGCATCTCTCGGCTGTATACCGCGCCGGTAGGGTTGTTTGGGTTGATGATCACTATCGCTTTGGTGTTTGGTGTGATCTTGCTCACGATGTCATCAATAGACGGCTGCCAGCCATTATCTTCGTCACAAAGATAATGCACGGGGCTTGCGCCAGAAAGCGATACTACCGCAGTCCAAAGAGGGTAGTCGGGTGCTGGAATAAGTACCTCATCGCCTTGGTTTAGCAGAGCTTGGGTTGCCATGCTAATCAGCTCGCTGGCACCGTTGCCTAGATAAATATCATTGACGCCAACCCCGGGAATGCCGATTTTTTGACACTCTTGCATGATGGCTTTGCGCGCGCTGTAAAGTCCCTTTGAGTCACTGTAACCCTCGCTATCGGGCAACATGCGGATAACGTCTTGGATAATTTCGTCTGGGGCGTTAAAACCGAAAGGCGCGGGGTTACCGATATTCAATTTAAGAATACGGTGGCCTTCTTCTTCTAATTCATTTGCGCGCTGTAGCACAGGTCCACGTATTTCATAGCAGACGTTGTTCAATTTCTTCGATTTTAAATGATGGCCCATTTCCCGCCTTCTTAGCCGGTAGCTACCGGATTTATAGTGTGCAGGGGCAGTGTCAAACTGCTTACCTGTGCAATTCGTCTTGTGTGCTATTTAATGCGGTATAAACTACTGTGGTATATAGCGCGTAAATAGCCTAGCAGCTAAGTATACGGCTTTGAAGGTAAACAGGTGGAGAGTTATTCGTGGAAAAAGTAGTGAAAACTGAACAAGAGTGGCGGGAACTTCTAAGTGACGAGGAGTTTTATGTCTGTCGGCAAAAGGGTACTGAGCGAGCATTTAGTGGTGAGTACTATGACGTAAAAGCGAGCGGAAGTTATGTTTGCCGCTGCTGCGGTTTGAACTTATTCGATTCTGACACGAAATATGACTCGGGATCTGGATGGCCTAGCTTTTATAAGCCGGTAGTCGAGGAGGTAGTGGGAGTTAATCGCGATGTGAGTCACGGTATGATTCGTGAGGAAGTGGTGTGTGCACGCTGCGAGGCTCATTTGGGACATGTTTTCCCCGATGGGCCTGAACCGACCGGTTTGCGCTACTGCATAAACTCATTATCGTTAAGACTTGAGGATTCGGTTGATTGATTTATGGCCAATTTGATTGCTAAGTAGGCGATATTTGAGGTTTTTTTGTTTTTTTAGCGTTAATTGTAAAAAGCGACTTGACGGCGGGCGCTAAGGTTTCTAGAATTCGCGCCACTTTCAGACGTCAAGTGACTCGGAGTCTGAAAGGTTTGCGGCGTCCCCTTCGTCTAGTGGCCTAGGACACTGCCCTTTCACGGCAGTAACAGGGGTTCGAGTCCCCTAGGGGACGCCATTATTTCGCGCTGGTGATAATGTCGGCAGCGTTAAAAGAGAAGCAGAGATGCTTCTCTTTTTTTTTGTTATTTATCCTTGATTTAGTGCTAAATTGGCCTTGACGGGGTGGGGGAGTCACACTAAAATTGCGCCCTCTTTCAGGGACAGCATTATCGCCCTGAGAGGCTCGCGGCGTCCCCTTCGTCTAGTGGCCTAGGACACTGCCCTTTCACGGCAGTAACAGGGGTTCG
>NZ_PQGG01000028.1:93733-217693 GCF_002915595.1 Zhongshania marina
GTGGCCTAGGACACTGCCCTTTCACGGCAGTAACAGGGGTTCGAGTCCCCTAGGGGACGCCAATTTCTACGTTACAGCGCGTAGAATACTGTCAGATAAATTGCCTGCCACGGCGGTGTTGACAGTTTAAAGAAAACTTTTTATTATGCGCCCCGTCTTGAAGAGGGCAGTAAAAAAGTGTTTTTTATCAAGGCTGTACGGAATTTGTGATTAACAATATTCCGGAATTTGCGGGAATAGCTCAGTTGGTAGAGCGCAACCTTGCCAAGGTTGAGGTCGGGAGTTCGAGCCTCCTTTCCCGCTCCAAATTCTAAAAAGCGAAGCAGATGCTTCGCTTTTTTTTCGCCTGTAATTTTCTTGTTTGTGATAAGCGACGCTTTTGCTCGCTTAATGCATGTTAAAGACCTGTGCGCGTAGATTGCGATAGCTGACGTTTTCGTCGGTATTCGTTAATTCGTAGTAGCGCTCTTCCAGCTCTTGGTATTTTTGTATTTCTTCGTCCCCCAAAAAGTGCAGGCAGTCGCCACCAAAAAACCAGAGTAAGTCCCGGTGCACCTGCGGTGTGATGTCGGGGTAGTGGCTGACAATTTTGTTAATGATTTGCTGGCCAAGTAGTGCGTAATCTTCATTGTTGGCGAAGCAGTCGTCTAGCTGAGTGAATAACTCGAGTAATTCATTATTGCTTTCTTCGCTGTGATTTGGGTGCTGGGCAACCACCTTGTTACATAGCTCGTTGAGTGCGTCGTTTAGGTGGCGGTAGTATTCTAAGCGCGTCGTCACTGTGACTCCATTTCTCGTAGATTTAAGACTTTAGTGTATTCCACTGCGCGGGCGTGGCAAAATAAGCGGCTAACAGTAGGTGTTCTCGTCAGTTAATACATTTCATAAAGATGAGTATTGTTTGCTTTGCAAGCGGTGCTTTTTAGTGATTGTTACGTTTCGTAAATCTAAGTCGCTTAAGTGACCGATTTGGTTTTGTACATTTCAGCAGCGAAAATTTTAGGCAGATACTATGGCAATTGCCCTGCAAATTAAAGGATTGCGTAAGGTCTACGACAATGGTTTTGAAGCCTTAAAGGGTATTGACCTTGAGGTGAAGGAGGGTGATTTCTTTGCCCTGCTCGGTCCCAATGGGGCAGGTAAGTCGACGACTATCGGTATTGTTTCGTCTTTGGTTAAAAAAACGGCGGGCGATGTTCATGTGTTTGGGCATTCCATTCAGACAGATTTAGCCGCGGCAAAGCGTGAGATTGGGGTTGTTCCTCAGGAATTTAACTTCTCTAATTTTGAAACGGTTTGGGATATTGTGGTTAACCAAGCTGGTTATTACGGCTTGAGCCGAGCAGTTGCCGGTGAGCGCGCCGAAAAATACTTAAAAAAGCTGGGCCTTTGGGATAAGCGCAAGGTGGCCTCGCGAATGCTGTCCGGTGGCATGAAGCGGCGTTTAATGATTGCCCGGGCGCTTATTCATGAACCCCGTCTTTTGATATTGGATGAGCCTACCGCAGGGGTAGATATTGAGTTGCGGCGCTCGATGTGGGAGTTCCTGACGGAGATTAATAAAAGCGGAACGACCATTATTTTAACTACCCACTATCTAGAAGAGGCGGAGAGCTTGTGCCGCCATATTGCCATTATCGACGGTGGTAATATCGTAGAAAATACCAGTATGAAGGCGCTATTGCGGCAGCTTCAAAAAGAAGTGTTTATTTTAGATACGCCGGAAGCGATTAGTCCCGATTTGGTGGTTGAGGGTTTTGATACTCGCTATATCGATGAGCATATGTTCGAGTTGGTGCTCAATAAAGGGAGTTCGTTAAACGAGGTATTTGCCGCCTTAAATAAACAAGGTCTGGTGATTAGTAGTATGCGTAATAAAGCGAATCGCTTAGAAGAGTTGTTTGTTGGTTTACTGAACGCGAAGTAAGTCAGACCCTGTAATTATGATTCCGTCGGTGCTGGCCGGCGCTGAAGATATGGAGTAGTGAATGACATTAGCTGAACAGTGGGTGGCGTTTTACACTATTGTCCGCAAAGAAATCCGCCGCTTTTTGCGTATTTGGATGCAGACCTTATTGCCACCTGCCATCACCATGTCACTGTATTTTGTGATATTTGGCGCGCTCATTGGCTCGCGTATTGGCCAAATGGGTGGTTTCACCTATATGGAATTTGTTGTGCCGGGTTTGATCATGATGTCGGTCATCACAAATGCGTATTCCAATGTCGTGTCGTCATTCTTTGGGGCTAAATTCCAGCGTTTTGTCGAGGAGATATTGGTTTCGCCAATGTCAAACAATACGGTTTTATGGGGTTTTGTGATCGGCGGAGTTGCGCGGGGTTTACTGGTAGGTTTAATTGTTACATTGCTGTCCTTATTTTTCACTAGCCTCCACATTCAACATATCGGCGTTACTATTGCGATTGTGTTAATGACCTCAATTATGTTTTCGTTAGCCGGTTTTATTAATGCGGTTTTTGCAAATAATTTTGATGATGTATCCATCGTGCCGGTGTTTGTTCTAACGCCATTAACCTATCTTGGTGGCGTATTTTATTCGATAGATTTATTGCCGGATTTTTGGGCTGGCGTGTCGCGCTTAAATCCCATGCTTTATATTGTTAACGCTTTTCGTTACGGCGTGCTTGGTGTGTCAGATGTAAATGTTACGACGGCGTTTTTAATGGTTGGCGGATTTACGATAGCTGCCTATGCATATTGTATGTATTTGTTGTCTAGCGGCACGCGTCTTCGCCAATAGGGGCGTTAAGTAGTATGAGTGATCATAAAAGCCACGGCCCGCTCGGCGAAAAAGTTACTTATCCTGACCAGTACGACCCGACATGTTTGCACGCTATTCCGCGTCAGCAGGGGCGGGGGGAGTTGGGTATCGATTCGGCAAAATCACTACCATTTAGCGGTGTGGATATTTGGAATGCCTACGAATTGTCGTGGTTAAACGCATCAGGAAAGCCGGTGGTTGCATGTGCCGAATTTCGATTTGCCGCTGGCAGCCCAAATATTATCGAATCTAAGTCCTTTAAATTATATTTAAACTCGTTTAATCAAACGCGAATTGCGGACCTAGACATCTTAAAGCGAGCGCTAGAGCGCGATTTAAGTTTGGCAAGTGGCGCCGCGGTTGAGCTTAGTCTGTTTACCGCGGATCGCTGGGAAGACGCTTACGGGGTGTCTTGCCCTGAAGGTGAATGTTTGGATGATTTGGATATTTGTCCGACATCGTATAGCCCAAATTCAGACCTTCTTGTGGTGGAAAATACCGAAATTTGCAGCGAGCACTTATATAGCAATTTACTGCGATCGCGGTGTCCCGTCACCTCGCAACCAGATTGGGCTAGTGTAGAAATTCGCTATACTGGGCCCAAAATTCAGCGCGAAAGTTTATTGGCTTATATCGTCTCGTTTCGCGAACATGATGAGTTTCATGAGCACTGTGTTGAGCGAATATTTAGCGATATCAGCAAGCGCTGCCAACCCAAATACCTGAGTGTTTATGCGCGCTATACCCGTCGAGGTGGATTGGATATCAATCCCTGGCGCAGCAGCGATAAATCGCTTACTCCTAACAACACGCGGGGCGTTCGTCAGTAGCAGCTAGGGGGGTAGCGCGTCGACATGATAGGTAATTCACCGGATAGTTTGCGGCCCCTGTAAGCGCATAATAGCTCTCATTCAATGATGGAAAAGAGAGCCGCGATGCTGATTGCTAGCTATTTACTTGGTTTTGACAATAAAGATACGGTAAAGCACCTTGCCGTTGATAATGTCTTGCCTGAGCAACTGCAGCACGTTGACATGCGCCTGTGCTCTAGAGGCCATGGTGCTGATGGCAGTTCTGCTATCGTTGATCTAGTTCTGCTGTTCCCTGAGGCTTGTGCGCCGAATAATATTGTGTGTTTACCTGCGATTCCTTCGAATACGGTGAGGCATTTATTGGCTGGCAAGGCTTTACAGCTTATTGATTTTGCCCACGGACGAAAGTTGTCATTGGTGTATACCATTGAGCAGCAACGGTGCGCTTAATGGGATATATGCAAAAAACTCGGCCCCTGGAATCGCGACATTATTCCGTTCACGGCCCGCAATCGACCATTAGCCTTTGTTTGCAGCAGCGTCGAGTGAGTTATGGTCCCAATTTTTTAGCGCAGATTCCTGACAGTATCGGAGATCGTCTAGGAGAGGATTGCCGAGAAATAGTTGGTGCAGATTTGTTGCATTACTTTATAGAATTGGGCGAAAACCTTTCCCAGTAAGGTCGCTAGCTGGCGATCCCTCCACATTATAAAGCGGTAAATAGTCGCTGCTTAATACCTCGTCCTTGTTTATTATGTGCACTCAGATTTTAGATGGGTGGGTTTAATAGTGTCTGATTCAACGCGTCGTCCAGCTTTTATCACTATGCTGGATTTGCAGAACCGCATGAACAGCAAGGTGAATAGCGATTGGATGAACCAAGGCAATGCGTGGTACCGCGCAGCTTGGATCGAATGTGGTGAACTAATGGATCACTACGGTTATAAATGGTGGAAAAAGCAGCAGCCTGATTTAGGTCAGGTTCAGCTAGAAGTCGTCGATATTTGGCACTTTGGTATGAGTGCGCTGTTTCGTGACGGTGTGGCAATTGAGTCGCTAGCGGATGAAATTATTGAGGCCTTGGCAGCACACGCTCCATCAGGCTTGGGAGTATTGGAGGCTACCGAGGCCTTGGCGGAACACTGTCTGCGAACAAAAGGATTTTCCGTGCCCTTGTTTTGGGACCTTATGGTGGCAGCCGAACTAAGTTTCGATGATCTTTATAAACAGTATGTCGGAAAAAATGTTTTAAATTTCTTTCGCCAAGATCATGGCTATAAAGACGGCAGCTATATAAAGATATGGCAGGGTGAAGAGGACAATGTGCATTTAGTGGATATTTTGGCTAAAGCCGATGCCCAATCTAGCCAATTCGCCGATGAGGTTTACCAGGGTTTAGCTGCGCGCTATCCCAAGACATAGGTAATAAGGAATGTCCTCCGACAAACTGTCTACGTCAGCATTAGCGAAGCAGGGTGAAATCCCTGTGCAGCAGCTTTTTTCTGTTCTCAAAGATTACGGCTGGATTCGCAAAGTAGATGAGGGTTGGGCACTCACTGCAAAAGGAGAATTTGAGGGCGGTAGTTACCAAAGCAGCAAACGCTATGGCCGTTATATTGTGTGGCCACAGAATTTGCTAGAGCATCAGCTATTTAGGGCGATGGAAAGCAATAAGTTGCTGTCTGCGGTGGCGCTAGGGCGTTCTGAAGGCTTTAGTGGGCGAGAGTTGAACCGCCTATTCGTAGAGCTGGGCTGGCTAAAACCTAGCCCCCGAGGCTGGGAGCTCACCGCGACGGGGAGCGCAATTGGCGGTCAGGTCTTCGAAAATCAGCAAAGCAGCCTAAGTTATGTGCTGTGGCCTGAGGATATTCGCGAGCGAGAGGCGTTTACTCGTCTAGTGCGGGAATGCAAAATTGAGTCGCAGGTCACCGATGATTTATTCGCGGGCAGGGCGTCCGGCTGGACTGCTATTGATGGCGTGACTTGCAAGTCTCAGGAGCATTGTTGTATAGCCCAGTGGCTGTATTTAGCGGGGGTTCGTTACAGTATTTACCGCGCTTTGCCAGTTGATGAACATCTCGTTTGCGATTTTTATTTGCCCGACAGTGGAGTGTGCCTTGAATTTTGGGCTAGCGGTGAGCTTGCAGATGCAATATCGGCGCGAATGCGTCGCGCCGATGTTTGTAAGCAATTAAATATATCTGTATTAGATATTCATCCGGAAGATATGCCGAATTTAGACGATTATCTAAGCCGCCATTTGCAGCAGCTTGGTGTTGCGTTTTATTAGCGTCCAAACTCAATTTTAATCGCTTCGGCTAGGGCGAGATCTTTTGCAGTAAGGCCGCCGGCATCATGTGTTGTCAAGGCAATGGTAACGGTTTTGTATACATTGCTCCATTCGGGGTGGTGGTCAATCTTTTCAGCGCGAATTGCTACCCTCGTCATAAAGGCGAAGGCGCTAATAAAATCATCAAACTCAAACACGCGGCATAATTTGCCGTCTTTTAATTCCCAGTCTGGTAGATCGTTTAGTGCATTGCTAATTTCTAAATCGGTTAGCTTCACTGTCATGGCTGGACCCTTCTTTTTAAAAATACCCCACATTCCATATGATGAGTGTACGGGAACTGGTCGAACAGGGCGAAGGCATCTGCGGCATGAGTTTTGGTTAATATTTGCAAATCTCGGTGTAGCGTTTCTGGATTGCAGGATATATAGACGATATTCTCAAAACTAGAAATCAATTCGCGGGTATTGTGATCTAGGCCTGCGCGAGGCGGATCTACTAACACCGTGTCGATATTGTAGCTGTCTAAATCGACGTGCTCTAAACGGCGGAAGCTGCGTTCTTTGTTAAGCGCAGAGGTGAGCTCCTCGCTAGACATGCGCAACACTTCGATATTGCTTACTTTATTTAAGGCGAAATTCTCGTGAGCGGCTTTAACTGAGGTTTTTGATATTTCTGTTGCCAGTACTTTTCTGAATTGCTTAGACAGCGGAATGGTGAAATTACCGTTGCCACAATAAAGCTCTAATAAATCGCGGTCTAACTTCTCTTTAACTTGCTCTTTAGCCCAGCTAATCATAGTCGCATTGAGTATGCCATTAGGCTGGGTAAACCCACCCTCGTACTGCTTATAAATAAAGGTTTCGCCGTCTACCGGTAAATTTTCGACGACATAATCGCGGTCTAATACCAGCTTTTGCTTTTTACTGCGACCGATAATTTGAATGTTAAGCTCACTCGCTAAAGTCCTTGCTACAGCTTCCCACTCTTCATCTAGGCGTCGGTGATAAATCAGGCTAACGAGCATATCGCCGCTTAAGGTGCTGAGAAACTCAACTTGGAATAGGCGTTTGCTCAATACTGTTTGGCTATTAATCTTGTTTAACAGTAGCGGCATCAAGTCGTCTATGGTCTTTGATGCAGTTGGGAATTTATCAATCCGCACAGGGGTTTTCGGTTCGGCGGGGTCGAACATTGCGTAGTAGGCTTCCGCATTGTCGTGCCACAGTCGAAACTCAGCTCGCAGCCGGTAGTGGACGGCTTGAGATGGAAAGATCGTCGGTGCTGGCAGCGTTAAGTCCTTAAAAATCGATGCGACCTCTTGTGCTTTGTCTTGCAAAATAGCGGGGTAGTTGTCGATGTCGATAGGGTTAATGCTCATATTGTGTCCGTGGTGTAGCGCTTTTCAGCGTGGTGAGAGGCGCGCGCGATTTCGGCTCTGCCAAATGTCAGCTGCCTGGTCTAGGCATTGCTGTTGATCGAGTTCAGGGGATCTCAGTTGTATAACAATGGCGATAGTGCCGAGAATGGCGAGGCGTCCGTATTCGTCGACGCTATCGTCGCGCCAAGCGTGAATAAGATCGTCAATATTCAGTGTTTCCAGCTTTTCTTGCCGGCCATCAACCAGCTTCGGCCATTCAGATTCAGATAGCTCCGAGTTGTGAACCATTTTCACCTTGCATAGCGCTTCTGGTTTTCGTTCTGCCTCACCAGCTTCACCTTTAAAGACCGCAGCGTGTGCTTGGCCGAGGAGGGCGGCGGCGCGCTGGTGATTTTCTGCATAGGCGGGATGAAAAATACTTTGCAGGGAGTAGGGTGCTGATAGCGGATTTAATAGTCGAGACAGTGTGTGCACTGGAGAGCGCAGCCCAAATTGATTGCGCAGGTCTATCATCCGCTGTAGCACCGGTGAAAAATGGGCTAGTGGCAGATAAGCAAAATTCGATTGATCTAATTTGTCGCTAACTTCCTGCCAGTTTGCTGCAGCTGCTTCACCTAGTGACGCAAGCACGTGCTCGCTGTAAATCCGTTCTGCGGTGTGACCTGCCGCCCCGTGCATAAAGACCCGCAAGCCGCTATCGGCAAGTGCTAAGGCTGCGAGCAGATACCACGGTAATTGTCGGCGTTTGCCTGCATAGCTTGCCCAGTCGATATCTACCGCTATCGCAGGTGCCGAAATGTCATCTCTTGCCGCTATTACAAAACCTGCGAGTTCTTCGTGACTTTCTTCTTTCACCCGGAGCAGCATAAGAAATGCGCCGAGTTGAACGTCTTCAACGTCACCTCGTAAAATCATGCCCATGGCTTGCTGCGCTTCGGTTTCGTTAAGCGATCGCGAACCTGTTTTTCCTTTGCCTAGAATCCGCACATACTGTGCGAAGGGATGTTCTACCGACATGATGTACTCATTGAGGTTTAGAGGCAGTTATCGGGTCGTGGAAGACCTGCGATTTTGCTGAGTATTTTTGCGGGGCTGCCAGGAAAGAGTGTTAAAAAATAGAGACTATTTCCTTTTTCGGGCCCCAGTGTAAGCTTTGCGTATTTTATCAGCGGCCGCATCGCTGGTGATAGGCCAAATTCTTGATAAAAGCGCTGCACCAGCTCAATTAGCTCCCAGTGTTCGCTCTCTAGGTGTATTTCACATTCGTTTGCTAGGGCGTTGGCGACATCTGGCGACCAGTCGCTTAGGTTTTTTAAAAAACCGTCTGGATCGGTGGCAATGTTTTGGCCTAGAACCGTAAGAGTTGCCATTTTACCAGCTTAGGCATTGTGTGTGATCGGCACATAGATCGACGAATTCGCTAAAGCTTAGCGCTTTAATGCGGTCTGGTGGGTTAATGCCTCTGCGTGCGAGATCGTCATTTAAGGCGAAAACCGCAATACTTGCGCTTACTTTCTGCAAAATCGAGGTCGATAGCACAACGGCGTCTTCAATTAATATTATTGAATCCGTGTCAGAAATACTGCTTTGGCATCGGCTCAGGCTAGCGCTGCTATTAAGAATATGGAGCTGCATTAGAAACTTTGTACCCGATCTGCGGCGGCTATCAATTGCTGTAGTGCCGGGCGCGTTATAGCCGTCGCGTGTGTCAGAAGACTGCTTTCACTTATGGCGCGATGTTGGCGGTCATCATCTAGGTAATAGATATTCTCTATATCGTACAAGGGCAGGGCATTTATTACGCCGGTATGCGGTTTGGCCTCGACACTCTGAGCATCTGTGGCGTTTAGGAGCTGATATATAGCATCCTCTAAAAACACGATGCTCACCTTTTGATCAAAAGCTGCCGTCGCTAAAGCCATATCTAGAGCTTCACGCGCCAGGCTGTGCCCGTAGGCCTGCCGGCTAAATAAATAAAGGAAATGCATTTAACTTCCAAACCGAATGACGCGATCGGCATTAATACAGGCATCTACCCACTGGCCTAATCCGCCGATATTAAAACCTTCTGCCATATTATGGCCAGTTACGTCATAGCGATGCGCTTCTTTTTGATCGATAACGCCGCGACGCAATGCGCTGGAAACGCAGATAACTAAATCGAGATCGTGTTCCTTCTGAAGTGCCTGCCACTGTCTTGGGATGGCTTGCTCGTCTTGCGGAGGGGTAATAAAGCTATTGGCGCAATGTACACCATCGTTAAAGAAGAAGACGCGATAAATACTATGCTGGCGTTCGATTAAGGCTTTGCAAAACTGCAGTGCAGTTCTGCTGGATTGATCTGAATAGGGCTGACCCGTGACTAATATAGCAAAACAGAGGCTCATAAGAGCCCCTGTTCGGTGATATTCAAATCAATGTTAGGGGTGTGATTAGTCATCACCACTAAATACACCTAATAAATGCAGCAGGTGAACAAATAAATTATAAATGTCGAGGTATAGGGCGACTGTGGCGCGAATATAATTGGTTTCGCCACCGTGAATGATACGGCTAGTATCAAATAGGATGAGCCCAGACATAATAAATACCGCAGCTGCTGAAATAGCTAGCGAAGCGGCGGGGACTTGGAAGAACAGATTCGCAATGCTGGCGACAACCATCACAAGCAAGCCGATCATCAAAAAGCCGCCAAGGAATGAGAAGTCTTTACGGGTAGTTAAAACATAGGCAGAAAGGCCAAAGAATACTAAGGCGGTGCCACCAAGTGCCTGCATAACCAGCTCGCCTCCATTGGGCAGAGCAAGATAGGCCTTCAGCATTGGTCCCAAGGCTGCGCCAAGCAGGCCAGTGAAGACGAAAATGGCAAGAATGCCTTTGCTTGAGTCGGCGGTTTTGTTCACGACAAACAGCATTACAAAGCCGAGGAGTGAAAGAACAAGTCCAGTGCCGTGGCCAATATTCATTGCCATAGCTAAACCAGCACACAATGCGCTAGTTACTAGTGTCATGCCTAGCAGCATGTAGGTGTTGCGAAGAACTTTACTAGTTTCCAGTGCCGCTAAGGGCTGCGTATGCGCCTGAAAGACCGATTTGTCTTGCATGTCTTACTCCGTTAATTACTAAACAAAGATAGTGTAAACAGAGCTTATCATACTGGGTGTGGAGTGACTTGGAAAGGAAGATCGGATGTTGAAACGTGGTGGATAAAGTGGCGGAGGGGCAGGGATTTGAACCCTGGGTTGGGATGAACCAACGCCGGTTTTCAAGACCGGTGCAATCGACCACTCTGCCACCCCTCCGCAGCAGTTGCGAATTATACATAGCTTGTTTAGCGAAACAAGCAGTATTATAAAAAAGACTTATAAATCAGTTTGATGACGTGCAGATTGGCTGAAATTTAGACAAAAAAAGCCCAGCGTATAAGCTGGGCTTGGATTTAGCTAAAGAAGGTAGCTATTAGTTGCGTGGATCGTTAGCGGCTCTTGGCATTTTTGGCCGGTTTGGATCCGGCATAGCGACGATATTCGCGTCGAGTGCCGGTGGCATTGGCCGCGCTGTGCTAATTTGTAAATTTTGAACTGGCTGCGGCGCAATTCGAGGATCGTTTGCTGCGCGACCAACAGGTTTTACCTTTTTGACTGTATTGCTAGTGTCATCGCTCTTCTCAGCAGCTTTCTCCACAGCGGGTTTGGCTGGGGGCACAGTTTCTTTGCTCTCTGTTTTTACGGGCTCAGTAATTGGTGCGGCTTTAACTTCATCAACTTCTTCGGCAGTGGTTTGCTCGTTTGCTTGGTCTTGTTCTTGGGTCGCTGTCGAAGCAGTTTCCTCAGTCTTCTTCTCTTTAAGGTCCTCATTTGCGGCAGGACTCGCTGTAGCTTCAGATATAACTGGCGCGCTGAGCTCCTCCTTAGCAAGCTCGGTTTCAACTGGTGCTATTTCTGCGGCGCTAGTTTCCTTTGGCGCAATTGATTCCGGTTGCTCTAGTTTGGTGATGTCACTTGTTTGATCAATTGTTGTTTCGGCAACTGTATCTGCTTTGGCAGCGGTGTTGTCGCTGCTTTGGCGTTTGGGCTGCTCGACCTTTGTACTCGACGCTTCACTTGCGGATTGTGTTTCGGCGTTAAGCGGCTTCTGTGCCTCATTTACGGGCTCAGCTGCGTTATTTTCCTCGCTAACGGGTGCAGGAGTACGTTTGCGCTCCTGTGAGTTGCGGGGCTTGCGATTACCTGGGCGACGTTTTGGTCTGTTATTGTTTTCGTTGCTGTTATTCTGCTCGTTGTTTGTGGAAGCTGTATCTGCAACGACTTCATCTTGTTTTGGCGTGTTATCAGCTTTATTGCTGCGATTATCTGTAACGCGTTTGTCGTCGCGAGGGCCGCGCTGATCCGGGTTGCGACGGTTGCGGCCGCCACGATTGTTATTGCGGTTGCCTGAGCGATTGTTATTGCGCGGGTTGTTGTTGCGCTGGCGCGGTGCCGGAGTTGGCTCGGGCTCTGGTTCGGGCTCGGCTGATTTGAATAGACCGCTAATTGCCTTACCTAGCTTGCTGAAAAAGCCTTCTTCGCTTTCGGTATTAGATTTGTCTTTCGCTTTTTCGCTGCGATTTTCTGCAGGAGCCGGTGTCGGTTTCTTGGGTGCAAGCGTACGCACAACGGCTGCGGGCGCGGGAGCGCTAGTCGTTACTTCATCTAAAGCTTCAGCTTGCGCTTCAAGGTCGGCAACGATTTTATAGCTAATTTCCTTTTCATCACCAATATCGCTGTCTCGCAGACGCATTACTTCAAAATGCGGTGTGTCTAGTGCAGGAGTGGGGATGACGACTACTCGTACGCCGCTGCGTTGCTCTACTTCATAAATAGCGGTGCGTTTTTCATTTAGTAGGTAAGACGCGACATTGACGGGCACGACTACGCGTATTTCGGCGCTTTTTTCCTTGTTAGCTTCTTCTTCGACAAGGCGAAGTATAGAGAGGGCAAGTGAGTTGGTGTCGCGGATAGTGCCTTGGCCGCTGCAGCGCGGGCAGACTTTTGCGCTGGTTTCGCCTAGTGATGGGCGCAGGCGTTGGCGGGACATTTCTAACAGTCCAAAACGCGAGATACGACCAATTTGGATGCGGGCGCGGTCAGGTTCCATTGCGTCACGTACGCGATTTTCGACTTCGCGCTGGTTTTTTGCCGCCAGCATGTCGATGAAGTCAACGACGATTAGGCCGCCGATGTCCCGCAGGCGTAGCTGGCGGGCAATTTCGTCAGCAGCTTCAAGGTTGGTTTGTAGTGCTGTCTCTTCAATATCGCCACCTTTGGTTGCACGGGCGGAGTTGATATCGATAGAGACAAGGGCTTCAGTGGGATCGATAACGATGGAGCCGCCTGATGGCAGTTGCACTTCGCGTTGAAACGCTGATTCGATCTGGCTTTCAATCTGGTAGCGATTAAATAGAGGGACTTGGTCCTTATAAAGACGAATCTTGTTCTTAAAATGCGGCATAACCTGTTCAACAAAGTGCATGGCTTCGTTGAAGGATTCTTCGGCATCTATCAAAACTTGGTCGATATCGTCTCGTAAATAGTCGCGAATTGCGCGGATAATAACATTGCTTTCTTGCAGGATCAGGATGGGCGCCTTGCGTTCATCTGAAGCTTGCTTGATCGCCGACCAGAGGTGCAGGAGGTAGTCTAGATCCCATTGTAGCTCTTCTGAGCTGCGACCCACGCCTGCGGTGCGAACAATGACGCCCATTGAGTCTGGAATATTGATTGAGCTAAGTGCGTCGCGCAGTTCGCTGCGCTCGTCACCCTCAATGCGGCGAGAAATGCCGCCAGCGCGCGGATTGTTCGGCATTAACACCATATAGCGGCCGGCGAGGCTGATAAATGTTGTTAAGGCCGCGCCTTTATTGCCGCGTTCTTCTTTTTCAACTTGGACGATGACTTGGGTGCCTTCCTTGACCAAATCTTTGATTTTGGCGCGACCACTGACATCGGAAGGATTGCGGTAAAAGTATTCTTTAGAGATTTCTTTGAGGGGGAGGAAGCCGTGGCGTTCAGCGCCAAAATCGACAAAAGCCGCTTCTAGGCTGGGTTCTACGCGGGTAATGGTGCCTTTGTAGACGTTGGCTTTTTTCTGTACACGTGTACGGTTTTCTATATCCAGATCAAATAAGCGTTGGCCGTCTACGAGGGCAACGCGCAACTCTTCTGGCTGAGTTGCGTTTATAAGCATTCTTTTCATGAGCTAAAAATCCCAAAAGCCGGGATTTGTCGCGCCACTCGTGCGATCGAGCATCTTTAAGCGTTCTGATGTACGCTGCATTACCTTGTGGGTGCGGCAGTAGTTTATGCTGCGTTGCACGGGTACATCAGTGTGGCCTGTAACCTGGCCTTTATATTCCAGTTCGCTAGGGTCTATATCTTTATGATCCCGCGCTGGGCGTCTTTCATCTATTACTGTTGGGCGCTTATCTACTGCGCCAGTATTGGTAACGTTCTTTACGTCGCTTTCTCAGAGTTCTTTCACAGCCGTGGTGCAAACAAATATCGGCAGTACTATTAATTAATGTACCGACACTGCGTTAGAATGCCGCCGGTACACTGCTATTCACTGATGGAAATAAGGCTATGCGTCTTAATCGCGGTCTTTGCCTTAGTAGATGGCCGGCGGTCTTCCCTCACGTCACAGCCATGCTGTGGCGGGAACCGGACCCGGTAGCTACCGGGCGACTATATCAGTATTCAATAACTAACTCAATGAGTTACGGGAGTGTAAGTGAGTCCAGAAACTGTCATCAATCCGACTGTGCGCTTGGTGGCTGTCGAGGCTGATTATGCGGGTCAGCGTATCGATAATTTCTTAATGCGAGAATTAAAAGGCGTCCCTAAGTCACGGATTTATAACCTTTTGCGTCGTGGCGAGGTTAGGCTAAATAAGGCCCGGGTTAAGCCTGATCAAAAGCTGGCTTTTGGCGATATAGTGCGTGTTCCGCCGGTTAGGGTTGCGGTGCGCGAGGGGGTTGTAGTGCCAGGGGGCTTGGATTCCAGTCTTCGGTCCGCCGTTTTGTATGAAGACGAGGGCTTGATCATTATTAACAAGCCTTCAGGCTTGGCAGTTCATGGCGGTAGCGGTATTTCCTTAGGTTTAATTGAGGCGCTGCGGCAAATGTATCCTGAGCAGCGCAGCCTGGAATTAGTTCATCGCTTGGACCGCGATACCTCTGGCTGTGTGATGGTCGCTAAAAGGCGCAGTGTTTTAAAGCAGCTCCACGAGTTGCTAAAAGCGCGGAAGGGAGTTGATAAGCGCTATTTGGCTTTGGTGGCGGGTAAGTGGCCGGTAAGGAAGCAGCAAGTGAATGCGCCCTTGCAGAAGAATGTATTGAATTCCGGCGAGCGAATGGTACGGGTTGAGCTGGAGGGTAAGAAGTCGCTCACCGAATACACCGTAATCAGTCGTATATCTGGTGCCACCTTGGTCGAAGCGCGGCCTGTTTCCGGTAGGACTCATCAGATTAGGGTTCACTGCCAATATGCGGGTTATCCAATCCTAGGTGATGATAAATATGGTGACGATCAGGCAAATGCAAATTTTAAGCAGTTGGGCTTGAAGCGCTTGTTTCTTCACGCCCACTCTTTGGCTTTTACTTTGGATGGGCGGCGAATTAACGTTCAGGCGCCTTTGCCGCCTGATCTAGAAAAAATATTAGAAATAGGTGGTAGTGAGCTGTAATGCTTATAATTTTTGATTGGGATGGTACGATTTTAGATTCTAGCGATAAGATTGTGTTTTGCATGCAGCAGGGGGCAAGGGATTTTGGTGTTGCAGAGCGAAGTGCTGACGAGATACGAAATATAATTGGTTTGGAACTCAGCTTGGCCATAGCCTATTTGTATCCTGAGCTAGATGCGAAAGGGGTGGAGGGAATGCGCGGGCATTATGTGCGCTGCTTTATTGACGCTGATCGCAGGCCTTGCCAGTTATTCCCCGGCGTGACTGAAACGCTATATGCCCTAAAAGACGCTGGGCACGATTTGTGTGTGGCGACAGGCAAAAGTCGCCGAGGATTGGATAGGGTTTTTGCCAGCTTGGATATCTGTTCGCTGTTCAGTGCTAGTCGCTGCGCAGATGAAACTGCGTCTAAGCCCGATCCCTTAATGCTTCGCGAATTGTGCGCTGAACGTTCGGTGAACCCAAGTGATGCGGTTATGGTGGGTGACACTGAATATGACCTGGAGATGGCCAGCCGTATTGCTATGCCACGTATCGGTGTTTCTTACGGTGCCCACAGCGTAGAGCGCTTATTGCGTTGGGAGCCGCTGTCGGTGCTGGATGAGTTTTCCGAGTTATTGTCAGAAATTGAGCGACATAAGCGCTCTTTTAAATAATAGATAATCCTTCGTTTCTAAGAAACTCGCAGACTGTAATAAGGGGGAGGCCGATTAAGGCGTTGGGGTCGTCGCTCCGAATGTGCTTAAAAAGACTGATGCCTAAGCCCTCCATTTTAAAGCTGCCTGCGCAATCGAAAGCAGGCTCCTTCTTTATATACCTTTCAATTTCGCTGCTGCTTAGATTTCTGAAGTGAACAAATACCTCCGCAATGCGGTGTTGCAGTTGTTTGGTGGCGGAGTTTAATACGCAGACTCCGGTGTGAAAGACAATTTCGCGGCCTGAACAATAAGTTAATTGCTGTTTTGCGGTATCGGCATTCCCAGGTTTGCCTAAAATCACGCCGCCGGCATCGCAAACTTGATCGCCCGCGATAATAATAGCGTTGCTGTGACTTTTTGCGATCTTGTGTGCTTTTTCTATGCTTAATCGACTTGCTAGCTCCCCAGCGCTTTCACCTGAGTGGGGCGTCTCATCTATATCGGGGGAAATGCAAAGTGGGTCTAAGCCTATTTGCTGTAATAGCTTTTGCCGATATTTGGAGCCCGAGGCTAAAATTAAATAAGGGGGAACTTGGGTGCCGATTTGCATTGGAGGGGGTGTCCTGTTTGTTGGGCGTGGGCCGAATTCTGCTTGCAAACACAAGGTGTAGTGCTTTATAGCCCTAAGCCCCCAATAATACGGGTGTTTTTGCTTTGACAATAGACTGCGAAGTCCCTATGATTGCGCGCCTATGCAAAGACAGCCCCTGCCCAAGTTTGTTGATGCTCGTAAATTTGTTGCGTCTGGCATGGAAATTCATGCTTATCGACAAGTTGATGGCCTCGATCTTTTCGTTGCCGGTCTCGCCAATAACAGCGGCTCGGTAGACGTTGATTTGCGTTTTTTTCGAGATGAGCAGGGGTTTAAGTGCATACAAGGCAACGCGGTTGCGCAGGTTGAAGTTATTTGTCAGCGCTGCTTAAACCCGATGCCTATATGCATTGAAGCTGAATTTAATTTAGCTATCGTGTGGACGGATGAGCAGGCCAAGGCGCTGCCAAAATCATTGGATCCTTTGATTTTGGAAGAGGAAAGTCTAGTGCTCGCTGATTTGTTGCAAGAAGAGTTAATCATAAATACTCCCTTTGTCAGTTTTCATGACGAAGAGTGTCGCGAATTTATACCTGAGCCCGAACCGGTTGAGGTTGTTCAAGACGTAGAGGAAGGTGATAAGCCGTTTGCTATATTGGGGCAATTAAAGCCCCGCGATTAATCTTTAGTACGAGGAATTTTTAGGCCATGGCTGTTCAAAAAAGTAAAGTGACCCGTTCACGTCGCGGTCAGCGTCGTTCACATGATGCACTGACTGGTGCAACTCTGTCTGTTGATCAGACTAGCGGCGAAAAGCATCTTCGTCACAATGTGACTGCGGACGGATTTTTCCGCGGCCGCAAAGTTGTTGCTGGTAAAGACGACTAAATATTTGCGTGGCATCGCAGCTGCGATTAGCCGTTGATGCAATGAGCGGAGACCACGGTCTTCGCTCATCTATTTCTGCCTCGCTCAATGCGCTGAATCAAAATTCAGCCCTTCATATTTGTTTGGTCGGTGATGAAGCCGCCATTCGATCATCTCTACTTGCTAGCAATTACGACAGCGCGAGACTGTCAATTTGTCATAGCCCCGATGTTGTGGCCATGGACGATCTGCCCTCTAAAGCCCTTAGATACAAAAAACAATCTTCTATGTACCGTGCCCTTGAACTCCTTCGTGACGGCAATGTTGCAGGTGTTGTCAGTGCAGGTAATACCGGTGCGTTAGTGGCGATGGGGTGTATTATTTTGGATCGTTTGCCGGGTGTTCGTCGTCCAGCTATCTGTGCACCGGTTCCCGCTAAAAACGGCTATACCCTCATGCTTGATTTGGGTGCGAATATTGAGTGTGATGCTGAGCATTTATACCAATTTGCGGTGATGGGAGCGGCGCTATCTAATGCATTAGATGGGCGCGATGCACCGCGCTTGGCTTTGTTAAATGTCGGTGCAGAATTAATTAAAGGCACGTCTGTAGTAAAAGAAGCGGCCGAGCTGATATCTGCCGATTCCCGTCTCAATTACATTGGCTTTGCCGAAGGGAACGATATTTTTTCTGAAAATATCGACGTTATGGTGTGCGATGGGTTCACCGGTAATGTTGCTCTTAAGGTTTGTGAGGGCACGGCTAATTTTATACGCGGCCAATTAAAAGAAACCTTTATGAAAAGCCTGTATGGCAGGTTGGCGGCGCTGGTGGTTAAGCCGGTATTAAATGCATTTCAAAAAGACATTAATCCCGAGCGTTACAATGGCGCTGCTCTATTAGGCTTAAATGGCGTGGTCATAAAAAGCCATGGCGGTTCTAGTGTAAAAAGTTTTGAGGCAGCAATTCACCAAGCAGCGCGCGCGGTGGATGGTGATTTGACGCAGGCTATTGCTCGCCAATTACACACAACTGAATCTTAATAACTCGACGTTAAAAAGGAAGACATAATGGATACTCAGCAGCTTGCACTGGTTTTTCCAGGTCAGGGTTCTCAGAAAGTCGGTATGCTGGCCGAATTAGGTGAGTCATTTAGTATAATTAAAGACACGTTTGCAGAGGCGTCGGAAGCGCTTGCTTACGATATGTGGGATCTGATTCAGAACGGCGAGCAAGAACAGCTTAATCTTACCGAAACTACTCAGCCAGTTTTGTTGACCGCGAGCGTTGCAGTATGGCGCTTATGGTGCGAGCAGGGTGGATTGCGGCCTTCATTATTAGCAGGGCATAGTTTGGGTGAGTTTTCTGCGCTGGTGTGTGCTGGTGCCTTGAATTTTGCTGATGCGGTGCGCTTGGTACGTGCGCGTGGTCAATATATGCAAACGGCGGTACCGGTAGGTGAGGGTGCGATGGCTGCGGTATTGGGTTTGGAAGACGCGCAGATTGTCGAAATTTGCGCTCAGGCATCCGGCACTGGAGTGGTTGAGGCGGTGAATTTTAACTCGCCAGGTCAGGTGGTCATTGCTGGGCAGGTAGCGGCCGTTGATCAGGCAATTGAGCTATTGAAGGCCGCAGGCGCAAAGCGTGCCATGCCGCTACCTGTAAGCGCACCGTTCCATACGTCTTTGATGCGTCCTGCGGGCGATAAATTGGCCTTGGCACTTGCTGATATTAGCGTGCAACAACCTAACATTCCTGTTGTGCACAATGTGCATGGCAAAACCGAATCTGATCCAGCGGTGATTAAAGCTCTTTTGGTAGAGCAAATTTACAGCGCGGTTAAGTGGGTTGATTGTGTCGAAACGATGCTTGCCGCAGGAATTACTCACACAATTGAATGCGGCCCAGGCAAAGTGCTTAGCGGCTTGAATAAGCGCATTAACAAATCACTGAATTGCAGCAATATCGATTCACCAGAAAGCCTTAGCGCAGCCTTGGAATCTATCGCCTAATTTGTTGTTTGGGAAAATAAATTTATTAAGGAGTTTGGCATGACTGCAAAAATTGCATTAGTAACCGGCGCTAGCCGCGGAATAGGGCAGGCCATTGCGATTGCCGTCGGAAAAATGGGCTATACGGTTGTTGGTACAGCAACCTCGCAAAATGGCGCCGATGCTATTAGCGCTCATTTTAAAGAGTCAGGTGTTGAAGGTGTGGGCATGTTGTTGAATGTTGCCGACTCTGAGTCAGTAGAGACCGTGGTTAAGGCGATCGGCGAGCAATACGGTGCACCATCGGTATTGATTAATAATGCCGGTATTACCAAAGACAATATTATGCTGCGTATGAAAGATGACGAATGGTATGACGTTATCGATACCAACCTCAATTCGCTTTACCGTTTAAGTAAGGCATGTCTGCGCGGTATGACCAAGGCGCGTTGGGGTCGTATAGTTAATATAAGCTCTGTTGTCGGTGCGATGGGTAATGCAGGTCAAGCGAACTATGCGGCGGCTAAAGCAGGTATGGATGGCTTTACCCGTGCTTTAGCCCGTGAAATTGGCTCACGTGGTATTACCGTGAATGGTGTGGCACCGGGGTTTATCGATACCGATATGACCAAAAAGCTGGGCGATGATCAGCGTGATGCGCTAAAGACCCAGATTCCATTACAGCGTCTTGGTAGCCCAGAGGAAATCGCAGCTGTTGTTGCCTTTTTGGTAAGTGATGCTGCGGGCTACGTTACCGGTGAAACGATCCATGTAAACGGTGGCATGTATATGGCGTAAACATTTGTTCAGGAAGGGTTTTTTTGTCCTGAATGTGAATTTTTCATATTTTGCTATGCACAAGCGGCATTAGTCGCGGTAGAATGAGCGCCCAAGTGCTAGCAGTATGAAACACGATTTCGGCGGCTGCGGTTTTGTATAGGGTTTTACCCTTCTGCAAAATAAACAGCAGCCCTAAAATTTTAATTTTAATTAGGAGTCACCAACGACCATGAGTAGCATTGAAGAGCGCGTCAAGAAGATTGTTGCAGAGCAACTAGGTGTTAAAGAAGAAGATGTGTCAGAGTCTGCATCATTCGTAGAAGACCTGGGCGCGGATTCTCTGGATACTGTTGAGCTGGTAATGGCTCTCGAAGAGGAATTCGAAACTGAGATTCCTGACGAAGAAGCAGAAAAAATTACTACTGTTCGTTTAGCTATTGATTACATCAAAGAAAACCTACAGTAAGTATAATATAACGGCCTAGCCGTTTAAAAAGCCGTTTCTATGTAATGTAGGGCGGCTTTTTTTATGCCCGAACGCATAACATCCACAGGGAGAATATTGCGTATAATGGCATAAAGGGATTACGGGGGGATTTATGGCAAAAAGAAGAGTTGTCGTCACTGGCATGGGTATGATCAGCCCGCTAGGAAATTCAGTGGCAGAGACATGGCAAAACATTTTGGCAGCCAAAAGTGGTATTGCCATGATAGACCGCTTTGATGTATCTGAATTCGCTACCCGTATTGGCGGCGCAATTAAGAATTTTGACATCGCAAGCTATATGTCACCAAAAGAGGCTAAACGCTTCGATCCGTTTATCCATTATGGTGTGGCAGCAGCCGAGCAGGCCTTATCTGATTCTGGTATCGAAATTAACGACGCGAATGCTCATCGTATTGGTACTGCTATTGGCTCCGGTATCGGTGGTATTGGCTTAATTGAAAATAGCCGCGTTACCATCGACAAAAGCGGCCCCCGCAAATTGTCTCCCTTTACGGTACCCGGAGCCATTATCAATATGGTGGCTGGTGTATTAGCGATTAAACATAATTTACAAGGTCCGAGCGTCGCCATCACTACGGCGTGTACCACCGGTACTCATAATATTGGGGTCGCTGCACGGATGATTTCCTACGGCGATGCCGACGCGATGTTAGTGGGGGGCGCTGAAATGGCGACCACTCCGGTTGGCTTAGGTGGCTTTGCCGCTGCTCGAGCTATGTCTACCCGCAACGACGATCCCCAGGCAGCTAGTCGCCCCTGGGACAAACAGCGCGATGGTTTTGTTTTGGGTGACGGTGCGGGCATGTTGATGCTGGAGGAATACGAATTTGCCAAGCGTCGCGGTGCACGTATTCACGCTGAATTATTAGGTTTTGGTATGAGTTGCGATGCTTTTCATATGACATCGCCGCCAGAAGATGGCCGAGGTGCTCGCGCGGCGATGCAGAATGCACTTCATGATGCCGAATTAAATGCTGAGCAAATTGATTACATTAACGCCCACGGCACCTCAACCGTGGCTGGCGATATAGCAGAAAGTAAGGCTATTGAGCAGTTGATGGGGTCAGCCGCTGCAAAGGTGGCGGTGAGTTCAACAAAATCGATGATTGGTCATTTGCTCGGCGCTGCCGGTGCCGTTGAGGCGATATTTTCTATATTGGCTCTAAAGGATCAAGTGGCACCGCCAACGATTAATTTGGGCGAGGCTGACGATGGCTGTAACTTGAATTACGTTCCTAATACCGCCCAGCAACGCAAAATCGCTTACGTCCTGTCTAATTCCTTTGGCTTTGGCGGCACTAATGGCAGCTTATTGTTTGGTCAATTACAAAACTAATGGCAGGGGCGCTGGGCTTAACGCTGATTAATGGTCAGTTTCAAGAGCATATCTCAGCAGAAAACCGTGGTTTAGCCTACGGTGACGGCCTGTTTGAGACGATACTTGTTCGAGACTCTAGGCCATTGTGGTTGGAAGATCATTTGTGCCGGCTGTCCGAGGCTGCAAAGCAGTTAGCTATTCCCTGCGACCTCGTTAAATTAAAGCGGGATTGTGCATTATTATTGACGCGTATTGACCAGCCATTCGCAGTGTTAAAAATTGTGCTTACTCGCGGCCATGTTTCGCGGGGCTATACGCCTCATCATGCGCCCTCCGAGCGTATTGTTAGCGTGTCTAATTACACACAAAACCGCAATGCTTGGGAGCGGGGGATAGATTTAGCAATTTGCCAAACTTCGCTTTCAGAGCAGACCCAGTTGGCGGGAATTAAGCACTTAAATCGCTTAGAGCAGGTGCTCGCAGCGGAAGAGCTTTTGCGGCGCGGTTATCCCGAGGGCCTTATGATGCAGCGGGGATTAATTGTGGAAGGTAGTCGCAGCAATGTGTTTTGTGTTGCTAACGATGTCTTGATAACGCCATCCTTGAGTCAGGGTGGCGTACGCGGCATTATGCGGCAGCATATTATAAAACACGCAATTAAGCTGGGAATCGAAGTTCGCATTCGCGATATTGGTATTTCCACACTGCAGCGCGCTGAAGAGGTTTTTGTCTGTAATAGCGTTTTTGGACTTTGGCCTGTTAAAAAAATAGAGTGTATGCATAAATCCATAGGCCCAGTAAGCCGACTATTGCAGCGGGAATTTGATACCTACTTCTATGTTTAAACTATTCAAGGCTGCTTTGGCGGTCATTTTTCCGCTCATTTTGACAATGCTCGCTGCCGCGTGGTATTTGAATACCAATCTAAATAAAGAGCTGCCTTTGGCCGATGCAAGTGAAGTGTTTGTTTTGGCCCCAGGCACCGGATATTCCGCGATGATCAATCAGTTGCATCAGCGTGATTGGATAAGCAATCCGCAGCTTCTGAAGTTATATGGGCGTATAAATCCTGCGGTTGCTGAAATCAAAGCTGGGGAATACCGTTTTGAGCAGGGCATTAGCCTTGGGGAAAGTTTGGCGATGATGCGGGCTGGCGATGTTGTTCGTCATCAGCTTACCTTGTTAGAGGGTTGGACGGTCGCTCAGGTATTTATCCATTTAAATAATCAGAGCCTGTTAAAGCAGCAAGAGCTGATAAATGATGAAAGTATTTGGGAGCTGCTCGGCATTGCCGAACCGCTGTCGCCAAAACCTGAAGGCTTATTCTTCCCCGATACTTACGATTACCATCTTGGCGACGAACCTAGCGCGATTTTACTCAGGGCCTATAAGCGCTTGGAGCGTGTATTGAACGATGAGTGGCAGGCCCGCGACGCTAATCTTCCCTATAAAAGTGCTTATGAAGCACTAATTATGGCCTCGATTATTGAGAAAGAAACTGGCGTGCCTGAAGAGCGTGCTGAAATCGCTGGGGTCTTTGTGCGTAGGCTGCGATTGGGCATGCGCTTGCAAACTGATCCCACGGTTATTTATGGTTTGGGCACTAGTTTTGACGGGAATCTACGCGGCTCCCATTTGCGCGACGATGGCAATATTTACAACACCTATCGCCAAGTTGGCTTGCCGCCAACTCCGATTGCCTTGGCGGGGCGGGAGGCTATTCATGCGGCCTTACATCCAGCTGAGGGCGATGCCATTTTCTTTGTTGCGAAGGGCGATGGTACACATGCTTTTTCGG
The DNA here is from genome assembly GCF_002915595.1 of Zhongshania marina. Taxonomy (GTDB): domain Bacteria; phylum Pseudomonadota; class Gammaproteobacteria; order Pseudomonadales; family Spongiibacteraceae; genus Spongiibacter; species Spongiibacter marinus_B. The sequence continues at coordinate 117,214 of NZ_PQGG01000028.1, forward strand.
CAACTTTGAAGGAACATGAGGCGGCGGTGAGGCACTATCAGCTGAACCGACGCAAGGCTAATTACCGTTCCGCACCACCTGCCCCGGAGAAATAAATGAGCGAGCAAGTGAGAGGGCGTTTTATCACGGTCGAAGGCACGGAAGGTGTTGGAAAATCGACCAATATTGCGTTTATTCAAACCTTATTGGATAAGGCTAATATTCCTCATATCGTCAGTAGAGAACCGGGTGGCACACCTTTGGCTGAAGAGATTCGCAATGTGCTGGTCGTGCCTCGTGATGAGTCTATGAGTGAGCTCACCGAGTTATTGCTGGTGTTTGCAGCGCGAGCGCAACATTTAAAAAGTCTGATTGAGCCGGCGTTGGCAAAGGGTGTATGGGTGTTGTGTGACCGATTCACAGATGCCACATTTGCCTATCAAGGTGGTGGTCGCGGTTTGTCCGAGGCGGCGATAGAACAGCTACAAGAATTAGTGCAAGGTAGTTTAAGGCCAGACTGTACGCTCTTATTGGATGCGCCGGTTGATATCGGTATGGCTAGAGCCGGTGCGCGGGGCGCGCTAGATCGCTTCGAGCAGGAAAAGCAGGTGTTTTTTGACAAGGTTCGCAGTGCCTATTTGCAGCGGGTTGAGCGGGAGCCGGCTCGGTTTGCTGTGGTTGATGCCAGCGCCGAACTGGACACAGTGCAGCGTGAAATAGCGCTGGCCTTAAAACCGCTAATCGAACGCTATAATGGCGGTGCTCATGGCTGAGCCGGTGGTGGCCTATTCCTGGCAAATGAATCAATGGCAGGATTTGCAGCGCTTAATTGAATCCGGACGTTTGCCCCACGCCTTATTGCTGGCGGGCCCAGATTCCATTGGTAAGCTTAGATTTGCTAAGGCGCTGGCGGGATTTTTACTGTGTGAGTCACCTAGCAAATTAGCGGCCTGCGGTGAATGTCGAAGCTGTCATTTTCAAATTGATGCTAGCCACCCCGATTATCGGGAAATCTGTCCGGAAGAGGGCAAGCGTCAAATCGGTATTGATCAAGTACGAAGCCTGCAAAATTTTTCTGCCCAGCATGCTCACCGTGACAACGGTAAGAAAATAGTCGTTATTCATCCCGCCGAGGCGATGAATGTATTTACCGCTAATGCCTTGCTTAAAACACTAGAAGAACCAAGCGCGGGAACGCTGTTAGTGTTGGTAAGCCATAGCAGCAGCCAGCTGTTACCCACCATTCGATCACGTTGCGTTCAACTGCGGTTTGGCATACCAGATGCAGGATTAGCAGAGTCTTGGTTGCGCGATTATGTTGGCGATCAGGCTTTAGCTAATAAATTGCTAATGGAAACCGGTGGTCGCCCCTTGGCCGCTCGGCAAACTTTTGAAAATGATGGCTTGGCTCTCAGAGATCGTTACGATGCAGGCTTGCTAGCGATGTATGAGGGGCGCAAAACAGCTCTGCAAATCGCTGATGAATTGCTTGATCAGGACATTGTGCAGTTACTAGACTGGTGGTGCGCACGTTTAATGGAATTATCGCGGCATCAGCTTGCCTCCCAGCCCTTACAGTCAGAGATATGGCATTCTTTCAAAGCGCTACCCAGTAAATTGGTCATGCATACCCTGCAGCGGGGCTTGGAGTTGCGGGCCAGCTTTGCGCGTGGGGTGGCGCTGAATAAACGTTTGATTTTAGAAACGCTCTTTTTAGAGTGGATGGCCTTGTGCCAAAATCGTGCGGCATCGTAAGCATATTGGTATAGTGTCGGCACAACCGCAATTGGCTGAATGAGGTTAGATCTATGAGTGGTGCGCAAGGTGCACGTAACGGTATTTTATCTCTCACGATCAGAGACAAGGCTGTTCTCTACGCTGCGTATATGCCATTCATTCGCGACGGCGGTTTGTTCGTACCAACCACTAAGCCTTATCGAGTAGGCGACGAAGTATTTATGTTGCTTACTCTGATGGATGAGCCAGAAAAGCTGCCTATCGCCGGTAAAGTAGTGTGGATTACACCGCGGGGCGCCCAGAGTAATCGGGCAGCCGGAATAGGTGTGCAATTCGTTGGTGGCGACGGCGTTGCGAATAAAAAAATTGAATCCTATCTTGCCGGTATTATCGAGTCAGACAAGCCCACCCACACAATGTAAATTCATCGCTGACCGGTTCCGGTCGGCAAATAATTGGATATTTCATGCTCGTAGACAGTCATTGTCATCTAGATCGTATTGATTTGAAGCCCTACGGCGGTGATTTGAACTTAGCTGTTCAAGCCGCAGCTGAGCGCGGTGTTTCTAAAATGCTGTGCATTGGGATAGATCTAAATAACGCGCCTGCAGTTGTGGGTATTGCTGAGCGTTTCCCGCAGATATACGCCTCGGTTGGGGTGCATCCCTTAGATATTAGCGACGAGATCTGCTCGGTAAAAACCTTGAGCGAACTTGCCGATCACCCCAAGGTGGTTGCGATTGGCGAAACGGGCTTGGATTACTATTACAGCAGTGAGCGCAAGGAAGATCAGCAGCGTAGTTTTGCCCAGCATTTGCAGGTTTCCGCCACCTGCGGCAAACCGACAATAGTGCATACCCGTGATGCCCGCGAAGATACTTTGGCGATTATTGCTGAGCACGGCAAGCCAGAGGTGGGTGGTGTTTTGCATTGCTTTACCGAATCTTGGGAAATGGCAGAGGCGGCAATGGCGATGGGTTACTACATTTCCTTCTCGGGCATTATCACCTTCAAAAATGCCGACGAGCTACGCGAGGTTGTGCGGCGCGTTCCCATAGAGCGCTTATTAGTCGAAACCGACTCGCCGTATCTTGCCCCCGTGCCATACCGCGGCAAAAAGAACGAGCCCAAATACGTGGTTGAGGTGGCGGAATGTGTGGCTGAGTTAAAAGGTCTGTCCTACCAGCAGGTATTGCAGCACACCACTCAGAATTTCGAGCGGCTTTTTCCGCTAGCCAAATAAAATTTCATCTATATTTACTTGTTCATTCCAGTTTGGGAGATAGTGCATTGAGCACCGAGAGTTTGTTGCTTACCCCCTTGAATGCCTTGCATCGCGAGCTATCGGCAAAAATGGTTCCCTTTGCCGGTTATGACATGCCGGTGCAATATCCATTGGGGGTGCTGAAAGAGCATTTGCATGTACGCAGTGCCGCGGGCTTATTTGATGTTTCCCACATGGGGCAAATTAAAGTAAGTGGCAAAAATGTCGCCGCAGAGCTAGAGAAGCTCATGCCGCAGGACATTATTGGGCTACCCTTGAATCGCCAGCGCTATGGTTTGCTTACCAATGAGCACGGCGGTATTTTGGATGATTTGATGTTTGCGAACTGTGGCGATCACTATTTATTAATTGTGAATGCGGCTTGTAAGCAACAAGATTTTGCCTGGCTGAGAAAGCATCTCCCAGCTGATATAGAAATGACCATGCTCGACGATCAGGCTTTGTTGGCGCTTCAGGGGCCTCTTGCGCGCCAAGTTATGAAGCGCCTAGCGCCAGAAACGGCCACAATGACGTTTATGGATACGGCTAGCTGCGAAATCGAGGGTATTTCCTGTTGGTTAAGTTGTTCTGGTTATACCGGCGAAGATGGTTTTGAAATTTCGCTTAGCGCCGCTGACGCAGAGGCTTTGGCCCGTATATTACTGTCGCAGCCTGAGGTGGAATTTATTGGTTTAGGTGCGAGAGACTCACTGCGTTTAGAGGCAGGCTTATGCCTTTATGGCCACGATATGGACGATACAATCAGCCCGATATCTGCCAATCTCCTGTGGTCTATTTCCAAGGTTCGGCGCCCGGGTGGTGAGCGCAGCGGAGGCTACCCCGGCGCGGCGGTCATCGAAGCGCAACTTAGTCATGGTACAAAGGACAAGCGCGTACTCATCGACGTTGAAGGGCGGGCTCCGGTGCGGGAGGGTGTTGAGATTGTTGACGCCAGCGGCATTGTTGTTGGTCGCGTTAGTAGCGGTGGTTTTGGTCCCAGTATCGGGCGGCCTATGGTGATGGCGTATGTGTCCACTGCGGCCATGGATTCCGGTGATGCCATATTTGCAAGCGTGAGAGGCAAGCAAATACCGCTTACTATCAGGCAGTCGCCCTTTGTAGAGCAGCGTTATTATCGCGGATAATTTCTAAACTGTGGGGCTCTATGAGTAAACCTTTTACGCGGTCGATTATTGAAGGTTTTTATGGTCGCCAATGGAGCTGGGTGCAACGTTTTGCGTTGCCGGAATTACTTGCACAATGGCAGTACGCGAGTTACATCTACGCGCCAAAAGGCGATGCGAGTCTGCGCAATAACTGGGCACAGCCATTTACTACAAGCCATCGCGCGAATTTAGAAAACCTTGCGCAGCATTGCCACGCCGCTGGATTGAAGTGGGGGCTGGGCTTGTCACCGGTAGGTTTGCAAGCTGAGTACGATGTTGATAAACAGCTTGCACTAGAAAATAAAATTAAAGAAATTCAATCTCTTAAACCCGATATATTATGGGTTTTATTCGATGATCTGCCCGCAGGAAACCGGCATTTAGCGCGAAATCAGATCGCAGTGGTCAATGATATTCAGCGCTTAATGCCTGGCGTCGAGTTGGCGATGTGCCCAAGTTATTACAGTTTCGATCCCATATTGGAGGAGCTGTTTGGCGCCTGTCCTGAAAATTATTTCAAGGATTTGAATGCGGGACTTTCTCAAGAAGTTGAGCTGCTGTGGACGGGGAATCGCGTCATCAGTAGCGGCTATTCAGCAGAGGACTGCCGCCGTGCGACGGAGGTTTTGGGCAGAAAACCCTTGATTTGGGATAACTATCCCGTCAATGACGGCCGTAAAACCAGTCGATTTTTGCATCTTGCTGCATTTGACGGGCGCCCATATGAAATGGCGCAGTGGTGCAGCGGGCATGCTATAAATCCGATGAACCAGTTTCATTTATCACTGCTCGTTTTGCCCACCCTAGCGGAGGTTTATACGAGAGAGGCGGGCTACGACCCGATAGCGGCGTTTAATAATGTATTAGAAGGTTTGCCGCCGGCACTTTCCGAACTGTTAAAACGTGACGCTGGCTTATTTCAGTATTCTGGCCTAGATGCCATGAACCTTGAGCAAAAACAAAACCTAATTAAAACATACAGTGAAATACAGCATCCGGTAGCCAACGAAATTTGCGCATGGTTGCAGGAGGAGTACCGTTTCGATCCGGCGTGTTTAACGGATTAAATTGCGGCTTTGCTTGCCAAGAATTTCCGAATACGGTAGTTTTAGCATCCAATGTTTACATGGTAAACATGAAATATATGGCAAATGCCGCCGCCACCACTCACTTTGAGGAAATAAAATGATTTATCAAGGCAAGGCGTTAACTGCAAAGTACCTAGAAGAAGGCATTGCGGAACTCTGTTTCGACCTAGAGGGCGATTCAGTAAACAAATTTAATCGCGTAACCCTGCAAGAGTTGGGCGAAGCGACTGCGGCTTTAGCGGCCGAGCCCAAGTTGACCGGTGTTCTTGTTACCAGCGGTAAATCAGTATTCATCGTTGGTGCAGACATCACCGAGTTTACCGAATTATTTAAATTGCCAGATGCGGATTTGCGCGATTGGGCAAGCAAGGCTAATGATGTGTTTAATGCCTTTGAGGATCTGCCTGTTCCAACCGTAGTGGCCATCAATGGTGTCGCTCTGGGTGGCGGTTTTGAAATGTGTTTGGCCTGTGACTTCCGCGTGATGTCATCAGCGGCGATAGTGGGATTGCCAGAGGTGAAGCTGGGTATTAATCCAGGCTTTGGCGGCACAGTGCGCTTGCCCCGTGTTATCGGTTGCGATAACGCAATGATGTGGGTGGCGACCGGTAATCATCAGAAGCCAGATGCGGCACTTAAAGACGGCGGTGTTGATGCCGTAGTTGCCCCGGATGCGCTTCGCGATGCGTCGCTAGATCTGCTGAAAAACACGATTGCGGGTGAGTTTGATTACAAAGCGCGCCGCATCGAGAAAACCTCACCGGTTAAGTTAAATGACATTGAGCGCATGATGTCGTTTACAACCGGTAAGGCAATGGTTGCGCAACAGGCGGGGCGTCATATGCCAGCGCCGTTGACAGCGGCTAAATCGATGGAGCGTAACGCTGGCTTAAGTCGAGCTGAAGCCATCGAGGTTGAAATTGATCATTTTATTAAATTGGTGCGTACGCCCCAGTCTGCGGCCTTGGTCGGATTGTTTTTGAGCGAGCAGGCGGTGAGCAAGGCCGCCCGTGGCTTTGCCAAAACTGGTGGCGAGATTAAACAAGCTGCTGTTTTGGGTGCGGGCATTATGGGTGGCGGTATTGCTTATCAGTCGGCCTATAAGGGCACGCCTATTTTAATGAAAGATATCGCCGAGGCCGGTATTGAGCTGGGCATGAAGGAGGCGGGTAAATTGCTTGCCAAGCGCGTATCCCGCGGTCGGATGTCTGCTGATAAGATGTCAGCGGTACTAAATAGCATTCGCCCCTCGCTGACTTACGACGGTTTTGATAAGGCTGATGTAGTTGTCGAAGCGGTTGTCGAGAACGCCAAAGTTAAGCGTGCGGTACTTGCAGAGACAGAGAAACATATTCGTAAGGATGCGGTACTCGCATCAAATACTTCCACAATTTCTATTACTCACCTAGGCGAAGCGCTGGAGCGTCCAGAAAACTTCTGCGGTATGCATTTTTTTAACCCAGTGCACGCAATGCCACTTGTAGAGGTTATTCGCGGCGAAAAAACCAGCGATGAAACTATTGCCAAAGTTGTGAAATACGCCTTGCAGATGGGTAAAACCCCGATTGTTGTTAATGATTGCCCAGGCTTCTATGTGAACCGCGTGCTGTTCCCGTATTTTGCCGGCTTTGACATGTTGGTGAGAGATGGTGGCGACTTCCGCAAAATAGACAAGGTAATGGAAGGCTTCGGTATGCCAATGGGGCCTGCCTATCTTATGGACGTTGTGGGTATCGACACCGGCTACCACGCTGCGGAAGTCATGGCTGAAGGTTTCCCTGACCGTATGCGTCACGGTTTTACCGGTATTTCGCAACTTATGTTTGAAGCCAAACGCTATGGCCAGAAAAACGGTATTGGCTTTTATCGCTACGAAGAGGATGCCAAGGGCAAGCCCAAGAAGTGCGAGGACGACACCGCGCTGGCAATGGCTGAATCCGCTAAGCAATCTGCCGTGGAATTGTCTGATGATGACATTATCGCGCGCATGATGATCCCCATGTGTATTGAAACAGTACGCTGCATTGATGAGGGTATTTTACGAGATCCGGCTGATGCTGATATGGGTTTGATTATGGGGATTGGTTTCCCTGTATTCCGCGGTGGCGCATTGCGCTATATCGACCAAATGGGTGTGAAAGCGTTTTGTGAAATGGCCGATCGCTATGCGGCGCTTGGGCCTTTATATCACCCAACAGAAAGCCTTCGCCAAATGGCGGCAAATGGCGACTCTTTTTTTAAATAATCGGGCGGAGACTCAACCATGACTTTTAAAGCAAATGATGTAGTAATTGTCGATTGCGCCCGTACTCCTATGGGGCGTTCAAAAAACGGTGTATTTAGGAATGTGCGTGCAGAGAATATGTCTGCTGCGCTAATCGACGGCCTATTGGCTCGTAATGCCGGTATTGATCCCGCTTTGTTTGAAGATGTGATTTGGGGCTGCGTAAATCAGACCAATGAGCAGGGCTGGAATATTGCGCGGATGATTTCGGTCATGACCAAGCTGCCCCATGAAGTTGCTGGGCAAACGGTAAGCCGTTTATGCGGTTCGTCGATGTCTGCATTGCATACCGCTGCGCAAGCGATCATGAGTGGGTTTGGTGATACGTTTATGGTCGGCGGTGTTGAGCATATGGGGCATTTGGCCATGAATCACGGCGTTGATCCCAATCCGCAGGCTAGCAAATACGTAGCGCGGGCGGCGGGCATGATGGGTATGACCGCTGAAGCGCTTTCTATGATGCATGGCATCGGTCGCGAGCAGCAGGATGAGTTTGGTCTGCGCTCACATTTGCTAGCTGCAGATGCACAGGCAAATGGCCGTTTCGATAAAGAGATTATTGCTCTTGAGGGGCATGGTGACGACGGTCGTAAAATTCTGGTGAAGGCCGATACGACAATTCGCCCAGAGACGACCTTAGAAAGCTTGGCTCAGCTTCGTCCAGCGTTTGACCCTCGTAACGGTACCGTTACGGCTGGTACCAGCTCGCAAATTGCCGATGGTGCATCTGCGATGATCATGATGTCTGGTCAGCGGGCGATGGACTTAGGGCTTAGCCCCCGCGCTAAAGTCACGGGCATGGCAGTTGCGGGTGTTGATCCGTCGATAATGGGTTACGGCCCAGTGCCATCGACCCAAAAAGCGCTGAAGCGTCTCGGTATGAGCATGGATGATATCGAAACCGTTGAGCTTAATGAGGCTTTTGCCGCTCAAGCTTTGCCAGTCTTAAAAGACCTTAAGCTGCTCGACAAAATGGAAGAGAAGGTCAACTTAAATGGCGGCGCGATTGCGCTAGGTCATCCATTTGGTTGTTCTGGTACCCGGATTGTGACGACGCTGATCAATGTGATGGAGCAACGCGATACCTCGGTTGGTCTTGCTACCATGTGTATTGGTATGGGGCAGGGTATTAGTACAATTATTGAGCGGGTGTAAGTCGCCAAAAGGCCGATATTGGTGGTTTTATGCGCAATATCGGTCTTTCACAATAAATGTTTGTAGGTCTGCTTGATCGCGCCCATGTGCTGTGGCACAATCTCGTTCCTCGCGGAGCCAAGGCTTTGCGATATCATTTGTAAACCGTGATAATTCAATACCTTAAGGCGGTTTTACAAGTGTGCGGATGTGGTGAAATTGGTATACACGCCAGATTTAGGTTCTGGTGCCGCAAGGCGTGAGAGTTCGAGTCTCTCCATCCGCACCATTTCATAGAATTCTTTTAAATGGCCGCTTTGAATTCATAGTGGCCATTTGTGTTTAACAGCCCTGTTTTGAGGACCCCCCATGCAAGTCTCAGTTGAAACGACTTCTGGCCTAGAACGTCGCCTGATAGTAGGCGTTCCTGCTGCGCGCATTGATAGTGCAGTTGATTCACGTCTGCAAAATGCAGCGCGTACTATCAAGCTAGACGGCTTTCGCCCAGGCAAGGTACCAATGCGTGTCGTTCGTCAGCGTTTTGGCGAGTCCGTGCGTATGGAAGTGCTTGGCGAAGTAATGAACGAAAGTTTTTACGAGGCTATTCAGCAGCAAGGTCTAAAACCGGCTGGTCGTCCAAATATTGAGCCAAAGAGCCTAGAGGCTGGTAAAGACGTAGAGTTTGTAGCGACGTTTGAGGTTTTCCCAGAGGTTGAGGCAAAAGATTACAGCTCAATTGAGGTTAAAAAGCCGGTATCTGAGATTACAGCGGCCGATATCGACAAGATGATCGAAAATCTGCGTCAGCAGCGTGCTGAGTGGCAGCCTGTTGAGCGTGCTGCGGCAAGCGGCGACAAAGCAAATATCGACTACCTCGGTACAAAAGGTGGCGTTGCTTTTGATGGCGGCAAGGCCGAAGGAAGTGATTTGGAGCTGGGTTCTGGTCGCATGATTCCAGGCTTTGAAGATGGCATTGTTGGCATGTCTGCCGGCGAAGAAAAAGTGCTTGCCTTGTCTTTCCCTGATGATTATCACAGCGAAGACCTTAAAGGTGCTGCGGTAGAATTTAAAATCACCGTGAATAGCGTTAGTGAGAAAAAGCTTCCAGAATTGGACGAAGCATTGTTTGAAGCCTTTGGTGTTAAAGAGGGTGGTGAAGAGGCATTTCGCGCTGAAGTAGAAAAAAATATGGCGCGCGAGTTGAAAAATGCCACTAAGTCCCGCATTAAGAATCAAGTGATGGAAGGTGTTCTTGCCATCCATTCTGATTTACAAGTACCAAAAGCATTGGTTTCTCAAGAGATTGACGCATTGCGCAACCAGCAAATGCAGCAGTTTGGCGCAATGGCAGAAAAATTGAATGCCGCTGATATCCTGCCTGATGAGCTGTTTCGTGAAAATGCAGAGCGTCGCGTTAAGTTGGGCCTAGTGCTAAATGAGTTGATTAGCATTGAAGGTATTAAGGCTGAAGAAGACAAAGTACGCGCTGCTTTAGAAGAAATGGCTGCTAGCTTTGAAGACAAAGACGAAATTATTAATTGGTATATGAGCAACCCACAACAGCTTCAACAAATCGAAGGTATGGTTATTGAAGAGGAAGTGGTTGAAAAATTGCTTGAAAAATCGAAGGTTAGCGAAGAAACTTTAAGCTACGAAGAAGTTATGTCGCCACCAGCGAAAGAGGCAGAAGAATCCTAATCTGAATAAGGATACTCTGGTTTTTTCCGCTCAAGCGACTGAACGAAGGTTCCGTCGCTTGATTTTTTTCCGCTGGCCGTAAATTTAGAACATTAATTACGTACGGAAGAGTATTCAATATGTCGCGCAATTCGATTGATGGTTTGAACAATAATACTGTAACCAATCTGGGCTTGGTGCCTATGGTTGTAGAGCAAACGGCCCGTGGTGAGCGCTCCTACGATATTTATTCCCGGTTGCTAAAAGAGCGCGTTATTTTTTGCGTGGGCCAAGTAGAAGATCATATGGCCAACCTCATTGTGGCTCAGCTACTTTTCCTTGAGTCAGAAAACCCTGATAAAGATATCCACCTTTATATCAATTCTCCAGGTGGCTCGGTGACGGCGGGCTTGTCAATTTATGACACCATGAAGTTCATCAAGCCTGACGTGAGCACTATGTGTATCGGTCAGGCGGCCAGTATGGGTGCATTTTTGCTGAGTGGCGGCGCCAAAGGTAAGCGATTTATCGTGCCTAATGCCCGCACCATGATTCACCAGCCAAGTGGCGGGGCTCAAGGGCAGGCAACGGATATCGACATTCAGGCGCGTGAAATCTTGATTATTCGCGAAAAGCTGAATCATTTGATGGCCGAGCACACAGGGCAAACTTACGAGACTATCGCGCGGGATACCGAGCGCGATAACTTCATGAATGCACAGCAATCCTGCGATTACGGTCTCGTTGATGAGGTTTTAACTTCTCGCGGATAAGGCATTTAGCGGTGTTATCCGTACTAGCTTGCGGATAATGCAAACTTGCAAAAGTGGGTAAAAGGCGTCATCTTTACCCCAAGGTGCTTCGAACACCCTGCAAAATCAGAACAAGGTAGGTATGAATGAGTAGTAAAGACGGCACAGATGATAACGGCAAACTGCTGTACTGTTCCTTCTGTGGTAAAAGCCAGCACGAAGTCCGCAAATTAATTGCCGGACCGTCTGTCTTTATCTGTGATGAGTGTGTCGATCTTTGTAATGACATCATTCGCGAAGAAGTTCAGGAAGCTGCCAGCGAAGCGGGGCGCGATAAGCTGCCAACGCCGCAGGAAATTAATAACACTCTAGATCAGTATGTAATAGGGCAAAAACGCGCTAAGCGGGTTTTGGCAGTTGCGGTATACAACCATTACAAGCGTCTGCGGTACGGCGACAAGCACAAAGACGAAGTTGAGTTGGGCAAAAGTAATATTTTGTTGGTTGGGCCAACGGGTAGCGGTAAAACACTGCTAGCTGAAACGCTTGCGCGCCTGCTTGATGTTCCATTTACCATTGCAGATGCTACAACGCTGACTGAAGCGGGTTATGTCGGTGAGGATGTTGAAAATATCATCCAAAAGCTGCTGCAAAAATGCGATTACGATGTGGAAAAAGCCCAAATGGGCATTGTTTACATCGATGAGATCGACAAGATTTCACGCAAATCAGACAACCCCTCAATTACCCGTGACGTATCGGGTGAGGGCGTTCAGCAGGCACTTCTAAAGCTTATAGAAGGCACTGTAGCCTCGGTTCCTCCTCAGGGTGGGCGTAAACATCCGCAGCAGGAGTTTTAGCAGGTAGATACCTCAAATATTCTGTTTATCTGTGGCGGTGCATTTGCCGGCTTGGATCGCGTTATTCGCGACCGTTCAGAAAAAGGCGGAATCGGTTTTGGCGCTGAAGTGAAAAGTAAAAACGAGGCGCGTAACGTGGGCGAGATACTTGCTGATGTTGAGCCAGATGATTTGGTGCGCTACGGTCTGATTCCCGAGTTTGTTGGTCGTTTGCCGGTTATTGCCACCTTGGAAGAGCTGGATATTGATGCGCTAGTAAGCATTTTGACCGAGCCTAAAAACGCCTTAACCAAGCAATATGCCAAACTTTTCGATATGGAAGGTGTTGAAGTAGACTTCCGCGAAGACGGCTTGCGCTCAGTGGCTGAGAAAGCCATGACGCGCAAAACAGGTGCTCGTGGTCTGCGTTCGATACTTGAGTCAGTACTACTGGATACGATGTATGATCTGCCATCTATGGATAATGTCAGCAAAGTCGTTATCGATGATTCGGTAATCAAAGGCGACTCGACGCCAATACTTGTGTATCACAATAGTGAGCAGCGCAAAGCGGCTCCTAAAGAGTAGTTCCCGCTAGTCTAAACGCCGCAAAAGTCCTTTTTTGCGGCGTTTTTCTTTTTTGTCAGTTTCTTTACAGTCAAGTCTTGTTTTTAACTCTGCAAATCCCCATCTTAGAACTATGCTGTCTTTAATACAGGCAAATATCCGCTGCGGGCGGATTGAACCGAATTAACTAAGAGGAAAAGTAATGGCTGATACAAACGAGATACTGGAATTGCCACTGCTTCCTTTGCGCGATGTGGTCGTTTATCCCCATATGGTCATCCCACTATTTGTGGGGCGGGATAAATCAATTAGAGCGCTTGAGCTGGCTATGGCTAGTAATAAGGAAATCGTACTAGCTGCCCAGCGCAATCCGGATTTGGACGAGCCGGGCACCGACGATCTATACGATATTGGGACCGTGGCCAATATTCTTCAGTTGCTTAAACTTCCAGATGGCACGGTTAAAGTGCTGGTAGAGGGTAGCTACCGTGCGCAGCTTAATGCAGTTACCGCAGAAGAAGATTACTTCAGTGCTGAAATTACTGCTTTAGAAGGCGAGCGGATTGCCGCAGAAGAGTCTGAGGTGATGCTGCGCTCTGCTATTTCTCAGTTTGAAAAATACATCAATTTAAGTAAAAAAATTCCCGCTGAAGTGCTCACTTCTTTGTCCGGTATCGATGATCCTGGTCGTTTGGCAGACACCATCGCTGCGCATATGACAATGGAGTTAGAGCAGAAGCAAACTGTGCTTGAAATGGTAAACGAGCGCGAGCGCCTTGAACATTTGATGGGCCTGATGGAGTCGGAGATCGACCTCTTTCAGGTTGAAAAGCGCATTCGTGGTCGTGTTAAAAAGCAAATGGAGAAAAGCCAGCGCGAATATTATTTAAATGAACAAATGAAAGCGATTCAACGTGAGCTTGGCGAGTCCGAAGAGGGCGTCAATGAGCTTGAAGAGCTGGAAAATCGCGTTCAAAAAGCTGGCATGAGCAAAGAGGCGCTAGAAAAAGCCAAGGCCGAGTTAGCGAAACTGAAGATGATGTCGCCGATGTCAGCAGAAGCCTCGGTCGTGCGCGGCTATATCGATTGGCTAGTCAACATTCCCTGGCAGAAGCGCTCGCGGGTCAAGCATGATTTAAAGCGTGCACAAGAGATTTTAGATGAAGATCACTACGGCTTAGAGGAAGTAAAAGACCGAATTCTTGAGTATCTCGCGGTGCAAAAGCGGGTGAAAAAAGTAAAAGGTCCTGTACTTTGTCTAGTTGGACCGCCAGGTGTAGGTAAAACCTCCTTGGGTGAGTCTATCGCCCGCGCAACCAACCGTAAGTTTGTGCGTATGGCCTTGGGCGGTGTTCGGGATGAAGCGGAAATTCGCGGTCATCGCAGAACCTACATTGGCTCTATGCCGGGTAAGGTCATTCAAAAAATGTCTAAAACTGCGGTACGTAACCCATTATTTTTGTTAGATGAAATCGACAAAATGGGTATGGATCATCGCGGTGATCCGGCCTCAGCTTTGCTAGAAGTGTTAGACCCCGAGCAAAATCATGCCTTTAATGATCATTACCTCGAAGTCGATTACGACCTGTCAGATATTATGTTTATCTGTACGTCTAACTCTTTGAATATCCCACCGGCCTTAATGGATCGTATGGAAGTTATTCGTATACCTGGCTATACGGAAGACGAAAAAATCAATATCGCTCGTCGATACCTCATACCTAAACAGTTGAAAAACAATGGCTTGAAGGAAACTGAGGCTGAGATCGATGAGGAAGCCTTGCAAGATATCGTTCGCTATTACACCCGAGAAGCGGGTGTGCGTGGTTTGGAGCGTCAAGTTGCCAAGGTATGTCGCAAAGTTGTTAAAAGCGTCGCATTAAACGGCGATAGCGGCATAATTTCGGTCACTAGCGCGAATTTAGAAGACTATCTCGGTGTGCGCCGCTATACCTTTGGCAAGGCTGAGGAAGAAAATAAAGTTGGGCAAGTTACCGGCTTGGCTTGGACGCAGGTGGGTGGTGAGCTGCTGACTATCGAAGCGGTTTCCGTCGTTGGTAAAGGTCGTCATATCAAAACTGGCTCTCTTGGCGATGTGATGCAGGAGTCGATTCAGGCAGCTACGACAGTGGTGAGAAGTCGTTCTAAGCGTTTAGGCATCCCTGCACGCTACCACGACCGCCACGATATCCATATCCATATGCCAGAAGGGGCAACACCAAAGGACGGGCCATCTGCCGGTATTGGCATGTGTACCGCTTTGGTTTCTGTCATAACTGGTATACCCGTGCGCTCTGATGTGGCTATGACCGGAGAAATCACGCTTCGGGGGCAGGTGTTGGCAATTGGCGGTTTAAAAGAAAAACTGCTTGCGGCTCACCGTGGCGGTATAAAAACCGTTATAATCCCGATGGAAAACGAAAGGGATCTGAAAGAAATTCCGGAAAACATAAAAGCGGATTTAGAAATTCGTCCGGTCAAGTGGATTGACGAGGTTCTAGATATAGCGCTCGAAAGTCTTCCTGAAGAAATTTCTGAAGAAGCTTACCTTGCGGGTATTGACGACAGCCATAAAAACGTGGATGCGAATGGCGATATTCTTGGTGAGTCCCGTGCAAACGCACACTAGACGCAGAGATATCTTGACCATATACGGCGCAGTTGGTATAAATCCCACTCTTTACGCATACGGCTTTTGAAGCCGATGCGTATGTTTGTGACGGTCACCAGTCAGTTAATGTAAAAATATTTTTTATAACAATTTGAAGGGGAAGAATAAGTGAATAAATCTGAGCTAATCGACGCTATCGCAGAATCTGCAGATTTGTCTAAAGCAGCGGCAGGACGTGCATTGGATGCAGCCGTAGAAGCAATTACTAATGCACTGAAATCAGATGATTCAGTATCTTTAGTTGGCTTTGGTACTTTCAGTGTTAAAGACCGCGCAGCTCGCACTGGTCGCAACCCACAGACTGGCGCACCGATTGAAATTTCAGCTGCTAAAATTCCAAGCTTCAAAGCTGGTAAGGCGCTGAAGGATGCCTGTAACTAAGGTATAGGCCGCCATTCCCGTTTTACGGGGGGCCGTAGGGGTAAAACCTCTTACAGAAGGCGCATCGAGAGGTGCGCTTTTTTTTTGATTCGGAATCAGGTTTAGCATCAATGCTGCAAAATATTCGCAATAATATCCAAGGAACAGCGGCCAAAGTTATCATCGCGATAATTGTAGTGCCGTTTGCACTATTCGGGATCGACAGTTTATTCACTAGCTCAGGGCCCGCTGCGGCAGCGGTGGTGAACGGTGAAAAGATTTCAGAGGCGGAGTTGCAGCAGGCTATTAGTCTGCAGAAACGTCGCCTATTAGGCATGATGGGTGATCAAATAGACCCTGCGATGCTAGACGATGCAATTCTGCGTAAACCAGCGCTCAATACGCTGATTAAGCAGCAATTATTATTGCAGGCTGCAAAAGACGAAGGCATAGAGGTATCAGACCAACAACTGAATGCCACAATTGCTGCAATGCCTCAGTTTCAAGAAGATGGTCGTTTTTCTCAGGAGCGCTATCAGCAAGTACTTCGCCTGCAAGGATATAGCGGCAGCTTTTTTAAACAGCTACTTAAATCTGATTTAACGATTCAGCAATTATCTACTGCGGTCGCGGGCTCCGCCTTTATTAGCGATGCAGAGTTATCTCGCAGTGTTGGTTTGTTGTACGAGTCGCGGGATTACCATTACATTGATATTCCTCTCGCCAACTACAGTAAAAATGTCAGTGTCAGCGATAAAGAAATAGCCGATTATTACGCTAATAACGTCGAATCATTTTTGACCGATGAACAGGTTCGCTTTTCATATATAGAGCTAACGGAAGAGCAATTTTTTGAGCCGGTTTCAGAGGATCAGGTGCTTGCTGAGTATCAGCGATTGGTCGATACCAATAACGCACAAATTGAACGCGAGGCGGCGCACATACTTCTAGATATCACTGATGACAGAAGCAGAGAACAAGCGTTTGAGCAGCTTGAAAAAGTACGTAGCGATATTAATGCAGGCACTGACTTTGCCGAAGCAGCAAAGCAGGTCTCTGTTGATGCTGGCTCCGCTGCGAGTGGCGGTGTTTTAGGATTTACAAGCGGTGACAGCTTTCCTGCTGAATTTGAAGAGACACTGTCTGGCTTAAATGTCGGGGACGTGTCGCCGGTTGTTGAAACCGAGGCCGGTCTACACTTGATTAAATTGCTTAGTATTCGAAAGCCCGAGCTACCTAGTCTAGATGAGGCCCGCTTACAGATTACTGAGCAACTGCGTGCGCAAAAAGCACAGCCTCGTTTGGTGGGTGCCGTCGATACACTGAAAGATTTGGTGTTCAATGCAGAAAGTCTAGCAATGCCAGCAAAAGAAATGGCGTTAGAAGTCAAACAAGGTGATTGGCTGAGTAAATCTTCTGATGAGGGGCTGTTCGCCTACCAAGCTGTTAAGGAGGCCGCATTTAATGCTGAGTTGCGCAGCCAGGGTTTGAATAGTGATGTCATCGAACTTGCACCAGATCGTTATGTTGTTATTCACATCGAAGAACACAAAGCTCCGCAGGTTCAAGATTTAGAAAATGTACGGAATGATATTCAATCAATTTTGTCTGAGAATAAGGCTGAATCTGCAGCGCTGTCCAAGGCGGAAGAGTTGCAACTTGCTCTTTCATCTGGCGAGCGTGTCGAAGACGTGGCGAAAAAGCATGATCTCAAGTGGAATGCCATCGTAGACGGCAAACGAAGCGATATTGCCGTTGAAGCCGCTATACGGAATCAGGCATTTGCCATGCCTCGTCCGGAGGCGAGTGCTTCAATCAGCACTCTCCGTAAAAGCAATGGCGATTGTGCTGTAGTGCAGTTATTTGATGTTCGCTACGGTAATCTCGCCGCATTAAATGCAGATATTGTACAAGAGGCGGAAAAGAGCGCTTATAGAAATAAATCATCCCAGGAATTTTCTGCTTACTTTAATAGTTTGTGGGAAAGCGCTGAGATTAAAATTAATTGATATTATGCACTCACTCCTCGGTACTTTGGGGCCGAGGAGTGAATGCTTGGATAAATAAAAATAATGATTTCTGCTGTAGAAAAAAGACAGTCGGTAGCGGGCCACGTTGATGTTTGGTATTGCTTTACCGACGATCACCGTCTGAATAGCCGACTCGATCAATACGAAACCATGTTGTCTTCTGCTGAATTGCAGCAGTATCAACAACTGATGCATGGTAGCAATGGTAGAGATTACCTTATTAGTAGGGCGTTACTACGCACAGTGCTGTCGGAATATTGTGGTTATTCTCCTGAAAAAATCAGTTTTTGCGTCAATGCATATGGCAAGCCCGAACTTATTAATGGTGAGGGGCAAGGCCAAATTCAATTTAATACCGCCCACACCAGTGGTCTTACGGTATGTGTTGTTACCCGCGACAATGATGTTGGCGTCGACGTTGAAAGCCGAGCTGAAAACCGCGGTGTTTTAAATATGGCAGATGATTATTTCTCTGCGCTTGAGCTACAAGCTCTGAATGCACGGTCAGATGATCAGCAGTTAGATTATTTTTACCGCTATTGGACTTTGAAAGAAGCTTATATCAAAGCGCGGGGAGAGGGACTTTCTATCCCTCTACATGATTTTTCTGTAGTACTGGATGAAAAAGGTGTCTTTAGCGAATTTGTTGGCCCAGAGGCTGATCGCTGGGATTTCGATATCTTGTGTAAAAATCCTAATTACACTGCGGCATTAGCCATGGGCGGCAAAATAAATAGCATAGCGTATTTTCATAGTATTCCGCTTGGGCAGGAAGTTGAGCTGAGTGCTGAAGATGCATTCAATCATTTTCCAAATAACGTCAGCGGGCAACGCAACCGAATGATTGGATGACAAATTCGAGGATTAATTTGTGTATAAAGTATTAACCTTAAATCAAATTTCTACAAAAGGTTTGGAACGTTTACCACGCGAAAGCTACGAGATTGCCAGTGAGTTTAGCTCGCCAGATGCGATTCTACTGCGCAGCCATAAGCTACAAGCTGAGGATATCGCAAAGTCGGTAAAAGCAATTGGCCGCGCCGGTGCGGGAACCAATAATATACCCGTGGGAGCTTGCACGGAGCGTGGAATTCCGGTGTTTAACAGCCCTGGTGCAAACGCTAATGCAGTAAAGGAATTGGTGATTGCTGGTCTTGCACTTGGCTCGCGAGGCATTTTACCAGGTATTGCCTACGTCAACTCCCTTGGGCATATGAATGATGCCGGCGAAATGGCGAAATTGCTTGAGAAAGAAAAGAAGCGTTTTAAAGGTAATGAGTTAGCAGGAAGAACCTTAGGTGTCGTCGGCTTGGGTGCAATTGGTTCAATGATCGCCAATGCCGCGCTTAATTTGGGTATGGAAGTTGTCGGCTATGACCCGGCACTTTCAGTTGATGCAGCATGGCGTTTGCCAAGTTCTGTGAAGAAAATGGAAAACATCAACAGTCTTTTTGCTAAGGCTGACTACATCACCTTGCATTTGCCGGTATTAGATTCGACTCGGGGCATGGTTAATGCAGACTTATTATCTGCCTGTAAGCCAGGATGTTGTTTATTGAATTTTGCCCGCGAAGAGATTGTGAATGTTGACGCGGTTATTGCCGCCCTTGATAAAGGCCAACTCCGTCAATTTATTACTGATTTCCCAGTGCCGTCTTTGATTGGTCGTGAGGACGTAGTGCTTATGCCACATATTGGCGCTAGCACCGATGAAGCCGAGGATAATTGCGCGGTGATGGCTGCCGAACAGATTGATGATTTTCTGAAAAACGGCAATATCAAAAATTCGGTTAATTTTCCAAACCTTCAGCTAGAGCGAAGCGGGCATTGCCGTTTGGCGATAGCTAATCACAACGTGCCTAAGATCCTTGGTAGCATTTTAGGTATTTTGGCTGAGGCCAATATCAATATCGTCGATATGTTAAACAAGAGCAGGAATGAAATTGCGTACAACCTTATCGATTTGGGTGGCGACGTAAGCTCTGACTTATTGGCTGAGTTGGCTGCTCTTGAAGGTGTAATCAACGTAAGATTGATTCATTAAGCGTTTTTTGCGTAAGCTTTTCAATTCGCTGGGGGGTATTAATGGCGACATTAGCAGATATTGAAAGCTTGCTGAGTAATCAACGCGGCTCGCCGCCAATTGAAAACTGGCACCCAGATCTGAGTGGCGATATTGATATCGTCATTCGCAGCGATGGTCGATGGATTCATGAAGGCGGCGAAATAAAACGCCATAAACTCGTTAAATTATTTGCCTCTATACTCCGCCGTGAAGATGACGGTGAGTATTATTTAGTGACACCGATTGAAAAATGGCGTGTCACTGTCGAAGATTTACCTCTGCAGGTTGTCGATTTTGAGCTTAGCTCTTCTGGGGCAGCGCAGCGTATTGCCGTTAAGACCAATGTCGACACCTGGTTAGAACTCGGTAAAGAGCATCCACTACAGGTTAAAACCGATGCACTTACCCAAGAGCCTAAGCCATCGGTATTGTTGAATCATGGATTATCCGCAAGGGTTAATCGGGCGAGCTTTTATAAGCTTGTTGAGTTGGCTGAATGCCGTGACGATCAGATGATTCTTCATGCGGGCGGCGAGGAATTTGTGCTAGGGAAAACCTAATCACGATGGATGTCACAAGGAAACAAAAAAAGGCAGCTATCTTTAGCTGCCTTTTTTTGACCTTATTTTTCTTCTGGCTCAGCTGGTAATAAGCTTTTTAATTGCTTTTCTAACTGCTTTATCCGGTTAGACATCTCATCCAACTGGGTATAGCGGACGGAGTTGCGGCGCCATTTTTTGACATCTTGCATAGGTGGCGTAGAGGCAAAGACGCCGGCTTCGGTATTGCCTTTGGTGACGATGGTGCCACCGTGGAAATGACTATTGTCGGCAATGCTAATATGGCCGTTAATGGCGACGGCACCTGCGACTGTACAATTTTCACCAATGATGGCGCTTCCTGCAATTCCGACACAGCCCGCAATCGCCGAGCGCTTGCCAATCTTTACGTTGTGAGCGATATGCACGAGATTGTCGATAATAACGCCGTCTGCGATAACAGTGTTACCCAGCGCGCCGCGATCAATTGAACAGTTAGACCCAACTTCAACCTTATCGCCAATAATAACGCCGCCGAGTTGATGTATTTTCGTCCAACCGTCACGGCTTGGCGCAAAACCAAAACCGTCAGACCCGATAACTGTACCACTGTGAATGACGCAGTTTTTGCCAATACTAACCCCGTGGTAAACCACGACATTGGGATGGACGAGGGTGTTGCTGTCAATACTCGCGCGATCTCCAACGGAGACACCTGAATAAAGACGCACGCCACTGGCAATGTGCGCCTGTTCACCGATGACGCAATGAGCGCCAATGGCTGCATCGGAGGCGATATTGGCACTAGATGCCACAACGGCAGTAGGATGGATTCCCACCGGCAGTTCCGATAGCGATTCAAATAAAGCCGATACTTTCGCGTACGCTAAATAGGTATTGGCGACAACAAGCTTATTGCCGGCGTATTTATCAGCAAAATCAGCGTTAAGGATGACCGCCCCAGTTGCAGACTGGGGGAGATACTGTAAATAGGATTCTTGATTTACAAAGGACAGTTCAGATGTAGAAGCACACTGTAAGTCGGCAATGCCCGAAATTCGGTGCTCGGCGTCGCCGATTAATTCCGCATCAAGGTATTCCGCCAGCTCCGACAAACTTCGTTCGGTATTACCCATAGGGTTCGCTCCGTTGCTACCCTGCTAGGGTATAAATTAATTTCATGCTGAATACGGAATATAAAACTGCATGTGAGTATGCTTCAGGTTATTTAGCTAGTACGCTTATCGTCATCCTGAAATTTGTAGCGGTATTGTACATTTGCAGTGTGTTAATTGAATGAAAATGTTTTGTTGGCGTTAACCTACTTATTTTTTCAATACGGCATGAGTTGGCCAGCCTATCTTAATGCTCTTCTTTACCCCTTAAGTTTACGAGGCAGACGATGATTGCTCCAGCTGCTGCGCCGACAAGGCCATTAAATAAGGTCTGCGTAAGGCCGTCGGCAAGGGCGCTATTGAAAAGGTGTAAATGGGAGAGGGCGATCGCAAGCTCTAAATAGTGATCTGCGCCGTGGCTTAATATACCGCCACCGACCAAGAACATCGCTATTGTCCCCACGACGGTTAGCGTTTTCATGAGCGCAGGTGCCAGCCAAAGCAAAAATCTACCAATACTAAGTAGTGCTGAGGTGCTAGATTTAAGCAAATACAGCCCAAGGTCATCGATCTTTACAATGACGGCAACTAAGCCGTACACAGCTAAGGTAATTCCGAGCGCGACTATGGATAACACCAAAGCCTGCTTAGCAAATGGTGCGTCTTGCATGGTGCTCAGGGCAATAACAATAATTTCTAGACTTAAGATAAAGTCAGTCCGAATCGCACCTTTAACACGATCTGCCTCTATTGCCAGCAAATCTGCTTCGCTGTCTACAATGAGTGCCTTTGTTTGTGAATGGTCTTTGGCGTGGCGATGAATAATGCTGTGCCAGACTTTTTCTGCGCCTTCAAAACATAAAAATAGACCACCAAGCATCAGTACTGGGGTAATTAACCATGGCATAAATAGGCTAGCCAAGAGGACAATCGGCACAATAATAACTTTATTAATTAAAGAGCCTTTAGCGACAGCCCAGACTACCGGCAACTCGCGCTCAGCGCGAACATTGCCAACCTGCTCAGCATTTACGGCCAAATCATCGCCTAATACGCCGGCTGTCTTTTTTACAGCGAGTTTAGACATGACGGAAATATCATCTAATAGGGTCGCAATATCGTCAAAAAGAGCTAAAAGAGAAGCTGCGGCCATCGAGGCTACCTTTCAAATAGGAGTCATCACATAAATATACGGAAAGCATACTACAAGGAGACGCTCGAATATCGGCTATAGGACTAAGAATTGGCTGGCAGATTTATATGTTTGGCACTTATCTGAGCCTGCAAAAGATGAGGTTGTGCGAAGAGCAGGGTTTATCAGTGATCTTTCGGCAAAGCTATTAGGCGCAATTGAGTGGAGTAAAAACAAAAAGGCCGGCTTTGAGCGTCCGAACTCAAAACCGGCAAGCAGGTTTTTGTGGCATTACCAGCGATATGACGCTTGCAGTGCAAAAGTCCTAGGAGGGTTGGTGAAACCGTGATGGGTGGTCGTGCCCGCAATGACTTTCTTAGCTACGGGGGTATCGACGGCGTATAAAATAATCAGCTCGTCGCTAAGGTTTTTACCGAGCAATGCCACTTCCCACTGGCCATCATTAGATGACAAGGAAATTCGTCCGTTGTATTGAATAAAAGCATCCTGTTTAACGCGATCGTCTAAATTCGGAGACGGATGATATTCGTCGCTGAATATAGCGTCGAGATTGGCGCGTAATATTAATGTATTAGCAATTTCACGCTCGTAGCCAAGTAAGATATTCCCAGAATAGTCGGCAGCGTACTGATTGGTTTTACCACTATAGTCGCAGTTTATGCCGTTCGGGTTGTCGGGTAATTGGTCTTGAATGCAGGTACCAAATTTATGGTCCTGAAATTCAAAATCTAAAAACGCTAAACCAGCGCCCAAAATAATGTGTTCGCTTAATGCCACGCGTCCGTCAAACTCCATGCCTTGGGTTACAGCACCCGCAGCATTCCCGACGTTAAATCCCAGTGTGCCATCAAATACGCTGACCTGAAGATTATCGAATTGGGTGTAAAATAGTGCGGAATTTAGTTCAGCGATGCCGTCGAATAAAGTGGTTTTTAAACCAAGTTCATAGGAGGTTGCGCGCTCTTCCTCGAACTCGAAACTACCAATTAATACTCTAGGGTTTGCAGACGTTGCAGTAGGGTTAGTGGGAGTAGGGTCTGCACTGGGAGAGGAATTAGATCGCGCATCATAACCACCTGATTTAAAACCACGTCGTGCAGAGAAATATGCCATGGCCTCGTCGTTGACATCCCATTGCAGATTTAACAAAGGTGCAAACTGGGATTCGCTTCGTTTCCCTGCTAGGTCGTGGCGTTCTGCTGCAAATGTTACCGCTGCGGCGGTATCGGTTTCACCAATAGGCAAGATTGATCCATCGGGTAAGCCGAATTCTAGTTTACGACTACCACTCTTCTTTTCGTAGGTGTACCTGCCGCCAAGTGTTAGGCGCAGAGTATCGGTCATTATCCAAGTGCCCTGTATAAATGCAGAAGCAATAATGGAATCGCTTTTAAAATCCCGTGGCGATCGAATATCTATAAGTGAATTCCCAGCATCACCGATACCTAGTAGTTCAAAACCAGTGCTACCGTTTGCACCGGGATCAATATCCCCACGAGCACCTCCTTCTAGTATGTCGGCGGCGTTGATTAGCTGTGGTATAAGGGTAGATGGCAAAACAATCGAGTCAAAAAAGTAGAGTTCGTTGTACTGAAAATAAGTCCCTGCGATTAAGTCAAAGTTTTCACCAGGTGCAGATACCCAACGAAATTCTTGACTATATTGTTCGTACTCTTCTTCAAAGACCACCTGAAATAATGGTGCGCCGGTAAAATCACAGTCACACTCTTCGTCATATTGATAAGCCATGTAACCAGTAATCGATGTGAAAGTATTACCATTGGAATACCAGTTCATATTGACGGTAATATTTTGAGTATCGTTATTACTGAAGTCGCCGTTAGAAGAGCGCTTACGATCTGCTTTGCTATCCAATACCGAATCATCGGCCTGCATGTTAAGAATAGAACCGTTTGGTTGCAGCTGAATTAGATTGCGAATACCTGCGGGTAAAGAGCCTAACAATCCGCCAACGGCGCCCAGATCTGGAAACACGGTGTCGTTTAATATTTCACCGTAGGTGCGATCCGTGAACAAAAAAATGTCAGAATCGGAGGGGTAATCGGTCAAAATTTCTGACTGTCTCCCAACGACATCAAAGCTACCCATTTCAAGTTTTAACTTTGCATCAAAATCACTGCCTGCATCCCAGGAAAATTTCAATCGGTAGGTCGCTTCATTTCGCTCTGCCTCATCACGGTTTAAAACTTGGTTTTTAACAAAACCGTCGGTATGTCGTTGGCGCATGGCAAAGCGTGCAGTGAGTTCGTCGTTTATCGGGCCAGAGGCAACGAAATCTATTACTTGCTCGTTAAGGTCGGGTTCGTAAGTCCCTTGAACAAAGAACTCTGCTTCATTGCTTGGCGATGCGGTCCCGATATTTATTGCACCGGCTATACTGTTTTTGCCAAGTAGAATATTTTGCGGGCCGCGTAGTATTTCAACACGCTCAAGATCCAAAAAAGGTGCGCGGGCGAGCTGGGCGCGGCCATAGTAAATACCATCTACGTACATACCAACAGATTGCTCAAACCCCTGGTTCTCACCTGAGCCGATCCCTCGAATATAGATATCAGTGCCGATACTTGACTCGGTCATTGTAAAATTAGGAACGTAAGCTTGCAGATCCTCAATTTTAGAGAGGCCGGCCTCCATCATTTTTTCGCCGCTAATCGCACTAACCGACACCGGTACATCTTGGAGGCTTTGTGCTCTTATTTGAGCGGTAACAATCACCTCCTCAAGCTGGGGTGCTGCGTAGACCAATGCGCTTTGCATTGCAGTGAGGGAAATTGTGCTTAGCAATGTTGCTTTCTTAATCATAATATTACCTCTGTGGTGAGGCATGACGCGCCCACCTCGATCTAGTTATTGGATTGTTCGCGCGTTATGCGCTGAGGCCTTGATTAAAGCTATTGAAATAAGGTTTTAAAGTTTTAACTTTACGTGGATGAACATTTGCCTTGTTAAAATCTCCGCGATGATGCTCCACGACAAGCGGGTCCATGACCTTAAACCATAGCGGGGGAAAGTACGCTAACATCATCATTGAGGCGTAACCTGAAGGTAATTGCGGACTATCCTCGAAGTGCCGTAGCGCTTGAAAGGCACGATTTGGGTGGGCATGATGATCTGAGTGGCGTTGCAATTGATACAGAACAAGGTTGGTTACGATGTGATTACTATTCCACGAATGCTTAGGTAAGCATCGTTCGTAGCGCCCGTGGGCATCTTTCTGTCGTAACAAGCCATAGTGCTCAACATAGTTAATTACCTCAAGTAACGATGCGCCGAGTACAGCTTGTATTAAGAGGAAGGCTAGTGCTGACCAACCCAGTACAATTGTGCAAGCGCTATACAGAACGACGGTCATAGCCCAGGCTTGTAGAACGTCATTTCGCCACGTCCAAAATCCCATACCTTTACGGTAAAGTCGTTGGCGTTCAATCTCGCAGGCGGATTTAATACTTCCCACTACTGTGCGAGGCAGGAATTGCCAAAAATTCTCTCCCATTTTTGAGCTTGCGGGGTCTTCCGGTGTCGCGACTCTGCGGTGATGTCCAAAATTATGTTCCACGTAGAAATGCCCATAGGCGACGGGTGCAAGTGCTATTTTTGCTAAGAATTGACTTAAGGCGTCGCGTTTATGGCCGAGTTCATGCCCCGTATTAATGCCGATTCCGTTTACGTAAGCACAGCTGAATAGGCCGGCGATAATTCCTAGTGGGCCAAGTTCAGTGCAGGCAAACCATAAGGTAATTAACGTGCCTGCATACTGAAGTGGAATGTAGGCGTAGACGATATAGCGATAATAATTGTCGCTTTCTAATTGTTTAACCGCAGATTCTGGTGGGTTAGAGCGATCAGTTCCGATTAAAAAATCTAAGGCAGGGATGATTGCATACACGATGACGGGTGTTAGCCACCAACCCCAAATTTGTCCGGTCTGCATATAAATTATGGCGCCGAAGATTGGGAATAGAGGCACTAAAAGCCCCAGTGACCATAAATAGCGTTTCGGATCGTGCCATTGTAGTTCAGCGCTAGTATCCACTTTTTAACCCCTTTATTATGTTTACAAGTGTTAAGTTGTAATTTATGGCATAACTTTACGGGTGTCAAGTTGGGGTTTGTGTTATTTTCTGCGCTCAGAAATATTATTGATTTGCCGTAAATTCGGCGCATCGTCATACTATTCAACAGCAAATGCTGTATTGATATTGAGGAAGGTATGAGTTCGAGTAAGACCAAGCAGAGTCGAAAGGGTAATCGCGAAAAGTTAATGAATGCGGCTCTAGAGTTATTATTAGAGGATCAGAGTGGCTTGTCTGGTATCAGCCTGCGTCGTATTACTAAAGCTTGTGACTTGAGTCCACCAGCGTTTTACAGTCATTTTTCATCAATGGAAGAATTGGGTTTAGCGCTTGTTAACGAGGTTGGTAGCACGCTTAGAAGTATCTTAAAGGGTGTGAGAGATGCCGATACAGAGGCATTAGTTATTGCTGCGTCTGTTGAAGCCGCATTTGGGTATATTCGCGGCAATGAGTCTTTGTTTATATTAATTGCACGAGAAAGAGCAGGGAGTTCTGCTCTAATTCGAGGTGCAATTCGAAATGAAGTTCGCCAAATAGTTGAAGAAATGGCTAGTGACTTTCACTCGCGGGGGCTTTTCGCCCAATTTAGTTTGCCTGAAAAACAGGCGGCAGTAGCTGCGATAGTGTCTTTAGGTTTAGGCTTAATTCCAGATCTATTAGATTTGTCCCGAGAATCCGCTGCTGAGGGCGATGCGCTTTTGTCGCAATTTGAATCTCAAGTGCAGTTTATTTTCTCTTAATGGATGAATGGTTGGTGTTTGAAACCCTGCGCGCTTTAATTATATTTTTACACAAACGAAAAGTGCATTACCGGATTGGCCATTCCAAGGTAGTAATTTTTCATAATCGTGCTCAAATATATGGACTTCGAAGTAGGGTGAGAGAAGATTTTGAAGTTCAGCAAAACTTACCGCAACCATTGTATGTTCGTCCTGCCATAGCTGCTGGGTATTTTGCGTGGTTTTTTGAATGCTAAGTTTTAGACATTGTTGTTCACCTTTGCCGCAGTAATACCACCTAGAGCTAAATATGAATTGGCTGCCATCTTGTTCAGCACTGTGACGTGTAAATGAGTTATTGTCGATTTTATTTTTATCAACAGCGTTAAAGCAAAGCATACCATCCGGTTTTAGTGTTTTGTATGCACTCAGAATACAGCTTTTTAGATTGTCTATGCTGCCGCTATAGTGAATGGAATATAGAAAGCAACTAATTACATCGACGGATTCAGAAATTGTAAAATCGCACATGTTTTGGCGACTGAACAGGGCTTCTGGGCAACGTCGCTGCGCGATATCGAGCATTGCTTGGTTTAAATCAAGTCCTTGGCAGTGATAGCCAAGATCAATGAAATGCCTAATATGAGGCCCAGTGCCGCAGCCCAAATCTAAAAGGTTTTTCCCTTGGTTTCCAA
The DNA here is from genome assembly GCF_002915595.1 of Zhongshania marina. Classification (GTDB taxonomy): domain Bacteria; phylum Pseudomonadota; class Gammaproteobacteria; order Pseudomonadales; family Spongiibacteraceae; genus Spongiibacter; species Spongiibacter marinus_B. The sequence continues at coordinate 145,142 of NZ_PQGG01000028.1, forward strand.
AAATGTGTTGCAGCCTGTGGGCGGTATTGCTTTGTGCAAGGTAGTCGATATCTGCACACATTAGGTCGTAATATGCCGACAGGTCGGAGTAGAGAATGGTGTCGGTCATGAGTGTTTGCGCGGCGGTATAGATGGGGCCGCGCAGTATAGCAATTGCGCGAATTAAGGGAAGAAAAAGTGGCGGCGTAGCGCCGCCTTACTGGGTGCTTACTGCGGCCCTGTTTGTTGGCTGGGGGCAGTCCATAAGGCTGACCAAATATAATCTCCGGATAAAAAGTAGACGGCGTCGTCGTGAATAACTGAACGATGCTGTCCACCGTACCAATTTTCATTGGGAGCGGGGCTGGCGATAATATCGCCGATCAAGTCGAGGCTGGCGGCTGCAGCGTTTTCTTTGCCGTTAATTTCCATGAGATATAAGCGGTTCTCGTTTACGTAGCCGTTTTCTTCGCTGTTGTACGAGGACTGAACAGGCACCGTAAGACGGTCGCTGCCATCGGCTTGTTGAAGATAGGTAAACGCGTGGCGGTTGTACTGAGCCTCTGAGTAATTCCAGCCATCTTCCTTGCCTAATAGCAGGGTAGTGAGTTCGCTTGGATTACTAATATCAGTCACGTTGAATAGGCTGAGTTTTACTAAACCTTGATTCTGGGCAGATTGACCAACGCCGAGTAAAAGATTGTTATTTACTGGGTGTAAGAAATCTGAAAAGCCGGGAATTTCTAGCTCGCCTGCGATATATGGGTCCGCTGGGTTAGTGAGGTCGAGCACGTATAAAGGGTCAATCTGCTCAAAGCTCACAAGATAGAGGCGGTCGTCTAAAAATCTCACGCCATATAGATCTTCATTTGGTTTGCCGATTTCAGCAGGTCTATTTTTATTGGGTAAAACAGATATTTGCTCTAGGCGTAAGTCGTTCGACGCTTCTTGTAAGATCGTTAATTGGTGGTCGCGAATATCGCTGCTGTCGCCTGTATAGAGGGTGGTAACCACGCGCAACATATCGTCTTTCTCAGATAATCTAAAGTCGACTTGACCGCGATTCCATAAATACCCCATTAAATCTGCGGAACCGCGATAGGCAGGTTTGCCGCTTCCCAGTGCAAATTTATGTATACGGGTTTGGCCCTCGCTATTCCCGTAGCGAGCTTGACTTAGATAAAGCGCTTGGGCAGACATATATACACCGCTGGCGTCTTCGTTGTAACAGGTGGTTTGGGCGTTACTGGGGTTGCTTAATGGGACCGCAGTAATGCTAGTAATAACGGGATATGCATATTCGTCGCTGGGGTCGTCGCGGGTAATTAAACAGTCTTTTGCCGCAAATAGCGGCCGAGTCTGCTCGTTGACGGTGATATTGGGAATAATGTCTGCTGGCGTCGTATTGGCTAAGGTCTCTTTGTTTGCGTCAGCTTCTTGTTTATTTGCTGGATAGTAATAAATATTATCCCAGTGGGGGGTGTGACGGCTAATAAGGTACAGCGTGTCGCCAATGCGGCGACTATCCACAAAGCCTCCTTCAATCCTCAGATCCCAAGTTTTTTCGATATTATCTATATCTGCCGTATCGTAAATTTTAATGGCCAGCGCCTGCTGTCCCCAAGGCGCGATTTGTTGCCAAACATCGCCGTAGGTGCCGTAGTATTGGCTGGTGGCGATACTGATTAGGCTGTCGTTTTGGATGAATAATCCCTGTACATACTCACCATCTTCCAGCGGTATTGTCGCTACCTGTTGCGCTGTTGCGGCGTCTGGATTGGTACTTAAAATCCGAATACTGCCGGGGTTCTGTGGGTTTGGTGGTGGCACTAGGGCGTCGCTAGCAAAAGCCGCATCGGTGACAAAACAACAGCTGTGCTGGATGGTCGGTACGATATATAGATAGTCGCCGTCGTATTTGAGTACATCAAATTCATCAACATCAGTTTCTAATGTGTAAGTGCTCGAATATCCACCGGCAGATGCGTCATCAGCGGTGACACCTCCTACGGGCTGCTGCGCAGACAGTTCCTGTTCGTTGCGAGTAGTTTGGGTGTACGCGGCTTTAAAGCGCGAAACGAATTCCTCTTCGCTATTCACCGCGCGTAATAAGCTGCTTGATTGATCATCGTTGTTATTCGGAGGAGTGCTTGAACCGCCAGAGCCGCCTCCACAGGAGGCCACACTGATGGAAAGTATTGCCAAGTATAGGTACGTCGCTTTGCTTCTAAGGTGTCTGATGACATTGTTATTCATGGTGATACCCTTTGCACTCTACAGTATGTGGATTTTGTGCCGCTGGTGTGCCTACTATCAGTTTAGCGCTCCTGTAGCCCATGTAAATTGGTAGAAGCACTTAATTTACTGGAAATGCGAGGGAGTACACTGAAATACTTAACCTAGTCTCAGTGTATACGTTAAGCTTTGAAAACACTTACGAAACTCTAAAACTATGCGTTACTACAGCTTAGAAAAATACATCAATTTATTTGACGGCTACCGAAAGGTTTTTAAAATTGATAGCCATAATTTAATGCTGTTGCAAACAGATGGCGCCCGCTATTTGATTGAGAGCAGTTGTCCGCACCGAGAGTACCCGCTGAGTAGCTCAGATGTTGAGGGTTTAGAGTTGGTTTGCCCCCAACACGGCTACCGCTTTGATATACAGAGTGGCGCTCTCAAACACTATAGCGAAGAGTTATGTCGCAATTTGCGGTGTTATGAGCTGGTTGATCGAGATACTGAGGTGGGGGTTATGCTTGAGTATTAAACTGTAAAACCGATATAAACAAAAAAGCCCTGACAAGGTTTGTTGTCAGGGCTTTTTTAGGGCTTAGCTAAGTGTATTACTTAGCGGCAGCAGCTTTCTTTTCTTTCTCTTTCGCGATAACAGCTTCAGCTACGTTCATTGGGCATGGTGCGTAGTGAGAAAACTCCATCGAGAATTGGCCACGACCAGAGGTCATAGTACGCAGAGTACTGATGTAACCAAACATTTCTGAAAGTGGTACATCTGACTTGATACGCACGCCAGTAGCGTTTGGCTCCTGGCCAGAGATCATGCCGCGACGACGGTTCAAGTCACCAATAACATCACCAACGTGATCTTCTGGGCTGTATACGTCAACTTTCATCACTGGCTCTAGAAGCTGTGGGCCAGCCTTAGGCATAGACTGACGGAATGCACCTTTAGCGGCGATTTCGAAAGCAATCGCTGAAGAGTCAACTGCGTGGTAACCACCGTCTACTAGTTCAACTTCAACGTCTAATACTGGGAAACCGGCAAGTGGGCCAGTCGTCATCATAGACTTAAAGCCTTTCTCGATGGCGGGGAAGAATTCCTTAGGAACGTTACCACCAACAACAGAAGAGCTAAATGTGAAGCCAGTATTAGGCTCACCTGGACGGATCTTATAGTCGATTTTACCGTATTGACCAGAACCACCAGACTGCTTCTTGTGAGTGTAACTGTCTTCAATTGGCATAGAGATGGTTTCGCGGTAGGCGACCTGTGGCTGACCTACAACCAAATCAACACCGTAAGTACGCTTCAAAATGTCTACTTTGATATCAAGGTGAAGTTCACCCATACCTTTAAGGATGGTTTCGCCTGAATCAACGTCAGTTTCAACACGGAAAGTAGGATCTTCTGCAACCATTTTACCGATGGCGATACCCATTTTCTCAGTAGAGCCTTTATCTTTTGGCGTTACAGAGATAGAGATAACTGGCTCAGGGAAAACCATCGCTTCTAGAGTACATGGGTGCTTAACATCGCAAAGGGTGTGACCAGTTTGCACGTTCTTCATGCCCACGATTGCGATAATGTCACCAGCTTGCGCAAAGCTTAATTCGTTGCGCTCGTCAGCTTGCATCTCAACCATACGGCCAACACGCTCAGACTTGCCGGTGAAGGAGTTAAGGATGGTGTCGCCTTTGTTCAATTTACCGGAGTAAATACGAACGAAGGTCAGGGCGCCGAAACGGTCGTCCATGATTTTGAAGGCTAGTGCGCGGAATGGCTCGTCTGCAGAAACAATGGCGTGCTCGCCATTTGGATTACCTTCTTCATCGGTGAGTGGTTGTGGGTTAACTTCCGTTGGCGACGGTAGGTAATCAACAACAGCGTCTAAAAGTAACTGCATGCCTTTGTTTTTGAAGGCAGATCCACAGTATGTTGGGAAGAACGCCAGCTCCAGAGTACCTTTGCGGATGCAGCGTTTGATGTCGTCTTCAGAAGGTTGCTCACCTTCCATGTACGCCATCATGATGTCATCGTCCATTTCAACTGCATTTTCTATCAGTTGCTCACGGTACATTTCAACGTCATCAACCATATCGGCTGGAACGTCTTCAACGGTGTAGTTTTCTGGCTGTCCAGTCTCATCCCAAATGTAAGCTTTGCGGCTTAGCAGATCGACAACACCTTTGAAGGTGTCTTCACGGCCGATAGGCAGGGTCATGATGAGCGGGGTGGCGCCAAGTACGTTTTTAACTTGATCAGTTACACGAAGGAAATCTGCGCCAATGCGGTCAAGTTTGTTTACAAAGATAAGACGCGATACTTTTGAGTCGTTCGCGTAGCGCCAGTTGGTTTCTGACTGGGGCTCAACACCACCAGAGCCACAGAAAACACCAACACCGCCATCAAGAACTTTTAGCGAGCGGTAAACTTCGACAGTAAAGTCAACGTGGCCCGGTGTGTCGATGACGTTGAAACGGTGCCCTTTCCAGAAGCAGCTAACGGCCGCTGATTGGATGGTAATACCACGCTCAGCTTCTTGCTCCATGAAGTCGGTTGTTGATTCACCTTCGTGAACCTCTCCCAGCTTATGAATTTTACCAGTTAGCTTCAGGATACGCTCGGTAGTCGTAGTTTTACCGGCATCAACGTGGGCGAAAATACCAATATTTCTGTAAAGGGATAGATCAGTCATAGCGCTCTCTAGATAAGCTGGGTTGAAAATAGGCGGGTAATGTACAGCAAATTAGTCAATTTTGCTCGTGTAAAAGTAAAGAAGAAGGGTATTAGAGCGATTTTTTTGCGTGAAAATGCCCATATGCGCGAAAAAGTTGGAGTTGCGAATCGTGTTTCCTTGTAAATGTAAGAAATCTGTCACGTTATCAGGGGCTTGGCAGGACTGGAGAGGCCCTCGAAATAGTAATCTGTGGCTGTATTAAGCTTTACAATGCTTGTAGCTTAGATGATTAGTAGAGCTTTCGCAGATAGCGTGGTGTCTCAGCAAATTCCCACATATGATCAAAGCGATTTTGGTAATCCCTCACCTTTGGCGGCAGATGGTAACTACACCACGCTGCGTCCGCTGGTAGCGTGGTGTAGGTGAGTATTCCACTGTTGTCGGCGATGAGAAAATATTCGTCTATTGCTACCTTGGCACCCCGCGGTAATACCCGCAGCGGGATCGCCGACGGAAGTCGTTGGCTGAGCGCTACTAATGGGTGGCGTTGTTCCCTTAGCGCAGACTCGTCGCAAATAAGCAGCTGAAGCTGATTTTGATGATGTATTCTGGCGAAGGCAGATAAGGTCTGAACGAGCTCGTCCTGGGCGTAAAAATCGGCTTCTAATGCGTGGCTAAAAATACGGATTGTCCTGCGCGCTTGGCCACATAGGTCGAGAACTGCCGCTGCCGGGTTTTCTGGCCTAAAGCTTTGACTATCCCTGCCGAGTTTACGCTCTTTACGCAGAAGCAATTGCATTGATTGATGGGGAATACCTGCGTCCATAAACAGGTCACCGTGGGCTACAAAGCCCGCTGCGGCATAAAAATCAATTGCGTGGTCTTGCGCGGCGAGCTTAAGCTCCCGCCAATCTTGGTCCTTTGCGTATGTTATGGCGGCTTGCAAGAGGGCTTTGCCAATACCGCGGTTGCGATAAGCTTTGCTTACCGCCATACGGCCGATGCTACCATTATTTCGCATTCTGACTGTGCCCACAGCTTGCCCGTCAACTAAGGCCAGCCAGTGGTGGCAGTAGGGGTCGTGTTCGTCGAGTTCTAACTCAAGCGGCACGGCTTGTTCGTCGACAAAAACTTCATGACGTATGCGGGTTAGTAAGGCCTTATCGGTTTGCCAATCAGTCTTGCGTATCATCATAAAAACACAGGGTGCCATTGCAAAATAATGCGTAGATCATGTCTGGGCTGAGGCGATGGGCTGTGTCGATGGTGATGCCACTTTCAATTTCACAGAGTGACTTAACGTCGTCCCGCTGTTCTGGCGGGTAGGGGAAGGCGAGACCATCGGCGAACAAATAGGTGTCATCAAAGGCCAGCCTTGCCCCTAGTCTTAGTTGTAATACGGCACCTTCGGCTAACTCCAGCAGAAATGCTTCTGGGCTTAGGGAGTCGTCAATCATGCTCTCTTGGTCGGGAATGCGGGTCATCATTTCGCCGAACCAGCGGGCCAAGTGTGCGTCATTATCTATATGACGCATAATCAGGGATTTCACGTGTTGGCGGACGTCGGCCGAAATTTCTGCAGGGTGGGCCTTTGCGTCGAGTTGGGGATCTTGGTAGCGGATCGATTCATCGAGAAAGCTGGCAATATCATCGCCAAAATCGCTGACTAAAGCAGCTTCCGATGGGGCGCGAAACCCAACTGACATGGTAATACAGTCATCGCCCTCGGCTACTCCCCAGTGCGCTACCCCTGGCGGCACATAAAGCACGTCGCCTGCTTCGAGCAGGTATTCTTCTTCGGCAGTAAAGTCTTGTAGCAGGCGCAAACCAGAGTGGTTGGAAATTGCGGTGTCAGCAGAGCAATGGGCACCGATTTTCCAGCGCCGGCGACCGCTACCTTGTACCAAAAATACGTCGTATTGGTCGAAGTGGGGGCCTACATTGCCGCCATCGCAGGCATAGCTGACCATGATATCTTCGGTGCGCCAGCGCGGAATGAAGCGGAATTGCGCCAGTAACTCAGACAACTCTGGCAGGTAGTGATCTACACTTTGCACTAGCAGCGTCCAATTGGACGCGGGCAGGGCGCTAAAATCCTCTTCTTCAAAGGGGCCGTTACGCAATTCCCAGCCGCCATTTTTTTCAAGAATAATGCGGCTATCGACGCCGTCTTCGCAGGCTAGGCCCGCGAGGTCGTTGCCGTCTAGCGGGCACTCATAGTCTGGCAGTGCCGCTTTTAATAGCAGGGCCTTGCGCTGCCAAACCTGATCTAGAAACCATTGTGGATCAAAATTTTGCAGCGCCACGGAGTTATATCCGCTTGGCTTGGGCAACAGCGTTGCCGATATAGCGCGCAGGGGTTAATTCACGTAGCTCTGCCTTCGCGGTCTCTGGCATATCGAGCCCGTCGACAAATGCTTTTAAGATATCTGCTGTTATGCGTTGGCCGCGGGTAAGCGCTTTGAGTTTTTCATACGGCTCTTCAATGCCGTAGCGGCGCATAATGGTCTGAATGGGCTCGGCAAGCACTTCCCAGCTATCGTCTAAATCCGCCGCAATTCGCGCAATATTGATTTCGAGTTTGCTCAAACCTTTCATAGTGGCTTGATAGGCCATTACGCTATACGCAATCCCTACGCCCATATTTCGCAGTACCGTCGAATCGGTTAAGTCACGCTGCCAGCGCGAAATAGGCAGTTTTACAGCCAAATGGTGCAGTACCGCATTGGCTATGCCCAGATTGCCCTCGGAATTTTCGAAATCGATAGGATTGACTTTGTGGGGCATTGTTGATGAGCCAACTTCGCCGGCAATAGTACGTTGCTTGAAGTACCCTAAAGAAATATAACCCCAAATGTCGCGGTCTAAATCGATCAGAATCGTATTAAAACGTGCGATGGCGTCGAATAATTCGGCAATGTAGTCATGGGGTTCAATCTGGGTGGTGTAGCGATTCCAGTTGATACCAAGCTTGCTGATAAAGTCTTCCGCATTGGCTTCCCAGTCGATGTCTGGATAGGCGGATAAGTGGGCGTTGTAGTTACCGACGGCGCCGTTGATTTTACCCAGCAGCGCTACGTCAGCAATAGCGTCACGCTGACGGCGCAGGCGTGCAACTACATTGGCGAACTCTTTGCCCATAGTGGTTGGGCTGGCGGTTTGGCCGTGGGTGCGCGACAGCATTGCTACATCGGCAAATTCATGCGCTTGCTCGGTGAGCTTGGTGATTATGGCGTCACATTCTGCCAAGAGCAATTCGCGGCCTTCACGCAGCATTAAAGCATGGGATAGGTTGTTGATGTCCTCAGAGGTGCAGGCAAAATGGACAAACTCTGAGATGGCCGCCAGTTCTGCGTTGCTGCTGATAGCCTCTTTAATAAAGTACTCAATCGCTTTAACGTCGTGATTGGTGGTGGCTTCAATATCTTTAACTTTCTGAGCGCCGGTTTCGTCGAAATTCGCAATTAGCGCTTCTAATATTGCGTTGGCGTCACCACTCAAACTGGGGACTTCAGTGATGGCGGGGTTTGCAGCGAGCTGCTGAAGCCAGCGCACTTCTACAATAAGACGATACTTGATCAGTCCAAATTCACTGAAAACAGGGCGCAGGCTAGCAGTTTTGCTGCCGTAACGGCCATCGACGGGTGAGATGGCTGAAAGCGCGGATAAGTCCATATTGAGTACCTTTTCTATAGCGGGGCGGGCAGTTCGGAAAGCGCGCAATAATACACGATTTAACGTCTAATTTCAGTTGCCAGCAGTTGTTTGGTTTGGGTGAAAATACGGTTTCTTTGCAGCACTAATTTCCAGCGGCTGCCGCCGGCTTGATGCCACAGAAATCCCGCGCGTATGGCGGCCAGTAAAAGTGTCCGAATACGCGCGGCATTGTTTGCGTTTTGAAGCTCTTGAGCGCTGCCGGTGATCTGAATTCGAAAGTTATACTTCGAGATAGTATCTTGATAAATAGCTGAAACAGAGTTGGATAAGCTATTGATATCATTACTCGTTAGCTCTTTTTGTTTGGCTGTGTGTTGCAGTCTGTTACGCAATAGGGCAGAGGTATCGGCATCGTTTTTGAGTTTTTTGTGGAGATGCAAAATACCTAGGCAGTAACGCATTACATTCTTGCGTTCCCCGTAGTCATTGCCGCTAAGCAAGTCGCGTAGACCGCGAACGCCTAGTTCAAGGTTTTCAATGCTGCCATAGGCCTCTTCTACCGTCGTAGCGGAAAAAGCAAAGACGCTATCTATTGTTGCCTCAATGGCCTGCGGCTCTCCTTGGCCAGTGCGGGCAATTTGATCAACTAATACCGCTGCCTGAACAATTGCCGCTAGCGCCAAGGTTTGCTGGCGCAATGGTACGTTTTTATCTGTTTGCATGGCTTGTCTGGTGTCACTCATTAATATTGGTATCCCGCCTCAATAATACCGCCACCTAGACAAACCTCATCGTCGTAAAACACGACCGATTGCCCCGGGGTGATAGCGCGCTGAGGTTCTACAAAGTGCACATCAAAGCCATTGCTTGTTGGGCGAATTTCGCAAGCTTGATCCGCTTGGCGGTAGCGGGTTTTGGCTTTGCATATAAGGGGGAGTTTGGGGGCTTCGCCGCTAATCCAGTGAATTTCGCTCACCTGTAGGGCTTGTTTAAACAGCGCGGGATGCTGGCTACCTTGGGCTACCAAAAGCACGTTGCGCTCTAAGTCCTTTTCGATCACATACCACGGTTCTTCGCCACCGCCTTTTACGCCGCCAATGCCGAGGCCTTGGCGCTGGCCAATGGTGTGATACATCAAGCCACTGTGTTGGCCCAAATCCTGTCCATCTAGTGTTTCAATGCGGCCGGGTTTGGCGGGTAGATACTGCTGTAAGAAATCTTTGAAGCGGCGCTCGCCAATAAAGCAGATGCCGGTGCTGTCTTTTTTGTCGTGGGTAACAAGGTCGTGTTTTTCGGCAAGGGCTCGAACTTGTGGTTTTTCAATTTCGCCGACAGGGAATAGTGTTTTGGCTAATTGCTCGCTTCCCACTGCATGCAGGAAGTAGCTCTGATCCTTGTTGGGGTCTAGGCCCTTTAATAGTTGGATTGTGCCGTTAATATCCCTGCGCCGAGTGTAATGGCCAGTGGCAATATAATCGGCGCCGAGCACAATGGCGTAGTCTAGAAACGCCTTAAACTTAATCTCGCGGTTACACAAAATATCAGGATTTGGTGTGCGGCCGGCTTGGTATTCTGCCAAAAAGTGCTCAAATACATTGTCCCAATATTCGGCGGCAAAATTCGCCGTGTGCAGATGAATACCGAGCTTTTCACAGACCGCGCTAGCATCCGCTAAATCGTCTTTAGCTGTGCAGTATTCGGTGCCGTCGTCTTCATCCCAGTTTTTCATGAACAGGCCTTCAACCTGATAACCTTGTTGCATGAGGAGTAGGGCTGAAACTGAGGAGTCCACGCCGCCGGACATACCGACGATAACTTTGGTGTCATTTGGGTGGTGCTGATTCATTCACATAATCCGTTAAGCGGTGTATTGCCTTAATAAATCATGGTCAGCGGGTAGCGCTGGCCATCTAAATATCGCTCTAAACACTCTAATACCAGTGGGCTGCGGAGCTGGTGCCGGCGTTTTCGTAATTCGTCAGGCGTCAGCCAAATGGCCTGTTCAATATCGCTGTCTAGTTTTTGCTCTGGGCAAAACGCTATTGGACGCGCAAAAAAACTGGTTCGATGATAGGTCACGCCGTTGGCTGGTGCAGTGTATAAGCCTATGCCGACGACACCTAATATTTCAACGCGCCACTGGGTTTCTTCTAGCGTTTCTCGGTAGGCCGCTTCAAGCAAGCTTTCGTCTTTCTCAAGGTGCCCTGCGGGCTGGTTTAGCACTCTACGGCCGTGTTTGATTTCTTCAACAAATAAAAATTTACCGTCGTTTTCCACCAGGGTTGCGACAGTAACATGGGGGTGCCAATCCATAGGGTGTTCCGATCACAAAAGGGTTGTGGGTTTTTCGTATCTCAATGTTATCTATATCGAATCCCTCGCGCTTTGTGCGCAAGCCGACCGACAAGGGTGAGGTGCCACCGATATGTATAGTGGGCGTAATTGTAACAGGGGCGAGGCTTTAAGGACTATATTTACGCCTTGTATGCGCTTTTGGTTTGCGCCGATTGATGCTTGGTTTGCTATTCTTATTCGATTTATAGCGAATAAATTCTGGGCCAAGACTAAGGGTTTTGTGTTCGCCAGGAGCCAAATTATCAATGCTCCAATCACCAATTTGGGTGCGAATGAGGCGTAAAGTCGGGAAGCCAACCGCTGCCGTCATCCGCCTGACTTGGCGATTTCGCCCTTCACTTATGGTTAGGCTTAGCCAGCTAGTGGGAATGTTAGCCCTAAAACGCACCGGTGGCGTTCGCGGCCAAAGCATGTCTGGTTCGTCAATTTTTTCTGCCGCTGCTGGGAGCGTAGGACCGTCGTTGAGCTGGACGCCATTTTTTAGCCTATCGATTGCATCTTGATCTATTTCGCCGTCTACCTGTACCCAATATGTTTTTGCCAGTTTGTGGCGCGGATGGCTTATTTGGTGCTGGAGTTCGCCATCTCCGGTCAAAATCATTAAGCCTTCGGAGTCATAATCTAGTCTACCGGCTGGATATATCTTTGGGATCCTGATGTAATCAGAGAGGTTCGCTCGTCCGTCGTTGTCGGTAAATTGACTCATGACTTGGAAGGGCTTGTTAAATAAAAATATGTCGCTCACGCTAAAATAGGCTCATTCATAGAAGAAATCTCGGTATAAAGTGTTATAATGCCGCGCTTTTTACAGAAGCTGTCATTGTAGCAAATTGCTTTGTTTTCGTTTGTGAGCGAGCACGAGCACAGATACTAACTGATAAACCATGGAGTCAAAAATGGGATACCAACATATCAAGGTACCTACTGCGGGCGAGAAAATCACCGTTAATGCGGATCTTTCCCTCAATGTACCCGATCGGCCAATTATTCCTTTTATCGAAGGTGATGGCATCGGGGTCGACATTACTCCGGTGATGATCAACGTAGTTGATGCAGCCGTTGAAAAAGCCTACTCAGGCGCTAAGAAAATCAGCTGGATGGAAATTTATACCGGCGAAAAAGCAGCAGAGCTATACGACGGTGACTGGTTCCCCGCCGAAACGCTAGATGCGATTAAAGACTATGTAGTAGGCATTAAAGGTCCACTGACTACACCTGTTGGCGGTGGCTTCCGTTCTTTGAACGTAGCGCTGCGTCAAGAATTAGATTTGTATGTTTGTCAGCGTCCAGTGCGTTGGTTTGAAGGCGTGCCTTCTCCGGTAAAAGAGCCGGGTAAAACCAATATGGTGATTTTCCGCGAAAACTCAGAAGATATTTATGCTGGTATCGAGTGGAAAGCGGGTACACCAGAAGCGAATAAGGTGATTGAATTCTTCCAAGAAGAAATGGGTGTAACTAAAATCCGTTTCCCGCAGGAATGCGGTATTGGTGTTAAGCCAGTTTCTAAAGAAGGTACTCAGCGTCTGGTTCGCAAGGCCATTCAATACACAATCGATCAAGATTTGCCGTCACTGACCATCGTGCATAAAGGCAATATCATGAAATTCACCGAAGGTGCTTTCAAAAACTGGGCTTACGAGCTGGCGATGGAAGAGTTTGGTGGTTCACTGATTGACGGTGGCCCTTGGGTTAGTATTAAAAACCCAAATACTGGCAAAGATATTGTTATCAAAGACGTTATTGCTGATGCAATGCTGCAGCAAGTATTGCTGCGTCCAGACGAGTACAGCGTTATCGCAACGCTTAACTTGAACGGCGACTACCTGTCTGATGCGCTAGCTGCTCAGGTTGGTGGTATCGGTATCGCGCCGGGTGCAAACCTAAGCGACAATATCGCACTGTTTGAGGCGACTCACGGCACAGCACCTAAGTACACAGGTCAAGACAAAGTAAACCCAGGTTCTTTGATTTTGTCTGCGGAAATGATGTTGCGTCATTTGGGTTGGAACGAAGCGGCAGACCTGATTATTAATGGTATGAACGGCGCGATCCAAGCTAAGACAGTAACCTATGATTTCGAGCGTTTGATGGAAGGTGCAACCTTGCTGAAATGTTCAGAATTTGGTGATGCAATCGTTAAGCACATGGCGTAAAGCCACTTCACCACCGGCATATGCCGGTGGTGATCTTTTCTACATTTGGAAATTCTCTTCTGTTACTCGTCAGATGTTTGAATGTCTGTGGCATGTAGGCCCTTTGGGCCCGGCTCAGCGCTAAACTTCACACTTTGTCCCGCCTTTAATGTTTTGTAGCCTTCCATCGTAATGGCGGAATAGTGCGCAAAAATTTCATCTTCACTATTCTCAGATACGATGAAACCGTAGCCTTTGGCGTTATTGAACCACTTTACAACACCCTGCTGCATAGCTTTATATCCTTAATTGTCGTTATAGTTATTGTCATATTTACGCAAACTACCTTGTATTTTGCGACTTAGCCCCCATTTTTAAAACAGTCCGGCCTCGTCGTCAAGTATAGATGGTGTATGTAGTGAAGTTGGTGAATTTCCCTATTGCGCGGGGTTAAAGTGGTGATAAGCTCAGGTAAAGCCAGTGAAAATGAACATTAATATACAGAATTCAGGTGATAAGTCAGATGAAGATCACGGTAACGGCTTGGCAATTCAGGAGTCGAAACCGGAGCTAAAGAAACCTCGTATGTATGCAGTAGTACTGTTAAATGATGATTACACTCCGATGGAGTTTGTTGTCGAAGTATTAGAGGATTTCTTTTATTTGGATCGGCAGCGCGCCACTCAAGTAATGCTTGCAGTGCACACCAAGGGTAAAGGGGTGTGCGGTGTGTTTACCAAAGATATCGCTGAAACCAAGGCGGCACAGGTAAACCAATACGCAAGAGATAATGGGCACCCGCTACTTGCTGAAATAGAAGAAAGCGATGCTTGAAGTTTGCAATGTCAAAGGGCGGAAGTAGTCTATGTTGAGCAAAGATCTCGAAACAACATTGAGCCAGGCATTTAAATCGGCTCGTAGTCGCCGGCATGAGTTTATGACCGTCGAACACCTATTGCTGGCTTTAGCAGATAATGAAGCCGCAGTAAAAGTTCTGCTCGCATGTGGCGCAGATTTAACTCAGCTTAAAGGCGAGTTGAAAGAATTTGTTGAGGCGACCACGCCTCGAATCCCCGAAGATGACGCAGAGCGAGACACCCAGCCAACATTGGGTTTTCAGCGCGTGCTGCAGCGCGCAGTGTTTCATGTGCAGTCTTCAGGTAAACAAGAAGTCACCGGCGCAAATGTGCTGGTAGCTATTTTTAGTGAGCAAGAAAGCCAAGCGGTTTACTTCTTGAAATCACAAAATGTAAACCGCCTCGATGTGGTTAATTATATTACCCACGGTATTTCTAAGGTGTCTGGCCCAGAAGGGATTGAGCACGATCAGCAGCACGACCAAGACGCTGAAAATGCCGATCCCGAACAGCGTCCGCTAGAAAATTTTGCGACTAACTTAAATGAAGAGGCGAAAGCTGGCCGTATCGACCCCTTGATTGGCCGTGCTGAAGAAGTAGAGCGCGTTGCGCAAATACTAACTCGTCGCCGCAAAAATAATCCGCTGTTGGTGGGGGAGTCTGGGGTAGGTAAAACCGCCATCGCCGAGGGCTTGGCCAAGCGCATTGTTGACGGTGACGTGCCAGATGTCCTTATCGGCAGTGTGGTTTACTCCCTCGATATGGGGGCTCTGCTCGCGGGCACTAAATACCGTGGCGATTTTGAAAAACGCTTAAAAGGCCTGCTTGCGGACCTCAAAAAGCGTGAAGGCGCCATTCTGTTTATCGATGAGATTCACACCATTATCGGTGCTGGGGCGGCTTCCGGTGGGGTGATGGACGCCTCTAATCTCTTAAAACCACTGTTAAGCTCTGGGCAAATGCGCTGCATTGGCTCAACCACTTTCCAAGAGTACCGAGGTATTTTCGACAAGGATCGCGCTCTTAGCCGGCGCTTCCAAAAAGTGGATGTTAACGAGCCCTCTGTCGATGACACTTTCTTGATTTTGAAAGGCCTGCGTTCGCGTTTCGAAACCCATCACGACCTTAAATACAGCGACGGCGCTTTACGCTCAGCGGCGGAGTTGTCGGCGCGCTATATTAATGACCGCTTTTTGCCTGACAAAGCTATCGACGTGATCGATGAAGCCGGCGCTTATCAGCGACTGCAAAAGCCTGAAAATCGCGTAGAAAAAATTGATGTCGCTGAAATCGAAGCGATTGTTGCCAAAATTGCGCGCATTCCGCCTAAGAGCGTGTCTTCCGACGATAGGGCTTCACTTGCGAAGCTCGAAGACAATCTCAAAATGGTGGTATTCGGTCAGGATCAAGCGGTGGCGGAGCTTAGCGCCTCTATCAAACTGGCCCGCGCTGGTTTGAAATCCGTTGAAAAGCCAATTGGTAGCTTTCTGCTGGCGGGCCCAACAGGCGTGGGTAAAACTGAGATATGTCGTCAGCTTGCCAAATTGCTTGGCTTGGAGTTGATTCGTTTTGATATGTCTGAGTATATGGAGCGCCACACAGTCTCGCGTTTAATCGGTGCACCTCCTGGCTATGTTGGTTTTGATCAAGGCGGCTTGTTAACAGATTCGGTAACTAAACACCCGCATTCAGTGGTGTTGCTTGATGAAATCGAAAAAGCGCATCCCGACCTCTTTAATCTGCTCTTGCAGGTTATGGATCACGGCTCGCTCACGGATAATAATGGTCGTAAAGCAGATTTCCGCAATGTGATATTTGTGATGACGACCAATGCCGGCGCCGAAAGCATGAGTCGTCGCTCGATCGGCTTTACTGAGCAGGATAATCAAACTGATTCTACCGAGGCGATTAATCGCCTGTTTACACCGGAATTCCGCAATCGCTTAGATAGCGTTATTTCCTTTGCGCCGCTGGAGTCCGACGTGGTGCTCACCGTCGTTGATAAATTCTTGGTTGAATTGCAGGCACAGTTAGACGACAAGAAAGTTGTGCTCAACGTCGATGACGCTGCACGACACTGGCTGGTTTCTAATGGCTACGACAAAACCATGGGCGCACGCCCAATGGCACGCGTCATTCAGCAGCATATTAAAAAGCCGCTGGCAGAAATGGTGTTGTTCGGTAGTTTGGAGAAGCAGGGCGGGCTGGTTAATATCACCGTGAAGGGTGACGGTCTAGCTCTAACCGCAGAAACGGTGGATGAGGAGGAGAGCCAGACCTGCGATTGAGTTATCGCACTTAACGGCCGCGGAAAGTAATGCGGCCTTTGGTAAGGTCATAGGGGGTTAATTCAACCTTGACCTTATCTCCGGTTAGAATCCGGATGTAATGCTTGCGCATTTTTCCTGAGATGTGAGCAGTAACAACGTGGCCATTTTCTAAGCGCACGCGAAAAGTTGTGTTCGGCAAGGTATCAATGACTTCGCCTTCCATTTCGATCTGGTCTTCTTTCGCCATTCGGCAACTATCCTCGAAAGTCTTTAAGAATTAATAATTGAGAAGCACTGAGGCCACGGCGGGCTGTCAAAACTGCGCGCATTTTGCCTTAATTTGCCGAGCTTGGCAATTTACCAAGGGTATTGCTCAATAGCCGCAGGGCTAGCAACTTAATTGAGGCGCACCCAGCGACTGTTTATTAGCAGTTCTATTGGGCGGTAGTCGGTTTTGTAAGACATTTTTTGGCAGTCTCGAATCCAGTAACCAAGGTAGATATAGGGTAAATTGCGGGATTTAGCCTCTGAAATTTGCCAAAGAATACCGTAAACACCTAGGCCTCGTCGGCTAAATTCCGGATCGTAAAATGTATAGATGGCAGACAAGCCGTCATCAAGTACATCGGTCACTGCCACCGCGACTAAATCGTTACCGAGATAAAAATGCACGTATTCAGTTGTTGCGTTGCTGGGGCCAAGAAAACTATTGAATTGCTCACGCGATGGCGGAAACATATCACCGTCGCGATGACGGCCATTTATATAACGCTCGTAGAGTGCATAGGACTCTTCTGACGGCGCTGAGAATATTTTGGTGCTCAAGTCTGCGTTGCGTTTTATGCTTCTCCGCTGGCTGCGAGTCGGAGAAAACAACGCCACCGGAACACGGCTCGCGATGCACTCTCTGCAGCGATTGCAGTCAGGCCGGTATATATGATTTCCACTGCGCCGAAAGCCGCGGCGAGATAATTCGCTGTACAGTGCCGGCGATGGTGTCATGTCTGGGTCAATAAAGATTGTTTTTGCTTCTCGGTCATCAAAATAGCTACAGGGGTGAGGGTGGGTAGCGTAGAGTTTAATTTCCTTAGAATCTGTCATGCTTATTCCGGCGACGAAACGTTTCCGTATCGCCAATTTAGGGTCCATTTATTGACGGGGCGCGCGGCCATATTGCAATACTGATCTAGATATTGCCTAAAGGTGTCGCGATTAATTTCCTCCGCGCCCATGCTGTCAAGGTAGTCATTTCCAACCTGACAATCAATCAGTGGATATCCCCATTCCTGTAACTGCCCGCAAAGGTGTACCAATGCGATTTTGGAGGCATTTGCCTCGCGGCTAAACATCGATTCCCCAAAAAATAGCTGACCTATACCCATACCATACAGGCCGCCAATTAATGTTTTTCCGCGCCAAACTTCGACGGAGTGAGCCCAGCCGTCTTTGTGAAGACCTAAATACGCCGCGCGCATTTCGTCTGTAATCCATGTTCCTGGGCGTTTGGGACTGAGTGTGGCACATCCGTCCAATACATCGCTAAAGGCGGTATCAAAGCTCACTGAATAGTCGCCCCGACGAAGGGCTTTGCGTAAGCTTCGGTTGATGTATACCTGCTCTGGATACAGCACGGTTCGAGGTTGGGGTGACCACCATAGAATCGGTTGGGATTCCTCGTACCAAGGAAAAATGCCTCGACGATAGGCGGCCAAAATACGCTCTTTACTGAGGTCGCCGCCAACGGCTAGCAAGCCGTTGGGGTCTTCTAGGGCGTGTTCAACGTTAGGAAAATCCAGCTTATCGACGTCGAGCCAAGGAATAGTCGGCATGAGATAAGCTGCTTTGCCTTAGGCTAGGTCGTCTAGGTAGCGCTCTGCATCAAGTGCGGCCATGCAACCAAAACCCGCAGAGGTAACAGCTTGGCGATATATATGGTCGGCAACGTCGCCAGCGGCAAATACACCCTTAACACTGGTGCGGGTGGCATTGCCTTCGGTGCCGCTGTGGATTTTTAAGTAGCCATCTTTCATCTCAAGTTGGCCTTCAAAAATATCGGTGTTTGGTTTGTGACCAATGGCAATAAAAACCCCAGCGACATCAATTTCTTGTGTGCTACCGTCTGTGGTGCTTTTTAGTCGTAAACCAGTTACGCCGCTATCGTCACCTAAAACTTCATCCAAAGTATTGTTCCACAGGATGTTTACATTGCCGTTTGCCGCACGTTCTAGCAATTTGTCCTGCAGAATTTTTTCTGAGCGCAGGCTGTCGCGACGGTGTACCAAGGTTACTTCGGAGGCAATATTCGATAAATACAGTGCTTCTTCTACAGCCGTGTTGCCGCCGCCGATAACCGCTACTTTCTTGCCGCGGTAAAAAAAGCCGTCACAAGTGGCACAAGCCGAAACGCCTTTACCCATAAAGGCTTCTTCTGAAGGCAGTCCCAGGTATTGCGCAGATGCGCCAGTGGCTATGATCAAACCGTCACAGGTATAGGTTTTGCTGCCCTTAAGCGTGAAGGGTTTGTTTTTTAAATCGACAGACTCAATGTGGTCAAAAATAACTTCGGTGTCGAAACGCTCGGCATGTTCTTGCATTCTCACCATTAACTCTGGACCTTGAACGCCATTTTGGTCGCCAGGCCAGTTATCAACGTCGGTGGTGGTGGTGAGCTGACCGCCCTGTTGGATACCGGTTATAACTACGGGATTGAGGTTCGCGCGGGCAGCGTAAACAGCGGCGGTGTAACCGGCAGGGCCCGAACCTAGAATGATTAGACGATGGTGTTGGCTGTCGCTCATAAATTTACTGCATTCCATTTAGGGGGAGTGAACTTGGTTCAATCCAAAATGACTGATATAAGGCGCATATCATAGGGGATTTTGTTATCCGCATCAAAATGTCTGTGCGGCGACAAATGCCCTGACATAGTGCTAATATTGGGCCCGATTTGGGTTTTTCAATAGGCTCAGTAACAGCGGATAAACATATAATTTTTTTCGTGACGGCATCGTGAATGTGTGATTGGCCGTTTAAGCTAGAAGTAACTAGGAATTTGTTTTCTTTTGCCTAAACCGACAACAAAATCAGCGGTGGATAATCGCGAAATATTGCATTTACGTCTACGTGAAGGGCTGTTAATCGCCTTTGTGGCGGTGTGCATTTATATTTTCGTCTCTCTTTTAACCTATAGCGGCAATGATCCTGGCTGGTCTAGAACGGGAAATGGCGATGAGGTAATGAACGCCGGAGGCCCAGTCGGAGCATGGCTTGCGGATGTGTTTTTTGCGCTGTTTGGTTATATGGCGTATTTATTTCCTAGCATGTTAGCGTTTCGGGCATGGCGGCTATTCAAATCGCGTTACCGCCCGCCGGCATTCGACTCTCTTATTTTTTCTCTGCGCGTCATCGGCTTGGTCTTGGTGATGATATCGAGCACTGGGCTCGCGGCAAACGGTGACTATGGCACCAGTGGCTTGCCTTTTGGCGCTGGTGGGGTATTGGGTGATGCGGTTGGTCATGCGACTTTGGCGTCCTTTAACGAGTTCGGCAGTCGCTTATTACTGCTGGCGATATTATTGTTTGGTTTGACGGTATTCACAGATTTATCGTGGATTAAATTGATGGATAACGTCGGCGCGTTAACATTGCGTCTTTACGACAAAGCAAACGATGCGCTCTATCGCTATCGGCAGGCTCGCACTGAGCGCAAAAAAGCTGCGCTGGCTGCCAAGGAACGCCACGAAGCATTTACAACGAAAACTGAAATTCAAAAAACGCGAATTCCTCCACAAATAGCGCCGCCGCCAAAGCCCGCTGCAAAATCTTCTCGCCCCGACAAGGAGCGGCAAACCTCCTTGTTTGATGGCCCAGTGACAGGTACCTTACCGTCCCTCAGCCTGCTAGATAAAGCGGTGCACAACCCTGAACGCGGATTTTCGCCAGAAACCTTGGACGCAATGTCCCGCCTATTAGAAATTAAATTATTGGATTTCGGGGTGTCGGCAAAAGTTGTCGCCGTTTTCCCAGGACCGGTGATTACACGGTTTGAATTGGAGCCGGATGCAGGGGTTAAAGTCAGCAAAATCTCTAATTTGGTGAAAGACTTAGCGCGCTCATTGGCGGTGGTCAGTGTTCGTGTTGTAGAGGTTATTCCAGGCAAGCCCTATGTTGGTATTGAAATTCCGAATGAAGATCGCGAGATTGTTAATTTCCACGATGTGCTTTCATCGGAAGTGTTTGAATCAAATAAATCCCCACTTACTCTTGCTTTAGGGCACGATATTTCCGGCGAGCCGGTATGTGCAGACCTTGGGAAAATGCCTCATTTATTGGTAGCCGGTACTACCGGTTCCGGTAAATCGGTGGGCGTAAACGCCATGCTGATTAGTTTGCTGTATAAGTCGACGCCGGAAGAAGTGCGACTGATGCTGGTTGATCCGAAAATGTTGGAATTATCTGTTTATGACGGTATTCCGCATTTATTAACGCCAGTTATTACCGACATGAAGGATGCCGCTAACGGCTTGCGTTGGTGCGTAGCGGAAATGGAACGCCGATATAAGCTCATGTCGAAAATGGGGGTTCGTAATTTGGCCGGCTTTAATCGCAAGGTTAAAGACGCCATTCTTGCCGGCGAACCCATCAAGGACCCGCTTTGGAAGCCTGAAGAACATTATCAAGCAGGTTTAGAGGAGGCGCAGGCGCCGGATCTTGAGGTGCTGCCGTCTATCGTCGTGGTAATTGACGAATTTGCCGACATGATGATGATCGTTGGTAAAAAAGTCGAAGAGCTTATCGCTCGCATTGCTCAAAAAGCGCGTGCGGCGGGAATTCACTTACTACTTGCCACCCAGCGTCCGTCGGTGGACGTTATTACCGGCTTGATTAAGGCCAACGTGCCAACCCGTATCGGCTTTCAGGTTTCATCTAAAATCGATTCGCGAACTATTCTGGATCAAGGCGGTGCGGAACAGCTTCTCGGGCACGGCGATATGTTGTATTTGCCACCTGGTGCAGGTATCCCGATTCGGGTTCACGGCGCTTTTGTGTCGGACGAAGAGGTCCACCGTGTCGTTGCCGACTGGAAGCGGCGGGGCGAGCCCCAATATATTGATGGCCTGCTAGAAGAGGGCAGCGCGACGGATGCTATGCCGGGCATGCCCCCTGAAGGTGGCGGCGATAATGGCGAAAGCGATGCGCTTTACGACGAGGCGGTGCAATACGTTACAGAAAGTCGTCGCGCGTCTATCTCTGCTGTTCAACGCAAATTGCGCATTGGTTATAATCGCGCAGCGCGATTAATTGAAACAATGGAGGCTGCTGGTGTCGTAACAGAGATGGCCAGTAACGGTAGTCGCGAAGTACTGGCTCCACCGCCACGTGATTAGAAGTGAGAAATATGCGTCAATTGTTTCTATTACTATGTTTGTCTGTTTTCCAGTTGTCCGCCTTTGCTGAGGGCGACGTAGCACAACTACATTTACACCTATCCGGTGCGCAAAGTATTAACTCAAAATTTGTACAGCAGGTTAGGGATGCCAGCGGCGAACTATTGCAGGAAAGCAAGGGCACGATCGCGCTGCAGCGCCCCAATAATATCCGTTGGGAAAGCTTGGAGCCGTTCCGCTATTTGCTAGTCAGTAACGGCAAAACAGTATGGCGCTACGATGCAGATCTTGAGCAGTTAAATACTGATCCCTTTGATGCCGAGCTTTCACAAACCCCGGCGATGATTATTGGCGCATCTATCGACCAACTTGCGGCTGATTACGTTGTAAACGTTATTAAATCAGGTAATACGCGGGAATTTGTATTAGTTCCAAAACAGCAGGGCGCTTTTTCTGAAATGCGACTCTTGTTTAATATGGGCAAGCTTAGCGGTATGCGCTTGACGGATACCCTTGAGCAAACTACGCAAATCGATTTTGTTGAGCCCAAATACAACGTTAAATTCGACGCTAAAATGTTTGAGTTTAATGAGGCTGAGGCGAGCAGGTCTTGAGCGACACGCCAGCTGCCATGCCACTGGCTGCAAGGATGCGGCCGCAAACACTGGAATACTATCTCGGCCAAGAGCACCTATTAGCAGAGGACAAGCCACTGCGTAGGGCGCTAGACTCAGGCCAACTTCATTCAATGATTTTTTGGGGACCGCCAGGGGTTGGTAAAACCACCTTGGCGCAACTAATAGCTCATCTTTGCGACGCACACTTTATTAGCATTTCCGCTGTATTGGCTGGGGTAAAAGATATTCGTGCTGCTGTGGAAGAGGCAAAAAAACAACAGTTTTTCCAGCGCCGCACCATTCTGTTTATCGACGAAGTCCATCGTTTTAATAAGGCCCAGCAAGACGCATTTTTACCCTATGTGGAAGACGGGACGGTGATTTTTGTCGGTGCGACGACGGAAAATCCCTCCTTTGAAATCAATAATGCACTGCTGTCTAGGGCACGGGTTTATCAGCTTAATGCGCTGAATGACGATGCGTTAATACGTATTATTAAACACGCAGCCGAACGTGAAGGCTGGATTATTGATGCGGCACAAGCTGCACGCATCGCTTCTCACGCAGATGGCGACGCAAGGCGTGCGCTCAATCTAATCGAGTTGGCTGGCGACATGGTGCTCAGCCGTGGCGAAGCGCGGGATTTAAACGAAGAAATCATCGACCAAGTGCTTAATGGTCAACCACGGCGCTTCGATAAGGGCGGCGATCTCTTTTACGAGCAAATTTCTGCCCTGCATAAATCCGTGCGAGGCAGCTCGGCAGACGGCGCCTTATACTGGTTTGCCCGCATGTTAGATGGTGGCTGCGAACCCCTCTATATTGCGCGGCGCCTCGTTCGTATGGCAAGTGAAGATATCGGCAATGCCGACCCGCGGGCGCTGCGAATTTGTTTAGATGCTTGGGATGTGCAGGAGCGACTAGGCAGTCCAGAAGGCGAATTAGCGATGGCCCAGGCGGTGTGTTACTTGGCCGCCGCCCCAAAGAGTAATGCGGTGTATACCGCTTACAATGCGGTTAGGCGCGATATAGCCGCTGCACCCAGCTACGACGTTCCAATGCATTTGCGCAATGCACCCACCGGCATGATGAAAAAGCAGGGCTTTGGCGACGGCTACCGCTACGCCCACGACGAAGTCGATGCCTACGCCGCCGGTGAAAATTATCTACCTAAAGAAATAAAAGACACGGTGTACTACCAACCGGTCGAGCGCGGTTTAGAGAAGAAAATCGCTGAAAAGCTGCGATATTTGCGCCAGCGCGATGCGGAGTCACCGCATACACGCTATCGTTAATGCAAATACGGTAGAATAGTGCGCCTCAAATCGGAGACAACGACGTGCAAGTCTATTTGCTAATTGCCTTAGGCGGCGCCTGCGGTGCATTAAGCCGCTACGGTATCGGCCGAGCGGTGAATATCTATTTAGCGCAGATCCACTGGCCCTTGGGCACATTTGCGGTCAATATTGCCGGCTCGTTTACCATTGGTGCCATCTACGTTTTGATAACGGAAAAATCGAGCTTACATGCCGATTGGCGCTATGTATTAATGGTGGGATTTTTAGGGGCCTTCACGACTTTCTCGACGTTTTCATTAGAGTCAGTGGCCATGTTAGAGGCCGGTAAAATTGCAATGGCGATGCTGTATATGGTCGCTACGCTAGCCAGCTGCGTTATCGGGTGCTGGTTAGGAATGAGCTTGGTTCGTTAAAAGAAATATATTAAATACATAAGGTTGGAGATTTATTTTAATGTTAGATATAAAGCAGGTCCGGCTCGATCCACAGGCAGTTGCCGGCGCGCTGAGCAAAAAATTCTACAGTTTTGACGCGGCCCAATTTGAAGCCCTCGATGCCGTGCGCAAGCAGGCCGATATGAATAGTCAAAACTTGCTTGCCGAGCGGAAAAAAGCGTCTAAGCAAATCGGTGAGCTTATTAAAAATGGCCTTAATATCGACGAAGCAAAAGCGCAGGTAAACGAAAGCCTGGCAAAAATTGAAGCTGAATTAGAAGCGCTTAAGCTGCAGGCAAAAGAAGCGAATGATGCTTTAGATCAATTATTGATGGCAGTGCCGAATTTACCTGCCGAGGAAGTACCTGAGGGTAAAGACGAATCAAACAATATTGAAGTTTTGCGCTGGGGTGAACCGCGAAACTTCGACTTTGACGTAAAAGACCATGTTGATGTAGGCGAACATCTGGGCGGCTTAGATTTTGAAGTAGCCACAAAAATCACCGGCAGTCGCTTTGCTGTTATGCGTGGCGGCTTGGCCCGCATGCACCGCGCCCTTATTCAGTTAATGTTAGATACCCACACCCGCGAACACGGCTACCAAGAAGTGTATGTACCATACATGGTGAATGCCGACTCACTGCGAGGCACCGGTCAGCTACCAAAGTTTGAAGCGGATTTGTTCAAGCTGCAGGGCGATTCTGAGTACTATTTAATTCCGACGGCAGAAGTACCGGTCA
Source organism: Zhongshania marina (assembly GCF_002915595.1). Taxonomy (GTDB): domain Bacteria; phylum Pseudomonadota; class Gammaproteobacteria; order Pseudomonadales; family Spongiibacteraceae; genus Spongiibacter; species Spongiibacter marinus_B. Next base: position 169,787 of record NZ_PQGG01000028.1, read on the forward strand.
CGAATTTATACCGCGACACCATTGTTGAAGCGGCGGAATTAGAGAAAGGGCTGCGCTTCACCTGCCATACTCCATGCTTTAGAAGCGAGGCGGGCAGCTATGGACGCGATACTCGCGGTATGATCCGCCAGCACCAATTCGAAAAGGTAGAGTTGGTGCAATTTGTTCGCCCAGAAGAGTCTGATGCAGCCCTAGAGGCCTTAACAGGTCACGCCGAAGCGATTTTGCAAAAGCTGAATTTGCCGTATCGCAAGGTCATTCTTTGTGGCGGCGATCTCGGGTTTTCTGCGCGCAAGACTTATGACTTAGAAGTGTGGCTGCCGGGGCAGAGTGCCTACCGTGAAATTTCTTCTTGCAGTAATTTTGGCGATTTTCAAGCCCGCAGGATGTTAGCCCGCTGGCGCAATCCAGAAACCGGCAAGCCTGAACTACTTCATACCCTAAACGGCTCTGGCTTGGCGGTTGGGCGCACCTTGGTGGCAATCTTAGAAAATTACCAACAAGCTGACGGCTCCTTAGCCGTTCCCGCCGTGTTGCAAGGCTATATGGGTGGAGTGGAACAACTACTGCCGGGAGAGTTCTAGTTAGATGGACTTTCTCCCTCTGTTTACCGATCTTCGCAATAAACCCTGTTTATTAATTGGCGGCGGCCAAGTTGCGCTGCGAAAAGCACGCTTGCTGTGTAAAGCCGGCGCAAAATTAAGGCTGGTTGCCCACGATATTCTCCCCGAACTTTCGACGCTGTGCTTGAATGCCGGCGGTGAATGTATACGCGGGGATTATGGCGATCACCTGTTAGACGGCGTGTTTTTAGTTATCGCCGCCACGGATGATCAAGACGTAAACAGCCGCGTATCAGCAGCCTGTCACAGCCGACAAATTCCGGTAAACGTCGTAGATAGTCCAGATCTATGCAGCGTGATTCTACCGGCAATTATCGACCGTTCACCCCTAATGATTGCGGTGAGTAGCGGTGGAAAAAGCCCTGTACTTGCGCGGATGATGCGGTCGCGTTTGGAAGCAAGTATTCCCGCTGCTTACGGCAGACTAGCTAATTTGGTTGGACAATTCCGCGATGCGGTGAAAACACGTTTTGCCGACATTGAAGATCGACGCCATTTTTGGGAGCAAACCTTGCAAGGCCCTGTTGCTGAAATGGTATTTGCAGGCAATGAAAAGGCTGCTGCCACGATGCTCGGCGACGCCATTAAAAAAGGGGCGGTGGAAGTCGGTGGCGAAGTGTATTTAATTGGCGCTGGCCCAGGCGATCCAGATTTAATGACCTTTAAAGCGCTTCGCCTACTGCAGCGTGCAGATGTGGTTTTATACGACCGCTTGGTGGCACCGGCAATCGTTGATATGTGCCGTAAAGATGCTGAGCGCGTCTACGTTGGCAAGGCCCGCTCTGACCATGCGGTTCCTCAACAAGATATAAATATGCTGTTGGTGAAATACGCGCAAGAAGGCAAAAAGGTGGCGCGCTTAAAAGGTGGCGACCCGTTTATTTTCGGTCGCGGCGGTGAGGAAATCGAAGAACTCGCAGAACAAAAAATACCCTTTCAAGTAGTGCCCGGTATCACCGCTGCCGCAGGCTGTGCGAGCTACGCTGGCATTCCGCTTACTCATCGCGATTATGCACAGTCAGTGCGTTTTGTAACCGGACATTTAAAAGATCACAGCATAAATTTACCTTGGGAGGAGTTAGTCAAGCCGGCGCAAACAGTGGTGTTTTATATGGGCTTGGTTGGCCTGCCAACAATTTGCGAAAAAATGATAGCCTTTGGTAGATCCGCGGATACTCCCATTGCGGTCGTGCAGCAGGGCACCACTCCCGATCAGAAAGTTGTTGTAGCGACCTTGGCGACAATGGTTGATGCTTTAAAACAAGAGCCTGTGCAGGCGCCGACGCTGATCATTGTGGGCGAGGTCGTCAAATTACGAGAAAAACTCGCTTGGTATGAGAAATACGATTTAGCCTCAACATCAATTTAGAGAAAGGCTAATTCACAGGCCTAAGCTCAAAGGAGAGTGCGTGAGCGAAACAATTTACGATCTATTTGTTATTGGTGCAGGTTCTGGTGGCGTTCGCGCGGCGAGAATGTCAGCTAGTTTCGGTGCAAAAGTGGCGATTGCTGAATCGCGCTATTTAGGTGGCACCTGCGTTAATGTTGGCTGTGTTCCCAAAAAGCTATTTAGTTATGCCGCGCATTACCGCGAAGACTTTAGTGATGCTCAGGGTTTTGGTTGGGACAGCTCCGTTAGCGACTTGGATTGGCCGCGGCTTCGAGACAATAAAACCAAAGAAATCGAACGTCTCAACGGGATTTACGGCAATTTATTAAATAATGCAGGCGCAGACTTAATCAACGGCCATGCGCGAATTGTTGACGCTAATACCGTTGAGGTAGACGGCAATAAATATACCGCTAAAAATATTCTTATTGCGGTTGGAGGCTGGCCGTTTATTCCCGATATTCCCGGCTGTGAATTAGCGATTAGTTCCAATGAATTATTTTATTTAGATACGCTACCAAAGCATGCAGTGGTTGTAGGAGGCGGTTATATTGCCACTGAATTTGCGGGGATTCTCCACGGCTTAGGGGTAGAAGTTGAACAAATTTATCGTCGCGATTTGTTTTTGCGGGGCTTTGATACAGAAATTCGCGAGCAGCTTGCGGAGGAAATGACGAATAAGGGCGTGAAGCTGCGTTTTAATGAAAACGTAACTGCCATTGCCGAGCAAGACGGTCAGTATTTACTGACGCTTGAAAGCGGCGAAAGTCTGCTCACCGACAAGGTTTTGTATGCCACTGGCCGCAAGCCGCTATTAGAAGGGCTTGGTTTAGAAAATACCAAGGTCACCTTAAACGACAAAGGCTATATTGCGGTGAACGAAGGGTTTCAAACCGCTGAGCCGTCAATCTATGCCGTTGGCGACGTGACCGGAGGTATGGAGTTAACACCGGTGGCGCTGGCCGAAGGTATGAATTTGGCGAAGCGATTATTTAAGGGGGACAACACTGTTCTCGATTATAGCTTTATTCCCACGGCTATATTTTCACAGCCCAATCTTGCAACCGTTGGATTTAGTGAGGAAGAAGCGCGAGAGCGTTTTGCAGATATCGCGGTGTATACCTCGCGCTTTACCCATTTAAAGCACACTCTTAGCGGTAATAAAACCAAGACCTTTTTAAAGCTCGTGGTAGATAAGGCCAGTGATAAAGTAGTTGGCGCTCATATGATGGGTGACGATGCGGGCGAGATCATTCAGGGCTTGGCAGTAGCAATTAAGGCGGGGGCGACCAAGGCCGACTTTGATTCGACGATTGGTATTCACCCCACGGTGGCAGAAGAGTTTGTAACGATGCGAGACGCTACTCGCTAAACCTTAAAGCCAGCACGCCTATGGGCGTCTGGCTAAGCGTTCTGGTTGGAAGTAGGGCAGCGCATCAACGAGGATGTGGCTGGCTTCGGTCAGAAGCGGATCTGGCGCCTTTTCCTTATCTTTGTCTTCTTCCTTCTCGGTTTCAGCCTTCAGTTCTGATTCTTCGTCGTTCATTGCGATATCGTCGGTGTTTTCTTCCTCAAGGGCCTCTAAGGGCTCTTCACCCTTGGCAACTCGACGGCGATTTTCCATTGCTAATTGCTGCACTTTTTGTGCGTCTCGCTCTTTCTTGCGAAGATCGATATTCAAAGACAGGTGGGTTTTCGCACGCATTTTCTCAACGACAGAAATCTGTTCTTGCAAGAACTGGAAATCAGGATCTTTTGCGATGCGTTTGTCGTGCTTGCGCTGCAAGGTGTCGATACCGGATTTTAGATCAAAGTAGTAGCGATGATTTGCCTGGGGAATACGATCCCAGTGCAGGGCATTGTCGAGTACGCTTTCACCGATGTCCTCTAAATTGTAGAGGGGCGGGAAGGCGATGTCGGGAATAACACCACGGTTCTGGGTACTATCGCCGGAAATACGATAAAACTTAGATTCTGTGAGCTTCAACTGACCGTGGCTCAACGCATTTACGGATTGCACGGTACCCTTACCAAAGGACTGAGTGCCGATAACCAAACCGCGCTGATAGTCCTGTATCGCACCCGCAAATATTTCGGAGGCCGACGCACTCATGCGGTTAATCAACACCGCTAGGGGGCCGGTGTAGTAGGGTGAACTGCGGCGCTTGCCTTCGCGTAGAACTCTGGCATTTGACTGCCGAATTTGTACGGTAGGGCCCGACTCTATAAATAAGCCCACCATGCCATTTGCTTCTGCTAGTGAACCGCCGCCATTGTCGCGCAAGTCTATAACAATACCTTCTGCACCTTCGCTAAGTAGCTCACCCATAATGCGATGTACATCGCGGGTGGTGCTGCGGAATTCGGTATCGCCCATGCGGTAGGCTTCAAAATCCAGATAAAAGGTCGGAACATCGATTACGCCAACTTTATGGGTTTCGCCATCGCTGTCGATAATTTCAATCATTTCGCCCTTGGCGCTTTGATCTTCAAGTTTTACTTCATTGCGTTCGATGATGATTTCGCGGCGGGTTTCATCGCTTTTGGCAATGGCTGGAATGACTTCCAGGCGAACAAAGGATCCCGCAGCGCCGCGTATTAGATCAACCACGTCGTCTAAACGCCAACCGATAACATCCTGCATTTCGCCTTTTTTGCCCTGCGCTACACCGATGATTCTATCTGCAGGTTGCAATTGCCCTTGCTTATCAGCGGGGCCGGCGGCAACAAGACGCACAACCTTGGTGTAATCGTCTTCCATCTGCAATACAGCGCCGATGCCTTCCAATTTCAAACTCATATTAATTTGGAAGTTTTCGGAAATACGCGGCGAGAAATAATCCGTATGGGGGTCATACAGCGAGGCAAACGCATTGGCATAAATCTGGAAAGCGTCCTCCGCTTCCAATTGCTTCATCCGTTTAATTTGGTTTTTAAAACGCTTTGTGAGTAATTCAATAATGCCTTTGTCGTCTTTGTCGGCAAGGCGCAATCCTAACACTCGGTTCTTAATTTGCTTGCGCCAAATTTCATCGGCTTCGGCTTTGTTTGCAGGCCAAGCGGCTTTGTCGCGATCAAGTTCAATGTCTTCATTAACGCTAAAATCCATTGCCTTAATATTGTCGGGCAGTGTGTCTAGGGTATTTTGCAAACGCGCAATCATACGTTCGCGGTAACGATTGAAGATGAAAAAACCAGCGCTTAAATCAGATTTCTTTAGTTCATCGTCTAATTGCGTGCTGTATTTTTGGAACTCAGTGATATCGCTTTGGAGTAGAAACAGGCGATTGGGATCTAGGTCGTCGAGAAAGGCGCTTAGCAGTCTTTCTGAGAGCGCGTCATTTAAAGACAACTTCACATAGTGGCGACTATTCAGTTGTTCAACCATGTCGTGAACAGCGGTTTTGTGTGATTTTTCGGGCTCAAGAGGTTTGAGTGCGCTGTCGGCAAAGACAGACAAGCTGAACATAGACAAAAATAAGGCGGTAATGAGCGCGCCAGTAAATTTGTCATTGCGAAGTGATTTTATAGTTAGCATTGAATACCGCATCTCAAAGTTCTAGGTGGACGTGACTATGTTACACCGCCTGCGCAGTTAATGCAGGTATGACGGCGTTTTCAAATATACTCTGCTTCCGTTTTGCGCCGCATGCAAATCTCGCCGCTTATATTAACGAAATGGACATATTCATCCGATATTTCCCGCGTTACACTGCTTGTATACGCTAATTCATAAGTAAAATGGAGCAATTTACGTGAGTAAAAACCCAAAGTTAGCTGCAGTAGAGCAATATATCAGTGCCTTAAATAACCGCGATATGGCTGCAATTACTGACTTGTATGCGGATGATGCCACTATTGAAGATCCCGTTGGCAGCGATCCTATTCAGGGACAAGACGCTATTATACGATTCTACGAAGTCGCATTTAGTTCCGGAATTTCTGCTCGTTTGGAAGGCGCGGTTCGATTTGCCGCCAATCACGCGGTGTTTCCGTTTGTTGTTGAGCTAAATCCTGGCAATGGTGAAATGCGCATAGAAGTGATTGATCAATTCACCTTTAACGACGACAACAAGGTAATTGCCATGAAGGCCTTTTGGGGCGAACAGAATATGACCACGGCATAACGTGGTCATGGGTGCTAATAGCCGCCAAGCCAAGGCGGCTGTTAGTGCTTAAAACCACTCATTTTTCATCGTAAAGGGAATGTCGTCAAACCGACAAAGTAAATCGGCTTGTGGGCCTATTTCCGCTAGCTCCCACTGAATGTAATAGCGCGCAGCATGGAGTTTGCCCTCATAAAAATGCGCATCCGCTTCGTGAATATCTTTTCTGGCTAAACCTCCTGCGGCGGTAAGCGCCTGTTTAAGCCATAGCCACGACATCAAGATACGACCAAACAAATCAAGATAGACCGTGGCATTGGCCAAACTTAAATCGGTATGCTCGGTCATCTTGCCTAGCAGAGTGCTTGTTACCGTGCCCAGGGTTTGTAGTGCATCAGTAAGCGGCGGAATTAAGGGCAATAATTCTTCAAATTCGCGTGCTTCTGTTAAGGTCTTGCCGACGGTTTCCATCAACAAAGTTAAACCTGCACCCTTATTTAGCAGTATTTTGCGACCGAGAATGTCGATGCCGTGAATCGCTTCGGTACCTTCGTGGATAGGGTTTAGGCGATTATCACGGTAATACTGCTCTACAGGATACTCCCGAATATAGCCGGCGCCGCCTAAAACCTGTATCGCTAGCTCATTGGCCTTTAGCCCATACTTAGATGGCCACGATTTTACAATCGGGGTAATCAAATCTAGCAATAGAAAGGCTTGTTGCCGCTCCTGCTCGCTGCTTGCAGTGCGAGAATCTTCATATAACGAGGTTGCATACAGGCAAAGGGCAAGTGCGCCTTCAGCATAGGACTTTTGCGCTAATAGCATCCGCCGAACATCTGCGTGTTGGATGATAGCTACCTGCGCGGATGTGGGATCTTTTATAGAGGGCAGGCGACCTTGGGGCCGCTCGCGAGCGTAATTTAAAGAATACAGATAACCCTGATAGCCAAGTACGGCGGCACCTAGGCCAACGCCAATACGCGCTTCGTTCATCATTTGGAACATATATTGAAGCCCTTTATGAGCTTCGCCAACTAAGTAGGCTTTAGCGCCGCCGTTCTCGCCAAAACTTAATACGGTTGAGGTAGTGTTGCGATAGCCCATTTTGTGCAATAAGCCCGCCAAGGCCACATCATTGCGCTCACCAAGAGATCCGTCGGGGTTAACTAAAAATTTGGGGCATATAAACAGGGAAATGCCCTTGGTGCCAGCGGGGGCGCCATCTATACGGGCCAGCACCATGTGTACTATGTTTTCCGTGATGTTTTGATCGCCGCCAGATATATACATTTTCTGGCCTTTTATACGGTATGTCCCGTCATCATCGAGATAAGCCGTCGTTGTGATATCCGCAAGTGCCGAACCCTGACCGGGTTCGGTTAAGGCCATTGTTCCGGCGAACCGGCCTTCACGCATGGGGGGCAAAAATGTGGCTTTGTGTTCCTCACTGCCAAACGAGTGAATAAGGTTGGCGGCGCCGATACTTAAAAACGGATAGGCCGAACTAGCAATATTTCCGGCGTTAAAATAGGCCATTGCCGCGCGTAGAATAATTTCTGGCAATTGCAGGCCATCTTCATCGGCGTCGTAGTGTGCCGCTAAAAACCCCGCTTCTGCCAAGGCGTTCCAGGCCTCTTTAGTCTCAGGAATAATGTGTACTTCGCTACCATCAAACTGAGGTTCGTTAGCGTCGCCTTTGGCGTTGTGATTGGCAAAATATTTTTGGGCAATGGTGTGGGCAGTATCAAGTGTCGCGTTGAACACCTCCCGCGAATGGTCTTGGTAACGAGGTCGATCTAGCAGGGCTTCGGTATCGAGTAACTCGTAAAGCAAAAAATCAAGATCGCGGCGATTTAACAGCGTGTTACTCATAGGCCTATCTCGTCATTATTAGTTGGGTTTTGTGATGGAGGGCATCAAGAGTTAAGCATTAAGGCAATATTATGTAATGCGTATATTGCTATGATTGTGCCCGTTCACATAAGATTGAACTCTAATGTATTCTCTGCTTACATGTGTTCATGTGCAAGTGCTGTGCTAAAAATTTTAAGTAACCCTATAAAGGCTAATAATAATGACCCCAATGATGAACACCCAGCTCACTATCACCTCGCTCATGGCTCACGCCGAGCAAATTAATGGTTCAGTAGAGGTTGTATCGGTTACGGCGGATAACCCGCGTCATCGATACACATATCGGGAGGCTTTTGCTAGGGCGCGGCAATTGGCAAATGTGCTGCAGTCATTAGGCTTGGAACAGGGCGATACCGTCGCAACCTTCGCCTGGAATGATTACCGCCATTTGGAAATTTACTATGCGGTGTCTTGCTCGGGAATGATTTGTCACACTATTAATCCACGCCTATTCCCCGAGCAAATTGAATATATTGTGAATCATGGGCAAGACAAGTGGATTTTTGTCGATTTAACGATGGTGCCGCTACTGGAGTCACTACAGCACTTAATGCCTGAGGTGAAGGGCTTTGTGGTAATGACAGATCAAGCCCATATGCCTGAGACGAGCCTTACCAATGCAAAATGCTACGAAGCCTTATTAGCGGATCAAGCAACGGAATTTAGTTGGCCAGAACTAGATGAAAACACGCCCTCTGCGCTGTGTTATACCTCTGGCACCACTGGAAACCCAAAAGGGGTGATGTATACCCATCGCTCAACCTTATTGCATTGTTACGCAAGCATTGCGCCTGATGTCTTCGGTCTATCTGTTAAAGATGTAGCCTTGCCCATTGTTCCCATGTTTCACGTAAACGGCTGGGGCTTGGTCTATTCAGCACCAATGACTGGTGCAAAATTGGTAATGCCAGGCCCTAAAATGGGTTGTGGTGAAACCCTTTGTAAACTCATAAACGAAGAAAAGGTCACGGTTTCTGCGGGTGTTCCCACCGTTTGGCTCGCGTTACTGGATTACCTAAAGAAAACGAACAGCACCATCGACACGCTAAATCGCTTAACGGTTGGTGGCGCGGCCTGTCCTTTCACTATTTTTGATGATTTCCGCAATAAGTACGGCGTAGATGTGCAGCAGGGCTGGGGCATGACAGAAATGAACCCGCTGGGCACCTTTAATGGCAATGCCCCGGCGGTAGTAAATGAAATGCCCGCGGAGCAATACGACAAAATGCGCTTAAAACAAGGACGCCCGGTATTTGGCGTAGAAATGAAAATAGTGGATGCCGACAATAAGCCTTTACCTTGGGATGGTAAGAGCTCCGGGGCGGTGAAAGTGCGCGGGCCGTGGATAATTAATGAGTATTATCGCTACGACGGTCAAACTCTGGATGACGATGGCTGGTTTGAAACAGGTGACGTTGCCAGTATTGATGAATACGGCTATATGCAGATTACCGACCGGGTGAAGGATGTTATTAAATCTGGCGGTGAGTGGATTAGCTCGATCGAACTAGAAAATTGCGCGGTAAATCATCCGAAAGTCGCCGAGGCCGCAGTTGTTGGTATGCCGCATCCTACCTGGAGCGAAAGACCATTGCTGCTGGTGATTTTACACGAAGGCGAAACTCTCTCGCGGGAAGAGATGCTGGCGTGGTTTGATGGAAAAGTAGCGAAATGGTGGATACCGGAAGAGTGTCTATTTGTAGATACCTTGCCACACACCGCCACTGGAAAATTAAGCAAAAAAGATATCCGCGCTGAGTATGCAGACTTTAGTTGGCCAAATTTATGAGCATTTTTTTAGATAAGGGCGGAAAATGAAAAACTTTCAGGCATTGCTTGCAGGCGTTAAAGAAACTGATCAAGCCAATGAATACAGCGCTCATGTAGACGCCACGTGGTTGCAGGGCAGAACCGCTTTTGGCGGTCTAAGCACGGCGCTGATTGTAAAAGCTATGTTAGAGGCAATACCGGCAGATCGGCAATTGCGCTCCGTCGCAGTGATGTTTGTGGGGCCGGTTCCTGAGGGAGACCATCGGATTAAATTGCGCGAATTGCGCGTCGGTGGCTCGGTGACTCACATGCAAGGAGAATTGCTATGTGATGGCGAAGTTGCTGCAACGGTTAGTGCCGCCTTTGGTAAAGATCGGCAATCAGCGGCAAGCCTTGCTGGACCGGTAATGCCTGATGTCGTCGCGCCAGACGCAATACAGGCGCTGCCCTATATTGAAGGTTTAACCCCAACGTTTACGCAGCATTTTGAGATGCGTATTTGCAGTGGAGGTTTGCCCTTTAGTCAGTCTGAATCTGCTGATTTTTCCCTGTGGCTTCGTTTTAAAGAAACGGGGACAGCTGACTTGGCAGCACTTATTGCCATCGCAGATGTGCCCCCTATGCCTGGGCTGAACATGATTAAAGCCCCTGGCATAGGCAGTTCCTTAAGTTGGTATTTAGAGTTTCCGCAAGCACTTTCTGAGGCTGATATGTCGGACTGGTGGTTTTGCGACTACCGCAGTCAGGCTGCAGGCAGTGGCTATTTTCATAACTATGCCACCATATGGGACGCTAGTGGCAAGGCCGTTATGTTTAGTCGGCAGGTCGCAACTGTTTTTGAAAAATAAAATAGGGTGATCCGTATAAGTCGGGACATAGTCGCGGCTAACTCGTATTGTCAGAATCTTCTATACTGAGTCTAATGAACGATAAACTCAGTGTAGAGATGTACATGGCAATTGATTTAAGTCCTTTTATTGATAATACCGCTAGACTGCCGTCCATACCCCGGGTGGTGAGTAAAATCGTGGAACTAGCCCGATCTGGCGACATCGATATTCAAAATTTATCGACATTGATTGCCAGTGATCCAGCGCTAGCGGCAAAGACGCTACAATTCGCCAATTCCCCCATGTATGCGAACGAGCACAAAATAGAAAACGTGCGCCGTGCAATAGTCTTGCTAGGTTTAGACACAACCGTGAATTTGGCGCTAAGTTTTTCACTGACTTCATCGCTAAAAGAGCAATCGCAATCTGGTTTACATTACCCCTTGCTATGGCGTCGCTCCTTAATTGCTGCCGCAGCCGCGCGGGAATTGGGGCGTTTACTTGGTGAGCGTGCAATAGAGGAATTATTTCTCGCTGGTCTTTTACAAGATATCGGCATGATCGCGATAGATCGCCTGCAACCAGATTTTTATACCGACCTGCGCAGTGACCAAGTATTCCACCAACGGGTACGTGAATACGAAATCGAGCGAATGGGTGGCGACCATGCTGAAACCGGCGCATGGCTGTGCAAGCATTGGGGCTTGGCAGAGAGAACTAGCCTAGCAATTGCGACCAGCCACCGCCCGAACACTTTTGCCATTACCGACGTAGATGGGCTGTTTATACGCTGTGTTTGTGTTTCTGGTATTGCTGCAGATTATTTGATTTTGGGTGAATCCCCAGACGCGACCAAGCAGCTTTACCTTCAGGCCCAACGGATTTTGGGCTTAGATTCCGCAAAAGTAGACAGACTAATTCGTTTTCTACACGATCAAATTCCAGAAATGGAGGCATTGTTCGACGTAAAGCTAACGGAAAGCGCCAGTCAATCAGAACTACTAGAACAAGCAAATGAAACCTTAGCTGAGCTGAATTTACAAAATTTAAGCCGCAGCCGTCAGCGCGGCAAAAAATTACCCAAGTTGGCAGACGAAAAAAGACTAGACCCCGCAACGGCAACGTTTTCTCGCGAATTTATCAATGCCTTTTTACCCGATAGCTTTGATTTGGCAGTTAGGGCAGAGCGGGTGTTAAGTATTTTGTTCCTCGAAATCACTAATTTTAAATCCCTTCGTAAATCTCTTGGCGACAATCTTAATTCCTACTTGCAATCATTAGCCGCTAAATTAAAAAGCAATCTCCGCGCGGGCGATATTATTTCTCGCTATAGCGAAACGACATTCTTAATACTGCTGCATGATGCTGCGGAGCAAGATGCGAAGCTCGTGGGTGAGCGACTTATGCAAACTATTGGTAATGTAAAATCAAATGGCAGCTCAATAGCCGAAACAACAATAGGCATAGCGACTCATGGCCTCGATATCGACTTTGATAATGTGGATGAATGGATAGATCACGCCAACAAAAATTTGCGAGGCGAATCTACAGAGGTGTAGCAAAGCCGAAATTTATATACTCCAGCGTGGCCAACCGAGGCTTACATTAAAACCAAAATTTTATCCCCATTAAGTATTCAAGTGACTCCGTTCTTTGTCCGCTACTGCGGGTATAGTGTGCGGTGTCGCCGAATTGTCGTTCATAACTAAGTCCTATATATGGCGCAAATTCTCTGCGAATTTCGTAGCGCAAATAAAGACCCGCTTCTATTTCTGACAAACCGCTGCCAGTTTTTGTAGCTCGATCATTGCGGCCATAGATATCGGCTTCAAAGGCCGATCTTAGTACCCATTTTTGAGTCAGCAATAATTCATAATCGGTATCTAATCTAACTGCCGTTTGGCCGTGTTGACCTAGGTAAAGTGTGATTTCTGTTTCAAAAAAATAGGGTGCTAAGCCTTGTAAGCCAAGCGCAAACCACTGCCTATTATCGGTGTTGTTAAAATCACCTCGCCATCCGGTCTGAATATCCCAATAGGGAGAAACGCCACGGCTATACAATAATTCAAGCTCGCTACTTTCACGATTCCCGTCGCTGTAGCTACCTTCGGTTTTTATCCATAATTTGTGAAGATCTTTACCTAGCCAAGCATCAACATCCCATTGGGTTTCCGTGTCGTCTTCACCTATACGCTGTTCTAATCGATTAAAAGATAACATGCTGAGGACTGGGTCAGCAGCGGGGTGCCCCCAAGTCACGGATGCTGCGCTGAGTAAAATTAATCCGGTAAAAAAAAACCGGTAAATGAGGAATTGCTTATTCATTACACGCCTCCTTCACTGATGAGGACTTCTCTCATCATGCCAGGCATGTGATAAAGCAAATGGCAGTGATAGGCCCAACGACCAACCGCATCGGCGCTAACGAGATAACTAATTTTTGAACCGGGCTGAACTAAGACGGTGTGCTTTTTCGGTATATGCAGTGGGTCGCCGGTTTCAAGCTCACTCCACACGCCGTGTAAATGAATAGGGTGGGTCATCATCGAGTCATTAACGAGCACAATACGAAGGCGCTCACCGTATTTGAATTTCAAGGGGCTTGCGTCGGCGAACGGAACACCATCCATCGACCACATATAGCGTTCCATATTACCGCTTAGATGCAATTGAATTTCCCGCTTTGGGTCGCGACGGTCTTCGGTTTTATATAAGTTTCGCAAGTCAGAATATTTCAAAACTCGGCGACCATAGCGTTGTTGGTGATCTCGCAATCCAATACCCGGGTCATCTACTCCATTCATTGGTGACTCGGCACGCATATCAACTTGTGGCCCAAACTCTGTGGCTGGGTGTTTGATCTCACGCTGACTACCCATTCCTGCGGGCGCCGGAACGTCTACTTTATGTGCTGAGTGCTTCCCCATATCGTGCCCAGCATGAGGATTGCTAAGGTCGCCATTGGCTTTCATGGCAGACATATTATGTTTGCTGTGATCCATACTTGGCATTGCGTGCATGGCATGCATTCCTCCCATAGCCATCCCCATATCGCGGTGGCTGAGTAGTGGGGCTTGGTCCATTTTTGGAATTTCCGCCATCCATGATGGATTGGGACTTAATGTCCCTCGGCAAAACCCGCTGCGATCTATACTTTGCGCAAACACGCAATAGGCACTGTCGTCACTTGGGCTAATGACTACATCGTAGGTTTCCGCAACGCCAATCCGAAATTCATCAACACTAAAGGGTTCTACGTTTTGTCCATCTGCGGCGACGACGGTCATTTTTAAACCGGGAATTCGCACGTCAAAAATAGTCATCGCGGCACTATTTATAAAGCGCAGACGAATCCTTTCGCCCCGTTTAAATAGACCGTTCCAGCCTTGCTCTGGCGTGTTGCCGTTCATTAAATAGGTGTATGCGTGACCAGTAACATCGGAAATATCACGTTGATTCATGCGCATTTCATTCCACATGCGCCGTTCAGCCCAGCTGCGCGATACGCCTTTTTCTTTTATATCCTTCCATACATCCACCACTGTACGCTGCTTATAGTTGTAGTAGTCCGCCTGCTTTTTAAGCTTGATGTAGATGTCCTCTGGCGCCTGATCCGACCAGTCTGAGAGCTGAATAACATAGTCGCGGTCGTAGGCAACAGGATCGGGATTTGCGGGTTCAATAACAATGGCGCCGTATAGGCCTGTTTGTTCCTGAAATCCGGAATGGCTGTGATACCAATACGTGCCGTTTTGCTGCACCTTAAAAGCATAGTCAAAATATTCACCAGGTTTTATACCGGCAAAGCTCAGCCCCGGCACACCATCCATGCCGGTGGGTAAAATCATACCGTGCCAGTGAATTGAGCTGTCGTGATGTAAGTGGTTATGCACTCGAAGGCTGATATCGTCGCCTTCTTTCCACCGTAAAATAGGGCCGGGAACGCTGCCGTTGATGGCGGTAGCTATTTGTTGTGCGCCCGTAAAATTGACGTTTTGGTAGCCAATATGTAATTCAAAGTGCTGGCCCTGAAGCGTGTCAGGAAATTTCATTATTGGGGTGTCGGCTGCAGCAAAACTTAAAGGCGTGCCACCTAAACCAATCAATGCGCCTGCGCTGGCCGCACCTTGAACAAAGCGGCGTCGAGATAGACCTTGTTGATGCGTCATATGAGAGAAAGAAGAAATTGTTTTCATAATGTGTCCTACAAAATATCGCAATCGCTAATGGGCTTGCGAGCCAGCAAAAGATTCTGAAAAAGCTCTTAAGTAAATTTTTCGACACTGCCGAGAAAATTAGCGATTCGATCAATAATTAATGATCGTCACCTAAATTAAAGACGGAATACGCCTGTGTTAGGCAGAAATCGGAGGGCGAAATAGCGAGGAGGGAATTCTTAATTGCTGCTGGCTTGTAGCAAAGGAATGGCGGACTTGAAGGGGACGTTCACTATTAAAAAATACTGTAGCCGGCAAGGCTGGCGTATTGCAATGGACTGTGCAGCAATCGCATTTCAGCTCGCAGTTAGCACTCATTTTTTCGTGTTGTGAATGCTGTGCTGGGGCTTGTTCGTGATGATGGTGAGATTCAATTTGTGCCGGATTTGTGTGTGCATTAGTTGATGGCACTGGAGCAGATATAGCAAAGGCCATTTTGCTGATAAGTATCAACAAAACCCAGAGCGCTATATGTTTACGAGTGCGAAAATTCATTAATTCGACTGCCTGTTAAACCGCTTTACTAGCACATTCATTTTCTAAGCCTGACAAAATAGGGCAATCTGCGCGATTGTCGCCGTGACAGCTTGTGGCTAAATCGGCGAGTAAATCCCTCATTGCAGTGAGTTCACTTATTTTAGCATTTAATTCATCGATATGACTCATCGCCAGCGCCTTAACGTCGGCGCTTGCTCGATCTCGGTTTGCCCACAGTGACAGCAGTTGCTCGATCTGCGCTAATGAAAACCCTAGCGAGCGGGCGCTTTTTATAAAACGCAGGCTGTGCACATCATTATCTGAATATAAACGGTATCCGGCTGGCGTACGCGCCGCCTCTTTGATTAAGCCAAGGGATTCGTAGTGACGTATCATCTTTACCGAAATCCCGCTGGCTTTTGCCGCTTGACCTATATTCATTTTTTACTCCAAAAGCATGCTTTGCTTAGCGATTATGCACCCTTATTTTGACCAGTTTCAGGGCTTTGGTTCCCAGCGCCGGAGTAGCAGCGCGTTGCATACCACGCTGAGGCTGCTAAATGCCATTGCCGCGCCAGCGATCGCGGGGCTGAGTAAACCGCTGGCAGCAAGTGGAATGCCAAGCAAATTATAGATGAATGCCCAGAATAAATTTTGACGAATTTTTTGATAGCTGCGCCGCGAGATATCAATCGCATCTGCGACCAGCGCTGGGTCACCTCGCATTAAGGTGATGCCGGCGGTGTGCATGGCTACGTCTGTGCCTGTCGCCATCGCGACACCCACGTCAGCCGCAGCGAGGGCTGGGGCGTCGTTAATGCCATCACCAACCATGGCAACAATCGTATTCTCGTTTCGCAAGTCCTGAATGGCATCTGCTTTTCCGTCAGGTAGTATGTTCGCAAAATAGGTTTCTATCCCTAATTCGGCGGCATTAGCACGGGCGCTGCCTTCATTGTCGCCGGTAATCATCACGGTCTTTATGCCGGCATTTTGTAGCCGTTTGATGGCGGATTTTGCACTTGGTTTTAATTCATCGCCAAACCCGAGCAAACCAATTAACGTCGCTGTGTCTCCTGTTTCAGCAAGCCAAGAAACTGTGCGTCCCTGGTTTTCTAGTGCTTTTGCCTTGTCTTCTAATTGATCTAATGGAATCGCAGCTTCCCGCATGAGGCGGGTATTGCCCAATATATACGTCTTTCCGTCTACGCTTGCTTGAACACCTCGTCCAGCAAAAGTTTTAGCCTCATTAGCTGCCAGAATAGGGATGGCTTGTGAATCGGCCTCCTGCAACACCGCCTTGGCTAGGGGATGGTCGCTAGCGCTTTGAAGTGCCGCTGCTACGCTGAGAAGTTTTTTGGCGTTATCGCCAGTCGCAATCGTGTCGAGCAAACGAGGCTTACCGACAGTTAAGGTGCCGGTTTTATCAAAAGCTACGATGTTTGTATTGTGGGCGCGCTCAAGTGCCTGAGCATCTTTAATTAAAATGCCCCGACCTGCGGCCGCGCCAGTACCGGTCATAATTGCAGCGGGGGTCGCCAAGCCAAGTGCACAAGGGCAGGCGATGACCAATACCGTCACCGCGTTAATTATGGCCTCCTGCAAATGGCCGTTATATAAATACCACGTCACCAAGGTGCTAATCGCAATGGCAATGACCACTGGTACAAACACCATACTTACCTTGTCGACAAGGCGCTGCACTGGCGCCTTTGCGGCTTGGGCATTTTCCACTAGTCGAATAATACGTGCCAAGGTGGTTTCTGCCCCCACGGCAGTTGTTTTTATCAGCAACAGCGCATCGTTATTTATTACGCCACCGACAAGTTTATCGCCGATCGTTTTTTGCACAGGGAGACTTTCACCGCTAATCATAGACTCGTCGACGCTGGCGCTTCCCTCGACAATAACTCCGTCAACCGGTACTTGTTCACCGGCTTTCACTACCACTATGTCACCATTGATAATCTGATCGATGGCGACCTTGATATCGCCCTGTTGTTTACGGACAGTTGCGGTGTCTGGTCTAAGTGCCTGTAGTGCACGTATCGCCGCTGTGGTTTGATGTTTAGCGCGATTCTCCAGCCATTTACCTAGCAGTACCAGGGTAATAACAACAGCCGAGGCCTCAAAATAGTAGTGCCCCATCTGGTGAGCCGAAGGGCTTAAATATTCGCTGATTAATTGGAAAACACTTAATCCGTAACTGGCACTAGTGCCTAAGGCCACTAGTAAATCCATATTGCCGGTGCCTGCTTTTACCGCGAACCAAGCAGCTCGATAGAATCGTGCTCCCAGCCAGAACTGAATTGGTGTAGCCAGTAAAAACTGTAACCAAGCGGGGGGCATTAACTCAAAACCGATGGCATCTAAAATCATCGCAAAAACCATCGGTGCGGATAGCAGGGCAGCAATTATGAGGTGACTGGTTTCGCGGTCAATCTTGGGGCTTGCTGCATTATTCGGTTCAATAGTCTCGTGGTGAACATTGGCTGCGTAACCGCCTTCATGTAAGGCGCTAATAAGTGTGTCTGAGCTGATGCAATCTTTAGCGACACGGACATGGGCTGATTCTGTCGCTAAATTTACGCTTACGTCGAGTACACAATTGAGATTACTCAGTACTTTTTCAACGCGGCCTACGCATGATGCGCAACTCATTCCTTTTACATCTAAATGAATGTCATCAGTGGCAATGCCGTAACCTGCCTGCTCGATAGCCCGTGATAAGGTATGAAACGAAATCGCGCTGTTCAAACGAATATGCGCAGATTCCGTTGCGATATTGACACTTACCGTGTCTATTTCGGCTAGTTTTGCCAGCTGCTTTTCAAGGCGGCCAGCACAGGAGGCACAGCTCATACCGGTAATTGCTATGCTTATGTCTGTTAACGATGCCACTTTACTCGTCATCGCGTATTGCTCCGTGTTTGAGATAGACTCTAATGAATAGAGATTAGTGTCTCCCACCGTGGTAGGGTCAATAGTGCTATCAAACACTCACGCCTAAGTGAAAAGCGCTGTTTGCGGTAACAAATAGGTTTAAATATGATTCGCATTCGTCAAATTGGATTGCTGCTAAGTTTGCTCATTGGCCTAAGTACCGCCGCGGCCGAGCAATTAAGTATTGCAGTTGCATCGAATTTTACCGCGCCAATGCGTGAGATTGCGCTTGAATTTGAAAAAACCACAGGTCATCAACTGCGTATTTCCTACGGGTCTTCTGGCAAGTTCTTTGCGCAAATATCTCACGGCGCACCGTTTCAAGTATTTCTCTCTGCAGATCAAGCAAAACCAGCTGCATTATGTGATGCTGGTTTGGCCGTGCCAGCTAGCCAGTTCAGCTACGCCATTGGCGCATTGGCATTGTGGTCGCCAGAATCAAATACTGTTGACGAGCAGGGCGTCATACTTAGAACAGGGAATTTCAATAAACTGGCTATTGCTAACCCATTGCTTGCTCCCTATGGACGAGCCGCCGTAGAGGTTTTAAAGCACTTAAAGTTAGACGAAGTAACTCGGGATAAATGGGTCACGGGAGAAAATATTGCACAAACCTACCAGTACGTCAGCACAGGAAACGCTGAGATTGGTTTTGTCGCTGTCTCTCAGGTTATTGAGAATGGCAACCTCAAAAGCGGATCAGCATGGATTTTGCCCAGCGACTTATATTCCCCAATTAAACAAGACGCCGTTTTACTTACATCAGCTAAAGATAATCAAGTAGCTAAGGCCTTCATCGCCTATTTAAAAGGAAGCGAGGCGCAGGAAATTATCCGTGCTTACGGTTATAACGTCGCTGAAACAAACTAGCCTAGGGGCAAATAATCACTGCCGTATTGTATTGCCTGAATCTAATGGTGGTGATGACTAAGACTTGTTTTATTAGACACGGCTTCATCACGACAGGCCTCATCGGGAAATTCAAATTCTATCGTGGTGTGGCTCAAGGGATGCTCCCTCATTGAGTCGGCGATAATAGACTTTAAACGCACTAATTCTGCGTGTTCATAGTTCTGCTTTAATAGCAGATGCGCTGTTAATACATGTTGCTCACCATCTAGTGACCAAAGGTGGAGATGATGAACTTCATCGACATAATTAATGTTCATTAAATCTTGGTGTATCTCCTCGCGAAGGTCGTGATCCGGTGTGGCTTGTAAAAATAAACGCAGTGTTTCAGCTAGATTTTTAGCCACATTAAACAGAATAAATAAGGTGAAACCGATGGATAAAATTGGGTCTAGTATTGGTAATTCCACAAACATTAAGACGATTGAGAGCAGCAGTATTGCCACCCAGCCGAGTACATCTTCAAGCAGGTGCCAGTTCAGCATCCGCTCGTTAAGGGTTTTGCCATCGCTTAATTTGAAAGCGGCGTAGCCGTTAACGGCGACACCTAAAATAGCTAATCCCAACATGCCGGTGGCGTCTGGCATTTGCGGATTGAGCAGGCGTGGAATTGCTTCGCTTAATACCCACACCGAGCCTATTACCAAGATCACGCCATTGATGAGTGCGCCCAGTAAGGAGAAGCGACTGAATCCATAACTAAAACGACTGCTAGCTTCTTTTGCGCCAAGTTTATTCAGCCACCAAGCTAAGCCGATCGCGAGGCAATCACCAAGATCATGCACAGCGTCAGCCATAATCGCCGTACTATTGGTTAACCAACCCCCGATAAACTCGATAATAGTGAAGCAAAAATTCAGGCCAAATGCCCAGCCAATGCGTTCTGAGGCGGTATGGTGATGATGGTGCTCATGCATAGTTGTCTCGCTGCACAAATTTGAAAGGCAGTGAGAAGCAGGGCATTGATAACCCCTAACTCCTCATTACATGCTGTGAGCTTATGCGCTTTAGCGCTAACTGAAAAGTGATTTGCTGAGGGTTTTTAATAAGGAAGTACCCAGCTAATGACCGTGTTTGCCTCTTTTTTCCAGCGAACGGTGACGGTGTGCCCCCGTAAAAGTTGTGCAGACAAATCAATGAGTAGGCGCATCTCTAGCTCGCACTTGCTAATATTTATTGCGGATATTTCTACGTCTAAGAAATCAAAATAACGGCCCACTGCTGGGTAAAGTGCTTTAAATAGCGCTTCCTTGGCTGAGAAAACCACTGTAAAGCCGTATTCATTATCCAAAAAGTTAGCTGTCATGGTGTCCAGTTCTTTTCGACTAGCAATACTAGGACTAAGCAAGGCACGATCTTCAGCGTGAACAATCGATTCGACATCAATGCCAATAGAAATAAGCGGCTTTGGGGACGGTGTGGGCATCATCATACAGAATGCGCTATCAGCGTGGTGACTGATGGACGCCAATACCATTGCAGGCCATAGTGGCTGACGATGCCTTGCAATGGGAATTGCTTGGGGTGTTATACCTAGCTGGATAAATGCGTGGCGAGCGGCAATACGACCCGCAAGAAATTCTGCTTTTCTCACTTTTGTTGAATTCAGTAGCGCGACTGGAACAGCGTCTTGGTAATGACAAAACAGCGCGTCAGTATATTGTGTGGTTTCAAATCGGCAGCGACAGCATACGCCTTTGAAGCCACTGAGCTCGACAGCTTCATTCGCAACAACAAAATTCGGTGGCGCTGAAAGTAACCCAGCCAAGGCTTGAGTCAAACCGCCGTCGCTGTTTTAGGGTATTCAGCGTCGTTATTCAATATCGAGTCATTTTTGCCGTCTGGGGGAGTTAATAAGCCCCACTGTGTTAGCAGCGCTATGGCAGATTGAACGCCGTTCTCATTTGAAATTTTTCCCGCTAGTTCTGTTGCGGCAATTTGCATATTTGGCATAGAAGCCATATTAATGGCATCAGCTAATTTTTCTGCCGTGAGAGTTTTACGCTTTAGCATTTTGGGCGCTACGCCATTTTGTTCAAGCCGCCAGGCCCAGAAGGGTTGGTCGCCAAAAAATGGAATCACTACTGAAGGGATGCCTGCGCGCACGGTCGCTGCCGTGGTGCCTGCGCCGCCGTGATGAATGGCCAAGCTAAGCTTGGGAAATAACCAGTCATGGGGTGCGGCATCAATAACTAAAATATCGGGATTATTGTCCGCACTGGCTTTAAGTCCACCCCATCCCGTCGCAATAATTGCCCTGCGCCCAGATTGCGCAATAGCTTGATAAATGAGGGTGGTGAGATTGTCGGTGTCGTCACTCAGCATACTGCCAAAGCCAATATAAATTGGTTTGTCGCCACTGGCGAGAAACTGTTCAAGCTCCGCTGATGGTTGCCACTTTGACTCGCCGTTTAAAAACCAATTTCCCGTCACCTGCACACCGGCGGGCCAATGGGGTGAAGAAGGTAGCAGGGCGGGGCTATACCCATAAAGGATGCGACGATCTTCTTTTTTCTGCCGATAATAAGGGCCATACCAAGGCAAAGTCGGTAATTCAAGGGCTTTGCGAACAGGGCTGTAAGCGGCACTTAGCATGCGCCAAGTAACGGCGCGCAAAACATGATAAAGCAGCTCGTTCACTTTGCCGTTGCGGGGCGTATTTGGCGGCGTAAGCATCATAGGTGGAATGTCTGGACAGGGCGTTACCGGCTGCAAATGGGTTTCTACTGCGGGGATGTTAAGTGCTTCACCAAGCGAGTTAGCCAAAACGGCCATCATGCCATTGCCGAGTAATAGGTCTGCGTTTTTAGCGGCGGCCAAGCCCTCTTCGGCCCAGTGCTGGGCCATGTCTTTAAGATGTTTGCGAGCAGTACTCATCAAGGCTAAGGGATTCAATCCGCGCTGAAGGGCACGGGGATCCTTGGCCATAAGTTCTAAAAAATCTGCAGTTAAAGGCGCATAGTCAAGGCCATGATTAACTATCAATGCCTCACAGGTTTTACCACTGGCAATACAGACCTTATGACCTGCTGCCTGTAATCCCAAGCCTAGGGCAATAAAGGGTCTCACATCACCTTGAGTGCCAATACTAAAAATACTAATGTTCATTGACGGCCTATTGATCTATTAATCATGTTTGCAATTTACGCTGTTAGTGAGTCGGCGATGATGGGGCCAATTTGCTCAAGAGCCGAAGCGTCGAACATTTCTTGGTGATGACAGTCCACATTGTGAACCGTAAGTTGACCAACATGGTTTTCCCAAACCTCAGCGCTATTATGTAAAACCTCATTCATTTGCGTTTTTGCGGTGTCTGTTGCAGCGATAAACACCATTTTTGCCTTAATGGTTCCTGGCATAAATTGGCGAGACATGGCGAGATTGTTTTCGATAATGTGCTTAACACTATCAATAATATTGCTATTGCTCTGCTGCATTTCCTTCACGAACGGCAGATTTTGGATATCATATTCACGGCACAATAAGTCGCTAAGTTCTGCCATATTTTCTCTGCCTTGGGGCAGAGAATCGGACGGTAATCCCATAAAGTTTAAAGCGCTTTTGACTAAATGAATTTCGTCAGCCAGTTGCGTTGGCCCTTGCACGTAAGGGTAGGAATCTAGCAAGGCTAAATAGCTTATTTCCTCACCATCGGCTTCTAAGCGCCGTGCAATTTCATGGGCAACAAGGCCACCCAAAGACCAACCCAATAATTTGTAAGGCCCTGAAGGCTGCACACGACGTAGCTGTTCAATATATTCGCATGCCATTTCAGCAATACTCTGAGGCAAATTTGCCGCTCCGCCGTGCTGATATTCTGCTGTTAAGCCCCGAGCTTGCACGCCATAGAGTTTTTGCTCACTACCTAGATAGCGAGTTAAACCGCTATAAGCCCAACTCAAACCAATGACTGGGTGAATACAAAATAGCGGGCTTGCAGTGCCTGTTGATTTAAGTGGCAATACCATTCCCAAGGGATCAACAGCTTGATGATGCTCTAGCTGCGCTGCCAACTCTGCGATTGTGCTGGCTTCAAATATGGCTGCCAGGGGAATGTCGCGTTTTAATAACTCGCGTAAGCGCGCAACCATTCTTGCCGCTGTAAGTGAGTCGCCACCCAAGTCGAAGAAGCTATCGTGAATACCTATCCGTTCCTGCTCGAAAATATCACACCATAAGGCGGTGAGTTGTGTTTCTAAGCTCGTACGGGGTGCGACATAATCTAGTGTGAGCTGCCAAGTGGGCGCGGGCAATGCATTGCGATCCAATTTGCCATTGACGTTGGTAGGCAGCGCGTCGATACACATAAATACCGATGGAATCATGTAATCCGGTAAGCTGTTTTCCAAGCGTTTACGCAGTGTAGCCGCGTCAATTTTTGCATTATCGCCATTATCCAATTTGCAGGGGACAATATGGGCGACGAGTTTTTTCTCGCCGCGCGGATTTTCACGAAGGGTAACAACGGCTTGCTTAACACCATCGCAGCGTTGAATATTTGCTTCAACTTCTTCGGCTTCAACACGAAAGCCGCGAATTTTAATTTGAAAGTCATTACGCCCTAAATAATCCAACATACCGTCTGCGCGCCAACGGGCTAAATCACCAGTTTTATACAGGCGTCCTTCCCCAAAAGGATTAGGAATAAAGCGCTCTGCGGTAAGCTCGGGGCGATGTAGATAACCTTTGGCTAGGCCGGTTCCTCCAATATACAACTCACCAATTGCGCCTAAAGGTACTGGCTGCATTGCTTGATCTAGTACATATACGGTGGTGTTTTGAATGGGGCGACCAATTGGCGGCGAGTTTAGATCATCGCCATCTAGCTTCATGATGGTAGACCAAATCGTAGTTTCAGTTGGCCCGTAAAGATTAATAATAGGGTGGCCTAGCTTTCGCATTTTATGCGCGAGTTGCGCGGGTAAAGCTTCGCCGCCCACCAGCGGACGAACATAAGCAAGTTGCTCGGCATGGTCGGCCAACAATGCTTGCCAATGGGAAGGGGTAGCCTGCATTAGGCTAATTTTCTCGTCGTTTATAAGTGCCGCGAGCATTGACGGATCTTTAGCGGTGTCGCGATTTGCGATCACTACTTCGGCACCGCTAATAAGCGGTAAATACAATTCAAGTGCTGCGATATCAAAGGCGACGGTGGTTAAGGCTAATAATTTATCGCTATCTTGAATGCATAATTCGTCTTGCATTGCCAACAGGAAATTAAGCAAAGCGCGATGACTAATTTCAACCCCTTTTGGGCGTCCAGTTGAACCCGATGTGTATATTACGTAGGCACTGGTATCGCCCTGAATAAGTGGAGGCTTGATACTGGTTTCTGGGCTTACTGGGTTTATATCGATGGTATCTAAATTCAGTACAGCAATATCGCTTTCAAATAATGCGCTGCTAACTGCCGTTGTAGACAAGGTTAGTGTTGGTTTACCTTCATCTAAAATCAGAGCTAAGCGTTCAGCTGGCGCACTGGGATCTAGTGGCAAATAGGCTGCCCCGGTATTCATAATAGCGAGAAGGGCGGTTGGCATTGATTCGTCACGGGGTAGTGCAACTGCAACGATATCGCCATGACCAATATTACGCTTTAATAAGGTTTGGCTTAGGCGATCAACATTCTTCTGTAGCTGCCGATAAGTAAGCTTTTTATCAGCACTTGTTAGCGCAATGGCATCCGGTGTTTTGTTAGCTTGGCTGTTAAATAGAGCAATTAAATTAGTGTCTGGTAGTGGCTGCTCAGTGTTGTTCCACTTAGTTAAGATTAGGTGTTTTTCGGGGTCTGAGAGCAGATCTATACCGCCAATTGGCGCACTAGGATTGTTTAACACTCCGTTAATTAAGCGTACAAAGCGATCTTTGTGGGCATCTAAATCATGCTGAGTGTATAGCGCGGGGTTCGCATCTAAATCTATACGCAAGCCGTCGTTACCGCCGCGATCGTAGATAAAAATAGTTAAGTCTTCTACCGTGCCATTAGAAATATTGTGGGCAAGACATTTATGGCCGCCAAAGCGAAGGTCGTAATCGAAGGGTTCTATATTTACACCAACCCAGGATATTTGCTGCCCTTGCCCTAATAGGCCTAGCTCGCGGCGTAAATCTTCATAGCGAAACATTTGATGGCGTAGCGACTGCCTAACAATTTTAGAAACCTGCGCCGCCAGTGTGCCTAAATTTAGCTCACCGTCCATCGCCAGACGAATTGAAACCGCATTTGCCATCATGCCGGGAATACTGCGCATATCACGATTTGGGCGAGCAGACACAGGCATACCAAACACTAAGTCCTCTGCTCCAGTCATTCGGTATATATAGGCGGCAAACAAACCAATTAATAGCTGGGGTAAACTCGCTTTTGTTTCCCTTCCTAAATCACGCAGGATATGACTTGTCTCAACTGATAACGACGCGGTGCTTCTGCGCATTCCACCAGCTCGAATAGCATTATGTCGCGTAAGGGACACGGGATCAGGTAATGCTGATAATTGATTTACCCAGTATTCTCGGTCGCGCTCATAACGCGCGGATTCTCGGTACTGTTGCTCCTGTTGGTGCTGGACATTTAACGGTAAGAATGGGCTTGGGCCAATGTCGCGGTGTTCAAGCAAGGCGTTATAAACTTCCGCACAGCGCCGCGATATGATTCCTGCGCCAAAGCCATCAAGCACTAGATGATGACTGCGTTGATACCAGAAATAGCATTCCTCGCTAATTTTGAATAATGCGCAAAACCAAAGCGGGTCACAGGCGTGATCTACAGGCCGCTGGAGTTCCGCCATCATCCATTCCACTGCCTCGGCGCGGGGGGCTGTTTTATTGCTTAGGTCTATTACTGGAAACTCGCCTTTGTAGCGATCTAAGATAATCTGCCTAGGGCCATCATTTGTATCGTGAATTTCAAGTCGTGTCGTTTCCGCTTCGTGGCTTATTTGCTTTAGTGCGGCAACGAATATATCGGTATTTATTTCACCCAGAATTTCGCAATATTCCGCAATATTATAAATTGCATCTTGTGGACCAATTTTTTCGCCAAACCACAAGCCACGTTGCGCCTGCGCTAGAGGAAGAGATTTAGTCTCCGGTGTAATTAATCCGTTTAGCTTTGTATAACCCCGTTCCGCCTTGAGGTCCTTATAGGTATTCGCATCAAGCGATGAATAACCATTTGATTGCTTGACTAAGGCTATCGTCGAAGGTGATTTAGCGGCGATACTTTCGGTCATGGGATTAATCTCGATAGCTGTGGAATTAAAGAAACGGGTAATGTGGCAGCTATGGTTCTGCAGCAAAGGAAGTGCGAACGGATCAAAATACGGCAGGGTAGTACATGCTTGGCAATGCAATATTTTTACTTTTCAGAATACGAATATTCTTGTAAAGAAATATCTTACAGCCCGAGCATATCCCCATAGACCTTTCGTCTTCATGCTGCTGGCTGCGGAGCCATAATACGTTTTTGTACCGTCACTATAGTGTGACATAGTGCTCACGAATGGGTATTCGAGACATAGAAACACCTTATTTTTTGCCGGTAATTCACATATCTAAGGGCGTGTGCAGTGCTCATAATTTAAGTATTGTGCAATAGCGTTGTGTGACATAGTGATTATGGATGTGAGGGCCATCGAATAGGAGGCTGGTTATTCAGAGAGGAAGGCGAAAAAAATATACACTCAATTCGACACTTAATAGCGCCTAAGCGAAAATACCTTCACTTGGACCTTGGGCGAAAAGGGTCACGGGGAAGAGGAATTTAACAAACGGAGAATGCGGTCAAGCCTATAATCGTATTTCGGCTTTTGAAATGAACTTGTTCAGAACCACTTCATAGTTCTTTAATATAGGATTTAAACGCCCGCTAGACTTAACCTCGATGACCTCTTGGCTTTGCTTGATCGGCAGGTCTAATAGCGCCTGAAGTGAACGCATTGTCGCGGCGGGGTCCGCAACTAATGAGCGGTAATCTATTTCGATAGCGCGATTCTTTGGTAGGGATGCTATCTCGGCTTTATAAACTGCAACTTGACGGGCAACTTCTTTGGCTAATAGACGACGAAAAAGACGTGCGCAATTATTGCGACCAATTAGCTTCCTTACTCCTCTTAATAGCAACCAAGCTATATAACCAGCGCGATAGCTGCTGCGACCCCGGCCATTGTCCAATAAAATTTCAAGGTAGTCTTGCGGTCCTTCTAAATACGAAAGTAGGGCGTTTAACATACTATTGAGTACGGCAATTGGCTCACGGGATATATAAATAAAGCGTGCTTCCGGTGCGTGCTTTAGTATTGTTTTGGCGTTGCCGGTATCCCAGGGGTTCTTGAGTAGCACGGCGTGCGTGTCTTTCTGTACGGCCAATAACTTTTGGCACAAGTGAGTAAATAGTGCGGCATTTTTGTCGGCTAGTTTAAAGGTGCCACTTTTCTTTCTGAGCAGAAAGCCATATTCCTCGACAGCGTCGGCGTCGATATGGGTGCCGTCTATGTTTCTATCACTAATACCACGAGATAGAAAATAGCGATTGAGCAGGTCCTTATCTTCCTGTTCTTTATCATTCGCCTTATTGCTAAGTAAGCGGTCAAAGTATAGAAGGTGATAAAGACTTAAATGTGCGACAGGAAATGATTTTGAGACACAGTCGTAGAGGAAAGTGGTGCCCGAACGGTGCAAGCCCATTATTAGCACTGGTCTAAGTGGTAAATCCGCAATGTCACTTAGTAGTTCATGGTCTTCATCAGCAGCCGGAAAGTTGGCGTTTACGGGGCGTTTCATAAAATAACCTTGTCTATTTTGTAATTTGCGCTGATAAAAACGACGGTCAGTGTACGCAAATTAATTTCCGAAAACAGGACCGCGTTAACATTACAGGGCTTTTGCTTAAGCCCATTTCCATGGGTATAAAACAAGGGTTTTAGCCTATGTATTTGCCAGTTTGTAATCGACTTGACCTTTTGGGCTATTCCCATAGACTATGCCCACTAAAACATCTTCAGGGTTTGGGTCAGGTGCGAAGCACAAAATTACGCTGCTTTTTAATTATCATCATAATGCTGCAATCTTTGTCGGCCCTTGCTGATATGCATCAATACCATCAAGCTGATGATCAACATCAAGCAGTTGCCGAACATATTCATCAACTTGACCTCAGCAGCTTAGATTCTTCGGTAAGTGATTCACTTGATTGCCACCATTGCTGTCATTGTCACGGTGTCACAGCCTCAGTCATTCCCCCCTCTGACATGATTGCCGGCGTGTATAAGCACGCAAACGCTAGGTATAGCTACCATCCTCATTATTCTTCGCAAATAAGTAACTCCCTTTATCGCCCTCCAATAGCGTAAGTCTTGCCCAAAGAATGAGCCCTTATATTCGGCTTTTGATTCGATTTTGCAGGAATTACTATGAGTTTTATTCGACTTTCAGGCGCTGCGGTCCAGCGCTATATATCTATTTCTGTTGTAGCTATTAGCCTTACATCGCTACCAGTTTTTGCTAGCAATGCGCCTTTACCATTGTCGCTAGCTAAGGCGATGGCGAATACCTTGGCCAGTAACCCACAACTCCACCAGTTTGAGCCCAAAAATGATGCGTTAGTTGGTCGGCGTGAAAGTAGTGCGTTAGGCCCCCAAATTAATGCCGATATTGAGCTGGAAAACTTTGCTGGCAGTGGCAATTTTTCGTCCACTCACAATGCCGAGCTTACGCTAGCCCTGTCATCAGTTATTGAGCTAGGAAGTAAGCGCGGGGCTAGAACAATGCTAGCTGACACTAAATTACAGGCGCTGGAATATCGTCGGCAGGCCGCTACGTTAGATATTTTAGGCAGCCTAACGCG
The DNA here is from genome assembly GCF_002915595.1 of Zhongshania marina. Lineage (GTDB taxonomy): Bacteria > Pseudomonadota > Gammaproteobacteria > Pseudomonadales > Spongiibacteraceae > Spongiibacter > Spongiibacter marinus_B. The sequence continues at coordinate 198,813 of NZ_PQGG01000028.1, forward strand.
GGATTTTATTCAAGCCCTAGCTATTCAAGAATATATGAGGGTCGGCCGTCATTCTGGAAAAATTCGCCAAAGTTCATCTAATTGCATGTTTTTAATATAGTTTTTTACTACATCTTGATGTCCTTACTAGTCTAGTTAAGCTCACTGCGGACTGTGTGGGAGCCTTACACATCGTAAAAAAATTAAGACAATATAAGAAAATACCCAGCAGTCGGTCATCTGTGCTCACCGTCCAACTCTTTATTTTATTTTGGCTCCGGCGCTTTTGTTTTTTCCTCCAGTAAACGATTCATCATATCAGTCTTGATTGAAATTTCTGCTTCCAGTTTGCCTATCGATACCGACGCTTCTGCCTTCCAGGCTTGCAGCTCTTCGTTCAGCTTCTTAACTTTATCGAGTTCCTCTACTTGAGCTGCGAGCTCGGAAAGTTGAATTTTAAGCGAGTCAGACTCTTCCGCTTTGGAATCCAGATCCGTGGTAAGTTTACGTTGCTCGGTTTCCAGCTTTGCTGCTGCTTTCTGTATGGAGCCAAGCTCAGCCGCGAGCCGCCCGTTGTCCTTGTTTAACTGCGTGATATCAGATTGTTTAACTGAAAGAGTTTGATTCAGGGCGCGAATTTCAGACTGAAGCTGTTGGCTGTATTGCTCGTGCTTCCGTTGATCCTGATCGCGCTGTTCTTTTACCGACTGGCGATAATGCTCCATTGCCTCTCGACTGTGGCGATGTTTCTCTTCCAGTGACTCGATTTGGGTTTGTTTTTCAGCTAATAGCTCTCGAAGCTTTTCTTCGGTTTGAGTGGCTTTGGCTTCTTTTGCTTTTAGCTCTTCTTCGGAGGCTTTGCTCTCCTTCAGTTCAGCGAGCGTGCTTTGTAATTCGTGTTCTTTCTCTGAGAACGTTTTATTAATAGAGGCAAGCGAGCTTTCGAGTTCTTGAATTCTACCTGTAAGGGACTGCACTTGGTGCTGATGCTTGGACTGGCTTTCATCAATTGCGGCTTGTGCTTCCTGTTTCAGCGCTGAAGCTAAACGACCAATTAGTTCCTTGATGGGCTGACTGAGCAATGCTTCGTCATCCAGGCGGGCCGAAGCCTCTTCCTCTATCTCTCGTAGGTATCGATGAATGGTGGACTTGGAGCCAGTATTGCCAAGTTCCACGCGAATAGCGTCAATTGAGGGGTTTTCGCCTCGACGGACCAAGGTTTCACGCGCTTTGGATACCAGTGCTTTGTTGACGCCGCCTCTTGCCATATACCACCTCTCACTATATTTCGTACTGTATTACGTACCACGTATATACATACTATATTATATCGCTTTTCGAGACTTGAATAGCTTAAATTTAACTTTAAATAATCAAGAGTTATTGAATGTCAGGTGGATTTCGAGGCGGATTCCTTCAAAATTCAGTACGAATTTGGTACATTCCAACCAATCACGATAATACCCATACCGATCAATGCGATGCAGGCTCCCAGCCAGTCCATAGGAGAAAGTCGTACCCCATCAACCACGCGAAGCCAAACCAACGCTGTCGCCACGTAGACCCCGCCATAGGCCGCATATACCCGACCGCTGGCGGCGGGATGCAGTGTTAGCAACCAGACGAATAGCCCAAGGCATAATGCAGCAGGTAACAGAAGCCAGGTAGATCCCCCCTTGCGCAGCCAAAGATAAGGCAAAAAACACCCTACGATTTCCGCAATCGCGGTGAACACGAAAAGGCCAGCAGTTTTGATTAACAGCATACGTCACTCCTTTGGCACGTCATCACGACAAGGCTCATTGTGTAGTTCAAACTCAACGGTTGTGTGACTTAACTCAAACTCGGCCAGCACAGCGGACAAACGGCGTTTTAAATTTCTTTGATCCTCCAGTGATACATCTGCTGCAAGTTCGATATGAACCGTTAATACATGGCTTTCGCCATCCAGCGACCACAAATGCAGATGGTGAAAATGTTTAAACTCAGAAATGCTTTTAAGTTTCTCTTCGATTCCTTTTGCAATGCCTTGATCGGGTACGCCCTGTAAAAACAGCTTTAAGGTTGAGCCGATGTTTCGAACAACATTCACCAAAATAAATAAGGTGAAGCCGATCGCTAAAATGGGGTCGAGGATCGGCCACTCCACAAACATCAACACAACTGACACAATAAAAACAGCAACCCATCCGAGGACGTCCTCTAGCAAATGCCAGTTGAGCACTTTTTCATTCAGTGTCTCCCCTTTGCTGAGCTTAAATGCGGCGAACCCATTCACGGCAATACCGAAAATGGACAGCGCCAACATACCTTCTGTTACAGGCATTTCCGGATTGAAAAGACGAGGAATGGATTGATATAACACCCAACCTGAACCGGCGATAAGGACAATACCATTGATGAGCGAACCCAATAGCGATAAACGTTTGTAGCCGTAGGAAAATGAACTGGAAGCGGGCTTTTTTCCCAGTTTCGCGAGGACCCACGCCAAACCAATAGACAAACTATCTCCGAGGTCGTGGACGGCATCCGCCATAATCGCGGTGCTATTGGTCAGCACCCCGCCAATAAACTCAATAATCGTGAATCCAACATTGAGAAAGAATGCCCAGCCGATTCGTGTACTACTGTTGTCGTCGTGTGAATGAGAATGCATTGTTCCTCCAGCTCTTTTCTTTTTCTGTTTAGATTCAAAAAAAGTCGGCTCCGGCTTGTGCCGGAGCCAGACGATTATTTTTTGATTTTATTCTCTCGGCGATGAACCCACTGATACAGTACAGGCAGAACCAACAACGTCAGAATCGTTGACGAAATAATGCCCCCGATAACCACGGTTGCGAGTGGTCGCTGAACTTCTGCACCGGTACCAGTGTTTAAGGCCATGGGGACAAAACCGAGACTGGCCACGAGAGCAGTCATCAACACCGGGCGTAAACGAATCATCGCGCCGTCAATAATTGAGTTGGTCAATTCCCCTGTCTCATGCCAAAGCTGACGTATAAAGGCCAACATCACCAGTCCATTTAGTACCGCCACGCCGGACAGTGCGATAAAACCTATTCCAGCAGAGATCGACAGCGGCATGTCCCGTAAATACAGCGATAAAACACCACCAGTGAGCGCGAGCGGCACACCACTGAATATGATCAACGCATCCTTCACTGAGGCAAAGGCCATGACCAGAATACCCAATATCACCAACAAGGTAATCGGTACTACGACGGACAAGCGCTGGCTGGCAGACTCCAGCTGCTCAAAAGTGCCGCCATAGTCCAGCCAATAACCTGGCGGGATATCCGCGTTTTCACGAACACTCGCTTGTACCTCATTGACGAAACTCCCCAGATCACGTCCACGAACATTAGCGGTGACTACGATGCGGCGCTTACCGTTTTCACGACTGATTTGCGCTGGTGCAGGTGAGATGTCCAAGGTCGCGACTTCTTCGAGGGGCACATAATCCCCGTTCGGGAGTGGTACCGGCAGAAACTTCAAACGGTCGATATCGCGACGCGTTGTTTCCGGCAAGCGCACCACCAGCTCAAAGCGCCGATCACCTTCATAAATAATCCCGGCGGATTCACCGCCAATCGCAGCGGACACCCAATCCTGAAGTTCGGCAACATTCAAACCGTAGCGACCCAGGGCGGTGCGGTTCGGAATAACAGAAAGTGTTGGCAATCCCGTTACTTGTTCAACCCTAGCATCCGCAGCACCTTCAATCGAATTGACGACTTTAAGCACATCGTTGGCTGTTAACACCAACTGATCCAGATCATCTCCGAAAATCTTGATACCGAGATCCGCGCGTACACCGGAAATTAATTCGTTAAACCGCATTTGGATGGGTTGCGTAAACTCATAGTTATTGCCCGGCAACTCCTCTAGGGCTCGCTCCATTTCCTCAACAAGTTCCGCTTTGGTTTTGGACGGGTCTGGCCATTCACTATGCGGTTTTAAGGTCACAAAATTATCGGCGACATTGGGCGGCATCGGATCGGTGGCAACTTCCGCCGTGCCGATTCGGGCGAAGACTTTATCCACCTCAGGAAATGCTTTTATTCTCCGCTCAAGAATTTCCTGCATTTCCACGGCTTGCTCCAAACCTGTGCCTGGAATGCGCATCGCGTGCAATGCAATGTCACCCTCATTCAATTGAGGAATGAACTCTGAACCCAGAGTCGTAGCCAACCATAAACAAGACACCACCAAGACTGAGGCAAAACCGACCACGGCCCAGCGAAACTTTAGAGCGAGATTGAGCAGCGGTTTGTAGGCAGATTTTGCCTTGCTGATAACGATGCTTTCTTTTTCGCTGATTTTGCCGTTCATGAACACGGCAACAGCAGCAGGGACCACCGTTAACGAAAGCACCATAGCAGACAATAACGCCATCACTACGGTCGCCGCCATCGGGTGAAACATCTTGCCTTCCACACCGGTCAAACTAAATATCGGGATATAGACGATAGTGATAATGGCCACACCGAATAAGCTGGGACGAATCACTTCGGAGGTTGCGTCAAAAACAGTGTTCAATCGCTCCCGTAAATCTTGTTGACCGCTTTTGTGCTGATTCTCGGCCAGACGACGAACGCAGTTTTCAACAATAATGACCGCTCCGTCTACGATCAAACCAAAATCGAGTGCCCCTAGGCTCATCAAGTTGGCCGATACACCCGTTTTCACCATGCCGGTGATCGTCATCAACATAGCCAGCGGAATAACCGCCGCTGTGATCAAGGCAGCACGGAAATTGCCCAACAAGAGAAACAGCACCACGATAACCAGTAGTGCGCCTTCCATGAGGTTTTTGGACACGGTGGCAATGGCTTTGTCGACTAGCGCGGTGCGGTCGTAGACGGCTTCAGCCACCACGCCCTCCGGCAATGAGACCTGAATTTCTTCGAGCTTGTTAGCTACGTCTTGGGCGACCGTACGCGAATTAGCGCCGATCAGCATCATGGCAGTACCCAATACCGTTTCTACACCATCTCGCGTAGCGGCACCGGTACGTAGCTCTTTGCCAATCGCAATTTCGGCCACATCTTTTATTTTTATCGGTACAGAGTCATGTTCGGTAATGATCACATTACCGATGTCGTCCACCGTTGCGAGCTGACCTGGCGACCGCACCAAAAGCCGCTGACCGTTTCGTTCGATATAGCCCGCGCCCCGATTGTCATTATTGGCCTGCAAGGCTTGCACGACGTTTTCAACACTAACTTTGTAAAGTAGTAATTTTGTGGGGTCGGGCATCACATGATATTGCTTGTTGTAGCCACCGATGCTGTTGACCTCGATAACGCCTTTTACCTGAGCGAGTTGGGGCTTGATAATCCAGTCCTGAATTTCTCGCAATGCGGTCGCGTTATAGGACTCACCGTTAACCATGCGGGCATCAGGATTGGCTTGCACCGTATACATAAAAATTTCGCCCAAGCCGGTAGAAATCGGCCCCATTTCCGGTTCAAGCCCAGGCGGTAAGGCACTTTTGATTGCACCCAGCCTGGCGTTAATCAGGTTGCGTGCAAAATAGATATCAGTGCCTTCTTCAAACACCACCGTGACTTGAGACAAGCCATAACGTGACAGCGAGCGTGTATAGGAAAGTTTGGGTAAACCCGCTAGCGCAGTTTCTACCGGATACGTGATTCGCTGCTCGGACTCTAGCGGCGAGTAACCCGGAGCAGCCGTGTTAATTTGTACCTGCACATTGGTGATATCGGGTACCGCATCAATGGGGAGCTTTTGATAACTCCACACGCCGACTCCAACGATGACAAAAATAAAACAGAGAATTAACAAGCGCCTTTCAACGGCTAGGCGCACAATAGAATCAATCATAATGCGTCCCTTTTAGTGTTCGTGTTCGGCTTCGGATTTTTCGATATCGGCTTTGATCAGGTAGCTGTTTTTACTGACATATTCATCGCCGGACTCAAGCCCATCGACGACCTCATAAAAATGGTCGTCACTTTGACCCAGCACGAGCGGTTTAAAACGATATTCATCATTGATCTTTACAAAAACACCCTGCCGACCACCAAGTATTTGCACCGACTCTTTTGTAACAGCCAAAGAAACTGGAAAGCGACCGACCTGTACACGCGCTTCTACCATCATTCCCGGAGATAAGGTTTGCTTGCTGTTGTCCAGTTTGACTCGCGCTAACTGATAAGGGGATTCCAGCGAGGGCACAATATGATTTACTGTGGATTCGACACTGCCATCGGCAGTCAGAATATGGACGTCCTGACTTTCTGCAACCGAGGACTGCTGAGCGGGATAGACCCGCAGTTCCGCCCACACAGTGTCAAAGTTAGCAATGGAAAACAGAATTTGATCCTGGGTTACTTCGCCGGTGTTGGCGTGACGCTGAACGATGCGGCCTGAAATAGGCGAGTGGAGTTGGTAAGTCTTAAGGCTTTCATTGGATTCAATTTCCGCCAACAGATCACGGGTTTTTACTCGATCACCAATGGTCACACGTACAGATTTGACTAAGCCTTCGAAGCGGGCACGCACATGACTTAATTGTTCTGGCCCCGACACCAACGAGCCGTAAACAGTAATGGTTTGATTAAGTTCCTGGGAACCTGCACGACTGGTTACGATCCCCACTTGCTGTGCCATCTCGCCATCAATACGACTGCTGTTTTCTTCGCCGTGGCCATGCTCATCCTCTCCATCATCCTCATGGCCATATTCTTTGTGATCTGCCGAGGGATTCTCTTCGTGATTAATATGGTCGCCAGCCGCGTGTAGGTAAGTGCTGAAAACAAGGATTAAGACTGTAAGACCGGTGATAATTGCATTTTTCATAGTCATAAATTCCTGAGGTCTGATGGTGATCAAACCCGATGTAAACGATTGATTTAGCGGTTAAGAGCTTCACTGGATAGCTTTTCTATCAGCGCCTGACAGATGAGAGCTGTCGATGCCGCATCGATACGCGCCTGCTTGGTCGCCAGCAACTCTTCCTGAGCGGCAATCAAATCGAGATAGCGATAACGACCATTTTCGTAAGCTTCACGGGTTAATTTAAGTGCGTTTTCTAGCGCTGGGATCACCACATTTTGGGTTTTATTGGCGGCCGCGATGCTTTGCTTTCTGAGCGACCAGGCTTCAAAAAGTTGGGCATGCAAACGCAAGAGCAGATCCTGTCGGGCATAATCCACGGCATTGCGATTGGCCAGAGCCGCTTTCACTTCACCGCTGTTTCTCTTATTAGAGAACAAGGGAATGGAGAGCCCCACGGTGAATGCTGAATCGCCTGTTTCTTCGAAGCGTTTGATGCCTGCACGCCACGTCAGATCACTGCGTCCACCTGCGCGAGCCAATGTCACTGCGGCATCCCTGATCCGCGCCTCACTTGCAAACACCTGAATAGTCGGGGAAGTTTTTATTCGCGCATACAGCTGCTCAAAGCCTGAATTTTCTCCGAATTCAAAAAGGCTCCCCTCCAGTGTGCTAAATGCCGGGGTGGTGTCACCCCAAAACCGAGCGAGCTGCACTTTCTGGCGCTGAAACTGTTCCTCCAACGAAGCAAGACGGATTTCCGCACGCGCAACGGCGGCTTGCCCACGCATGACTTCCGCTTCAGGTGCCGCTCCCTGTTTGGAGCGTGTTTTGAGGGTTTTTAACAACGATTGGGACAGTGCTAGAGATTCCTCAGCGAGCCGAATGTTGGCCTGGGTTGCCAAGCCCTCTATATAGGCGGTCGTCAGCTCACCGAGCACATCAAGGGTAGTGGCTTGTTGTTCCCATTCCGCCTGATTGATACGAGCATCTGTATAGGAAACGCGGGCCTGACGTTTACCTGCCAGTTCAATCACTGACGATATCGCCAGTGTGGTTTCTGCTGAATCAAATCCTGCCGTACTGCCGGATCCAGCGAAGTTTTCTACCTCAAGTTCAAATGCCATCGCTGGGCGTAAGGCGCTGGTTTGCCTTCGGGCGCTCAGCGCTTCCTGTGTGAATCTGTATTGGTAGAGTTGTGGATTGTTTGACAGCGTGCGGGCTAGCGCGTCATTTAGAGTCAGCTTGGTATCGGCGTACGCAGCATTTGCCGTGATGGTCAAACTGCAGAGTAGAAAAGCAAGCCACGCACAGGGCTTATGGCACCTGTAAAAAGTGAGTAATTGCATGGATAAGTCCTAATATAAGTCGTAATTCCGCAAGTGCGGGTAAAAAACGGTACTTAGGGCTTATGCTTTAGGAGGGCGCAGGATGGTTTCGAAGGTATTGGGAAAAGCGCTTTCCGAATAAAAGGAAACAGGTGATGAACTCTTCGTCAATAAAAGCTGATCGGTAGAGACTAGAATAGCGGGACAAAAATGAGCGTGACCGTGGCAGCAGTGATGACAATCCAATGTCGAAGAGGCCGACGTATCTGTAGTAAGAGTTTTGACGTCGTGTTTTTCAACTTCAAGCACGCCAAGATGTTGATGGGCCTCGTCGAAAGTCACATGCTCAGAACTTGACTGGTGCAGTTGATGTGCGTCGCCCATAGACATACCGGATTGCAAAACAATCAGTGCAAGCAAAAAATATGTCAGGACACGTTTAAGCATTTTTTAATCTATCTGATCACTTGATCTCGAAAACAGGTCGCTATCGTAGCAGAAGTATACGCCGAGCGCCGTTTAAAACAATAAAGCCAATAATAACCCCAACCACCAAATCCGGAATGTGTGATCCCGTCATCGCCACTAGAATGCCGGCAATGATGACGCCGGTATTGGCCAACACATCATTGGCTGAGAATATCCAGCTGGCCTTCATATGTGCCCCTTGGTTACGCGATTTGAAGATTAGCAAGAGGCAAGCAATATTCGCTACCAAGGCAACGGCGCCTGCCCCCATCATGAGTACTGAAACGGGTTCGCTCCCGTAGACAGCTCGCCTAAAGACTTCGAGTAGGACGCCCACAGCAAGCGCGAGCTGTAGCCAGCCAGAGAAATGGGCAGCCTTGAGCTTAAGTCGAGCGGCCTTACCCACCGCATACAGCGACGCACCATAGACCGCAGCATCGGCAAACATATCCAGCGAGTCAGCGATTAAGCCAGTGGATTGCGCCACAATGCCCACGCCAAACTCAAGTGCAAACATGACCGCGTTGATTGCCAGCAACCACCGTAATACCCGCGCCTCTCTTACTTCGTCGGACTTTGCCGTTACCTGGGCTTGCCGAACGGCATCAAAATCTACCGGCTCCAATGAAATCAGTTGTGCCCGAAGACCAACAGAGATCATGGTTTTTTCCACTGTCTCCGCAATATCTGGGTGATATATCCGCACCCTGCGGTTGGAAATGTCGAATTCGAAGGTGAGCCCCTCATCAAAACTAGCAAATGCAGTGCGAATCAGGTTCTCTTCTGACGGGCAATCCATATCAGTGACATGAAACACGCTTACGTGGCTGGCTCCAGCCTGCATATCGCTGTTCGCTTCAGCCTGTGTTGGCGCTGTGCTGCTAGAGCCGCAGCACACTTTCGAATCTGTTGACATAGCCGACTCTTGTTAGATGGATATACCAAGGCTACACTCTATAGTAACAATAGAGTCAAGGGGGAAACCTATGAAAATTGGTGAGCTCGCTAAACGCAGTGGCTGTTCGATCCAAGCGATACGCCACTACGAAAAGGAAGGCTTAATCTCCGAGCCTGCTCGTACTGACGGCAACTTCCGTATATATAGTACTGGCGCGCTTGAAAAATTGTCATTCATCAAGAATTGCCGTGCGCTGGATCTGACGTTAAGCGAAATCAAACACCTCATCTCGCTACAACACTCACCAGGCACACCGTGTGAAGCGGTGAATGACATGATTGATGCTCACCTGCACATTGTCGAGACCCGTATCACGGATCTCCAAAATCTTCAGCGTGATCTAAAGCGGTTGCGACATAAATGTGGTCGCGCACGATCTATCGATCAGTGCGGAATATTAAATGAACTATCGCCAAAATCGCAGCATACGTTTACAGATAACAAAAGGAAGTAAGGGTGACAGACCTTGATCACTATATCCGGGCGGCAACACGCGATAACACGCGTTTAAGTTACCGTGCGGCTGTTGAACATTTTGAAAGTCACTGGGGTGGTTTTCTTCCTGCGACCGCCGATAGCGTGGCTCGCTATTTGGTGGATTATGCAAATACTTTGTCAGTAAACACACTGCGTCAACGACTAGCTGGTCTAGCGGCCTGGCATCTTGATCAGGGCTTTCCTGACCCGACCAAAGCCCCGCATGTAAAAAAAGTGTTAAAGGGCATCGCCGAATTGCACCCAGTCGTCCCAAAGCAAGCCAAACCAATTCAGCTTGACCAGCTAACGCTACTGGTAAGCTCGTTTGATCATTTTATTGAAACTGGCTCACCAAAAGAAGCGCTGCAATCGATCCGGGATAAAGCCCTATTGTTGATCGGTTTCTGGCGTGCGTTCCGCAGTGATGAATTAGCCCGACTTAGTGTAGAGCATATTCAGGCGGAGTCTGGAAAAGGGATGGACATATTTGTCCCCCGCAGTAAAGGCGATCATTCTAGACTGGGGCGGCGATACAAGGCTCCTGCATTAAAACAACTTTGTCCTGTCGAAGCTTATTTAGATTGGGTCAGTGCGGCGCAAATAAAGGTCGGGCCGGTTTTTCGTTCGATTAATCGTTGGGGACATATATCCGAAGACGCACTTCATCCCGCAAGCATCATCGGCATTATTCAGCAGTGCTGTTCACGAGCCGACATAGATGAGGCGAACTTGTTTAGCAGTCACTCTCTAAGAAGAGGTTTCGCCACCTGGGCAAATGCGCAAGGTTGGGATACGAAATCCTTGATGGAATACGTGGGTTGGAAAGATGTTCAGTCCGCGATGCGATACATAGACTCGCCAGATCCATTTGCTCAGTATCGTACAGAAACGGGAATTGCTACGGTAATTGCGCCAATCGAACAAGATGAACAAAAAACCATCCAAACGCTATTGGAGGTTCTTCTCGTTCTAGAGCCTTATAGCAAGCTTTCCAAGCGCACTGACAGAGCAAAAAAATTAATCGAGGGGTATTGCTTGTCGCCGTTGTCAATGAATAAAGTCAATTTAGAAGGAAGGCATTACGAGATTATGGTCGAGCACAGTGACTACGATTCATTGGATGAAATCCTAGATGAACTACTTCACCGAATGCACGAGATCGCGTCAGAGAATCAATGCATGCTGGAGGTTAGCGTTCGCGATCCTCGCACCGATAAACACTGGGATTAACAGACTCTGTTTTTAAAGGAATTTGAAATATGAGCAGTCTGCATGAAACTGCCTATCCTCGACTGCGCAACACCATCACAGATAAAGAGCTCAAGGAGTATTACACTCCAACACCAGAAGAACTAATACTGATCTCATCAGAAAAAAGGCCGATTCTACGTGTCGGGCTCATTCTGAATTTAAAATTACTTCAACGACTCGGATACTTTGTGCCTGTGGCCTCAGTGCCACGCTCGATTATGCAGCATGTGCTCGATGCGATGGGTATAAAACGACCGATTACTCTTAAACAGCTCAAAGACTACGACCGGTCGGGGTCTCGATCACGTCAGCAACAACAATTAAGGGAATATCTCGGCATAAAGCCATTCGATTTAAGCGACCAGCCTTGGCTCACTCAAATTGCTGAAAATGCATCAGAGACAAAAGAGATGCTCGCAGATATCATCAACGTGATGCTAGAGGAATTGGCGCATCATCATTTCGAGCTGCCCGGATTTACAGTCCTCAAACGAATCGCTCGCGCAGCAAGAAATAAAGTCAATGATGCCTGTTTTCGCGAGATTGGACTGGATCTCTCGCCAGAAGCCAAACAAAAAATTGATGAATTACTGAACCCGTCCGATGGCGCTTACAGTGCCTGGAATATTCTTAAACGTGAACCCAAAAAGCCGGGTAACAAAGAAGTTCGAAGTTATCTTCAGCATGTTCATTGGCTCCAAACATTAGGTGAAACTCTCCCTGAGGCCAACATTCCGGTTGTGAAATATCGGCAGTTTGCCCTAGAGGCTCGTGCATTAACAGCCCCCGAAATGGCACGACTCAAAGTCCATAAGCGCTATGCACTTGCCGTAATATTGATTCGCCAACAACATAGTAAAGCCTTGGACGATGTTGCAAACTTGTATATCAAGATGCTGCGAAGCATGGAAGCTGGTGCCCAGGCCGCATTGAACAAATATATCCTGGAGCACCAAAAACAAATCGATGCCTTGATTGCAAAATTTCGCGACGTTCTTATCGCTTACGACCAAGATTCTGAACAATTAGCCAAACTGCAAGCGATTGGAGGTGTCTTGGGCGATGACGCTAGCGCGCTGATTGATCGTTGCAATCAGCACATTGCTTATGCCGGAAACAATTACTACCCCTTCATGTTAAGCAATTACCGCCAGAAACGCGCTTTGCTTTTCAATTGTCTGGATATACTGGATTTGCAATCAAGCTCCAGCGATACCAGCAGCACGACATTGCTTATCCTGCTAAAGAGTTTGCGTAGTACTCGATCAGAATTTATCAGCGAAGAGACACTTAATCAGCATTTGCCTGAGCCATTTGATACCAGTTGGTTTACAGAAAAATGGCGCAAGCTGATCCTGTCGAACACGAAGAACGAAACCGGAATAACTCAACGACTTTTCCATAGAAAATACCTTGAACTCTGTTTGTTGTTACACATCAAGCACGAGCTCTCATCGGGCGATTTGTATATTCCGTTTAGCGTCGAATTTGATGACTATCGCGAGCAACTGGTGGACGATGAAACATTGGATGACGAATTAGACGAGTATAGTGAACAGGTGGAGATGCCACTGAATAATGCGCATTTGTTTGTTACTAACTTAAAGCAGGAGCTATCAGATCGATCAAAACAGGTAGACGAGCGATTTCCTGCCAATCTTCACGCCTCGATCAAAGAGGGTAAGCTGTCGATCAGTCCGATAAGAAGTGAACAACCGTTAGCCGAACTGCAAAAACTCGATGCACTGATTACGGAAAACCTCCCTGAAGTAAGCATTATTGACATCCTTACCGACACTGAAAAGTGGCTTGGTCTGCATAAACTATTTGGGCCGTTGTCAGGGAATGAATTACGTATAGATGAACCCGAAAAGCGTTTCATCACCACGTTATTTTGCTATGGCTGTAATCTAGGGCCAGTTCAAACAGCCAAGTCTGTGAAGAATATCAGCAGAAAGCAGATTGCCTGGCTCAACCTTAGACATGCTTCCGAAGATCGCTTGGACAAAGCGATCACCCAAGTCGTCAATGCTTACAATAAATTTGATCTACCTAAATACTGGGGCAGCGGCAAGCACGCGTCGGCTGATGGAACGATGTGGGATCTGTACGAACAGAACCTGTTAACGGAATACCATATTCGATATGGCGGTTATGGTGGTATTGGTTACTACCATGTTTCCGATACCTACATTGCATTGTTCAGTCATTTTATTCCATGCGGTGTCTATGAAGCGGTGTACATACTAGACGGACTAATGAACAACAAATCTGACATCCAGCCCGATACGTTACATGGCGACACACAGGCGCAAAGCTATCCAGTATTTGGTTTGTCACATTTGCTGGGCATCAATCTCATGCCTCGAATCCGCAACATTCAGGATTTGTTGCTTTTCCGACCTGACAATCGATATCGATACAAAAGTATTGAGCCCTTGTTTGCAGGAAGCATAGACTTCAAATTAATCGAGCGGCATCTTCGAGATATGCTTCGCGTCGTCATATCGATCAAGAAAGGCAAAATTACCGCCTCAACGATTTTGCGTAGGCTTGGGACCTACAGTCGTAGAAACAAGCTATATTTGGCATTTAAAGAGCTGGGAAAGGCGATAAGAACACTCTTTTTACTGCGCTATATCGATGAAATTGAGCTTCGAAAAACCATTCAATCAGCCACAAACAAAAGTGAGGAATTTAACGGTTTTATTAAATGGCTCTTTTTTGGAGGTGAGGGCATCATTGCAGAAAACGTCCGTCATGAGCAGCGGAAAATCGTTAAATACAACCAGCTAGTAGCTAATATGGTGATTCTCTATAACGTTGAGAAAATGACCCATGTTCTGAAGCATTTGTCGAAAGAGGGTGTGATAATCAACAAAGAGCTGCTTAATGGGCTCTCACCATACCGAAATTCTAATATTAATCGCTTTGGTGACTACAATTTGGATCTGGAAAAAGTAATTCCGCCGCTGGATTTTGGAATCAAGATACTGGAGACAGAAAAAGCGAAATAAGACTTATATATCAATAATTTAAGGTACAATTGGCGAATTTTTCCAGAATGACGGCCGACCCTCTATATAGCCCTAGCTGAGGAAGCTCGAGATTTGGCAGTGAACACCCTCGCAGTGCTGGAGAATCGCGCAAAGCAGGGTGCCGGAACTGATTACGAAGTAAGGCGGGCAAGGGCGGCGCTTGCGCAAGCGAAGTTAAGGCTAAATTCTCTGCGACGGGAATACCAACGAGGATCGGTAAAGCTGGCTGCGTATTGGGGTGAAACAACCCCAAAGTGGATAGTTCTTGAGGGCGATCTCTATCAATTTCGTGAGGTAGTTAGTTATGAAGAATTATATAGGGAGGCACAGTCTTCCCCTGCGATAGCCGTATTCGCAAGCGAGGCACGCATAAGAGATGCGGAATTGGCCTTGCTTAAAACTCAATCAATATCAGATATAAATTGGCAACTGGGTGTTCGGCAATTTGAAAATAGCGATGATACTGCATTTGTTGCTGGTCTATCTATTCCTTTGTTTAGCGGTACACGCAAGACCGGTGCAGTGAAAGCCGCGCGCGCAGCGCAGAACGAGGTAGTGTTTGAGCAGGCGTCCGCGCAATTAAAAATGCATGTTCAGCTTTTTGAGGCTTACTCACAGCGGGCTCAGCACCTCGCTGCAGTCAATGCCTATCGGAATACCATTCTGCCAGAGCTTAGCGCTTCGTTACGAGCGACTCAGCACGCCTATGAAGCTGGCCGTTACAGTTACATAGAATTGATCGCTGTACAAAGAGAGCTACTCAATGCGAAGCAGGCACTTATCGAAAATGCGGCGGCCGCTTCACTCAATCAAAGCACCATAGAGCAACTTGTCGCAAAGCCGCTCACACCGCGTAAATAAATTATTTTGCATCAATATGCACTCAAAATTCGGAATATGACAATGAAACAGCAATTAATAGTCACCCTCACAGTATTGCTACTGTGCCAAGCGAGTATGACCTTAGCGGACGAGACTCACCAACATCATGATGAACATGAAGAGCAGTATAGTCTCGTAATAGGTGATGATATTGCGTCTAGCACCGGTATTAAAACCGACATCTCACGACCACATAGAATTAAGCAAACTGCGAGGCTTTACGGAAATCTCACAACTGCGCCGGAACAAACCAGTCATGTACGTGCGCGTTTTTCAGGCGTTATTCATTCTGTTGCAGTGAATATTGGTGACAAGGTAGAAGCCGGTGATTTGTTGGCAATAGTGGAGTCAAACGGAAGTTTAAAGAACTATGAAATTCGTTCTCCGATTAGTGGAAGCGTGATTCAGCGGCATGCAAATGTGGGAGAAGTGGCTCGTGATCAAGTTCTGCTTTCAATTGTAAATACAGACTATTTATGGGCTGAACTGCGTGTATTTCCCTCCCAGCAAACCTCACTTCGTGCGGATCAGCACGTTTTTATAAGTGATGGCACTCTGCGTTTTGACACTAAGATTACACATATATTGCCTGCAGAGCAGTCGTCACCGTACCGTATTGCTCGGGTGAGAATAAACAATATTGACGACAGGTGGTTCCCCGGTCAATTGGTTCAAGCCGATGTAGTGATTAAGGAATTCGATCCCATTTTAGCGCTTAGAAAATCTGCCCTGCAAAGCTTAGATGACAAACTCGGTGTCTTTGTGAAAGAGGCTGAGGTCTATCGTTTTATTCCGATTGAGACCGGTCGCAGTGACGCGGATTTTATCGAAGTTATTTCCGGCATTTCCGCTGATACCGAATATGTGGTGACGAATAGCTACCTTCTTAAAGCAGATATCGAAAAATCTGAATCTAGTCACGATCACTGAGGTGCATACGATGATTGATGCAATATTGCGCCTCGTAATTGCGCGGCGGATTCTAGTTTTATTTAGTGTTCTGTTAATTATTGTTGTCGGTGTTCTGAACTACCAGCGCCTTACGATAGATGCCGTGCCGGATATCACAAATGTTCAAGTACAAATTAATACCTCAGCCTCAGGTTATTCACCATTAGAAGCTGAGCAGCGAATTACGTATCCCGTAGAAACCGCTTTGGCTGGGTTACCAAAACTTGCGTATACCCGTTCATTGTCGCGCTATGGCTTGTCGCAAGTGACGGCGGTATTTGAGGAAGGAACCGATATTTACTTTGCTAGAAATCTAATCAATACCAAACTTACTGCAATAAAGTCGGTCCTGCCCGCCGGAATAGAACCTGAGATGGGACCCATTTCTACTGGGCTCGGCGAGATATATATGTATACCGTACAGGCAGAGCCGAACGCACTGCAGGCCAATGGTCAAGCTTATGACGCCACCGCCTTAAGAGAAATTCAAGATTGGATTATTAAACCACAGCTGGCGCAGGTGAAAGGCATAGTCGAAATCAACAGTATTGGCGGCTACAACAAGCAATATCACATTAGCCCAGATGTTCAAAAATTACTGCAGTTCAAGATCAGCTTGGCGGATATTACGGCGGCTTTACTAGCTAATAATGATAATCGCGGCGCGGGGTATATAGAGCGCAACGGTCAACAATTGTTAGTGCGTTCACCTGGACAATTGGCAACGGTTGAAGACATTAGCAATGTAATTGTGACTACACATAACTCAATCCCTATAAAACTCGGAGACATTGCGAGTATCGGTATTGGAAAGAATTTACGCACTGGTGCCGCCACGCAAGATGGCGTTGAAACGGTGCTGGGTACCGCAATGATGTTGATAGGTGAAAATTCCCGAGTTGTTGCAAAGCGTGTAGACGAGCGCTTAGCCACTATTCAGGCATCGCTACCAAAGGGTGTTGTTGCTCTTCCTGTGTACGACCGAACAAGCTTGGTTGATAAGGCCATTGTGACCGTAAGCAAAAATCTACTAGAAGGTTCTCTGCTTGTAATTGTCGTACTATTTTTATTATTAGGTAATTTGCGGGCAGCGCTGATTACCGCTGCGGTTATTCCACTGACCATGTTAATGACTATTACTGGCATGGTGAAAGCCGGTGTCTCCGCAAATTTAATGAGCCTAGGTGCGCTGGATTTCGGCTTGATCATCGATGGCGCCGTGATCATTGTTGAAAACGCTATTCGGCGCCTATCTCAGGCGCAGCGGAATGGCCATTTAGTTTTACGAGAACGTTTAAATATCGTTTATCAAGCAAGCTCAGAAGTGATTCGTCCCAGTCTATTTGGTGTTGCCATCATCACTGTTGTGTATATCCCGATTTTTTCTTTAAGCGACGTTGAAGGAAAAATGTTCCATCCGATGGCTGCCACGGTGGTGATGGCCTTAATTTCTGCCATGATTTTATCTTTGACAGTAGTCCCCGCCGCGATTGCGGTATTCTTAAAAGGAAACATTAGCGAAAAAGAAGGCATCGTCATGGATGTCGCTAAACGCGCTTATAAACCTTCGCTACAGTTTGCCTTAAAGTTTCGGTGGTTTATGGTTGGCGGAGCGAGTGCTTTGGTGGTGCTTTGCCTCTATTTAGCTACCACCTTGGGTTCGGAGTTTACCCCTCAATTAGATGAAGGGGACGTTACTTTACATGCGATGCGCATTCCCGGCACAGGACTAGAGCAAGCGGTAGAGATGCAAACCCTACTTGAAAGACGTATTAAACCCGTAGTGCATTTAGGAAGGAGGTAAGTTACTCACCCTCATAAAGAGGTTATCATTAGTTTACGAGAAAAATGGTAACGAGATGAGTAACTTACACAGCGTTTATAGCAAAATTCTGTCTCTTTTGCACGAAATTGAGCCAGCCGATAATTTTTTGAATCAAATCAGAACACCTAAGCTAAGCGATAAGGAGCTACTCGCGCTCAGTCTTGCAGCTGAAACACTGGGCATTGATTCAGAACACTTTTTGTTCAAACAGCTGCCTGCGTGCATCAATGGGAAAATTGAGCGCTCCGTTTATAACAGAAGAGCGCGAAGGTTGAGTTTTAAATTAGAAGAAATCAGAAGCGCTATTGTCACGCGATTAGATGTTGATAACGATATAAATATTGTCGATAGCATGCCATTGGAAGTGTGTAAAATGAGTCGATCTAATCGCAGTAAAATTTGCCAAGAATTTGAATCTAGCTCGCCAGATTTTGGTTTTTGTGCAGCACAAAATATGCGCTACTTTGGCTATAAGTTACACGCGGTTTGCTCACCGAGTGGCGTGTTAAAAATGTACGATATATCAAAGGCTTCGGTTCATGACATCCATTACCTAAACGATATTGAAGGCCAGTTAAACAATTGTGTTTTGATTGGCGATAAAGGGTATTTGAGCAGAGTTTGGCAAACAGATTTATTTTCATCAAGTTGTATCAATTTGCAAACACCGATGCGAAAGAACCAGAAAGAGTTTAGAGACTTTCCGGCTAAATATCGTAAAGCCAGAAAGCGGATCGAAACATTGTTTTCACAACTTTGTGACCAGTTCATGATACGGCGGAATTATGCAAAATCGTTCAAGGGTATTTCGCGCAGAATTGTGACAAAGATAGCGTCCCTCACATTAATTCAATGGTTCAACCAACGTGAAGGGAATAAATTAAACAACCTGAAAGTGGTCATTTCCTAAATGCACCACGGGT
>NZ_PQGG01000029.1 GCF_002915595.1 Zhongshania marina
CAGATCCCTGACAAACCCCCGTATTTTTACTGGGGTTTGTCGTTTCTACGGCTCGTTCTCACACAGGCATAGAATTTAGGCGATTCCCCAAATTAATCACCAAGGTGCTTAAATCGCCTTCTAGTCGGCTTTTAGGGTGCTAATTCAGAGGTTTTAAACGACAAAATGGCCTACGCTGCCATCAGTGCTATCTTTTTAATGTTTTGGGCGGCAGCTACCAATAAACATTGGCCTTGAACACGGTTTAATCCTTTATAACGTGCATAGCGGTAACCATGAAGCTGTTTTGCATCTGCAAAACTTCGCTCAACGGTTTCTTTTCGCCTCTTATAAATAACTTTCCCTTCTGATGTTAGCCTGTGCTGATTAATCCGCTCCTTGCTCGCTTCCCAAACATGGCGGGTAACCGTTTTTACCTGCTTTGCGTTCCTGGTACAGCGTGATAGATGCTCACAGTGTTGGCAAATACGTGGATCTGACTGGTAGTGGCGGTAACCTTCCCGATTAGTGGTTTTATAGATGAGCTGTTGACCCGCTGGGCACTTGTAGGTATCGCTATCGGCATCGTATTGATATTCACGTTTGTAGAAATAACCTTTCTTATGCGTGGGGCGGCGATAGCCCATTACACCGTACAGTCCTCGATCTTCAATGCCTTTACAAACGGCTGAGGTGAAGTATCCCGCATCTAGTCCTACTGCTTCTACTGGTAGGTCAAAGCGCTTAATTTGCCGGTCTAGCCGCTTCAGGTAAGGCACACTGTCATGGATATTCCCCGGCGTAACGTGAACATCGGTAACGATGTTGCATTTACCATCGACTGTTCGATGATCTAAGTAAAAGAACCCTTTAGGCTTTTCATCTCGTACCATGTAGCCACTGTCGGGGTCGGTAGTGCTTTTATTTATTTCTCTGGTGACTGGCGCTTTCGTTGTCGGCGCTAACGGCTTTTTTCCGTGGCGTAATCTGTCCTCCTCTACAGCGCTATCAAGCGCATCCATGTAATCTTGACGAGAGGCGGCGACCTGAACTTTGGTTTTCTTGTGTTTATTGGCGTTGGCTTTTAGGTGGGTCGAGTCGGTGAAGAGGTGCTTTCCTGATACCAGTCGTTTTGATATTGCCTGCAAAACGATTTCATCAAAGATTTGTTGGTATACACCTGACTCATTAAACCGCCTGCGACGATTTTGACTAAATGTAGAGGCATCTGGGATTTTGTCCGTTAAGTTTAAACCTAAAAACCAACGATAAGCGACGTTCACTTGCACTTCGCGAACCAGCTGGCGCTCACTGCGAACACCGAATAAGTAGCCAACTAACAACATCTTAAAGAGTAGTGTTGGATCTAAAGCTGGTCGCCCGTTATCAGCACAGTAGAGATCTTTGACGAGATCATGAATAAAGCTGAAATCGATATGTTTATCGACTTTGCGCAGCAGGTGGTCTGAGGGGACTAGCTCGTCAATACAGACGAACTCCATCGAGGATTGGGTTTGCGGTCGAGTATTTAGCATGCCCCATTATAAAAAATCCTCGCGCTTTGGCGAGGACTTTGTCAGCAGTCTGAGCCCCGCAAAAATTTGCGGGGCTTTTTTTTGAACCTATTCTCGCACGCTTACAAACGCAGTATAAAATCCTTACCGTTTGCAGGACGCCCCATGAACTGAGTCAAACTATTAAATAATGGCGTAGCGGGTGCAGGCGACAGCATCAGCTGTCCGTTCATTTGCCCATTAACCGAAATTCTCACTGTGCCACGCACCTTGGCAGAATTATTTTCGTCTATAGCCAAAACAATTCGCTTATTTTCACAGCTCAAACTTGCCGTGACCGGGGCAATACTATCAACCCCCTCAATATCGCCAGACAAGGCGTTTAGAGTCATCGTTCCCGCAATTGATATACAACCGGTCGCATTAATTTTTGCCTCTTGCAAGGCCAGCGAAATACCACCATCAAACCCCATGCTAGGGAAATTCATCGCATTTAATAGTCTTGCGAGCTGCCCTTCTACATTCACATTGCGAAGCTGCAAGGTCTGTTCGCGGCCTATACCAACATCGCCCTCGCCTTGCACCGGCTCGTTCACGGCAATAGCCAGTGGTACGCCGCTAATAAGGCCTATAGGATTCAAGGTCCAACGAATTCCGCTAAGGGTGATTCCTTGGTACTGAACCACATCTAACTCGCCCCGCCAGACTCGCCCGCTAACATTACCTACCGCCATTGCCGGTTGCTGTTTAACGATAATATCGCGCACAATCCAAGCGGGTGTGGCAACCACTAAACAAACCAGAAAAAATGCAATTCCTAAAATAATCCATACACTGCGCTTCATTCGGCCACACCTAATGATGCTCTAAGCGACACGCTACCTGGGCTGTCCAATAAGGTAATATTTGCTGAATATAAGGTCATACCCGCCACTGATAATGTTTCAATAAATTGCACAGCACTGCTGTAGTCGGTCTTAGCCACCCACACGCTATATCGCCCCGAAGACTGAGGTTCTATGCGATTGATATTGACTGACAACGCCGCAGCCGCGCCAGTTATTTGCTGCTGAGGTGAACCAGACAGCGCCGCCGACTGGGGAACAGAACCGCGCATCGACTGAATTTGTGAGGCGGCTTGCTGCATCCACGCGTAGGCGTTACGGCGCTGCTCGAGCTTGGTCTCGGCGGCAGAGTTAGCTTTCAACAAAGGCTGCCAAATCAGCATCCAAATAATAAGTGGAATCGCTAAAATGCCACCGATAATTAAAATTTGGCGCTCGCGCTCATTTCGTCCTTCTAGGAGGCGATCAATTAATTTCATTGCGCTGCTCCCCGAATACTTATCTGTCCAGCAATGCCATTACCTTCTTGTCCGAAGGCGCCGCGATCGACATCCAGGCCCTGCGCCTTTAACGCGGCCAACCATTGATCGATCTGAGCATACGACGAGGCTTTCACTAATAGTTTCATTACCGGTGGATCATTTTCATAATTAAGTTGGCTAAGGCTAATATCGCTGCGACCACGGGTCGCAGCCGCCACTTTATCTAACCACGGCATCATAGCGCCGCTACTACCAACACTTTCTAATGCATTCAACTGACTGCGCATTTGGCTGCGGGCATTCACGACCCTTGCGCCAGGAAAAGCCTGCTGATAGATCTCAACCATGCCTTTATCGAGAAGTTCTGCTTCACGAGTCATGGTGCGGGTCTGCACCACCAAACCTAACCAATGCACAAGTAACAAACTGGCTAGCAAAATTAGCGGCCAGCGCAGACGAGAAAATGCTTCGCCACTCTCGTCTTTCAATAAATAATCACCGCTCAGCAAAGACAGCGACCACGGTGTAAAGTTGCGTGCCAAAGCTTGTAAGCGGGTCTTGCAGCGAATAGCGTTTGCGGGAGCTTGCTCGACTAGCTCAGCTTGGCAATCACCGCCGAAATACCATTGAACATCTTGATCTGCCTGTTCACCCGCCGTTGCCAGTTGCTGCCAAACCGAAAAATTTGCCGTATTCATGCCGGCAATCTTGGCGTGAAAATTTGCCGCCACTTGATGTTCGGCTACCACCACCGCATTTTCTGGCAGCACCGCATAGTCCGGTAATAAAGCTTTTATGCGCAGCCCACTATTGCGCAGCACGTCTAAGCAATATGCAGCCAAATCTCGGCTAAGAATAAGCACATCTGCAGCTTGATTTGCTTTAATCGTGCCCGTGGCAATATGAACACTGTCTAAGTCGCTGCACAGCTTGTCTTCAAGCTGAAAGGGCAAGGCCGACAAACCAACGCGACCACCCTTTGGCAGCACCACGCGATGTGCACTCACGACTTCGCCAGATATCAGCACATAGCAGGCTTGACCCTCGGCCCGATCTGCCAAACTGGCAAGCTCACCCACATTCGCCAGTACACCTTCAGCAATGACGCTGGCGCGCTCTTTGTCCCAGTGCAACCAAGCAACCGGCGCATCAGGTGTCAAAGGTAAATCTATTAGCAACAACGCAGTCAAAAAATTTCTCCATACTCGCGGGCGTACACAATTGCTTTACCGTTTTTCACGACTAAGCGGCTGAACAAACGCATTTGACGCTGTTCGTAAAATACATCCGCCAAGCCTCTAAAATAATGTGACTTCACCCCAATTCCCTGTAGCAGCGTGGTTGGCATAGTCTCTTCGGACGCCAAATTTAGAGCCGTTACAAAACTTGCCACATCTGCCCAACCATTTTCAGGGCGACTTTCTAATACCGCGCTAGCCTGCTCTACCGAGATGATATTGCCTATCGCCGCCGCGAGTAGTGCCGCCTTATCAAGCGCCAAGGTGTTTACATTTATGGCGGTATTCACTTCTGGCAGCGCGCAAACATAGGGCGCGATACGCTTCTGCTCGTCCTCTTCAAACTCTGCGTACAATCCCATTTCACTCGTGGAATCGAGCAAGCCATTTGGCGGCAAATACGGATAATCCAAGGCGGTGTAGGTTAAATCCTCTGCACCGTAAATGCCTTCAGGCGAAAAATCCTCGTCTATCCAATCCTGTGTGCGGCCTATAATAAATTCGGCTCGCTGCGGAGAAATCTCCAAATTTTCTAACAGTGCCGTAAACACTTGCTCCGCCGCAGTCACATCGTCAGCTGCCCCCGTTGCGGGCTCCGCCCGATACAGCGAATTCAAATTAAAACATGCCTGCTCATCAGTGATGAGGCCCGCAATAGAGCCACCTTCAATGGGAAACACAATATCTTTTCTAGCCCAGTCCTGATTTAAAGCGCTGACTGGATCACCCGAGCTATCCTCTAGGGCAAATACTGCTATCCGCTCACCGCCTAGGGCATACCAATACCCCTGATCCATCAGGCGTTGATTTAACAGCCTCTGACTGCTGTACCGCACACCGTCGGTTAAGCCCACCGCCAATATCACCATAATAGCGACTATCAGCAAAACCATCATTAAGGCTGCGCCGCGCTGGGTATATCGCCCCTTCATTGCGATAACTCCGGCAGCAGCACGTTTAGCTGAACATCCGGCCATACGCCGGTAGACACCGTCATCCGCAGTGAGCGCGGTTGCGTCGCGTTTACCTGCGTGCTGGGCGGCCAAAACACCGACCAGCGATTGCCATCATACAACTCCACTACAAACTCGCTGACATCATTTAATACGACCTGACGCTGCCAAGTGGTATTCCCCGCTGGATCAGCAACCGCTGCGCTATAGCGAATTAACTCTTTCTCTTCACGCACATAGCGCACGCGCTCAAGCGTGCTCCCCAAACTCCGCCCCGGTAATACTCGTCTACCGCCGTGTACAAATTCCAATTCACTGTCTTCGCCGACTTGCTCCGCAACAATATTTGCCGGCATAGGATCGCCTTGCTCGTCGCGAGGAATACGAGGAATCAATTGCTCCACATCGCGCCTAAACACCGTTAAGGCCAAGGCAACTCGCTCAAGTGCCTGTTGCCGCTTTTCTATTGCTGCTTGGTTCTCCAGCGAAGAATTTAGCAATAGCGCACCAACGGTGCCCAACAAAGCCATAATGCCGACGGCAATCAACAATTCTACGAGGGTAAAACCTTGATGGCGCCCGCTGCGCATTCGCTTATTCATTTCCCAAGAAACGCCGAGCGTGTGGCAAGCGTGTCATTACTTGAGCTCAAAAACACCTCAATATCGACCCGACGAATATCGGGATGAGGGGTTTGTTCCACACTGCGCTGCCAGCGGAAATCAAAACCAGCCAAGCTCACTTTGCCGCTATTATCATTGCCGTAACCGTCGCGCAAAATCTCAACCAAAACGTTATGGGCAACCAAGTCGGCAAACTGACGTTGTTCTATCGCACCCACGCTGCCCGCGCTTTCCGTTAAACTTTTACTTAGCGCCACCGCCGCAGTTGCAAAAATAACCAAGGCCACCATAATTTCTAAGAGGGTAAAACCTCTGCTACGGCAAGCTCGGCGTTGAGAACAAGAGTTAGACAGCACGCGCATTAGGGCTCAACCATTAACTGTTCGTCTAACACCAAAGACTCCGCTCCCGCCGATGACAAGCGCCATTCAAAGGGAGAAATCTGCCCATCACCAAGAAACAT
Organism: Zhongshania marina; assembly: GCF_002915595.1. GTDB lineage: Bacteria > Pseudomonadota > Gammaproteobacteria > Pseudomonadales > Spongiibacteraceae > Spongiibacter > Spongiibacter marinus_B. The sequence continues at coordinate 6,098 of NZ_PQGG01000029.1, forward strand.
TATTTGCGGCGTTGTTTCTTGGCCTTCGCTGTCTTCGCTAGCGCCACTATCTTCTGATGCGCTTTTTATCGGCTCGCCACCAACGGTAATAACTGAATCCACGCGTTCATCCAAGACAACTTCCTTGGCCAACCCCCCCTGCTGAATCGTTTGCCAGCCTTGGGCGGTGAGCACATAAAAACGTCCGCGTTGCTGTTCCCACGCCAAACCTAAACTGCGGCCACTAAATACCGCCTCGGCCCGCGCACTGCGAAGATTGCCTATTAATTTATAACGCTGCTCATACAACAATGCACCGCCATCTTTCGATGGCAGTGTTAGCGCAGCAACACCACTGAGCAGGCCGATAATAAACACCACGACCATTAACTCTAGAAGTGAAAAGCCTCGATTATTCCTGCCAGTTAACGATGTCGCTGGCAAGTTCTTCACCGCCTTCTTCCCCGTCTGCGCCGGTTGAGTACAAATCAAAAGCACCGTGCTCACCAGGCTGAATAAATACGTAAGGGTTGCCCCACGGATCTTCTGGCAGACGCTTTATATAACCATTGCTACGATAATTTTTTGGCGTTGGCCCTGTATCAGGACGCTTTACCAGAGCTTGCAAACCCTGATCCGTTGTTGGGTAAACGTGGTTGTCTAGCTTGTACATATCTAGGGCTTGTTCTAACACAGAAATGTCTGCACGGGCTTTTTCAACCATAGCGCGATCCTGGTTTTGCAGTACGTTTGGCGCAACCACGGCAACCAGCAAACCCATGATGACAATCACCACCATGATTTCTAACAAGCTAAAACCACGCTGCTTTTTTGCCTGCCAAGCGGGGGCAGCGACACTCTGGGATTTTCTATTAAATTTATTAAGCAACATACTGACAAAACCTCCTAAAACTGGGTGAGATTATTCAACTGCAGTATTGGCAACATGATTGCCAATACAATAGACAACACAACGCCCCCCAACACCACAATCAACAAGGGCTCAAACAAACTGACAAACATTTGCACTCGCGCCTGCAATTCCCGCTCTAAATTACTCGCCGCGCGCTGGGTCATTGCTTCCATTTCGCCACTGGCTTCGCCGCTGGCAATCATATAAATCGCCAATGGCGGTAACTCAGCTTCGTCTTGTAGGCAGCGACTAAAACTCTTGCCCTCGCGCACCTGCTCCCGCACCGTCGCCATACTTTTTTTCAAATGTTGGTTGGCCAAGGTGTCGCAGGCAACTTTTAATGTTTCTAAAAACGGGACGCCAGAAGACATTAAAATCGACAATGTTCTGAGCATTCGCGATGAATCTAGTTCCAACATTAGCAGCCCCCAAAGCGGGACTTTTAAAATCGCTTTGTCGGCTCTCAAACGCCGCTCCGGCGAACTCAACCACCATTTAACTGCAAAGACTAAAGCGACAATAATCATCGCCATGTAATGCCAGTTCTCCGCCAGACCATCACTCAGGGTAATAAGAATACGGGTTAGCAGTGGCAGGGCTTGATCATAGTGGGCGAACTGGGCGGTGACTTTGGGTACAACATAGGTCATCAGCGCGGCGATAACGGACAGCGCCACAAAACACAACACTATTGGATACATCGCCGCCTGCACAATAACACCGCGCAGCTTCTGACTGTCTTCGGTGTAATCGGCAAGTTGGTCGAGAATTAAACCGAGATCCCCAGACTTTTCACCAGAACTCACCAATGCTCTAAACACGGGATTAAATACTTGGGGGTGCTCGTTCAAGCCATCCGCTAGGGAATGCCCCTCTAAGACCCTCGCGCGCAGGTCTAGTATCACCCTCTTTAAATAGGCTTTGCGGGTGTGTTTCGCGGTGGCGGCCAAGGCCTCTTCCAGGGGAATACCCGATTGGATAAGCGTCGCCAAATGGCGAACAAACAAGGCCAAATCGGCAATGCTAACGCGGGAGCCGCCAAAGCTGCGGCGGGCATTTGCCGCCTTGGTTTTTTCGCGGGTTTGTTTTACATCTAATGGAAATAACTGCTGATCGCGCAATAATTGACGAGCTTGGCGCCCAGAGTCAGCTTCAATAATACCTTTCTTATTGGCGCCGCTGGCATCGAGTGCGCGATATTCAAAGGCCGGCATCACCGCCCTCTCGTACACTTCTCAACAGTTCATCAAGACTTGTTTGACCGGCTAGTACCAAGCGCCGCCCCTCACCCATTAATGAGGGCATATCATTGCCAACCTTACGTAGAATATCCTGTTCGCTGGCGCGATTATGAATCAGCTCCGCCACTTCGCGATCCACAACCAATAGTTCGTAAACCCCTTGACGCCCCTTGTAACCAGTATGCTGGCACTCATCGCAACCCGCCGCATTGTAGGCTTTTTGGCCTTCTAAGCTCGGATCGCCAAGTAAACGGGCTTCGGTTTTATCTAGGGTAATTTCGTGACGACAGTGCTGGCACAGCTTACGAACCAATCGTTGCGCGACCACTCCCTTTAAACTTGACGCAATCAAATACGGCTCTACACCGATGTCGACCAAACGCGTTACCGCGCCAACAGCGGTATTGGTATGCAATGTCGAAAGAACCATATGGCCAGTTAGAGAGGCTTGCACAGCAATCTCCGCTGTCTCTTGGTCACGAACCTCACCCAGCATAACGACATCTGGATCTTGACGGAGAATAGCACGCAAACCCCGCGCAAAGGTCATTCCCACTTTGGTGTGAACCTGGGTCTGACCAATGCCGTCGATATCGTATTCCACCGGATCTTCAACAGTTAGAATATTGCGGCGACGGTCATTCAATGACATCAAGCCGGCGTAAAGCGTTGTGGTTTTACCCGAGCCTGTTGGCCCAGTTACCAGCAAAATTCCATTGGGCTGTTGCAATAAATCTTTCAGCGTTGCGAGGGTTTTTTCCGGCATGCCAAGCTGATTTATATCAATGCGCGCCGCTTGCTTGTCGAGCAAGCGCATAACGACACGCTCGCCGTAATTCGATGGAATCGTCGACACCCGCACATCCACCGAGCGTCCGGCTATGCGCAGCGACACGCGACCATCTTGCGGCACCCGCTTTTCGGCGATATCCAGTCGCGACATAACCTTAATCCGCGACACCAACAACGGCGCCAAACGCCGACTGGGGGTTAATACCTCTTGCAAAATCCCGTCAACACGCAAACGCACCGACATGGTTTTTTCATAGGTTTCGATATGAATATCCGAGGCATCCCGCTTCAGAGCTTCACCGAACAAGGCGTTGATCAAACGAATAACCGGCGCGTCGTCCTGGGCATCTAGCAAGTCTTGCGATTCGGGAATTTCTTCCGCTAGGCGATCAAGATCAACTTCGCTGGAAATATCCCCCATTGCCGACATCGCGTCGCCCTGTTGGCGCTGAAAGGTTTCATTGATCTTGTCCTGCAGGGTCTTTTCATCGCAGAGTTTTAAATTCACCTGCCCCGCAAGCACCCGCTGAACCTCGGCTACCGCAGAAGGAGGCGTTTCTTTGCAGCACAAAACATCGAAAGACCCATCGCTGCGGTCTTCGACTAAAACGCGATTACTACGCGCAAATGCATAACTTAGCGGCTGACTCATATTATGGTGCGGCCGGTGCCGATGCTGGCGCTTTTAGTAATTTCTTTTCCACTGCCTCTTCAGCTGGCGTCATCGGCGGCGGCACAGGCTTACTCGGTAAAATCCCCGGAGGTGATGGGTCCATACCGGCCCATTCAGGCAGCACCGCCATGTCGGTGAAGGGGAATAAATTTATGCCCTGCTCAGCCTTAACCAGCTGCTCAGCGCGAATATAATTGTATTTACGCGCGCTTAGCTCAGACAAGGTACTCTGATCTCGAACTATCGTCGGACGAATAAACACCATCAAATTCCGTTTCACTTTGCTGGTGCTATCTGAGCGGAACAAACGACCCAGCAAGGGAATATCGCCCAGCAAAGGTACTTTTGCAGATTGCTCGGTCACCTGATCGTCAATCAAACCACCTAACACAATGGTTGCACCGTCGTTTACCAGCACGGCGGTTTTAATAGTTCGTTTATTCGTGATGACATCCGCAGCATCGGTAGACGGACTTAACGAAGACACCTCTTGCTCTATATTCAACTGCACCGCATCACCCTCATTGATTTGCGGTGTAAATAGCAGCTTGATACCGACCTCTTGGCGGCTAATCGTTTGGAAGGGGTTGGCATTCGTTGAGCTAGCGGTAGAACCCGTCACCACAGGTATTTCCTGCCCCACCAATATCGACGCCTCTTCGTTGTCGAGGGTTAGCAGACTTGGTGTTGAAAGAATATTTGATTCGGTATCGCTGGAAAGCGCCGTCAATAAGGCGGCAAAACTAAAGGCACCCTCTTTGAGCTTACCAAGGCCAAAGGCTGCACCGCGAACCCCACTCAGCGCCGCCGCAGCCGCCTCTTCACCAGCGAGTAGGCTGACAACACCTGGTGTGCTGCCGCTACCGGATGCGCCACCACCAAAATTGATACCGCCGGCCGGCGTGTTCCCCGAAGAATCACCCTTAAACAACCACTGAACACCAAGCTCCTTGGCGCGGTTGTCCGACACTTCAATAATAATAGCTTCAACCAAGACCTGCGCGCGGCGTATATCTAGATCACCGATGACCGACTCTAAATTGTCAATAATGTGCGGGCTACCAGACATCACTATCGAGTTGGTTTGATCGTGGGCCTCAATATTAATCAGTGAAGAACTGGTGGAATTGCTGACCGCCTTACCGGCCTCTTCGCCCTTCACCAAGGTATCGCTAATACTTTTTAGTACCGGCGCAATATCCGCCGCCTTAGCGTATTTTAAATAGCGCACGCGAATATTCGACTGATTGCTAACTTCGCTGTCGAGATCTTTCACCAAGCGCCGCAGATAAGAGCGAGCGTCGTCATCGCCAAACAAAATCAGGGTATTGGTGCGAGGATCTGCTGCCACCACCGGCTTAGCCGCACCACGTTTACGGGTTTGCTGAGACAAGACCTTGGTGAGTATGCGCTCGACTTCTTCAGCTGAAGAATGCTCAAGTACAACGGTTTCCATCAGCTGGGTATCAACTGCGTTTACTGCATTTACAATAGACATAAGCCGCCGCACATTCGACTCGCGATCGGTGATCAAAATAATATTTGAATCCGCATAGCTGGTAATCACACCAACCTTATTGTCTACCAAGGGCCTTAATGACTTTACCAATTCATCGGCATCTGCGTTTTGCAATTGAGCAATACGGGTAATAATTGACTCGCTGCGACCCATTGAGGAGCGATCAGACTGAACGCTAATACCCTCAATTTTTGCCGCTTGGTTGGGGATAACTTTTAATATGCCATCCCCTACTTCAATGGCTGAATAGCCTTCAACCCCTAATTGAAGCAAGAATATTTGGTATAGCTCGTCGGCATCTAGCTTGCGGTGACTTTCGACACTAATTTTGCCCTTAACTCGACTGTCTACCACTATGGTTTTACCCGTCAATTTAGCGACGGTGTTTATAAACTCACCAATGTCGACATTCTGCATGTCTAGGTCAAAACGTTCCGCGAATACGCTGCCGGACAAAACGACGAAAAGCCCAAAGGCAAGACAGGATTTACGCAATAAGAATTTCATATATCAAATCTTTTGGTGAGTATGGTGTCGGCACGTTGAACCAGCAGTTCAAACGAGGTGGTATTTTGCATCAGTTTAAATAATTCCTGCGGCTGCAAATCGGCAACGGACTGACCATTTACAGACAAAACAACATCGCCGGGCTCCAGTGACAACTGCTCAAACAGCCGTTTATCACGCCCCGGTTTAATCTCATAACCTAGTAATCGACCGCCTTCGTTAACCGGGTTGGCCGAAAAAAATCTAGCCAGCATCAACGGACTATTTTGCACAGTGTCACGGGCATCGCCAATCAGAGAGCGAATCTCCGGGGTATTCAAATTAACGGTACTATTGTCATCAACACTCGGTGAAGCAGCACTGCTAATACCTGCGAGCCCTGCCTTCTTATCGAGTTCTATTTTTTCTCTTTTACGGTTATTTTCAATAATGATGTATTCGGGAAGTACCGCTAACAGGCGCACCGAACCGGGCACTTCAATTTTTTCACCAACGCTATAAGCCTTGGTTTTATTCGCATGACGCAGTACCGCCACACCTTTTTCATCATTGCCGGCCACTAAACCGATGACCGTAATTTTCAGGGTGCTGCGGCGAACTTCCTTTTCGGACTCTGTGGCTGCCACCTCACCCACTGGTGGCACTCCAAATAAAGGCACTCCAAGCAAGCTTTGAACATCATAAGATGAGCCACTATTTCCCGTTGAGGAAATACTCTGACGGTCGTCCTTCACCACCGCGGAAGGTAAAGCCGGATCGCGAAGCCATGCTGATATTTGCCAGCACAAACCCGCCAAACACGCTAATAGTGCCGCCCACAGCAGCACGTTCACGAGATTCACTACGCGAGGAGGGAAAAACTTAATTAAGATGACAGAGCGATCCACGTCTCAGATTTACCCCAAAAATACCGCGAAGCGCCGAATGGTAGACGAACAGTATGACATTTTTCTTACCAAAATCGTGACCAGAGGCCAAAATCCACTTTTGTGGTCACAATTTTGTCGTATCGAATTACCCGTACTGCCCCAATCCAGCGCCGGAATCGCAAGCGTTTTACTTAAATACACAGTGCTTTGCATAATCCAGTGATTCGTTGGCAGACCAATCACCCATATCTTTTTTATCCAAGCCTGCGCACCACGCCTCACTACCCACTTCGGGCGCGCATGCCGAGACCATCAAAACCAAACTCAGCAGCCCAAACAATTTTATTGTTTTCATCATGTTAACCCCAGCAATTAATCAATCTCCGAAGTGTAACAGAGGGCCGCAGAATGAGGCACAGTGTCGCTACACTTTTCTGTAAAAAAGCGATTTACTCGGCACTCGCCCCATATTTTAGGCCAATTCAGGCAGGAACCATGTCAAAATCAAACTTGCTTATACCGCAATCAGGGCACTCCCAGTCCTCGGGAACATCAGCCCACAAGGTGCCTGCTGGAATTCCGTCGTCTGGCAAACCTTCAGCTTCGTCATAGATAAAGCCGCAAATAACGCATTCCCACTTATTAAACTCGCTCACAAACTGCCCCCACTTCCGTACCCATTAATGATATTGAATGCCCACCACAAGATGGCACCCCGCTTAAAGGCCCAAGTATACTACCGATTTCGCTACGGAAATATTAAGTAAATTCAATGATATGGCTTTTAATCTAAAGCTGTTGTCAGCGGCTCAAGGTCGAGCAACACAACTCTACGCTCCTGACCACGGGCCAAACTTATTGCCAAATAATTTACATCATCTAAATCTTCGTAGATTTGGGTAGGTGCATCATAACGCGACAGGTCAACACCATTAAAAGCCAAAACCCGATCACCCGATTTAAGGCCAAGTGCGGCAAAAATCTGCTTATCTCGTCCCTCGGAGATAATATATTCACGACCACTTACACCATCGACGACTTTTACATCTATCGCCCCAAGCAAAGAAAGCGGTCGATCATACAATCTGCGGCGATAATCAGACACCATGTGCCGTACATCAACATCCGCCCTTAAATCAACAACACGTGGTTTAATTTCTTGAGATTGCCCTTTTTGACTAATGTCTAGGCGCAAACTCATCGTTGCGGGCTGATCCAAGCCCCTCCGCTGCCACAGCAAAATATAGCTTCCGCAGTGGTCCAGCAATACCGCATCAAGCAAGATCCGACTTAGCTTTAAGCACGGCTCCGCCACTAAATCGCCCGCCAGAAATTGCCTCTCTTCACCGTCAATACTCATGAGGGCGTAATCATCTGCGCCCGCTGCAACTATTTTCTGTAGGCTAAGCTCGGTATACACATAGGGATCTTCGCCAAATGAATCAGCGTTCTCAGCATTAAAAATACGCGCCTCTTCGGTCGCCGCACGCATCACCGGAAAGCGATCTGCCAAGGCTAATATCACCCCAAAAGTTAAAACAGCATATGCCGCAGCCCGCAAAACCTTTAAAGCCACCCCTCACCCCTATCTGATAAATTTAACCGTCTATACCGACCCAACTAATAGATAAGCTAATCACACAGCGAGAGCTGCGTTACAATAGCTCTTTTGTTTCGTTGACCTCATTTATGCAATTACATCTCGCGCCGATGGAAGGCGTTGTAAACGCTCGTATGCGAGCGATGCTAACCGCCATTGGCGGCATAGACCGCTGTATTACCGAGTTTGTGCGAATAACTGACCAGCTGCTGCCCGCCAGAGTATTTCATCGCCTGTGCCCAGAGCTAGAACACGGCTGCAAAACTCCCTCAGGTACCCCCGTTTATATCCAGCTATTGGGTGGCGAACCAAATCCTATGGCGGAAAATGCAGCCAGAGCTGCCAGCCTAGGCGCTATTGGTATAGACACAAATTTTGGCTGCCCAGCAAAATGCGTCAATCGCCACCGCGGCGGCTCGGTACTGCTCGATGAACCGGAGCTACTCTACCAGATCATTAAATCCATGCGCAGCGCCGTTCCTAAATCAATACCTGTTACGGCCAAAATCAGACTTGGATTTAACGACGACAGCAAACTCATCGATATTGTTAGCGCCATCAGCGAAGCGGGAGCAGATGGCCTCACTATCCACGCCAGAACCAAAACCGACGGCTATAAACCGCCGGCGCACTGGCACCAGCTGGCAAAAGTACATTCTTATATCGACGTACCCGTGATTGCCAATGGCGAAGTATGGAGCCCTAAGGATTTTCTAGCCTGCCAGCAACAAAGTGGCTGCAGCGATGTCATGCTGGGACGCGGCCTACTCGCCCGCCCCGATCTCGCCTTAGAAATAAAATCGCTTGTAAAAGGAAATGCATATGAGCGCCAGCAATGGCCGCATATCCTTAATTTACTTGAGGCTTTATATGCAGATAGCGTAGCAAACTGCGCGCCACGCCATGTCGGAGGGCCGATAAAGCAGTGGCTAGGCTATTTGCGACGTGAGTACCCTCAAGCACAGCAGTTGTTCGAGCAGATTAAACGACTTAATACACCGGCAGATATTAGCGCCGCACTAGAAGATCATCGCGGCTACCAGACAGTAGCCGCAGCGTGATTGCCATTTCGCCGACGTAAAATTAAGCCAGCTTTTTCTTAAGATAATTCAATTCGTCCAAGGCTCCGGTGTCGGTCTGGGAGAGAATGAATTTTTCAACCTTCCCGCCCACTAGGGGAATTTTTGCTTTGCAGCGATGCGAGACACTGTATTCACAGCCATCCGACGTTTCTAACAGAGAGATTTTAGCCGTCAACTCCACCGGCTGATTTCTAACATCAATGACTAGCGTGCCTTCCCAGCCTTTTTTACTGCGCTGCCACGACTCTTCAAATTCTAAAGTTTGTTTAGAACTAAAGATTTTTGCCAATACGGAGGGTAGTTCGCGCACTACTTCTCGGACCATATGAACTTTGGCAGCATTATCGTCTTCTTCAATATCACATTCCGCACTTAACTCACCAAGAGCAATGCTGCGCTCAACGCGAAAATCGGGGTCGCACAATACTGCCCACACTTCATCAAGACTATTTGCAAACTTGCAGGTAACCGTCATTTTGTCGCCTCATCATTATTGTTATCGCGAATGCATTATTGCGCAGACGCTCGGCAAATATTAGCCCATAAAATGCTGTCGCTCTATGTCCGCGGAGCTACAAACTTAGGGCTCAAATACAAAACGGTGCAAAAACATGCCCGCAAACATGGCCATAAGAAAAATAAAGAAACTTGGCACGCCGCTCAAAATCGCCACTAAAGCTGGGGCGGGACACAAGCCACTCAAAGCCCAACCGATACCGAATAACAAAGCGCCCAATATTAATTTAGCGTCTATATCTTTACGGGTAGGCAACGAAAATTGCTCAGCGTATTTTGGTGTGGCCATTTTAAATACAAAGAAGAACCCCGGCGTCGCAATAAGTAATGCCGTGCCCATCACCAAGGCCAAACTCGGGTCCCACGCGCCAGCAATATCCAAAAAATTTTGAACCTTGGCTGGATTTGCCATTCCCGACACCGTAATGCCCGCGCCGAATAAAGCACCGGCCAGAACAATAAACCAGCGATTCATACGCCCTCTCCCAGTAGATGACGAATTACAAATACCGTCGCTGCACCGCTAGTCATAAATACCAGCGTGGCAACTACAGAGCGCATCGAGAAACGCGAAATTCCACACACCCCGTGCCCTGAGGTGCAACCGCCCCCCATTCGCGTCCCAACACCCACTAACAAACCTGCGAGCACGAGCATCGGCGTACTCGCAACACTGCTAACAGACTCTAATGCACCGCTGGATAACGCCGCCAGCAGCGCACCCAAAAATAAGCCCCCTAAAAAAATAAGACGCCAATTTCTCTCGTCACCATGCTCAAGCATGGCGCCGGCAACAATCCCCGAAATCCCCGCGATTCTGCCAACCGACCACATAAGTAATACCGCAGAGAGCCCTATGAGGGCACCGCCCACTATCGCTGAAATAGGGGTAAACGCCGTTTCTATCACCATTGCTGTGACACCTCTAATTGATAACTCACACCGTATTTCGAATCACATTTTGCAGCAAGAATAATCCTTTACCCACACAAAATATACCCCCTAGGGTATATTTAATTCAAGCATAAAATTGCGCAAGCAAAAATGAGCGCCTAAAAACTAAAAAAAGGGATCTCGCAGCAGAATACGCTGCAATTTTACGCTGACGCCCGCATAAGAAATGATACGGGCGTCAGCGCCACAAAGCAGGACGCTTAGGCTCGGCGTGAATTTCTCGGCATTTCAGCGCCGAGGTGATGATGACTCTTCGACAGCCTATTCAACTCTTCGGCCTCATACACCGCCAAAATTTCAGCGAGCTTGCGGCTAATGGTTGTACTAGCCCGAATCATCTCGATTTTAGGCCATGTCGCCCGCTCGCCTTCGGCAATAAAAAACTGCAGTTCATCGGGTGTTAATTCGGTAAGCAATTTACGAGGATCAAAAAAGCGATATCGCGGAATAATATTAATATCACCTGTGTACTCTTGATTGATCACCGAATACACAATGTTAGTCACGCGGCGCACACGGGGAGAGTTTTTAAAATACTTGCGCGCCACACTGCTACCGACCTTAGAAAACTCCTTAATGCTCCGCCCACCGAGCTGGCGCAGGGCGTTGAACAAGCCGCTGTTTTCAATTTGAGTATCGCGCACCGCCCACAGCACGATGGGATTAGTCTGACTAACAATAAAGTGATTCACACCATAGAGCCGGCTCAATCGTTTTGCGGGGAGATCATCACTCACCGAGCCATCAATCCAGCGTCGGGTAGCCAAATACGGCTGCGGATGGCCATGAACATTTTTAGCTTCCAACATGACCGGCGGGTAAATGCCAGGTACCGCGCAGGACGCCAAAACCGCCTTGCGAATATAAACATTGGGAGAGGCAATAGCATTCAACAGACGCGAGGTTTGATGCACGTCAGATGGCGAAATTGAAATATTAATATGCCGCCCAGTACGCTCAAATGCTTCTTGAAAAGTAATATCGGGAATCAGCTTCGCGATCTTCTCTTTTAAGACTTGATGATTGATACGCGGTGAAGACTTAGACATGCGACCGTTTGCAAGCTCGACTTCGGCAAGCAGCAATTTTCCAAGATTCTCGGTTTCTAAAAAGGTCTGCAGCTCCTCATCCGTGCGCGTTCCTAAGACTGCTGCGATAAGCGAGCCGGCACTAGAACCAGAAATAATATCTGGCAATAAATTTTGCTCAACAAGCGCTTTCACCACCCCGATATGGAAATTACCCAGCACCGCGCCACCGCTTAGCATCAAGGCCGATTTGCCATAACACTTATTGGCGCGCCGGAAAAAGTCTAACCGCTCTATAAAATTGGGGGATTCAGAGTCTAACTGTGCCAGATGCTCTAGCGCATCGCGAATTGCATCAACGTAGTCATGGATAAGCTGTTTGGTACCAAACTTTGCCCGCGCATACAGCACTGGCTTGCCCATGCCGCCCATATTGCCGTGAATGCCTTCATTAAGTGTAAATAACAAACCAATATTGTCGTTATTTTCACGAAAGTAGCGCAAACGCTCCAAACGCGACCGTATTGACGCGTAATCGTAAAGGCTGGTTTTATCTATTTTCTTCCAATGTTCTCGGCCAGAACAGCGGTCGTGCTCTTTGGCTAGCTCGTTCCACTCTTCATAGCTACTCGCAAGTCGCAGTTTATTTTCCAGTTTTTTCACAATTCAACCTACTCGTCGTATCGACAATATTTGCGCTTGTTTCTAAAGCTTTACACCACTCTAACGAATAGCTATGACGCTGACTATAGGCATTTATCATTAATTTTTAGAAAGCCAGCGATGACCACCAATTTTTGAGAAGATCACAGAACTTGTGTGTAAATATAATCCATATCGACACAAGGTTTGCAAGTTTTGCTAATTCCATTGAGTAATTTCAGTAAACTCGGAAGGTGATTTCCAATCACTGGCTTTCCAGAGGTAAGCAATGACACGGCGATATCGCGCTCAGGATCTGCCCAGCACAGAATATTCGAAAAACCTAAATGCCCGTAGGCATAATGGGTCTTCGGCCCGTATAGGCCAAGCGGGTTCATACCCAGCATCATGCCGGCGCTATAGCGCATTGGTAAAACAATCAGAGAGTGGTCAAACTGTGGCTTACCCATTTCACGCGTTGCGCGATTCACTGTCAGCGGCGTAAATATACGCTTGCCTTCCCACTGCCCTCCCTGCAACAACATTTGAAAGAAACGCCCCGCCTCCTCTGCGGTCGCGTACAAATTAGCCGAGGCAATTTCGGCACTTAAAAATGCCTCGCTATTGGAAATATCAACCACATCAGACACACCAACCCCAAGTATTTTTGCCAGCTGACGCTCCACCACCCCTAAATTTGGCAAACCGGTAGCGTAATTTCGCGCGACCAAGGCCTGATCCTTTGCCTCCAAACCAAATCGGAAATACCTCATCCCCATTGGCTTGCGAACAATCTCATCAAGGTATTCATTTAGGGTTTTACCGGTGACAACACGAATCAGCTCAGCCTGTATAAAGCCTCCAGTAATAGCGTGATAAGCCAACACGCGGCCATCGCTATGCAAGCCCGGTTGCTTGCAAATTTGCTCAACCGCTGCAGCCTGATTAAACAGCAGATCAATATCTACATCATCCGGTATACCCGGCACCCCAGCGCGGTGCGCAAGTAGTTGATACACCGTGATTTGCGCCTTACCCTCCGCAGCAAATGCGGGAATATAGTGACTAACAGGATTGAGTAAGTCGATCAGGCCATCTTCCGCCAATTTATGTATTAGCATTGCCGACACAGCTTTTGAGGCAGAAAACAAACACACTGGGGTCTGCAATGAGGCAACACGGGCTTGGGTGTGGTTCGCACCATCCGCATAACCAATAGAGCGGTTTAATAAGACATCCCCACCCCGGCGCAGACATAAGCTGACCATCGGATGCATTCCCGACTGAAACAGCGACTCCGCATGCCCCCAAAGCGCCTCAATATCTTGCTGGGCAATACCGTGCTCAATACCGGCAACCTCTTGGGGATCAATATCTAGCAAGCCAGACACATCGTTCGGAACAGAAATACCGCGAAACACTAAATTACGGTAACTGCGATACTGGTCTGATAACCACATATTATTGCTCTTCATAGAAAAATCAGCCGAAGTTTATAGCATGTCTAACAAGGCTACTCTATGACGCAAATGACATTCACCACTAGCAATATCGGCCACATCCAGCTTGCAAGCCCCTAAAATTCCTCATGTTTAATCAAAGCTGCAACTCCGAACCATGTAGCACAAGATGCACGAAATCCACCAGTTCATAAACGCGACTATGAATTTAACTTGACGCCGAGCGCCAGCTAACTCAATATTAAACACGTGTTTAATATTGAGTTAGCGCCGTGAACCTAACAACAAGCCCGCGCAAGCGGGGTCGCCCGAAAAAGAGTGAAGCCCCCGCACTCTCTATCGAACAACTGCTAGATGCCTCTGCGGTGATATTTGCCAGAGATGGCTATGACGGTGTCTCTCTGCGCAAACTGCAAGATGAGCTGGACGTCAGCTACACCTTTTTCCACCACTACTTCAGCTCAAAAGAACAGCTTTGGCAGGCGGTGGTTGACCGCCTATGTGGCGCAACTACGGCCAAAGTATTAGCAGCACTACAACACATTGATGACGACCACAACGAGCTAGACGCGCTAAAAGAAGGGATCGCGGTATACATTCGCAGCGCCTTTGAGCACCCCGCGCTTTACCATATATGCCAGCAGGAATCGCTGCGGGAAGGCCCTCGCCTCAGCTACATTCACAAACATTATTTTGAACCCGCCTGGCAGCTCATTGGCAGCATGGTCGAAAGGGTAGATAGTCTCGGCCTAATCAAAAACATCCCCACCGAAACCCTATTTTTTGTGGTTCAGTCCGCCACCGCGCCGGTGGTGCAGCTACCGTTTTACCAGCGCCTCACCGGCAAAGCGGAGTTAGATCCTGAATTTGTAGAAACCCATATTCAACAATCCATAGACCTGCTGTTTCACGGCTGGCACAAATAAAAAACGGAAGCCCACATGAAGACATCAACTGAGTATTTAGACCTACCCCGCAAATCTACCAGCAAACTCCAACACCTGCCCGGTGACAGTGGTGCCTTGCCGATTCTTGGCGATACCGTCGAATTTTTAACAGATTATCTAGGTCTGGTTTCTCGGAAGCATAAGCTCTACGGTCCTATCTTCCGCAACAACGCATTGCTGCAAAAAACCGTCGCGCTACTTGGGCCAGAAGCGAACGAGCTCGTGTTAAAAGACAGTGACAAAATATTTTCTAACAAAATGGCTTGGGACCCACTGCTCGACAAACTATTCCCAGATGGGCTCATGCTGCGGGATTTTGACGAACACCGCTTTCACCGCCGTATTCTGCAAGCCGCGTTTAAAAAAGATGCCCTACAAGGCTATCTCGACGATATGAACCCGCGCATGCGTGAAGGCGTAGCGGACTTCCCAAAAAATGCGGAGTTCGGATTTAAAGACAGTATTAAATCGCTACTTTTAGATGTTGCCGCCCAAATTTTTATGGGCGTTAAAATGGGCGAAGAAGCCGACGCTATCAACAAAGGCTTTTTGCACGCAATGGAAGCCTCAATGGCCGTTGTAAAATTGCCGATACCCGGCACAACCTGGCAAAAAGGCTTAAACGGCCGCAAAACCCTAAAGGCCTTTATTGAAAAACATATTGAGGCAAAGCGTAGCACCGAAAGCAGTGATTTTTTCTCGCAGTTCTGTCACGCCAAAGACGAAGACGGCAATACCCTCAGTAACGAAGCCGTGCGCGATCACACCATATTTTTATTGTTTGCCGCCCACGACACGACCACCAGTACGCTTTGCTCAATTATTTATGCGCTAGCAAAAAACCCAGAGTGGCAGGATATTTTGTACGAGGAATGCAAACTAATCGACGGCGACCACCTCAACTACGACGACTTACCAAAACTCGACAAGGCTGCCCTGGTCATGAAGGAAGCACTGCGCATGTTCCCACCAGTGCCAGCTATTCCCCGCCGCTTAATAAAAGAAACTGAAATTATGGGCTACCGTCTACCGGCAAATACCGGCATCGGCATATCGCCCCTGTTCACCCACTATATGGAAGAATGGTGGACGGAACCCACCAAATTCGACCCTGAGCGGTTCTCCACCGAACGCGCTGAACACAAGCGCCATCTGTATCAATGGGTGCCGTTTGGCGGCGGTGGTCATAAATGCATCGGCCTTAACTTTGCCGAAATGCAGGTAAAATTATTTATGTTCCACCTGCTGCGCAATTACACCATCAGCGTGAAACCAGGCTATGAAATGAAATACAACGCGGTGCCTATTTCATTCCCAACCGACGGACTGCCAGTCACCATCACGGCACGGAAATAAGCCATTTTAATATGCCGAGCTTAGTCACTTTTGTCGTACTAAGCTCGGCTTAAACCAACTCATTTGTTAACAACCCGGCGAAAAAACTTCAAAGAGCCGTAAATAACTAAAATCCATCACCAGACTGCATCGCCCATAGGTGTGCGGCGACCAACGCCCGCCAGGGTGAAAATTGCGCGAGCCAAACCTGCGTTTCTTCCGCAGTGATTTTTACTTCACGGCCAAGTAAGAGCTGTAAGTTTCGCCTTACCGCAACATCGCCATGTAAGGATCCATCTAAATAGCCAAGCCCCCGCAACAACACATAATTGACCGTCCACGGACCAATGCCACGAATTGCCAATAATGCTGCACGAATAGCATCAGCTGATTCATCCCCTAATTTTTCCTTATTATCCAGTATCGCTAGTTCCTTGCTCTCTATCGCCGCTGCCAGTGCCAGCAGGGTGTTCGCCTTGCCAATAGACAGGCCTAAACTGCGCAATTGTTCGACCTTACTCGCGGCAAGACTAGCGGGATCGGGGTGGCACAATAGTCCCTGCGAATGCGCAACACCGAGGCTTTGAATAAAACGGCGCCGAATAGATATCGCTGCGTTGACGCTAATTTGTTGGCCAGTAACCGCCCAACATAAGGCCTCAAATGGGCTCGCGGATTGCGGCACCCGCAAGCCGCTGCGGCGGTAAACTAAACTAGCCAACTCGCGATGGCCGGCGACTGCTTTTTCAAATTCCTCTACATCTTGATCCAAACCCAGCATACGCCGGCTCAGCCCCTCAAGGCGCAGGCTCCAACCCTCGCGAGTTGCAGCACTAATGCGAGGCTTCTCGGTGTCGATATGTAAACTCACCTTCGCAATATTAGAAATAAAATGAATTCGTAAACAGGCGGCGAAGCCATCCCACAGCATGGCCTTATCTAAGCTATTTACTAATTGAGGGGACGATGAAAATTCGGCATAGGTGTAAACGCGCTCGGAAACCTGCTCTTTATCCCGGTCATGAAAGGCAAGTACGTCCTTAAATCGAAAACCCGCCGGAAGCGGAACTTCTATGTCAAGGACGACGCCTTTTGGATTCACGGCCATTGTTAAATCAGTCTTCAGCGGGGCGGAACAGCGATCGTAACAATATCCCTGACTAAAACCTATTCAACAAAGCGTTTGCGATATTCGGAAAACTGCTGTTTCAGCCCGTCCTCAGTTAGGCCAAATTGCTCCAGTGTATATTCATGACTGGGGCGACTATCCCGACGATTTTCTTCTTGGTGCTTTTCCATCGCAGCGCGGGCGGTATCAGTCAACTCCATATCAATAAAGTCGTAGACTTTTTTAACTGATGACAGCGGATCCACCACGGTATCTTTGTACCACACATCTAAAAATGCCTGCGGCTGCTCCTCTCTGGTTTTAAGAGTGTGCAAGGTGCCGCGCGCGTACTTGGCCGCCCATTGTTCACCCACCACTTTACCGTCGACATTATCGCTGCACATAATCCACAGGTTGTAATTCATGCTGGCTGCCGAGGGAATGGTTTGTAGCGGATCACGGTGAGTCTGCACAATTTTAGCGTCGGGGAATACCTTTAATAAGGTCGCAATGTGATGAATATGATGCGGCGTTTTTAAGAGCCAGCGCTCTGCCACCTGGCCGGTTTGTTTCTTCTGCCACTGCAAACATTGCAGTAGACGCTTTAGGTATTCATAAGCCGGTGTGTTGTCGTGCTCATCATTCCACTTACCATAGCTTGGCACATTGCAAAAAGCGTCCGGTACGGTACTGTAAAAACTGTGCTCGAGTAGCAATATATCTTCATCTGCCGCCACTGGATCCATGGGGTGAATCGCCGCTAATTCTGGGTTTGCTTCTAGCATCGCGGCCACTTCCGCCTCTGCAGAAGTTATACGGGCATCCTTACTCTTGAAATCCCAATCCAGCTCCGGCGCGGGATTACGCACCTCATACCACAACGGCGCATAAAAGCGCTTATCGGCGGCAAGTATGCGATGGAAAAAAGTTGAACCTGTGCGCTGTAATCCAATAATGACTACCGGCGATTTTATCTCTTCATCCAAAATTTCTGGATGCTTTTCTATCCACGCCTCTACGCGTAAGCGATTAATAAGAATATTTAAAATACGCTGATACTGACCAAAGCGACCACCAGGATTTAAATTCGCTTCGTCATTTAAGGATTTAACAAGAACATTTAAAGGCTCACGAAAAGACTCGTCACCAAAGTCCTGCAAACCGGTGGCATCCATTGCCGCAGCCAGCAAGGCTTCTGGGCTTAAATCCACCTCTGGAATGGCAAACTCTTGGCTTTGATCTGTGCTCAAAATTCAATCTCCAAATTATTATTGTGTTAATTCTTTTGCCAATTCCGTCAGCTTCACCACTTTGCAGCGCGGATGCACAATACGGTTTGCACCAATCCAACGGAATGCCATTGTCCCCTCGCGGTGACCAGTAGTATCGAGCCAATTTTTACATTTAGGATCGCTGCCAGATACCACAATACTTACGCCGCCATCAGCACGATACTTCGCCGTGTGTTTATTGACATGGATTTGCACATAGCGATATTCCAAAGACTCCATCCAATAATTATTAAGCTGAAAATTCCAATTATCGCATTCAGGAACATCATCAACTTCAATCAGTAAGGCTTCGTCATCAGCCAAATTAAAGTAGCTGTGATAATAAAAAATATTGGGATCGCCACCGAGTTTTTGGCAGTAAGCTTGATCAGCGGGAGGCAAGGTATTGGGGTGTTCTTTAAAGCCTTTTGCCCAGTCGGCAAACAAGCTTGCAGTACCTTTTACAAAGGCCGCTGTGCTGGCTAAATCGGTTTTTAATTTCTGGCCACTGAGCGGTGCTGGTTTAGCACTGCCGGTTTCTAAACGCGATATTTTTAAATCCGCAAAAATTTCTGTACTGCGGTCCAAATAGGTTTCCCGCACCAAGACCGCCACGGTATCGTCGGTGATCTTTAGCCAATTCCCCGCTTGTGGTGTTTGCGACAAAATAACATCGATGCTGCCATCCGGATTCACCTCCAAGCCACTATGAGTATCTATTGCACCTACCGAACGCATATTGCCGTCGGCCTCCTCATAGCCACCTGCAATCGCAATAAATCCTAAATAGGCAACAGTGCCACGACTGCCGCTGATGCGATAATCATGTTTGCCGTTTATTTCGGCGCGCAAATAGTGGTTGTCGGGATTGTCCGCACCAATTTTTGCAGTTTCATGGGATGGGCGATAAAAACTGGGAAAGTCGCGGTCACTGCACTCCATAAACATATCGAGGGCAATGCGCGTTAGGCGGGTGAGATAGCGCCAACCTTCGGCTCGGCTAAGCTCATCACGTGGCGCTTCTGGTCGAATAATTTGCTGTCCGGCCGCTTTAAGCTCGTCGCAAAAGGCCTCCCATGCGTCAATATCGACGATGGTGCTTGGCGTGTCTGCTGCCATTGTGTTCCTCCTATTATTATTGATCAGATTCTGACAGTAATAAGAAGATCCACACATCACCCAGACAGATGACACACCCACTCAGCGCGCTAAATAACTACCAAGTATATTGAGGAGCCGTACCAGCTCTTACAGCTTGCTGCCAAGCCAAGCCGTCTGCCAATTCACCCTCGTCATCAAGCGGCGGATAAGCCAAACCATGTTCGCGACAATATTCACCGAGCTTGGGCTGGGCCCACTCAAACAGGGTTTGCCTAAAGCTTTGTTCGTCAATTCGACGCTGGGAGTACATACCCGCCAAGTGCCGCTGACGCTCGGCCTCTGCCAAAATAATACCGGCAGCTACCGAAACATTAAACGACTGCACCATACCGCGCATAGGAATAGTAATGTGCATATCGGCAAGCTCACACCCCCGCGCACTCACCCCCTGCTTTTCTGCGCCCAGTAAAATAACAGTGGGACGAGTGTAATCAGCTTCACGAAAATCTACCGAATCGCTGGCCAAATGGGCCGCCAAAACTTGGTAACCCTGCGCCTTTAATGGCGTCAGCGCGGCACTGACATCAGCTTGGCGCCGCACCGACACCCAGCTGTGGGAACCCATCGCGGTGCCGCGAAAGGCCTTATAGTCTTTATCCGGCATTGAGCAGTACATTGTGCCAATACCCGCAGCATCTGCGGTCCGCACAATCGCCGATAAATTCCGGCCCTTGTGAACATTATCCGTCACAATCGTCAGATCTGGTTGTCGGTACTCAAGTACCTGACGCAGGCGTTGGAAGCGTGCTGCGGTCATGGCGGCGCTCTCTGAATAAAAAAGCCGCATAGTTTACTGCAGAGATGCGTCCAGACAAAACCTAGACTACAACCTTATACAGCGTCGATTACCGCCATGGTCAGACGCGACACGCACACGGTTTTATCTGCCTCATCGGCGATGCGTATTTCCCAAACCTGAGTGCGGCGCCCAACGTGAACAGCCCGCGCCACCCCCGTCACCAAACCTGAGCGAACAGAGCGAATATGATTGGCATTGATATCTAAACCTACGCAGGCCGTACCAATATCACAGGCCAAATTCGCTGCAAAGCTACCTAAGCTCTCAGCCAATACCACCGAGGCGCCGCCATGCAATATACCCATTGGCTGATGGGTACGCTTGTCTACCGGCATGGTGCCAACCACATAATCCGCACCAATTTCGGTAATCATCAAGCCCAATGTCTCGCCGATGGTGTTTTTCATCATGTCGTTTGCTTGGACTAAATCTAAAGCTTGTTTCCAAATTGTCATAGCGTAATTTCCCGCTGCTAGAGTGTGTGACATAGTGTTAAATAGGCTAGCGCAGAAGCTTACCTACCTCAGCGCAAAGATCCACTGGAAATAAAAGTTTACTCTGCTAACATGGTGCAGATAATAGCGACTAACACATCTGGAGGAAATCCCCCATGGCTGCGATCCCAAGAACCGTCTACGAAGAAGAACACGAGCTATTTCGTAGCTCAGTACGAAAATTCCTAGAAACCGAAGCGGCGCCCTATCACGCCCAGTGGGAAAAAGACGGTCAAGTCGATCGCCAACTGTGGCTCAAAGCAGGCGAGCAGGGTTTTCTCTCCCCCAGCGTTAAAGAAGAATACGGCGGCGTTGGCGTAGATTTTCGCTATAACGCGATCGTTGACGAAGAGTGCGGTCGCTCCGGGTTTACCGGTATAGGCTGGGGTTTGCATTCCGACATTGCCGTGCCCTATGTAGAACGCTACGGCAGCGAAGAACAAAAGCAAAAGTACTTGCCCAAGTGTGTTTCCGGCGAGATCGTCATGGCTATTGCAATGACCGAACCCGCCGCCGGCTCTGACCTACAAGGGATTAAAACAACCGCCGTCAAAGATGGCGACGACTACATCATCAACGGTTCCAAAACCTTCATCACCAACGGCCAACATGCCGACTTGGTCATTGTGGTGGCAAAAACCGATCCCGCTGCTGGTGCTAAGGGCATCAGTCTGTTTTTGATGGAAGCCGGCACGCCAGGCTTTAGCAAAGGCAAAAATCTCGAGAAAATTGGTTTAAAAGCGCAAGATACCTCGGAGCTGTTCTTCCAAGACGTTCGCTTATCAAAAGACCAATTACTGGGCGAAGAAGGCATGGGCTTCATCTACATGATGCAAGATCTCCCCCAAGAGCGTTTGAATGTGTCAATTATCGCCATCGCCAATGCGGAAGCGATTCTTGAGCAAACCATTGCCTATGTAAAAGAGCGCAACGCCTTTGGTAAGCCAATCGCTACCCTGCAAAACACCCAGTTCAAATTAGCTGAACTAGAAACCCAAGTCAGCGTGGCACGCGTATTTTTAGACCGCTGCCTAGAACTGCACATAGAACATAAATTTGATTCGGTCATGGCCGCAAAAGCCAAATTGATGACAACCGACCTACAGTGCAAAGTGATTGACGAATGCCTGCAATTACACGGCGGTTACGGCTATATGTGGGAATACCCAGTGGCGCGCGCCTTTGCAGACTCGCGGGTACAGCGTATCTATGCGGGAACCAATGAGGTAATGAAACTGATTATTGGCCGCGATTTACTCAAGTAACAGGCCAATTCTAAGGGACTGCCAGTGCGCAGTCCCAGCTTTCACTTTCAGCCGACGCAATTCATTAAAACGTTAACGATAACCGCCAAAAAAAGTCGACCTCAACCTGCTCTAAGACATCTTCATTGATATTGTTGTCGTAAACCGGTGTGGCAGCGAGCAGCTCGGTAACAAAATGCTTGCCGTATTCCGCTCTTAAACTAAACCCAGCATCCGCCAAACTACGTGTATCACCTGCCTCGCCGGCAGCATCTTCGTGCCAAGCTTGGCCATGTTCAAGGAAAACGGCTGGTTTAAACGTAAAACCAAACAGGGGAACACCATTACTCTCTAAGGCCATTTTTGAATAACTGCCGGAATCCCCAACTAACACGCCAGGCAAATAAGCATTTAAACCTGCCGCGCCACCGAGAAAAAACTGCTGTTGAAGCGGTAATTGTTTGTCATTCGAAAACTGCGCTATCACATCGGTTTTGAAGGTCGCCCAATCGCTAACAGCCATTTTTAAGCCAAAACGCGGCTTGAATAAGAAAAATTCAGCGCTTCTACGCCCCGTCGCGACCTCACCTTCTCGGGTATCGGTTCCCAGCGTACCGGAATCAGATTCCAAACCCGCCTCAACAAACCCCTGCGCCGTGACTTGGGTACCAACACCAAATAAACGCAATAATTTGTGATACTTTACACCCAGCTCAAGAGTCGTTTGGGGTTCATCAAGCGCCTTACCAAAGCCCTTAACTTCAATAACGCTATCTACTGTTTCCAAGCGCTCCGAAACAGTCAAGCGGTGAAACGAGTCGCTGCTAATGACCTGCTCCCCAGTAAGGGCGAGGCTGCTGGTTTCAGACAGCAAGTTCAAACGTATCGCTTGCATTGTCGGCTCTGCGGCGACCATTTCAGTGCCACCAAGATTTAAGCCTAATGCGCCGGTAAGCTCACAAACCAAAGGCACTGAACACAAAATATTACTATTTGTACCGCCCCCAGCATCACCACCCGTCGCAATCAAACCTTCTGCGTCGCGCGCGTATTCAATATAGCGAGCTTCTAAACCATAAAGACCAAAACTGCTTGGGTAGTTAAGACGAAAGCTATAACCGTCGTAGTAATCTCCGCCGTTTACTTCTCCCAATTCTGTAAGAGCGCGATCATAAGAGAAAGAGGCTTCTACGCCGGTACTGAAATCATGTTTAAGTGTGGCATTGGCAAAATAACGCCCTAAAAACCGATTGCCGAAATTATTAACACTAAAGCTTAAATCGGTAGCGTCGTGGTCTGCTTTTTCGGACTCACTAAGAACAATGGTAAACGCCGTAGGGTCTTCAGAAAGCTGGTAGGTAACTGCGTAATTTAAACCCGTGCGCTCACTTTTGAGGTTCGCCAAAACCCGCTTGGTTTCAAATTCAGAACGCTGTAAATCTTGATCGCCAATTAAACCCGAGAAATAGGGATACATGTTTTCTGGCGCTTTTACATCCGCTAAATGGCCGTTAATAACATGGGCGAATATCGTATTGTCGCGGTGGGCAAAGTACACCGTAACCAGCAAATGCCCAAGCTGGTAGTAGGCTTGATTTAAAGCATTAACTGCCTGGGCCGGCGTTTTAGCAAGCCCCATAATCAGATCAATCTGCTCTTGACTGAGATAGCGATTACCGGAGATACGCAGATTGTATTCGCCAATTTTTACGTCAACGATCGAGTCTGATTGCAAAGCGGCATACTGCTCAATGCGCTCTGCGCTCGACGCCTGCGGCGGAATTATGGGAGGTAGATCAATCGCCATATGTGCTCCAAAATTTCAAATCAGCCAGCCCCGCTCAAAGTGACGGACGCTCACCAAGTACGCGCAACTCCACCCGCCGATTGCGAGATCGGGCGTCACTTAGTGACTTACCTGACAAGCCATCAATTGACATCATGGGCTGTGTTTCGCCGTAACCCTTAGCCACTAATTGCTTTTCAGGCACCCCAGCCGCAACTAAATATTGTTTTACCGCCAAGGCCCGCTTTTCTGACAATACTTGGTTGTCTGCGGCAGCGCCCACATCGTCGGTATAGCCCGCCACTTCAATATAAACACTCGGCACCAACTTCAGCATTTGCGCCGCTTTTTGCAGCGTGGCAGCGGATGAGGCCACAAGGTCTGCAGTTCCCACCGCAAAGGTTACCCCCTGCAGGGCAAGCCCTTGAGTATTGTCAAAATGACAGCCCGACGGCAACACCATGGCACCGGCCGGAGAATTCAAGCATTGATCATGGCTATCGCAGACGCTGTCTCGATCCTCATCGATACAGCTTCCAGGTTTTCCATATAGGGTCGTTGCGAGAGGATCACTGGAAGATACCGGCTTCTTGTCTTTACTATTATCAAATTCTGCGCGGTTCTGCCCACCACCGGAACCAGGTAGTGAAAGCGTCAATACGGTGGGATTAATATCTCCCATCGCGGTATCCTGCAAAAATTCGAGCACAGCGCCCTGGGAATTATCGATCGTTGCCGTCAGACTAGAAAGATCGCCAAGTCCACCGCCACCTCCAGCAACAGGCGCACCAAGCAGCAATATGTCTTGGCCGCTAACGCTCACCCCGAGCAGGCTACTAGAGCCCAATACCTCCACCCCTAGTAATTCATTGCCGCCACTGAGTAAATTGATATCGGCCAACACATCGTTGACCGGCGCAGTAAGTGAGGCGCCTAAGAGCTCTATGTTTATTAATTGCGCGCGCAAGACCGGTGACACCACCAAGGCGATGACCGCAAGAGCAATACTTATTAAGCGCGCCAAAAACACCAAGCTAAATACTCATAAATTCACGTTATAACTAGTATAGACCGTAACAAATATAATTCGTTAGAGCCCTAAAAGCCGAATTCCCACAACCCCAATACAAACGCAGTTTGCAGCTAGCCTCATTACACCGCTATTACTCCCTATAGTAGCAGTGTGACAGGCGCGGGGCTTTAGCAAATAGCAAAAAGCCAGTCGTTTTAGACTGGCTTTTTGCTATTTTACACAAGTACTCATCTCAAACCGCCGAATTTCTTGGCACAATGCCCATTTAATAAGCCTTTTTGGCCCTCTCCGCCTGCCGCTTGAGCAAGCCATATTTACTGCTAATCACTGCAGCTGCCGCTGAACTGCATCAAAATCCCAATAGGCTTTTAAGGAGGTGATTTTGCCCGCCGCATTTGCGGAGTAAACCACCACCATATCGAGTGCCATCTTCACGTCTCCGGGCAGCGTATTGACCATTTTCACCACATTTGCACATTCATCACCCGCTGGGTGTGAGGAGACAATGGTGAAATCAATTTTCCCTGCGGCTATCACCATATCCCAAAAGCCAGCAATAGCAGCTTTGCCAATATGCCCCTTACCGGTGGGGTCCAAGGGCGACTCACCGACGGGATCTTGGACACAGGCATCCTCAGCAAACAAGTCTAACCAGGCCTCTTTATTACCCTGCTCCACATACTGTCCAGACAATTTACTGGCGGCTAAAGCTAACTGCGAATATCCCATATTCATACCTATTTACGTTAGGGCCTGTTAATACTAATTGGATTGTCACTGTTGTGGCTAAAAAAGCGTCAATCTCGGCGCGAGGAGAGCAGTTTGGTCATTCCAAATAAACGACGAGCAACACAGAGTGGCGCTTTTTTAGCCTCAACCCGCAGGGCTGGGGCCATTTTTGCCCCCAGCGTTGTTGCCAGCCACTTGTTTAGAATGACTAAACGGCGTGTCTGTTGCCTAGCTGGAGGCAAAAATGACCGCCAGCAGTAATAATCCAATTAGTATTAACAGGCCCTAGTACCAAACACATAAAAACGCCGGCGCAAGCACCGGCGTTGTAGTTTTTAAAACCCGCACTCGCGTTTAGCCAATGCGACTCGCTCGACCTTAAAATCGTAAAGTAAGATCTATACCGTAACTTTTCGGCTCGCCAAAATAGGCGCTTCGATATGTGCCCAAGCTAATCGAATGCACCTTATACTCTTCGCTATCTAGGTTTCTGCCCCATGCCGCCACTTCAAGATTAACGCCGCCCAAGTCAATTTCACTCAGTGCCAAGCGCGCATTCACAATGCCGTTATCATCCAAGAAGAAGCCCTCTAAATCGTCGTTAAACGCCGTTCCGTAACGCTCATCTCGCCAGCTATAATCAACCGAGGCTTGCAATACACCAATGCGTAATGATTTCTCGTAATCCAAACCAACCGTAAAAGACTGCTCAGGCGCATAGGGCATGACCGCCCCATCGGAAACGTCTTGGCCGAAGGTGGGCTGACTAGGGCGCTGATCTATGTATTCAACAAAATCGGCATCGGTATAACCGTAGGATGCCTGCAGGGTTAAGCCTTCTACCAGCACAGCCATCAGGTCAAATTCAAAGCCGTCTATCTCCGCCTCACCCACATTGAATACATCGGTTAGAAAGATAGTGGCGTTGTTGGTAATCTGCTGTAGCTGCATATCTTTGTATTCGGCGTGGAAGGCCGCGGCATTAAAGCTAATCCGGCGATCCAGCCAAGTCGATTTCAGCCCCAGCTCGTAGGACATAATATTTTCTTCATCAAACGGTGGCTGAAAACCGGCCTCGGTGCTGCGCACATTAAAACCGCCAGATTTATAAGCACTAACAATTTTTCCGTAAGTGCTTATGGAATCCGTCCACGCGTAATCAAGGGTAATACTCGGATTAAAGTTACTCCAACTTTCGCTTGCCGACTGCGGCCCACCAACAAAGGTAATACTACTTTTGTCAGCCGAACGGTCGTCAGCGGTATAACGACCGCCAAGAGTCAGGTCTAGACGATGATCCAGCGACTCTGGCGACCACGTTATTTGGCCATAAATTGCCTGCGCTTCACTCTCAGAGATAATCTGTCTATTTTCTAATGGGAAGCCACCAAAGGTGTCACTTTCCATCTCATTACCGGTTTCTCTAAAGTAATACAGCCCCGCTACATAATTAATGTCCGAGCCGTAATCGCCAACCAACTGGAACTCCTGAGAAATCTGCTCTTGGTCTACATCAACATTGACACGAAAACCCGGAGTACCGGCATCGTAGTCCTGCACTGTGACTTCGTTTAATTCGCGATAAGCGGTAATAGACTTCAGCACACCCAGCGAGGTTTCAGCGCTTATAATTAAACTGTGTCCGCTAATTTCGGTTTCGCTCGGCTCTACCCCGCCAAACCACTGACCACTGCCATTGCGACTACTATTTGCCGGCACCGCTGGATTAGGCGAGGTTCCCGAAATTGGCTGATAAAAATGTTGTGGACCATCTATCTCCGAAAAATCGTAGGCGTAATCCACCGACACCGCATCGTTTACATCCCAGCGCAGGGCAAAGCGGCCCGCCGTTTTATCTTCTTCACCAAAGTTTCTACCCGGGCCAGTATTCTTAACCCAGCCGTCGTGGGCTGAGCGCATAAAAGTCAGTTTTGCCGCCACATCGCCAATTTTGCCGGATTCGAGTTTAGTGAGGGATTTCCAATAACCGCGATTACCGCGACTCACCGTCTGGCTAATACCGGCCTCGTCAGAGGGCTTGGCGGTTATCAAATTGATCGCACCGCCGGTTGTATTGCGGCCGTAAAGTGTACCCTGTGGTCCGCGCAAGACTTCAATGCGCTCAAGGTCGGCTACGTCGCTAGTAAGACCAATACTGCGCGCCATATAGATTCCGTCAATATACACACCCACCGCAGGGTCCTGTGTCGATTGACTGTCGTTATTCCCAACCCCACGCATAAATACAATGAGAGAACTGCGGCTAATCGGGAACGGAGTAATCTCTACGTTTGGCGCCAAGCCACTGATATCACCTAAATCCGTCACCCCAAACCGCGCCAATTTTTCTGCAGAAAATGCCAAAATGGAAATAGGTGTTTCTTGCAAAGATTCTTCACGCTTTTCAGCCGTGACCAGCACTTCCTCAAGACTCAGCGCCTTGCCCTCTACACCCTGCGCATACGTGATAGATGCTGAACATGAGGCCGCAATGGCCAGCGCCAAGGCGGTTTTTCCTAAATTGGTCATTTTTATCTCCCGTGTCATACTGACGCGATTATTGTTATTTTGGGCCTATGACAGGCCTTATATTTGTACAGCGAATCTACGATTTGAAGTTCGAAAACGCTCAGTAGATAATCGCAGCGAAGCGGGCCTAGGGAACATCACCCATACGACGTAGGTCATAAGCCAGTAAACAAAGGCTATAAGTAGAGCCTCATTCTACGTACAGGACATCACTACCCACATGAGTGACTTTGCCCCCACTGGGCTTTTACAAAACCCCCACGCGCAATCCATTCTCGCCTCTACCGGCCTGCGACGCCTGCGCATTTACCCTAAAGCTCGGGCGATGATCAATGCCAGCAAAACCGTCATCCTCGACTGCGGCGACGGCCACCAACTGCTCGGTGAATACGCCGCTCAAAGCAAACGCAGCAAGGGACTAGTCACCTTAATTCACGGCTGGGAAGGCAGCTCTCAATCTAGTTATATGCTGTCTGCGGGGGGAACACTTTTCCACGCCGGTTACGATGTATTTCGCCTGAACCTTCGCGACCACGGCCCCAGCCACCACTTAAACCGCGAACTCTTTAACTCCGCGCGACTCGACGAAGTCGTCGGCGCCATAAAAACCATCCACCAAACCTATCCACATGAATGGCAGTTTCTTGCGGGCTTTTCCCTAGGCGGCAATTTCGCCCTGCGGGTTGCAGCCAAGGCTGACGAGGCCGGCTTGTCGATACGCAAAACCGTGGGCATATGCCCCGTAGTCGATCCGGCAAAAACAATGATGGCACTAGAAAGTGGCTGGTGGGTTTACGAAAAATACTTTGTGCGGAAATGGCAAAAATCATTGCAGAAAAAAATCCGCCTGTATCCTGAATTAGGCTACAAAGACAATCTACTCAAACTCAAAACGCTGCGGGAAATGAACAGCTACTTCATTCCAAACCACACCCCGTTTACAAGCATTGAGGACTATTTTAAGGCTTACAATATCGCGGGCGCGGCCTTAGAAACCCTAAGCTCCCCCACCCACATCATTGCAACGCAAGATGACCCGATTATTCTTGCTGAAGATTTCTCGCGGCTGGCCACAAATGAACACCTGCACATTGAAACCAAACAATACGGCGGCCACTGCGGCTTTGTGAAAAACTATCAGCTAGAAAGTTGGTTAGACGAGCGCCTTGCAGAGCTTATCAATCTAAACCGCTACCCCAGCGGTGACCCAGCAAAAGGTGCGCATTCGCAATAAGTGGAGGCGCTCGCCAATTCACCGATAAGGCACCCGCTTTTAACGCAACCAGGAACGCTAACGCCGCACCCCTACATTGCGAAGTGCTTCCCGCTACTTTCAGACTTCTTACACCAAGGGCGGCTACCCAGCATCTTTAGCAGCGATTTGCTGTGCAATAGCCAATAGTCTTACTGCTTCTTCTACGTGCAGCGCTTCTACTAAACGGCCATCGACCAACACCACGCCCTTCCCTTCGGCCTCGGCTTCCTGCCATGCCGCTTGAATTTTCTCGGCGCGGGCCAAGGCTTCGCTAGAGGGTGAAAAAGCGGTATTGGTTGCTGCAATTTGCTTGGGATGGATAAGGGTTTTGCCGTCAAAACCGAGTTCAACGCCCTGCTCACAGGCCAACAATAAGCCCGCCTCGTCATCTAAATCTAAATGGACACCGTCAAACACATCTATACCGTGGGCCCGTGCCGCCAATACACACATACCCAGCGAGGTCAGCATACCCAAACGCTGCGGCGTATGCGGTACTCGCAGATCCTTGGCCAAATCTGATGTACCCAACACAATGCCATCCATTCGCGGATGCGCACCGGCAATCTCATTCACGGCTAAAATACCGCGCGGTGTTTCCGCCATTGCCCAAAGTTTTAAATCGGCACTTGCACCGGCCTGCTGTAACACCTGCACAACCGCATGAATTTCCGCTGCCGACTCCACCTTTGGCAAACACAGTGCTGATATTGGCGCATTGGCAAAGGCCTCGATATCTTTTCGACCCCATTCGGTATCAAAGCCATTTACCCGCACCACTAATTCGCGGCGTCCATAGCCACCGGCATTCACTGCCGCCAACACCTGCTCACGGGCAAGTTGCTTTTGGGCTGGGGATACGGCGTCTTCCAAATCAAGAATCAGCACGTCGGCGTCTAAACTCCGCGCTTTTTCCAAAGCACGGGCATTGGAACCAGGCATATACAGTACTGAGCGGCGAGGATTTGCGGCCATCTATGGCTTCTCCTAGATAAAAGCGAAAGTCTAACACAGCGGGTCGTGGCGAGTGGGGCCCACTGGAACATCTTATATTGCGTTTTTCGCCCGCGATTAATTGCGAATCATTATCAATAACGGGTAGAATACCGACCCCGGCTTTATGCCCGCAACGCTATCGATCTGCGGAGATTTTTCATGTCAGTTCTGTCACGTCAGTTCCTACTCGCTTTGAGCCTGCTCGCTTTGGCATTTACTAGTTTTGCCGCACCGCAAACGTCTAGTAGCAGCGACAAACACGCAGTAGCCGTTCACTATACCGACATGGCTCACGCTATTTTCAGTGACGCAGAAAAAAGCGCACTCGCCTTGCAGGCAAAGATAAATGATTTTTTAAATGCTCCAAGTGCAGAAGGACTCATCGCGGCACAAGAAGCATGGAAAACTGCACGCAAAGCCTACCAGCAAAGTGAAGTTTTCCGCTTTGGTAATTCCATTGTGGACGACTGGGAAGGACAGCTTAACAACTGGCCCCTAGACGAAGGTTTGATCGACTACGTCTCCGACGATTACTTCTTCGCCCTCGGTAATATTGGCGGCGATATTAATATTATTGCCAATCCCAGTATCAACCTCGGCACCGAAGTGGTCGACACCAGTACGATTAACGCCGAACTACTTCGCAGCTTACACGAGCTTGGTGGCTCCGCCGCCAACGTCACTACCGGCTACCACGCCATTGAATTTTTGCTATGGGGACAAGACCTAAACGGCCAGCAGCTTGGCGCAGGCGAACGCCCCTACACAGATTATTTAACAAACGATAAATGCACCCATGAAAACTGCGATCGACGGGCCGACTATCTGCGCGCCGCCACCGAGGTCTTAGTCCAAGACCTGCAATATATGACGAAGCAGTGGGCG
The DNA here is from genome assembly GCF_002915595.1 of Zhongshania marina. Taxonomy (GTDB): domain Bacteria; phylum Pseudomonadota; class Gammaproteobacteria; order Pseudomonadales; family Spongiibacteraceae; genus Spongiibacter; species Spongiibacter marinus_B. Next base: position 37,445 of record NZ_PQGG01000029.1, read on the forward strand.
CCTAACGTCGACAACAACTACCGTGCCGAACTACTCGCATTAAACGACGATGTCATTTTAGCCCGCATGTTCTACGGCATTGGTTCTCTTTCATTGGGGGAACTCGGCGGCGAGCGCATCAAGGTCGCGCTTGAAGCGAATTCAACAGAAGACGAACACGACTGCTTTAGCGACAACACCCACTGGTCTCATTACTACAATGGCCTCGGTATCCAAAATATTTACTTAGGCAAATATCGCCGCCTTGACGGTAGCGTGCTCTCCGGCCCATCGCTTAGCGCCCTCGTCGCCAAAGCCAATGCCGACACAGACAAACAAACCCGTCAGTCACTAGACAAAACCATGACTGCGCTAACGGTATTAACCAAAACCGCTGAAGCAAAAGACAAGCCCATGAAATTCGACATGATGATTGCCGAAGGCAATAAGCGTGGCGAAGCGATTCTGAGTAACATCTTGAGTGCACTGGTTGTGCAAACCCGCAGTATTGAACAGGCCGCCGCCGCGCTCAATATCGACCCAACCGCAACTGGCCTATAAACCTTGTATTTAGTGGGCACTCAGCATGGCAAACCTCTGCGTTTGCTGAGCCCACTACTCGCCGCGCTGATGGTGTTGCTCAGCGCGTGTGAAGCTAAACCAATCGACAGCGCCAGCCTTCATAAGGCAAGTGATTCACCGCCGCTAATTCTTAGCAATCAATCCGGCGGCGCGTTCACTATTTCAAATCGCAACCAAGGGAGCTTGCAAGCGCCCCAGCCAAAACTTAGCGGCGAACAGCAATTAGCCTGGGCGGTAGGAAAAAGCTTTGCCACACAGGCTTGGGTAACGTCGCCTTCCAGCACCACCGCCCGAGACGGCCTCGGCCCCTTGTTCAATGCGAATAGCTGCACGGGCTGCCATGTTCGCAACCGGCAAGGTGAACTACCTGAAAAAGGCCTCGGCACCATATTGCGGTTCCCAGCCCCCTCCCCACTTTATGGCGAGCAACTGCAAGACATGGCCGTTCCAGGTTTTAGACCCGAGGGACAAATTACGTGGCAGACAATTAACAGCAGCCACACAGATGCACAGGGAAACGAATACCAACTGCAGCGCCGCCAATTTAGCGTCGACAATACCGCCGTCTCGACCTCGGCAAGGCTGGCGCCCGCCTTGATCGGCATGGGCTTGCTAGACAATATCAGTGACGAAGACATTCTTGCGAACAGTGACCCCGACGATAAAAATCGCGACGGCATCTCTGGTCGCGCCAATATCCGCAGCTCGACGCAAGACGGCACAATGCGCATTGGCCGCTTTGGCTGGAAGGCGAGTCAGAGCAGCTTGCACGAACAAATTGCCCTCGCCTTTCATCAAGACATGGGCATAAGCTCCAGCCTTCACTTGCCAGAAAACTGCATTGGCGACAATTGCCAAGCTTATTCCACGGCAAATACTGATTTAGAAATTAGCGACAAATTACTTAACGCAGTAACAGATTATATTGCCAATTTAGCCGTGCCTGCCGCAGCACACGATGCACAAAGCCAGCAGGGATTTAAGATTTTTGAACAACTCGCTTGCGCGGCTTGCCATACCCCAAGGTTTCAAACAAGGCTGCCGTCTATTCAATTAGTTAGCACTGACAGCGCAAAAAAATCGAATACGGCAACACGGCATACCGAAACCATTTTCCCCTTTAGCGATCTACTTTTACACGATATGGGTGCGGCCTTGGCAGACCAAAACCCGACAGATGAAACCCCCGCCAATGAATGGCGTACCGCGCCACTTTGGGGGCTTGGCATTCGCGCTAGAAATCCCGACAATACTCGGCTACTTCACGACGGTCGGGCACGGTCGATCACCGAAGCAATCCTTTGGCACGGTGGCGAAGCCGAACACAGCAAAATCCGCTTTACTCAACTTTCACATCAAGAGCGCACTACGCTCCTATATTTTTTAAAGGCACTTTAATGATTTCTGCAGTGATGAATTTAATCCGCCGCGGTCACACTAGCCGCACATTAATAATGGTCTGCAGCTTCGCGGCTATCACCGCATGCAGCCCACCGCCACCCAGTGCCAAACTACTTAAAGAAACCGGCGAGCTAAGTTTTATCAGCAACTATCAAGACTTCAGCGTGAGTAGCCAACAACTCGCAGACGCCAGTGCAGACTTTTGCCAAACACCAGATCAAGCGGCGAAATTTGATACCCTGCGCACCAAATGGAAACAGGCCACCATTGATTGGGCCGCCATTCAAAACATTCAGTTTGGCCCGCTAATGGTCGACAACCAAGCGTGGAAAATTCAATTCTGGCCAGACAAGAAAAACCTCATTGCCCGCAAAGTCGAAACCTTACTTAAAGACGGCAAGCCCATCACCTTGCAACGTGTAGACGAGGCCAGCGTCGTAGTACAGGGATTGTCGTCGCTGGAGTACCAATTATTTGACAGCAAAGCGGGATCTCAACAGCGCTACACCGGCGAAGCGGGCGTACGTCGCTGCGAGTTATTAACTGCCGTTAGCACTCATTTGCAAAACGTCGCTGAGGGTTTGTATAACAGCTGGCGTAAAGATGGCGGCAACTATCTTGCAACATTTAGCGAGACCGGCGAAAACAACCCCGAGTTTTCAGACGATAATCTCGCCATCGGCTATCTACTAGACACGCTTGTCTCCGGTATTGAATTAATCAAACGGGACAAATTAGAACGGCCCCTCGCAATAAGCAGTAGCGCAAATAACGAGGCCCAAGGCAGCGCGCCACAAACGCAGGTATACCAACTTGAATGGTGGCGTAGCCAATATTCTAAAGAGGCGATCATCGCAAACTTGAGTGCCCTCGAAGATATATTTAATGCCAATACAGGCTACGGTCTGGACGATTATTTGCGGGAAGACAAACAGCAAGACGCCCTCAGTGACAAAATTAATGAGGGATTTAAACGCTGCATCGTGGCGGCATCGGCCATTGATGGCAGCTTGTTTGATATTGCAAACAAGCCCGAGCATCGCCAAGTAATTCTCGATTTTCACCGCGAACTCAGCCAGCTACTCGCCCTATTAAGAAATGATTTACCCACTGCGCTAGGTGTCAGCTTAGGCTTTAATTCCAAAGACGGCGACTAGCAGCAACGGCGGTATTGGTATGCAAAGACGTCAATTTTTAATAAGCTCCGGCGCCCTGCTCTGCGCGCCGAGTTCTCTATTTGCAAGCTCCCCAGCGAATGAGCAAGCAAGTGCCGAGTTTAGCCCCGTGCTGTCTGCGGCCACCGAACCAAGCGGCAACCGTATTGGTGTTTGGCAAGATTCCGGATGGCAATATTCCCAGCCGATTCCCCATCGCGGCCACGACAGCCTCTATCATCGCCGGCGGAAAGAATTACTCTTTTTCTCCCGACGCCCCGGTCGCGAACTCTATATTGTCAGCACCGAAACCGGCGAAATACTACAAACAATAATCAGTGAAAACGGCTACCACTATTACGGTCACGGCTGCCTAAGCGCAGACGGCCGCTATCTTTATACCACGGAAAATCATGCTGATAATGATGGCGCGGGCTGCATTGGAATCTACGACTGCGAAGACAATTACCGCTGCCTTGGACATATGGATTGCGAGGGAATCGGCCCCCACGAACTGGCCTTAATGCCCGACGGCAAAACTCTGGCCATCGCCATCGGCGGTATAAAAACGCTGCCAGCCAGCGGACGTAAAACATTAAATCCCGACACCTTGGCGCCGGGCCTGCACTACCTCGACTTAGAATCGCAGCGGATTGTAGAAAAAGTAGCTGCGCCCCACTTCCAACTCAGCCTGCGCCATTTAGACGTGGGTAGCGACGGCAGTGTTTTGATTGGCGCCCAGTTTCAAGGCCGCCTACCTTCCGAACAAGCGCTGGTCTATTTCCACCGCCGCGGCGAAACATTAAAGGCAATGAACACCGATGAACTGCCTTTGCGCTTTAAACACGACTATATTGCCAGCGTCTGTATTGATGACCACAGTAAATGGGCGGTAACAAGCTGCCCCCGCGACAATTTAGTCTGCCTATGGAATATGCAAAACCAATCACTGTCACAGGTATGGTCGCTCCGTGACTGCGCCGGCGCCATTTATGATGCCGCCTATCAGCAGTTCATTTTAAGTAATGGCGACGGTCAACTGCTTGCGCTAAAACCCGGCAGTAGCAAATTAAAGCTACTTGCCTATAGTGCCGGCACCCAATGGGACAACCATCTTAGCCTGCTCGTTTAAGCCCCGACAAGATAGCTGGAGAATATATGAAACGCAGAACACTGTTAAAAACGGGTGCCGCAGGTTTTGCCGGCGCCTGCTTTCCCACCCTGAGCTTGGCGATGGGCTCGGCAGACAAAGTAAGCAAGGCAGAGTACGACTACATTCTTACCGCAGAACCGGCAAAAGCGCGTATCGCCAAGGGCGGCGACAGCGACATTCTCGGTTTTAACGGCCAGTTTCCGGCACCGGTTATTCGCGCCAAACAGGGCAAACTACTGCGTGTTTTATTCATTAATAAATTGGATGAAGCCACCACCGTTCACTGGCATGGCATCCGTATCGAAAACAGCATGGACGGCGTACCCCACCTAACTCAGCCGCCTGTAGAAGCGGGCGAAAGCTTCCTCTATGAATTTACCTGCCCCGACGCGGGGACCTTCTGGTATCACCCCCACATGAATAGCGTGGAGCAACTCGGCAAAGGGCTGGTCGGCGCACTGATTGTTGAAGAAGAAACACCGCAGGACTATCACGACGTTGTAATCGGTTTAAAAGATTGGCGGCTAAAAAATGATGGCAGCTATCTACCCCTATCCATTCCCCGCGAAGCCTTTCGCGATGGAACCCTCGGCACCATCGCCACCGTCAACGGCCTACAAAAGCCCACCATAGAAGTACCCGCTGGCGAGCGCCTGCGTCTGCGTTTTTTAAATATGGACAACACTCGGGTATTTAACCTGAGCATGCGAGATAGCGCTGCCCAAATTATTGCCATAGACGGCAGCCCGATTGATAAACCTGTACCACTGGATGTTCACCCCACTGGGGCAGGTATGCGTCTTGATGTAGGCTTTATATGCCCAAGCGAAATCGCAAAAGAAATTCCGATTTACGATATGAAGGGACGCTTTGGCGTTGAAATTTGCCGACTAAAAACCGTCGCGCCGGCGAAAAAAATCAGTAAAAAGCCCGGCATTCCCGCCCTGCCAATCAACCCTATCCCCGCCCCTCAATTAGCCTCGGCGGAATCGCTAAGCTTTGTTTTTGAGTGGGCCGGTGCATTGTCACCCAGCGATGCCCAAGGCCAAGTCGACCACAACTTCTGGTTGATAAACCGCCGCGCATGGAGCGACCACAGCCACCAACATTTACCTGAACCACTGGCGGTCTTAAGCCTTGGCAAGACGTATATTTTCGAACTCCACAACGCCACACCGCATCACCACCCCATCCACCTGCACGGGCTGATCTTCACCGTATTGGAGTCAGACAAAAAGACCATTACTCCCTTCCACACCGACACAATTTTGCTGGAAAAAAATGAGCGCGCAAAAATTGCCTTCGTCGCCGACAACCCTGGCAAGTGGATGTTTCACTGCCACGTCATCGAACATATGAAAACCGGCCTAATGGGCTATATCACCATCGCCTAAATCTTCATGGCACGGCGCCGGTATTGGCGCCTATTTTTGCTAGAAATTTGCTGCTGCAAGCTGTCATCTAAAACACAGCTGCTATACCAGTTTATGCTACAAAGCCGCTTTTACCGCAGCTCAACTTAATTCGCTTTTGGTAAAAACCGCACGCTCAGAAATCGAAAATCAGGCAAAAATAGCTAGGTTTCGCTACAGCCTCAAACGCCCAGCTCAGCGTCTTGACGAAAGAGGCACTTCTTTACCTTCTGAAATATCAGGTATCCACCAAAGTGGGAACTACACAATTCGCTGGAGCGGCTTGTAGAAGTTTTTGCGCGCACTAATTACCTACTGGAACATGGTAGCTTGTAAAACACCGACCTAATTGCTCAGTTTTATGAACTTTAGTGGATATTCTATTTAGCGCCTTGTACTCAGGCCTACTTTCGAGCAAATGAAATAGTATTTCTTTATGCCCCATCTCGTTAGCCCAGCACATGAGAACTTTGAAAATGGGTATGCCAAAACCCCAGAATTTTTGTGATATAACAATAGCTAATTCAAAGCCATTATCATCTGGCTGAATGCCACACCAACCGGCCAATACCCCACCTATATAAACTGCTCGAATACGACAGCCCTGTACCGCATCCATTTTAATTTTGTCTTCCATCCACGCTTGAAGGCTGGCGACATCAAAATATGGATGATCGATTAAATGTGTTCTCAGAGAATCCTCATTGACGACGCCTAGAAAGTCTTCTGGATTCACTTGATTAAAACACAAAAATTCTATTTCACTCATATCTCAATATCGAACGTCCGCATTAACGGTTGGTTTGGAACACAGCGGAATACCAGTCCGACAACATGCGCTTGTTAAGCTTGCGATACAAATTCGTAAGGACGAACGTGCAACATGGACTGGTGTTGACGAACTACCCAAAGGTCGTAGGCACTTTGCAGCCTAAGCCAGTGATCAGCGGATGGCTTTTTAAAAGCCAACTCTAGTCGTAAGGCCATCTCGGGAGTAATAGAGCCGCGTCCATTTAAAACTTTGGATAGTGTTTTACGGCTTATATTTAGGTGCTCAGAGACATCAGTAATTGTTACACCAGTTGGCTCAATTACTAATTCTTTAAGAATTTCACCCGGATGAGCCGGATTATGCATACTCATTAGTGATAATCCTCATAATTAACAATTTCGGCATCTTTGCCGGTAAAGCGAAAAGTAACCCTCCAGTTTCCACTGACTGATACAGACCAAATACCTTTCCGGTTTCCTTTCAGCTCGTGCAAACCAAGACCTGGCAAATCCATATCATCTGGGCTTTCCGCTTGATCAAGGTTGGTAAGAATTAGCTTCAAACGTTTGGCGTGCTTTGCCTGAATTCCCGATGCTTTACCGGAACGGTAGAACCGTTCAAGCCCTTTGTGTATGAAGCTAATAATCATGCAGGTATTGTAACCTTTGTGGTTACAGAATCAAATATTGATTTTGAAGCTTATCAATTTAATCAAACTACTCAGGCCACACATCACTTTAGCCCCCTTATCACGGAACGGGTTTTTACCTTGATTAGAAATTTCTAGGGAGTTCAATGAGGTAGCGATCTCGTTATTGACGAGCGCTGATCAAACGAAGACTAATTCCCTTTATTTCTGCCAAGCATTCCTTTCTCTTGATCATATCGCGCTACTTTGAAATTACAACGAGTTAAGTGTTTTGCCAATGTGTTAATGGGAGCTACTCTCGGTCACTTGTCTTGACGACGCAGAAACAGTGACTGAGCAATTATGGCGCTTCAGCCATGATATAAGTGAACTTGTGGCCATGTTATGCGCTGGGATAATCTAATCTATACCGCTGAAAAAAACATCTTGCCCATAAAAAAGCCCCGCGATGGCGAGGCTGTGTGCATTACTCAATGTCGATTAGCGCGCAAACATATCGCTTTACGAAACGGTATTTTTTATCGGTACAACCTTGGTGTCGTCCGCTACCGCACCATTTACGCTAGCGCTTGCTGAGGCCTTTGCCGATGAGGCGCTTTTGGCCTTTCTTGCAACAGGCTTCTTAACGGCTTGGGTCACCGCCGGCTTTTTTGCGCTTGCCGAGCTAGCCGATGACGAGGCGGCTTTTTTTGCAACGCTAGATTTAGCCGCACTGCGTTTTGCAGGAGCAGGAGCAGGAGTCGAATTCGACTTGGCAGCGCTGCCTGTATTAGCGATATTTTTTGCCGCCGCAAGTAATTCATCAAAAGACTGTTCTATGCACTCTCGGTAAAACGCGGGATCAGGCATGGCGTTGCGATCACCAAGAATCGACATGGTCATAATACCGTTGGAACTGAATATCAGGTGGAATAAACCCACGCCTGGCGTAAGCAAGCCCAAACCGTAGTAACGCACCATTTGCGCGCCAGCGGAATACAGCGGGAAGTTTGGCCCCGCGACATTTGATACAACAGAACTGATTCCCAGCGGCAAATGACGAGTTAAACCATTGTTCACATAGCTACTAACTAATGAGGTAGTAATGGCTGGCGACATCACCCCCGCCAAACGCAGCACGTCCACTAGCGGCGAGTTCTCGCCGTATATTTTGGCTTCTTGAGAGCTTTTATACACGGCGGCAAGGCGCTCTAAAGGATCGGCAATATTGGTGTGCAATTCGACAAAAACGGAGCCCACCTGATTGTTTTCGTCGGTCAAACCACGGCGGGTGCGCATATCCAGCGGAATAGAAACCGACAGGCTTTCGTCGGGCAGTTCATTGTGATGTTCCAAGTAGCGCCGCAAACCACCGGCTATCACACTTAGCACCACGTCATTAATTTTAACCTTGGAGGCATCTTTTAAAAACTTAACATCGGCCAGTTCAAATTCAGCAGCTTCAAAAACGCGGTAAGGGCCGACTGGGGTGTTAAAACGGGTTCGAGGCGATTTAATAGACGGAATGGGGATTTTCTTCTGCGCCATTCCCACCGCCATTTTGCCTAAATCACGCAACACGCTAACACCGCCGGTCAACATTTTAACGCTGTTTTTAATATTATTTACCGCCGCAGAACCGGCTAAATACATCGTCCCCGGGGCTACATCCACGGTTACCACTTCTGGCGCCTGCGGCACTGCGGCTGGGTCTGGCTCTAAATCGTGGATAACCGACATAATCGAAGAGCCGCCGGCCCCATCCACAAGGGAATGATGCATTTTGGTGTAGATCGCAAAACCGCCTTTGGGCACGCCGGGGATATTGTCTAAGCCCTCAATGATATAGGCCTCCCACAAAGGGCGATTCATATCTAAAGGTCGCGCGTGAAGACGAGCAACCAATATACAAAGCTGACGCCAGTCACCTGGCTGCGGCAGTGCAATATGCCGAATATGAAATTCAACGTCGAAATTGGCGTCTTCTACCCAATAGGGTCGATCTACATTGCCTGGAACTTTAAGCAATCTGGAGCGAAAAATAGTGTGCTTTAGCAGGCGACGCTCAAAATTGGCGATAACACCCTTGAAGCGGACAAAGCCTCCGGGTGCTGTCGACGGATCATAAATACCTAAACCGCCAACATGTTGGGGAGTATTCGGATGCTCTAGGTTAATAAATGCGGTATCCAGAACGCCTAGCTGCTTCATGCAATAATTCCTCTTATTATCATCACCCCTGCGCCGTTCAGGCCGAACGGCCCAGCGGACGGGCACATTAAGCATAGTACATCAATTCGCGACGGATCAAAGTAATTCAAATGTAATAGGCGCGGCAAAGAGATTCTGGGTATTAGGGTTAATACGCCCTAGAACCTCTTGTGACGCAATACTGACTATTGGGGATTTTCTGTGCGGGATTTACGCTGGCGAGCTGGCGGCGGCGCGCCAACATGTTCTTCATTGCGCAGGCGCGCAAGTTCAACCTGTTTTTGGCGATCGCGAAAGCGCTTCTTTTGATCATCAGTCACTACATCAAAGCAGGCCGGACAGGTCACCCCCTCCTCGTAGAATTCGCTCTGTTTATCTAGGGCATTGATGGGCCGACGACAGCCGTGGCACAAATCGTGTTGCCCCGTCGCCAAGCCGTGCGTTACCGATACGCGGTTATCAAACACAAAGCACTCGCCCTGCCACAAACTCTCTTGCTCAGGGACTTCCTCTAAATACTTTAAGATGCCGCCTTCTAGGTGATAAACCTCGTCGAAGCCTTCGTGCTTCATAAACGCAGAGGCTTTTTCGCAGCGAATACCTCCGGTGCAAAACATCGCTACTTTTTTATGTTTTTGGGGATCGTAATGCTCGCGAACGTATTCTGGAAATTCTCTAAAACTAGTAGTTTTGGGATCGATTGCACCGCGAAAACTGCCAATTTCAACTTCGTAGTCATTGCGGGTATCTATCAGCAAGACCTCCGGATCAGAAATTAACGCATTCCAATCTGCCGGTTTTACATAGCTGCCAACCACCTCATTGGGATCAATACCGTCGACACCCATTGTGACTATTTCTTTTTTGAGTTTTACCTTCATGCGGTAAAACGGCTGTTCTTTATCAAAGGATTCTTTGTGGCTCAAATCCGCTAGGCGCTTGTCTGCCCGCAAATAATTCAGCACGGTATTAACGCCTTCGCGAGAACCCGCAATAGTGCCATTCACCCCTTCAGCCGCCAGTAGCAAGGTGCCTTTTACGCTGGCAGCGAGACAAACCTCTAATAAGGGCTCGCGCAATTCATGATAATCAGGAAGGCTGACAAATTTATACAAGGCCGCAACGACAAACTGATCCATTTTCTTTAACCCTGCTCCTTTTTGCTACCGCCTAAGCAGTTTGGCGACGCCGGTGCGGGGGCAGCTCTGTTTTGCCATTCTTCTGGGGTGTAGGTATGCATGGCAAGCGCGTGAACTGGGCCGGCCAATTCCTCTGCCAAGAGCTGATACACACTTTGCTGACGTGCAACCTTGCGTTTGGCATTAAAGGCTTCAGCAACTATAACAAGTTTAAAATGGGTTTCAGAATTCGCCGGCACGCTGTGCATGTGGCTTTCGTTAAGCACTTCAAGATGCAGGGGGTTTAAAGCCGCCGCCAGCTTGCTGGTAATACTCTCTTGTATGACTGACATAATATGAACTCCGCTACCGCAAATCGGCGTACATTATACACGCCTCGCGGGCTTCTTTGACTTTTCCGCCGCACAGCGTATTGCCGCTGCATAGGCGCGATTTGCCCACGTTACCAGCATATCAGTATCATCCAAGGCTTCGTCTGGGGTTTGGTAATAAGACAGGGCGATCTCTTTATTGCCCCGCGGGTAGGTAAATGGTGGCAAACCTAAGGCTTCAAAATCTGCTTGGCTGTCTTTATCTACCTTTAAGTACAAGGTATTTCCAAAAACCACGCCAAACACTAAGCCCTCTAAAAATACGCCGTAACCGCCAAACATTCTTCGGCCCGTCACCGGACCAAGCCATTGCAGCTGATCCATTAAATAATCGATAAATGCCGAATCTGATGCCATTTAGCGCTCCGCTACGCTGCCAAGGCGCGTATATCTAGCTGGCTAAGTCGTTCAGCCAGAACGGTGAGATCTCCGGCCAAACCCCAACGCATATAGCCGCTCTCACCACAATGATAGACCCGTACCGACAAACCGACCTGATAGCTGGCTGACTGCAAGGCCTCGGCCTGCGCCAAGGGCATAATTAGCGTAACAAACAAGGCGGAATTCACGCAGCGGATGTCCTCGCCAGCAAACACCTTGGCGAGCAAAGCCGCCTGAGCACTTGACGCGGCAAACAATTTTTCACGGGTCTGCCGCTGCCAAGCTCTGTCCAACAAGGCCTGCTGGCCAATCCACTGGGCAGCACCACTTACCGTCCACGGCCCAAGGCAACAATCTAGTTCAGCCAATAGCGATGGTTCCGCCAAAACAAAGCCCAAGCGCAGACCTGGCAGACCAAAAAACTTACCCACCGAGCGCAACAAGACAATCCCCGGCTCCCCCGCCAAGGCCGACACATCACTTTCAGGGTTTGCATCGGCAAAGGCCTGATCAACCACTAAGAGCCCCTGTGCCGGTAACACGCTTCGCCAGTAACGAAGATCCTCAATCGCCAATTGATCAGCACTTGGATTATTGGGGCTAATCAGCACCATGTGCAGAATATTTTCGGTGGCAATTTGGCGCGCGATTTCCTCGCGGTCATAGCGTTCAAACAGCACGATGTCGTGACCCGCGCGCTGCCAGCGATAGCGATGCTCCTCATAGCCCACCGCCGGCAGTAATACCCGCCCTTTCGGTGCTATATAGGGCAGTTGCTGAATCACTGGCTGGCTTCCCGCCGTCGCTAAAATCAACTCCGGTGCCACGCCGTAATACGACGCTGCTGCGGATTGTAACTCGGCATTAAAATACGGCAGCGTGGTATAGCAGTCGTTTGGCGGGTTTACTAGCGGCCACGGCCAGGGATTTATCCCTGTGGCCAAGTCCAGCATCGGTAGCGTTGAGTTCTCTGCTGGTAACTGACGGGGATCACCGCCGTGCATTGGCGGCCGATAGTGGCTATCACTCAAAGTAGGCCCCCAATAATTACAGCGATGACAATCCACACCACCAATAGACGGTTAATCAAGGTAATACTCCGTTCCAAATCCTCAGCCCTAGGTTTTGCGCCGCCACCCAATGGCGCGCGCAATACCGTTTCGCCATGATAACTTGCCGCTCCTCCCAAGGTAATATTTAAAGCCCCCGCACCGCTGGCCATAACTGAGCCGGCATTGATGCTTTTCCAGCGCCAGCCCTGCCCAAACCAGCAGCGAAAACCCCGTGCAGATAGGCCAAACACGCTAAAACCCAAGGCTGTGAGCTGAGCGGGAATAAAATTGAGCACATCGTCACTGCGGGCGGCCCACCAACCAAAATAGCGATAACGGTGGTTTTTATATCCCCACATAGCGTCCAAGGTATTTGCTAAACGGTGCAACACCACCCCCGTAGGACCAGCTAGGGCAAACCAAATCAGCGAAGCAAATAAGGCGTCGCTGCTGTTTTCCAATGTGGTTTCCAGCCCGGCGGCGAGTACCTGGTCTGCGTCTAGCTCGGTGGTATCGCGACTCACGATATAACTAATTTTCAAGCGTGCCTGTTCTATATTTCCCTCAGCCAACGCTGATCCAATAGGCCGAATATGTTCACATAAGCTGCGCCAACCGATTGCCCAGTAAAGCACCCCGCAATCGAAGACAAAGCGCACAAACTCAGCATACGAGGATAAATAATGACCAAGCACCCAGACTAAAATGATCCAAGGCAAGACCGCCACACTCCAAGCAATGACGCCACGCAGGCGCAGCAATTTAGCATCGCCGGTATTAAGCGTGTTCTCAATGCGCTTAGCGATATTCCCAAAGCCTACCAAGGGATGCCAGCGAGTCGCTTCACCAAATACCCGATCCAGCAGCACGGCGCAGACCCAAACTAGGGCGATATACATCGCCGTTCCAAGCATTACTTAGCCCCCATAATAAAAGCTCTTAGGCATTCAGGCGTCGATGTGTTCCAAAGCAAACGGAAATTGATGACATCTATAGCAGGGAAACACATGGCTAACTCGGCAATAACAAGGCTTAAACCGCAGGGCGAATACACAAAAAACTCGCGAACAGTGGCTTTGCTTACGTCAGAAAAATGGGTGTTGTGGACTGTAAAGAACTCGTGAAGTGCGGTCAACTCGCTTAGCGAGCCACTATTACACCCCTAGCCGATAAAATGCGGCGGCATTGTCCCACAGCACTTTTTTAGCGGCGGCATCGCCGAGGGCATTGCCGATAATTTCTATATCTACCGGATTAAAGGCCCGCGGCGAGCGAGTTGAAGGTAGATCGGTACCAAACATTAGGGCATCGGGGTTAATTTCAAACAAGCGCTTTATCGCCTGACTAACCGCAAAATCCACTCGCCCAAACCCTGTTGCCTTCACTCTGGCACCGCTTTCTGCCAATTGATACAGCAGCGGTAAGCCCTCTTTAGATAAGCCGAGATGATCAATACTAATCGCAGGAAGGCGGCACAGTTTATCGGCTAGTTCGCTTAGCGATTTACAATCGGCATAAATTTCAATATGCCAGCCAAGCAAATCGTAAACTCGATGGGCAAATTCACAAAGATACTCGCTGGTTTCTGAGCCGCCACGACGCAAATTAAATCGCACCGCACGCACACCGTGACTACCTAGCATCAATAAATCTTCATCGCTTACAGAAAATGGCAATTGGGTTACACCCACAAAAGTAGGCCCCAAGGCCGCTAAGGCGGTAATTAAATAACTTTGATCAAAGCTCTGAAACGAGCCTGAGACAACAGCGCCGCCACCCACACCCAAAGACGCGGTTTGGCCAACATAGTCATCTACTGTAAAGGCATCTGGCAAAAAACCGTCATTGCTCACCAAGGGAAAGACGGGGTCAATGATGTGTAAATGGGCATCAAAAATCATGTGCTGCATACCGCTCTCACCTCCGCCAGCTTTGTTTTACCGCCTGCGTATCAGCAAGGTTTATTATTAATTATGTCGATACTCTGTGAAGCTCATCAACATTCGCAGATTTAAACAGGAAAAGCAATGCTCAAGAAACATCGCCATCGAGCGCCGACAGGCGAGCCTTGGCCTCGATCCACTGTGACATATATTGATGACTTTTTAGCGTCTGCTGACGCAGCATAATACTATTAAAATGGCTTTGCCGATGGGCACTTAAATCCTCAAGCAAGGTGTCTACGCGAGACATAAACCTAGGCAAATACACATCGCGAACATAACGTGAAGAAATTAAATTTTTACCCTTGGCCTGCGCTAACTGCCAGTCATTTTCATTTTGATAAAGTCGCAGTGCCGCCGAAGCAAACTCCTCCGCAAACTGCGTAGAAAACAAGGGAGCGCCATTTATCACCGCGCCACTCCACGGCATGTTGCCGCTCATTGCCTCAGCGCCAATATCGCTAGTCACAGACGGCGTGCCACATTCCATAGCTTCTAATAATTTGCCTTTTTGTCCAGCGCCAAACCGCAGCGGCGCCAAACACAGACGCGCCGAACTCACCACATCAACAGCGCTTTTTGCCCAACCTTTAATTAAAAAACCCAGTTTTTCATTGTGAAGCTGCAGAGCCTTTGGCGGAGGATAGGCACCGTAGACATGGCATTCAACATTCGGAAGTGTTTTGCGAATTTTTGGCCAAATATAAGCTCGCAAATACTGTACGGCATCCCAGTTTGGCGCATGGCGAAAATTACCAATAACCACGCAGTGTTCGCGCTCTGCAAAACTAGACCATTGCTGCGAATCTTCGTCTCGCAGAGTCGAAAGTAGCGGCAGATAATGCAATACATCGGGCGCCACGCCATAGCACTCTTGCAAAAGATTTATTTCGTACTCAGAAATAATCAGGCTAATATCGCAGCGCCAAATAGCCGCGATCTCCCGCTGCGCGATGTCACTAAATAAATCGCTGCGCTGCACTTCTCGACCTTGTTTTAAAGCCTGATGACGAGCGTGACGCAAGCAGTGCAGGTCTTCGGTATCGAGAATACGCAACGCCGATTCACAACTGCGCTCTACCCGCCAAGCAAACTGCTCCTCGGTAAAAAAACGATCAAAAACAACAACACTCGGATTTAAATCACTGACAAAACGATCAAAGCTGGAACAGTTTAATGCTATATCTTTGCTAGCGACGCCCTGCGCCTCCAGATCTACACTGTGTTCGCCACGTTGCGCAGCGCTAGCAAATGTCACCGCAGCACCGCGACGTTGAAAAACTTCAATCAAATCCATCATGCGCCGCCCTGCAGCGGATGAATTTGGTTCCGGCCAGACATAGCCAATAATTAGAACCTGCATAGTCTTACTCTGAAATAGCGTTCAGGAAAAAGCTGCCAGTATAAAGACATCAAACTAGGTCTAGCGAACATTGCTCGCAGTAAAGAAACCGAAGGCAACAAAGAATAAGTCGCCTAATCAAAACTACTGTAGGGAATCGGTGGCTCCGGCGGCGTCCAAATCGGCTGCCAACGATCACTAAACGTATATTTTGCGTACATAATGATGTGGTTCGGTTCATAGAAGTCAGCGCGTTGAACGTCTGCCGCAACACCTAAATACCAGCGATCGCTCACTCGTTTTTCCACCGCCGCTTCAAGTGCATACCCAAATCCACCACCAGACGAGCTACGTCCGCCCAATTGGTAAGGCGCATCTTCGCTAGACCAAGAATTAGAAATTGAGGCACCGATAAGATAAGACCACTCGCTCTCGCTACGGCCGTAATACCTTACCGGAATAGAGAGCGACAGATAATTCTGAGGGCTAAAATAAGCACCGTGCTGCAGGGTAAATTCACTCAAGTTTTTATCATATTGAAAATGTAAAACATTCAAGCCAATTCGAAACTGTCGGTCGTCCTGATCAAGCAGGCGGTGATATACCCCACCAAGTAGACCAAATCGGGTGTTATCGGCAACGTGTTCGCCGGTCATACCGTGGTATTGAATACTAGCCCAATAGCCGTTAGCTCCACCGCGGTCATAACTTAAACCCAACTTAGCGCCGCTGCGAATAACACCGCCCCACTCTGTACCCGCATTGCTAGCGCCCGCCGGAACCTTTAAACCGGCATAGGACAATGTTGTTCCAATTTCTGGCCGACGTGACAGCGCCAAGCTCCATCCCACCTGGGACAGCTTGCCGTTCATACCAATACCGCCAACCACGCTAGAATTCTGAAACCCCATCGGGGTAGTGCCAATATCTGCCCACCAGCGTTCGCTTAGCCAGCCTATGCCTAAAGCCACGCCCTCCGCGCTGCCCTTAAAGGGAATTCGATTAATTCCACCAGCAACTGGATCAAGGTAATTGATATTCCCTGAATCGACACTGACAAAATCAGCCCGCGCAATGATATGGCCATCAAGGCTTGGTACCGGCCATTTCACCTCAATAGGCACTTGGCTGGTTTGATCGCGGCCGTCGCGCTTTTTAAAATCCACGCCGACGATGACGTGACCGTCATTGCGCGCGCGAAGTTTATCAATTTGCTGCCGCGCGCTGCGGGTCAACCAGTTATCAACGCCAGATTGATACAATTTTCTTTTCTGCCACTGCTTTCGCAATGGCGTATTTGTCGGCTTGCCATTGGCGCGCAATAAAACGTCGTAGGCCAGTTCCTCGGTTAATGCAGACTGGCCCTGCTCTGCACTTAACAGCATGATCTCACGCATCTGCATGGCACTAATGTCATCGCGCTGGCGTATTTTTGCAATTAACTGTCGCTCAGCCTTGCGGTCTTGATTGTCGCTAAACACCGATAATAGCTGCATCAATTCCTTGGGCGACAACATGGCAGAGTTGCTAAGTAAACTAGCGGCTTGCTGCTGATAAACATCATCTTCGTTAATTGCCGCGCTGCTTCGTAAAATGCCTAGGCTTGCCTCGTTTTGATAAGGCCCCCATGACTGCGCAGCGCGGTGATACAGAGAATAAGCCAATATATGCTTACCCTCTTCCTCGGCTTGCGCCGCCTTTTTTAGCTGAAAACGGGTGTTTAATTCGGCGAACTCTCTCTGCTCGGCAGCCGCTAAATCAGACAGGTTTAAACCGGCATACCAGCTAGAAAAATCCCTAATCTGATCCAGGCTCAACAATAAATTACCGTAGCCAAGCTGGCGATTTACCGGCCAATCTCGCGTCGGTTTTAAATCCTGCGCAATTTTAATCGCGCGAGGCATCTGCTCTAGCTCTATCCAGGCCTTTGCCAGTCGAATCTGCGCGTCAAGGTCGCCCTGATAACGACGGCTGAGCGCATTCAAATTTGCCTGTGCGTTTGGGCTATCTATATCTAGTCCCACAAAGGCCTGATTCAGCTCCAAGCGCAATAAGTTTTGCCGCATTGCATCGCTGCGTTGCGAGGCGGGAATACTTTGCAGCTGCGACAATGCGGCGCGCTCCTGCTCACGCGAAGACAAATACAGAGCATAGGCAAAAATCATCTCCGCCGTCGGCGAGGTACGCCGCCAATCGGCCATTAGCTGATCAGCCCGCTGCGCCTGACCCAATTTAACGAGCATTTTTGCCAAATCACTGCGCTGCCAAGGGGAAGTGGGTTGCAGGAGCAGCGCCTGCTCAACTGCAGCCAACGCCCGATCTGGATCGCCACTTTGCATCGCCAATTCAACTTGAGCGGCGCCTATCTCCTGCTTGAGGGTATTTATCTGCTGGCGAAGCACCTGCTGCTGAGCCGCACTAAGTTGCCCTGCAAATTGCAGCGCAGCACGACGACCATGGCGCTGTTCGCGCAGTGAAAATAGACCGCGCAGAGCCTGTCCATTTTGCGGAGTCAATCTTAAAGCACGTTGATATGCAGTTTCAGCCCGCGCATATTGCTTTTGAACTTCGGCCAATTCGGCAATTGCAATGTACACATGAATAGAATCAGGGCGCAGCGCCTGCGCCTCAGCAAGCGCGCCCTCGGCGCCGTCGTATTTTCCTTGGGACAAAAACTGATCACTTTTTTGCAGCAAACTCCAGTAATGTGCAGTGTCAATTAGACGTGTCCACTTACCTCTCAAATCAGGATTCTCATTGTACTGTAAGGCCTGTTTGAAATAGCGTTCCGCCGCAGCTGCATTGCCTGTGCGTAAATATGCTACACCTAGGCCACCCAACACCTGCTCGTCATCTGGCCGACCTTTAACAGCGAAAAGTAACCGTGATTTGGCTTCGCTATTGCGATTAGCATCCAGTGCTGCCAAGCCCTGCTTACGAGCTCGATAATAAGGATTTTTTAGCTGCTCTTGCTCAATGTCTAAACGCTCAATGGCGTGACGATAGCTATCTTGAATACTAATATCTGAGGGATAGCGCGATGCAAGTTCTGCGTAATCCGCAACGACCGTATTATTAATAGGCCGGGCTCCTAACATCAACAACCACGACGCCGCAGCTCGCCGTCCGATGCCTGCACCATTTGCTAATCGTTCAAAAATTTCAGCAGCCCGCGGGTCTTGTGAATTACGCCGAGTAAGGTGCTCAGCCAGCATGACTTCAATTAAGGGAAAACGCTCGTACTGATGATTAAGCGCTTCCAGACTATCTCTAACCTCAGTCCAATTCTCACTGATACGCCCTCTGATCTCCAATTTGCGCAGCTGCAAACCTAGCGTAGGCATACCATCCGGAAACAACTCCTTAAACATATCTAAGGCATCTTGATGCCGGCCCGCCGTAGCCAATAACTGGGCGCGGGACAACTGATCCTTACCCTCAGTCATCGCCTGTAAATACTGTTGGAGGTATAGCGTTTGCTTGTGGCCCGAGTAATTTTTTTGCATCCCCTGCAATATTGCACGGGCCTCGTCGATATTCTCGTCGGCAATAAATTGGTAGGCAGAATAAAATTGAACAATGGGAGAATTCGGCGTGATCGCCCTTAAACGCGCTAGGGCATTATCAATTAAGTCTCGCCGATTCATTGCCTCAGCAAGCTGTAATTGCTTAATTAAGGTAGATGCAGCCTCTATGTCTTCACCGCTTGCGGGCGAAGTCTGCGTGCCTTTAACCGGCTGTAATACTACCCCTACATTGTCATAGTCAGGTGCCGTGTCCACCGCATCATTACGGACAAAGAAAAACCACACAAGGAAGGCAACCAGCAGAAATGGCAGAGCCCGTAGCAGAGACATCCAACTTATTTGCAAGTGTCTGCCTCCCACACGGGTAGAAGTTGTCCGTTTAGGGCAAAGCGATACCGCTTTTCCATCCAGCCACTGCCAAACAAGCTAAGTACGCTATCGTAATAACGCTGCCCCGGCGCGATTTTAGCTTTCGCATTCGCAACTTGGCTCAGTAATTCTGGGGTCTTGCTTTGCTGCTCGACGGATGATTGAAGCGCGGGTAATACCGCTGCTAAAAACCCAACTGGCCCACTGCCAAAAGTTTGACCGCTGCGGCTATCTGCGGTTTCTGGTGGTGTATTCTGTTCGGCGGTTTTCTCTAACATGGGCTTCACAGTATTTAACAATGGCGCCTTGTGTGGATGTTTATCGGCCAACATCCCTAGCCACAAATAATTGCGGATCGCATCGTAACTACCCTTACCTGAAGTTTTTGCATCTGCTCGCACCCCGGATTCTGAAACCAGCACCCAGTCGGGCACAAAGCCTTTTGGAGAAGCCTTTTCAATAATTAGCGCGCTACTCTTTGACAGCTCATCCCAATGTTGACTAGGAAACACCGTCGCGAGCCGATCAAGCAACTGCAGGGGACTATAGCTAGGATTTAAACGATATACTTTTTCGCTTTTGCTTGTTCCGACCGATACAAAGCCATGCGGTGCTGGCAATAACACGCGGCCTATAGTCGGTATTATCGCCGTCTCTTTTTGTATGATTTGACGCGCCAACAAATAACTGAGACTGGCGTAATAATGGGAGTTCCACAGTCTTCCAGCTTCACTCAAGGTGTAGGCTATCCACAAATCGGCGTCGGAGGCCGCATTGCTATCTAACACCCCGCTCTTGCCATTCTCGTTCACGCCCCAAAGCCAAGCGGGTAATTGTGAACCGAGGTCGCCAGCGGCGAGATTATCTATTGTCCACGCCAGCAGTTGATCAAAGCTTTTTTGATCATCGGCAAGCAAGGCAAAAAACAAGCCGTATGCCTGCCCTTCCGAGGTGGTAATCGGCTGCTCGCTGCTGCGATCAAGTACCCTTCCGTCCTCTATATAATGCTGCTTAAACGCTAACCATTCAGGCCAGCTACAATGGTTTTCCGCTGCATGGGCTTCAGCCGCAAGCAACGTGAAAAACAAGGTAATCAACAGATACCTCATTCATCATCGTCCACTTGCAAGCGACGAGCGGCTACTACCGCCAGCAGACGCCAAAGAATGATTGTTAACAGCACAACTAGCAGTAGCGCACACGCCGCCAAGATAAAGGGATGCTTAGAGAAGTGATACCAAATCAAGGTCTGGAGTGGCAGGTGCCCCACGAAATAGGGTTTACCAACAATATAACTCGCAACAGAATCACCCCTAAACATCGCCACCGAGCCGAAAATATATGGTAGTCGTCCGGGTGTATTTAAAGAGCGAGTGACATCCAATAGATCCTGATCGCGGGTGCCCAGCATCGCAACCACACTGCGCTCATCGTCAAAGGGCGATTGCATACCAATCAAGGCACCGAAAGCACCGTTGGCATTGAGGCTAACTTGTTCTGCAGTTGTCCACGCGCCATCTTCACTCCAAGGAAAATAGCGTAAATTGCCAAGATCTTGGGGGCGATTAATTGACCGCTGGCTCTTTCTTAATAATAAAGCTGGTTGGTTTTCTTCAAGCGCCGAGTCTGCCATAGAAGGGTCTACGCCAATCGCCAATATATCCTTATCTGCTAGCACTTTTTTGTCCCAGCTATCTAGCAGCGTTAAGC
Source organism: Zhongshania marina (assembly GCF_002915595.1). Classification (GTDB taxonomy): domain Bacteria; phylum Pseudomonadota; class Gammaproteobacteria; order Pseudomonadales; family Spongiibacteraceae; genus Spongiibacter; species Spongiibacter marinus_B. The sequence goes on from NZ_PQGG01000029.1 coordinate 58,571, forward strand.
CCATACCTGGGTAGGCCACGCTGGCAGAGAGATAACCCACCGTTTCTAATAATGACTCAATCAGTATTGGGCTCGGCGATGGCGGAATCACCACTGCGGTATCTGATAAATCAGCCATTCGCGTAAAGGGGTAACCCGCCGTCGCAAATACCTGAAGATTTGGCATTTCGATATAGTGGGGATAACCGGTGAAATCTATTGTCGAATCCGCTTCAAGAATTGCACGGGGACTACCCGCAGGGATGGTCCGGCAAGCACCGCTATTCACTGCGGCAAAGGCAAAACGAAAACTCATTCTATTTAAGCTGCCTACCTGAAAAGCAGGAATACGAATTCTGTCACCACCGCCTAGGAAGCCATCATCCAGCAGAGGAACCCGCACCCGCTTTGCCTCACCATTTATACCTTTAGTAGTTAAGCTAAACGCCTCAACAAACTGGCCATTGATAGACATACTCAAGCTGGAGTCATCACTGTCATTTTCCGGCGGTGAATAGCGATAACGTAGATCCAATGGGATACCACGGCTTTGCCAAGTAAACAGATCCGGCGGAACACGAAGCGACACTGATATATCGCTGGGTTTACGCCCCTCTACCTGCAAGACCATTGGGTCGTCGACCAACTCACCCAGCTTTACCGGGCGATCGGTTCTAATCCAACTGGGGGAATCATAGGGCACGCGGGGCTGTATCTGCTGCGCCTTCGATATTGTTGCCACCGGGCCACTCAATAACTCTGAACCCAGTGCTAGACCGCGAACCGCCGTCAAGAGTTGCTCGCTATCTCGGCCTTGAATCAACAAGAGTTTCACGTAGGGGTTGTCGGGGTGGGTAATAATTTGCAGAGTAGGTTCATCTACCTCGGGGAAGTCCACCAAAAAAGCGGGTCGATTAGTATTTGTCAGCATCACTACCGCATGCTGTTCAGGCGCCTTATCAATTAAGACTGGAAAATTCACTCCCCGCCACTTAGCCTGCGAACCAAAATATGAGGCCGCCAATGTCGCGGCGTATACCGTATCAATTTCATAATCAGGACCAAATACGACAGGCAAAGTCAGCTTGCTAAAATCGCGACGATCAAAAAACGGCGCTGGTAATATGCTGAGGTCATTGCTTAAACGAACGCGACGGCTATTCAACACCACCTCGCTCGCCTGGCTTATTTCTGCCCAAATAGCAGGGTCGCTGGGATTCCAGCACTCTTGATCCAAGTGGCCCACCAACTCAATACGAAGTTGGTTGTAATCGCTAAAATAACGGGAGTCTAGTGGCAAACGAACGCTATCGCGCTGACCTTTATTTAACTCCGTTACCGGCACCGCATGCTGGAGTTCACCGTTTAGGTATATTTTAAGGTGCGACAAAACTTCAATTAAGGCGGGCGAACTGATGAAGTCTAATTTCAGCTCGGCATCTTTAACAATGCGATCCAAACGAGAGCCAAAACCCAAATAAACACTGGTCTCGCTGCCCTGCACGTCCAATGAATCTGCGAACCCCAAACTGGTAAATGTCATGGTCTCACTAACAAGACTTCTTGGGTCAGGCTCGCCGCTCCCGCTCTTTTCCTCAGCGAAACTGAAGACTGGGAACATAACTAACCATACCAGCAGTGATAAAACCTTTGCGTTTAGCAAGACCTGTCCCTCATGTTTAATTCCTCACCGCCAGTGCTACATTACGAGGACGGAATGTGGCTAATCCCTCCACCATCCAGATCACCGCAGCATAAATTTGTGGTATGGGTTTTGGCGAATTCCGCAGCAAGCGGTTATAGCCCTGCACTGCAGAGCTAACCACTTGCCCCATACTTATTGAGGGTACATCTTCAGAGTAAGACTCTTTCCAATCCACCCAGGTATCCGCTTTTGCAAATGTGCACTGAACATAATCGATTGTTTGCCGAACAGACAATTTAGGCAAGCGCGTACCAAGCACTCCGTCCTTTGCATATACCACATGCAGCGGAAAGGTAAACTCTTCATTGCCTCTACGCAGAACAACGTCCAACTTCGTAGAATTACGAAGTAAACTGCTGTCAGCTACCTCAAAGCGCAAACCACCAAAAGAAAAATCACGTACCGTTGCTTGAATTCGATGGCCCGTAGGTAATATCAAACTTGCCAAAATCCCCACATCGACCCTAGGCGCCGTCCTTACCTGCTTGGCCTCCGCCCCTACCGCAGCAGCGGCCCCAAGAATTAGCATATTGTAAAAGGTCCACATTAGGTTCACTACCACTGCTGAAATTTCCTCACTGGGCCCAGAAATTATTCTAACAATTCCCCATATAACCCCAGCAACATTAAGTACCACCAAGGCGATATAAGGTTTGGATATTACCCAATCGTAGTAATCCCGCTCAATAGTCCCACCCTTAGCGGTGACGTTGAAAGTACCTTTATGAGGCGCAAATAGGGCCACTGTAGTTGGCCTAGCCACATACCAAGCCAGCACTGACTCATATACTTCGCCCCAGAAGGAATAGCGGTATTTTCCCTGCAACATAGAGTTGACCGAGGCGGTATGAACCATATGTGGAATGACATACATCAACAACACCAAGGCCGGCGCATAAATAATGTAGGTATGCAGAAGTAAAAACGCTAACGGCGCCGTCAAAAATATCAAACGAGGAACACCAGATAAAAAATGCAGCATGGCGTTAAAATAACAAAGCCGTTGCTGCCAGCGCAGTCCGGGGCCAGTTAGGGGATTATCTAAACGTAAAATTTGGGCCATCCCCCGCGCCCAACGAATACGCTGACCAATATGCGCAGACAAGGTTTCCGTTGCCAAACCAGCGGATATCGGCGCGCTCAGGTAAGCAGAGCCATAACCCTTTCTATGCATACGCAGAGAGGTATGAGCATCTTCTGTGACCGTTTCTACCGCTATCCCACCCACTTCTTCAAGTGGCTTACGACGCAAGATTGCACAAGAACCGCAAAAAAACGTGCCTCCCCAGAGGTCGTTGCCATCTTGAATTAATCCGTAGAAAAGATTGCCCTCATTTGGAATTTTTCTAAAGGTTGCCAAATTTCTTTCGAAAGGGTCAGGCGAGTAAAAATGATGAGGGGTCTGAACCAGTGCTAAGCTGGGGTCTTTTATGAGCCAGCCCATGGTCATCTGGAAAAACGCGCGAGTCGGTATATGGTCGCAATCAAAAATAGCGACGTATTCTGCGTTGGTCTTAGTAAGCGCGTAATTAATATTGCCGGCTTTCGCGTGGTTATTCACCGGCCTACGAATATAATTCACGCCCACCTGCGCAGCAAAATCTCGGAAACTATCGCGTTTACCGTCGTCAAGAATATGAATGTTCAGTTTATCTTGCGGCCAGTCCAAACCTAAACTGGCGTAAACCGTTGCCTTAACCACATCCAACTCTTCATTGTAAGTGGGAATAAACAGGTCAATCGTCGGCCAAGTATTTACGTCCTCCGGAAGGGCTTGAGGCGTTCTTTTTAGAGGCCAAACATTTTGAAAATAGCCCAGTACCAAAACAACCCAGGCATAAATTTCTGCCGCCAATAACACTATGCCAAAAGTAAGCCCTACCGGACTATCCCAATTTAAGGTGTTGGTACTACGCCACCAGATGTAACGCGTAGACACCAGTAATGACAGCACGATTAGCAGCATACTTGAAAAACGCCCAGGCATACGCTGTAAAATCCAAGCCATAAATAGCAGCGCACATACAAAGGCCGCCTGTGCCTCTAAACTAAATGGCACGGTAATGCACAATAAACTTAAGACCAAAACAGCCACTATTAAAAGCCCGTCTCGCCAAGATAGCCGCTCCCAAAGACTCGACGCAGAGCGCTTTTTCAAATTTGCCGAAAGCGTTCCATCGACGTGACTTTCGGTATGTCGATTTCCCCACTCCAACACTAGCCGAAACCAGCCTAGTAAAACAGCCAGCAATTTTTGATAGTATTTAGCGAAATGGCGGGCGGTACCGACGGTCTTTTTAACAGAACGACGCGCCGAGTGCGGCCGAACAAACATCAGCCAAAAAAGTTGTACCAAAGCCCTTATAGGGTCATCGATACGAGGCCTACTAAAATCAATTTGCGGGAAGAAGTGTTGCGGCAAACACCAACTTTCAACGCCAGCAATACGAGGTTTTAAAAATATAAAAGCAAACAGCAACCAAACAGTGACAAGCACCCGCCCAGCAATTGAATAGCCACGCGCGCCCTTTAAGCAAATAAATTGGTGCCGCAATTCATTTTGCAGCCAAGGTTTAAACAATCCCAGCAGCGGCAAGCTAGCCTCTTGAACGATACCGCGCCTCTTACGCAAGCCCTCTCTCACGAAGGCACCTTGGGTAATTTATTGACACACCAAACAGCGAGCAAATAAAAATCTAAGGCTGCAGCACTATTAGGTGCGTAGCTGTTTAGTGTTTGTAAATGCGCAAACGCCTCGGGGACCGCAGCGTCGTGGTGAATAATATTAGATATAAGGTGATGCTCTAACTCTCGCCGCATCACCAACAACAGGTCTCGCTGCAGTTCATTTTCTGTTTTCACAGCGTTTAACAATATTTCGCAATCTGTCAGTAATTGCTGGCCTAATGGATGGGATACCAGTAATCGATAAGACTGCAGATCCGCTCTTGCTATCAGCAAGGAATAATCAGCCAAATCCTTTAGGGCTGAAAATTGCGCAGAACAATAACCCGTCAGCGGAGCCGAAAAATCCAGTAGCAAATAGTCAAGAGGCTCGCCGCTGAGAGCGTGGCAAATATCCGCGATATGCTTGGGCTTCTCAGTCAAGTTGCGACGCAGAGTGGCCAAGGATTCAACATCCAGCATCCCAAAGGGTAATACTCTCCCTCCATCCATAGCCTCAAACCCACACTCCACCCAACTTTGGGAAAGAGAGGCGCTGCGTGCCCAGCCATCTACAGCATCGCTGGCAACGCCAAAATGCAGGGCTAATAGATTATCTGGCGTGCAATCGATAGCGAGACAACGATGACCAAGGCCCTGTAACGCCGCAGCCAAATTGGCGGTGACCGTTGTGACTCCGTTGCCACCGCCGATTGAATGAAGAAGAATAATTTTCAATTACTCACCACCCGCGCTGATATTAGAGTTTGACCCGACGAACCAATTGGCGCCCTTCGCCTTGCTATGTAATTCGGCCAACAATGGCCAGCGCCGAATTATCTGCTGGTAGCGGTGCAACTCAACCACCTCAACATACTGCCTATCCTTTAGGGCATAAGCTCGGTATATTGCCCGCACATCCTCGCTCAGCTTCCTTTGTCCATCCACCACTATCCCGATCCTTTATTGCCATTACGACTAGATAGCCAAACCCTTTACTTCTTTTCCAAACACGTATAAGGCATTATACAGATCAGGCTGACGTAACCGAGTTCCTTTTTCCGGTTTTGCCGGCTAATTATCAAAGTAATTCGGCAATACTCATCATTAACTAGCTATGTATCGATATAGCAGTTTGCTGTGAAGGATCAACAAACACACTATGCTAGGCATTTCTGAGCTCCCTGCCAACGCCTTCACTTTCCGCGAAGGCGCCGTGTATTGCTACTTTAGCCCAGCATTACGAGATGCAGCCCCACTGTTCCTGAGACTAATAAATAGCAGTACACGGAGCTACTTTGCCATAGATTGCTCAGAATACGAGCTATTTTCAGGGCTGGACGCGCAAACCCAAGACAATTTATGCAAAACCTTCTCGTCCCCGCGACACCCAGCATTCTTTTGGCATTCAAGTACTGAAGAATCAAAAAAACGAAACCTGAGCACATTTTTAGCCGACAGCCAACGCCTCCACCCAAGAAGCAATACCCTGCTCATTATCGCAATACACGCAGATCGTATAGCTAATGACACGCCAAAACGGCGTAGTCGTCAAATATCGCAATGGGCAAACTGGGCCAGACAAAAAAAGCTGAGCGTTTTATTCCATTTCTATGGTGACTATCAGTCTCTGCGCCCTACCTTGATTAAAGATAGCGCTCAAATTGCCGGCATGCTAAGTCTACAACCCATTAGCCGGCATAAACTCAACGTCCATTTGCACTACTGGTATAGCAGCGTAGACGTCATTGCTGACCAAGAATATTTCCTTAACACCGCCGACACTAATTGCTTATCGGCAATTGAGCACCAAGCCAGCCACGGCATTACTGATTCAACAACAGCGATTGATGAAGACCACATTCATATTGCAGCACCGGCACTCACCGGCGCAGATCAAGTAGCTAGTAACCGCACAATTATGACGCACTCTGCCAGCGACAATCGTAGGCTTATCGAATCGATCAAGCATCTAGACGCCGCAACCGTGGTATTTAGCTGCGCCGAGCCCAATGATGCCCGAGATGTAGCAGTTATGTGCTACGAATTACGTACCAAGTATGGTGGCCGCCCAAAACTGATCATCCGCGAGCTTAAGCCCTGTCTCCGCTATTCTGATACTCGTTTCCTGTTGCGAAGCGGTGCTAACTTGGTTGTGCCATCCTCAGTTGCATTTTCCGATTTTCTCGACCAAATTGACGCCCTGCAAGGTCAAGTGATGATTCGAAGCCTACCCGCGTCACTGAGTGATATGCTGGAATCGTGGAACGGCATAAGTCTGCGCGGCTACTTTGAACCACAAGAATTCGTTCAACACGCACAATTAGCACTAGATACCTCGCGGCAAGACGACCTCGACCTTGTATTGCTACTACTAAAGCCCTCTAAGACCATTGCCATAGAACATTGCTTAAGCCTCTGTAATATAACTCGCAACGGCGACTTAGTTACGGTTTGCGACGGTGAGCTTTATATACTATTCGGGGCCTGTCGCGCCGCGGATGCAGATACGGCATTACGTAATAGCTTTGCACTTCCACCCCAAGAAATTTTCGCTGAAACGCTTCAATTTAGTGAAGTTGCCGACATAGAAGAAGCGATAGCCAGTATACTGCCAGCTCGTGATTTTTTAAGTGCCGAAAAAGGCCAGCAGCTGCTCAGCCTAGCCCCAAATCAGCTAGGCCGTAGCCAAGATGCGTTTACATTGCTATCAGAGCCGAGAACCTCGGCTAAACCGGTCACCTTACTATCTCGGCACAAATCTTAATCATCAGTAAATGCGAATAAGCGATATGAACGCGGTAGCTAGTTAGTATGAACATAGACAGTTTTATAAGTACGATATTAATCGGCTTTTTTGCAGGCAGCCTTGTCGGCTATTTTGCCCGCGAGGTATTTTCGACCCTGCGTGCCATTATTTTTCGGGTTTACGGCAAGCCTCGCTTCTTACAGCCATTTGATGCCGGGAATATTAAGAAAAACACCAATTCAATGGCTAGCGGTGAGTCACCACAATGACTGAAGTGAATGCCGCACGCCCCACAACATCAAGCGGTCTAGGCTGGTGGAATCTCTATTTTATTGTCAAAATCATTTTGTTTGTTCGCGGGGTTATTGAATTTCACCCATTAGAAAACCTCAGCTTATTGGCGCTTCTGCTACTACCCATTGGCAATAAGATCATCAACGTGGTGCGTCACCTCATCGCCCTTCCTTTTGCGCTGTGGTTATTTCATTACGACTCTTTTTTACCACCATTGGAAAGACTGGTAGCACAGATGGATCAGCTGATGGCCTTTGAATGGTCATACTTACTCGAATTAGTCATGCGCTTTGTGCCACCAAGCGCACTGCTCGGGGTATTTTTATTGGTCGCTGGCTACTACTACCTTGCGAAGTTCTTCCGAGTTTCGGTAATGGTGGTACTTGCGTGTTTTGCGGTCATTATTCCAATGGGGAGCGATAGCGACAATAGCTCTTCCGACTCACCAGCAGTAGTAGAGGCAAAAAGTAATAATAGTGCCCCCGCCACCCGCGATGACGACAGTTTGAATCAATACCTAAATCAATTTTTTAGCAAAGAACGTCAACGGCGTGTCGACTTTCCGAATAGCACTGGCGAGGCCGCTCCCTTCGATATACTGATGATCAGTATTTGCTCGCTAGCCTGGGATGACATGAACATCGCAGGGGTCAGCAACCATCCATTCATGTCTCAATTCGACATCATATTCGACCAATTTAACTCGGCAACCTCCTACAGCGGCCCCGCCCTGCTTCGTCTAACACGAGCCAGCTGCGGCCAGCCCTCCCATGACGCCCTTTACCAGCCAGCTGATTCGCAGTGCAAGCTATTCGAAAACTTAAAAGCGCTAGGCTATGACGAGGCCCTGATGATGAATCACGACGGCGTGTTTAACAGCTTGCTGCAACGCACCCGTATATATGGTGGAATTGATGCTCCCTTGGTATCGCAGGAGGGTTTAACTGTCAGCCAAAAGGCATTTGCAGGCTCACCGGTCACTCGCGACCTAGAGCTTTTGCAGCGCTGGTGGGCCGGACGGCAAGATAGTACACAACCGGTATTCGCACTCTACAACTCGGCAAGCCTTCATGACGGCAACCGTATTATGAACAGTGAGCGCGTATTTGGCACCGAAAGTTATGTTCTGCGTATACGCCGACTATTCGACGATTTAAACCAGTTTATGGAGCAATTAAAAAGCTCTGGTCGCAATGTTATGGTCATATTAATTCCAGAGCATGGCGGTGGTTTACGGGGTGACAAAATGCAAATTTCTGGGATGCGAGAGATTGCCTCCCCCTCAATTACCCATGTTCCGGTGGCGGTAAAACTCCTAGGAAAAAATATAGAGCGCAGCGACGGCATCGTCCATGTAGATAAGCCAAGTGGTCACATGGCCTTATCGCAAATTATTGCAAATGTAATCAACACTGGGGTTTATAATGGCGGCTCGTATTCAGCTGCAAATCTAAGCGCCAACTTGCCCGAAACGGCGGCCGTATCACAGAATGAAGGTAGCACTGTCATCAAAGTTGGTAATGAGCACTATATAAGTCTCGACGGCCAACACTGGAGCATCTACCCTTCTAATTAGTTTTTTATAAACGCAATGAAAATGGACATTTCGAAGCACTATGAATTTTGGCAAACTGAATGAGCTGGGAAACTGGAGCCATTACTTTTTAATTAAGGTTGCACTTTTTTTCCTGGGAAAAATTCAATTCCACATTCTTGGCAATCTAGCGCTCGCATTATTTTTATTGCTTCAAATTAAGGGACGAACCGGTCGCCTTCTCCGCCAATTTGTTGCCGCCGCAGCAGCTATCTTCCTGCTATATCATGACGCGCAAATTCCGTTAAGCGCAGCGGCAACGACACTCACCAACCTAGCCGAGTACGAGTGGTGGTATACACTGGAAGTATTACTCCGCTATCTCACGTTGAAGATCCTACTTTTCGTCGCCCTACTCTGTGCGGCGAGCTATTATATTTCTCGCTATGTCGAACTTAGCATTATTGTTTTTGCGGGCTTATTGGGCGTAGCCTTTGTCCAAAGTGGCATAATCGCCACGCTCACTCCACCCCAAAAAACCATCCCAACTAAGCAAGTGGCCAACAATACAAAACCGCAGCTCGGCTCAAATCAATCTCTAAACAGCTATCTGCAACAATTCTTTCAAAACGAACAAAGCAGAAAGATCGAATTTGCTGAGAGCAGCCCAGCTACGCCCCCCTTCGACATTGTTTTTCTAAGCGTTTGCTCCTTAGCATGGGATGACATAATGCTGGCCGGCATGAGCGAACATCCACTGCTCAAGCGCTTCGATATTGTCTTTGAAAACTTTAATTCCGCCACTTCCTACAGCGGCCCCGCAGTTACAAGACTGCTGCGCGCCAGTTGCGGGCAGGCACCCCACGACAAGCTGTCAAGCCGCGAAGGTGTTGATCACTGCCTGATTTTTCAACAGCTAGGCGATCTCGGCTACGGCCAAGCGCTTACCATGAATCACGACGGCCGCTTTGACGGCTTCCTAAAGCAGCTTAATGTCTATGGCGGCATTGACTCCCCACTGGAGTCTCAAGCAAATATCCCTGTTTGCCAAAAGGCTTTTGATGGCAGTCCTGTACTGTGCGACAAAGCGGTACTGGATCACTGGCTACAACAAAGAAATACATCTAATGCCGCAAAACAAGTGATGCTCTTCAACACAGTGTCGCTACATGACGGCAACCGCGTTATTGGTGGACAAGCAAAGTCTGGTATTGAGGGTTACAAACAGCGCCTGAGCATTCTCTTCAACGATTTGCAAAGCTTCATCACCCAATTGGAACAAAGCAAGCGAAATACGCTACTGATTTTGATTCCTGAACATGGCGCCGCATTGCGCGGTGACAAAATGCAGCTTTCGGGAATTCGTGAAATACCGTCGCCCAGCATTACCCATATCCCAGTTGCCGCTAAGTTTATTGGACCTCAATTACAGCGTGTTGGCCCAATCGCGAGAGTCACCGCCGACAGCTCGTTTTTATCGCTATCTGCATTAATCGCGAAAACAATGCAGCAAAATGTCTTTTCACAAGGCTCATTCTCGCCCCAGTCACTTAGCGAAGGACTGCCTAGCACTCCCATTGTGTCGCAAAATGAAGGCAGCACAGTAATACGCCTAGAAGGAAAAAACTACGTCACCGTCGATGGCAGACAATGGTCAGCATATTAAGAATCACGAGAACAAGGATGCATTTTTTTCACTAATTTGCTGATTCAAGGTCCAGTAATCGTAAATGACACCCAGCAAAAAGAGTCCACCTGTTAGCAGGTACAAAATCCCTGTCAGCCACTTACCAAGATAAAAACGATGTAGGCCGAAAATACCCAAAAACGTGAGCAACACCCAGGCCGCGGTGTAGCTACTGCTACCAGAGCTAAACGTTGAATCTGCCTCGCGGTCCATACTCGGAATTAAAAATAAATCCACAATCCAACCAATTAAAAACAAGCCTAGGGTAAAAAAGTAGATTGTCGCGCTAATCGGTCGGCCATAATAAAACCGGTGGGCTCCCATGAAGCCAAATATCCATAAGATATAACCTACAACTTTACTATGGGTATTGTTCATCGCTCTTGGCTCCCGCACACCATGCTTTGACAAGTTAATTAAGAAAGTCACGAAGTGTAGGCGATTATGTGTCATAGCTAAAGCCCACCTACCGCCAAGCCCCCCATGAGCCCTTTAGGCATAAGTTGCTGGGGCAAGCACAAAAATCACCGAAGCAGGCTTGCCCGTCTCGGTATTGAGGGGCTCAAGCATTTCCTTTAGCTGCAAGCCACAGTCAGAAAACATGGCAATCCACGACGACAAGGTACGGAAATACCACGGGGCGGGCTCGGTAAATTCATCACTAAAACCCGCCCAACTGCCCTCCCGCCATCCGTCACAGTAGGTTTCATCACTATATGCGGGGTGCAGTGTTTGAATTATGCAATGCCCTTGCGGACTTAAAATCGAAGGTAAAGCAGCTAAAACATCAGCCACAATATCCTTGCCCAAGAGTGAGAAATTGCACACCACACAATCGAGGGTTTGCGACCACGCACCGCCTGCAAATGCTTGGTATGACATCACCCTAAAATCTCCCCCACTTGCGGCGGCCTTTTCAATCAGCGCTGGCACAACATCGACACCTACCGCCGACAAGCCCAAATCTGTGAGCGCGCGAACCAGCCAGCCCTCACCGCAGCCCAAATCTAAAACCCGTTTCGGCGCCTTTGCCACCACCGCGTTCACAATGGCTGCGTTGGTCACCGTTACGCGACTACGAATCTCGGCACCACGCACAGCACTTGTCCATGCATTCACATTCTTATGCCACGAATGAACAATTGCATCCTCAAAATGACTATCTTCCATGCTCGCCTCCCGAGTCATCGAATCCATCCCAAGCGAGTGTTTTTAGCACAAAAGTATTAAATTTTCTTGCAGCGTTTACAGCGTCAGCTTATAACGTCGGTTTAATTTTGCCGTGATCAATGCCGTGCACTGTCCATACTTTGAATCTCGCCAATGCCGCTCCTGCCAATGGCTAGACAGGCCTTATACTCAGCAGCTTGCGCAAAAAGAAGCCGAGCTAGCCCATTTTCTGCAGCCATTTTCGGCACCACCGTTTTTACCTAGCCTCGCATCCGCTCAGTCAGGTTTTCGCAACAAGGCCAAAATGGTCGCCCTCGGTACGACTGCGCAAACATTATTAGGCATTTTAGGCCCAAAAGCGCAGCCCATTAGTCTTTGTGCCTGCCCTCTGTACCCAACAGATATGCAGGAAGTACTACAGGCCGTAGAAAATTGGCTAAGCACCCTTGCGATTCCACCCTACGACGTCAAAGGCCGGCGCGGTGAACTCAAATATTGCTTGTTAAACAGAAATGAGCAGGGAATATTCATGCTCAGATTCGTGCTGCGCAGCAGCGCGGCAATAAGCGCAATTCGCGACGCCCTGCCTAATTTCCTAGCGTCGCAGCCACAAATCCAGACGGTATCGGTCAACATCCAGCCGCTACACGCCGCTATTATTGAAGGGCCGGAAGAACAGATTTTGCTGGGGAATCCGTGGCTGTGCCAGACCCTTAACGATATCCCTCTATACCAACGACCAAAGGGCTTTTTCCAAACCAACTCAACCATGGCTGAAAGCCTTTACGCCACGGCAGCTCAGTGGCTGAAGGATCTCCACATCAAGGAAATATGGGATCTATTCTGCGGCTCCGGCGGCTTTGGCCTGCATTGCTTAACCCCAGAGAGGACACTCGTAGGTATCGAGATAGAAGAGGAAGCCATCGCCTGTGCAAAGCGCAGCGCAGAAGAACTCGGCGTTCAATTGCAGGTGAGTTTTAGAGCCTTGGACTCTGGGAATTTCACCGACAACAAAGCAAATACTGACGGTGCGATAGCCGTGCCGGATGTGATCATCGCCAATCCACCACGACGGGGTTTAGGGCAACAGCTTTGCAATGATTTATGCACTATCAATCCACCCTATATTTTGTACTCTAGCTGCAATGCGCAGACTTTGGCTAAAGACCTAGAACACCTGCCCCAATACAGCCTACAAAAGGTTCAATTATTTGATATGTTTCCCAATACCGCCCACTATGAAGTCTTGGTGCTGCTAGCCAGAATTTAAGCAGCGCAATGTCTTACCTACGCATAGCAATTAATTCCACATGGCAACGATTCGTTTTAAAGAAAATAGCTACAACGGCGCAGACAATGAGTCAGTACTAGACATCTTGCTGCGCCATCAAATCGCCATACCCTATGGCTGCCGTGCGGGCGCCTGCCAAGCCTGCACACTGCAAGCGTCACCCAGCCAAATTCCAGATGACTGCCAACAAGGCTTGGGCGAGGGCCAAATTCATCAAGGCTACTTCTTGGCCTGCCAATGCCGTCCAACACAGGACATGGACGTCAACACGGTAAACACAAGCGCCCAAAAAATACCTGCAACTGTCGTCGACAAAACACCACTCGACGACCACACCTTGCGCCTGCGCCTGAGCTGCCGCTTACGCTGGCGCGCTGGCCAATACATCACACTTTGGATGAAGGATGTGGCGCGCTGCTATTCCATCGTCAGCGCCGCTCACCTAGAACCGTATATTGAGCTTCATATTCGCGTACACCCTCGCGGAATAATGAGTCAGCAATTATTTGCAAATACAAAAGTCGGTGATGTCTTAGAATTGCAAGGCCCTTTGGGCAACTTTGTATATGAGCAAGAGCATGCCTCACAGCCACTGCTATTAATCGGTTCGGGAACGGGTATCGCACCGCTTATTGGGATTGCGCGGGAGGCGATCGATTATGAACACGATGCAAATATTCATCTTATAGCCCTCGATCGCACAGCAAAACATTATGCCATGGCGCAATTAGAGATCTTAAAAAATAGCGCGCCGCAGTGTTCGTTTCAAACCGAGCAAGCTGATAATCCCGAGTCTATTATCAGCTCGCAGTTTCCAAACTTGCGCGGTCAGCGTGTATACCTATGCGGTGGGCAAGATTTTGTACGAAGAATCCGAAAAAAATGCTTTATGCTCGGCGCATCACCAAGACATATTATTACGGAAGAATTTATAAATTTCGGCCCACAGGATTCAAACTAAGCGCTGGTAGCCTAAATACTGCGAGGTAAATTTGTGCTTGCCTTGCTGTAAAAAGTGCTCAAAATCCCAGCCCCAATCGGCAAGCAAGCCCCTGTATTCATCTCTAAATACATAGCTCTGCGCGTCAAGCGCTCTACCTGACACATTTACACTTAGCATAATTCGCTGGTAGTAATCACCTTCAAAGCTATCTAAACGCGCTAGCCCCTCTTCATTCACCCCGTAATAAACGCGCCCCTGCACAGTGGAAGCGGTCTTAGGGATGATAGCGGGATATTCCTCATCGCGAACAGCATAGCGCTCATAATCAAGCAGGTGAGCTTCGTCAAAGACTAAATTCTGCCCCGTTACTGCAGCCATAATGTCTTCGCACATCAAACTACCGTAGGTAAAAATTGTTGCCATAACGGTCCTTATCATCTTCACCAAAACAGGCGATATCTGCGAATAATATTCTACCGTCTGGCAGCAACTGCCCTATGGTTTGACATAAACCGCCGCCACGAACATCGCGATAGGGCTGGGAGGCGATATGCTTTATTTTACGCAACTGCTTCGCGGCCAAGGTCTGATAAAAATACGGGCGCATTGACCAGTTGGAGCCACAGTTGTCATTATCGACAAACCAACTACAGCCAGTGTCCCCATGAAGCAGCTCGTAGTTTGGTGAAATTTGTTCACCATTTTCTCGACAAATAAACACCCTTATAAAGCCAGCCGGTGCCGCCGGTAAATTGGTAAAATCTAAGCTATTGTCTTTGATCGCAGCTTGAACATCGGAAAAATACTTTTCCATTTTGTCCATATAAAGCATTAGCTGCTTTTCTCGACTAATATTTCTGGCCACGAAACTGTCGAGCAATCGACTCACCAATTCCTTAGGCGAATTTGGATCGATAAATTCAGGCAGCGCTGGCCAGAAAAAATAGCCCTGCACATAACGCGCACCGCACTCTAGTGCAAAGTAAAACTCCTGCTCTGTTTCCACCCCTTCGCAGAGCAATTTACTGCCAGTACGGCGCGCCAAATTCGCTATACTTTGTACAACTTCCTCTGACACACCACCTGACATCGCATTTTTAAACAGCCCCATATCGAGCTTAATAATGTCCGGTTCTAGTGCTATTAGGCGATCTAAATGGGAATGCCCAGCACCAAAATCGTCAATAGCAATTCGCATTCCCGCCTTGCGATAACGCAGCAACAACTTTTGCATATTGCTGTTTTCACCCGCGCCCTCAACGAACTCAATTACCACGCGGCGAGGGTCTACACCACACTTCTCGGCCATAACGATGGTGGGAACAGGACTGTGATCAGCAACGTGATCCATCCATTCTGGCGATAAATTCAATGATAGAAAAACATCGTGCTGTTGCTGAGCAAAATAGGCCAAAGCCTGCTCTCGCACACTGCGATCAATGGCAAGTAAATCTCGACGTTTAAAATTAGGATCGCTGAACATGGCACCAATAGAAACTACACGGCCGTTCTTAGCTCGTGTTCTCGCTAGCGCCTCGTAACCCGCAATCGACATTTTATTGATGTCGATAATCGGCTGATAACACGGAAAATACTGCACTTGTACTCCGCCATGGGTATATATGATGAGCTAACAAAGTAACCAAGCGAAGAAGATTTTACAAGCAGGAGCGATCAATAATGTTAATTCCAGCAACAACTTAGGGGAGCATCCATAAAAAAGGCCAGCGCTTCAGGCCGGCCTTAAATTGAATTGCGCTAGCGCGCCCCTAGCGAAATTGCTCGCCGCTCTCGGCCCGCTCCAGCAGCAGCGACGGTACGGCAAAATCACTGCCGTATCGCGCCTCTAACTCTCGTGCACGGGTAACAAAGGCGTTTAAACCATAGGCATTTATGGCCTGAAATACGCCGCCGGTTTGCGCAGGAAAGCCAATCCCCATAATCGAACCGATATTGCCGTCGCCCACCACATTGACAACACCCTCCTCCATGGCCCGCACCGCCTCAAGACACTGACAAAAAGTCAGTCGGTCTTTTATATCCTGATAGGTAATATCGGTATACCCCTGCGGTGCGAAGGCAGCTTTCAAACCTGACCAAATATGCTTTTTTCCGCCCTCTGGGTATTCATAATAGCCGCCACCATGCACCTTACCTCGGCGCCCAAACTCGTTCACCATACGGTCTAAAATTCGAGAGGCAGCATTATCCTGCCACTCTTTGCCTTGAGCCAAGGTATCGGCCTTGGCCTGCTGACCATTTTTGTAAGCTGTCTCTTGGCTAATTTCATCGATGGCGGCAAGCGGTCCAACTGGAGAACCATTGTCACGGGCTGCGGATTCAATCAAAACAGGATTCACCCCCTCCTCCAGCATAATCGCGCCTTGGCTTACTGTTTTGCTAATCACACGGGTAGTAAAAAAGCCTGGCGCGTCATTTACTACAATCGGCGTTTTACCCAATTGCTGAGCTAAATCGAAGGCTTTTGCCAGGGTTTCGTCGGAGGTTTGCTCGCCTCGAATAATCTCAACCAAGGGCATTTTTTCGGCGGGTGAAAAGAAATGCATACCAATAAAGTTTTGCGCCCGCACACTGGCCTGCGCCAATTCAGAAATTGGCAGCGCCGAGGTATTCGAGGCAAATACGCTGTCGCTAGGAATTATCGCTTCGCACTCAGCGGTGACCGCCGCCTTAATCTTGCGATCTTCAAATACAGCCTCGATCACCATATCGCAATCTGCTAAATCGCTATAGTCGGCCGTCGCATGAATCAAGTCCATACAGGCATTTTTTACCTCTTCCGTTATTTTTCCTTTTGCCAAACCTTTATTGAAAAAGGCTTCTGCATACGCCCGGCCGCGATCCGCGTTTTCTTGGCTAATATCTTTAAGTACAACTTGCATACCCTTCTGCGCAGCAACCGTCGCGATACCCGCGCCCATTTGCCCAGCTCCTAAAATGCCGAGCTTTTTACATTTAAAACGCTCGCTGACATCGGGACGACTCGCGCCCTTGTTCAAGGCCTCCATCTGCACAAAAAACGCCGTCATCATATTTCTGGCGGTTTGATCTAATAGCAAACTTAAAAAATAACGCCCTTCTATTTTTTGAGCGGTGTCAAAATCCACCCGTGCGCAATCGACAACACAGGCAAAGATGGTATTTTGCGCCGGCATAAGATTTTTGGTTTGCACCATCACATTCGCTGGCCCAAAAAACGTGAGGCCTTGATTCGCTGCCTCGTCTGGGCCACCAGCTGGAATCGCGTAGCCCTCTTGATCCCAAGGTTGCTTGGCACCGCCATTCGCTTTTATCCACGCCTTTGCCCTAGCGTGCATATCGGCTTCATCATCGGCCAACTCATGCAGCAAGCCTTTTTCTAATGCCTGATCTGCCTTTAAACGACGTCCTTGGCTTATAAGCCCAATCGCCTCCTGCATGCCCAGCAAATACGTCATTCTCACCACACCACCGGCGCCGGGCATAAGGCCTATCATGGCCTCTGGCAAACCAACTTGAACGCCTTTTATCGCTACGCGGTAATGGCAGGCTAAGGCAATTTCAAAGCCGCCGCCGAGCGCGGGGCCGTTCAGTCCCACCGCCACCGGCACGCCGAGGGTTTCAAGCTGACGAAGCGGTGCTTTTGTCGCCATCACCCCCTCGTACATTTTCGTTTTTTCTTCAGCGCTGGGGTTTAAATCCATATCCAGCATTTCATTAATATCGCCGCCAGCAAAAAACTGCTGAGCTTTGCCACTGCGCACATACACTCCGCATACGCCACCCTCTGCAACCATCGCCTGCAAATCCACAAGCGCTGCGCGCATGGCTTCGTCGTACTCACGCCCCATGGTATTTACTGCTTTACCCGGTTGGTCGAAAATGAGTTCTACAATGCCGTCGCTATCTTTTTCCAAGCGAATATATGCCATGATATTTTCTCTCTGCTATGCCGGTGTTAACTTTTAAGAAAGCTACTTTCCACCGTTATTTCTTTCGCAAATTTACGTGAGCCCAATGTCAGCTCACCATATTTTTAAAAAGCCGCAATTAAACGCGTTCAATTACCGTCGCAATACCAATACCGCCACCTGCGCACAGTGTGACCACACCACGCTTTAAATTTCGGCGCTCTAGTTCATCCAACAAGGTGCCAAGAATCATCGCGCCGGTAGCGCCAATGGGGTGCCCCATCGCAATTGCGCCGCCGTTTACATTTATTTTTTCATCCGGAATATTCAGCGTACGCTGATAGCGCAGCACAACAGAGGCAAAGGCTTCGTTTAGCTCAAACAAATCAATTTCATCAACGCTTAAACCCGCCTTCTTCAGCGCTTTTTCAGTAGCGGGTGCCGGTCCGGTCAACATTATGGTTGGTTCAGTGCCAACAAGTGCACAACTTAAAATACGCGCCCGTGGCGTCAGGTTTTGCTCCTTGCCGGCGCGTTCACTACCAACAAGTACCAAACCAGCGCCATCGACGATGCCGGAGGAATTACCGGGCGTATGCACGCAGTGGATATTCTCTAACTCGGGGTATTTCAATTTAGCCACGCCGCCGTGACCGAAATCGTTAAACATTTGAAAGGCCGGCTTGAGTTTCGCCAAGCCGTCTAAGGAGGTATCACCACGAATAAACTCATCGTGATCAAGAATAGTTACGCCGTTAAAGTCCCTTACCGGCACGATTGATTTAAAATAGCCCTTATCCCGTGCCTGCGCTGCGCGCTGCTGAGACATCACCGCATAGCGGTCAACATCTTCCCGACTAAAGCCATCCATTGTCGCGATCATATCCGCGCCCAAGCCCTGGGAAATGAAATAACTTTTCATTGCCACCCAAGGGTCGCCGGTTGCACCACCGCTGGCACCAATACCCAAACGCGACATGGATTCCACCCCACCGGCGGCAACCAAATCCTCGTAACCCGCGGCAACCTTTGCTGCTGCCATATTCACTGCGTCTAAGCCGCCAGCACAAAAGCGGTGTAATTGTGCCCCTGTCGTCACGTCATCCCAGCTCGAATACACCAGCGCCGCCTTGGCGATATTTTGCCCCTGCTCCTTCACCGGTTCGCCGCAGGCCAAAATTAAATCTTCTACTTTAGTCGTGTCTAAATCATTGCGGTCTTTTAGCGCTTCTAAAAGATTAGTCACCAAATCAATTGGCTTAACTTCATAAAGCGAACCGCCGCGCTTACCTTTGCCACGCGGAGTACGAATCGCATCGTAAATAAATGCTTCTGCCATGATATATCCTGCCAAACTAGGGATGAATTCAGCGGGTCAGCACGTTGACCACGGCAGGCACAATGGACTGCCAGCCCTATTCAAGACAATGGCAATTCGGGTCAACACACTGACAGAATTTAATAAGAGACAAGTAAAACAAGTACTTACAATCGAGTAGCGGATAAAATCAAAACTGCAAAACGCAGCTAATGGGGGCATTTGAAAATAGAGCAATGAGCACGGCTTATCGCTGCGTCATGACATAGGCGGGATGTGTTCGGAGCCTGAGATTGGCCTATTAAAAAAGGCCAGCCGCGAATATGAGGGGAATGTCGCGACTGGCTGAGGGAAACTACCGCTTGTAGCTAATCACTTTAGCAACAAACCTTAATTCAAAAGATAAACACGAAAAATCTGACTTATTAAGTCGCTAACTTAATAAGTCAGGCTCATCCGCTAAAATACAAATCTAGCACCCAATTTTACTGTATCCATATCGCCTTCCCACTTTGTAGCAGGTGCAGGCAGATTGGAATCGTCTAGATCTACTTGATAGCGATCGTATTCCAGCGCAACAACAAAATGCTCACTTACCTTTATATCAGCACCGACACCAACAAACGGTTCGTCGCCGTCATAACTTCGCTTCAGGCCGGCCACATTCACGTCGGCGTCCCAAAATAACTGACCAGCTTTTGCGTAAATCCCTAACTGCTCCGTTAGCGGAAGGCGACCAATAACCGCAAGACCATAACCATCTACCTCTGCCTTGCCGACATCACCGCCGAAGGAGCCAAAGTCAATATAACTCGCTTCAAAGCCCAGAAATTGATTAAGCTGCGCACCGAGAATCGCTTCTTTAAAATCGTCGTCTTCATCGAAGTCGCCGCCGCGATCCTTATAACCACCGTAGTTAGCACCAATATATGCGTGTGGCCCCGCAGTCGGATTCGCAAATACTGTTGACGCGCCTGTTGCTGTACCAAACATCACAGCGGCCAGAGCCAAACCTGTTGAGTTAATGCTTCGCATAATATTTTCCTCTATGAATAATGAACTTGCTGAATTCAAAGATACGCGGGCCTATAGACCCGCTATACCGAAAAATTATTCAGCTTCTTCTTCATGATTTTGAATTGATTGATGACGAACCATGTATTCGTCACGGCTAACCGCACCATCCGAGTTAGCATCTATAGTTGAAAAATATTGGCTAAGTGCCTTCTCTGACTTAGCTTCCTTTTCATCTAAGGCACCGTCGCCATTTTGGTCTAATGCCGTAAATATTGCGGTGCTGGCATCATTTGAGCCTTGCATGCTGCCCTGAGTCTGGCTACCTAAGCCTGTGCTACCCATACCGCTTCCCTGTTGAGTATCTTGTTGGACATTGGTGTTTACGCCGCCCTGCGAGGAACCCACGCCAGTATCCTGAACCGCACCAGACAACGGTGCCGCAACACAAAATGAACTCAAAGCTACGCCTGCGAAAACTGCTGCTATCTTTTTCATCGTGTTCTCCTTAATTATTGCCAACTCTAAAATCAGAATTGAAATAATTGTTGATTTAATAAATGCAAAATTGACACCGCAAATTGCACGTCCTTCGCACAAGCTCTTTGACGTCGTGTCAGCTAGGTATCAGCAACTGCCGTGCCAAAAATATTTTTCCTTTAAATACATGAACTTAGATTATTGGACAGAACTAATTGACTATTGCCGAGGTCAAACCGTTGGCATTTGGCAACAGTGTCATAAAAATTAATATTTTAAATAATTATTTCAACAACTTAGCTAGTTGTAATTTGGCAACACAGGGAATTTGGCAATGAAAATATACGGTGAACCCTATTATTAGCAGTAAGAAATTAAGCCTAACTCAGCAATGGATAGGCACAACCCTGCTCTCCATGCTGCCGCTGATCATCGCGATAACATATGCCGTGTGGGAGATGAGTTCGCAGGCCCGCGCTCAGCAGCGCTTGGTGATGGATCAGGCGCAAATTTCTCATCTAAGCGTTTCAAGTCAAGAATTAAGCAAAGAGATTGAACGTGCAGCTCGCCAGTACCAGCTATTAAAAGATCCTAGCCTGCTAGAAATTTTACAAATAAAGCAACACCAGCTTTTAGAAAGCTTTAACAAAATAAAAGCGCAATTGCCCGCGCTTGCAAATGACGAACTGATCAACGCCATTGGCTCAATCAGCGAGGACATCAATACTAGTTCGCGCAACAACACAGCCAATCAGTCGCAGGACTTAGAGTTACTTTATACAAAGCTAAAGAAAACCAATAATAGTCTTAACACCAAATTAACGGATTCAATTCAAACCTCACTGGAACACGCAGAACAGGAGTTAAATAATGTTTTGTGGCGAGTGCTTATTACCGGCCTACTCGCCTTACCGGCGAGCTTATTACTATTAGGCGCTAGCTCACTTATTGTTAGCAGGTCAATACGTAAGCTTTCCCTCGCCATCCACCATCTTGGTGAACGGCGCTGGGACAAAGAAATAAGTATTGAGGGGCCGTCTGATTTAATTGAACTCGGACACAGACTAGAGTGGATGCGTCACCAACTACTCACAACCGAGCAACAGAAATCCCAATTCACCCAGCACATCACCCACGAGCTAAAAAGCCCCTTAGCAGCCATCATGGACGCGCAAGCGCTCCTCGCCGATCAAATCCCCGGCAGCATTAATGATCAGCAAATGGCGGTCCTCGATATTCTGCGAACGCAGGCAGAAAATCTGCAAGAACTAATTCAACAATTGCTCAATTTTAATGCTATTTCGCAGGGCGTCGACGCGCATAACGACCAGATTGATCTAAATTTTTTGTGTCAGAAATTAATAAGCCGTTACCGAAGTTTTCTACCAGAAGCAGCCATTCAAATAAACTACAAAGACAAAGGCGATACCGTGATAGGAAATAGCCAGCTTGTCGAAATGATATTAAGTAATCTCCTGTCAAACGCCATCCACTTCAGTCGCGAAGGTGGGAGCGTGCGAGTGCACTGGGGCGATTGCAATATCGACAAGAACGGAAAGTTAATTAAGCCTGATGACAAAGCCAACCCTAATCACTACAGCCACTGGTGGCTTCAGGTTAGCGATGACGGTCCAGGTATCGCGCCAGAGGAACAAGAAGCCATCTTCCGCCCCTTCTATCAAGGAAAAAATAAACGTCACGGTTCATTAAAAGGAAGCGGCATAGGGCTCGCAATCGTTAAAGCCTGCGCCGAACAGGCTAAGGCGACCCTAAACCTCAATTCTAAACCAAATGAAGGCACTGAATTCACTCTGTGCTTTCCCAAACAATGATGAGCAATATGAAACTAGCATTTCTACTAATGATTATTCCCGCGTTGAGCGCCTGTTCGGCAGTCAGCGTAGCCTCAGACAATACAGCATTGCCAACTGCTGGGCAGTCACTGCCACTCAGCGCCAACCGCGAATCGAATAGCGATGAGTTAGTAAGTCCAAGCTCAGATCCGGTTATTGCCTTGCTAACAAAACGTCAAGCCTGGTGTCTGTTACCAGAGGCAGAGCGACTACAAATCGATGCCGTATTACGCGAGCAACACGGTAACGCCAGTATTTTGCAGCGTTTAATGTTGACTAGTTGCGCGCCAGCGCAATATGCAGAGCAAAGTCAAACCCTAATAAAATCGGTTGATAGCGCATTACTAAGTGAAGCAGAGCGATCCTTACTCATGTTAATTGACGCCGGCAATCGAGACATACTCCATAGCCAGCAGGAGCGAGACAATATCCGCTCAAAGCTTCGCGAAACTATTGACGGCATCAGTGATATTGAAACACAAATTAACGGCGATGCCAGAACGCAATCCGGAGCTCAACAATGAATACCGACAAGCGAATCAGAGTATTACTGGTAGACGACGACCCAGGCGTATTGCAACTCCTTTCAATGCGTTTGGAGGCATTAAATTTCGAGGTAATATGCGCAGACGGTGGCGAAACCGCGATGGCTAAATTACAAACCGAGAGCGCGAATATTGTTATTTCTGATTTACGTATGGATGGTATGGATGGCATCGAGCTGTTTGAGAAAATTCAGCACCGTTACCCAAGCATCCCCGTTATTGTCCTTACCGCACACGGTTCTATAAAAGAAGCCGTCAGCGCCACCCAGAAAGGTGTATTCAGCTTTTTAACCAAGCCGGTGGATAAAGACGAATTACTTAGCAGCATCCAACAAGCGCTCAATCTAAATTCTCATAGCCCCGCAGATCAATCCAGTAGCGATAACATCATTACCTGCAGTGCGAATATGCAACAGCTACTAGAGCAAACCAAGCTACTCGCTAAAAGCGATATCAACATCATGATCCGCGGCGAAAGCGGCACCGGCAAAGAGCTATTGGCAAGTGCATTACAAAGTTTAAGCGCCCGCGCCGACCAGCCCTATATCGCCATTAATTGCAGCGCTATTCCAGCCGAGTTATTAGAATCTGAATTATTTGGTCATGTGAAAGGCGCATTTACTGGGGCGAATCGCGATAACAAAGGCCTATTTGCCAGCGCTGACGGTGGCACGGTTTTTCTTGATGAAATCGGTGATATGCCTGCGCCTCTACAAGTAAAATTGCTCAGAGTTTTGCAGGAGCAAAAAATACGACCAGTGGGAAGTAACGAAGATATTAATATCGATGTTCGAGTGCTTTCTGCCACCCACCAGCACTTAGAAGACGCCATTAGCGAAGGGCGTTTTCGCGAAGATTTATACTACCGGCTCAATGTTGCCTCATTGAGCCTACCGGCATTGCGTGAGCGTCGTGCCGACATCCCGCTGTTAGCCAAACATTTCTTAGAAAGCATTGCCCAGCGTACCAGCGGCACAGCCAAAAAGTTTTCACCTGCGGCACTACATGCACTCATGTCATATGACTGGCCTGGCAATATACGCCAGCTCAGCAATATCGTAGAGCAGCTTGCCGCGCTAGCACCGGCAGCGATTATTGGTGAGGCCCAAGTGATTGCAGCCCTTCCCCAATCGACTATAACAACACAGGAGATTCCACCACTTGCAGAGGCGCGCAAAAAATTTGAGCGCGAATATTTAGAGCAAATCTTGCTGCAAACCCAGGGCAATGTCACGGATGCAGCGCGTCAAGCAGGCAGAAACCGCTCAGACTTTCACAAGCTGATCAAAAAGCACCAATTAAATCCTGACATACTTCGCAATGCAAAAAAGGTGGGTAAACTTTAAAGGAAAAGCGCCTTATTTAGTTGCTATAAATAAGGCTGCTAGCAGTTATTAGATGTAAGCCGGCAACTAGCGATACTCCATCTTCGCCGCCAACTTGGTATATAAACGCGGAAAAAAACGCTTTAACGTCGGTGCCATACCGCTTATTCCACGCCCAATCACGACTTCGTCCTTGCCCTTGCTCATGGCCTTGATGATCTGTTCCACGCACTGCTCTACCGGCATACCGTTAATAATGGAATCATCATTCTTTTGCTGTGCCTCTCCCTCAGCATTTAAGGCATTGATGGCGATATTGGTTTGAATCGAACCTGGACACACTGTTAAGCAAGCAACATTGTGTTCCGCCAACTCAGCCCGCAAACAATCCATAAACCCAACCACTGCGTATTTTGAGCCAGAGTAGCCGGTGCGCAATTTTGAACCGATCTTGCCCGCCACACTACTAATGCTGACAATAAGACCAGAACGACGAGCCACCATGGCCGGCAGTACTGCTTTGCTTAGCGCTACCGTAGCCAAATAATTAACATCCATTAAACGGCGATATACATCAAAATCGGTGTCGAGAAACAAAGAGCGCTGAGAAATCCCGCCGTTATTAATCAGTACGTCTACGGGGCCGATTTCTTTTAGGTATGCCTCTGCAGCAGGGATGAGTTCATCAACAGCAGCCAGGTCCAAAGGTGCCACCCAATGCCGAGATGCACCGCCGGGCAATTGGCTAACGATCTCTTCCAACACATCCCGCCGCCTTGCCGACAGCACAATACACGCTCCCAAATCAGCTAGCTGTTTAGTCAGCTCCAAACCAATTCCAGAGCTGGCGCCGGTAATCCAAATCACTTTGTCTTTATACATGCTTCACCATTCCGGTCATTGGGCTTACAAGGCCGTAAACGCGTCGTAAAAATTATTTTTTTCGGCTCGGCAAGGTGCCCATGGTTTTACAAATAATACTGAGCATCACTTCATCGGCACCACCGCCAATAGACGTAATGCGAGTATCTCGGTAGGCCCTTGCGATAGGATTGTCCCACATATAACCCATACCGCCCCAATATTGCATGCAGCCGTCGGTAACTTCGCGGAGCAAGCGCCCCGCTTTTAATTTCGCCATCGAGGCCTTGCGGGTGACATCCACCCCCTTGATATACCCCTCTACCGCGTCGAAGGTCAGTGCACGCAGCGCCTCTACTTCGGTTTGCAATTCTGCTAAACGAAAATGCACGACTTGATTGTCTAATACCGATTGTCCGAATATTTTGCGTTCGCGGGTGTAATCAATGGTCTTGTTAATACAATCTTCCATTGCCTTTAAGCTACCCGCCGCCGCGAATAAGCGCTCTTCCTGAAACTGCAGCATTTGGTATATAAAACCGTGGCCTTCTTCGCCGATAAGATTGCGCTGAGGTACGCGAACATTGTCGAAAAATACCTGCGCGGTGTCTGACGAACGCATACCTAATTTATCTAATTTCTCAGAAAACGAAATGCCCGGGGTATTGGTCGGCACAACGATCAATGATTTATTCAAATGCGGTTTGTCGTCGCTGGTATTCGCCAGCAAGCATAAATAATCGGCTTGAGTCGAGTTGGTGATCCACATCTTGGAGCCATTGATCACATAGTCATCGCCATCTTTTTTCGCCGTAGTTTTGATCGCCGCCACATCCGAACCCGCATGCGGCTCACTCACAGCAATAGAAAATACCGCCTCACCGGCAATCGCGGGGACCAAAAACTCTTTGCGCAATTCGTCGCTACCAAAACGCGCCAAGGCAGGCGTGGCCATATCTGTTTGTACGCCAATCCCCATCGAAACACCGCCTGTTGCGATGCGACCCAACTCTTCAGAAAACACAATCTGGTAGCTATAATCTAAACCCATGCCGCCGTATTCAAGCGGCTTACATATGCCGAGCAGGCCGAGGTCACCCATTTTTTTAAACAACTCATGGGCAGGAAAAATACCATCTGCCTCCCACTTGTCTGCATGTGGATTAATTTCCGCATCAATGAATTTCGCCGTCGTTTGTCTTATTGCTTCGTGCTCTTCAGTCAGAATCATGTCTTACTCCGTAAAGTGTATTTATTATGTAAAACCTTAAGCGAAAAGGTCTGGAATATTTTCGAAAGGATAAGGTGTTGGCGAAAACAAGGAATTTTCTTTACCTATTGGCTCTACTTTTTGAAAAGCAGCCCGCGCCGTCATACGCTTAAAGTAATCCAGCACCTGCGGCTCATAAAACTGAGACAGACCTAAGCCATCACCTAGATACAGGGCGTAGGCAATGGCAATATCTGCAACCGTAAAGCGGTCATCACATAAGAACTCTCGATCTGCTATGTGCGTACTCAAACGTTTTAGACGGGCCAAAAACCATTTGTAATAGTCTTCAACAACCTGTGGCTGTCGACGTTCCATTGGCTCTAATTGGGAATAGCGCAACACCAGTGTTTGTGGAAACGTCAGCGTGGCATCGCTGTGGAATAGCCAATTCAGATAGTCGCCATACTCTGGGTGATCTGCCTTTAAACCAAAATCATAACGCTGGTAGCGTTCAACCAAATACAAACCAATGGCCGAAGATTCTGTCATGTTGGTGTCGCCATCAACAAAGTACGGCACGGTGCCAAGCGGATTTACGTCTAAAAATTCACGCTGAAACATTCTTGGCGGAAATGCCAGCACTTCAAGTTCGTAATCTACGCCCATTTCTTCAAGTGCCCACAGAGCACGGAGGGAACGCGCGGTATAGCAATGCCAAAGTTTAGGCGAAGTCATATTAAATCCTATTACAGCTGATATTGGCGAGCGGCAAGATCCCGCATGATTTCTTCTGAACCACCACCAATGGCATTAACCCGCACCTCTCGATAAAAGCGCTCTACTCGGTTACCCCGCAGATAACTCGCGCCACCCAAAATCTGGCTGGCTTCGCGGGCGCAATATTCCATGGTTTCACTGGCCTGCACTTTTGCCATTGCTAAATCGCCGGGATCGCAACGACCGTCAATATAGGCCTGAGTTAAATATTGCAGATAGGTTTGGGTCGCATTTATTTTCTGTTTCATGGTGGCAATTTTATGGCGAATGACTTGATGATCTGCCAGACGTTTACCAAAAGTTTTACGCTGCTGCGCCCACTCAACAGCGTCTTCTAAACAGGCGCGGGCGGCGGCCTCCATAGTCACCGCCAAGCTTAGGCGTTCGGGGTTAAAATTGGTCATAATCACCAAAAAACCCAGTCCTTCTTCACCTAGCAAGTTTTCCGCTGGCACCCGCACATTGTCGAAATAGATAGTGCCGGTATTCGCGCACCACCACCCCTGCTTGCGGTCTAGCGGTGTTCTGGCAACGCCTGGCAAATCAGTCGGGATCAACAACATAGACACCCCACGGCCACCTTCTCCGCCGGTACGCACGGCGGTAGACACCCAATCGGCGTTCATCACCCCAGAAATAAAGGTTTTGCTCCCATTCACAATATAGTGGTCGCCGTCACGCACTGCGGTGGTCGTAATATTTGCCACATCAGAACCGCCGGAGGGCTCGGTTATACCCAGCGAGATGCGCTTCTCGCCTGCCAAAACCGGCGGTGCTACCATTTGCTTTACCGCCTCACTGCCGTAATTGATGACTGGCGGCAAACCAATGCCGTGAATCAATAAATTACTCATTAAGCCCCCCGCCGAACCAGCGCGGGTGAACTCCTCATTGGTGATATTGATATGCCACTGATCAATGCCCTCTGAGATACCACCATAGGCTTCTGGATAACCCATTTGCATCACACCAAGTTCAGCGGCCTTTGCCCACAATTCGTCGGGAATCTTGCCGGCTTCCTCCCATTCATCCAGAAATGGCACAACTTCTTTTTCTAACCATTTGCGAAGTTGCGTACGCCATTCCTCATGCTCAGGCAGCAAGTGGGGGTTGAACAAACGCGCGCTATCGAAATTAAGAGACATGGCCAACACCTACATTCAAGTCATTGCTATCAGCTTAGTCTAAAGCTACAGATAATTATGGCTTGGGCATTGGTGCCAGCAATTCGGGAATTGGTGCCAAGGAGGAAATTACTTTTTGCGAAAATCTCTGGGCGACACGCCATACCAGCTTCGAAATGCGGCGGAAAAGGAGCTCTGATCCATATATCCCAATAAAAATGCGATATCGGTAATACTCAAACGCTCGTCACCCAAGTACTGTTGGGCGAGCTCAGCCCGCAGCTCTTGAAGCACCTGCAAGAATTGGGTGCCCTGCTCAGACAGGCGGCGCTGCAGGGTACGGCGAGAAATATTTAAGGCGGCGGCCACCTTATCTACCCCCATCTCTCCGCTGGGTAGCAAACGCAGCAGTGCTTTGCGCAGGGCCATAATGAATTCACTGCTGTCACTATCTTCTGCAAATAAATGTCGTATGGGCTGTGCCAAAACCTGCCCCCAATCAGCATCTAAACCGATTAGCAAATAGTCGAGGCAAGCGAGGTCAAAATACAGACTACTAACTGGCTGATCGAATAATAGGTTTTCGCCAAACTGCTGCGTTAACAGACGTATATCCTGCGGCTTTGCATAGCTAAAATGGGCTGCCCGTACCGGTATTGGCCTTACACACACTGAATTTACTATGGCTGCGGCGACACCGAGGGAGGAGTCCGACAAATAGCGCTGCGCAGTGGTTTCCGGTGCTAAGGGCTGCCAGTCCAGACACAAAAACTGCGCCTCCCGACGCACTTTTACTTCGCCAATATCACCCACAATCTTAAGCACACTAGGCATCACATTGAGGTATTCACGGAAGGTACGACAGGCAGAGCAGGCATAAAGCTGTAAATTTAGGCGGCCAATATAATCGATTCGACCAACATAAAGGCCAATGTCCGGTGTATTAGTGCACTGCGCCACACGCTCATACAAATCCAGCAACATCGCGACGGGATAGCGCCTATCGCCATCAAAAAGATCGCTGGGCTCAAGGCCAATATCACGCAGCAAATGCGGGATATCGGCACCTAAGGTTTCTGCAGCCTGTAAGAGCGTACTCATCGCCGAGCTATTTACCGAAGCCGACGTTCTCTCAGCAGCGCCGTCAGATACAGGCTTATGTAATGGCTTCTCTAGCAACATTATTCGTTTTCATCACCGACTAAGCCTAAATGACAGACGCTTAATGCGCCCATGGGCTTATTTATCAACATTACAGCTAGGCAAACCTAGACCCAAGCTAGCGCGCCACTGTAATGTTAGGCATGCTAACATCACAGACACCTGCTGCGCTTGGTATTGCGCAAGATTAGACTCGTAAAATAACAAGACTAGGGCATAAATGCATGAAAGCCTTTGAGTTTCATACCACTAAATCCATTACCGTTGAACGCGGAGCCGCTGCTCGACTGGCTGAGCGTCTTAGGGATTTGGACTACAAATCAGTCATGATTGTGACTGACGCGGGCGTGCTTCAAACGGGTTTATTAGAGCCGACCTTACGTAATTTTGCCGAACTCGGCATTGCTGTATCGGTCTTTTCCGAGGTTGTCGCAGACCCGCCGGAAGCGGTAATCCAACAGGGTATTTACGCCGCGCAACAGCAACAAGCCGACTGCATTATTGGTTTTGGTGGCGGCAGCTCTATGGATGCCGCCAAGCTAATCGCTCTATTGTGTCACAGCGAGCAAGCGCTCTGCGATGTCTACGGCGTAAACGCAGCAACAGGACAACGCCTACCCTTGGTACTTATTCCCACTACGGCGGGAACCGGTTCAGAAGTAACCGCTATTGCCATTGTCACCACCGGCAAAAACGAGAAGAAAGGCGTAGTCTCGCCGCTGCTACTCCCCGACCTAGCCTTGCTTGATGCGGAGCTAACCTTGGGCCTGCCAAGCCATGTCACCGCAGCAACTGGCATAGATGCGATGGTGCACGCGATAGAAGCCTTCACTAGCAAGCGTTTAAAAAATCCGATATCCGACAGCCTCGCCAAGGACGCCCTGCGTCTATTATCCGCCAATATTCACACCGCCTGTCAGCATGGCGAAAACATTCAGGCTAGAGAGAACATGTTACTCGGTTCCTGTCTAGCGGGCATGGCCTTTGCCAACGCGCCTGTTGGCGGTGTACACGCCTTGGCGTATCCGGTAGGAGCGCGCTTTCACGTACCCCACGGCCTATCAAACTCCTTAATGCTCGATGCTGTGCTGCGCTTTAATCTTCGCGATGCTGAACATCTCTATGCGGAGTTAGCCGATGTGGTTTTCCCCGCCGTTGTAGGTACACCGCAAAGCCGCGCCGCATCGCTACTGAATTATCTAAAAGATTTACCTGAGGACTTGGGCATAGCGCAGTCACTACGGGAAGTTGGGATTAGCGAAAGCGATATTCCACTGCTTGCAGAAGACGCCATGAAACAGACCCGCCTACTCATTAACAATCCAAGAGAAATTCACCTAAGCGATGCCATCGCGCTCTATAAGGAGGCTCTGTGAGCAAAAACACACAGATTCCTACTCGGGCAGAATTCACGCACTTTTCAAATATTCAAACCCGCTGGCATGACAACGACGTGTATCAACACGTGAACAACGTGGTGTATTATTCTTTCTTCGACACCGCTGTAAACCAGCATTTAATTAACAGTGGCGTACTCGACATTGCCAACAGCCCCGCCATCGGTTTAGTAATAGAAACCCAGTGCCGCTACTTTTCCGCCGTCAGCTTTCCTGACTTAGTCTCGGTCGGTATTAAGGTGGAGCATCTTGGCAACAGCAGTGTGCGCTACCAAACTGCGCTATTTCGCAATGATGAGCAAACAGCATCAGCGGTGGGCAGCTTTGTGCATGTATACGTTGATCGCAAAACCAATCGGCCGGTCAGTATCCCTGACAATGTAAGAGCCGTATTAAGCCCGCTTAAGTCACTGGAGTAATCGTGACTATTGCTAAACAGGAGTCACTATGTCGGACGGATTAAAGAGTTTAATTGACATCCTCACCCTCGAAAAAATTGATGAGAACATCTATCGCGGCCAATCAGAGGCGACCGATTGGGGGCGAGTTTACGGCGGCCAAGTTATTGCACAAGCGCTCTCGGCTGCAGCGCAACAGGTTGATCCCGAGCGCCACATCCACTCATTTCACTGCTATTTTTTGCGCCCCGGCAACCCCGACTACCCGATTATTTTTGAGGTTGAGAGCAACCTAGACGCGGGCACGATTTCTAACCGCCGCGTAAAAGCAGTGCAGCGCGGACAAACCATTTTCTTTATGACGAGCTCATTCCAGCTCAATATTGAGAGTTTTGACCATCAAAGCGAAATGCCCGTGGTTCCGCCGCCAGATGATTTGCCTCAGGAACTAGAACTACGCGAAGAGGATCTGCGCTTTGCGCCTGAAGAATGGCTGCCAAAATTTAACGCGGTGCGCGCCATTGATTTTCGCGCAGTGAATTATTATGACCTTAAAAAGCCCTACAAAGGACCAGCCACCAAGCAGATATGGATGCGCCCATTTGGCAGTTTGCCAAACAACCCCTGCATTCATAATTACATGCTCGCCTACGCCTCGGATTTTTTCTTTTTAGCGACCGCCAGCCAACCCCACAAAGTATCGTTTTTAACCGAAGACATGCGCATGGCCACCATTGACCACAGCATGTGGTTTCATCGTCCCTTCGACTTCAATGACTGGCTGCTCTACGACATGGATAGCCCAAGCGCATCCAATGGTCGCGGTTTTGTACGCGGAAAAATATACGACCGCGCTGGCCGCTTAGTAGCGAGTAGTACCCAAGAAGGCATCATGAGGAAAAAACGAGGGAGTTAATTTAAAGTGGCCTGTCGTTCTCATAGCAAGATATTGACAGGCCTTCAAATGTCAATTCACCCATAAGATGTCCGCTTTGGCCATCGTACGGTAAAGAAGTTATTGGAGGGCATAACCGCTGACTGGTACTGGTAAAAAGCGGACGCTCAGAAATCCCGAATCGGATGGGAGTTGTATATTTTTCCACAGCCTCAACGTCGCCAGCAGGGGCAGACAAAGCGCGCAGCGGTTTGGCTGTCCCTCTGGCTGGCTTGTTAGGCATTTTATGCACCTTCTTTATCACGGAAGTAGGCAACAAGTGCATTCGCATGACCATGCCCTAGATTATGTTCAGACTTGAGCCAAGCTACCATTTCCATGTGTTTTAGTTGTTTTTGCTTTTTAAGCAGATTTAGCCAATGCTCGACTGGAAAACCATACTTCTTCTCAATGGAAGGAAAATAAGATGCAGGACCTTTAACTTTTTCTTGACCAGACATTTGCGTACCTTATTGAAATTTATTTTATTTTTAGAGGGAATAACCTTCTGACACTTTCATCCCTTAACCACAGAGCCAGCCACATAAATATACCAAGATATACACTAAACAATGTATGGGAAAATAACGGGCTCTCCGCACGTAAATGACTGGCTATGGCCCCACCAAATAGCCCTGTCATTAAGATGCAGCCTAACAACGATGTTCGCGGAACCAAAAACAATATAGTGCACAATAGCTCAATAAAGCCTATTAAAAATACATATTTTGTCGGCCAGCCAATTTCTATAAGTGGGTCAAGCGCTACCTCGGCTCCCAATAACTTGGGTGCTACGGACGCTGCTAGCATAAATAACGCGAAAAGAACTGAAATTCCCCAACCATACTTTTTCATACTTCCCTCTATCGTATTCTGTATGCCTAACGCCCGCCACAACCGCATTTATGGAGTGGCTTTGTTTGTGTTATAAGCGCAGCGTACACAAACGAAGACACGGAATAAATGTCGGATTGCTGGCGCTTGTTACACGAAGGTAGAATTTAGAACTACCTTCGTCAAATTACACTGCAAACCAGATTAAAATGCTAAGGCTGGCAGTAGTTTAATTCCGCTTTGCGGCGGTAGATGCCTCGGTGTTGTTACCTGCCGACGGCACCATTTACCTATGCGGGAAAACCCAACGGTGGCAGCTTACTAGGCTGGCACTTTTTCTATTACTGGCACAACGGTTAGACACCTAACACACTCCACAGCCGCTAATTTAGTAGCAGATTTACGAAACCTAAAAACGTGTAACGCCTGAGTTGAGGTGCCGTTTTGGAGTGAAGCCGCAGGCGTAACGGAAAAACGGTCACCTCCAACGACTTGTGTACGCCCAGCATGGGCATGAACTAATGAGGTGAAAGTCCTCTGTAGGAAGGTCACCATCCTTAGCGATTTATGATCGTTATCAGATGTTAACTACTAGCGAATGGCAAGGGCTTGACCGCGAGGTCTGGTCTGAAGGAAGCCGGACGCAAAACCGCGAACTGATGAACAAGAACATCATATGAGGCGTAGGCTGGAGGCGAGTTGGCACAAGACGACGAAGCCATGTGATCTAACGGCCACCGTAAAGGATGCAGTTGCGCGGGGACAGTTCATGCTCTTATCTGGGGAGATCTGCTTAACAAGCGATCGGTAAACTACCAGTAAGGCTCTGGTTAATAAGTGCCTTGGCTCCACTGAGTGTATCGCCAATGGAGAGCGAACGAGATACAAACCGATAGCGCTGGCAGGGGCAACTCTGGCGGTGATTAAGCAGAAGTCAGCAGAAGGCATAGTAGCCAAATGCCCATCGTAATGGGTGGGACAAGGTGAAGGCCTGAACATTGAGAATAAAGGAGGAGCCTTGTCACACTTGAACGCACGAACGCCGTCTGGCGATGACGTGACTCAGCGTAGTGATCTGAAGCCAGCCTTTGGTAACGATCTATTTGAGCGTGTGCTACAGCGGGAAAATCTCTCTGCGGCATGGAAGCGCGTTCAAGCTAATAAAGGGGCTGCGGGCGTTGATGGCATTACCATCGACGAATTTCCCGTATGGGCACGAGCTGGCCACTGGCCTAGGGTGACTACCGAGCTGGCAACAGGTCGGTACAAACCATCACCAGTTCGGCGTGTTGAAATTGATAAACCCGATGGCGGTACTCGCCAACTGGGAATTCCAACCGTTTGTGACCGTGTGATCCAGCAAGCCATTGCCCAAGTCCTTACGCCCATCTTCGATCCCAGTTTCTCAAGCAATAGCTTCGGATTCCGGCCATATCGAAATGGGCAGCAGGCGGTAAAGCAGGTTCGCGACATCATCAAGGAAGGTCGCCGCTTTGCGGTGGATGTCGATCTGTCTAAATTCTTTGACCGAGTCAATCATGATTTACTGATGACGCGCCTTGGTGACAAGGTGAAGGACAAACGTCTACTGAGATTGATTAAGTTGTACCTGCGAGCTGGGTTTGTCGACAACCAGTTCTATGGTGAGAGCCGAGAAGGTGTGCCGCAGGGGGGGCCATTATCGCCACTGCTGGCGAACATCATGCTCGACCCTTTGGACAAAGAACTTGAGAAACGTGGCCACAAGTTCGCCCGCTACGCTGATGACTTTACGATAATAGTAAAAAGTCAGCGAGCCGGTGAACGAGTGCTGCACAGTATCAGCCAGTACCTGCAAAACCGTTTGAAGCTGGTCGTAAATACCGATAAAAGTCGCGTCGTTAAAACCAGTGAGAGCAAGTTCTTGGGGTTTACCTTCAAGGCTGGCCGTATTCAATGGCACTCGAAAACACTGCTGAAATTCAAGCAGCGGATTCGTCTGTTAACGAACCGCAACTGGGGAGTGTCGATGAAATATCAGCTCTTCAAAACCAGCCAATTTATACGTGGTTGGATTAATTATTTTGGTATCGCCAACTGTTATCAACTGTGCGTCGACCTAGATCATTGGATTCGGCGCAGAGTGCGGATGGCTTATTGGCGGCAGTGGCGAAAGCCACGAACCAAAGTAAGAA
>NZ_PQGG01000003.1 GCF_002915595.1 Zhongshania marina
GGTATTACCAGCAAAGGCCCATGGCGCAGCTCCAAAACACCGGGGATTAATCAGGCATTATCCAATGCCTATTTAAAATCTCAGGGGTTGTACGAATTGCGCGATGGCTGGATCAAGCTTCACCATTCTTAGTGAAACGCCCTGTGCGGATCCGCATGCAGGGTGTTGTGGGGGCTGAGGGTTAGAGACCCTCGGCTACCCGATTAAGTTTTTTTGTAATATGCACGGATAATTTCCTTTGCTTTGTCCTGAGAAAGTGTTTTAAGTGCTAATTGGTTTAGAATTTGATTAGGTTCACTATACGAACACGTAACTACTACCGAGTATATTTCCTTTTTCGTGGCTAGTTCAGTGGTTTGACTGGAATAGCTTTGATAGATAGAAACAATACGCTCCCAAATTGCAATTTCATTTATTGGATTTTGATCACGTCTGAATCCATCTTCCCACTCCTCGTATGTAAGAGGGTACACTTCGGATAGATTTACCATGATAGATTCTATACGCGCTTTCATTTTCCCTTCGAAAGGTGCATGTTGATAATCGTTTTGCTGAAGCTGCGCGCTATCTGCCCAGTATTCTTTTCCCTCGTAACTGACACGCACCATTCCTGGACCGATTTCATCAGCCGGCACTACAGAAACATTTCCAGTTTCTACATCAATTACTTCAATATTTTCAGCCATTACTAATCCAGATAAAAATAAAAAAAGAGAAATGCTCGATACATGATTTTAAACTTAACAGTTTTATTATGAAGACTGGGGCCTTATATCACTTTGGCTCCCTATCTCCAGAATTGGATTTGGATTGACGTCAGAAACCCCATTTGTATCAAGGGGTTGATAGAATGTTGTGAAATTGGTCACTGATGTTAGCAAGACTCGTTCCCTCTATTACTTGTGAATTCCCTTTCTCTTGATCATATACCTGACTTATTAAAAATCAAACAGTTAGCGCCACGCATACCGTGATAGGGAGCCTGTGGCTCCTGAAAAAAGAAAACCCGTGATTATTCGACAGTGATTCAGCCCGCTAGGATGTTTGCGGGCGGTCTGAGATGAGAAGCAGCTTGTAACACTGCAAAGCGGCTTGCGGGTATATCCACACCCGCAAGTTGATGGCGGACATTAATTTACGGGGAAGTCAGTCCAGCCGTCTGTCCAACTGGCGGAGACGCCAGGACGCATAGCGCCGCGATAATTCGCCGCCTCATCCCAGAACTCGCCCTGCGGCACGGCAACGGCATTATCTTTTGCTGGAGATGACGCCGCCACCCGAAAATCTGGCTGACTCTCGCTTTGCGTCACTTTTAAAAACTGAGGATTCACGCCTAGGCTGGCGAAGCGTGAAATGTAACTCGCCTCATCAAAGCCGCCATCGTCATCCTGATCGGCAAGCTCCGAGGCAAAGAAGCGATTACCGTCAGCACCAATATTGGCGATCATCAGCCCGCCAAAACTCAGCTTGCCTTCGTCAATACGGGCGACGGTTTCCCTATCTTTAATGTCAATCGATTCACCAGAAAACCCAGCAATGACCACATTATTAAAATGACCGCCGGTGCCGCGGCGCAGTGTCATGGCGCGCTGATATTTTTCTAAGCTATTCATACTTAACAAGGTGACGTTATAGAGCGTTGGCTCAGAGACCGGCTCTACTTGATACGCGCCTTCGCGGTTATCCGCCTCAAAGGCATTATCTCCAATGCCAGCGTATTGCTGGATTTGCAAAAACTGTACGCGCCCCGTCCACCCCATATCCCAATCCAGCGAATCGTCCGCCGCGCCGGTAATTAAGATATGGCGCAGATCCACATTGCCGCCGAAAATTTCGATGCCATCATCTAAGGCGCGATGCACCTGCACATTGCGAACAATGGTTTTGCTGCCACAGCCGCCCAAGGTTAATCCGTTGAGCTCGTTATTAGCATAGACCTCAAAGCCGGCAAACTCGATGCGGACATATTCCAGCACCCCGCAATTATCCCGTGGGTCGGCGCCACCAAACATGCCCCGCGTATCGCCCGCATCTAAACCTTCTATCTGCGCATCTGCGGTATTTACCGGCGCATTCCCCAGCAATACCACTCCACCCCAGTCGCCGGCTTGACGTTTGCCTGCCGGCACAGAGCTGGTAAACACGATGGGTGCCTGCGCGGTGCCCCGCGCCATAATGCTGGCATCGCGGGTGACTAATAATGCACTGCCCGAGCGCCCCTGCACTGTGGTGCCCGGTTCAATCACCAATCGCGCCCCCGCTTCTACATACACAATACCGTCTAGCACCCAGACTTTATCGTTGGTCCACAGCTGCTCTCCGCGCAGCGAGCCGCTCACCAATTGAGTACCGCTCATGGCTCTGCTGATGTCTTTGCTAAATATCGCCGCGCCAATGGCGCCTAGCAATATAAGCACAGCAATCGCCAAAACCACATTGCGCATTGAGCGCTGGGGCGGCTTTTCGGAATTTGATTTATAGCCAACGGTTTCAGCAATATCGGGATTAATCACCGCTGGGCGGTCGTGACGACCGTGGGTTAAAGCACCACCGGTATTGATGCCCAATAGACCTATGCCCAGTTGGCGAATATCGGGGTTAGTGCTCACCGCTGCCTGTTCAATCAGCTCTTTGCGATAGGCGGGATCATTCAACAAGGTATTAAAATGAACGTAGCGCACACCCTTGTCGCCCTGCTTGTCGTAGGTTTTTTTAAGCTGCCAAAGCATCTCGACTAGCTTGGCGCGTGGGGACGTGACGTCGCTCATTCGACTTCCTCGGAATCACTGGGGCATTTTTAGGAACAGCAGTATGGCCAAGAAATATGACAGTGGTATTACCCGCAACACGCACACCGCAGCGGGAATTCGGCGGGGACGCCAAGCCCGCTAAAACTGCTATAATGGCGCCCTTTTCGGCGGTGGGTCGCAAACACATCCACGCTAGGCCAATTAGCAATACGGGAACACAGCGAAATGAGTGATAAAGAACCGAGCATCAAACCCTGGGGCGGCCGCTTCAGCGAACCCACCGATCAGTTTGTAGAGCGCTTTACCGCCTCGGTCAGCTTTGATCAGCGCCTTTATCACCACGACATTAATGGCTCATTAGCCCACGCTGCCATGCTAGAAAAAGTCGGTGTATTAACCGCTGCAGAGCTAGCTGATATTCAGCGCGGCCTTGAAGAAATTCGTGCAGAAATCCTCGCCGGTACCTTTGAATGGTCGGTCAGCCTTGAAGACGTGCATATGAATATTGAAGCGCGCCTAACCGACAAGATTGGCATTACCGGCAAAAAGCTCCACACCGGCCGTTCGCGCAATGACCAAGTCGCCACTGACATTCGCCTGTACGTGCGCGACGAATTAGCGCTTATTTGCAAAGAATTGAGCCGCTTACAACTTGGGCTGATCAATCTTGCCAAGCGCGAAGCCAAGACCATCATGCCCGGCTTCACCCATTTGCAAACTGCTCAGCCAGTCACTTTTGGGCATCATATGCTGGCGTGGAATGAAATGCTGGAACGCGACTTCAGCCGCTTTCAAGACTGCGGCACTCGCCTAAACCAATGCCCGCTAGGCGCCGCTGCACTAGCTGGCACCACCTACCCCATTGACCGCCATTACAGCGCAGAACTGTTAGGCTTTGAGCGCCCAACTGAAAACTCCTTAGATTCAGTAAGCGACCGCGACTTCGCCATTGAATTTGCCGCTGCCGCCAGTGTGTTAATGACCCATCTTTCGCGCTTTAGCGAAGAATTAGTGCTGTGGACCTCAGCGCAATTTAAATTTATTGAGTTGCCAGATCGCTTCTGCACCGGCTCATCGATTATGCCGCAAAAGAAAAACCCCGATGTGCCAGAACTCATTCGCGGAAAAGTCGGTCGAGTTAACGGCCACCTTGTTAGCTTACTCACGCTGATGAAGTCTCAGCCGCTGGCCTACAACAAAGACAATCAAGAAGATAAAGAACCCATCTTCGATATTATCGACACCGTAAAAGACTGCTTAAAAGCCTATGCCGACATGGTGCCCGCCATTACCGTAAACGAAGACGTTACCCGCGAAGCCGCCATGCGCGGATTTTCTACCGCCACCGATTTAGCAGATTATCTGGTACGTAAAGGTCTACCCTTCCGCGACGCCCACGAAGTGGTCGGTAAATCTGTTGCTTACGGCGTAGCTGAAAACAAAGACTTGTCTGAAATGACATTGGAAGAACTGCGCACATTTAGCAGCGACATTGAAGCGGACGTTTTCGATGTACTCACGCTAGAAGGTTCGGTAAACGCCCGCGATCACATTGGTGGTACCGCCCCCAAACAAGTTCTTGCCGCCGCAGAGCGTGCAGAAAATCGCCTGAATAAACGCAGCTAAATCTCCTGTTACACAACGGCGAATTACATTGATTCGCCACTACACCGCCAAGGCCTGAAACCTTGGCGGTATGTAAATTCCAACACTGTTTACAATTAAAATCGCAAAAAGATGATTAATCTCTGATCAGCCGTTACATTAGCCTGCGTATATAACTATTTTCAGCTAGCACCTCTTAGGTGTAAAACGGAGTGCCGTCTTGATAAGCGCAAAATATAAACTGCTACTCTGCAGCGGTATTGTTACCGCACTCGCAGCCTGCAGCCCCGCCGACAATACCACCGTCGCCGCTCGCCCCCCCACCGCCGTAAAAGTTAGCCCATTAAAAGCCGAACTTGTACAAAACCGCGTGCAGGCCCTGGGCACCTTGCTGGCCAAGGAATCAATTAACATTAGCAGCAACGTCACCGAAAAAATTACTGCGCTACATTTCGACGACGGCGACAAGGTAAAAGCGGGGCAACCTCTCATCACTCTGCAACAAGATGAAGAAGCGGCTCAACTTAGTTCTGCCCGCGCCGACCTTGCGGAACAAGAACGCGAGCTAGCAAGACTGAAGGGCTTGATCGCAAAACAATCTGCGGCGCAAACCGAATACGATCAACGCCAAACCGCCAAGCTCCGCGCCGAAAGTAAAATTGCAGAAATACAAGCGCTATTGGCCGAGCGCAATATTCGCGCCCCCTTCAGCGGCGTCATGGGGTTGCGTCAGCTAAGCCCCGGCGCGCTTGTTAGCCCCGGCACCAGTATTAGCACTCTAGATGATATCAGCGTTATGCGCCTAGACTTCCAACTGCCCAGTCTGGGCATTGGCGCCATTGCCACCGGCCAATCCGTCGTTGCCCACAGCGAGGCCTTGGGGGAAGATTTCGACGCCACTATTTCTGCCATCGCCACCCGCATCAACCCTGTCGATCGCAGCATTACCGCCAGAGCCCTGATTGATAATCCAGAGGGCAAATTAAAACCCGGCATGTTAATGCTAGTGACGCTGATTACCGACGAGCACGAGGCGGTGATGATTCCCGAATCTGCGCTGCAAAGTATTCAGTTACACCATTATGTGTGGATTATGACAGCTGAAAAAATAGCGGAGCGCCGCGAAGTGAAGCTAGGTATTCGCAAACCTGGCTTTGTTGAGATTCGCAGCGGTGCCAAGTCCGGCGAGCAACTTATTTATGAAGGCTTTAGCGCATTGCAAGATGGTGCCCCCGTTGCACCGCAGGGGAGCGATTAAGTTATGTTGCTTTCTGATACGGCGATTAAACGACCAGTCTTTGCGACGGTTATTAGCTTGCTCCTCGTCGCCTTTGGTCTACTCGCTTTTGAGCGCCTTCCATTGCGCGAATACCCCGACATCGACCCGCCGATAGTTTCTATTCGCACGGTTTACGTTGGCGCCTCAGCCGAGGTCGTTGAGTCCCGCGTCACCCAAATTATTGAAGATCGCATCGCCGGTATTGAAGGCATCAAAACCATTGATTCAAGTAGCCGCGACGGCTTTTCATCTATCAATATTGAATTCAAATTGTCGCGAGATATTGATGCCGCCGCCAATGATGTGCGCGACAGAGTATCTGGCGCACTTGCCGACCTACCCGAAGAAGCCGACCCGCCAGAGGTACAAAAGACCGACGCCGATGAACAGGTGATCATGTGGCTCAACTTAACCTCGGAAAACAGTAGCATATTGGCGCTTGCCGACTACGCCCAGCGTTATATCGTCGATCGCTTTGCCGTTATCGACGGCGTAGCGCGGGTGCGAATTAGCGGTGGCCCAGAATACGCCATGCGTATTTGGCTCAACCGCGAGTCGCTGGCCGCCCGCCAACTCACCGTGGGCGATATTGAAAATGCCCTGCGCCGCGAAAACGTCGAGCTGCCCGCCGGCACATTAAAATCGCTGGACCGCGACTTTGTCGTCAAAATTAATCGCCACTATCTCAGCCCCGCCGACTTTGAAGGCTTGGTGGTAAAACGCGATGAACAGGGCTACCTAACCAGACTAAGTGATGTTGCTAGGGTTGAACTAGGCGCAGCGGAATACCGCCAGTCGTTTCAAGGCAACGGCGTTCCCATGGTCGGTATCGGCATTGTAAAACAAAGTGTATCCAATACCCTTGCGGTGGCGGAGGCGGTTCACGCCGAGGCTGACAAAGTACGCAAAACATTGCCCGACGGTATTCAACTGCACTCCAGCTTTGACAGTTCGGTATTTATAGACCGCGCCATATCCGAGGTATACAGCACACTGTTTATTGCCGCCGCCTTGGTTGTGCTGGTTATATTTTTATTCTTAGGCGACTTTCGCGCCATGCTGGTTCCCGCCATTACGGTGCCGGTATCGCTCATTGCCACCTTCACTGTTTTGTATGCGCTGGGCTACACCGTCAATTTACTCACCCTACTTGCCCTCGTACTCGCCATCGGGCTTGTGGTAGATGACAGCATTGTGGTGTTAGAAAATATTCACCGCCGCTTACTGAGTGGCGAACCGCCGCTGGTGGCCGCGTATCGCGGCAGCCGACAAGTCGGTTTTGCCGTCATTGCAACAACAGCGGTATTGGTCGCGGTGTTTATTCCCATTAGCTTTTTAGACGGCGATGTTGGCCGCCTCTTCGGTGAGTTTGCCGTTGCAATGGCGGTGGCGGTAATGTTCTCTAGCATTGTCGCTCTCACCCTGTCGCCGGTTATATGTTCAAAGGTACTTAACCGCGACGCCATGCACGGCGGTCTCGCCAACTTTGTGGAAGGCCTGCTACATCGCATGGAAACTCGCTACGGTAAATTTTTGGCCGGCAGCATGAAGCACCCAATTATCGCCGCACTTGCCCTTGCGCTCACTATCGGCTCCTGCGTGTTTTTCCTGCAAAAAGTACCCGCAGAATTTGCCCCCAAAGAAGATCGCGGCGTGGTGTTTATGGTCATTCGCGGCCCCGAAGGCGCCTCTTATAATTACGTCACCCGCCAGCTAGCAGAGATAGAAAAGCGGCTGATGCCAATGGTAGACGCCGGCATTATTCACCGGCTTTTGCTGCGCGCCCCAGGCGGTCGCGGCGGCGCTGACGTCTATAATGAAGCCGTGGGTATATTAGTTCTAAAGCCCTGGGGTGAACGCCAGCCAGTCGCCGAGGTAGTCGGCGAAATACGCCAACGTTTAGCCGGCTTCACCGGCCTGAGTGTTTTTCCTATTACGCCGCAATCGCTGGGCGGCGGTTTCACCAAACCACTGGAGTTTGTACTTGGCGGCAGTAATTATGAAGAACTTGCCCAATGGTCTGAGCAGCTGATTAAAGAAGCCAAAACCAACCCAGGCTTATTAGGCATCGACAGCGACTTTCGCCAAACCAAGCCCCAACTTGCTGTGACTATTAATCGCGACCGTGCTGCCACCCTCGGGGTGGACGCCAGTGAAATTAACCGCAGCCTAGAAACACTGCTAGGCTCGCGACGGGTCACTACATTTATGATGGCTGGCGAAGAGTATGA
This sequence comes from Zhongshania marina, assembly GCF_002915595.1. Classification (GTDB taxonomy): domain Bacteria; phylum Pseudomonadota; class Gammaproteobacteria; order Pseudomonadales; family Spongiibacteraceae; genus Spongiibacter; species Spongiibacter marinus_B. The sequence goes on from NZ_PQGG01000003.1 coordinate 7,866, forward strand.
CGTTATCGTAGAGGGCGAACCCGACTCCCAACACAGCCCAGAGGACCTTAGCAATATATACGTGCGCTCAGCCACCACGGGAAATCTTATTCCACTTGGCAACCTAGTTAGCTTGCAGGAGCGCGGTGATGCTGCGGTACTCAATCGCTATAATCGTGTGCGCGCCATTACCATAGACGCTAACCTCGCCAATGGTTATTCATTGGGTGAAGCTCTCGCCTATATGGAGAATATCGCGACAGAGAAGTTTCCTAACGCAACCATAGACTTCAAGGGCGAATCGCTGGATTACCACGAAGCTGGCTACTCGGTGTATTTCACCTTCGCACTGGCGCTACTGGTGGTTTACCTTGTGCTTGCCGCGCAGTTCGAAAGCTTTGTTCATCCCTTTATTATTTTACTTAGCGTCCCCTTGGCAATCGCAGGCGCGTTAATCGGCCTTTACCTTGCTGGCCAAAGTCTGAATATTTACAGTCAAATTGCATTGATCATGCTAGTGGGGCTGGCTGCAAAAAATGGCATATTGCTGGTGGAGTTTGCCAACCAACTGCGCGATCAAGGCTTAGAATTTGAAGAAGCCATTTTACAATCCGCACGCCAACGCCTGCGGCCAATAGCTATGACAGCCATCACGACCATCATGGGCGCCATGCCGCTGCTACTGTCCTCTGGGCCCGGCAGTGAGTCCCGCTATGTAATTGGTATAGTGGTGGTATTTGGGGTCAGCTCTGCAACGGTATTGACGTTGTTTGTTATACCCATGGCCTATCGCCTACTCGCCAAAGGTAGCAAATCTCCGCACACCGTATCGCGGCAGCTAGAAGCTCAACTGGCGCTGCACGAGGACAAAGAACAAAATTAGAGGGTGGTAGTAATAGAGTAGAAACAAATGGCGGCTAACTATTGCAATGAATAATTAGCCGCCAAGAGTGGTGACGAAAACCTAATCTTATAAAGGCACGACAACAAATGGGATTGGCAGCGCGCCACCCAAAGATGGAGTAATTAGAGTGCCCCCATCCATAAGAAAGCCTGGCAGGCCAGCCGGATCACTACTCAACACACCCAAAATTGGAACAAGGTCCATCACCAAGGGCAAGCCCGTGCCTGTACCAATGTTAATCAGTGTTTGTGGATTACCCAGCAAAGATGTGCCTAAGGACGTTAGCGAGGTCAGTTGATCCAAGGGATTAACGGGTAATGCACCCAGCGGTAGGGCATCTAATCCGGGCAAGCCGCCACCTAATAAGCCACCCAAAACAGGAATACTATCAAGGCCAGGAACTTGAGCATGCGCAGTGGAAACACTGAGCATTGCGCCAGCTAAAATACTGAGGGTTTTTGTCTTCATGAATTCATCCTTTTCAATCGAAATCCGCATTTAAATTAGCGGAACTATTATTCTGCGAAATAACTATAACGTAATTTCAAAGGATGACAGTAAAACAATTGGCATTAGATATCTGTGATCTAATGCTCACTAGATAAGAGCGAAACCGAGATAAAACCTAGCGTTCGCGGGACTACAAAGACCGCATACGACCCGCCGCTGGCGCAATTTCCGCCCCACCATTTAAATCGAGAATACACACCTCTTTAAACAAGCGATGGGCTGCGGTGTGTTCCGTCAAGGCATCTGCAGCCAACAAGATAGCTGCCGCAGTCCAGGTTGGGCGCTCGTCTGGCCACAGCACGTCTTCTACAAATTGATAGCCCGTCCAGTATTCGCCGCTGGCCTCGCGCCATTGATGCAGCCAACTGTATACCATCACCGCACGGGCGTGATCACCCGCCGCCAGCAATGCCATCGTTAACTCACAGGATTCTGCCACCGTCACCCAAGGCTGATCTGCTACGCAGCGGCAGCCCAAGCCCTGCTCAACAAAATCGTCCCAGCGCTTTTGCAAATGCGCACTCGCCTTTGCGCTTGGAATCGCGCCGGTTAATACTGGATAAAACCAGTCCATTGAATAGCGGGATTTACTTTCCCAGGTGCGGTCAAAGCGCTCAGGTTTATTACGTAAGGCGTCACCCAAGGCGGTGCGGGCGTCTCGCCAATCGGCACGTGGCTCGCCAAGCACAACAGAAATATTTACCGCACACTCAAGACTTTTATAAATTGACGAGCAACCGGTAATCAGAGCGTCAGCCATTGGCTGCCCTTGTGCATTCACCGCCCAGTTTATGTCGCCATGACGAGACTGCTGCGCCAACACAAAGCTGATTGCGCGTCTAACGCAGGACCACATCTCGCGAAGGAAGGTTTTGTTTTGGGTGATCAAATAATGGTGCCAAATACCGGTTGCAATATAGGCAACAAAATTGGTTTCGCGGCGCTCTCGATTATCTACTTCACCGGCTCGATACGCTGCCCACCAACTTCCGTCTTCAAGCTGAGTATTTTTAAGCCAGCGATAGGCATTTTCTGCGGCGCCGTATTCGCCGCCGATACTCAAACCCATTGCCGACTCAACATGATCCCAGGGGTCGCAGTGCCCACCATCAAACCAAGGGATGCTGCCATCCGCCTGCTGAGCCCGCAGTAAAAACTCTACTGTTGGCCGGAAAAATTCTTGCGGAAACAGGCCCTTGCTTAAAAATAGACCGCTCATGCCGCCCCCGCCTTTTCAAAATACATGACAACAGACTTACCCAGTACCGGATTTAAGCCTGCTTCTAGGGTTCTAGTAAACAGTGGCCTATCCATCAAATCCCACACCAAAAAACGGTGGTACTGTTTAATAATGGGATTTGAGTCCTGGTTTTTCCAAAACGCGCACTTCAACCACCAATAGGGGGAATGCAAGGCATGTGCCCAATGGCGCCGATAAAAGCGAAAACCCAAGCCTTGGATTTGCTTACGTAATTCGCTGGCTTTAAATATGCGCAGATGGCCACCCTCGACCTTGTGGTAGGCCTCGCTTAAGGCCCAGCATATTTTTTCTGGCCACGCTCTGGGCACACTGGCGCAGAACAAACCGCCAGGCTTTAGTACCCGCTCAATTTCTTTTAACACTGAATGGTAGTCGGGAATATGCTCTAACACCTCTGAGCAAATAATTTTATCGAAGGTATTGTCGGCAAAGGGCAGTTGCATCGCGTCGCCATTGGCCAAGCCAAAGGCTTTATTGTCCTGCTCGGCGCTACAAAATTCAGTAAACCGGCTTTGCGCGGTCTGCAAATCTCGCAGACACAAATCAACACCAATCGCCGTTACATCTGCCTCCACATAGGCAGAAATCACATGACGACCTTCTCCGCAGCCTAAATCTAAGATTTTATCGCCCGCGTTCAGTTGGAAATGACGAAAATCAACTGTTTTCACGTTGTATTACCTGCCAGTAGTAGTCCGTCATTTGTTGCGCTGCGCGTGTCCAGCAGAACAATTCTTCAATACGCTTGCGACCTGCCACCGCTAATTCCTCCCGCCACGCTGGCGACGCCAACAGGGTATCTAACACCTCGGCTATAGCCTGGCTATTGCGCACCGGCACTTGAATCGCCGCGTCGCCAACCACCTCGGGTAAGGCGCCGCCGTCGGTAGAAATTAAAGCCGTACCGCAGGCCATAGCCTCACCGGCGGGCAGACCAAACCCTTCGTAAACAGAGGGCACTACAACCACCGAGGCTTCGTTGTAATACTTCACCAAGTCCTCGGTGCTGATGCCACTAACGGCGCGAATATGTTTGCCTAGACCTAGCTCGCGAATTAATTGACCACTTTCGCCATCTTCTCTCGGCTTGCCGACCAGCAGCAATTCGAGATTAGGATACTTAGGCAGCACCGCCGCCACCGCCTCTAGCAGATAGCGCATGCCCTTCAGGGGCTGATCTGAAGACACCGTAGCCATAATACGATTGGGATTTTTCTCGACATTGTCTAATGGCCTGAACTCTTCGGTGTCGATCCCGCAATGCACCAAGCTAATACCCGCCGGCTGAATGTCAAAGGCGGCGGCAATATCCATACGGGAACGCTCAGACACGGTCACCACATGATGCAGCTCACGGGCGACCTTGCGCTGCATGGTTAAAAAGCTGTGCCAGCGCCGAATCAACAGGCGTTCAGTCCAACTTTTCGCTGCGCTCAAGGCAATATTTAAATCACTGGTTATGGGGTGATGGATAGTTGTTACCAGCGGAAAACCCTGCTTTTGCAGCGCGAGCATGCCGTAACTTAGGCATTGATTGTCGTGGATAATATCGTAGTGACGGCCGTGCTTTTTTAAATACTTGAGTACCCGCCGCCCAAAACAATAGGGCTCCGAAAACGCACCCGTCAATTTGCCGGTCCATTCGTAAATATTCGTCAGCGAAGTGAGGTGATGAGGCCGAATTGAGCCTAGTCCCGTCTCAAATAAATTCATACCCGGCATTTTAATTAGCTTAACCCGCGGATCGAGGTGCGGATAAGGCTGACCTGAGATCACATCTACCTGATGACCGGCCTCAACCAAAGCCTTGCTTAAATATTTGAGATAGATCCCCTGCCCGCCGCCGTAAGGCGCACTGCGATAACCTAATAAACAAATCTTTAAGGCGCGCCTAGCTTCCACCTCGCGCAATGGGGTAACACTGGCCTTTAGTGGCTGTATTGGGGACGGGCTCGCAATAAGGGCTGGATCTGAGGGCATAAAACGGAGTCACTATTTATTCTGATTACTGTTATTCGGATGACTATCAATATAGCACCGAGGGATTCTCCTCAACTCGGAAACCTGTTGGGGTTGCCAAGGTCATACCACACGCAATTCCAGAGTCACGGGGCACAAAAAGACGAATACCGCCTCACTAAGTAACAGGATTCTAACCACGGGGTGAGTATAAATCCACCGACGATGCGCAAGCAAAGCCCGATCTAGCATTAAGACTTTGTCATGTTAAACTCACAAAGGCCCTAAAATTGCCCAAAGAGAATAAGACCTACATGCGTACAGACGCCATATTTTGCACGTTTTTTAGCCTCGTAATCGCTTTTACCGCCAGTTGCGCCAGCCAACCAAGCCCGCGAAAACCCATTGGTAAATTTGAAACCTCGATAAAAGCCGGTGATATTCGCCTTTTTAGTTACAGCCAACCGCTATTCCGCGAGAAAGCTCGCCCGATTACTGCAAGAAATAGACAAGAAGACGGTACCGGTAAACCGCGAGAAGACAGCGAATCGCAATTAAAACGTACTTTGCGCGACCTAGAGTTAGATCCACGACTGAAAGAATACTGCCCAGCGGGCTATGTCGTCATAGACCAATATGCGGTGTTAAATGACGTGGTAATTCGCGGGGAGTGCAGATACGGCAAAGAACAAGCCGCTAACTAAACGCCGCGGCGAGAGCTGCCACGGCGTTTATAAAAAGAGCCCTTAGCTAACTGGGGTCAACCATTCAGGAAACTCTTCACGACGACCTTTAACTTGGTCGAAGTACATTTTTTGCAGCAAATTAGTTACTGGGCCACGTGAGCCCGAACCAATTTTACGGCCATCTAACTCACGAATCGGCAGTACTTCTGCCGCCGTGCCGGTAAAGAAGGCCTCGTCCGCCACGTAAACTTCATCGCGGGTAATACGCTTTTCTTCCACTTTCAAACCTAGCTCATTGGCAAATTCAAAAATGGTGTTACGGGTAATACCGTCTAAGCAGCTCGTTAACTCAGGTGTATACAGTTTGCCGTTGCGAACAATAAACACGTTCTCGCCACTGCCTTCTGCAACATAGCCTTCGTTGTCTAACAACAGCGCTTCTTCGCAGCCGCTATCTAAGGCCTCGCGCAATGCCAACATCGAATTAATGTAGTGACCATTGGCCTTGGCTTTACACATAGAGATATTCACATGGTGGCGCGTATAAGATGAGCAGCGCACCTTGATGCCGTTGTCGCGAGCATCTGGGCTCATATAGCTAGGCCAATCCCAGGCGGCAACAATCACGTGCATTTTCAGATTGTCGGCACGCAGGCCCATACCTTCTGAACCGTAAAAACACATGGGGCGCAAATACGCTTCTTCTAAGCCATTCTCACGAACTACGGCGCGCTGTGCTTCATTCACCTGCTCTTTAGTCACCGTCATTTCCATACGCATAATATGCGCAGAACGGAATAGGCGGTCGGTATGTTCTTGCATACGGAATATGCAGGTGCCGCGGTCGTTTGTTTTGTATGCGCGAACGCCTTCAAAAACACCCATACCGTAGTGCAGTGTATGAGTTAAAACGTGTACCCGCGCATCGCGCCAAGGCACCATTTCACCATCAAACCAAATCAGGCCGTCACGATCAGCCATAGACATCGTGTGTTACTCCTCAACAAATTCAGGCAAATACCATTATGGAGACAACATCAGTTGCTGCCAGAAACGGCTTACAATTTCCCGCTCTGTACCCAATGCCGATTCGGCTATCAGCCCTTTTTGCTCTTGTAAGCTGAGGCGATGCGCCTGACTGCGGAACGCCTTGTAAGCGTCAACCAGTGTCCGGGTATCCGCTGCCGAAATCAGGCCCTGTTCAGACAGCGATTCCAGTATGCGAATATTATCAGTGTAGTATGTAAGCGGTGGGTGCTGTTGCGACCATGCTAAAACCGCATATTGCACCATAAATTCAATATCAACGATACCTCCAGCACCTTGTTTAATATCAAATTCCGCATTTTTATCGCTGCCAGACAGCAGATGATCACGCATTTTCTGACGCATGGCCACGACTTCGTCTTTAAGCACCAAAATGTCGCGCGATTTACAGAGAACCTCGGCTCGCAACTTGGCAAACTTTTGTGCCACATTTTCATCGCCGGCTACCGCACGCACTCGCACCAAAGCCTGATGCTCCCAGGTCCACGCTTGGCTATGTTGATAGTCACTAAACGCGGTAAAGGAGGACACCAGCAAACCTGAATTACCCGATGGCCGCAGTCGCATATCCACTTCATAAAGATCGCCCAAGCGAGTAGTCGCGGTGAGAATATGGATAATGCGCTGCCCTAGGCGGGTGAAAAATGTAGCTGCGTCTAGTGGTCGCGCACCGTCACTGACATTTGTTGAGGGCAAATCATGCAAAAATACGAGGTCGAGGTCGGAGCCGTAGCCCAACTCTAAGCCCCCCAGCTTGCCGTAACCCAAGATCAGAAAATGCCGCTGATCATCCCCCGCAGGGACTGGGCTGCCGTGTTTGTCGACTAAGTTTTGCCACGCGATATCAAGTACCGCATCCAGTACCACTTCGGCAATATAGGTTAAATAGTCGCTGACCTTCATCAGCGGCAAGCTGCCGGTGACTTCAGACGCCGCAACCTTTAGCACATGCGCTAGGCGAAAATAACGCAGCGCCTCCATTTGCGCCTCAAGATCATTATTCTCGATACGCAATAAGCGCTGTCGCAACTCGCTGGCTAAACCGGCCTTTTCTGGCACAGAAAACAGGCTATTGGCATCTAATAACTCATCTAATAGCACGGGCTGAGCGGCCAGCTGACGGGCAATCCACGGGCTGGCATCACACAGTTCAACCAAGCGCTTGCGAGCGCCGGGGTTTTCAATCAGCAGCACTAAATAGGCGGTTCGACGCAGTACCGCCTCGATCAGCGGAATTAAGCGCAGCAGGGTTGCCGCAGGCGACTCGGCATCGCACAAATCTTCTAAAATCAGCGGCAAGAAATCGTATAGCCGGTCGCGGCCACTGCCCTGCATCCGCAACACACTGGCGCCGCTTAGTAGCGCCACCAATAATCGCGCCGCTTCGTCGGCATCGTCGAAACCAGCCTCCTCCAAGGTTTGGCGCACCGAGTCTTTCTTTAGCTCATCCAGCATGGTTCGCCAGCGATTATTGCTGAGATGCTGGCCATCCGGCTCGGTCTCTGGTGGCGCAATAACATTGGCAAAGTGCGTCGCAACCCGCTGCCGGTGCTGCTCAAGCGCAGACAGGAAGGCGGCAACATCATCGCCAAAGCCCATCGAAAAACTCAGCGCCACCCGCGCTGGGTCGGCTTCTGGTAACTGCTGGGTCTGCTCGTCTCGCCACGCCTGAATCGCATGTTCGGTATTTCGCAAAAAGCGATACGCCCCTTGTAAATCATCAACCACCGACTCAGGCAGATAAGCCATTTTTGCCAACTCTGGCAAAATCGCCTGCAACTTCAAGGCCTGCAGGGCTGGCTCTTGGCCGCCGCGAATTAATTGAAAGCACTGGGCGATAAACTCGATTTCACGAATACCGCCAGAACCGAGTTTAATATTGTCTTGCAGATGCCGGCGCGCCACCTCGCGCTGGATCATAGACTTCATATCCCGCAGCGACTCAATCGCAGAAAAATCCAAATAGCGGCGATATACAAAGGGCCGCAGCTGGGTCAACAAGCGCTCGCCCTCACTACGATCACCGGCAATACAGCGCGCCTTAATCAGCGCATAGCGCTCCCAGTCCCGCCCCTGATCTTGGTAATACTCCTCCAGGGCGTCAAAGCTAATGACCAGCGGACCACTTTGCCCATAGGGGCGCAGGCGCATGTCTACGCGGAATACAAAACCATCAGCGGTGCGGGCGTCCAGCGCTTTAATTAGGCGCTGACCAAGGCGAATAAAAAACGCTTGATTGTCATCGCTGCGGGCGGCGCCAACGGTGCTTCCGGCCTGCGGATAGGCAAAAATAAGGTCGATATCTGAAGACAGATTTAACTCCCCCGCCCCCAACTTACCCATCGCAATCACCACCAATTGCTGGGGAGTGCCATCGGCTGAGCGAGGCTCACCGCGCTCGGCAACGAGTTGCTTATGCAAAAATGCCAGCGCCACTTCGACGCAGGCATCGGCAAGCGCCGACAAATCTCGCACCGTTTCTTCCATCGTCGCTAGGCGATTGAGGTCGCGCCACACAATGCGCAGCCAGTGGCGATTTCTAAAATCTCGCAGGGCCTTCGCCAAGTCGTCGGCATCAACGCACTCGGCACAGGCCGCACTCAATTCTTCATGCCACGCTTCATCCAGCAAGCGAACACCCAAGGCATTGTTTGCGACCAGATCCGGCAACCACGCGGGATGCCGCTCACACATATCGGCTAGTGCTGGGCTGCCGGCAAAAGCGCTTAGCAAATGCTGACGCTGATCAGACGCTGCGAACTCGGCGTACCAAGTGCGCTGATCGGCGTCGCAGCGATCCAATAACCGCTGCCAGCAGCGCTCTACCTCGCTGGCCAGAATTGCCGGCAGCTCTGCCTCCAAAATATCTAAACTGCGATGTTGGCTTGGCGCCGTCATTGTCACATCCTTACTCGGTATTATTTTCGTTACTGCCTACCACTAGGCTCAAACCGTCTGCACCGGTGGCGCCACCCTTAGCACTTCGGCAATGGTGGTTTCGCCCCTCGCCACTTTTTGAGCACCACTTAATCTCAGGGTTCGCATACCATTTTTCATGGCCATTCGCCGCAAATTGTCGAGTTCAACATCATCGCCTATCGCCGCTTGGATCTGACCCTCTACGGGTAAAATTTCATAGATACCCTGACGACCATAGAAGCCGGTATTGCGACACTCAAGACAGCCCGGCGCGTGATAAATTTGGGCGGGGGGGCTAATTTTCCACGGCGCGGTTAACGTCGTCCATTCGGTTTTATCTAAAGCAACCGGCTGCTTGCAATGCGGACACAGACTTCGGACTAGGCGTTGCGCCATCACACCAAGCACCGTCGCTCGGATTAAATACGCAGGAACACCCAATTCTAATAAGCGCGTCACCGCCGAGGGCGCATCATTGGTATGTAGCGTTGAAATGACTAAATGCCCAGTCAAAGCTGCTTGAATGGCCATTTCAGCGGTTTCTAAATCGCGGATCTCACCAATCATAATGATGTCAGGGTCTTGCCTTAGCAAGGCGCGCACGCCGCCGGCAAAATCGAGATTAATATTGTGCTGCACCTGCATTTGATTGAAGGCGTCTTCGACCATTTCAATCGGATCTTCAATGGTGCAGACGTTCACCTCACTGGTCGCAATTTGTTTTAAGCTGGAATATAAGGTGGTGGTTTTGCCCGAGCCGGTGGGACCCGTTACCAGCACTATGCCGTGAGGGGAGCGAATCAAGCCGTCCCAGCGCTGGCGATCTTCACCGCGCAAGCCCAGCTCGTCAAAGCTACGCAGCAAGACTTCGGGGTCAAATATACGCATGACCATTTTTTCGCCAAAGGCCGTGGGCAGAGTCGAAAGCCGCAGCTCAATTTCGTCGCCATGAGCATTTTTGGTCTTCAATCGGCCATCTTGGGGGCGACGCTTTTCCGCCACATCCATCCGCCCAAGTATTTTCAAACGGCTCACTACCGCCGTCAGCACCGTCGCCGGCAATTCATACACATTGTAAAGCACGCCATCGATACGAAAACGCACATTGCCCTGCTCGCGGCGCGGCTCAATATGAATGTCGCTAGCTCGTTGGTCATAGGCATACTGCAACAACCAGTCAACGATATTAACAACATGACCGTCATTCGCGTCCAGATCCTTGAGATTGCTGATCTCCAACAATTGCTCGAGATTGGTGTTTACCTGAGCGCCCCGCCTATTGTCGCCACTCGCCCCTCTAACCGATTTAGCCAAGCTGTAAAATTCAACCGTAAAACGGTCTATGGCCTCGGGGTCGGCAAGGACACGCCGAATAGGGCGACGCACAACCTGTTGTAAATCCTTCTCCCATGCATCTACAAAGGGCTCGCTACCGGCGATAACCACCTCTTGCTTGGACACCGCCACCGCTAAAATTCGATGTCGCTGGGCAAAAGCAAAAGACATCACCTCCGTAACCGCCGGCACGTCGATTTTTAAAGGGTCTATGCGCTGGGGAAGTTGCCCGCAGCTCGCCGACAACCACTCCAGCAATCGATCCATTGTTAGCACTCGACCGCTGCGACTGGCATCTGGTAACTGCTCAGCGGCGAGATAATTGAGAACGTGCTGAATTTTATCGCCAATACGTGGTGGATTAGGCCGCACACGCTTTGCCACCGACGCATCTAACACGCCGTCTTCTACAAGTTGGCGGATGATTGATGCGGCCTCTAACGGTCCGGCTTTATTGATATTGCTGTGCATATAAGCGTAAATCCTTGATCGTTATCGCTATCATTATGGCAAGTCATTAGAACTTAACAACTGTGGGAATGGATACCAGGGCGTTTATTCACTGGTGACGTTTGATCGAGGCCCGTATAATTCCGGCCACTTAACGTTCGACTACAACAGGAGTTGCACCGTGCCCCTAAACTCGCTTGGTAATTTATTTGGTAAATCACCGTTTGCGCCGATTCAAGAGCATATGAAGCAGGCGAAAAATTGCGCCGAAGCTTTAAAGCCCTTTATAAGCGCGGCAATGGAAGGTGACTGGGAAAAAGCCAGTGAAGCACATAGTGTGATTGTTGATCTTGAAAATGAGGCCGACAAACTCAAAAAGCAAGTGCGCTTGCAACTGCCAAGCAATCTGTTTCTACCAGTACCCCGCGCCGATCTTCTTGACCTTGTGAGCATGCAAGATCGCATTGCCAACTGCAGCAAAGACATTGCTGGGCTAATGCTGGGGCGGCAGATGAAAATCCCCGAACAACTCATTAAAACCATGGGCGAATACGTAGACTTGGCCATCGCCACCTCTGCCCAAGCCATGAAGGCCATTGAAGAGCTCGATGAGCTTCTGGAAACCGGCTTTCGCGGCCGCGAGGTCAAGCTCGTAGAAACGCTCATTGAAGAGCTAGATCGCTTAGAGCATTCAGCTGACAAAGTACAAATAACAATTCGCGCTGAACTCTATTTAATCGAAAAAGAATTACCGCCTGTTGACGTCATGTTCCTATATCAAACCATTAATTTGATTGGCGAACTGTCTGACAAATCACAAAAAGTAGGCTCACGTCTGCAAATCATCATCGCGCGTTAAACGCGCGATATTTTGCCTAGATAAGGAACTCACATGTCAATTATTGCTGAACACGGGCAGTTATTGCTGATTTTAGCTTGTTTATTCGGCTTCTTCATGGCCTGGGGTGTCGGTGCAAACGACGTTGCCAATGCGATGGGTACGTCTGTTGGTGCCAAGGCCCTCACCATTAAACAAGCGATTTTGATCGCAATGCTGTTCGAATTCTGCGGCGCCTACCTCGCTGGTGGCGAAGTTACTGAAACCATTCGAAAAGGCATTATCGACCCCGCCTTTGTAGCAGGAAACCCCGACCTCTTAGTGTTTGGGATGCTCTCATCCCTGCTCGCCGCAGGAGTATGGCTGTTTGTCGCCAGTCTCATGGGCTGGCCAGTATCAACCACCCATTCTATTGTTGGTGCGCTGGTGGGCTTTGCCGCCGTTGGCATCAGCGCCGATGCCGTTGAGTGGGGCAAGGTGGGCCAGATTGTTGCTAGCTGGGTGGTGTCGCCGGTGCTGGCCGGCACCATCTCCTTTGGCTTGTTTTTAAGTGCTCAGCGCTTAATCCTTAATGCCTCAGACCCATTCGCCGCCGCAAAAAAATACATCCCCTACTACTTATTTTTAGTCGGCTTCATGATCTCGATGGTCACCATGACCAAGGGTTTAAAGCATGTTGGCCTAGGGCTCGACTTCAATGAGTGCATCATGTACTCCTTTGTGGTCGGCATTATCGTGTCATTGATTGGCCAGCTATTTATGCGTGGCATCAAAGACACCCCAGCAAACGCGAGCACGTCTCGCTTTGCCGGTGTTGAACGCATGTTTGCCGTCTTGATGGTTTTCACGGCCTGCGCTATGGCCTTCGCCCACGGCTCAAACGATGTCGCCAATGCCATCGGCCCCGTCGCCGCCATCGTTAGCGTCATTCAATCTGGTGGCGAAATTGGTGCAAAATCCTCACTGCCGCCGTGGATTCTATTGGTCGGCGCGGGCGGTATTGTCTTTGGTTTGGCTACTTACGGTTTTAAAGTTATTGCCACCGTTGGTACCAAAATAACTGAATTAACGCCTAGCCGTGGCTTTGCAGCGGAACTGGGCGCGGCTTCTACGGTGGTTATTGCGTCAGCGACTGGGCTTCCTATTTCTACTACCCATACACTGGTAGGGGCGGTATTAGGTGTTGGTTTGGCACGCGGTATTGCAGCGCTAAACTTGAGCGTTATTCGCAATATCTTTATGTCGTGGATAATTACTCTGCCAGCCGGCGCGGGACTGGCAATATTGTTCTTCTTTATTTTAAAAGCACTATTCTAGCCCCGTCTCTTTAAGCCTTCACCAGCGCAAACAAAGCCACTGGCTTTGTTTGCGCGACTCGCTACAATGGCCTGTTACCTAGCAATATACGCGGACTCATCGTGGCAAAATCAGCAAACACCCCCAGCGTTCTGTCGATGATGACAGCACTCGTTAAACTCCCCTCGGTCAGCTCAACACTCCCCAGCTGCGATATGGGCAATATTCGCGTTATCGAGCAACTGGCCACATGGCTAGAACCGCTGGGTTTTAGTATCCACATTCAGCCCATAGCCGGCCATAAAGACAAAGCCAATTTAATTGCCACCCTCGGCAGCGGCAGCGGCGGCCTCGTGCTCGCCGGCCACACAGACACGGTGCCGTTTAACGAATCCCTATGGAATAGCGATCCCTTTACCCTCACCGAACTCGACAACAAACTATACGGACTTGGCAGCACCGATATGAAAGGCTTCTTCGCCATTGCCATCGAAGCATTAAAACCGTTTCTAGACCAAACCCTAAAAGCGCCCCTTATCATTCTGGCCACCGCCGACGAAGAAAGCAGCATGGACGGCGCACGCTCATTAGTGCAATCCGATCTGTCTGGCGCTCGCTACGCGGTGGTGGGCGAACCAACCGGCCTAAAACCCATGCGCGCCCACAAGGGCATAGTGATGAAAGGCATCACCATCAAAGGTCGCTCAGGCCATTCGTCCAACCCCCTGCTAGGCAATAATGCATTGGACGCCATGCACGAGGTCATGACCGGCCTGATGCAATTACGCCAGGAACTTGCGCAAAAATATCAGCACCCCGGCTTCTCAATCCCCACCCCAACGATGAACTTTGGATGCATCCACGGCGGTGACAATCCCAACCGCATTTGCGGTCAATGCGAACTACACTTCGATATTCGCACCACACCGGGAATGAACAATGAGGAGTTAGACACCCTGATACAAAACATCCTCAGCCCTGTCGCCGAGCGCCGTGCCATCAATATTGGCTTACGCGCTTTAATGCCGGGCTTAGCCGCCTATGAAGAACCCGCGAATTCAGAAATTGTCACTCTCGTTGAACAACTCACCGGACAAGCAGCAGGCACCGTCGCCTTTGCAACGGAAGCCCCCTTCTTTCAACAGTTAGGCATGCAAACAATCGTGATGGGGCCTGGCTCCATAGACCAAGCTCACCAGCCAGACGAGTTTATGGCGCTAGATCAAATCCAGCCGACTATTGATGTATTACAGCAGATGATTAAGCGCTTTTGTGTAAACTAAGCATTTAGATAATATTTATCATTGCCTAGCCAACTCAGCCATGGGCCGCTATTCGCAGCCTATAATCCGTTGGCGAACACTCGAACCAGCGTTTAAATACTCGGCAAAATCCTGCGGTATTAGCGAATCCCAATAAAAACGAAATCTCGGTAATACTGTAGGCTGTACTGCTCAGGTATTTGCTAGCCAATTCTTTGCGCGCCTTATCAAGCAATTGTTGGTAGCTGGTGTTTTGCTGCTGCAACTTGCCCTGCAATTTACGGGAGCTCATATTTAGGCGCGAGGCCAGCCTATCGACACTCAATTCACCATTGGGCAATTCATTTAGTATTTGACGGTAAAGTTCGTCCTCAAAAGCCGGCGACATATTTTTGATAAATGACTCGGTGATTTGATCATGCTGCTTGGCCAGCGACTCATTCGCATACCTAACGGGTCGATCCAAATCCGCAATGCGATACATAAGCGCCTCGCGCGGCTTGCCAAACGCTATCGGGCAGCGGAAGGCATTCTCATATGGCTTGCTATCTTTTGGCTGGGGCTCGCATAGCTCAACACCAATAGGGTTGAGGTCGGCATCCTCAGTGATTTCCCGCATCATGCTTACCACACCAAAGGTGAAGGCATTGATGGCGGCAAAAGGCAGCAAGCGAATATCGTGAATATCGCGATCAACATTCACCTCAAAACGGCAGTTATCCCCGACAAAACTCATTTCGATGTAACCCGAGTCCGAAATAATCGCACTGTGGCGCTGAAATCGCTGCAGGGCATCACCGACGGTTTTGCTTACCAAGATGGCCATGCCCAGAGCATGAAAGCTGTGTGCTTTCACATAGCCACCGAGCTGAATACTGAAACTCTCGGTGCCGGTTGCCGCTATCGCCAAGGGGTATAAATGCCGGAGTTTGATATCGGGAATACGGGTATCAGGGGCTATAGCGTCTTCATAGTCTAAATCTACCTGCTCAAATAGCGGACGCGGATCGATATTCGCATCCTTTAGACATTCGCTAAGAATACGACCCCAAGTACCGGTAGTCGTTTGTGTCCCAGGCAACCATGGCTTGCTCATTGACGGCGTTGGCTCTTTATAATTTTGCGTAAAAGGATAACAAGTCTGCGCTGAATGAAAAACGTCGGCATGATTTAAACTCTATTATTCTCACTCAAAAAGCTGGTTAGCGTCTTCATTTCGCATAAATACCCGCCAGCACATAATAATTTGGGGAGAGATTCAACATGCCGTTCGAAACCTTCGACTACATTATAGTCGGTGCTGGCAGTGCTGGCTGTACCTTGGCTAATCGCCTAAGCGAAAGCGGCAAATACAGTGTGTGCCTGATAGAGGCCGGCGGCAATGGCAATAGCCCCATCGTCAAAGCGCCTGCGGCCTTGGTGTTGATGATGCGTTCAAAAATCAATAACTGGGCGCTCCAAACTACCCCTCAAGCGGGTTTAAATGGCCGTCGCGGCTACCAACCCCGCGGCAAATGCCTAGGCGGTTCCAGCGCCATCAATGCCATGCTGTATGTGCGCGGCCACCGCAACGACTACGACGCTTGGGCGGCGCTAGGCAATAAAGGTTGGGGCTACGACGACGTACTACCCTACTTTATCCGCTCTGAGTGCAATGAAAGCTTTGGTCACGACCAAGAGTTTCACGGTAATGCCGGCCCGCTAAACGTAGCCGACTTGGCCTGCCCTAGCCCGCTTAACGAGGCCTTTATTCGCTCTGCTCAAGAACAGGGTCTTCCCCATAACCCCGACTACAATGGCAAAGAGCAACACGGCTGCTTTCAGTATCAGGTCACCCAAAAGAATGGCGAACGCTGGGGCGCCGCCGCTGCTTACTTGCGCCCAGCTATGAGTCGATCCAATGTTAAGGTCGTCACCAATGCGCCATTCAACAAAATCATATTCGAAGGTCAGCGTGCCGTCGGCCTGAGCTACTTTCAGGGCGAGCAAACTCAAGAAGTGCGCGCTCGGCGAGAAGTCATAATCAGTGCCGGCACCTTTGGCTCTCCACAGCTTTTGATGCTATCTGGCATTGGCCCAGCAGAAACCCTGCAAAAACATGGCATTCAAGTACAAAAGCACCTCGCCGGTGTAGGCCAAAATCTGCAGGACCACATCGATTACACCGTTGCCTATAAAACCAATTACAACCGCGACACCTTCGGTATTTCTCTGCGCGGCTCAGCCCGAGTAGCGGCGGGCGCAGCACAGTGGGCAAGCAAACGGGAAGGAATTATCACCACCCCCTATGCAGAAGCCGGTGCCTTTGTGTACTCAGAAGAAAATCTAAGCGAACCCGATTTACAAATGGTCTTTGTCGTCGCCGTCGTTGATGACCACGGCCGAAAAATGCATTTAGGTCATGGCTATAGCTGCCACATCGAAGTACTACGCCCCAAAAGCCGAGGCGAAGTCAGCCTGAACTCCGCCCATGCCCTAGACCCACCGCGTATTGATCCGCAATTTTTGAGTGAACGCGACGATATCGAACGCCTTGTAAAAGGCGCCAAATTTCAATCTAAAATATTGGAGTCGGAACACTTCGCAAAATACCAACCGAAGTTAATTTATCCCGTGGACTGGCGGGATGATGCCGCGATCGAAGCCGACATCCGCAACCGCGCCGACACCCAATACCACCCCACCAGTACCTGCAAGATGGGGCCAGACAGCGACCCAATGGCGGTAGTCGATAACACCCTGAAAGTGCGTGGTGTTGAAGGTCTGCGCGTAGTAGACGCCTCTATTATGCCCAACATCATCGGCGGCAACACCAATGCCCCCACAATAATGATTGCAGAAAAAGCAGCCGACATGATTCTGCAATCAGCCCAATAGAATTTTAAAAAAAACTATATTTTCCATACAGCCTGGAGCAAAAAAATGAACCATCTAATAACAAAAAAGCCATTTAAAAAATTAGGCCTTCTGCTAGCAATAAGCAGCGCTTACGCACCCAGCAGCTATTCCCAAGTATTAGAGGAAGTGTTGGTTACCGCCCAACGCCGAGCGGAAAGCGTCCAAGATACACCAGTGGCCATTACCGGCTTAGCAGATAGCGCTCTAGATAAACTAGGCTTTGAAAACGCCAACGATATTTCTGCACAAGTCCCCAATATGCAGGTGAGCGGGCCCTATGGTGAGGTGCAGCCGATATTTGCAATACGCGGTGTGAGCATGTCTGACTACAGCTCTAACCAAGCCAGCCCCATTGGAGTCTATGTAGACGAAGCCTATTTAGGCGCGGTGTTTACCCACGGCACCAGCTTTTTCGACGTAGAACGTCTAGAGGTATTGCGCGGCCCACAAGGCACTTTATACGGAAAAAACACCACAGGCGGTGCTATAAATATCATTACAAAAACCCCAATGATTGGCGACCCACTGGAAGGAAAAATTAAAGCTGGCGTTGGCAATTTCGGCATGACTAATTTTGAGGGCGCAATTGCGAACACCTTGATTGACGAAAAGCTAGCGGGGCGATTCGCGTTTAAAATTAAGGAAAATGACGGTGTTCAAGAAAACTTAGGTGCCGGTGAAGATCGCGGCATGCTCGGCTTTAGCGCTGCTCGTATGTCTTTAAATTGGCAAATCACCGATGCCTTAAACGGGGTTTTCAAATTTACCCACGCCAAAAACAGAGGCAATATGAAAGTGCCTCGCGCCGAAGCTCGCACCGATGTCCGAGGATTAGAAGCGGTAAAATTACCCACCAACCCCTACGATTCTAACGGTTATATCGATTACACCGGCTATGACCGCAGCGCACGTAATCTTGACTGGAACCAAGTAGAAGACAATACCGGCCATAGAAACCGCAATGATTTCGACATGGATCTATTTATCGGCACATTAAATTACGAAGCAGAAAAATACTCGCTCATATCGGTCACCTCGTTTTACGACACCCAGTTAGATAAATTCACGAATGACGATGGCGGCCCGACCCGACTACTCGAAATTGACTGGTATACCGCGAGCCGTTCCTTCTCGCAAGATTTCCGCTTTGTCTCTAACTTCGACGATAATTTCCAAATTATCGGCGGCCTATATTACGGTCTCGAAGAATTAGAAATGCATAATATTTACGAGTTATTTGGTGATCTTTTAGACCCCCGCGCAGCGATCGCCAAACCCGACTTAGCAGGACAAGCACCCTTCGTGCTTGATTTTGGCGCCGTCGATCAACGCCAAGATACCGAAAAAGAAACGCTTGCGGCCTACACCCAGATGCGCTTCGATATTTCGCCTAAATTCGGCATTGATGTTGGTCTGCGCTACACCCAAGACACCAACCGCCTGACCTACATCAACGTTTCCCGAGTCGGCCTAGACGGCACGCCCCGAGGCACCTTCTTGCCCGGCAACACCACGGGCTACGATCAAGCCTTTGTTCCCGTATTTCTACCACCCATTGTTAGCGGTGACCCGAATGCCATTATCAGCTTCCTCACCAACCCGACGAGCTACCTCACCCAATTAACCGCCTACGGCTTACCCGGCTATACCGAGGGACCATACACACTGGAAAGCGGGCCCAAGCAGAAATCTACCGAACAAGAGTGGACGGGAAAAATCGGCGCAGATTACCGCTTCAGTGATGAGTGGATGGTTTATGCCAACTACAGCAAAGGCTATCGCGCCGGCGCTTTTAACAGCGGCATTTACTATGAGGCTCGCCCCTTAGATTCGTCCTACGCGGCACCTGAGTATATCGACGCATATGAGATCGGCTTCAAAGCAGACTTACTCGACAACAGCCTCCGCATCAATGCCGCGGCTTTTATGTATGAGTACACCGACCAACAATTTATTAATGTGGTGGGAATATCTAACTTCCTAGAAAACGCAGGCGCCTCAGAAATTATTGGTGCCGAAGCTGAAATTTGGTGGCGCGCCTCTGAACGCCTCACCATCCAACTTGGTGTTGGTATATTAGAAACCGAGTACACCGACCTAGAGCTTCGCGATACCAGCACTCTGGCAGACCTTGATGACACGATAAAACTAGATGGCAACGAGTTGATCTCGGCACCACCGCTTAATGTGAGTATTTCTGCAGACTACGACATTTACACCGGCGACAGCGGCTACCTCTCGCTCAATCTAAATGCCAACTATCAAGATGAGCAGTGGTTTAGTGCTTACAACGACGCAGCCGGTTACGAGCAGGGCCGCGAAGACGCCTACACCATCTACAACGCAAGACTGGGATGGTACGACAACGACGGGCGCTACCAAATCGCCCTCTGGGGTAAAAACATTACAGACGAGGAATACAAAACCTATAGCATTAATTTACAAGCGAGTTTTGGTATCGATTACTACATGATCGGCGACCCAATGATGTACGGACTCGAAGCGACATATAATTTCTAAATATACTCGCATCCAGGCTTTGGGGCGTATGCGCCCCCTTTTTGCGTCTTTGTAGATTGAATCTATTCCGAGAACAGCAATATTTTCACAGCTAAAATTAGAGCCCACCCGCCAGCGTGCCCAAGCATTTCTGCTTTGGTGCGCCTTCCTCAAATCACCTTTTACCCCACAGTCATGGCAAGCCACGCTTGCTTCACTTACTATAAGGCAATTATTCACCGCACAACGATGTTCGTGCTGCCTTATAAATAAAATGGTTTGTGAAAAAATGATGCAAGGAAAAATCTACTTTGTTCGCCACGGACAAACTTACGCCAATATCGACAAAGTATGGCACGGCCAAACCGACACTGAATTAACACCAGAAGGTTATGAACAAACACGCAAGCTAGGCGCCTATTTTAGTCACTACACCACACCAAGTGTTATATACAGCAGCCCACTACAGCGCGCCCGCATTACCGCTGAGGCTATCGGCCAAAGTTTTAATCTTGCGGTTATTCAAGATCCACGTTTAATGGAATTTGACCTAGGTGATTGGGAAGGAAAGACCTTTAAATCATTGAGTAGTGCGGGGAATAACACTCTTCACGAGTTAGTCCACAACCCAGATTTCTGTAGCCCTAATGGTGAATCACAAAATGTCGTAAAAGCCCGAATGCTTGCGGCAATTAATGAAATTAACGAGAAGCACCAAAATGAGAACGTGGTAATTGTTTCTCACGGCGTCGCAATTAGTATTGCACTGGCCCATTTTATCGACGACGACACTACCCAATGGCCAAAATACAGCAAAGGCAATACCGCATTTTCAGAACTTTGCTTGAACAGCAGGCAACTTCTTCGCTTTAATCAAAGCGACCACCTCACCGCATAATCTTTGCATTCAATAAGCGGCTTATTTGGCGATCTAAAACATCAACAATAATCTGATGCCAAAATGGCTTTTGATCGCCCAACTCCTCGCGCTGCTCATTACCAGAAGCGCCACGCTGCTGCCTACAATGTGAAAATAAGACGACGGCTATACACATACCGCCAAAGACATACTCCGGCCTCGCAAGGTCATTCACTAGCTGATCGCGATACAGTTCACTTCGACGCCGGAGCATTTCCTTATCATGAAGCTGCTGCGCTTTCTTGCGTTTAATAGCATCTAGTAACTGTGCCTCTGCACTGGCCATAGTTAATGCCCCTTCACTGGCTTATTGCTCTCTTCACCAGGTCGTTCTATCAAGGACGATGGTGCGAAAGCCCGAATACATCGGCGCAAGGATCGCCAGCACCACCACCCCAAAGTCAAACTTGCAAAACTGGCTAACAACATTCCCGATGCAAGCGACAAACCCGCTTGCATCAACATACCAACCAATGCCGTAAGCACACTAAACCACCCCGCCAGCAGGAGCATAAATACTGCTAGGCTTAACACCAATATTTTACAAACTAGCAATATCCAGCGCTGGCCATGCAATTCAGCCAGCGTTAAATATCCGGCCAAATAATCACGATACGAACTCAATAGACTCGCCATCGAATCATCACTTGATTGCAAAGGCGACTCTTGCTGGGCGGCCGTCTCTTTCAGTATAGCGTCCGCCAACAATCTATCTTTCTCTCGTACCGTACTCATATGCAATCAACTATTTACGGAATAAAAAGGCGAGCACCGCACCCAGTAAAAAAGCAATACCGATGCTTTTTGTTGGGTTCTCACGGGTGTAGTCGCCCACCGCCGAAGTAACCGCCTCAGAGCGCGACTTAGCCGACTTTGCAAGCTTATCTGCGTGCTCTCGCAACTCATTTGCCAATTCGATTAATCGCTCTTCACTAGTGCCCGCCACTGCTGCCGCACGATCAACTGCTTCATGAATTTTTTCAGCTGCGCCATCAACTTTAGCATGCGCCTTATCACTATTTACTGCTGCATTCGCCATATCATCTCTCCTATTAATTAACAAACTACTAAATATAGGCCGTCACTGTGTGGACAATACATCTAAGACAAAGTTTGAATTTATAAAAAAAACATACTTTGAACTTAATTTCTAATCGATGTCAGAACTATCACTGCAACAAAAAACAAGGAAATTATTATGCTGGGATGGTCACTTGTATTTTTTCTTGTCGCCATAGCCTCTGCGGCACTTGGCTTTGGCGGTATAGCAGGAACAGCAGCCGGTATTGCTAAAATTTTATTCTTTATATTTTTAGCGCTGCTCGTTATTTCTTTATTAATGCAAATTTTGCGAGGCAAGCCACCACGGCTTTAATTGCAATTTCACCACGCCTAAAAAGGCAAACATTCGTTATCACGAGGAGTATCTTATGAATCAGGATATCGCAGAAGGTAAATGGAAGCAGTTAAAAGGTCAGATCAAGGAAAAATGGGCTGACCTAACCGACGATGACATTGATTACGCTCAAGCTAATAACGAACGATTTATTGGCGTCATACAAGAACGCTATGGATTAGCAAAGGATGAAGCTAAAAAACAATTTGAAGAACTTAAAAAGAAAGTTTCTTAAAATTATTTTTAAATAGAAAGATTTTTATCTATAAAATTCATGGAGAAGAATATGACTATTAAAAAAACGCTAGCAAGCGCCATTGTGCTTTCATCAATCAGCATCACCCCTGTACTGGCCAACGACTGGCAAGGCAAAACAAATGATGCGTGGCTAGACGGCAAGATAGAAACCGCCTTAATGCTAAACAGTGAGTTAAATAATTTCACTATAGACACCGACGTTAAGCAGTCCAAGGTCACCCTCAAGGGAACAGTGAATAGCGAAATTGAAAAAGATTTGGCGGGGCAAATTGCCGAGAACGTCGACGGCGTTAATTCTGTAGACAATCAATTAAAGGTCGATAAAAACTACAGCAGCAAAGCCGAAGAAACTGGCAAAAAATTTAGCCGCACTTGGCATGACATAAGCACCACTGCAGGCATAAATATAAAGTACGCTGCCAATGATGACATTGAGGCTACCAGCATCGATGTAGACACCAAGAATGGTGTCGTGGTGCTAAGCGGTACGGTTAAAAGTGATACCGCTCACGACTTAGCCATTGAGATTGCCAAAGGCTTTGATCACGTCAATGACGTAAAAGACAATCTCACAGTCGTTAATTAATCTGAGCTGCGAGATTTTTCACCTAAAATCAGCAGGCATAAAAAAACCGCGCATTGCGCGGTTTTTTTATGGAAGCACGAAACCAAGAATTACTTGATTTTAGCTTCTTTGTACATCACGTGCTTACGTACCACTGGATCGTATTTTGAGAATTCAAATTTATCCGGAGTGTTACGCTTGTTTTTAGTGGTCGTGTAGAAGTGACCAGTACCCGCACTAGAAACCAAACGGATTTTATCGCTTGCGCCTTTCTTAGCCATGACCAGTCTCCTTAGAATTTTTCGCCACGGGCAGTAAGATCTGCTAACACAGACTCAATACCTTTTTTGTCGATGATACGCATGCCTTTGCTAGAAACACGCAAAGTAACAAAACGCTTTTCTGCTTCAACCCAAAAACGATGGCTGTGCAGGTTTGGCAAAAAACGGCGACGAGTGCGGTTTTTTGCGTGTGATACATTGTTTCCGGTTACCGGACGCTTGCCAGTAACTTGACATACTCTAGACATGATAGTCGCCTCTTCAACCTTTATCCGTATAACGGTGCAAAAGGTTTTATAAAATCAGGTTCAAACTGGGCCGCCGCGTGCTTCTGACAATACTCGGGTGCCCTGAGAAATTGTGGCATCCCGGACACAGCCCAAATGGAGCGCGACTTTATACCAGAACGTAGAACAGCAAGCAAGTTTTGTCTTAAATTTTTACTTAGATCAAACCCCGCTCTGCGAGGGAAATCACCTCAGGCCCCGCCACCACACAATGGTCTAATAAGCGCATATCAAGCAGAGCCAACGCATCGCGAATACGGCGGGTAATCCGAATATCAGCATCACTTGGCTCGGCAACGCCGGAGGGATGATTGTGCGCCACAATCAGTGCCGCTGCGTGCAATTCAAGCGCCCGCCGTGCGATTTCTCGGGGGTAAACCGCAGCGCCGTCAATGGTACCGTAAAATAGCGGTTCATAGCAGAGCAATTGATGCTGATTGTCGAGATACAAGACGGCAAACACCTCCCGCACCTCTTGGCGCAGCTGTGCCAACAAGAATTGTCGTGTCGACGCCGCACTGCTAAACACCGGTCGCTGCTGCAGCTCCTCCGCCAAATAGCGGCGAGACATTTCGACCACGGCCTGCAGCTGCACGAATTTAGCATCGCCAAGACCATGAGATGCGCAAAAGCGCTCGCGACTGGCGGCCATCAACGCTGCGAGGCCGCCGTGCTCATGCAATAGCTCGCGGGCTAAATCCACCGCCGATTTGCCGGTGACGCCCGTGCGCAGAAAAATCGCCAACAGCTCCGCGTCCGCCAGTGCTGCCGCGCCGCGCTGCAGCAACTTTTCCCTTGGCCGCTCATCCGCCGGCCAGTCAGTAATTGCCATAACACCCTCCTTGGTGAGCATGGAATACCCGAGTCCATTCAATTTCATGCTATCGGGCGGCGCGGTAGTCGGCGGCCTCGATAAGCTTCATAATAGCGCCATACAGGGCAATAGCGACATGGCAATATGAAACAACTTAGCAACCGGCATATTCTTCTTGGCGTCACCGGCGGCATTGCAGCTTACAAAAGTGCGGAGCTAATACGGCGCTTAAAAGATCACGGCGCAGAGGTACGAGTCGTCATGACTGCGGCTGCCATGGAGTTTATTACGCCCCTCACCCTTCAGGCGCTGTCTGGCAACCCTGTTCACACCACACTACTTGATCCAGAGGCAGAGGCAGGCATGGGCCATATTGAACTGGCGCGCTGGGCAGACCTTATTTTAGTCGCCCCCGCCAGCGCTGACTTTATGGCGAGGCTTGCCAACGGCCGAGGCGACGATTTGCTCACCACGCTGTGTTTAGCCACCGCCGCGCCGGTCGCACTGGCACCAGCTATGAACCAAGGTATGTGGCGCGACGCCGCAACCCAAGCCAATGCCGCCACCCTCGCCAGTCGCAAAATTGCACTCTTTGGTCCCGCCGCCGGCGAACAGGCCTGTGGCGACGTAGGTCCTGGCCGCATGCTAGAGGCTGAAGAACTCGCCGCACACGCCGCCGGCATCTTTAACTCCCGCAGCTTAGATGGCGTGCACCTCACTATTACCGCTGGCCCCACCCGCGAAGCCATCGACCCTGTGCGCTATATCAGCAACCATAGCTCGGGGAAAATGGGCTATGCACTTGCCGCCGCAGCAGCAGACGCCGGCGCAATAGTGACACTGATCAGCGGCCCCACCAATCTGCCCTGCCCTGAGCGCGTTACACGGGTAGACACCATCAGCGCCCAAGACATGTTCGACGCCACCATGGGCACCCTAGACAATTGCCAGCTTTTTATTGGCTGCGCCGCCGTAGCCGACTATCGCCCTAGCAGTATTGCGGAGCAAAAGATCAAAAAAGACAACGACAGCATGCACATTGAATTAGTGCGCAATCCTGACATTGTCAGCACCGTTGCCAAGCACAGCAAGCGCCCCATCACCGTCGGTTTTGCCGCAGAAACCCAAGATTTACTGCACTACGCAAGGGGCAAATTAGAGCGCAAGAATCTCGACCTGATCATCGCCAATGACGTTTCCAATACCGCCATTGGGTTTAATGCCAATGACAACGCCGTTACCGCGATATGGAAGGACGGCGACTGCCAAATCCCACAAATGGGTAAAAGCCAGCTCGCAGCCCAATTGATTAGCCTAATCGCCGAAAAATTCTTTACCGCGAAAAACTAGACAGACTGCGCCAGCGCTACCATTATGACGTTACTTGGATCGCAACATTAGAATAAAACCACCGCCCGCAAGGATCAGATAACTGCTGCAATGAAAAAAAATGCGCCCACTGCCAAGACCAACACCCGCAACCGCGTCCCTCGATTTTCCGCACATCAGCGCGACATCCTCATCTCGGCACTGGCCTGTATCGGCATGGTATTCGGCGCATTTTATTGGATACAACACGTCGAAGAACCCCGCGCGCTAAACCAGCGGATAGACACCGTCACCTCAAATATTGCCGACCACCAACGAGGCATTGTGCGCGATGTTATCGACCAGCTGGGCGACAGAGTCAACAAGCAAACCAGCAACCCCGAACTACTCACCGCCCTTGAACAAGGCAGTATCAGTGACGACAGCCTGTTTGCGCAAAGCCTGAGACGCGCCTTCCCCGAAGCCCTCGACACCAAAATCATTTATATCGGCAAACAAGGTATTGCCGACGAGCGCAGCGAAACCCAGCGGCTGCGCAACAATATCGAAATCGATATGCTGCGCAAAAGCATAGAGAAAAAAGGCCTAGTGATTGAAGCCTACAAACACGACAAGCAATGGCTAATCTCCTTTGTAGGCACCGCTAGCAAACACGGCGCGGTATACGTCACCTTCAATGCCCAATACTTTGAAAGAATGCTAAAAAGTCTAGCCGGCAACGCGGTCAGCATAGAACTGATTCAAACCTACAAGACCCGCCGTGACAGCGTTATTAAGCCCTCCGCAATCAGCTACCCAGAAGCCATGCAGAGTCGCCCCCTGCCTGTGCCAGGCTGGACCCTGCAGGTATACCCACAAGACATTACCGTGCAAAGCCTCAGCTCAGACAGCACCCTGCTGTGGCTGATCTGCGTCCTTTGCGTTGCCCTCATTGCCGCCAGCCACGCTATTTTCTTTGTGCGCAGCTACCAAATTCCAGCAGCACCCAAGGCGAGCCCTAAAGCGCCAGCACCCAAAACACCCGAAACCCCGAGTCTTGAGCAAGCACTTGCCAAAAAGCTCGCGGCCAGCCGCCAAGGTAATTTTGCAAAGCGCGACAACTTTCCAGCACCAGACAGCGCACCACCGCTACCCGAACTTAACGATCCAGAAACCAAATCATCAAGCAAGGCCCCAAGCCTCGCCATTAACTGTTTTCGTGCCTACGATATTCGCGGCATTGCCGACACCGAGCTAAACGACAACACCTGCTTTGCCATTGGTCGCGCAGTGGGCAGCGAAGCCCTCAGCCGCGGCCAAACAAAGCTGCTACTAGGCCGAGATGGCCGCTTGAGCAGCTCTCGTATTCACGACGCTTTAATAAAAGGCCTACTCAGCACCGGCATTGATGTCACCGACCTCGGCCTACTCGCTACACCAATGCTTCACTACGCCTGCCAAGACCTCAATATTGGCAATGCCATTATGATCACCGGCAGCCACAACCCCGGCCACTACAATGGCATGAAAATTAGCTTGGAATTTAAATCGCTGAGCTCACGGGACATCCAAGCACTGCGCCACCGCATTGACGCCCAGGAATTTGAAACCGGAAAAGGCCGCCTCGACAGCGACAGCATAGAACAGCGCTATATCGATCGCGTCATCAGCGACGTTGTCATCGCCCAAACCCTAAAAATCGTCATTGATGCCGGCAATGGCGCAACATCAAACATCGCCCCCGCGCTATTTGAAGAATTAGGCTGCGAAGTCATCCCCTTATTTTGCGAAGTCGATGGTAACTTCCCCAATCACGCCCCCGACCCAACCGTCGAGGAGAATTTAAGCGCCCTCAAAGCCGCCGTGGCAGAACACAGCGCAGATATCGGCATCGCCTTCGACGGCGATGGTGATCGCGTCGCCGTCGTCACCGCAGAGGGCCGCAGCCCCGCCGCAGACCAATTGTTGATGGTACTCGCCACCGACATGGTCGCACGCAATCCCGGTGCTGAAATTCTCTTCGACATAAAGTGCTCTCGACTCCTCTCTGAGCTAATCGTAGATGCCGGCGGCCGCCCCACCATGTGGAAATGCGGCCACTCCTTTATGAAACAGAAAATGGCCGACACCGGCGCGCTGTTGGGCGGCGAGTTTTCTGGCCATATTTTTTACAAGGAGCGCTGGTACGGATTCGACGACGGCATGTACACCGCTGCCCGCCTGCTGGAAATTCTCACCCTGTCCGGCCGCACTATGGATGAAGCCCTAGACAGCCAGCGCACCTTAATTAGCAGCCCAGAAATTTTGATTCCCGTTGCCGATGAGCGTAAATTCGCCCTTGTTGAAACCTTTGCCGAAAACCAAAATTTCGCCGACGCCGCGCTGATAAATATCGACGGCCTACGGGTTGAGTTTCGCCAAGGCTGGGGTCTAATTCGCGCCTCGAATACCGGCCCCGCAATAACCATGCGTTTTGAAGCCGAAAGTGAGGCCTCACTCGCAAGGATTCAAAATGACTTTAAGGATTTGCTGCTAAGGATTGATCCAACGCTGGCAGATAGTCTTTAATAGGCGTCCTTTTTTCAGCCACCGACTTTACGAGAATTCATCATGTCTATGAGTCGCTCCGCCGCAGGCGATGTCGCCCGCGTACTTACCGAAGCCCTTCCCTACATCCAGCGCTTCACGAATAAAACTATCGTGGTCAAATTCGGCGGCAACGCCATGATCGACGACAAGCTGAAAGAGCAGTTCGCCCGCGATATCGTGCTTATGAAACTAGTTGGCATGAACCCGATAGTCGTACACGGCGGCGGCCCGCAAATTGGCGACCTACTAAAGCGCCTGGCCATCGAATCTCACTTTGTTGACGGCATGCGCGTCACCGACACCGCAACAATGGACGTGGTAGAAATGGTACTCGGCGGCTCTGTTAACAAAGAAATTGTATCGCTGCTCAACCGCAATGGCGGCAAAGCTATTGGCTTAACCGGTAAAGATGGCCAATTAATTCGCGCCAAAAAACTTAAAGTCACCCAGCGCACACCCGACCTAGCAAAAACTGAAATTATTGATATCGGTCACGTCGGTGAAGTCGAAAAGATCAATACCGAAGTTCTAGATATGCTGGTAAACAGCGACTTTATTCCCGTTATTGCACCGATTGGCGTGGGGCCAGATGGCGCCTCATACAATATCAATGCCGACTTGGTCGCAGGAAAGGTCGCAGAAGTTTTAAAAGCAGAAAAGCTGATGCTGCTTACCAATATTGAAGGCTTGATGGATAAATCTGGCAAAGTCTTAACCGGACTAAGCACAGAGCAAGTCAATGCCTTAATCGAAGACGGCACAATTTACGGCGGCATGCTGCCCAAAATTGGCTGCGCACTCGACGCCGTTAATGCCGGCGTAACCAGCGCGCATATTATCGACGGTCGTGTTCCCCATGCGGTGCTGCTAGAAATCTTCACCGACACTGGCGTGGGCACCCTCATAACCAATAGCCAGAAATTACTCGCTTAAGTTTGTCGACAATATTTTACACAGCGAGGGCCCCGCGCCCGCTAAGGTCAGCTACACCCTATGAACAAACGTCCCTCACGACGCGAAGAAATTTTACAAGCCCTCGCCACCATGCTGGAAACCCAACCGGGCACGCGCATTACCACCGCCAAACTGGCCGCCGAAGTCGGCGTGTCAGAGGCGGCGCTGTACCGACACTTTCCCAGCAAGGCAAAAATGTTTGAAGGTCTCATTGAGTTTGTAGAAGACGCCATCTTCAGTCGCGTCAACTTGATTTTGAAAGAGGAAAGCCAAAGCATCGCGCAAATCGGTCACATTTTGCAGCTATTACTTGGCTTTACCGAGCGCAACCCCGGCATTACTCGTATTTTCAACGGCGACGCCCTTGCCGGCGAAAACGAACGCCTGCGCAACCGTGTCGTGCAGTTTTACGACCGTCTAGAAACTCAGCTAAAAACTATATTGCGAGAGGCAGAATTACGGGAAGGTTTGCGCACGGTCATCACAGTAAATAGCACCGCTAATTTATTGCTATCTGCCGCCGAAGGCCGCATCGGGCAATTTGTGCGCAGTGATTTTAAACGCCAGCCCACCGAACACTGGGACGAGCAATGGCAGCAGCTCAGCGCCGCGATTTTCCGCTAGCGCTACTTATTGTGGGGAGCGTAGTACTGCATACGCTTTTCGACCTGCTCTTGCAGATGGGCAAAGCGCGCTTTGTCGCGCTCATAATTATTCGCCACACTATCCAGCTCCAACGTCCTGCTGTTTATGTGCTGCTCGGTGGTTGTTACTTCTCGCCGCAAAGAGGCTAGCGTTTCCATCAGCGCCTCTGGCACATCTTGACCACGACGCTCTAACTCCGCCGCCTCACTCTGGTTCTTTAGTATTTGCTGCTTAATCGTCGACAAATTACTTTTTAGAATAGAAATTCTAACTTTGATGTCATTCAGCGCCCGCACCTTCGCAACCTCAATATCTTGAACGCTGCTATAACGGAGCAATAGAGATTCGTCCCATTTGCGGGTCTTAGCATCTGCCTCAGCTCTGGCTGCGGCAACCTCAAGTTCCAAGGCGCGCGCCTTTAATTCAGCCTCGCTAAGCCGCGGAGGAACCGTCTTTACCACCGAACCATCAATACGAATAACATCGTAGCCGCGCGGCACCGCGTCAGGTGGCACGCTGCTGTCGATAACCACCGTGCCGTTGGTGCTCGGGTAACGGTAATAGAGGGTTTCCGCCAATAAGGGCGCCCCTACTAACATTAACATTACCGACAAAAACCAAGGACTCGCAGTCACAATCTTTCCTATTCTCAAACGCATAAATGCTTTATAGGGTCTTATACCTCAACACCATAGCGATCTCGATACGCATTAATACGCGCCACCAATGCCTCATCGCTCGCGGCAGTAGACAAGTAATCGACGATATCATTCAAACCAACAATACTAATAACCGCAAGCGACGCATCCTGCTCCAGCTCTTGAATCGCTGAGCGCTCACCCTGACCGCGCTCTTGACGATCTAGGCCAATAGCAACGCCGGCAACGCTGGCACCCGCCTGCTCAATCATTGAAATAGCTTCGCGAATTGCCGTGCCGGCGGTAATTACGTCATCAATTATGAGTACCTTACCCTGCAATGCCGCACCAACAATGCTGCCGCCCTCACCGTGGTCTTTCTTTTCTTTGCGGTTGTAAGCATAGGGAATATCGCGCTGATGATGATCCGCCAAGGCACACGCTGTAGCCGCCGCCAACGGAATGCCCTTATATGCTGGGCCAAATAAAACATCAAACTCCACCCCAGACGCAACGATGGCATCTGCGTAGCAACGGGCCAAAGCCGCCAGCGCCCCACCACTGCTAAAGCGGCCTGCGTTAAAAAAATAAGGGCTAACGCGGCCCGACTTCAACGTATATTCGCCAAAACAAAGCGCCTCGCTGGCGATAGCTTGTTGAATAAATTGCTGCTGGTATTTCTGAATGCTCATCCGCACCCTCTAAAAAATTGGCTAAGTGGTAGTGGCGCCATTTTACGCGGCCACCTTGGCTGGCTACTAGCGAAAACCATAGAATTGGCGACAAATGCACGTAAATGTCATGATCTACTGTAGGCGTCGACGGTAATTACAGAGTTTTTTAGTAGATATTAACCGCTGTGATTGTTGTCGTTAGGGTTTCATTGTAGTCTAAGCCCCTGTTTATATCTAAAATCCAGAACAAGCTGATTTTATAGTATTTAACCATCTTAGTCTGGCGCGCCCAGCCACTAAGACTGCACACCCTTTAGCCACACCACTGGCTATGATCGACGCGATAGGAAACACATGAGAATCATCAGCTTTTGCGCTGACAGCATAGTAGATGCCGCCAAAAAAGGCTTTTTTGACTGGGTCACTAAACAAGACGCGGACATAATCTGCATTCAAAACCTTGGTATCGCCGAATACAAACTTCGCGACGACGTGTACTTTCCCCGCGATTACAACCCTTACTTCTTCGATGCCGCCGACGGTAAACACAATGGCGTTGCGATTTATTGCCGCCAGCTTCCCAAAGCCATCATGACCGGCTTGGGCTTTTTAGACTTCGACATGGACGGCCTCTACATTCAGGCCGATTTTGACAATATCAGTATTGGCAGTTTGCTCGCACCCACCGCAGATGAGGGTGACAACGCCGGCCTAATCCGCAAAAACCAATTTTTTGAGCAGTATTTAAACCACTTGACCAAAGTCCGCAACAAACGTCGCGACTTCATCATTTGTGGAAACTGGAATATTGCCCATCGCGCCATCGACATCCAAGACGTGCGCGGCAATCACGGCAAACCGGGTAGCTTGGCAGAAGAACAACAGTGGCTGGATCGCTTATTCCGTGAACAGCATTACGCAGACGCCTTCCGCTTAGTGAATAACGACGCTGACGAGTTCAGCTGGTGGCCAGATGGCGAGCGCGGCAGCAACGGCTGGCGGGTAGATATGCAAGTAACCTCGGAGCATATGACCCCTCGGGTAGAATACGGCGCAATTTACAAAGTTCAGGAATTTGGCAAACACGCGCCGCTGATCATGGACTACGACTTTGAACTACCAGAGAGCCCGTTTTAAGCCAGCTTGATGCTGAACGGGAGACGGGAGAGGCAAGGCCACGATCCTCGATGGCTCCCTAACTTACCTCTCCCGCGTTAGCGTTACACCTCTGGACTCCGGAATCTTTAGCGTCCCCTCTCTCCCGTCAAGCCTTCAGCGCCTCCTTCTGCGCGGCGACCAGCTCAGCAATTCCCTTTTCAGCCAAATCCATCATTGCATTCATTTCAGCACGGCTAAAGGTCGCCCCCTCAGCGGTGCCCTGAACCTCAATAACGCCCTGCTTGTCGTCCATCACCACATTCATATCGGTTTCAGCAGTCGAATCTTCGGCATAATCCAGATCTAACACCGGCACGCCCTGATACACCCCAACCGAAATCGCCGCAACCTGTTGCAGCAAAGGATTGCCTTCAATTAAACCCTTGGCCTGCAAGCTCGCCACCGCATCCGCCAATGCAACATAGGCTCCGGTGATAGACGCGGTACGGGTGCCACCATCAGCCTGAATCACGTCGCAATCCAAATAGATGGTGTTTTCACCCAGCATGTTTAAATCGATTGCCGCCCGCAAAGAACGACCGATTAAGCGCTGAATTTCTTGGGTGCGACCACTCTGCTTGCCCCGCGCCGCTTCACGATCCATGCGGCTACCCGTCGAGCGTGGCAACATACCGTACTCCGCAGTCACCCAGCCCTGCCCCTTGCCACGCAAAAACCCAGGTACACTGTTTTGCACCGAGGCAGTACAAATAACCTTGGTATTGCCCATCTCGATCAGAACCGAGCCCTCGGCATGACAAGTAAAATTTCGGGTAATGCGCAAAGCGCGCTTTTCATCGTATGCGCGTTCGCTCGGACGGACTACAGTCATATTGCTCTCCTTTGTGTAAGCCCATAGTATACCTCTCTCAAGCAAGTGCAGGCGACGAATAGCAAAGCGAGTAATGCCCGCCGCACGCAATGCTTACCTTCAGCGAGGGTTTACGCTTACACTGACCATCTACACATTAGCACCACAGGGGAATCCTTTGACCACCAGCAGCATGACCGCCTTTGCCCATCAACGTTTTGAATACCCTTGGGGCAGTGTCACGTGGGAACTACGTTCTGTTAACCACCGCTACCTAGAACTGTCATTTAAACTACCGGAGAGCTGGCGCCAATTAGAACCCAGCCTGCGCGACGCCCTGCGCAGCAAACTCCAGCGCGGCAAAGTAGAATGCGCACTCCGCGTGCAGCAACAAAATCAACAACAAGCACTGCAACTCAACGACGCACTTGCCAATCAAATACTAGACGCCGCTAACGGCCTAAAAGCGCACATCGCCCATACCGCCCCCGTCAATATCCTAGAACTACTGCGCTGGCCCGGCGTACTCGAACCACAAACCCTAGACAACGACACCCTAAGCAAACAGCTTTTAGAAGGATTCAACACCGCGCTAGACGAACACATTGCCACCCGCCAGCGTGAAGGCGATGCACTCGCCCAACTCATTGAGCAACGCCTAGCGAGCATCAGCGACATCGTCACCGACATTCGCAGCAAAATGCCCAGCATCGTCACCGCACAGCGCGACAAACTTCAACAGCGCCTCGCCGAACTCCAAGTCGAACTCGACCCCAGCAGACTAGAAACAGAAATTGCACTCATCGCCCAAAAGGCCGACGTAGACGAAGAACTCGACCGCCTAGACACCCACGTAAAAGAAGTGCGGCGCGTACTAAAAAAGGGCGGCGCCAGCGGCCGACGCCTCGACTTCTTCATGCAAGAACTCAACCGCGAAGCCAACACCCTGTCATCGAAGGCAGTCGTTGCAGAAAGCACGCAGGCAGCGGTGGAACTGAAGGTGCTGATAGAACAGATGCGGGAGCAGATCCAGAATATTGAGTAGTTTTTTACAGCCAAGGATGGCGTACTACAACAAATGAAGCATGAGGCAAAGCGTAAAAGTGAAACTATAGACTCTTTATTCATCAATAAATGAAAATATAGTTTCACTTAAGCTTGACTGATGATCAAACTTCCACTTTACTAAAAGCAAAAAGTGAAGCTATACTTTCACTATTTAGATATTTGAGAAATTATAGTTTCACTATGAATGCCATCAAACCAACATCAAAGCGCACCGCTGTCGTTTTTCCAAAGCACAAAAAGGTGTTAAGCATCTTAGGTGAGAACTTAACTCTAGCAATGAAGCGACGCGGCATTACCCAAGAAATGATGCATAGTCGAACAGGGCTGTCTAAACCAACGCTACGAAAAATCCTAAAGGGTGATCCTTCCGTTTCACTTGGCCACTATGTCAACGTATTGGCCTCCCTAGGTCTCTTGGAAGACCTAACCAAAGTCGCCTTTGATGACGAGCTAGGAAGAAAGCTGCAAGACATCCAATTGCTGAACAAAAAATAAGAGCGTCGCATGATGGAAATCTACGTTTATGCTGATTGGACTGAATCAAGTGACCCTATATTAGTTGGTACATTACGGTCGTCAGAAATTAGAGGCAAAGAACATTTCAGCTTTAGTTATGACAAAACATGGCTAACCTCCGATTATATTCGCCAGATTGACCCTTCTTTAAAGCTATTCGTTGGCGAACAACATGCGCAGGACGATAAGAATTTCAAAACTTTTCTCGACTCATGCCCTGATCGTTGGGGTCGACTGTTGATGCAACGCAGAGAAGTGGCGGTTGCTATACAAGAAAATCGGCGAGCAAAAAGCCTATACGAGACGGATTACTTACTAGGCGTTCACGATTCATTTCGCATGGGGGCACTGCGCTTTCGTACATCGCCAACTGGTCCATTTTTAGACGATAACCATGAGCTCTCAGCGCCCGCAATAACCAGCTTACCTGAGCTACAACATGCCGCCAATAAAATCGAAGAAACTCCGGATTTGGATAATCCAGATTATCTGAAATGGCTCAATATGCTGATCTCACCGGGCTCATCACTAGGTGGAGCCAGGCCAAAGGCGTCAATTAGAAATCACGATAACAGTTTGTGGTTAGCCAAGTTTCCTAGTCGTCACGATGATTACAATATTGGCTTATGGGAGTTCATTGTTTATCAAATGGCCATAGAGTCTGGCATCGAAATGGCTGAATCAAAAGTTGATGCCATTAGCAGACACCATATTTTTTTAACAAAAAGGTTCGACCGTACCGAAACAGGAAAGCGGCTACACTTCAGCTCTGCAATGACTCAACTAGAGTACTTTGATGGTCAGGATGATGGAGCAAGTTACTTAGAGCTAGCTGAATTTCTGATCCAACACGGCTCGAATACTCAGGCAGATCTTGAACAACTTTGGACCAGAATACTGTTTAATATCATGGTATCCAATTGTGATGATCATCTTAGAAATCACGGGTTCATTCTGGAGTCGACTGGTTGGCGACTATCTCCCGCCTACGATATCAACCCTATGTTATACGCTACTGGTCTACACCTAAATATAGATGACGTAAGCAACGCGCTTTCGATTGACTTGGCATTGGACGTTGCAGAGTATTTTCACGTTACCGAAAGTAAAGCCAAGGCCATCCACCAAAGATTGTTAAAAGCCGTTTCACAATGGGAAAGCCTTGCCCAACAAGCGGGCATCCGCAAAGAAGAAAGAGAACTATTGAGGGACTGCTTTATACTCAACTAGAACGCAATAACACTTTTATGCGCGTAAAAGCGTGAAATGCAAATTGAATACTCGTCCATGCGTTTTACTGAACGGGGAGATGCAGTGGCCTGAGGCCTGCACAAAGTTACTTATAGGTCTCAGTCTGTAGGCCTTGATGCCTGCCATTCGACACTCTGGCTTATCATGCTTGGAAACCATAGTACCCATATTGAACTTATTTTTATGAAATAAGACACTATGATATCCATTTTAGGTTAGGCCAGTTTTCTGCCGACTCATAACTATCGCATAATACAAGCGAAAGAATGGCCATGCTATGTCGACAGAAATCGTGATCGATAAAGCCTTTCAAAACTACTACTTTTGAATCTTAAAAGCAGCGCAAAAAACGGCACTGTTTTTCCGTACTCATAACCAAGAAGCACCACTATGATTTGGTAAAACCCGTAGGCAGGTGGTGGGCGAACAGGCATTTTTGAACGGTTTCTTTTCGATAAGCTATTGAGTTTGTTAGGGCTTGGTTACGTCAATGTAGCAGATTCAGAATATTGAGTAGTTTTTACAGCCAAGGATGGCTGGTATTTTTGCTGAAGTCGTTTTAAGACGTCTATTTATCCTTTTTTAGTATCGCCTTAAGTGCTGCTATGTTTGTCTTCTCGCCTTCGGCTTCTTTTAAGCGGCGACGCTGCTCTGCAAAATTCTCAAATTCCAATTTTGCTTTTTCATCCGCTGCTTTTTTGGAGATTTTTCCAGCTCCACTCAGAACATCCCGATCGTTAAAATTCAAGAATTGATCCAGCTTATCAGCCCAGTCTTGTAAAAATACCTGCTTTCGACGCAGTGCTTGGTCTTCGGCAAAATCGAGCCACATATTCACAATGCGGTTTAGCTCTTTAATTTCATCTTCCCGCAGGTAATTTTTTGCGACGGTGACATCGGTCTTGCGTACCTCATCGCCTTTGTAGCTGGTAAGGCCAGCATCTGGTTTGCTGGCATCCACACGACTAGCAATAAGCTCCGCAGCCGTCATATGCGTGCAGGCATAATGCAGCTTGTTCTGGATTGTTTGAAAGAAGCGGTTTGTATCTTGGTTAGATGGCTCGTAATCAGCGGCCATAGTAAATATCTCTTTAACCCGCAAATAAACACGCCGTTCACTGGCTCGAATATCGCGAATACGTTCCAGCATTTCATCAAAGTAATCTGGGACAGCAGAATGGCCGACCGGCGGGTTTTTCAGGCGTTCGTCATCCATGGCAAAACCTTTGATAAGATATTCTTTTAATATCCCAGTTGCCCATTGCCTAAACTGTGTACCGCGCTGTGAACGAACCCTATAGCCCACCGCCAAAATGGCATCAAGATTGTAGTGATCAATCTCGCGAGAGACTTGCCGAGTACCTTCTAATCGAACTATCCGGAATTTCCGGATGGTTGAATTTTGTACAAGCTCGCCTTCATTAAAGATGTTAATCAAGTGCTCATTAATTGTACGAACATCTTTTCCATAAAGCTCTGCCATCACAGCTTGAGATAACCACAATGTATCGAACTCAAAGCGACACTCAACGCGAGCTTCACCATCAGCGCTAGTGAAAAGAAGAAACTCTCCCTGTGGAGCCTGCGGGGTATTATCTGTCATTCAGTTAACCTTTTGCGTAATTGACAGGACTCGCTTAATCACACCATTGCCGCTTCATACACTTCTTCGACTTCGGCAAATTTAGCCACGCTCTCTAGGCGAGTTAAGGTGGTGAGTTTCATCGAGTGACTAAAGTTTCGCAATGGAACGTGGGTCACTGGTACATGAAGAATCAATGGTCTACCTAATTGAAAAAGATAATAAAGTTCAGATGAATCAACAGCCTTGCCAGCCTTCTCTGCAGGAATGGAGCGACGCGGCAATATCGTTACCGTCTTCACCGGCCACACCTTTTCTATCGACTTAGTCCCTGTATTTTTATTTGATGGCGTTGCTAAAGCTAAATAGCTAATTTCCTCGGCAATATGGTGGGAAGCAATTTTATCTTCTAGCTGCTTAATCGCTGCTACTTTTATGTGGTACCAACGAGCAACGCCATTTTCGAAGTTTTCAAGATAACTTTCATCACGCCCCTTTTGAGGACCTAACGCTGCGGTAAGAGTAAGATCTGAATACAAGACTTGCCGCATGCCGTAATACGGAATTCTCGCCGCTTCTTGCACGTAGAGCTTTTCGGCCATACCTGCCATAGGATATTGAGCCTCATTACCTTGTCCTGTTTGAGGATTAGGTGCAGTACCAATTTGTGCTTGTAAAAACGCCAACAACCACTGGTGACCAGAATTACCATTTTCAGCTTGACTGGGCAGCAATGGGAATGCGCCGATCCCTACTTCTTCTATCGCAGCCGTATAGGGATTGCGTTCTTGGGCTTGATCAAAAAAACCTGGGTATAAGGCAAAAGCACCAAATACTGGGCGGCTTTTCTTGGCGGGTTGAGCAGCCGCAGAACTTGATGGCGATTCAGACAAGCGAATCAAGGCATCCCGATAACGGTGCATTTGATTAATAGCATCGTCTGGCACGTAATCGGTACTTTCAATATCTTCGTTACTATCATCAAAGCGGTTCTTATCGGTTTTAATCCGGTACTTGGCATCAAACAACCAAATAAACTGCTTCTCTTCAGATGAACCTGAGTCTGAACTTTCCCATTTCGGGAGCGTCACTTCCAAAACAATATCCGGCTCTTGGTTAACCAAGTACGACCGTATTGATTGACCTTTTTTAGTAAACTTTGGCTCGTGTGCCAACCTAGCAGTAACACCGTCACTACGCTTAAAACGAAATGCACCGGCAAAACCATCTTTTAGTTGGTACTCGAAAAAGTCATTTTGTGCGAGCTTAGCCGCACCGTTTTCCACCAATTCAAAGCCAAGATCATGCTCCAATATTTGTTTCAGACACAAAAAGCACCACACTTCATAAATCTCGGCCACCGATTTCATGGAAATGCTAGCCTGGTTACCAAACACATCTAAATAAAACTTTAGCTCCTGCCAAACACGATATACCGCGCTGTAGCCGGTTTTTTGTTGTAGCACTAAGGATTCACGGCTTAAGCCTGTATAAGCGCTAACCTCCTTTAAAAAACTTTGGCTTAATACATTTTGTAACGGCTGTTGCCAGCTATGTAACTCGTTTAAAAATTCATCTGATAACCGTTGACGCTCTGGCGCTTGGTTACTTTGCCTAAGCTTTTGTTCAAACTCTGCCAATTGCCGTTTGCTTCTACTCACCGCCATTTTGATAAAGCGGTTTTCTGGGGTATCGACACTCAGTTGCTTTTTTTCAACTGCGTAGCGTTTATCGTGCTGGCCATTAGCAAAATCTTGTTTTACTTGCTCGGCTAACTTATGTGGCAAGCGGCCTTTTAATTTTGCGGCTTTAATATTGGCCACCGTCGGCTGCAAACGGCTATGCGGTGCAGCACAAATCACTTTTAAGCCTTGCTCAAAACGCTCCCTTAACGCTGCAAAATTAGCCAACCACATTAGCGGGAAATGACCCCGCTGTTGGCTAGTGGCTGCATCTTGCTCGGTTTTTTCTACCAGACTAAAGCGCCAAAGCGGGTAAACCTTGTCAATCGCTTGATACATAACGGGCAAGTCTTGGTGGAGTGCCATTTTGGTTGGCAACACTTCAAACGCAATATGCTGAGTCTGAGTTTTCCCATCAAGCTCAAACGTGAGTGACAAACGCAACCAACCCACGTCATTACCGGTATTAATGGTGCCGGTTAAACGTGCATTTAATCCGTCTTCACCGGGGGTAAAAATAAACGAATCACAAAAGGTCTTAGAACGGTGATTTAGCCTCGCCTCTTGTACTCTTTGCAGAAAAATCCATTCAACTTGATAAAGCGTGTTTTCAAAAAAAACAGGGAAATCTAAATTAACCTGGTCACTCTGATTAATATCTTCTACTGCATGCAAAAATGAACACGAGCCATCAACAAAACCTCTCGGTGGCTCACTAAGCTGCATTGCAGGCTCGACTTTTAAAAAAACATCAGAATCACCGCCATGACGAGTGCGCAGGGTTTTACTTAAAGTTCGGCTGCGATTTTCGATAGATGCAGCTT
Organism: Zhongshania marina; assembly: GCF_002915595.1. GTDB lineage: Bacteria > Pseudomonadota > Gammaproteobacteria > Pseudomonadales > Spongiibacteraceae > Spongiibacter > Spongiibacter marinus_B. The sequence continues at coordinate 47,929 of NZ_PQGG01000003.1, forward strand.
TAACGGTGAATACAAATTCGTCTGTTTTTAGCCTTAATAATTCTGGCATGTACCCACTCTCCCTGATGCCAATCTATTAAGGCCAAAAACTGGTGAAGGTCGCACTCGCCAAACGATCACTCATCCACTTTAACTTGGCTTTTGAACGGCAAGGTATGCGAAGTACTTTTTCCTCATCAGTAGCACCATCGGCTACGATTTTCTCGCGATACAAGTCAGGGCGTTGATTGGCTTCGTCCGTTTCAGGCGCTAACCAAATGGGGGCTAACTGGTCTGCCAGCACAGTGTTGAGTTCGCCCAACAAAGCCTTACCATCGAATGTGGTGAGTTTATCGGCATCGCCCTCGATTCGCGGCAGAACCTTACACATCATAAAGTCGTCCCACACGGCTTTTAGGGTCAAGTCATCTTGTGGTTGGTTGCTGGCAACAGCGAGAAGAAGTTCATTTAAAGCACGAAACGCGAGTTCAAACGGCGTATTTTTTAGCACTGCATTAACGGCCGATAAAAACGCAACGGTTTGCGAGCCATCAGTATCAATGGTATTAACTAAATCCGCTTTACTCGCCTGTGACCAAATTGGGTAACTTAGGCGCTTATTGCAACTGCTAGGGGTAAAAAAGTCATCATAGTCATTCGGGAAAAACGCACCAAAATCAAAACTCAACGCACGATCAATCACTTTACGTGAAAAGCCATGAGTGGTTTCATCCATATTGACCGTGCCCGCGACCATTAAGTTAAAGGGAATCGCCAAACCATAGTCGCAAATCAACTGCCACAGTTTATCGTAACGAGAAGATTCAAAACCCAAATCCGCCCGCAACTTGCTTTTATCTGCCACTGCGCTAATTGTCGTAGGTTTTAATAAAGCATCACTGCTGTAAGTAAAGGCATCACCATCCCACTGCCATTCGCGGGTTTCTAGTACCGACAAATAATCAGCAAAATACTGCTCAACGGGGGCAAGGTTCATTTCATCCAAACACAGCCAGTAGGGTAATACCGTTTCAAGTACATCACGCTCACCTGTTACCACCAACCGTTTACCCTGCTCCTCAACATCCTGAACTTCAATACTTAACCCTCTATCAGCTATACCGCGCCAGGCTTTGGCAACAAACTGTAGGACATCGGTTGTGATGTATTCTGCTTTTCCGTCTTTGGCAAGGCGCGAAATGTACCCTAGCAAATCACTGGGTTCATGCCAGTCGGGTCTTACTGAGGTTAAACAATAGGTTTCGTTAAACTGACCTGAGGCTTTCGCTTGCTCACGCACAAAGCGGGTTTTACCTGTACCGGAGATGCCGGCAAGGAGGAGGAAGGGTTTTGATAAAACAGCCTCATTTACTAAAATATCACTTTTAACAGTTAAATTGTCTTTTGTTGCTAAACTATATGCGTCATAAACACTTTTATATGTGCTTGGATTTTGGCAAAGATCATATACAAGACGCCCAAATACACTAGACGACGCATCTGGCAAATTAATTTCTTTTAAAATAACAGAACCAAAGCAATCTCTTGACCCTCTTGGCTTGCCCTGATCATTAATTAATCGTTTCGAGCCTAGCCTAAACTTAGCATCATCTTTATCCAAAAATCTTGCAAAAAGATCTAAATCAGATTCTGAATCAAAGCATTTCATTAAATCTTGGTTAGTTCGAATGTTGCTTTTTATTTGTTCAGAGTTTCCTAGAAGGCTATTAGAGTGGAGTCTTAATTTTTCATATATTTCAAAGTACTTGAACAGCTCACTTGCAAACTCAAACATTTCGCTCGCAAAAACAAAATATTGATTAGGAATCAAAGCATAATTTGCAGGTTTATCATCTATTTCTTTATCCGTAATTGCAAATGAAGTAAAGGTATCAAAACCATATCCAATAGAACCAAGCTGTTCCTGTAATGCAGCCTTTTGCTCTGAAGTTAATCTGTAATCGAAAAGTTTAGATTTATTAACCAAAGGCTGTTTCAGTTTTATTTCATCAAGTTTTCTTAACATATTATCCCTTTACTCCATGTGAGAAACGATACGTCCTGCTAAAGCCTTCACAACATCAACCGTAACACTATTCCCAAACTGCTTATATGCTTGTACTTTTGAAGGACTCAGTTCAAATTCATCTGGAAAGCCTTGTAATCGAGCTGCTTCTCTTGGGCTAATTTTTCTTGGGGTTTTTCCAGCTTGATCAATTAAAACCTCACTACCATCTTTATAATATCTTGCTGAAATAGTATTGGTGTAAGGTGACTCCTCTGTTACTAAGCCAAAACCAAAGCCTTTGCCATTTTTTTTATTCTCAATTTTTCTGCGCCGATGACCCTCCCATAGCCTCTCCGAAATAGTTAATTTAGGATCTGGGTTTTTCTCTAACTTGTCACCAACTTTAACTTCAACATTTAGTGGTTTTGGATATTCAAACTTACCGATCTCGCCATCGCGCCATAAGACTATGTATATGCGCTGCCTATTCTGCGGTATTCCAAAGTCCACTGATTTAAGCACCATTTCCTTGGCTAAGGTTTGAATTTCTTTTGTAGTTCCATGCTCAATAACATTTTTCGGAATATTACAGCTATACCCAATCTTCGTTAGCGTTTTTAAAATTACCTTTAGTGTGTATCCCTTGTCATGGCTAATTAGTCCTTTCACGTTTTCTAGCAACGCGAACTTAGGCTTTTTAGTTTCTAAAATATTGGCTATATCATGAAACAGAGTACCTCTTGTGTCCTCTATCCCTAGCTTGAGACCTGCATGGGAAAATGGCTGACATGGAAATCCAGCTAAAAGAACATCATGATCAGGTATTTCATCGGCAGGTATTTGTGTGATATCGCCAAATGGTACTTCACCATGATTTTTCTTGTAGGTTTGCTGCGCGTGTTTATCAAATTCAGAAGAGAAAACGCAAACACCGCCATTTTGCTGAAAACCTAGCCGAACACCGCCAATACCCGCAAAAAGATCAATAAACCGAAATTTTGCATTTAAGTCTGGCTTTAATTTTAAACCGCCAAATACATCGCTAAAGAATAATTCTCTTGATAAAAATAAATCATTCTTTTTTAAAAGCCTTATTACACTGGCTTTTAGCTTCTTTGGCGTTGCCAATGCAGGGTTGCAGTAAAATTGGCTATCCGTTGCTATTGCATGTATCCACTGATCAACAACTGCATCTACGTCGCTTGCCGGTGGAACATGAGGCAGCGCCCAAGATTGGAGGAACACTTCTACTTGTTGCAAGATGTTAGTTCTATTTTTCATTATTCACTACGACTAAAAATTCTTGATGGATGGCTTTAGGTCTGAGCCTCTTTTTTGCGCTCTGCATTGTTACTAAGTTGTATTTACCTAAGGTCTTTAGCGTTCTCGACACATTACTCACCGCCCGCCCTGTTAGCTCAGCAAGTTCTGTCACCGACTGCGGCTGCTGTTCAGCTATCACTTTTAATAGCTGCTGGTTTTCTTTCGATAACACATTGGCTACCGATTTAAGGGAGTCGAACCAAATATCGACAGGGTAATTGGGGTCGGGTGCTTGCCCTTTAATGCCGATCACACAGCGCGGCTGCTTAGCATTTTCCATATTTCTCTACTGACTAAAAATTGAAGACGAAACCTAAGGACTCAAATAAGCTATCAAGTCTTCGACGTTATCCGATTTAAAAATATCGTCTTTGGATGAATCGCTATAAATTTCCGGCGCCTCATCATTCCCTTCATTGAAGGCACAGCTTACGGCGTATCTTGGCAAACTTTCACTCTCTCGATACTCAACGTTTTGATGCTCAACCCAGAGAAGGTAGTACTCACCACCCTGCCGGAAATAGAACGATGCGCAAGTATCATTTGGCGATGTATTATTACTCAGCGTTGTCGGTATATCATTAGAATTAAAACCCAATCTAAGCTCTTCCATTGCACACCTCTTAGCAACTGTACATTTATACATAGCCACCATCTTATCATCCACTGATAAGAGAACAAAGTTATTTTCCATTTAGCGCATTAAAAGCCAGCACTCACAAGCGATACTCTCGAGTTACTGCCTGCAATGGACTTTAAACCTAGCCATACCACAGTACCTACTAGCAATATGCAGGAAGGTGACAGGTCACTACTGAATTAATCGTTCAGCTAGTCCTTCAGATACTGCCTTTAACAGAGTACATGCGAGGTAGCCCACGACACGCGCCCCAAATCTATAACCTCTTTAGTCATTAGAAAATGAAAAGATATTTTCACTCGCTCATTAAACGCCGATTCTTTCATGACTTGCTCGGCTCGGCTAATTCCCAGCCGCTTTGCAACGGTTTGCCATTGCTTAACCGCATTAATACTTCATCGTAAATTTGAGTAGCTTGGGTTTGAGAGAGTCGGAAGAAGTCTTTTACGTCAAAGGCCAATTGGTAGTCTAAAGCGTTGCCTGTATCCGTAATATTCAGATGCAGGCCGTGCTTACCCACTATCGGGTTTAAATCATAAGCTGGTGATAACTTCCAACCATTCTTTGTTAATAAAAACCCATGGTTACGTAGGTGATCATCCGTGTTGGACACCGCAATATTAAACACGATACGACGCCATAACTGCGCTAAATCAACTTCTGTTTGTGCACCAGAATTGGAAATAAATTCAGCAATTTCTAAGTAGCTGGCACCTCGAGATTGTTCGCCATCATCCCTTTCGTTTAAAGAATAGCGGAACTGTGTCATAGCCGCTAATCACCGTCGCGGTCAAACCGTTTTGTTATAAAATAAGCGCAGGTCTACAAATTGTTACTTTATTTGTAACAATTTGTAGACCTGCTGCATCAGGCGCTCGGTTGCTCATTTATCTTGTCAAGCGAGTGGCGGGCAGCTTGGAGGGCTTCGGCTTCTTTTCGCTAAACCATTGAGTTTCTTAGGTGTTGGGCCGCCGCTCAATGAGCTGATCAAAAATATTGCGCAATGCCCGTGATTACTCGCAGCTAGCACTAAGCCGGCCCCTTCTGGGCTGCGATTACCCGCGCTCTTAAACAAATCGCAAATCAGCGCCGTGACGCCCCTCCAATCAGGTCGTATAATCCCTAATCTCTCTCGCGGCCAACGACGCGAACACGATACAAAGGACGCCCTTTTCGCTATGCACAGCCAAGGCACCCTCTATACCATTTCCGCTCCGTCTGGCGCAGGTAAAACCAGTTTGGTTGCTGAATTACTCAAACGCACCCCTAGACTTGGGGTGTCGGTGTCGCATACCACTCGCCCCATGCGGCCCGGTGAAGTGGATGGTGTGAACTATCATTTTGTTAGCCACGCCGAGTTTGAGAAAATGCTGGAATCATCAGCGTTTCTTGAACATGCGCAGGTGTTTGATAATTTTTACGGCACGTCACAGCAATGGGTAGAGTCTCAGCTTGCTGCTGGCGAGGATGTCATTCTGGAAATTGATTGGCAGGGCGCGCAGCAAGTTCGCCGCCTAATGCCTGACACCGTGGCTATTTTTATTATGCCGCCGTCGAAAGAGGCCTTGAATGAGCGCTTAACTGGTCGCGGCCAAGACGATAGCGCGGTAATTCAACGGCGCATGGATGCCGCCGTTGCGGAAATGTCTCACTATATTGAAAGCGATTTCGTGGTCATCAACGACGATTTCAATACTGCGCTCGCAGACTTAGAGGCCATTGTTCGCAGCCATCGCCTGAGCCTCGCCAATCAACAATTGCGTCATCAAGCTTTACTTTCTGCACTACTGTCATAAGCGCTGGCTATTTGTTAAACTATCACGTAATTGACAGCGCACAATTTGTGCGCTGATTTTATTTAGTACGCAGGATATAGATCATGGCCCGAATTACTGTTGAAGACTGCCTAGAAGCCGTCGATAACCGCTTTGAATTAGTAATGGTTGCGAGCAAGCGCGCCCGCGCCCTTGCCACCGGCGGAAAAGACTCTCTAGTTCCTGAAGAAGGCGACAAGCCGACAGTAATCGCTTTGCGCGAACTTGCCGAAGGCAAAATCACCCGTGAAGAAGTCATGGCCGCAAACACTACTGCAGAAGAACCAGAGCTGGATCTAAGCGCTGAACTGGGCGCAGCTGCACTGTAATTCTGCGTCTGACAGGGGCGCCAATGCATCAATACAGTTTTTTCAATCCCAATCCCGGCAAAATTGAGCCGGCGGGATCGATTGACGCCCTTGCAAAATCTCTTTCTGACTACCTCTCTGCCGATCAAGTTAATCAGGTTCGGCGCGCTTACTATTACGCCGAGCAGGCCCACGAAGGTCAAAACCGCCGCAGCGGCGAGCCCTACGTCACCCATCCCTTAGCTGTTGCTACCATTCTTTCTGAAATGCATATGGACGCCCAAAGTTTAATGGCCGCCATGCTGCACGACGTAATAGAAGACACCAGCGTGACCAAGCAAGGGCTAAGTAATCAGTTTGGCGATGTGGTGGCTGAGCTGGTTGACGGTGTTTCTAAGCTGACTCGAATTGAGTTCCAGTCTAAGGCAGAGCAGCAGGCTGAGAACTTCCAAAAAATGGCCCTGGCAATGGCCAAAGATATTCGCGTGATTTTGGTAAAGCTCGCTGACCGCCTTCACAATATGCGCACCCTCGGCGCCATGCCGCCGGAAAAGCGCCGCCGCATCGCCCGCGAAACCCTCGAAATTTACGCCCCCATTGCCCAGCGCCTAGGCATGCACAATATTCGGGTAGAGTTTGAAGACTTGGGCTTTATGTCGATGCATCCCATGCGCGCGCGACGTATTAAAAAGTCGATTACCACCCGCTTTGGCGACCGCAAAAAGACCATTTCTCACATCCGCGAAAGCATTGAAAACTGCCTCACCGAAGAAGGCCACACTGCCAATGTAATTGGCCGCGAGAAGCACCTGTTCAGCATTTACACCAAAATGCGCAACAAGCGAAAGTCGCTAAAAGAGATTATGGATCTCTATGCCTTCCGCATTGTGGTTGACTCCGTCGACACCTGCTACCGTGTTTTAGGCTGCGTACACAGCTTGTACAAACCGGTGCCGGGGCAATTTAAAGACTATATTGCCATCCCCAAAGCCAACGGCTACCAGTCTTTGCACACTGTATTATTTGGCCTAGAAGGCGTGCCGATAGAAATACAAATCCGCACCCACGAAATGGAAGAGATGGCCAACAACGGCATTGCCGCACACTGGCTGTATAAATCCAACGAGCAAGAACCTAAGCGCAACTCCAGCCACGCCCGCGCCCGCCAATGGGTACAAGGTTTATTGGAAATGCAGGAGCGCGCCGGCGATTCACTAGAATTTATCGAAAACGTCAAAATCGATTTATTCCCCGACGAGGTTTATGTCTTCACGCCCCGTGGCGACATTATGGAATTACCCGCCGGTGCCACCGCCGTCGATTTTGCCTACTCTGTGCACAGCGACATCGGCAATAGCTGCGTTGCCTGCCGAATCAACCGCCGTTTAGCCCCCTTGTCAGAAACACTGCAAAGCGGCCAAACCGTAGAAGTTATTACCACCCCCGGCGCGCAACCCAATCCGGCGTGGCTACACTTTGTAGTCACGGCAAAAGCTCGCACGGGCATTCGCCACCACTTAAAACACCAGCGCAAAACCGAGGCTGTCACCTTGGGTCGCCGCATGCTCGAACGGGCGCTTGCGAGCATGGACGAAAATCTGGCAGACATAGAAGACAAGTATTTAATTCAACTGGTGGACTCCACCCACGCCAAATCGACAGACAATATTTACGAGCAAATCGGCATGGGTAACCGCGTGGCGTATTTAACCGCCCGCCAGCTAATAAACCTTCGCGATGAAATCCGTGACGGCGACGACAAACTCCGCGCGCCACTTACCCGACAGTCTATGGTCATTCACGGCACAGAGGGCTTTTTGGTCAACTTTGCACGCTGTTGCTATCCAATACCAGGCGACCATATTGTCGGCATCGTCAGCTCTGAGAAAGGCGTGGTGGTGCATTGCGAAAACTGCCATAACAGCATTGAACTCAGCAGCCAACCCGAACGCGTCGTGCCACTGAGCTGGGCCGAAAATATCGACCGCGACTTCTCAGTTGAAATGAAAATAGAAATATCCAAGCAACGCGGTATTATCGCCGTACTGGCAACCCGCGTTAACGGCGCCGACGGCAGCATCGAAAAAATCAGCGTAGAAGACGAAAACCCCAAAATCAGCACCATCCACCTTGTGGTCGGTGTGCGTTCGCGGGTGCATTTAGCAAATGTGATGCGTCGAATTCGCAATATTCCTGCGGTTATTAAGATCACGCGGGAAAGACATTAATTACACGTCGGATGTCAGGCGTCTGACGCAAGACGCCATCCACCCAACAGCTTTTCCGTCAGACGTCCGACGCCTGACTTAGTCATCAGGAGCTACCATGAGCAACAAAGAAATCATCAGCACCAATAACGCCCCACAAGCCATTGGCACTTATTCCCAAGCGGTTAAGGTTGGCAGCACGGTGTATTTGTCTGGCCAAATTCCCTTGATTCCAGAGACCATGGAAATGATTGAGGGCGGTATTAAAGAGCAGGCCACCCAGGTATTTAAAAACCTGTCGGCGGTTGCCGAGGCCGCTGGCGGAAGCTTGAACGACGCCGCCAAGGTAAATATTTCGCTGATCGATCTCGGTGTATTTGCGCAGGTTAACGAAGTAATGGCACAGTTTTTTGCCGAACCTTATCCCGCCCGCGCCTGCGTGCAAGTCGCTGCGCTGCCACGGGGTGCAATGATCGAAGTGGAAGTTATTTTAGCGCTGTAATAATTCATATTGGGCCGAGTTAATCGGCCCAATATCTTTCTAGTTACCCTCTGTTTTACGCCATTCTTCTAGCACCGGCACAAACCCCTGCCTAAATGTTGGGTATTTCAATTGATAGCCGCTTTCTCGCAATAGTTTATTAGCACAGCGCTTGCTGCCAGTTCGAGCGATAGCTTGGCCCTTTGTTGCGTAGACCACATTTAGCTCGTCAGCCAACCACGACTGCACATCTTGAATACTTGCCGGCTCATCATCAACGCCAAGATAACAAGGTTCTATCGCCTCATTCGCTTCGGCCTTGTCGATTAAATGGCTTAAAAAACCGACGCAGTCATCGCGGTGAATTCTATTGGTGTAATGCACCGGTTCAGCCGGTGCGCAATCGCCATCCAGCACCTTATTCAGCATTTGCCAACGTCCACTACCGTAAATACCGCCAAAGCGAATATTCGCATAGGGCCATTGAGTGGCCGCTACAATCTGCTCAGCCTTCAATAAGCTCTTACCGGAAAAACGATCCGGCTCAGTTGCACTGCCCTCGTCTATCCACTCATGATGCGCTTGGGCATAAACCCCGGTGCTCGACACAAACAACACTAGCTTCGGCGGTGTCGCCATCGCCGCTAGGACAGTATTTAGCCCGTCTTCAAATACAGCGCGATAACCCTCTGCGCCGTAGCCCGCAGGCGTCAGCGTTATTAGCAAATAATCGGCCTGCAAGGGCCCTAACTTGGCGACAGTTTGCGGCTCGCACACATCAGCCGCTAGCGCAGTAATCCCCGCCGCCAGCTTATCGATATTGCGGCGCATACCTAAAACCTGCCAATTCCTAGCCAAATAGATATCGGCCAAGCCATTGCCAATATCACCGCAACCTATAATTAAAAGTGATTTTTGCTCAGCCATCCTAAAGTGCTCTCCGCTGTGAATGCCCGCCTGAGTCGGTCATAATCTTTGTTAATATGCAGATCTAAGCCGCAGCTAAAATTCCGCGCTGATCTTACCACCTTAACAATCAGGAGGACGACTATGAGCATCCCTACTACCCGCCACATTGTTAGTGTAAACAAGGACGACCACAGTCTTAGCATTAGCAGCGAAGCAATGCCAAGTCCCGCCGCCAATGAAGTGCTGATTAAAGTTGCCGCCGCAGGAATCAACCGCCCCGATCTAATGCAACGCTACGGCTTATATCCACCGCCAGCTGACGCAAGCCCCGTATTAGGCCTAGAGGTTTCCGGTGAAGTCGTTGCGATCGGCAGCGAGGTAAGCCGCTGGAAAGTCGGTGATATGATTTGCGCGCTATGCAACGGCGGTGGCTATGCCGACTATACCGTCGCGCCCGCAAGCCAGTGCCTACCCATTCCCCAAGGCATTAGCCTTAGAGACGCCGCCGCCTTACCCGAGACTCTATTTACCGTTTGGCACAATGTATTTCAGCGCTGCCATTTAAAAGCCGGAGAAAACTTTTTAGTTCACGGCGGCAGCAGCGGCATTGGCACTACCGCCATTCAACTCGCCAAGGCCTTTGGTGCGAATGTATATACCACCGCGGGCAGTGCAGAGAAGTGCGCGGCCTGTGAAAAACTCGGTGCAATAAAAGCGGTAAATTACAAAACGGATGATTTCCTCACCTCGCTAGCCGACACACCCACCGGCAAGGGCATGGATGTCATTTTAGATATGGTCGGCGGCGACTACGTGCAAAAAGATCTAAAACTGGCGGCTAACGATGGCCGCATCGTATTCATTGCCTTCCAGGCCGGCTTTAATACAGAGGTCAATTTTGTACCGGTGTTGATGAAACGCCTCACCATCACCGCCTCTACGCTGCGGGCCCAAAGTGGCGAGCAAAAAGCAAAAATAGCCGCAGAGATTGAAGAGCAGGTTTACCCCTTAATCGCAGAGGGTAAATTTAGCCCCCTTATCGACAAAGTATTTCGTTTCGACGAGGTGAGCGCGGCACATGGGCGAATGGAAGGCGGTGAGCACATCGGCAAAATTTTGCTCAGCTTCTAAAAAGACCTATCGATTGGCGACATTAGATTGCCTTTCCCTATCGAGAATGTAGTATTAAGCGCCATAGAGTTTAACTATAACGCCGGATAATTTATGACGCTGACAGAATTACGCTACATTCTCGCTTTAAAAGAAACAGGCCACTTCGGCAAAGCTGCCGAGAATTGCTTTGTCAGCCAGCCCACCCTGAGCGTCGCTATTAAAAAGCTAGAAGATGAACTAGGTATTTCCTTGTTTGAGCGCAGCCGCGGCCAAATACAAACCACCCCCGTTGGCGAGCAGGTTATTCGGCAGGCCAAGATTGTATTGGAACAGGCTGACCACATTCGCGAATTGGCCAATCAAGGTCGCGACCCCTTAGGCACACCGCTGGCGATTGGCGCCATTCATACGGTTGGGCCGTATTTATATCCGCGCTGCATTCCCGTGATTAGAGAATTCGCGCCAGAGATGCCGCTTTATATAGAAGAAAATCTCACCGGCACGCTGCGGGAAAGATTACGCTCTTCAAAACTAGACGCCATTATTGTCGCCCTTCCCTTTAATGAAAGCGACGTTGTTACCCAAGCCTTATACGAAGAACCCTTTGTGGTCTTACTGCCCAATGACCACCCGCTAACCAAAAAGGCAGAGCTACAACACGAAGACCTTCTCAACGAAAACGTATTGCTGCTCGGCGAAGGGCACTGCTTTCGAGATCAAGTCATGGCCGCCTGCCCAGGCCTACGCCAAACCTTTGCCAACGGCGATCGCCTATTGCAATCCGTGGTAGAGGGCAGCTCCTTAGAAACCCTTAAACACATGGTGGTCTCTAAACTCGGCATCACCATACTGCCGCTGTCAGCTGCGCAGGTAGCGCCCTATGGCGACGGTGTATTGTGCACTCGCCCGTTTGCAAACCCACCCATCCGCACCGTCGCCCTTGCTTGGCGCACCAGCTTTCCCCGCCACCAAGCCATCGACGTTATTAGCAAAGCCATTAAAGCCGCCGCGCCGGCATTTGGCGCGAACTCAAGTGCCAGCGCGGCCTAATGACAAAACCCTTAGATCAGATCAGCGTGAATGCCTTAAAGGGGGTCGGCCCGCGCCTGCAAGAAAAGTTATCCGCGCTCGGTATCGTCACCATTCAAGATTTATTATTCCATTTACCCCTGCGCTACCAAGACCGCACCCGTATTACGCCGCTAGGCGCCTTGCAACTCAATACTGACGTCGTGTTTGAAGGGACAATCTTGTTGTCTGATATCGTGTTTGGCCGGCGTCGAAGTTTGGTGTGCCGACTGCAAGACAATACCGGCACCACGACCCTGCGCTTCTTCCATTTCAATGCCGCGCAAAAAGCCCAGCTCACCCCCGGCACCAAACTGCGCTGCTATGGCGAAGCCCGTCGCGGCAGCGGCGGCTTAGAATTCTATCACCCCGAATATCGTGTTATTAACGACGACGCCCCTGTTGCGGTAGAGGAGCGACTAACCCCGATTTACCCCAGTACCGAAGGCTTTGCCCAAACTAGCTGGCGCAAACTGTGCGACCAAGCTCTGCAATATTTGGATAGTAACCCCGTTACTGAATGGCTACCCGCCGAAGCACTACCGCCGCAAATCAGCCGCGCTCGCTGGACCTTGGCGGATGCCCTACGCTATTTACACCACCCGCCTACCGACGCATCTATCAGCCAATTGCAAGACGGCCGCCACCCCAGCCAACAGCGTTTGGCCTTTGAAGAATTACTTGCTCACAATCTGGCCTTACAAGAGTTGCGACGTGAAACCCAGCGCTTTGGTGCACCACCACTCGATGGCCCCAACACACTGCAAAAAGCATTTTTAGCGCAATTGGGATTCACACTAACCGGCGCTCAAAAACGTGTCGCCGCAGAAATCGCCAAAGACTTACACGGCCAAACCCCCATGCTGCGTTTAGTACAGGGCGATGTTGGCAGCGGTAAAACCGCCGTCGCCGCACTTGCCGCACTGCGCGCCGTGGCCAGCGGCTACCAAGTGGCGATTATGGCACCCACCGAAATTCTAGCTGAACAGCATTATCAAAATTTTAGTCAATGGCTGGAGCCGCTGGGCCTGAACGTGGCCTGGCTGACCGGCAAACTCAAGGGCAAGGCGCGCCAGCAACAAAGCGATGCCATCGCCAATCACGACGCCCATGTCGCGGTGGGAACCCACGCCCTGTTTCAGAACGATGTGGAATTTGCCAAGCTCGGCTTAGTGATTATTGATGAGCAACACCGCTTTGGGGTTCACCAGCGCCTAGCACTCAAGCAAAAGGCAGCCGCCAATGTCGGCCAGCCCCATCAATTAATCATGACCGCCACACCGATTCCGCGCACCTTGGCGATGACGGCGTATGCCGATCTCGACACCTCAGTGATCGACGAGTTACCGCCAGGCCGCACGCCGGTAAATACCGTGGTGCTCGCCAATGATCGTCGCGACGACGTCATGGAGCGCCTGCGCGCAGTATGCGCTAGCGGCCAACAAGCCTACTGGGTATGTACCTTAATAGAAGAGTCAGACAAATTGCAGGCCCAGGCAGCCGAAGCAAGCTGGGAGTTATTAAAAGAAACCCTACCGGAATTGCGGGTAGGCTTAGTGCACGGCCGCATGAAGGCAAAAGAAAAAGCCGCTGTAATGGCGGAATTTAAAGCCGCCGAAATAAACTTACTCGTAGCCACCACGGTTATTGAGGTGGGCGTGGATGTGCCCAACGCCTCCCTAATGATTATCGAAAATGCCGAGCGCCTTGGCCTTGCCCAACTGCACCAATTGCGCGGCCGAGTTGGCCGTGGCAGTCGCCAGAGCTTTTGCGTCTTGCTGTATCAGTCACCCCTTTCCCGCAATGGTAAACAGCGCCTAAGCGCGCTACGCGATAGCACCGACGGCTTTGTCATTGCCGAGCAAGACCTACAATTACGCGGTCCGGGCGAAGTACTCGGCACCCGCCAAACTGGATTAATGACATTTAAAATCGCGGACTTGCAAAGAGATACCGATTTACTCGACGACGTGCGCGCGCAAGCGCAGCACATCATGCAAGCCCATCCATCCCACGTAAAACCCCTCATTCAACGCTGGCTTTCTAATCGAACGGTATATGCCTCGGTCTAATCACGCTAGCAGCAGCATCCATGCTATTCGAAGCGAAACACACTTATTATCCCTAACGGCCATTCGCTATACACCCTCCAATTCCGCAACTATACTTATTTCTCACATCCATAACTCAGGGTTTGAGCACATGATAAATGGAGTTATTGTCGACCTTATCACCCCCACCCAAAGTAGCGGTGCGCCAGATTACGAAACAGTAGAAGTTTTGGTGGATTGGCATGTGGACAACGGCAGCTCTGCCCTGCTGATCGGCAGCTCTACCGGCCAGTCTTCAACTATGAACATCGACGAACGCACGGAGCTTTTGCGCCGCGCCCTTTGGCAAGCCGATGGCCGCATACCCATCATTGCCGACCTAGGTGGCGACAATACAGAGCATGCCGTTGAGCTCGCCAGCATTGCAAATGAGTATGGCGCCAGTGCGGTATTAATCAGCGCGCCAACTAAAGAAGAAGCGATGTCCAAAAATGCGTTGCTGAAACATTTTGCAAGCCTTGCCGAAGCCGCTCAGCTACCGACCCTAGCCCGCGCAGAACGCAATCATGCAAATATTTTATCGCCCATTGGTATTGCCGAACTTGCACTGATTTCCGGTATTGAAGGTTTTGTCGACGGCTCGACGAAAGCAACAAGTGCACAGGAATTACTCAAGCTCAAACTACCTAAAGGCTTCACGCTATATGCTGGCCATGACACAAGCGCCTACCGACAAATGCTAGCGGGCTACCAGGGCTGTATTTCTGTGTCGGCAAACGTCAATCCATCTCTATTGCTAAAATTATATGCTCTAGCAAAAGCTGGTAATTCTGTGGATGCTGAAGCACTAGACACGCATCTACAGGCACTTCACTTAGCCCTATTAGAAGACCCAAATTCCATTCCAGTAAAATGGGCACTGGTCGAAATGGGTTGTATCCCTGAAGGCGAACACCCGCCAACCCTGCCGCAGGCAAGCGATTATTCAAATCTACGCCGCGCTTTACGCGCAGCGGAAATTCCAGTGTAAGCTGCCATTTTTAGTCGACCTTCTTAGCATAATCGGGTACAACAGATAGATGGCATCTAAAATAAATAATCTACGGCGCTTCTTTCGGCTACCTTATCCCAGAGCCGCGCAACCACCGCTAACGGTGGATAAAGACACCGCATACCGAGTTTTAGAAATTTCGGAGCAAGGTATTTTGCTGGCCCAACATCCAAATGCACCGCTGCAAATAGGCGAGTATCTGCGTGGCAACATATTGTTTCACGATCAAGACAGCGAGGAAATTGAAGGCGAGGTGTATCGACTAGATCCACGCGGTGTAATCGTTAAACTAAGCCGCGGAATTAGTGCCCGCCATATGATGAAGGAACAGGTTTATATTAAAAACACCTTCCCCATGTTTTTTCGCTACACCATACAAGAGAATTTTAAGGCAACCAAATAGCGCAGCAAAGCTAATAAAATTCATACTCAAGCATTAAGCGAAAAACATAATCTGCGCTGCGATCATCTAAACCAAATATCGTGCCCACCTCCCAGCGCAGACTGTTTGCCGCCGCCAAACGAATAGCGCCAACTAACACAGGGCCCATTCCGCGATAATCCTCTGCCGCATAAAACTCTAAAGCAGGTTCAAGCATTGGTCGATAACGATATCGAGCCTGCAATGACAACGCAGTTTCAAACTCCTCACCCGCCACATCACTTGACTCATAAATAAGACTGGCATTCGCCGTCGTCACCATTGCCCCCCACTCTTTTAATGCAACTAGCTTTCCTGCTAGCTCCTCAAGCTTACTATCGCGACTGTGCTCATACTCAAATACTGCACCCCAATCGACAGCGTATTCGCCTTGCTCACTAAGTTGCCAGCGTAGCTCTAGCTCATAGCCACTTAAGCGATCAGCGTCTTCCTCTCCCTCCGCACTCAAATACGCTTCTAGGGCAATACTGTCATTTACGGCTGCGCCAAAGCCAAGTCGCTGGATAATATAATCACTTGACGCTCCTGATCCGCCCTCAGCACTGCTAATGCGATACTCCAATTCCTTTTCTAAACTATTTACATAAGGCGCATAAATGCGATCTACCGCCAAGCCATCAGCCTTAACTAAACTGACTAGACTGATGTAAATAGCAAATCCAACAATGAACCGATAAATATTAATTGCCATACTGGTTTGCTTCTTTAGGTAATTGCCGGTGCCGCCAGTATTGGTAACGAGCTATCATCACGCCCGCCATCGTTAAACCACTAGCCATATATATCATCAACTGCGCGGGTGCTGGAGTAGCCTCATAGCCGACTAGGGCATAGAGTAGTTGCCCAGCAAGACTTTCTTCGGCCAACAGGCCGTTGCTGTCCCACAACTGACCATCGGGGAGCAAATCCGCTTGAATAAGCATTTTAGCGGCTTGCAGCATCATTCCACTTGCCATGGTGGTCAGCAACACACAGCCAAGTAGCAATGAGCGGGATACTGAGAAGCTCAATATCCAATAGTAAAATAAAGCACAACAACTTAAGCCAATACCAAAACCGATAATTGAACCGCTATACAAGCTAATGCCACCTTCTGGTAGGTCTTGAAACGCGAGCAAATAAATATAAATTTCCGAACCCTCGCGGGTCATTGCGCATGCAATCACAGCGGTCAGAATTGCACGAAACGTAGCGTTCGAAGCCGATGGCTTAAAATAGTGATCAATGAATTTAAAACAAATGTATAAAAGACAAAGGTATATAAATACTTGCAAGCCAGCATCTACAAGCTCTTGGCCTATACCGCCAAACAAATTTGACACCCAGCCAAACTGGCTACCTAAAGCAATGGAACCGGCAACACCGCCGGCAAGGCTCCACTTAAACCAATGCCTCGTCAAATTTAGCTGAACGCATAAAGACAGGAGAATACTTATTAGAAAGGCCGCTTCTAGAACCTCTCGTATGATAATAATTACGCTGGTTAATAACATGGCACGTCACTTTTCATTGTCACACCGTTCACTCCACCAATTCACTTGGCAATAATTTTCCCTTGCGCGGTTTTGGGATTGAACTCGCCAAAAAAGGGATACTCCCCCGGTGCCAATGGACCAATAAAGATTAGCGCTCGCTGGCCACCAAGTACCACTTTCTCTCTATTTAGCTCATAGCTCTCAAACTCTTCAGGTGTCGAATCTTTATTGCTCACCCAAAGTTTCACCTTGGTATTAGCAGGTATAACGAGGACCGAAGGCTCAAATAAATGCTGTTCAATTGCCAGCTCAAATTCTGGCTTATCCGCATAGGTATTCGCGCCACTGAGTAACGCCAATGTAAAAACAACAAGGCCTTGTTTAGAAAATACTGTTCGCAATTTCGTCACCTACTCTCTCCACACGAACAATTGTGTAATTTCATGTCAACTCACCGAATACAAATGAAAGTGGAAATACCACCGTGAACGCTAAGCCAATACCACCCTCACCTTCAGACATTGAAATAGAGGCTCGATGTAGTTCTGCAATATGCTCCACAATCGACAAGCCAAGACCACAACCTGATGAACCTGAGGCATGGCGATCTCCACCAACCCGATAGAAACGTTCAAACACCCTAGACTTCACCTCGGCACTTATTCCAGGCCCGTTATCGCTAACAGTTAATCGAACCGAGTCCGGCCCTGTGTCAATAACTACCTTTATAAAACCGCCACGCTGGGTGTATTTGTATGCATTGTTTAGAAGATTCTGCAGCATTATGCGCAATGCAAAGCGATCACCGCTTACCCTACCCTCATCGCCATGCAGTTCTATCGATTGTTCCTTTTTGGAAAAGTCTGCGTAGTTCGTCGCGATAATTTCACTCGCAAGCGCAGCGAGCGAAAGGCTCTCAAATTTAGCGGGATAATGATCCGGCGTGGTTCTATGCAATAACAGCATTTGCTCTACTAAGTGCGCCAAGCGATCAACATCTCGCTCTAAACTATTTAGCGAAGAATTATGCTCTGGATACTCATCGCGCAAATTATGCAAATGCATTTTTATCGCGCTTATTGGTGTGCGCAGCTCGTGGGCAGCATCTGCAGAAAATCGCCGCTCCCGCTCAAAGGAATCATCAAGTCTGCGTAGTAGCGAGTTCATCGACGCAATGACTGGCGTCAATTCAATTGGGGTATTATCTATACTCACTACGCTTAAATCGTCAGCTGCCTTTTTTCTCAGTATTCCCGCTAACAATTCCAAACTTTTTAGACCATGACCTACAATCAACCAGATTAACAATGCAGCCACCGGAAGCACCACAACAACCGGCACAATGGATTCAAGGATCACCCGCTCAGCAAGGCGATAAC
Source organism: Zhongshania marina (assembly GCF_002915595.1). GTDB lineage: Bacteria > Pseudomonadota > Gammaproteobacteria > Pseudomonadales > Spongiibacteraceae > Spongiibacter > Spongiibacter marinus_B. The sequence continues at coordinate 66,177 of NZ_PQGG01000003.1, forward strand.
GAAGATCCATTCGCTCGGCAATCATTATTCGATGGCCATTCACAAAGTTAAAATAACTTAGCGTTCGCCAACGATAGCCATTAAAGTTATTTTCACTAAAGCCCTCATTCGCAGCGATATACTGATCTGGCGCATGCACCGAGCGCCACGCCAATTTGCCATCGGCATTAAACAACTGAAACACCATATGCTCATTGTCTGGCGCGGGTGAATTATTCTGGCTCCGCAAGGGAACGGAAGATAATTGTAGTGCCATTGCGGTAAGCTTTTGATCAAATAATTTTTCTGCCTCGGCCATACTCGATTTATAGCCATGCAAAGCAGCAATGAAATTGACCAACATCAATACCGACAAAATGCTAACTATTAAAAATCGGCGCAGTGAACTCACTCACTAGCTCCAAGAATAAACCCAACACCTCGGATATTTTTAATCAAATTATGGCCTAATTTTTTCCGTAAATTATGCACGTGCACATCAACAGTATTGCTACTAACCTCGTCGCCCCAACTGTACAACTTCTCTTCTAACTGCTCGCGAGAGAACACCTGACCTGGACGATCTGCCAGCGCCCGCAATATAGCAAACTCGCGACGCGATAGTTTCTGCACTTCACCATCTAAGCGAACTTCGTGACTGGCAATATTAATAAGCACATTGCCAAATTTAAGCTCCGGCTCCCGAACGGGTGCATTGCGACGCGACAGCACCCGAATTCTCGCCAGCAATTCTTCAAACGCGAAGGGTTTGGTGAGGTAATCGTCTGCGCCCGCATCTAATCCGGCAACCTTATCGGTGAGGGCGTCGCGCGCAGTTAAAATCAGTATGGGCACACCGGTCTGCAATAGTCGCAGCTCACGCAGCAGTGTTAAGCCATCGATATCTGGCAGGCCTAGATCCAAAATCACAATATCTAATTGACCGGCCTCGACATACCGTCGCCCGTCGCTCCCAGTTGCAGCGTGATCGACTGCATAGCCAGCACGGCGGAGCGCTTTTACGGTGCCGTCGGCTAGTGATATATCATCTTCAACTAACAACACTCGCATGAATTCGGCGCCCCCTTACTAAGTCATTTTTCTTTTTGTTGTTCAGTAATTAATTCTAGCACTTCTCTGCGACGCTCTTGGTCAGCAAAATCACGCCCCAAACGTCTAGGCGCAGTATACGCCCGTTCTAAATATTGGCGCGCCTTTTCGCCCCGTCTTTGATCGATCAAATACAAGGCGTAAAAGTAATTGCTATCAATATCGTCTGGCGCCATCGCCAAACCTTCCAGCAAATAAGTCTCTGCCTTTTTATCACTGCCAAAGCCGATTGGCCAACCCGGCATTTGAAAGTACAACGAGCCAAGACTGGTGCGGGCAGCCGCCTGCAATGTGCCGCCTCCTAGAGCGATAGCTTGCTCTAAGTCAATTTTCGCTTCCCTTACCAAACTCAAGGCACCCAAACCACCTTTTACGCCAGCATAACTCGCCTTAATAATACCCCGCCAAACATAAAAATCTGGATTATCTGGTTCGGCACTTATCATGTTATTGGCTCTAAGTAGCAATGATTCAAAATCGTGTTCTTGCTGACTCTTATCCTCCGCATATTGCGCCGTTGCCCAGCGGGTCTGCAGTTCAGCAACAGCCGCACTAGTGGCTAATTCACTTTTTATACCGCCGTCATCACTGAATGCAGAAAGTGCTACCGTAAATAACAACAGCGCGAGACCAACCCTTAGAGTGATTATTTTCATGTGCGCCAGCCCTTCCAAAGTGACTTAGATTTAAATGGATTTTGCGTGGCGTAATATCGCGCCTAACTGCTTTTTCAGCGCGCCCGACACCACAGCGGGGAACAGCGCATTGAGACGTACGAAGAAACGTTCTGGCCAACCCAAATAGCGATTGCTACTTTTGTTTAAGCCCAACATCGCTAGCGCCGCATCGGCAACAACTTCTGGCTCGTCGGCGGTATTGCCAAGCTCCGCATTCATAGCAACCACCTTGTCAGAATTCATTGCGGTATTTACCGCCCTCGGCGCTAAGTAGTGTATGGCGATATTTTCATTGGCCAATTCGCGCTGCAGCGCCTCGGTAAATCCACGCAAGCCAAATTTGCTCGCACAATAAGCGGTAAAGCCCGCGTAGCCGATGCTGCCAAAGCCTGAACCAATATTGATAACCGCCGCGTTCTGACTTTTTAACAATAGTGGCATTAAACCTTTGCACAAACGCATTGGCGCCAAAACATTTAACTGCAACATGTGTTCTACTAGCGCATCATCGGTTTCTGCAAATAGGCCGAAGGACGATACGCCGGCGTTATTCACCAGCACATCTATCGGTGGACCGTCTGCGACATCCGTACATAGCTCGGTAATTGCCGCAGCCGACGACAAGTCCGCCACTAAGTAACGGTGACTACGCGGTCTTACTAAACCTTCTCGCAAGGCAGCCAATGCTTCTGCGTTTCTGCCAACCAGCACCAAGTTATGTCCGGCACTGGCGAAGGCAATAGCCAACACCCGACCAATTCCACCACAAGCACCGGTTAACACAACATTTAATGTCGTCATGGCTAGCTATTCCTCAATCGCAATAGTTTAGGCCGCATGTTTTATGCCTCCGCGCCGACCCAGTTCACGAAAGATATTGCCGTATAAACAATAGAACATATTTGCACTGTGGATAATTTGCTCTTGATCGTGCTTATCGTCGATTCGGTTCATCAGGCCTTTAAAAAAATCGATATGTTCAATATCTAAAGCGCCGTGAGAAGTTAAATAACTGAAGGCCTTTTTGGGTAGACCTAAGCTCTGTTGAATTGCCCTTGCTGCATTGTCAGCAATCGCGATACTAGTTCCCTCTAACACCTGAACCATGCCAAAAAAACCTACTGGATTAACTCTATTGATCATGTCGTAGGCATAAGACACCATTAGCTCAGTCGCACCTGCGGGGCGACTATTGCGCACCTGCTCGGCGTCGCCACCGCAGGCGGCAATATCATTCAGTATCCACTCTTGGTGGCCAAGCTCTTCTTCAATATATTCCGCAATCGCGACTCGAAGCCACTCATAGCGCTCGTCAAGACGACCGCCACAGGCCATTAACAACGGTACAGTATGTTTTACATGGTGATAGGCTTGGGTCAAAAATTGAATATAGTCATTTAGATTTAACTTGCCGCCAACACCATCTTGAATGAAATCGATGGTATACAGTGATTCTCTTTCAGCGGCGGTGTCTAATTGAAGCTGCTCATAAAATCCCATTGTTTACTCCTTTGTGTTTTCAGATGCGGCGACGAGAACGGCTTAATACACCGCTGCAGGGATATTGTTGTCGAATTCAACTTCGCGATAGCACTCGGCTACGAGATCGCTGTAATACGCTAAAATTTCTTTGCGACGCAGGCGGCCATTGGCGGTTAGCAAGCCATCGATATCGCTAAGCGGCTTAGGCAGCGTCGCCCATCTTTTTATCTGGGCGTAATCCGGCAACACATCATTACACCTGTCTATTTCTTCATCTATTTGATCGCGGCTGGCGCTTGCAGCAGGATAAATCAAGGCGCTGCAATAGGCTTCGCCATCACCAATCACCATGCATTGCAGAATGTTAGCTTGCGCAGATAATTCACTCTCCGGCCACTCAGGGGAAATATTGCGACCGTAACTATTCACTAGTAAATTTTTACTGCGACCGCGCAGCCATAAAAATCCGTCATCGTCCAAGGTGCCAAGATCTCCGGTGGCAACTTCTGTCATCTCCAGAGCGTCGACATTGTTTTGTAAATAACCTAGGTAGATACTTCCGCCAACCGTGACCTGCGCGTCTGCGATACTGACTCTGCAATGCGGTAGAACTTTTCCGGCCGAGCCCAATTTATCTGCGCCGGGTCTATTAACACTTACCACTGAGCCACATTCTGACAAGCCATAACCTTCGTACACCGGTAAGCCAAGTTCGCGGCCCCGCGCAATTAAATCTGGCGCGACCCGCGCCCCACCTACCGCAAGAAACTGAAGGCTTGACGGCGCAGACCAGTTGCCAGCGTCTCTTTGCGCGATAAGACCTTTTAGAATTTGTGGCAGTATTACCGCACTATCGGGCTGCATTGCGCTAAGTGTGGCGGCCAAACTGGCGATGTCTAAACCTGAGCTACCCGCCCAACCTAGTGTTGCCAAGCACGGCAAAATCACTAGCGAGCCTCGCAACAGGGCGCTATAAACTCCCGCCACGTTCTCTAATAACGTCGCAAGCGGTAATACCGCTAAATGGCGATGCAATGGTGTGTCGTATAAAGCCTCATTTAACGCAGAGGCGGTATTGCATTGAACGAGATTTGACAGGCATACGCCCTTTGGATGTCCAGTTGAACCCGAGGTATAAGTAATTTTTGCGGTATCCGCTGGCAGCACACTTTTATCTGTCGAGGCCTGCATTCGAAAGGCGCGCATCGACGATAAGCCGACAAGTTGCACAGAAACGTCACTTAGTCTTTCGCCAAAGAGGCTTTTACTAAGTTGGGCAAAGTCTCGACTGTCACTAAGCAAGATATCGGCACCGCTACTCTCAACGGCGTGAAGTACTTGCTGTGGTGTAAAAAAGCCAGGGAGCGGAATTAGGGGAATACCCGCTAACTGGCAAGCTAAATCAATAATAATCCATTCTGGTCCATTATCAGCAGCAAGACCAAGACGCTGAACGCCCAAGACGCTTAGTTGCGCCGCCAGATCCTGCACTGCAATAAGCAAATCACCATAACTTACAGAGCGGCTTTCTCCTTGAAGCGCGGGAAGACTACCCGAATCTTTAGCAATATCTCTCAGTGTCAAAATGATCTTACTCATAGAGCGCTCGCAAATCGCGACTCCCGTCGGCAGCTGCCAGCTGTGCGTCGCAACTGCTCAATAACATGGACGTCATCGGCTGATTTTCAAACATTGCCACCGCGTGGCGAGCATTGACTGCGATAACTTTAGGCTTGGTATCGTAGTAACTTCCCCAGTCTGGTAGTTGCACACCAACTCGGCTACCGTCAGCCTCACACAATGCATACTGCACGACCCGCAAGCGGCTCAGTAATTTTTGCACCTCGGGCGTTGCCGTAAAAACCGCCCACTCTGCACCGGCATTGCAGATCAACGACGCTAATGCGATAAATAACATTTGGCTACTACCGCGCCATGTTGATACCAAATTACCGATCTCGACTAAACTATCTCTCGCAATCTGACGGTCCAATAAATCGCCAAGTACAGCTTCCGCAGGCGTATTCATGTACTGCTCTATAAACAATGCGTGGCCGTGACGACCTCGACGTATACCAAGCACACCAGAAATTTCTCGGCGAGCCCGCATCACCAGCAGTAGAGGCAAAAACTCACGTAATTTAGCGCCGTAAGTGTTGAAAAACTTATTCGCGATATACGCTTCTAACTCAGCGCGTTCCGGCGCATTGCGACCAACAATAGAAAGTTGCGGCGACATCTCTAATGACTCTCTGTACTTAGAGCCGGTGTCTAAGCTACTGCTAAGTACATTTTTTACTGCATCTGTCGGTAAATACATTCCGGCACCCTCCTACCGAGATTTCATGCTTGCAGCTTAAGCAGCAATTTTTAAGAAAGACTTAAGAGAAATAATATCCAGCAAAATAATTGTTGGCAGATTGATGTGCAGTAAGAATGCACAACCCTACACTAAAGGAAACTATTTCCTGTTGACACAATAATTTATAGCAGTAGTATGGGCGGTGGCATCGCCATGCCTTTACATCAACGCCAACAAGCAATAACGATAAAAACATCGGAGCGTAAAATGAAAACCAGCTATACCGTGTGCGGTATTTGCGAACAGGCCTGCGGGCTAAAAGTCACTGCAGAAAACAATACCGTTATCAAAATTGAGCCCGATAAAGACAATGCCTATAGCTGGCGAGACTACTGTATAAAAGGGGCGAAATCTCACCTCGCTTTAAACCACCCAAAGCGCATCACCAAGCCAATGAAACGCGTTGGTGACCGCTATGTCGAAACCAGTTACGAAGAGGCAATACGCGATATCAGTTCGCGCTTAAACAGAATTATCGATAATCACGGCGCAAATGCGGTTGGCAGTTATACCGGCAATCCCAATGGCTTCAACTTTGGGGGGGCGCTGTTCTTCTCAATGTTTCTTGACGCCATCGGCACCGAAAACCGCTTTTGGGTCGCCTCTGTCGATCAAAATGCTCTGCATGTTGTATCAGAAAATCTTTATGGCAACCCCTGGGTCAGTTTGCAGCCAGATATAGACCACTGTGATTATTACCTGCTGATCGGCACCAACCCGCAGATTAGCGGCATGTGTTGGATAGGCTATTCACCAGATGGCTGGAAACGCATACTGGCCCGCAAAGAAGCCGGAGCCGAGCTTGTCGTTGTTGATCCACGCAAAACTGAATGCGCCGTCAAAGCCAGCCAACATATTGCACCGCTACCCGAATCGGACTGGGCACTGTTACTAGCAATCATCAAAATCATCTTCGACAATGGGTGGGACAAGGCCCCTGCACAATATCTTGATGGCCTAGCGACGCTTAAACAGCTTGCTCAAAGTGCTGATTTACCCAGCCTAAGCCAGCTCTGCGATATCCCACAAGACACAATACAATCACTTGCCGAGCAATTCGCGAAGGCCCCGCGGGCGATGGCAATTGGTCGAACCGGTGTGAGCCAAGGTCGCAATGGCGTCCTCGCTTTGTGGCTAGTACAGGCATTAAATTTAATAACTAATCGGGTAGAGCAAGAGGGCGGCATTTATTACGCCGCCGGTATTCTCGACTTTTTAAAAGCGGGCGATGCCCTGTTTCCACCTTCGGATGCCATTAGCCGCTTACGGGGCAACAAAAACATTGCCGGCTCCCACAGCATTGCAGAACTCCCCGACGAAATTACCACCCCCGGTGAAGGCCAAATACGCGCATTAATAATGAACAGCGGCAACCCGGTAATTTCTGGCCCAGATGGCGGTAAACTCGACGCCGCACTTTCACAACTAGAATGCTTTATTGTAATCGATCATTTTCAGCGTGAAAGTCACCGCCATGCAGATTGGCTAATACCCGGCGACCATTTCCTAGAGCGCACCGACATCAACCCCCTTCTGCAAGCGCTCAGCCCCACGCCCCGCGCACAAATGAGCCGTGCCGCAGTGGAGCTGCCCAACGGCATGCGCTACGAATGGGAGTTTTTACGCGACCTTGCCATTGCAATGAACAAGCCCTTTGTAATAGGTAAAAAATGGCTAAACCCTGTCGTTAAAGCCAGCATGAAATTAGCAACATGGACGGGCAATAAAAATTACGGGTTCTCACCACTATGGCTGTCGCGGCTACTTATTCGTTCTGAAGGCAGGTTTAAATGGAAAGACATACAAAATGCTCAACATGGAATTGGCGACCTCAACACACGCCCAGAATTTGGCGCACTATTCGAAAAAGTCACCACCAGCAATGGCAAAGTAAATATAGCGCCGCCCCCGTTTATTGAATTGCTCAAAAAGCGTCTCAAAGAAAATCCTGAAGACACCTCCGCCTACCCTTTACAGCTAATCGGTAGGCGGAGAATGAAGATGATGAATTCTTGGTCTGTCGAAACCAGTATGACGGGAATGAAAGACCATGAAATGAGCGGCGACACCATCGAAATAAATATCACCGATGGTGAAAAGCTCGGCATCATTGACGGCCAAACGGTTACCGTCAGCTCTGCAACTAATCGACTTCAAGCCAAGGCTAAATTATCTAAGGACATTCGCAGCGGCGTTGCGGTAATGGAACACGGCTGGGGCTATCGCACCTTTGACCCTAAAACGGGAGAAGGCAGCTATAACGGCGGAGTAAATAGAAATATTCTTGTATCGAATACTGACCTTGATCCGCTATCGCGGGTGCCTAGACTAAACGGCACGAGGGTCAAAGTAATGAGCGTAATGGAGGCATAATTGCTGCCGTGTTTATTGATAATGAGCACATGTGGTTAACGGAGCCTAAGGCAAAAACACCTCTCACTCTCTTGCCAAGCAACTCACTCTTTAATATCCGTACGCAGCACCTGCAGACCTTTTTCTATGGTTTTTAAATGCTCGCGAACACCCGCTTTGCTTCGGGAAATTCCTACCGCGAGAATATCTAACACCGCCATATGTGCGAGGCGCGATGGCAGTGGCGTGTAGTCGCCCTCATCCATGTCTACGTCAATATATATTGCGAGGTCCGCCGCTGCAGTGACGGGTGAGCCGCTGGGCGCCAATGCGATGACGGGGGCTCCATTTTGTTGGGCCAAGTTTATGGCGTCTAGCAATGCCTTGGTGCGGCCAGACTGGGATATCACCACCACGACATCTTGCTGACTTAAGGACATTGCCGACATCGCTTGCACGTGTGGATCAGAATAAACGCTGGCAGAAATTTGCAGGCGAAACAGATTGTGCTGGGCATCGGTGGCTACGGCGGCAGAGGCACCAAAGCCGTAGAATTCGACACGGCGAGCATTGCCAAGCAGCTCGACGGCTTTTTCTATGGCTGTTACCTCTATACTGTCGCGGACTTTTTTTAAGGCCTCCATCGTCGAGTCAAAGACCTTGAAGGTGTATTGCCGAGCGGAGTCTTCATCGCCAAAGCTAAATTCTTCGTACTCTGGGCTGTGGGCAATATGCTGTGCCAGCGCCACTTTAAAGTTTTGAAAACCATCACAGCCGACCGCTCGGCAAAACCGGACCACCGTTGGTTCGCTGACATGCGCCTCTTGGGCAAGATCAACAATCCGCATATGAATCACTTCTTTGCGATTTTCCAGAATATAGTCCGCCACTTTACGCTCAGATCGGCGCATTTGCTCGCGGCTGGTTTCCATCGCACGGATGATGTTTCTGGGTCTCAAATTACTATCCACCAACGCTCTATTATTGATATGGCCGCTTTCATTGTAACGCAGGACGGCAATATTGGCCCTTGTCGGCCAGCAAATTGCCACTCAGTGGAGATTAGCGGTGCCAGCGCGGACTAATCCCAGTAGAATACGGCGCCATGGACGTATCTTATATTCTTGATGATCTCAATGACGCACAGCGTGACGCCGTCACCGCTGACAGCACCGGCACGCTGGTATTAGCAGGGGCCGGCAGTGGTAAAACACGAGTATTGGTGCACCGCATAGCTTGGAAGATAAAGGTCGAAGGCCTATCTGCCTACAGCATTCTAGCGGTGACCTTTACCAATAAAGCTGCCCGCGAAATGCGCGGCCGGATTGAAGCCTTGCTTGGCGGCAACGTAAATCACGGTATGTGGGTGGGCACCTTCCACGGTTTGGCGCATCGCTTACTCAAAGCCCATGCCCGCGAAGCCGGCCTGCCCGACAATTTTCAAATTCTGGACAGTGACGACCAACTTCGCCAATTAAAGCGCATCCATCGCGAATTAGAGTTGGACGACACCCGCTGGCCACCCCGCCAATCCCAGTACTTTATTAATGGCCACAAAGATGAGGGGCGTCGCTCAGCGCATATCGATGACTTTGGCGGCGATCATTATTTAACCACAATGCTCAAGGTTTACCGCCGTTACGAGGAAGTCTGCCAGCAGCAGGGCGTCATCGACTTTGCCGAGCTATTACTGCGCGCCCTAGAGCTCTGGCGCAATAATCCGGCGATTCTTGATCACTACCAGCAGCGTTTTAAACATGTATTGGTAGACGAGTTTCAAGACACCAACGCGGTGCAATACGCTTGGCTGCGGCTGTTGACCAACAGCGGGATGGCGATGACCGCCGTTGGCGATGATGATCAGTCCATCTACGGCTGGCGCGGTGCGCGCATAGAGAATATTCAGCAGTTCTCCAAAGATATTCCCAATACCCAAATTGTGCGCCTAGAACAAAACTACCGCTCTACCGGCACCATTCTCAAGGCTGCCAATGCGCTGATTGCCAATAACAGCCAAAGAATGGGCAAAGAACTTTGGACCAAGGGCGAAGACGGCGACAAGATCGCGCTATTCGCCGCCTTTAACGAACAGGACGAAGCCCGCTTTGTTACTGATCGAATTGACGAATTACTGCGCGACGATTATCGCCGCAGCGACATCGGCGTGCTGTATCGCAGCAATGCCCAGTCCCGCGTGCTTGAAGAGTATTTAATTCGCGCCGGCGTGCCCTACCGTATTTATGGTGGCCAACGCTTCTATGACCGGCTAGAAATTAAAAACGCCCTCGCCTATTTGCGTATTATTGCGCTGCGCGACGACGACACTGCCATCGAACGCGTTATCAATACCCCTACTCGCGGCATTGGCAATCGCACGGTAGAAATACTGCGAGAATACGCCCGCCAACATCAATTATCGCTATGGCGCTCTGCCCTTGCGATAATCGAAAACGGCATGCTGCCAGCCCGCGCCGGCAACGCACTGCGGGGCTTTTTATCGCTTATTGAAGACCTCGCCACCCAATGCCAAGACCTGTCATTGGACGAGCAAGTTAGCATTACCATCGACAAATCCGGTTTGATCGCCTTTCACGAAAAAGAAAAAGGCGAGAAAGCTCAAGCCCGAGTTGAAAACTTACAGGAATTAATCACCGCCGCGCGGGGTTATAGCCCTGAAGATGAAGACGCCGAACCACTGCGTGCCTTCTTAGATCAAGCCGCACTTGATGCCGGCGATCAACAGGCTGACGAGCACGAAGACAGCGTACAATTAATGACCCTGCACTCCGCCAAAGGGCTGGAGTTTCCCGCAGTGTTTATGGTCGGCGTGGAAGAGAATCTCTTTCCACATAAAATGTCGATGGACGACCCTGAGCGTTTAGAAGAAGAGCGCCGCTTAGCCTACGTGGGCATTACCCGCGCCGAGCAAAAATTATTTTTAAGCTATGCAGAATCACGCCGCCTACACGGACAAGAAAGCTTTAATAGCCTGTCGCGCTTTGTTCGAGAAATTCCCAACGAATTTATAGACGAAGTGCGAATTAACAATACCGTGAGCCGCCCCAGTAGCTATGCCCAAAGCGCCACTAGCGCTCAACAAGCTGCTGCAGACTCTATTGGCTTTGGCTTAGGGCAAAGAGTGCTGCACAGTATTTTTGGTGCCGGCGTGGTGATCAGCTTTGAAGGTCAAGGAGCCAGTGCGCGGGTTCAGGTCAATTTTGAAGACGAAGGCAGCAAATGGTTAGTGCTGCAATATGCGAATTTGCAGTTATTGTAAGGCAGGAATAATAACAATGAATCAGGCTAGCAAAGCCAATTACTCACCACTCATTATCTTAGCTTTACTGGCAGCATTAGTCGCCATGAGCTGGCTATATGTGGGCGAACGCAGTAAAGACCACAGCAGCCAGCGCCAAGAAAGTAGCGCCAGCGGTCAACAGGTATTTCACTGGAAATTAGTCACCACCTGGCCCAAAAATTTTCCCGGACTTGGCACTGCGCCTGAAAAATTTGCCGCCATAGTAAACAAAATGAGCCAAGGCCGCTTACTCATCAAGGTATACGGTGCAGGCGAATTAGTCCCAGCAATGGGCGTTTTTGACGCCGTCTCTACCGGCAGTGCCGAAGCGGGTCACGGCGCTGCTTATTATTGGAAGGGCAAACTAGCATCGTCTATCTTTTTTACCGCCGTCCCTTTTGGCATGACCGCACAGGAAATGAACGGCTGGCTATACCACGGCGGCGGTTTGGAGTTGTGGCGCGAAGCCTACGCACCCTTCAATTTAGTGCCGATGGCGGGTGGCAATACCGGCGTTCAAATGGCAGGCTGGTTTAATAAAGAAATTAATTCAGTGGCTGACGTAAAAGGTTTAAAAATGCGCATCCCCGGTTCGGGCGGTGAGGTGTGGAATCGTCTTGGCGGCACCTCGGTAACGCTGCCCGGTGGCGAGCTTTACACCTCACTGCAAACCGGCGTGATTGACGCAACCGAATGGGTAGCCCCTTATAACGATCTCGCCTTTGGCTTTCATGAAGTCGCAAAATATTACTACTATCCAGGCTGGCATGAACCGGGCTCTACATTAGAACTCATCATCAACAAACAAGCCTTTGACGCATTACCAGAAGATTTAAAAGCTATTGTAGAAACCGCAGCACGCTACGCCAACGCCGATATGCTAGACGAATACACCGCAAGAAATAATGCGGCGCTGCGCGAACTCGTCGACGTTCATCATGTGCAGTTACGCAAGCTACCCGACGATGTCATTCGCGAACTGCACCAAGCCTCAGACGACTACTTAAAAGAATTGGCCAATACCGACCCGCTAACAAAACGGGTTTACACAAGTTGGAAAAACTTTATGGAAGGTGCCAAGGAATACCACCACATTTCTGAGCAGTCGTATATCAATTCGCGGGATTTGTAGCAGTTGATTACTTCTTAAAAATACCCTGCTATTTAAGAGACTCGTTTATAGCGAGGCGTTTAAATAGCAAAGCCTTATTCTTAAATTCACGCCAGTTTTAAATATTCTTCACTAATTTTCCACAACCTTTCCGCAGCCTCGTCATCTTTTGCCCAGGGCTTCACTCGCTTGATTTTGCTGTCTGAAAAATACTCGCCGGTAATATTTTCGACATTTGGCGATGTTGCAACATAGATAGAGGTTTTAGCCCCCTGCGCAGCGCTGCGAAAAAATGGCTTGAGCAACAAGCCCACTATTTTACCTATCACCGCATGGTCTTGATGGCCTAAGCCCGTACTGACTGCCCCAGGATGAACGCAATTGACCGTCACACCCGTGCCCTGTAATTGCTTAGCCAGTCGCCGAGTCCATAAAATATTGCACAACTTTGAATGCCCATAAACTTTAAATGTTTTATAGGGCGTTGACTCGTACTCTAAGTCGTCAAATTGCAGACCTTTAACAAAGCTATGGGCTTCAGATGCCACGCTCACAATGCGAGCTGGGGCGCTTTCAACTAAGCGCTCGCGCAATAATTCGGTCATCAAAAAATAAGCGAGGTGATTTACCGCAAAGGTTTCTTCAATGCCGTCGCGGCTAAGCTTGCGATGGGTATTCACCACCCCCGCATTGTTCATCAGTAAATGCAGCGGCTTGCCGGTTTCTAGAAATTGCTGAGCAATGCGATGAATATCCGCCTGACAACCCAAGTCACCAAGCAAGAGTGTGATTTTACAATCGGGATTTTGGCTGATGATTTCCGCCAATACGGCCTCACCTTTTTGAGCATTGCGGCACACAATAAAAAGTTCTGCGCCTTGCTCGGCTAGGGCCAACGCGGTTTCTCTACCGATTCCGCTGGTGGCCCCAGTGATGAGACAGACTTTATTCAGCATCGACATTATTATTCTCCATTATTGTCGTTCGCTATTAGTCTGGCTTGTTTCCTAATGCTTTTACATCGTCTTTCTGTAGCAGGCCGTCCTCAATCGACAACGCGGGTGCGGCCGTTGCCATCAATCGCTACAAAGACGAACTCACCTTCGGTCACTTTCGCGGGTTCGTCTTGGTGTATGCTCGTTATCCACACTTCGACACGAACACGGATAGAGCTGCGGCCCACGTCTAATATTTCGGTGTAACAACTCACTACTGCGCCAACCCGAACCGGCGTCATAAATGCCATTGCATCAACCGCAACAGTCGCCACTCGACCACCTGCGCGGCGCGATGCGGTAACACTGCCCGCCAAGTCCATTTGCGACATTAGCCAGCCGCCAAAGATGTCTCCGCTGGGGTTGGTGTCGGCTGGCATTGCAACCGTTTGTAAGGCCAGCACGCCGGTTGGCTGAGGCGTGTCGTCTATGTCACGCATAATAAGTATTCTCTTGGTAGATAGTATTTAAAGACGCACAGTTAACGTGTGCCCAAAGCAATTGTCAATGTAGGACTTATCATTATTGACCTCTAATAAAAGACGGCAACCACGTCGCCAATGAGGGCCATAATGCCAGCAGGGTAAGCATGAGCAATTGCAGTGCAATATACGGCGCAACGCCGCGATAAATATCTGCGGTAGTGACCGATGGTGGTGCGACACCACGTAAATAAAACAGCGCAAACCCAAAGGGCGGGGTTAAGAATGAGGTCTGTAAATTAAGCGCAATCATTATTCCCAGCCAAATGGGATCAACACCCATCGCCAATAATATTGGGCCAACAATTGGCACGACCACAAACGTAATTTCAATAAAGTCGAGAATAAAACCGAGAAAAAAGATCACCAGCATGACTATCAAGGTTGCGGTAATCACGCCACCTGGAAGTTGCGCAAAAAAGTGCTGGATTAAATCATCGCCACCAAAGCCGCGAAACACCAATGAGAACACCGCAGCGCCAATTAAAATCATAAAGACCATGCAGGTGACTTTCAGGGTTTCTCTAGCAACTTCACCAACACGCGCCCAGCCGAGCTGCCCCTTGGCCGCCGCCATCAGCGCCGCGCCCAGGGCCCCCACCCCCGCTGCTTCAGTTGGCGTGGCAGCCCCCAGCAATATCGAACCCAATACTGTCAGAATTAACGCAACTGGCGGGAATAAACCTTTTAATAGCGCACTTAGCGGCGGCGGGTCGAGGTCAGTTGCCGCTGGCGCGCGCTCAGGCTGCCTCAAAGCGACAAAACCCATATAGAGCAAATAGAGACCAACCAACATTAGGCCTGGCACCAGCGCACCAATAAACAAATCCCCCACCGACAAGGTTTTAGGACTAAACACGCCCAAATCTAACTGTGCTTGTTGATAAGCACTAGACAAGGTATCTCCTAATAACACCAAGGCGATGGAGGGAGGAATAATTTGCCCCAAGGTGCCCGTCGCGCAAATGGTGCCCGTCGCTAAGCTGGGATCATAACCGCGCTTTAGCATAGTCGGCAGTGACATCAAGCCCATCGTAACCACCGTCGCACCAACAATACCGGTGCTTGCCGCCAACAACATACCAACCAAGATCACCGAGAATCCCAAACCACCGCGACGACGGCCAAATAAAGCCGCCATATTGCTCAGCAGCTCTTCTGCTAAGCGACTTTTTTCCAGCAATACCCCCATCAAGACAAATAGAGGAACCGCAATCAAAGTGACATTGGTAATAGTCCCGTATAAACGACCGGCCAAAGAGGATAAAAACGAGGCATCAAAATGGCCGATACTAATACCAATGCCGGCAAATAACATGGCGGTGCCCGCAAGGCTGAATGCCACGGGGTAACCCAGCATTAATACTAGGCATATCACCAAAAACATTAGCAGCGGTAGCAACTCAATCAGCACGGGGCTCAGCCTCCGCTTCAACCAATATCATCGCGTTTCGCAGTAATTCAGCCACGCCCTGTAAGGCGAGATTTATCGCCATCAGTGGCAGCAAAGACTTGAGAAGATAAACAAAAGGCAGACCGCCGGGCTCAACCGAGGCCTCACGTATCGACCAAGCGTTGGTGGTAAATTCCCAGCTCGTAATCAGAATCAAGCCGCAGAGAGGTAACAAAAAGACTATGCTGCCAATACTGTCAACCCATGCCTTAGTCCGTGGCGAAAAGCGATGATAAAAGATATCCACCCGCACATGACCACCGTGCTTTAAGGTATATGCGGCGCCGAGCATAAAGACTGTGCCGTGCAAATACGTGACCGACTCTTGCAAAGCGGTCATTCCCTGCCCAAAACCGTAACGCATAATGACAACCGCTGCGGTACCGAGCATCATTAAGGGAATTAACCACGCAAGCAGACGTCCAAGTCGCTCAGTAAACTCATCTATTAAATAAACACACTGCTTCACTATTCGGGTATCCCTCAATTAGCTGCGCATTATAGCTATTCTGCGGACACAGATGCCAAGGAGACACTATGCGTTCTATTATTATTCTCACCCTGCTCGGCTTTGCCTGTAGCTTAAACGCCGGCAGCGCGCAGGCAGACCTTGTTGCGCGGTATGCAATGGGTAAAGAAACTATTGTACTCAGCTATCGCGACGATCAACACATTCGCGTAGATCGCGGCCAGCTTGGCTATTCTATTATCAATGGCGACCAAGCCATTGCCGTGCTCCAGCAAGGCGGCGCCCGCGTCGTCATGAATGTCGATGAAATGGGCGGCATTCTCAATAACGCCCAAAATGAGCAGCAGCTGACTATACCCGACTCCAAGGCGGTAAGCCTAACTCCTACCGGCCAATTCAGCGATGTTGCCGGCATAAAGGGCCGAGTTTACACTGCTAGCGATGGCCGCGCGAAATACCTTACTGTACTCACCGACCGCGCAGATGTGGTCAAAGCCAGTGACGGCCTACGCCATTTCTTCCGTCGTTTTGCCAGCTCAATGAAAAACGAGCGAGGCAATAAGCTGCTGGCACTGGAAAATGCCTTCAATGAACAAAAAGACAGCGGCGTTTTACAGGTTGAAGGTGGTTTTAAATTAATCAGCATTAGTCAGCAAGCACGGCCCGACAATTTTTACACCCCGCCACCAATCGGCATTCAATTCCCCAATCAGTAACGCTACTCGTCCACCGCACAGCAGATGCTTGCCGTGCGGTGGACGAGTAAAATCGGTATCATTGCCCACCAATACCTCCAATCGCCGTAATAATGCAAATACCTATGACAGATGACGCGCTCTTTCCCGACCAGGAAACCCTACTGGAATTATATGCCGGCAACCACCCTGTAAATAATCAGCCCATTTTTGAGAAGGTGCTTGCAACGCCGCTGCAAAACAAAGGCGATTACCGCCTGCTCAAGTCGCCGCTATTTGTACGCGGCGTGGCAGCCCTAGACACCATAAATCTCAACCCTGACTCCCGCGGCCGCTTTATCGTCGTAGAGCGCGGCGGCAATCTGTGTATTCGGGTGTTTTTCCGAGAGCCCAATGAGGCCTTAGAAATGCAACTCACCGCAGAAATAGAAAAGCTGTCCGGCCACGTAGATATTAAAACCGAGCGGGCCGTGGTCTACAGCATTCATTTTGGCGTAGGGTTTAACGCCATCGAACAGCTAATGAACAAATGGATTAACGGCGACAAGGCCAGCTGGATTTATGGCAATGTCTACGATGCCGAAAGCGGCGAAGCTCTTAACTGGTGGCAAGCACTGCTGCAAGCCTGATAGGAAACCACATGCTACTTGTTATATCTCCGGCCAAAACGCTAGATTTCGAAACGCCTTCCCACACAGCAGAATTCACACAGGGTGACTTTCTAGCACGGTCGCAAAAACTGATCTCGCAATTGCAAAAGCTCAACCCTGACGATATTTCAGCGCTGATGAAAATCAGCCCAAAGCTCGGCGAATTAAACCACCAACGCTTCATGAACTGGTCGCGGCCATTTACACCAGACAATGCCAAAGTGGCAGCACTAGCCTTTCGTGGCGACGTATATACCGGCTTAAATGCCGACAGCTTCAATGAGGAAGATTTTGAGTTCGCACAGCAACATTTGCGTATTCTCTCTGGGCTTTATGGCCTGCTAAGGCCCCTAGATTTAATCCAGCCCTACCGACTAGAAATGGGCACGCGCTTTAAAAACAAAGACGGCAAAAATTTATATGAATTTTGGGACAACAAAATAAGCCAAACACTGAATAAGCAGCTAGCCGAAATCAACTCTCAGGTGCTGGTAAATCTCGCCTCCAATGAATACTTTAGCGCGGTTAAACCCAAAACCCTCAAGGCTGACATTATTACGCCAGTCTTCAAGGATTTTAAAAACGACAAGTACAAAATCATCAGTTTCTATGCAAAAAAAGCGAGAGGCTTGATGGCGGCCTATATTATCAAGCAGCGCCTAACAGATGTTGAACAACTTAAATCCTTCGATAGCGAGGGCTATTATTTTAGCGCCGAACAATCAACTGCGCGGGAATGGGTGTTTTTAAGAGACGCGCCGGTATAAACCTGCGCGACAATTGCCAGCACTTAAACCATCGACAATATCTGCTGCCACTCATCTTCACTCACCGGCATAATTGACAGGCGATTTCCTTTTTTAAGCAAGGTCATCTCGGCCAATGCGGGTTCTGCCTTCAGCTCAGACAAGGGTAATAAGCGCTTAAATTTGCGCTCAAATTTTACGTCCACCATAAACCAGCGTGGATTCTCAGCGCTCGCCTTAGGGTCGTAATAACGCGACTCAGGGTTTTGTGCGCTACCGTCCGGATACGCTTCCCGAACCACCTTGGCAATTCCAGCAATACCCGGAACAGGGCAGGACGAGTGATAAAAGAAAACCTTATCCCCGCGCTTCATTTGGTCCCGCATCATATTTCTAGCTTGGTAATTCCGAACACCATCCCAGTGCTCGGTACTATCGGGTCGGCTCCGCAAATCGTCTAAGCTAAACGTATCAGGCTCAGATTTCATCAACCAGTAGGCCATTGTTGTAATCCCCTTATAAACGCTAAACTGAATTTTTACATTCGCCATCACTTGGCGCCACACACCTTCGGCGGTCGTACCATGAGCAACGCTAAACCCTTCTCCCAAGCCTGCGAGAACAATAAGCAGCCCATACTGAATCACTTAAAAACTGTACTACAAGAATGCCAGCATGTGCTGGAAATCGGTAGTGGCACGGGACAGCACGCCGTCTACTTTGCTGCAAATATGCCCCAACTTATTTGGCAGTGCAGCGATCGCTCAGAAAATATTCCAGGAATACAAAGCTGGCTTGCAGGCACCACACTGCCAGCGCCACTCACCTTAGATGTTCGCGATGAAAATTGGCCCAACCAACAATACGATGCCATTTTTTCTGCCAACACTTTGCATATTATGGACTGGCCCGAGGTTGAATTGTTTTTCAATAAAGTGGACAAGCAGTTAAACGCTAATGCGCTACTCTGTATTTACGGCCCATTTAAGTACGGCGGTGAGTTTACCTCCCCCAGCAACGCGGACTTCGACCTTTGGTTAAAGCGAAACAATCCCGTTAGTGGCATCCGAGATTTTGAAGCGATACGTGAGCTGGCTGCCCACGCGAGGTTTCAACTTGTGGCAGACCACACTATGCCCGCCAACAATCAATTGCTTATTTGGCAGCGCTTGGCAAAGCCGCTATAGGTCAACACCTCACGCCAATTAGCAAGAATGATGGGCATAAAAAAACCCGGCCAAGGCCGGGTTTTTTCTGAGCTAAACTAACTGCCTAATGGCAAATTAGTAATCCAACTCATCCTCAGACATTTCGTATGGCTGATACTCTTCTTCAGCAGCAGGCTCGTCCATCATAACGTCGTCTGCTTCTTCCTCAACCATTGGCTCTTCTTCAACCATAGGCTCGTCTTCTACAGCTGAATCATCAAGCATTAGCTCTTCTTCAACCATTAGCTCGTCTTCAACCATTAGCTCGTCTTCAACCATTGGCTCGTCGTAAGACATTGGCTCAGCAACTGCGTCGCTACCCAATACTTTCAACTCAACGCGACGGTTTTCAGCGCGACCTTCTTTAGTATCGTTGCTAGCTACTGGTTGCTCTTCACCATAGCCAGTTGCAGTCAAACGGCTGCTCTCAACACCGCTACCAACCAAGTAGTTTTTCACTGACTTAGCACGGTTTTGCGACAGGTTCATGTTGTAGCTATCGCTACCAGTGCTGTCAGTGTGACCTTGCAATTCAACATTGAAGCCAGGCGAGCTAGTTAACGTTGCCGCCACGTCGTTCAGAATTGTCTCTGCGTTCATAGTCAACTTAGCGCTATTCAGCTCGAAGTTCACACCACGTAGAACCACAGCCTGATCTTTTGCACAGCCGTTAGACATAACCGCTTCGCCGGCAGGTGTGTTAGGGCAAGCATCATCTGCATCAACAACACCGTCATTGTCGCCGTCTAGCGGGCAACCAACCGCATTAACTTCTGCGCCAGCTGGTGTGTTCGGGCACTGATCAAGATAGTCAGCAACACCGTCGTTATCGCCATCAAGTGGGCAGCCAACGCTGTCTACTTGTACGCCGCGTGGAGTACCTGGGCACTCGTCCATTTCGTCAGAAACGCCGTCGCCATCAGCATCTTGTACGCCATATTGCGCGTCGAAGAAATTATAGCGAAGACCAACCAACAGGCTTTGCGCGCTGTATTCAATCTCTGTTTCGGTTCCAGCATCTTTAAAACTAGCATCATCTGCAACGCTGTAACGGTAGCCCGCATCAAGTGCTAAACGTGGGGTCAAGTAGTATGTAATACCCGCACCCAATTGACCGATAGTAACGTCGTCATCACCGTTACCAAAATCTAGATTTGCTTGACCCAAACCAAAACCGATATAAGGACGTAGACGCTCACCGGCCGAGAAGTCGTACCACAAGTTACCCATCATCGAGGTGACTTCTAGCGTACTATCGCTATTTAAAGACACACCGCCACCGCTGATGCTATCTACATCGTTTTCGCCTTGACGGTATTCAAATTCAAGACGGAACGGGCTTTCAAATTTGTAACCAAAGGTAAAGCCGTAAGCGAAATCTCTGTCATAAGTAGTTTCAAAGTTGGCATTTGCACCACCGCCGCCACCCAAACCACCTAACAAACCATTAAGCAAATCGCCAACGACAGGAATAGCACTAAGTCCTGGAATACCACCAGCATTAGACGTAGTTACCGTACCATCAGCATCAAATACTTCGTTGTAAAAGGCATTACCACCAATGTAGTAACCCTTTTCCTTTTCGGCCTGGGCCGTCGCCGCACCTGCCGCTGATGCTAAAATCACACCGGCAGCAAGAGCATTTCTCCATTGCTTGCTCATAAACATCCCCTGATTCATTGAAGTTATACCTTATAAAGCGCAAATTACCACGTCAGCACGAGGCTTAATACACACTTTAGGGCATAGTGGCGCATAATAACGTAAAATTTTATTTAAAATGTGTGCGAACTAACGTTTAAAAACCAAGAAATCCTAAACCCTCTTATAGAAACAGTAAAGTGGCATTTAATAAAGGCTATGCGAATGCGTACCCAAACACCTGAATTACTGCCCTATTTAAGCAAACCAGCTCGAATTACCCTTAAAGCAACTCGTCGATTTCGGGCTCGGCCTTCGGCAGTGTCATTGTCAGCAAGCGGCATCGCATCACCATAGGCTTGAATGGAAATACGGTTCTTAGGTACACCCAACTCAATAAGAGCAGCCTTTACCTTGTTTGCCCGCATTCGCGACAAACGATAATTCGCATCAGCCGATCCACTGCTATCACTATGCCCCTGCAGTGCCACACGAAATTCCGGCGTTGAGCGAAGTAGCTCAGCCAAGCGCGATAGGCGCTCGCGGGCCTGCGCATCAAGGGTGCTACTACCATGCTCAAATCGCAGGCTTTCCAACTCGACAGTTTGCCGCGCCGAACAGCCATTGCGCATAACTCGCTCACCTGCAGCGGTACGAGGACAGTGATCCTCACCGTTTTTTACGCCATCGTTATCGCTGTCCATGCAACCAAATTGATCGACAACGCTATCCCTTGGCGTGCGCGGGCAGAGATCGACGGTATCGATGATGCCGTCGCCATCACTGTCTGCACAGCCGTATATATCTACCTCCGCCGCAGCTTTGCTAGCCGGACAGCGGTCATCGGCATCTGCTATTCCATCGCCATCGGCATCAGGCGGCCGCACCGTGGCTGGCGCACAGGCAGCCAACGTTAGAGACATAAACAAAAGATTTGTGATGAATATATTCAAAATTTGCGTTCCCACGGCTGGGGTACTTCTTCAATCACATCGAGTGTAACCAAGCCGAGCCCAAGCACCAATAGCGCAGAATACTTAGGGCCTATTCACCTAAGTTGGAATATCACTGCTGCAGAAAGACGCCTCTATCTAGACAAGAAAATATAGCTTGGTCATATCCAAAAGGCGCTGAGCAGTCACAAGCCAATTAGTGTGAACGGGGCCTAGGTTTACGCTACCATATGCATCCTGACGTCAAATGCTATTCCAAGGCGAAAACACCATGATCCCTGAACTCCTGTCCCCCGCCGGAAGCCTCCGCAATATGCGCTATGCCTTTGCCTATGGCGCCGACGCTGTCTATGCCGGCCAGCCGCGCTATAGCTTACGGGTGCGAAATAATGAGTTCAAAGACATCGAAACCCTGGGTAGCGGCATTGAAGAAGCCCACCGCCAAAACAAAAAATTCTATTTGGCGTCGAATATTTCGCCACACAACGACAAAATCCGCAGCTATTTGCGCGATCTCGCCCCCGTTATCGAAATGAAGCCCGACGCCCTGATCATGGCCGACCCAGGGCTGATGATGCTGGTACGCGAAAACTGGCCAGATATGCCCATCCATTTATCCGTTCAAGCCAATGCGGTGAACTGGGCCTCAGTTAAGTTCTGGCACCAAAACGGTATCCAGCGCGTGATTCTCTCCCGCGAACTGGCACTGGATGAAATTGAAGAAATTCGTCAGCGTGTGCCCGAGATGGAGATTGAAGTCTTTGTGCACGGCGCGCTCTGCATCGCCTATTCCGGTCGCTGCCTACTTTCTGGCTATATGAATCACCGCGACCCTAATCAAGGCGCTTGCACTAATGCCTGCCGCTGGAAATACCAAGCCCACGATGCCAAAGAAGACGAAACCGGTGATTTAGTGCCGGTGCAAACCTATATCCCCGAACCCCAGCCCGTAACTGAACCCGTGCTACTTCAACAAGCCCAGCGCCCCGGCGAATTTATGCCCGCCTACGAGGACGAGCACGGCACCTATATTATGAACTCCAAAGACCTGCGCGCAGTTCAGCACGTTGAGCGCTTGGCCGCGATGGGCGTGCACTCACTTAAAATTGAAGGCCGCACCAAATCGCATTACTACGTTGCCCGCACCGCACAGGTGTATCGCCAAGCCATAGACGACGCCGCCCACGGCAAGCCCTTCAATATGCATTTAATGGACGAGTTAGAAACACTGGCCAACCGTGGCTATACCGAGGGCTTTTATCGCCGCCACCCACCCAAGGAATACCAAAACTACGAAATGGGTTTAAGCAATGCTCAACAGCAGCAGTTTGTAGGTGAAATTGTGGATGCCCGCGACTCTGTCATTACTGTCGATGTTAAAAATCGCTTCGAAACCGGCGACACATTAGAATTAATGATGCCAGGGGGAAATACCCGTTTTACGCTGAAAACCTTGAGCGATAAACACGGAAAGTCCATTACCGCCGCACCCGGCTCAGGGCATCGCGTGCACATTCCCCTCGATCAACCGCTGGCCGAAGCCGCACTAAAATATGGTCTGCTGGTCAAAGACATTCACGCATAGACAGTCAAATAACAGCAGGAGCCAATATGGAACGAAGTAAATTACGCATACTGCGCGGACTCGTTAACGTCAGCCTAATTAGCCTAGTATTCGGCGCAATTTTAAATTTACTGACGGGGATTCTCGGGAATTACTATGTGCTAATTATCGGTGCGCTGGTGGTGTTAATCACCTTCTATTGCTACCGCCGAGCCGATAGCGAAGCGGCGTCTAGCACCAGCTATTATCTATGGCGTTACCTACCAACACTCATCTTTATCGCCATGCCAATTATTGCTTACTGGTACAGCCGCGACACCCAATGGACGCTAGGCGAGATTATCCACGCGGTTCAAATTAGTTGCAGCTTCGTGCTGCCAATTCTCTGCTTACTTTATGTAGAACGGGTTTTAAAAAACGCCCAGCAGTAATACTCGTGGCCGGCACTTAGTCGGCTTTTTTAAAGGGTAACATCTCGCTAGCTTCACGCAGGTATTGTCCAACGTGAAGCTGCTCGTCATCTAAAAACCGCTGCACCGCATTGGAAAAATCGGCATCGGCCAACCAGTGGTTTGAGTAGGTCAAAATTGGGGTAAAGCCGCGCTGAATTTTATGCTCGCCCTGTGCGCCGGGGTCAAAATGCCGCAGCCCCTCGCGTAAACAGTATTCAATGCCTTGGTAGTAACAGGCTTCAAAATGCAGAAATTCATACTCGCGGATACAGCCCCAGTAGCGGCCATATAAGGTGTGCTTGTCACGAAAATTCAAGGCCACCGCCACCGGCTCATCGCCGTGACTGGCCAATACCATCACCAAATGCTGAGGCATAGTGGTCGCTAACTGGGTGAAAAACGCCTCTGGCAAATACCCACCATGACCGCTGCGCTTAGCATAGGTAAGTTGATAGCAGTGAAAAAAGAAACGCCACTGCTCTGCACTTACCTCCGCCCCCGCCAATACCTGCAGGCTTAAGCCCTGCTCGGCAACAACGCGGCGCTCCTTGCGCAAACTTTTGCGCTTGCGGGAGCTGAACTCAGCGAAAAAGCCCTCAAAATCACCGTAATTGCGATCATACCAGTGATATTGCGGCCCAATTCGCTGCATAAAGCCTTCCTGCGACCAGATATTTGCCATTTCTGCCCGCGAAAATAGAATATGAACTGATGAAGCTCCAATTTCCGCCGCGTGCACGGGCAGCGCCTTTGCTAAGGCCGCCATTACTTCACCGCGATCACTCTCGTCGACCAAACACAAACGCGGCCCCGTCGCCGGCGTAAACGGAATCGAAGACAATAATTTGGGGTAATAGGGACGACCATGACGCTGATAGGCGTCGGCCCAAGACCAGTCGAACACATACTCGCCGTAGCTGTGGGTCTTGAGGTAAAAAGGCATAACACCGACTATTTGAGATTCGCGGCGTAATATCAGATGGTGTGGCTGCCAGCCCTTATCCTTCGCCACCGCGCCGCTTGCCTCAAGCGCATATAAAAACTCATAGCGGGTAAAGGGGTAGTCTACACCCGCCGCGCTATTCCAAGCCTCAGCACCCACCTCGTCTATCGCGGCGACAAACTCTAGCTCCAGTTTACTAATGCTCACGCCCCTATAAGATAGTGCAGCACAATACCCGCAAAAATAACCGCGCCCACCCAGTTATTATTTAAAAATGCCTTAAAGCATTTGTCGGTTTCGCGGTAGCGAATAAGCTGCTGCTGATAAACAAACAGACCACTCGCAGCCATCAGCCCAGCGTAGTACATAAAGCTCATATCAAAACGCGGCCCCGCCATTAGCAATACAATGATCACGCATACCTGCAGCATAGCGGTAATGACTTTGTCGTCGTCGCCAAACAAAATCGCCGTCGACTTCACGCCAATTTTCAAATCATCTTCGCGGTCAACCATCGCGTAAAACGTGTCGTAAGCCACCGTCCAAATCAGCACTCCGATGTAAAGCAACCACGCTGCCGGTGGCGGCAGCTCGCCCGTTTGGGCGGTGAAGGCCATCGGAATTCCCCACGCAAAGGCCGCGCCCAGCACTAATTGGGGTAAATGGGTGTAGCGCTTCATAAAGGGGTAGCACGCCGCCAAGGCGACAGCGCCAAAGGAGAATAAAACGGTAAGTAGATTGGTAAATAGAACTAAGACAAAGGCAACGAGACAGAGGGTCGTAAACAGCAGCAATGCTTCTTTTTCCGTCACCGCGCCGGTGGCAAATGGGCGCTGCTTGGTGCGGCTAACATGGGCATCAATTTTTCGATCCGCAAAGTCATTAATCACGCAGCCCGCAGAGCGCATTAAAAAAGTGCCGGCCACAAAAATAATCAATACATGCCAAGCCGGAAAACCGCCTGCAGCAAACCAAAGTGCCCACAGGGTCGGCCATAACACCAAATACGTACCTATCGGGCGATCAACTCGCATCAAGGCCAAATATTGGGGAGTTTGCTTTTTAAGGTGCTGGAGTAGTGCGCTCATAACGTAGCCGTCGAAGTCTTATGGCAAAAGTATATCAGCACGACCACGCCAGATGAAAAACTACCAAGGCCGAAACGCCGGCAAAAATATCTCACTTACCATAATTGGGTGCCCACTGAGCAAAAACCGCGAACGCCGCCCCCACAAGCCATCGTTTTGTTCTGACTCAGGCGCCCCCACAGCCATTGCCGGCACTCGGCAGATTTCATAGCGGTCGCGGGACATATGGGGATCAGTAAACAGCAAATGCCCCAAGGGTCGGTTATCCAAGGTACGCAAACGATCTAAACGCCCAACCAAGGAGGTAGCCGGCAGCACACTGCGGGCGTAAACCCAAGGTTCATTGTGGCAATGCAAGCGAACTTCTCTGATCAAACCCCAGTCGCGATCACCCATACCCAGCAAGCGACGCTCAGACAGACGCGGGATTTGCCAGCGCTGAAATAGCACTTCTACGTGAAACTGCCCCTGGGACACGCGGCGCAAATGGGCGGTCAAGGAGCCAGTGTCGAGCAGCCAGCGCGCGTCTTTTGCGGGCAGGGCAGAACGAGGAAATTTCTTACAATCTAGCCAGTTTGGCTCTTGTTTGTGGAATCGTGATGTTTGAAAAGCGTACAATACTCGGCTTCCAGTGTTGAAGGTCACTGAACATAAGCGCTGCCACACCATAAACGCGCAGCAATCTAAACAAATGTGTGGCGGCAGAATGCGCGAATCACCTGCGACTTGCAAGCGATGATATCAACCAAACAGGCGATGATATCTATCAAAAAAATATTTTAAGCTTCGCTGACAGAAGCATATGGTTTATGAGGAATTGGCTTAATGAGTAAGTGGGAATGTATTGTTTGTGGCTGGGTTTACGACGAGAAAGTCGGCGATCCTGATTCTGGTATCGCAGCAGGAACGCGCTGGGAAGACGTGCCCGACGACTGGCTATGCCCAGACTGCGGTGTGGGTAAAGAAGACTTCGAGATGATTGAGAAATCCGAGGAAAGCGACCTTCCCCACCACGATGAACCCGCCTCCGCCAGTAGCGAAGCCGCCATTGTGGTCATCGGCACCGGTTTAGCGGGCTACGGTTTAGTGCGCGAACTGCGCAAATACGACAAAGACAGCCCAGTCATCATGATTACCTCTGATGACGGCCGCGCATACTCTAAGCCCATGCTCTCTACTGGCTTTACCAAAAACACCGACGCTGATGCACTGGCGCAGAAAGACGCCGGCGGCATGGGTGAAGACCTAAATGCCAGCGTGTGGACTTCGACCAAAGTCACCGCCATCAATACCGCTGCCCAAGTCATTACCATTGGCGACAAAGAAACCCAAGTTCACTACAAGAAATTGGTACTGGCTTTAGGCGCCGATGTTATCCGCCCGCCCATTCAGGGTAATGCCTTGGAATACGTATATTCAGTGAACGACCTGCTGGACTACCACGACTTCCGCACCGCCGTTGCAAAAAATAATGTGAAGAAGGTCTGCATTATTGGTGGCGGTTTAATCGGCTGCGAATTTACCAACGATCTGCTTAATGGCGGTATCGAGACCGAAACCGTTGACCCGCTTGGCTACTGTCTGCCGACCCTGCTGCCAGAAGCTGCCGGTAAAGCGGTGCAAGCCGGACTCGAAGCCAAGGGCGCAAAATTCCATTTCGGTCCACTGGTCACTGAGGTGAACAAATCAAGCGAGGGTTTGATCGTCAGCCTGAATAACGGCGAAACCATCAGCTGCGACTTGGTGTTGTCTGCCGTTGGCGTGCGCCCGCAAATCAAACTAGCACAAGAAGCGGGTTTGACAGTAAATCGCGGTATCGCCACCAACCGCCTGCTAGAAACCAGCGCACCCAATGTTTACGCAATGGGTGACTGCGCGGAAGTCGCTGGCCACGTTTTGGTCTATGTTGCGCCACTAATGGCCCAAGCTCGCGCCCTAGCAAAAACTCTCAGTGGTGAGGCTACCGAAGTGAGCTACCCAGCTATGCCGGTCACCATTAAAACCCCAGCTTGCCCCGTCACGGTCAGCCCTGCGCCCCGCGACGCCAAAGGCACATGGGAAATAGAGCAAGACGGTATCAATGTGGTTGCACGCTTTGTCAGCACCGACGGCGAATTGCTAGGCTTTGCTCTTACCGGTGAAGGCACCAAGCAAAAAATGGCGCTGCAAAAACTCTTGCCGGCGATTATGCCCTAGGGTTTATAAAGCCTAGAAAAAGACAAAGGGCGGGGCTAAACACTCCGCCTTTTTTTCATCCAAACCTCACGGCCTGTTCAATCCATTCACACAATGCCGAGACCAAGCTCACTCAGCAAATATTGGCTGCGAGTATACAAATCCGCCGCAGGTTGCTAATATTCGCGCGCCCCGATAGCGCCTATATGCCTATTGGGGGTTCTCAGGGCGGGGTGGAAGTCCCCACCGGCGGTAATCATGTTTCAACATGTAGCCCGCGGGCGCTTATTGAGCCTCACAGCTCATAAGGACAGCAGATCTGGTGCGATTCCAGAGCCGACGGTTAGAGTCCGGTTATGAGAAAAGATCGTTACACGCCACCACGCCTAGCTTCCATCGCTACGCCCACACTGGTCTGTCAGCTCATCTTTGCCCTGCCGTATTCACTTGGGACAAAAACATGACATCGACAGACACAACATCATCAAAGCAAACCGTCGCTTTTATTCAAGCCTGCTGGCACCGTGACATTGTCGACCGCTGCAAAGAATCCTTTCAAAAGGAAATGTCCTCACGTAGCGATATAAACGTAGAGTGCTTTGAAGTCGCCGGCGCCTTTGAAATTCCGCTGCACGCCAAACTCCTCGCTCAAACCGGCAAATACGCCGCCATCGTCGGCGCAGGTCTGGTGACCAATAGCGGTATATACCGGCACGAATATGTCGCCCAAGCCGTCGTGTCTGGCCTCATGCAGGTACAGCTAGAAACCACAACCCCAGTATTCTCCGTAGTGCTTACCCCCCACAATTTCCACAACAGCGAGGAGCACATCAGCTTTTTCCGCGAGCATTTTGTGGTGAAAGGTGCAGAAGCGGCATCTGCCTGTATTAGCACCCTTGCTAGTCTCGCCAAACTTAAAGCTTAATAAGGCCGCTTTTAAGCGCTGCGGACTCCTCCGCAAGCCTGTGCTAATCTGCATTTTAGGCCGGTAAATTTGCCGGCCATGTAAAACAGCAGGAATTAGCTATGGGCTTTTATGATAATAAAATACTGCCAGTCATCATCGACAAAGCCTGTTCGATGGCGTCTATTATGGACTTGCGTAAAAAAGTCGTTCCCCTCGCTAGGGGCGTGGTCTTAGAAGTCGGCATGGGCAGCGGCATTAATCTAGCGCTGTATGAGCCCGACAATATAGATTTTGTTTGGGGACTGGAACCCTCTGAGGGCATGCGCAAAAAGGCCCAGCGCAATCTCGACAAATCATCAATAGAGGTAAAATGGCTGGATCTACGCGGTGAAGATATTCCACTTGATAGCAATAGCGTCGATACCGTTTTGCTAACGTACACCCTCTGCACCATCCCCGACTGGCAACGCGCTTTAGAGCAAATGCACCGTGTGCTTAAGCCCAACGGCAAATTATTATTCTGCGAACACGGTCTAGCCGAAACCAGCGCAGTGCAAAACTGGCAGCATAGAGTAACGCCCGTCTGGAAAAAACTGGTGGGCGGCTGCCATCTTAATCGGCCCATCGCTGAATCCATCACCAGCTGCGGTTTTACCATAAACAAACTGGAAACCTGCTACGCCGAAGGCGTACCCAAAATTGCCGGCTTTATGTACTACGGCGAAGCCGTAAAGGCCTAGCCTAGCTCTCTATGCCGCTCCTATGGGGCGGCCACGATGTAAATATTCTCTACACCGCAGCCTCTCCACACCCCATTTTCCGCAGTCATCCTGATCTTTTTCGTCACCTCCAATACCCTGTATTTGAGCGGAGATGTCATCTAGTTCTCCCTATTCGCGCCGTATAATCCTTACAGCCTTAGCGGAATAATAAAGAGGATTTGGTATGAAACTCGGACTACATCTCGGATATTGGCAAAAGCACCCCACCGACCGTTTTCTAGAATTGGCCCAAGCAGCTGAGAAGATGGGATTCGACTCCGTGTTTACCGCAGAGGCATACGGCTCGGACTGTTTTACCCCCCTCGCCGCCATTGCCGCCACAACGAGTAAAATTCGCCTTTGCACAGGGGTGATGCAATTATCTGCCCGCACGCCAGTATGCGCCGCAATGACCGCCATGACCTTAGATCACTTGTCCAATGGCCGCCTATGCTTGGGGGTTGGCGTATCTGGGCCGCAGGTGGTCGAGGGTTGGTACGGCCAACAGTTTAAGCGCCCACTTGAGCGCACACGCGAATGGCTAGATATTTTTCAGCAAGCGGTTTCCCGCGAGGCACCAGTAGAATTTAGTGGTGAGCAATACAATCTGCCATATAAGGGCCCAAACAGCCTAAACCTCGGCAAGCCCTTAAAGAGTATTACCCACCCTTTACGCAAAAAAATTCCGGTTTTCCTCGGCGCGGAAGGCCCCAAGAATATCGCGTTAGCGGCGGAGAAATTCGACGGCTGGATGCCCATATTTGTGTCGCCCTACCGCATGAATATTTTCGACGACAGCCTAGCCAATAAATCAGACGACTTTGAAATAAACGCCATGGTGAACTGCATAATTAACGACAATTTAGAGGAAGCCATGTACCCAGGCAAAATGACAATGGCACTCTATCTTGGCGGCATGGGCGCGCGGCAAGACAATTTCCACAAAAATCTCATGGGACGAATGGGCTTTGGTGAAGAGGCCGAAAAAGTGCAGGACCTGTGGTACGAAGGTAAACATGACGAAGCTATCAAAGCCGTGCCAGATGCATTGGTAGATGAAATCTCGCTAGTCGGCCCCAAAGAACGTATTAAAGAACGCCTACAAGACTGGAAAAAATCCGATGTCAGCACCCTTATCATCGGCCACCGCGATCACTTTGAAACGTCAATAGACACTATGGAGTTTATTGCCAGCGAAGTGGTGTAAGTCTTAAACCCCAGCGCTATAAAGCCCGCCAAAATCGACGGGCTTTTTTTGCCAAAACTTTAGGCGATCACGGCATCGAGAACAAAAGGCTTGCTCTCGTCGTTCGCTAATAGGGTTTGCAATACCGGCATCACTTCCTGCAACTGTGCGTTTAGCTGCCACGGCGGATTAATAACAAACATCGCACTGCCATACATACCGTGGCTGCCCTGCTCAGCCTGCACACACAATTGCGCGTGAAGATAATTATTAGGCGACAAGGCTTTTAGGCGGCGACCTAGGTCTTTGGATTCTTCTCTGGGTATTAGCGGATACCACAGCGCATACACCCCATTGGGAAAACGACGCTGACTGTCTTTTAATGCGTTAATCACATTGCGGTAATCATTTTTATCTTCATATGGCGGGTCAATCAAGACCAAGCCGCGCTTGCTCGGGGGCGGCAGCAAACCCTTCAAGCCGGCAAAGCCATCCGCCTCATTAATACGAGCACGGCCCTTAAAACGCTTACTCAAATTTTGATGATCGTTGGGGTGCAATTCAAACAGATGCGCCTTGTCTTGCTCACGCAACATCGCCAGCGCAATGGCTGGCGAACCGGGATAGCCTTCTGCCTCGCCAGCACAGCATGTCGCTACCACCTCTAAATACCTTGCCAAGGGCTCAGGCAAAGCAAGCGGGCTAGCACGTAGCTTGGCGATACCCGTATCAAACTCGCGATTCTGAGCGCTAAAGCTACTGGCAAAGTGATAGAACCCCGCCCCCGCATGGGTATCAATATAAGACAGCGCCGTGGGCTTTTGCATGAGGTAGTCGAGAATAAGCACCTCGACTAGGTGTTTAAGTACATCGGCGTGATTACCGGCATGAAAGCCGTGGCGATAACTAAGCATTAGCTAATATTCCGGTACTGGGCTGGGTGATTTCAGCGCTGATGGTAGTCAACGCAAAGCGCGACCTCATTCGCTGCACCCAAAATGACGGGAACGCGTTGATGGATATGCTCTGGTTGAATATCGAGAATCTTACCCTCGGGGGTCCAAATTTCGCCACCGGCCTGCTCTACCAAAAATCCCATAGGATTAGCTTCGTACATCAAGCGTAGCTTGCCCGCCTGATCCGGCTTGCGGCTATCCCAAGGATAGGTAAATAAACCACCACGGCATAATATGCGGTGCACGTCTGCCACCATTGCCGCAACCCAACGCATATTAAAATCCTTAGCGCGCGGGCCATCTTTACCACTGATTAAATCAGCAATATAAGCCTGCATTGGCGCCGCCCAATGACGCTGATTCGACATATTGATCGAAAACTCTTTGGCGTCTGCGGGAATCACTACCTCAGATTCGGTAAGCAAGTATGTACCGTTATCTTGGTCAAGGGTAAACATCGCCACACCATTGCCGGTGCTTAACACCAACATGACCGACGGCCCGTACAAAACATAGCCCGCAGCTTGCTGATGACGGCCAGGCTGCAAAAAGTCCTGCTCCGTCACCGGCGCTTCACCGCGATGAGGCAGCACCGAAAAAATGGTGCCAACCATGCTATTAATATCGATATTCGACGAGCCATCCAGCGGATCAAAGGTCACCAAATAACTACCGGCGGTATGGCAATGCACTACCTCTGCCTCTTCTTCCGACGCGAGCCCCCTTACCGCAGGAAGGGCAGCTAATGCGTCTTTAATCATATCGTTTGCAATAACATCTAACTTCTTTTGATCTTCACCCTGTACATTCTCCGCACCGGCGGCGCCTAGAACGCCAGCAAGCGCACCTTTGGCCAAAGACTTACTAATATCAACACTAACCTCGGCTAGACCAAGAATGACAGATTGCAGCTCCGCGGCGACGGCAGCGTTCTCTAAATACTGGGGCAGGGCAACTCTGCTCATGTAATAAATTCCAATTTGCAATGAATACTGCAGCTATTATGCCATTCGAGGTAGATAGAAGACAGGAGCGCCAAGGGCTAACACGGCGCTTTATAGCCGTACCTCGTTTTCCAGAGGCATTCATTCGACAATCCGCCGAAAATCTAAAGCAAGAAATAAGGCCGCCAATTTTGCAACTGACCAACTAGTGGCTTATTGTTATCGGACAACTTTCAGCAATGACACGGAGGTCATTATGAAAAAATCGCTAGCACTCCCCCTCTCATTAAGCCTTTTTCTGAGCGCAGATTTACATGCCTCCAACTGGGATGCCTGCCGCGCCCGCAAAATAGAAGCTGTGCGACTTGAGCAAGCCCTAGGAAAAGGCAAAAAATTAAAGGGCTACGCCAGCGGCGCTGCAATGAAAAAAGCCCGCCGCGCCAAAGAAGATTGGATATGGAAAAACTGCCGCTACTATTCTCGGCGCCTGCGGGATCTAGAACGCGACATGATGTAAGGCAGAAAATCGCGCGGCAGCACTAAAAATCACCTATTTCTTAGCACTGCTGCGCCGTTCGGATGAGGCGACGAATTTCGCTTTGTATTATTGTCAAGGGATCACAGCTTGCGTGTGTATAACCCACACAAACACCAAAACAATAATGACCGCCGAGGAATCTCTGCAATGAAATTCGCCTACCACCACAGCATGTGTCCGACCGAACAATACCTCCCGCTAACAAT
This sequence comes from Zhongshania marina, assembly GCF_002915595.1. GTDB lineage: Bacteria > Pseudomonadota > Gammaproteobacteria > Pseudomonadales > Spongiibacteraceae > Spongiibacter > Spongiibacter marinus_B. The sequence goes on from NZ_PQGG01000003.1 coordinate 99,560, forward strand.
CGAGGCGGAAAAGCTCGGCTTTGACACCATCACCATGCCAGACAGCATTTGCTACCCCAAAGAAGGCAGCTCTAAATATCCCTACAATAGTGATGGCAGTCGAGAATTTTTAGACGGCGTACCATTTATCGAACCCTTTTTGCTCACTGCGCATTTAGCCGCACTCACCAGCAAAATTCGCTTCACCACATCGGTGCACAAACTGGCGGTACATGAACCGGCCCTAATTGCGAAATCATTATCTAGCCTTGCCATTCTTACCGGCAATCGCTTCGGCTACGGCGTTGGCATAAGCCCTTGGGCAGAAGACTTTGAAGTAACAAACGTGCCATGGGATAAACGCGGCAAGCGCATGGATGAGATGATTGAAATCATCAACGGCTTAATGACTGGCGAGTACTTCGGTTACAAAGGCGAAATATTCGACATGCCAGAAATAAAAATCTGCCCCGTACCAACGGTTCGCCCACCCATTTTAGTTGGAGGACATTCAACACCTGCTCTACGCCGCGCCGCACGCTTAGGTGATGGCTGGATCGCCGCCGGCGGTGAGTTAGACTCGATAAAAACAATGGTCGATAAAATTAATGAGTTCCGCAAGGAATACGGCCGCGACCATCTACCCTTTGAGTTTCATGCAATGACCGCCGAAGCCTATTCTGCCGATGGCATAAAACGCTTAGAAGATATTGGTATTGATGAGGTGCTCGTCGCATTCCGTGATGTTTACGCATCAGAGGCGGACGACAAAACTGTAGAAGAAAAAATTGGCATGATGAGCTGGTACGCAAATGAAGTCATTGCAAAGTCTAAGCAATAACATCACAAACTCACTGCATTTTTAAAACTCAGAAAAAAGCCATATCCCACAGGGATATGGCTTAGGAATAAAAATAATTAAATAATCGACTTGTTCGATGAAATGAAAAACACGCTCACTTCATAGCAATGTGGGCTTCATCTTAGCCAGACAAAACCCAAGTCACCCGCGCTCTTAGTTAGCCCTTAGCAATACGCTTTACGACTATCGGCAAATCATCTACTGGCTTAGGCAGCGGAACGGTCTGCATTTTACTGCTGAAATTATCCGCCAAACTAAATTCATATTCGCGCAAGAACTGATGCATAAAGTTTTTAACCTGCATCAACGCAAAGTGCATACCGATACATTTATGCGCACCACCACCAAAACCAACAAAGCTGAAGGTATGGCGCTTGTGCTCATTGCGCGGCTCTAACCAACGATCAATGTCGAACTTTTCAGGCTCATCCCAATATTCCGCCATACGGTGATTATGTTGTGGCGCCAAGAATAAAATTGTATTCGGCGGCAAGGTATAGCCACCCAATTCACATTCATTAATAGTGCGGCGCTGCATCATCATAACCGAGGGATGCAAACGCAGCCCCTCCTTCACTGCCACCTCCATCAGCGGCATTTTTTCTAAATCTTCATATTCTAAATAGGGCTTATCAATAGCCATTGCTTCATCGCGTAAACGCTGCTGCAACTCTTGGTTTTGACCCAAGTGATATAGCATATGGCTCAAAGCACTTGTGGTCGTGTCGTGAGCAGCAAACAGCAAAAAGCTCATATGCGCAATAATATCTTCGTCAGAAAAATACTCACCGTCTTCGGTTTTTTCGCGAGTAAAATAACTAAAAGTATCGACCCCATCACCGGCGCGACGCTCAGCAATTAAACCGCCAAAAAACTCTTTAAGATAACGCTCACCAATCTTGCCCTTACGATATTTTGTACCCGGCAACTCTTTGGTGATTATCCCCATCAAGCCGTTAGCAATATCTAAAAAAGCCTTGTTCAGTTTGGCAGCACGCTCATCACTCTCATGCAAACCAACAAAAATCTGCGCGGCAACGTCTAATAAAATTTGTTTAATCGCAGGGAAAAACAATAACTCCCCTTTATCACCCCAATCAGCAATTGCGTCGCCAATCATTGGCCCCATCGTACCGATGTAACCTTTCATCGCATCGTTCTTAAACGCCGACTGCATCATGCGGCGCTGGAATTTATGCTCTTCGTGGTCACGCAGTAAAAGAGCCCCTTTATAAAAGCGCCCCAATGATCCCATATAACCCATTTCAGCAGAGAAGTTTTTATCTTTGTCTAAATAAACCTCTTTGTACAAATCGGGGCCGACCAACAAAGCACCGCGAAACCCAGCCAAACCGAAACGACTCACGTTTCCATATTTTTTATATTGATTATCAATGGTGCCATAAAGGTCATTCACCAACTGAAAGGTCTGGCCAATAATCGGCAGGCCAAATGAACCCGGAATGTGATCTAGGTTTTCATTGTTCTTGGCTAACTTATAATCAGGGTTTGCTGCGGTACTCATAATCGGCCCTCCAAACGGGGTGCGATGACATTGTTATTTGAGCCAATCATAGGCTTGCACAACATACATATCAAGCGTCCGATATGAAATATTGGTCATCTTCGGTATATTATTCGCCTACAATGGCGAAGACGCGTCAAACACCATAAGCACAAGGTAAGAAAATTGAGGAAAGTAGATCACGACAGCCGCCGTGAAGAAGTGGCAGCCGCAGCCGCCCGCTTGATCGCGAACAAAGGTTTGGAAGCACTCACTACCCGCGCACTAGCCAAGGAGCTTGGCTGTTCCATAGGCGTACTGTCTCACTACTTCAGCAGCAAAGAAGAAATCGTCATCGCCGCATTCCGCTGGGCAGACCAACGCATAGACCTACGCATGCAAGAAGCCGTTGCCGACGAAAGCCCCAACATCCAATCGTTTTTCCCCGTCATTAAAGCTGGCCTACCCCTAGACGTAGAATCAGACCTTGAATGGCGAGTGCGCCTCAACCTACACACTTTTGCCCTCACCCACGACGCCAGCCTTCTAGCAGAGCGAGAAAAAAATCAACAATTCAGAGACTTAATGACAGTCATGATTGCGGGAATGCAAGACAAAGGACACGTCATCAAAGAACTCAGCGCAGAAGACATCACCAGCCTCGCCTTCGACCTCGTTAACGGCATGGCCAAAAACCTACTCATGTGCCCCTTCGAAGAACGCGAAGCAAAAGCCGAATACCTATTCCGACTAATCGGATATTTGGGAGCCGTGTAAAGGCTCTACTTTAAGTTGGCACAAAAGGCATACCATACTCTTGGCGATGCAAAATATTGTTATATATGAAGATTATGGGTAGTTAAGCATATTCAATAAACACTGCGGCAAGGCCTCAGCCTTCACCCCTAAAAGACAACCTAATTGACGTTTAATACATAAGCTAAACACACACGAGCTTCAAAAGGCCTCTCAATATCTGTATTTCTCGACCATAAAATCAAAGTACTTCTAGTTCTTATTTTGATAAGCAAACTCTGCCAGACACCACCTTTTAATTCAGGCAATATCTAAAAATGACGACCAGCATATTTTTAAACGAGCTTCTCATATGGATTTAATACACCTGCCACACACCATCTGGAATCAGCTCGCCCTCGCCAAAGATGATCGTCAGCATCCCTGGCGCACGCCGGTGCTCGCGAGTATTGATAGCAGGGGATTGCCTCACGCTCGCACGGTAGTGCTAAGAAATGTGGATAGCGACTCTCAAGTACTGCAATTTTTTACCGACTCCCGCAGCCCGAAAGTGACGCAGTTAAGTACTTCGCCCCAGGCTCAAATAGTATTTTGGAGTAATGCGCTAAATTGGCAGTTGCGCGTAACTGCGCAGATCACGATTGAAACTACTGGTGCCGCCGTAGATGCTGCTTGGCGGCAAGTCGAACAAAGTCCCGCACGACAAGACTATCTATCACCTCTGTCTCCGGGCGATGCCTTACCCGCTGAGGCGCCAATGGAATTAGGTCATACCCATCATTTGGCTATTATCAGCGCCAAAATCACCCATATGGATTGGCTGTCATTGAACCCAGAAGGGCACCAGCGGGCAGAAATATCTGCCGGAATATTACGCTGGCTAACGCCCTAGAAAACCCTAAAATCACCTGCTGGCATTTATGGCGACGATTTTAGATTTTTCTGTCTCGCCACCAGCAGGCAACACGGCATCTTCACCGTCTAGCTTAATTAGGTAGGCTAAGACGTAGGCTGGCGGAAACTGCGCCACGGTATCTCGACCCGGCTTTTTAGCGTCAAAATACACTGCCAAGCCGTTTGTCATCGCGTCTTTAAGCTGTTCGTGGCTAAGCTCTGCGGTGACGACTTCGCGCTGATCACATTTGAGGAAGGCACTTGAGCAGCGAGAAAACCGACGCTCTTCAGCGTTAAATGCCAGTTCTTGGCCATCTGCCAGGCTCGCTGCGCGGTAGTAGCGCCAGCCCCCAACATACCTCACTTCCAACAATACCTGGTGGCGCGTTATACCTTCATCATCAACAATAGTGCGAATATAGCGTTCGCTGACGTCGTCTACCCAGCCTTTTGGAATACGCTTTGTGATGCTCATACCGCGTAGCACCGGATCACGATCAGCCCCCACTCGATGGTACTGAGTAAGCTCAACCATTTCCTTCACTGTTAATACATCTGCGCTATCTGCCTGTGCCGCCATCGACAAGCACGCACCTAGCAACACCGTAATTAGTCGTTTCATACACCCTCCTTCGGACTATTAGTCTTTATTATTCTGCAAGCACGATGACTGCGCTCCGCAGGGAAGCACAGTCATCGCACACAAAATTGACCTTTCAATCAATATGTACGAAGAGTAGATGAAAACAGATTTTTATGCGGTGAAGTATTCGCCCCCCGCAGGTAATTTACGCAAGCGCTTGCCCGTTGCGGCGAACAAGGCATTGGCCACTGCCGGAGCGATGACCGGCGTGCCGGGCTCACCCACCCCCGTCGGCGCTTCTGCAGACGGCACAATGTGCACCGAAACCTCGGGCATGTGGCGCATACGCAATACTTTATAGGCATCAAAATTACGCTGTTCAGGCTTGCCATCTTTTAGAGTGATTTCACTGAACATCAGTGGCGACAGCCCAAAACCAATCCCTCCTTCCATTTGCGCAGCGATCACATCGGGATTTACCGCCACACCGCAGTCAACGGCACAGGTCACTTTAACAACTTTGAATCTGCCGTCTTTCTGCGCTGCAATCTCCGCCACCTGAGCGACATAGGTGCCAAAAGATTTATGCAGTGCTACACCGCGAAAATGCCCTTCAGGCAAGGGTTTAGACCACTGCGCTTTATTTGCCGCGAGCTTTAAAACACCCTGGTAGCGAGGTTCATCTTTTAGCAGCGCCAAGCGAAACTCGACGGGGTCGCGCTCAGCTTTGTGAGCCAGCTCGTCGATAAAGGTTTCTACCGCATACGCGGTGTGAGTAGAACCCACGCTGCGCCACCACGAAATCGGTACCGCTTCTTGAGTGTTGTGGGCCTCAACGCTGAGATTAGGAATTGCGTACGGAAGGTTTGATGCACCCTCAACCGAGGTGTGATCCACGGATTTTCCCGCCCCCATAATAGACTGACCAACAATACGCTGCTGCCACGCACTGAGTTCGCCCGACGCACTCAACGCCGCCGTCACTTTGTGGACATACATCGGCCGATAATACCCACTGAGGGTGTCGTCTTCTCGGGTCCACACGAGTTTGACCGGCGCTGGGCCACCCCAAGCTTTCACAATTTCCGCCAATTCGACAGGATAATCAGACAAGGTCGTCGCACGGCGACCAAAGCTGCCGCCGGCATACAGGGTATTGATAGTGATCTGTTCAGGCGCAATGCCAAAGACCTTGGCCACATTTTGCTGATCCCAACTTTGCCCTTGGCAGCCATACCACATTTCTACGCCGCTCTTTGTCTTCTGCAAGGCGCAGTTCATGGGCTCCATCGCCGCGTGAGCTAAAAAGGGGAACTCAAACTCCGCCTCTAAAACATGCTTAGCGCTGGCCAAGGCTGGCGCCACACTGCCTTTTTTAGCCGCGCTCAAACCGGGTTTTTCAGCCAGCTTTTTGTAGTCGGCAATAATATCTGCAGAGCTTCGCTCACTGCCGCCAGTCCATTGCAATTTAAGCGCATCGCGGCCTTTTTTCGCCTGCCAAAAACTCTCTGCCAATACCGCCACGCCGCTGGGAATTTGTACCACAGCCTTCACGCCCGGCAGCGCTTTTGCTTGGCTGGCATCGACAGACTTTAAGGTGGCACCAAATAGTGGTGGATGCGCCACCACGGCGGTCAACATATTTGGCAATTGCACATCTTGGGTAAAAATGGCCGTGCCATCGGTTTTACCGCTGTCTTTCCGGCTCAGCTTGGCCTTGCCAATAAGCACAAACTCACTGGGGTCTTTGAGCGTAATTTTCTTGGGCATTGCTTGCGTAGCCGCAGCAGCCGCCAATTCACCAAAGCTAGCCTGACGGCCAGACGCGGTATGAATTACCTTGCCAGATTTAACCGCCAGACTTGAAAGCGGCTGTTTCCAGCGCTCAGCGGCGGCAGCGAGCAACATCGCTTTAGCGGTAGCGCCCGCCTCACGCATTTGGGTATATGAATTAGCGATAGCGGTGCTGCCACCGGTAAGCTGAAGCCCCATCGCCAAATTTGCATATTTTTTAGTATTTGCCGGCGCGCCCACCGTCTTTATTTGCGACCAATCTGCGTCGAGCTCCTCCGCAATAAGCGTCGCCAATCCGGTAAACGTCCCCTGGCCCATTTCCAAATGTTTAATGGTAATAACAATGGTGTTGTCCGCTTGAATAGCCACAAAGGCATTTGGCTCAAAATCGCCTGTTTCGCCCGCCGCCAATAATTGACCGCTTATACTCATGCCTAGCGTCAAACCCGCGCCGGCCTGTGCGCTGCGAATAAGAAACAATCTGCGGCTTAATCCCGCTTGAGTACTCATCATGCCACTACCTCCGTGGCCAAGCTCGACGCGGCCTGCTTAATTCCCGCGCGAATGCGTTGATACGTTGAACACCGACAGATATTGCCAGACATAAACTGATCAATATCCTCGTCGCTAGGTTTTGGCTTATCCCGTAACAATTTAACGGCGGACATTAATTGCCCCGACTGACAATAACCACATTGGTAGACAGCGAGTTCCTCCCAAGCGGTTTGCAAGGCCTTTGCCTCTGGACTGTGCTCACCTTCTATCGTCGTCACGCTCTGACCTGCTACCGCCTGTACCGGAAGCGAGCAAGAGCGCATCGCGTTCCCATTGAAATGCACAGTGCAGGCACCGCATTGGGCAATGCCGCAACCAAACTTGGTGCCGGTCATTTTCAGCTCGTCACGCAAGACCCATAACAATGGGGTGTCGGGCGCGACATCAACTTCAGCCGGCTTACCGTTAAGAGTAAAATTTATAGCCATGACGAATCTCCGTTTGTTCCGGTGAGCATTGCGTTTCAAAAACAGGAAGGGGTAGCAATTAACAGTAATAAATAAAGTGCTGAGCTTGAACGTCCGCAGCGATACTAAAATGAAAATCTAAGTTTAAGCGAGCACACCGCGCGCCTACACTATCACATTCAACGTGCTACTCAATGAGTGTATTGAACAGCACGTTGATCAAAGAAAAACGAACAAGACTAAACTTTACCGCCTCAACTCTTAAACTTCACTAAAAAATCATAAAACTGCGTGGCAAACTTACCATAGGGTGGCCGCAAAAATTTCATTGGCGAAAACGCCGGCTGGTAATAAATCGGCCGCAATTTAGAGAATGTCACAAACCCTTCATAACCATGGTAATGCCCCATTCCACTTGGGCCAACGCCGCCAAAAGGAATATCGTGCTGCGCCACATGGAACAACGCGTCGTTAACCGTCACACCGCCGGACATGATCCGCTCAATATATTCATCTTGTAATGCGCGCTTATTGGTAAAGGGATAAATTGCCAGTGGCCGGTCGTTGGCATTGACGTAGTCAATCACTTCACTTGGCTTATCGTAGCCCATCACCAGCAACAGCGGCCCAAAGGTTTCGCGGCTGCGAATATTCATGTCGGCGGTGGTATCTAAAATCAAATGCAGTGGCATCTTACGTGTTGCCGAGTCACTTCCTTGCTCGCCATGTAAATTAATTACCCGTGCGCCTTTGCTACGCGCATCCTCCAGCGTACCCTCTAGGCGCAGCATAGAGCGACCATCAATAATCGACGTGTAATCAGGGCTATTTATGTCAGGGCAGTGCTTTTTCACCCATGCCTGCGATGCACTGACAAACTCTTCAATTTTGCTATGGTGAACAAACACATAATCGACGTTGGTGCAGATTTGCCCAGCATTAAACTGCTTAATAAATAGAATGCGATCTACCGCTTTTTCTAACGGGTAATCCGGATCAACAATGGCCGGCGCCTTACCACCTAGCTCTAGCACCACCGGCGTAAGATTTTTTGCTGCCGCCGCCATCACCGCACGGCCTGTTTGACCAGAACCGGTAAACACCAATAAATCAAAGGGGATGGTTGAAAACTCTATTCCCACCTGCCCGGTTTCTTCAAAAAACACCAATTTTTCTGGCGGGAAGTAATTCGGCACTATCGAGATTAGCAAGCGAGTAAGGGCGATGGAGTTTTCAGACATTTTCACCATGACACGATTACCCGCCGCAAAGGCTGCAGTAATTTGGGTCATGCTTAGGTTAATCGGGAAATTCCACGGAATAATCAAACCAACCACACCTAGCGGCTGAGGAATCACTCTATTTTTACCACCAGGAAACATCATCTGGTCAACATGACGACGCTGAACCTTCATCCAGCCCTTCATCTTTTTAATAATGCCGTTGATGCCGTCAGTGACCGTAATAATTTCAGCAAACAAACTTTCATGGCGCGAGCGATTGCCGTAATCCTCTGATATTGCAGCAATAATGGCATCGCGGTTTTCATTGATCATACGCTTCAAGGTCAATAAATCTTGCTTACGCTGATTATAATCTGGCATTGGCTGAGCCAAATATGCCGACCGCTGGGCTTTAAATGCCCCTTGCAAGACAGATGCTTGTTCAATATTTTCCGCTATTTCAACACTGCTATTCATGGCGCTTACCCCTTCCAGATTATTATGTGTGCTTTTTAGACGTTATTTTATGGAGCATATCAAACCAATCATACACCTTGCGATGAACGAGGTCTCACCCTCGGATCATGCCCACCAGCACACCCCCATAAAACCATTTCTAGATTCTCAACATGTGAAAACCTACTATAGACCCCACCAAATAATATAGGGACAGCACAATGCTTTCACGATCTCACCTAGCCGGCGCATGGTCAGGCTTCATTTTTATGTTTTTACTTGGCGTAGGTATGTTGGTTTTTGCGCACTACATCCCCGCTCACCAACCAAGTGCATCGGCAGCCGAGGTAGCTGCAATATATCAAAATAATGTGACAGGTATCCGCATCGGAATGTTGTTCATGATGCTCGCCTCGGCATTTTATATCGCTTGGAGTATTAGCTTGTCTGCAGCAATAAAAACAATAGAAGGCGAGAACGGCTTTTTCAGCCCAGGGCAATTAATGGGCGGCACCATCGGCAGCTTGTTTTTTCTACTACCTGCTTTTTTCTTTGAATTTGCTGCTTTCAGACCCGAACGAGATGCCGAGCTTATTTTATTGTTAAATGACATTGGCTGGCTGCTATTAATCACCCCCGCGCCCCCGTTTCTACTGCAAGCACTTAGCTTAGGCGCCGCCATACTTACAGACAAAAATGCCACACCAATATTTCCGCGCTGGGCCGGCTATTTCACTCTGTGGGTAGCAGTATTGCTCATTCCTGCCATGCTGCCATTTTTCTTTAAATCAGGTGTATTTGCATGGAATGGCTTGTTTCCTTTTTGGGTACCACTGGGTATTTTTGCCGCGTGGATTAGCATAATGAGTTACTTACTATTTGCGACTGTTAAACGCCAAACCTGATCTTACCGAATACTGCATCTGTCGCACCGAAAAAGAAACCAAGGGGGCTTCGCCCCCTTTAATACTTATACTTCTAAGCTTCGCCAATCTACTTTTAGCTCTTTAGCCCAGGCTTTTATCACCTTGTCTACCTGAGGTGCACGAGTTTCCGTTACCTCACCAGACTTAGGGTGCTTAAACGTTCGCAGCGGGCGCGGTGCCGCTTTCTTACGTGGCTTTTTTAACGCTGAACTAGCACTAACTTTAGCCGTTGATTTTTTAATTCCAGGCTTTCTACCACGCTTGCTGACTGGCGTAGCTGAAGCCGAGGACAGTATTGCTAATAAATCCTCTGTACTTTGATCGTATTTTGTCATCAATGCCTGCAAATCAGTGATGAACTTAAATTTTTTATCCAACGCCTTATGTTCTTCCTGCAATTGCTTCTGCAGCATAGAGATATCCATAACTTACCTTTTAAAAAAAATTAATAATAGTATCCGCAAGGATCAAAAAGCACTTTTTGTGATTAATTTCACTACGCGCTACGGCAACTATATGAGAACAAAATTCACATAATTCAAGGGCCATTAAGCTAATAATTATTTATGACAGATATAGTGCGAAAATAATCAATTTACGCAATTAAATAAAAGGGGATTAAAAATAGAAAGAGCAGAAATCGGCTGCCCAAGAACTTGGGCAGCCAGTCAAAAATTTACTTAACTTTTGGATTCAAACGACCTGATTCATATTCCATATACATCGCCTCTAAACTCATTGGTTTGATTTTAGACGCATTGCCTGCGGTACCGAAGGCTTCATAGCGTGCAACACAGATTGCCTTCATTTCCGTAATGGTTTCTTTCAGGTATTTACGCGGGTCGAATTCGCTGGGGTTATTAGCCAAAAAGCGACGAATCGCACCGGTCGATGCCAAACGCAAATCCGTGTCGATATTTACTTTACGCACACCGTATTTAATACCTTCAGCAATTTGCTCAACCGGCACACCGTAGGTTTCAGGAATTTTGCCGCCGTATTCATTAATAATGGCCAACCAATCCTGCGGCACACTAGAACTGCCGTGCATGACTAAATGCGTGTCTGGAATTCGGGCATGAATCGCTTTGATACGGTCGATTGCCAAAATATCCCCTGTTGGTGGACGGGTAAATTTGTAAGCGCCGTGGCTAGTTCCGCAGGCAATTGCCAAAGCATCAACACCAGTTTTAGCAACAAAGTCGGCCGCTTCTTCAGGATCTGTCAGCATTTGATCGTGAGACAATGTGCCCTCTGCGCCAACGCCATCTTCCTCACCGGCTTGGCCTGTTTCCAGCGAGCCTAGGCAACCCAATTCACCCTCAACCGAAACGCCACAGGCATGGGCCATATCAACCACTTTACGGGTCACATCAACGTTGTAATCGTAATCAGCGGGTGTTTTGCCGTCTTCTAATAATGAGCCGTCCATCATCACCGAGCTAAATCCCAGCTGCATAGAGCGCTGGCAAATTGCGGGGCTGGTGCCGTGGTCTTGATGCATAACCACTGGTATTTCAGGAAATTCTTCAATTGCCGCCAAAATCATGTGGCGTAGAAATGGCGCGCCAGCGTACTTCCGCGCACCCGCAGAAGCCTGCATGATAACGGGGCTATCGGTTTCGCGGGCCGCTTCCATAATGGCGCGGGTTTGTTCTAAATTATTCACATTGAATGCCGGCACGCCATAACCGTATTCGGCGGCATGGTCCAACATTTGACGCAGACTAATAAGTGCCATCGTGAGTTCCTTTTAAGTTTTAATTTGTTTGCTAGATGCTGGACGGAAGACGGGAGAGGCTAAGAACAAAGCGTCTTCCATCTACCGTCCAGCGCCTCCCTTAACCTTTTGCCCGCTCTTCTAAGATTGCTACCGCCGGCAAGACTTTACCTTCTACATATTCTAAAAATGCACCGCCGCCGGTCGAGATGTACGACACTTGATCGGCGATGCCGAATTTATCTACGGCGGCTAGGGTATCACCACCGCCCGCGATGGAAAAAGCGCAGGATTCAGCAATAGCACAGGCGATATCTTTGGTGCCGTCGGCAAATTGATCAAACTCAAACACACCAACAGGGCCGTTCCATATAATGGTGCCGGCCTGCCTTAGTATTTCGGCAAGACATGCGGAGGACACGGGACCGATATCGAAAATCATATCGTCATTACCCATGTTTTCAACTGGGCGTAATGTTGCGGGCTCATTCACATCGAATTGCTTACCAGTAATCACATCCGTCGGAATCGGAATGTGACACTTCTCCATCAAGGCTTTAGCCTGCGGAATCAGGTCCTTTTCGTACAAGGATTTGCCCACATTGTAGCCGGCCGCCGCAAGGAAGGTATTGGCGATGCCGCCACCTACTACGAGTTGGTCAACTTTATCTGACAAGGTTTCGAGCACGGTCAATTTCGTCGATACTTTTGAGCCGCCAACAATAGCAACAAAGGGCCGTGCTGGGTTTGCCAAGGCGCGTTCTAGGTTCTCTAATTCACTGGCTAGCAAGGGGCCAGCACAAGCAATTGGCGCGTATTTAGCTACGCCGTGGGTCGATGCTTGGGCGCGATGCGCCGTGCCAAATGCGTCCATTACAAATACATCGCAAAGTGCTGCATAGGCTTTTGATAAGGTCTCGTCGTCTTTTTTCTCGCCGGCATTAAAACGCACGTTCTCTAGTAGCGCGAGCTGGCCGTTTTCGAGAGACACACCATTTTGCCAATCATTTAAAAGTGCTACTGGCGCCCCCAGTGCCTCGCTTAAATAATCGGCAACGGGTTTAAGAGAGTACTGCTCATCAAACTCACCCTCGGTCGGACGACCAAGATGGGACATCACAATGACTTTCGCGCCGGCATCAATCGCTAACTTCAAGGTTGGCAGTGCCGCACGCAGGCGCGCATCTGAACTTACTTTGCCATCGGCAATGGGTACATTCAGATCTTCACGAATCAGTACGCGTTTACCCGCCAGATCCAAATCCTGCATTTTAATTACGGCCATGTTTTTATCCCCTGCCTTTTCGAGAGTCTGTTTCAGATAAGCCATGAAGGCTTAAAAATAAAAATTTTATGCGCTAAACATTAGCGTTGACGCCAGCCATTCACAGACCGCAAAAACATCTTAGGACAGCCAGAATGCTGTCACATCCAACATGCGATTCGCGTAGCCCCACTCATTGTCGAACCAAGTAAATAAGCTAACTAGTTCACCAGCTATTCGGGTCTGCCCTGCGTCGACAATTGCCGAGCGCGGATCGTGGTTAAAATCACAGGACGCCAAGGGTTCGTCGCTATATCCCAAAATGCCAGATAGACGCCCATTTGCGGCCATCTTTAAGGCTGCGTTTACATCTTCAGCACTGACGTCGGCATCCAGACTGACAGTTAATTCCATTGCCGACACATTGTGGGTGGGAATACGCACCGCCCTCGCTGCAAAACGTCCATCCAGCTCTGGAATAATACGGCCAATACCCGCCGCTAATCCGGTATCGACTGGAATCATTGAAAGGCCAGCCGCACGGGTTTTACGCAAATCAGTGTGGTGATATGCATCCAATACCGGCTGATCATTCATCGCCGAATGAATAGTCGTAATACAACCGGAGCGCACGCCAAAAGCCTTATTTAAAACATCAATCACCGGCACAATGCCATTTGTTGTACAGGACGCGTTAGAAACAATGCGCTGCTCGGGATCAAGTTCTTGGTGGTTTAGCCCGTATACAATTGTCGGGATACCCGGCTCGCCGGGTTGCGATAGCAAAACATGGCGAGCACCGCGTTCAATATGAGCCTCTAAGTCCGCGTAGCGGCTGATCACACCCGAACATTCCAACACCACATCGACGTTATGGCGAGTCCAGTCAACATTCGCCATATCATCGTGATGGCTAACTGCAATCACGTCGTCATTAATCACTAAACTGCCGTGACGATGTTCCACAGAACCAGGGAAACGCCCGTGAGTGCTGTCGTATCGCGTTAGGTGTGCAATCGTCGCCAAATCCGCCGGCTCATTGATTGCGACGATTTGCATTTTTGTCCGCAAAGGCGATTCGTAAAGGGCGCGTAATACGCAGCGCCCTATGCGGCCGTATCCGTTTATGGCCAGTCTTAACATTAAGCTCTGCTCACGCTAATTTGCGTTCCGTAGTTGGCGGCGAAAATGGCTCCTCGCCAATGACTTTTGGCTAACACCGTCCCGCTGATCACTGCTACTCGCTCGTTTGGATTGATCAAATATCTCTCCCCGCGCCAAGATCGGCGCATTGTTAACTGCAACAGTGGCAAAGTAATCAGCGCGAACGGCTCCTAGTCCAAGCAATCTTCAACGGCTTCAACTACGGCGTCGGTGGTGATACCAAAGTATTCAAACAGGGCGTCTGCCGGTGCAGACTCACCAAAGCTGTCCATGCCGACAATGCGGCCATCCAAACCAACGTATTTGTACCAGTAGTCGCGGTGTGCCGCTTCTACCGCAACGCGGGTCGGTACGCTGCTAGGCAATACCGATTCACGGTAGTCGCCATCTTGGCTATCGAACACATCGGTGCTGGGCATAGACACTACCCGCACTTTCTTGCCTTTGGCACTCAATACCTCTTGCGCCGCCATCGCCAGCTTCACTTCTGAGCCGGTTGCAATAATGATGGCCTCTGGCTCGCCGTCACAATCGCTCAATACATAGGCACCGCGAGCAACGTTCGCCAATTGTTCAGCATCGCGCTGCTGATGCGGCAGAGCTTGGCGGGTAAAGATCAACGCCGTTGGGCCGTCAGCGCGCTCAAGCGCTGCTTTCCATGCAACCGCCGATTCGGTCATATCACAAGGACGCCACAAAGACATATTTGGAGTGCCGCGCAAGCTGGCAATTTGTTCAATTGGCTGATGGGTCGGGCCGTCTTCGCCCAAACCGATAGAGTCGTGGGTGTATATATGAATCACCCGCTGCCCCATAATCGCAGCCATACGCACGGCATTGCGAGCGTATTCCATAAATACAAGGAAGGTTGAACCGTAGTTTATAAAGCCGCCGTGCAGGGCGATACCGTTCATCATCGCTGACATACCAAACTCGCGAACACCGTAATGCAGGTAGTTGCCACTGGCGTCTTTGGCGTCGATTGCTTTTGCACCGCTCCAAATCGTTAGGTTTGAACCGGCCAAATCTGCAGAGCCACCCAATAACTCAGGCAGCATTGCACCGTAAGCGTCTAAGCAAAGCTGCGAGGCTTTGCGGGTAGCAAGGTCTTTCGACTCCGCTTGGCACTGCGCTATATAAGCATTGGCTTTGGCAGCAAAGTCGGCTGGCAAATCACCGGCAGCGCGGCGGCCAAATTCAGCTGCCAGCTCGGGGTATTTAGTGGCGTAGACTTCAAAGGTTTCATCCCAAGCCGCTTCAAGTGCTTTACCTTTGTCCTGCGCATTCCAGTCGGCATAAATTTCTTCAGGAATTTCAAAGGGCGCGTGCGGCCAGCCCAGTGCTTTGCGGGTCAGAGCAATCTCTGCTTCGCCCAGTGCGGCGCCGTGGCTTTCTTCCTTGCCCTGCTTGTTTGGTGAACCCTTACCGATAATGGTTTTGCAGCAGATAAGGGTTGGCTTGTCTTTTTCGGCGCGGGCGGCCTCAATGGCGCGGGCTATTTCTGCACTGTTGTGCCCATCAACCGCAGGAATAACGTGCCAGCCATAAGATTCAAAGCGCGCAGGAGTATCGTCGGTGAACCAACCTTCTACTTCACCGTCAATCGAAATACCGTTGTCGTCATAGAATGCGACCAGTTTACCCAAGCCCAAGGTGCCAGCCAGTGAGCACACTTCGTGGGAAATCCCCTCCATCATGCAGCCGTCGCCGAGGAAGGTGTAAGTGTAGTGGTCAACAATATCGAAACCGTCGCGGTTAAATTGCGCGGCCAATACTTTTTCCGCCACTGCCATGCCCACGGCATTGGCAATACCTTGGCCTAGCGGGCCAGTGGTCGTTTCTACACCTGGCGTGTAACCGTATTCAGGGTGACCAGGCGTGCGGCTGTGCAACTGCCGGAACTGCTGTAAATCTTCAATCGCTAAATCGTAGCCCGTGAGGTGCAACAAAGAATAAATCAGCATAGAACCGTGGCCGTTAGACAGCACAAAGCGGTCGCGGTTAACCCAAGACGGATTGTTTGGATTGTGCTGCAAATAGTCACGCCACAATACTTCGGCAATATCCGCCATCCCCATTGGGGCACCGGGGTGACCAGAGTTGGCTTTCTGAACGGCATCCATACTGAGTGCGCGAATGGCGTTAGCGAGATCACTGCGAGAGGGCATTGGTGGCTCCTGAAATTTTAGCGGGCTGCAAAGAGGCGCTATTTTCCCCTACCGGCGGCAAGACAGCAAATAGCAGAACCGTAAAAATGGCCAATTTACTTGCGCACCTAGGCCGCTGGGGCGAAAATTAGCCACTCAGCGAACAAATCAGGCTCCAAACCCCATGTTCAACAATATTTTGATGGTATGCATCGGCAATATTTGCCGCAGCCCCTCTGCCGAATACATGCTCAAGCACAAGCTGGCACACAAACCGAATATCACCATCCGCTCCGCCGGCCTCGGCGCCCTTGTCGACAAGCCCATAGACCCCAGCGCGGGACAATTACTTAGCGCCAACGGCATCGACGCCAGCGCACACCGCGCTCGCCAACTCACCACCGACATGCTGCTCAAAGCAGATTTAATTTTGGTGATGGAACAGCGCCATATAAAAGGCGTCACCGACCTTGCCCAACAAGTCAGTGGCAAAACCTTTTTGCTCGGCAAATGGTCGCAAAATCAAGCGGTTCCAGACCCTTATCGCAAAAGCATGGAAGCCTTTGAGCATGTTTACGGTCAAATCGACCAGTTTACCAATGACTGGCTGAAGTATTTATAAATGAGAGTCGGTCGTCAGACGACTGACGCCCACAAATCTATATCAATATTTTTTGATATAGATTAAAAGCCCTGCTACACTGCGCAGCATGAACGCTGCCACCCAAGCCCCAAGCAACAGCACCACCCTAGATACCGAGCTTCTGCAACTTTGCAAAGCAGGCGGTGATGCGCTGCGCTTGCAGGTTTTGCGGGTTTTAAGCCGCGACGCTTACTCGGTTCAAGAGCTGTGTCATATTCTGGACTGCCGCCAATCAGGCATGAGCCACCATTTAAAAACCCTGACTGTCGCGGGACTTATTACCAAGCGCCGCGAGGGAAATAGCTTATTTTATCGCCGCACCTACACACCCAGCTGCCCAGAGCTAAGCATGCTGCACGATGCCATGCTGAGCAGTGCCGATTTAATTAGCTTGGCGGCTGAGCAGCAGGAGCGGCTCGAACAGGTGTACGTTGAGCGCGCGGAACGCTCGCGGGCATTTTTTGCAGAGCACGCCGGTGAGTTCGGTGAACAACAGGAACAAATGGTCGCCTACAGTGTTTACGGGCAAAGCTGCTTGGAATTACTGCGCAGCAGCCAACCTCTTGGCGGTAAGCTGGCGATTGAAATCGGCCCCGGCGAAGGCGCCTTTTTAGCAGAACTGTCACCACATTATGAGAGCGTTGTTGGCGTAGACAATGCCGACGCCATGCTTAAGCGCGCCAATGAATTTATAAACCAACAAGCACTGAACAACGTATCGTTCATTCTTGGTGACAGCCGCGACACCGGCCTGCAAGAAAACGCGGCAGACTGCGTCGTCTGCAATATGGTTTTGCACCATGTGCCATCGCCAGCAGAAATATTTAAAGACGCGGCCCGCTTGTTAAAACCTGGCGGCATATTTTGCGTCACTGATTTATGTCGTCACGACCAAAGCTGGGCGCGGGATGCCTGCGGCGATTTGTGGCTGGGCTTTGAGCCCGACGACTTAACGGAGTGGGCGCAGGCAAGCGGCCTGCAGGACGGCCCCGCTGCGTATTTAGCCCAACTAAATGGATTTCGCGTACAGGTTCGGCAATTTGTAAAACCGGATCACATTCAAGCACACACCAAAAACCGCAGCGTTTAAGACAACGTCGGCAACTAAAACAGAGGACCTCGCAACATGTCTGACTACAGCATATTTACATCAGAGTCGGTGTCGGAAGGACATCCAGACAAAATGGCCGATCAGATTTCTGACGCCGTGCTCGACGCGATTATCGCCCGCGACAAATACGCCCGCGTAGCGGTAGAAACGCTGGTTAAAACCGGCATGGCGGTTGTGGCTGGCGAAGTCACCACCTCTTGCTATGTAGACCTAGAAGATATTATTCGCGACGTTATCACCGGCATTGGCTACAACAGCTCCGACGTCGGCTTTGACGGTGCAAGCTGCGCAGTACTTAACGCTATCGGCAAGCAATCTGTCGACATCAACCAAGGGGTAGACCGCGCCAGACCAGAAGACCAAGGGGCCGGCGACCAAGGTTTAATGTTTGGTTACGCCACCAACGAAACCCCATCGTTAATGCCAGCACCGCTGTTTTACTCTCACCGCCTTGTTGAGCGCCAAGCCTACCTGCGCAAAAACGGCGTGTTGCCGTGGTTGCGTCCAGACGCAAAAAGCCAAGTGACCCTGCGCTACGAAAATGGCGTACCTGTTGCGGTAGACGCCGTCGTACTATCTACCCAGCACAACCCAGAAATTTCGCAGGCTGATTTACAAGAAGCCGTGCGTGAAGAAATTATTAAAAACGTATTGCCGGCTGAACTGCTCCACGCAGACACCAAATTTCACATCAACCCCACCGGCAAATTTGTGATCGGCGGCCCAGTAGGCGACTGCGGTTTAACTGGCCGTAAAATTATCGTCGACACCTACGGCGGCATGGCCCGTCACGGCGGCGGCGCGTTCTCCGGCAAAGACCCATCGAAGGTTGACCGCAGCGCGGCGTATGCTGGCCGTTATGTGGCAAAAAATATCGTCGCTGCAGGTCTGGCTGATCGCTGCGAAATCCAAGTGTCTTACGCAATCGGTGTTGCGGAACCCACATCGATCTCAATCAACACCTTCGGCACCGGCAAGGTTAGCGACGCAAAATTAATCGCAGCGGTACGTGAAGTATTCGACCTGCGCCCCTACGGCATCACCAAAATGCTCGATCTGGCTCACCCCATGTACCAACCCACCGCAGCCTACGGCCACTTCGGCCGCGACCCGTATGAACACACTTATACATGGAAGGAAAATGGCGAAACCAAATCTGAAACCAGCACGGCATTTAGCTGGGAAAAGACGGATCGGGCTGAAGCTTTGAAAGCAGCGCTTTAAAGCTAAGTCGGGTGTCTGAGGTCGGATGTCTGACGTAAAACATGGAGTACTGCCATGGATCGGCGGAAGTATCAAAAATTATTGGTTTGGCAAGAGGCTATGAATTTAGTTGTCGGGGTATATCACGCCACAGAGCGATTACCAACAATTGAGCGGTTTGGGCTTTGCCAACAGTTACGAAGAGCAGCGATAAGCATTCCGTCGAATATTGCGGAAGGTTCTGGCCGCCACAGCGACAAAGATTTTATACGTTTTTTAAATATCGCGAATGGCTCTTTATTGGAAGTAGAAACGCAGCTGCTCATTGCACTGCAATTACAGTATCTAGAAGAAATTAGTGAGTTACAAAATAGCATCGACAAAATTTTTGCGATGCTAAGTAGCTTAAAACGCAAATTAAAAACTGAGGACTAGCGTCTTTTTCGTCAGACATCCGACACCAGACGTCCGACCACGATTTTAAAATGAGGAATACAACATGACTACATTCACCGATTACAAAGTAGCCGACATCAGCCTAGCCGCTTGGGGCCGCAAAGAACTCAGCATTGCCGAAGGCGAAATGCCTGCGCTGATGGCGTTGCGCAATAAATACGGTGCGGACAAGCCGTTAGCGGGCGCTAAAATTTTGGGCTGTATTCACATGACGATTCAAACCGGCGTGTTAATCGAAACCTTGATCGAGCTGGGCGCAGAAGTGCGCTGGTCATCTTGTAATATTTTCTCTACCCAAGACCACGCAGCTGCCGCTATTGCCGCTGCAGGCATTCCAGTTTTTGCATGGAAAGGCGAAACCGAAGAAGAATACGAGTGGTGCTTAGAGCAAACCATCCTTAAAGATGGCCAGCCTTGGGATGCCAATATGGTGCTGGACGACGGCGGCGACTTAACCGGCCTGCTTCATCAGAAATACCCACAAATGATGGATCGCATTCACGGTATTACCGAAGAAACTACAACAGGTGTTCACCGCCTACAAGAAATGTTGAAGAAGGGCGAGCTAAAAGTACCTGCCATCAACGTAAATGACTCGGTGACCAAGTCGAAAAACGACAATAAATACGGCTGCCGCCACAGCTTGAACGATGCCATCAAACGCGGCACAGATCACCTGTTATCTGGCAAGAAGGCATTGGTTATTGGCTACGGTGACGTGGGCAAGGGCTCTGCACAATCACTTCGCCAAGAAGGCATGATTGTTAAAATTACTGAAGTCGACCCAATCTGTGCAATGCAAGCCTGCATGGACGGCTACGAAGTCGTATCACCCTATATCGACGGCGTTAACGATGGCAGCGAAGCCTGCATCAACAGTTTGGTTTTGGGCAACACCGACCTGCTGGTAACCACCACCGGCAACGTCAATGTCTGCGATTCCAATATGCTTAAAAGCCTAAAGAGCGGCTGTGTAGTATGTAATATCGGTCACTTCGACAACGAAATTGACACAGCCTTTATGCGCAAAAATTGGGAGTGGGAAGAAGTAAAACCACAGGTTCACCTCGTTCACCGCAATAAGGCAAACAACGACCACCTAATCCTGCTTTCGGAAGGTCGCTTGGTAAACCTAGGCAACGCAACAGGCCACCCAAGCCGCATCATGGATGGCTCATTCGCCAACCAAGTACTTGCACAAATGTACCTCTACGAGCGCCGTTTTGCTGACATCGACGCCAGCCTAAAAACAGACGCTATCACCGTAAAAGTACTGCCTAAAAAGCTAGACGAAGAAGTAGCGGCCGACATGGTAGCTGGTTTCGGTGGCGTAATAACCAAGCTCAGCAAAACTCAAGCTGACTATATTGGCGTTAGCGTTGAAGGGCCGTTTAAGCCAGAGAGCTATAAGTACTAAGCGGGAGACGCTTTACGGGAGACGGAAAACGCGAAGTCTTAGCGTCTCCCATCTCCCGTCCAGCATTTAGCCGAGCAGCTTAACGAATGCGAAAAGCGCAACGCGTCCAAAACATTATCGGAATACATCATGGCAAACCGTTACAGCTTTGAATTCTTCCCGCCCAAAACCGAGGCCGGTCGCGAGAAGTTGAAAGACACCCGCAGTCAATTAGCGGCACTTAATCCTGAGTTTTTTTCTGTCACCTATGGTGCAGGCGGCTCAACCCGCGACAATACCCGCGGCATTGTATTAGAAACAAAAAAGGCTGGCTTATCCGTCGCGCCACATTTGTCTTTTGGCGGCGATGACGAGTCTGATATTTTAGAATTATTAAATAGCTACAAAGATGCGGGCATAGATCGCATTGTTGCACTGCGCGGCGACATTCCCTCCGGCATGGGCGCAACCCGTTTGGTTTACGCTCGTGAATTGGTTGAGTTTATCCGCAAGCACACCGGCGACCACTTCCAATTAGAAGTCGCGGCCTATCCTGAGGTTCACCCCGACGCAAAAAGTTACGACGCAGATATTAGCTTCTTAAAAGATAAACTGGACGCCGGCGCCAATAGCGCTATCACCCAGTATTTCTTTAGCGCAGACTCCTACTTCTACTTTTTAGAAGCCTGCGACAAAGCTGGCATCGACAAACCGATTTATCCCGGCATTATGCCAATCACTAACTACAACAATCTGGCGCGCTTCTCCCGCAACTGCGGTGCAGAAATTCCTCGCTGGCTGTCCAAGAAACTAGAAGGTTACAGCGACGACCAGCAAAGTATTATTGATTTCGGTACAGAGTTTGTGACCGAGCTTTGCCATATTTTGATGGAAGGCGGCGCACCGGGTATTCATTTTTACAGCATGAATCAGGTAGAACCGATTAAGAGCATTGCTGAAGCTGTAATGCAATCACACCCATAACCATCCCCTCCGAGGCGGTGTTTAATACAAACGCCGCCTGCATTAGCCAATCTGTAGTAAGCATTGTCGCTGACTACATTATGGTAAAACAGATTTTAGAGCGCGTATCCTAGGGCCGATGTTGGTACAAAGCGGACGTTCGCGGCGGAGTTTTTCTACAACCTCAACGCATCAATAACCGGTAGCGTTGTGGCGAAGCCACGCTTTTAGCTGTCCGGAGCCGAAGGCGCGTAGCTGATTGACTTGTTAAATGCGCCCAACTACCATAGTGCGCATCAATGATGCGCATAGACTATGCATGGAGCCACTGTGATGCAAACTGCAATTGACGGTACAACCCAAAAAAAAGCCACAAACCTCAGTATAAACAAAGAGTTACTTGCCGAGGCTAGAAACCTAAACATTAACCTTTCAGCTACACTTGAGCAGGCACTAACCGAGAAAGTACGCCAAGAGAAGCGTAAGCGATGGCTTGAGAACAACCGTGATGCCATTGATGCCTGCAATGAGCTGACCGAACAAAACGGCCTATTCTCAGATAAACACAGGGCATTCTGATGGCTCAATTTGACCTTTACGCTAATACAGATAAAGACACCAACAGAACATATCCATATTTTGTTGATATTCAAAATAGCCTACTTGACACACTAAATAGTAGAGTAGTTATCCCTCTAACTCCTGTCGGCAAATCTGACAAGAGCTACCCAGGCAATCTTTGTCCGGTTGTAAAAATTAGGAATAAAAACTATGCCCTTCTTACTCACCAGCTTACTAGTGTATCTGCGAGTTTTCTCAAAAGGAAAGACAGCTCATTGGCTTCAGTACGAGATGACATAGTCGCTGCGATAGACTTTCTGGTGACGGGCATTTAACGCCGCCAACACAGACCGAACGCAGCGAGGCCCAACCCGCGCTTTTTGCGGGCGATGTGCTTGGCCTTGTTCAATTATTTTTCATAATGGTAGCGACAAGAAATAACCGTAAGCTGTTTGGCATCTACCGCATAAACCAACCGATTAGTATCATCAATGCGCCTGGACCAAAAGCCTGCCAAATTCTCCTTTAAAGGCTCGGGCTTTCCGATACCTTCAAATGGAGATCGCTGAGTATCTTGAATGAGCTTGTTGATGCGCTTTAATGTTTTTTTATCCTGAGTCTGCCAGTACAAATAATCTGACCAAGCCTCTCCGGTCCATGAAAGAACCTCAATCATTGGTCAGCTCATGTTGTTTTGTGTTCCCGGCCCTGTACTGCTTGATGGATTTTGAAAGATGAGCAGCATTGGCCGGACTTTTTAGCAAATGAACCGTTTCCATGAGGCCATTAAACTGCTCCAAAGACATCACAACTGCGTCCTCAGAATCTCTTCGAGTAATAACAGTGTAGTCGGCATCACTAACCACTTGATCTAATACACTTTTTAGCTTATTTCGAGCATCGGAAAAACTAATAATTCTCATGGGGACTCACCCTACTTGTACAGCAAACTGATCAAGTATAACCTGTACAGCATATTGTGCAAGTGGTGCGGTCTCGCAATTTAACGAGGCTGTAGATTTTCTGATTTAGCAGAACGCATGATTCCTCGCGCCTCAAAATCTTGCTTATTTTCGGATTTCTTCACAACGCTTCCTGCTCCTTTGGATTTCTATCAGCCGCTTCGTTTTGTTCTGAGGCACCACTTTGAGCTGTAAATGGCCCTTGTTCCGCCTAATATAACCCGATTCGACCATAGCGGGAGAGCTTCTCAATATTGTGGACTAAACAATACAACTGCCACTGTCCTTGAACCTTGTCTTTGCCCCTCAGCGAGAAGCGGTTCAAGCCTTTGTTGGTACCGATGTTACCAAATACTGGCTCCACTACAGACATCCGGTGACTGTAGATCAGTTTGCCCTTGGCACTGTCGACCCGCTTTTTCATCCAGTCTGTCGCCGTCTTGCCACTATCAATAGTGAAGGCCACTTGGCGACCGTGGCCATGCCGTGTATCGGCTGATGCTGGGTTGCGCATGCAGTCAGTCTTAATTGGGCAATGGCGACAGTCGGTGAGCCTGCCCTCAAAGCTGAGCTTGAGTTTGCCGCCGGTGGTAGTGCCTTCGCTGTGCAGCCACATCTCTTTTCCTGTCGGGCAATGGCAGGTTTTCTTTGTAATATTGAGAGTAAACTCGCTGGCCGGAATGACTGACTTCTGGCCTTTCACTGTGTCCCGATGGCGCTTCCCGTACTTGGCTTTCTGATCTTTGAATTTTGGATCACGCTGACGGAATTGATTGTCGGGGATGTAGGCGTTAATCCGGTTCTTCTTCAGGAATTCGTTATTGGCTTCATTCGCAAAGCCAGTGTCAGCGGTGATGACCAAGCCTTTTCCGTAGATGGAGGCATTGATGTTTAAGCGCTCGAAGCGGTTCTCGACTCTGCCTAGAACAGGCTTGAGTGTATGGTGCTCCTGACCTTCGCCAAAGGCTTGGGCATCCACAATGATCTGGTGCTTTTTATCTACGGTGGCTACTCCGTTATAGCCTTGGATCGTGCCTTTGCTGGTCAGCATTTTGGCGGATTGGTTGTCGGTGATATTACTTTTTACTTCCTTTGGCCGTTGTCCTTGCCCCATCCTTGGGGCTGCTGTCTTTAGGAAATCGTTGATTTTCTTATACTGCTTGAACAGGGTATTGGCGGCCTGCTCGGCCCGTTGCTGGCGCACCTTCTCGTTGGGTTTACGTGCATCCAGGCGCTGATGCTCTTTGATGTGGTGCTGAATCTGTTTGCGGAGTTTGGCGGATTTCTGTGCGAGTTCGTCAAAAGTACCTGAGTGCTCTTTCGCCGCATTGGACGACATTTTGCACCCGTCGATGGCAAGCAACTCCAAACCCAGCAAGCCTTGCTGGTCACAGACCAGCAGAACCTCCTCAAACACCGCTTCAATGGCATCGGGGTAGTTGCTAACAAAACTGGCAATAAGCGTGAAGTGGGGTACCGAATCGCAGGACAGCGCCTTAAAGATAATATTGTGCTCGCACTGCCACTGGATTTCCCGACTGGAAGTGATCCCCTTGGAATAAGCAAAGAGGATAATCTTGAGCAGCACTGCCGGGTCGTAGGCCTTGCGACCACCTTCGTCATTGTTGTACTTGTCGTAGAAGACTGACAGATCGATATGATTTTCTATGAGATGGTGCAGCGTAAACTCGAAGGTACCAGGCTGAATTTGCTCGGCAAAATTGATCACAACCATCGCATCTTGGTTGTAGTTGTAAGGCTTGAACTTGGGCATGTCATCACTCCCTGATCAGATGCCTGATTTTAGCAAAAAACACTGGTTTTTAAGAGAAAATCTACAGCCTCAACGC
>NZ_PQGG01000030.1 GCF_002915595.1 Zhongshania marina
ATCAGATGCCTGATTTTAGCAAAAAACACTGGTTTTTAAGAGAAAATCTACAGCCTCAACGCTCAAAGCAGCGACGCGGTTACACATCCGACTGCCTTTGCTTGTATGTCTAATGTCGAGACCTCCCTAAGTCATTTAGCAGAACAGCGCTCTTGCTCTACAAATACCCAACGAATCGCCCTCAATGCCTTGGTTTAATTATATAAGCGGTTCATGGGGCTAGATATTAGTGATCTTGTGTTTAAACCCGCGCTGGGTGCACCCCTGTGATCTATAGCGGTGAAAAAATCTCAGCGATTCTCTCCAATCTTCGATGTGCTCACCGTTTACAAGTTGAGCTGATATATGGCGTTAGCTAAAGAAGGCTCAGGCTTATAAGTTATCGCAGTAGCCATCCACATCAATAGAGTGCCGCACCGCAAACGGCGAACACCACAATAATAGCCATAATCGGCACACGTTTGCTGCGCAGCGCAATTAATCCCACCACCGCCAATAGAAGAGCAAACCAATCGTGGGGGGCACTACTCGCCACGGGGTTTATCCACGCCGCCGCCAACATACCAACGGCAACGGCATTAACACCGGCAATGGCCGCAACGATACGGGGCCGCGTTGATAATTGCTGCCAAATTCCCCGGAATCCTGAAAGAAGTAAAAAGCCCGGTGCGAATACCGCAGCCGTTGCGATTAAGGCATACGACAAAGCCGCGTTTGGATTTATGGCGGCACCAAGGTAGGCGCTGAGGGAAAACATGGGGCCAGGCACGGCCTGCGCGGCGGCGTAGCCTAATAGAAACTGATCTTTGCTCAAAGCCTCACCAACTAAAGGCTCTAACAGCGGCAAGACCACGTGGCCGCCACCAAATACCAAGCTGCCCGCTTGATAAAATATTGCGAAGATACCAGTAGGAAAGAAAAGGCACACGGCAAATAGCAGCACGAAAGCCGTAAGACAAGTCAGTAAGGTACGGTCTGTTTTAATACCAACAAGATTCTGCGCTGGTTCGGCTCGCCACGCCATAACAGCTGCTGCTAGCGCCATTAATGAGAACTGCCATAGCGGTGTCATTGCCCACGTGAGTACGGCGGTACTTAACACGGCCAATATAATCGTAAGCGCTTGCCGACAAAATTGATTCGCCATGCCCCAAACTGCATCTGCCACCACCGCTACTGCTAGCAATTTTAAACCGCTAACAATACCAAATTGGAGAGTGCCTTCAGCAATGTTTAATTGCCAAACCGCGAGGCCATACATAAGAAGAAATGAAGGTAAGGTAAATCCGAGGAATGCCGCGATGCCTGCAGGAATACCGCCGCGCCGACAGGCAATAGCGTAGCCTAGCTGACTAGAGGATGGACCAGGAAGAAATTGACATAGGGCTAAATCAGCGGCAAATTCTTGTTCATTTAGCCAAGATTTTTGCTCTACAAATACTTTTCGGAAATAGCCAATATGTGCTGCTGGGCCGCCAAAACTGACACAGCCCAAATACAGGAATTGCAGAAAAACACGCCAGACCACGTTTACACTCTCAGCTCAAATAAGCATGAAGAGTGTAAACGAAGCGTATTACGGATTATAGCTTGCCGCGTTTTTCTCGTGGTGCAGATGGCTTAGCCGATTTGGCTTTTACCTTGGTAACAGGCTTGCGGCCGCCTTTGTCGCCCGCCTTACTTATACGAGGTTTGCGCGGACGCTCACGCTCAATAGGCATATCCCCGCCTTCATGCACAGAGATATTCAAAGCCTGCCCAGCAACGCGGGTGGTTTTCAAACACTCGAATGCACCTTCTGGTAAATCCGCCGGCAAATCGACTGTGCTGAAATCTGGGTAGATTGAAATACGGCCAATGTTCGCGCTATCAATATTAGCTTCGTTGGCGATTGCGCCAACAATATTGCCCGCGCTCACACCGTGCTGACGCCCAACTTCTAAACGGTAGCGCTGCAAACTTGATTCTGGCACACGCTTGCCGCCGCTCACTTTGTCGCGGGCACGGGCTTCCGTCATCAGCTTGGGCGCGTCTTTTACCAATAAGGGTTTGTCACCCTGCAACTGGCTGGCCAAGGCCGCCGCCACATCGATTTCAGATACGTCGTGCTTAGTAACGTATTCCTGAAGCATTTTGCGGAAGAAACTCAAATCCGTACCGGCAAGTGTGTCGGTGATTTTTTGCATAAAACGATCGACGCGCAAAGCGTTGATATTTTCTGCCGTCGGCAAGCCCATTTCTTCAATTGACTGGCGAGTGGCGCGTTCGATCGCCTGCAACATACGCTTTTCACGCGGCGCCACAAACAGGATCGCGTCACCGGTGCGGCCAGCACGACCAGTACGGCCAATACGGTGAACATAGGCTTCTGTGTCGTGGGGAATATCGTAGTTAATTACGTGGCTAATACGCTCTACGTCTAAACCACGGGCGGCAACGTCCGTAGCAATAACGATATCAAGACGGCCATTTTTCAGTTGATCGACTGTGCGCTCGCGCTGGGCTTGGGCAATATCGCCATTGAGTGCCGCTGCGGCATAACCACGGGCCTGCAGTTTTTCGGCAAGCTCGGTGGTAACCAATTTGGTCCGCACGAAAATAATCATGCCGTCAAACGGTTCAGCCTCAAGAATGCGGGTGAGCGCATCCAGCTTATTCAAGCCACGCGCCATCCAATAACGCTGACGAATCGTCACCGCTGTTGAGGTTTTTGTTTGAATGGTGACTTGTTCAGGGTTATTTAAATACGTTGTCGCAATACGGCGAATCGCCGAAGGCATCGTCGCCGAGAAAAGCGCAATTTGACGTTTTTCTGGCATCTGCGACATGATCCACTCAACGTCGTCGATGAATCCCATACGCAGCATTTCGTCTGCTTCGTCTAAAACCAAATGGCTTAGATCATCTAACTTCAGGGTGCCGCGACGCATATGGTCCATCACTCGGCCAGGCGTACCAACAACAACCTGCACACCGCGTTTAAGTGCCGCTAACTGACCACGGTAATCTTGACCACCATAGATAGGCAACACATTAAAGCCTGGCATTTGCGCCGCATAGCTCTGCAGCGCCTCTGCAACCTGAATCGCTAATTCACGGGTTGGCGCCAAAATTAAGGCTTGGGTACGACGGCTATTTACGTCGAGACGTGACAATAGAGGCAAAGCAAATGCTGCGGTTTTACCCGTACCCGTTTGAGCCTGACCAACAAGGTCTCTGCCCGCTAGAATAAAAGGAATTGTCGCTGCTTGAATTGGTGAAGGTGTTTCGTAACCAACCGCTTTCACAGCGGCAAGAACCATGGGCGATAAGCCCAAATCATCAAAAGTCATAGTTTCCGCTGCCGCGGCCGTATCAGAGGGCATAATCGCTACCGTAAAAAATGCATGAGTCGCCGCAACATTAGACCTCACACTCGGCCGAACGCAGATATGGCGTTGAGGCCGCATTATACCGGCATGACGCAACAAATACCCTGAAACCTTTGGCCTTTTTTGGCATTCACCGCGCAAGAACGGCTTATAGGTCTTGATTAACTCAGTTTTTCTAAGCCAACACGCTGCTCAGCGGTAATTTCCAATTTACACTGCACCGCAAAATCAAAATAAATCATCACCGCCGTGCCTTTGGCCACTAGCTCACCTCGCTGCCAAGCCTCGTGATCACAAATAAATGAAGTGCTGCCAACGTGGGCAATACGCGTTGTAATATCTACCGAATGGCCGTGGTATATCTGAGCAATAAAATCAACATCCATTTTTCGCAGAATCACATTCCACTTCGTCAAATCCTGCCCAGGATTGAATATTTCGAATATCGGCCCCCTAGCGGTCTCAAACCACATGGGAACAACCGTATTGTTTATATGACCCAAAGCATCTGTTTCACAGAAGCGTGGTTCCATCGTACACCGCAACATATTATTTCTCTGACTCTGAAGGAAGTCTTTACTGTGTAAGCCAGCGCAGAGCCATACACAGCCACAGCACATAACTCATAATGGCTGCCGGAAACGCTTTGTGCCCCAAATCGCTTCCACGCATTTTTTCCTTGGCGGCATACACCATGGCTGCGCTCACCAAAGCATGAAAAATCATCAGTGATGGCGCCTGCACCCAGCCATAACTAAGCCCCTTAATTACCACGGGCGAGACCGCTGCAATAGCAAGAAACAGGCAATTTACCAGCCCAAAGCCCATTGCTACACGAGATATAATCAAGAATCTACGCCTCCGCTCGCCGGCATTTTTCAGGCGACATAGTAATAAATTGTAAAGAAATGGCAGACACTGCCCGCCAACACGAACAGATGCCAAATACCGTGAAAGTGGGGAATTTTCTTATCAAACACATAAAAAATAATCCCCGCCGTATAGGCAAGGCCGCCGGCCAGCAACAAGCTAAAGCCGCCCTCTGGCAACGCCGCGCTCAGGGGTTTTATTAAAAATATTGCCAACCAACCCATCAACAAATACACCGCGATAGCCCATGCCCGCCGCCCAGCTTTAGGCACCATCTCTAGCACCATGCCAATAGCGGCCAAAGACCAAATGGTCGCAAACATCCACCAGCCGCCATTTTCGCGCAAAGTCACCACCAAAAAAGGGGTATAGGTGCCCGCAATAAGCAGGTAAATCGCCAGATGATCTAGCTGCCGATACAGCGCTTTATGTGGCCCCTTGGTGCTGTGATACAGGGTAGAAAACACATACAAGGCTAACAGAGAGACGCAATACACCGAAAAACCGAGTAGCTTCCAACCCTCACCACTTTGTAGCACCGGCCAAACCAGCGCGACACTCCCCACTACAGCCGCTAAAACACCGGCTAAGTGAGAAAAACTGTTAAAACGCTCGCCTTTATACACCTTGCGACTACCGCCCTAAGACTATTGATACAAAAAGGAAAACACCCACCAAAACAGCAATTTTGAGGGTATATTTGCTAATTTGGCGCCAATTTAACAGAAATTAAGCTGTAGGGCCTGCTCGCAGCCCGCAAAAATTTTACTCAGGTTTTATTTAAGAAGGAGCAAGAGAAACACACGTGACTAAACGAAAGAAGTGAAAAAGAGGCCCAAAATAAGATTGCTGACGCCGCCATTACAGCAGAAAAACGAGAGAAGCCTTACTCGCCGTAATACAGCGCCATTATTGACCTAGAAACAAAGCAAAAAACTAATTAGGCTGCGCCCGCTTCGACATCCAAACGACCAAGGCCTTCAAACAGCAGCTCAACATGCAAAGAACCGTTGGTATTGACCACTTTGCGGATGCGAATCTCACCCAAGCGCCCGTCGCGCAAGCGGATACGATAATCGGTTCCGTGTAGACGTTCGCTAATCTGCTTATTCAAATGCAGGCAACCGCCCCACTTCACATAATCGCTGCTTGCAGAAATATACATGGGAACATCAGACAATAATTCCCGATCCCCTAGCAGCACACTGCCATGCGTCAAATCCATTGACCTACTCCGCGCTATATTCAAAATCAAATACGTACTTCAACCTATAGCATCCTTGCCAATGTTGCAGTTATAACACAATAACGTAGGGGATTCCCGCCTGCCGGCTAGATCAAAAAATATCAAAAATCAGTGATTTTCATAACCAAAAAGCATTAAAAGCCCCACTTTATGGCGTAATTCCCAGCAGGCTGGCCGCATTGCCACGCATCATTTGAAAAATTTCTCGCTCCGAAAAGCCACTCATTTCCTCTGTCATTTCGCAAGGCCACAGCAAGCCCTCTGGATGGGGGTAATCCGAACCATTGACGATTGCCTCGACACCGACGCTTTTAGCGATGTGACCAAAGTCATCTTCATGAAAGGGCACAATCTTAAAATGCCGTTTAAATACTTCGCTAGGTAGCTCCGGCTTACCATAGGCCCAGCGACTTTTGTGGTCGCCTAGGCGATAAATTTTGTCCATTGTTTTCAATAAATGCGGCAGCCACGCCGCACCAAATTCAACAATTAAAAACTGCAGGCGAGGAAACCGACCAAACAGGTTTTGAAAAATAGTCGCCGCAATTTGATCAACCACCGTGCGCTCTCCCATCCCCACATAGGTATTAAATGCGGTAAAACGATGGGATGGTGGATTGGCAGGCTCGCCCCAGGGCGCGGCATATAATTCGGTAAAGGGGCCGCTGCCGATATGGTATGCAACAATCAGCCCCGCCTCCTGCACCCGCGCCCAAAAGGGATCAAAATGCGGATCTGCCGGCGAACGCCCCTCGATAGGACCGGTATTAATATGCACCAAGCGGCAACCTTCCCTAATGATTCGCTCCAGCTCCACCAAGGCTTGCTCTACACCGACGAGACTCATCATAGCGGTGGCGTAAATCCGGCCATCGCCGCCCCACCCCCAATCCTCAGCTACCCAGCGATTAAAGGCGCGGATACTTGGATAGGCAATATCGCGATGCTTTGGCTTACGGAGCTGGTATTCAACACCACATCCCAGAGTAGGAATCATCACGCAGGCCTCTACACCCTGCTCATCCATCCGCGCTAAGCGCGCCGTTTTATTGATAAATTCAGGGCAATCAATGGCGCGAATGGCATTGGCATTTACCGCACCGCCGGTCTCGACATCGCCTTTAAAAAAAGCCTTCATCGCGCCAGGGGGGCCAACATAGTCGCCCACACCGACGCTAAAGAAATTAAGGCGTTCATCCCCTAACTTCATAATACCGAAGCCGTCGTCACGTTCGCGCTCAACCCACACGGTACGATCCCGAAAGCGAGACTCTATATGCCGACTAAAGCAATCGTCTGGCTCGTAGTAGTGGTTGTCGCAATCGATTAAGGAGTAAGGAAGTGAGTTCATAGCAGGTGGCCTTATTACTGATATGGCACCTACTCTACGCCGGCTTTTAGAGGAACACAGTAGCCACAACTATCACCCAGCGGTGACAAAAAAGCTCACCGCCAGTTGATTAATTTACGAGGGAAAGTAACGACTAATGGTATCGGCAACGCAGGCGGGTCTATCGTTGCCTTCAATTTCAACGGTAACCCTGACTATCGACTGCACGCCGCCTTTAATTTCTTCAATAGACAGCAATTCACCGACACCCCGCACCCGCGAGCCAACCGGCACCGGCGCGGGGAAACGAATACGATCACAGCCGACATTTACCCCCATAGCGATTCCCTGCACTTCGACAATCTGAGGCAAAAACAAATTAACCAACGACAAAGTCAAATAGCCGTGGGCGATACACGTGCCAAAGGGGCCATCTTTTGCGCGCTCTGGATCAACATGTATCCACTGATGATCGCCAGTTGCGTCAGCAAATAAATTAATACGCTGCTGATCTATCTCTAACCAGTCGCTGGCACCGAGTACGGTGCCAACGGCGGCGATAAGATCCTGTGGTTGTTTAAAGACCGTGGTCATAGCTACTCCGGTGTCTGGCCGACATCTTGTCTGCCCCTGTTTTTATAGGGCTTAATTATGGATGAGATGGGCACAAACTTTAGCATTCAGGCAGATTTGCCTGAAATAGTCTATCAGGACGACAAGGTTCTCATTCGGCTAGAAACTAGCGGCGAACTTATCCGCTACAATGGAGCTTACAACTTATCAGCTAAGATGTGTTCTAAGTTGCCACACAAGGAACACGCAACAATAAGATAAGGACTCGTATAAGGCATGGGCAACTACTCATCACCGGAACTATTGAATTGGTTAACGGACAACCTCGCCGGCATTGGAGCCTTATTAACCGCAATTTTCCTTGTGCTTGGCATAGTCTCAGCATTAGAGGCCATACTAAAAACCCGAACCGCCCAAGGCGCGGTAGCTTGGGCAATTGTGCTAATTGGCTTTCCCCCAGTATTTGTGCCTTTGTATTGGATATTCGGCCGTCGCAAATTTCGCGGCTATGCCTTAGCCAAACGCACCAACCATCTACAGATCGACGAAGTCGCCCAAGACCTTCTTAAACACTTTCCCGCCTTTGGGGCAGAACAAAGTAGTAGTGATCCGCGCCTAATCGCCTTAGAGCAGCTATCGACACTCCCCTTTTGCAGTGGAAATCAATGCGAATTACTGATCAACGGCAAGCGCGCTTATAGCGAAATTTTCAGCCGCATAGAGGCGGCGAAAAGCTATATTTTGCTAGAGTTTTACATCATCCGCGACGACCAAATCGGGCGCCAACTAGCCGAGCTACTCATTCAAAAAGCCCAGCAGGGTCTTAGCGTTTACTGTGTTTATGACGAAATCGGCTGCTTAAAACTATCTAATAATTATCTGCAAAAACTGCGCAGCAACGGCGTTAACATTCGCCCCTTTAACAGCACCAAGGGCTTGGGGAATCGCCTGCAGCTCAATTTTCGCAACCACCGCAAAATAGTAGTGTGCGACGGCGACTACGCCTTTATTGGCGGCATGAATATCGGCGATGAATATCGCGACATGCACCCCGTACTCACCCCTTGGCGCGACACCGGCATAGCCATACAAGGCCCCGCCGTGCAGGCAGTGCAATTAGCCTTTGCCGAAGACTGGTTTTGGGCAAACGAGTCCCTGCCAAAACTCAATTGGCAAACCAGCACCGCCGACGGGCCGCTCAACACCTTGGTTTTGGCGACCGGGCCCGCCGACAATACCGATAGCTGCGCGCTGTATTTTTTAAATATGATTCACCAAGCTCGTGAACGCTTATGGATCGTCAGCCCCTATTTTGTACCAGACGCACCGGTTATCTGCGCTTTGCAATTAGCAGCAATGCGCGGTGTAGACGTGCGAATCATGCTGCCCGCCAAACCTGACAAATTATTAATTCAACTTTCGTCCTATACCGCCATCAAAGAAACCCTCGCCAGAGGCGTACAGTTTTATTACTACCAAGACGGTTTCTTGCATCAGAAAGTGATGTTAGTGGATGATGATATTAGCGTGGTGGGAACGGCCAATATGGATAACCGCTCCTTCCGACTTAATTTTGAACTCTGCGTGATTAATCACAGCAAAGAATTTGCCCAGACAATGGAAAATATGCTCAAGAGCGATTTTCAAAAATGCACCCAACTGCTACCGCGGGAAGTGGCGAAATGGTCGTTTAGGCGCCGCCTGCTCAGCCGCTGCGCCTATCTTTTCGCCCCGCTGCAATAAGTGAGCTCATGGCAGAACCCAGTCATATCCCACATGAATTTACAGCCTGCCCAGATTGCGACTTGCTACTGCAAACCGCGCAGTCTGATCACACGCTAGAAGGCCGCTGCCCGCGCTGCAAGGCGGTGCTGTGGCACGCCGCCAAACACACCGACACCGTCAGCTTTGCCGCCGCCATTAGCGGCCTGATACTGTTTTATCCGGCAATGACATTGCCCATTCTCAAACTGAAAATGGTCGGCCAACACGGCAGCAACTCCCTGCTCGGTGGCATTTATCGCATGTGGGTGGAGCAGGAACAAATTCTCGCGGTATTAATTATGCTGTGCTCTTTGCTGGCGCCGCTTCTGCATTTATTACTCACCGCGGTCGTGTGTTTCAGCGTTAGATTCAATCATTATCCAAGCCACTTTCCGCTATGGATAAAATACAAATGCTGGATGCAAAGCTGGAATATGCTCGAAGTCTACGCCATGGGTATTATCGTCGCTTATGTAAAAATGATGCACGACGGTGAAGTCACCGTGTCCGCTGGCACCTACTGCCTGAGTGGGCTGCTACTTTGCGTCATATTGTGTAGCCAATATTTTCACGAAGAACAGGCATGGCAACACTGGGAGAAAAATAAACCCGCATGAGTATCAGCGCCCAACAACGCGGTATTGCTCGCTGCACCGAATGCGGCAAACTCAGTCACTTACCGGACCTCGGCCACAAGACCACAGCCGCTTGCCCACGCTGTAATACCGAGCTGAGTTTCCGCAAGCCGCAAAGTTTACAACGCAGCTGGGCCTACACCATTGCCGCTACTGCGCTGATGATTCCGGCCAATATTTTGCCCATTCTTACCGTCATCAGCTTTGGCCAAGGTGACCCAGACACCATCATGTCTGGGGTTGTGAAATTATGGGTAGCCGATTTGCAAGCCATTGCTGTCATCGTGTTCATCGCCAGCATTGCGGTGCCGGTTTTAAAACTGCTTATCTTGGTTATTTTAATGCTGGTCGTACAATGGCAACTGCCTTTAAGCCGGCAACAATGCACCATACTTTATCGCTTTATTCACTTTATCGGCCGCTGGTCGATGCTCGACTTATTCATGATTTCTATCTTGGTGACGCTGGTGCACCTCGGCAATATCGCCACCGTTGAAAGTGGCCCCGCGGCAACCGCCTTCGCTGCCGTGGTCGTGCTTACACTCTTTGCCGCAAATAGTTTTGACCCGCGCTTAATATGGGACTTAGACAATGACTGACCGCAATATTTCGTCCGCTGTACTCACACCCAAGCGCGGCCTTTCCGCCATCTGGTTGCTGCCTATTATCGCCCTCGGTATTGCGGTTTGGCTGATGTATAAAAGCCTTAGCGACACAGGGCTCAGCGTTACCGTTGCCTTCGACAATGGCAGCGGCATAAATATTGGAAAAACCCCCGTCATCTATCAGGGCATCAATGTCGGCCATGTGCAAAGTTTGCAACTCGACGATGATTTAGAGGGAGTCACCGCCACCCTTGAGCTCTCTCGTCAGATCGAGCCGCTGATCAAGAAAAACACCGAATTTTGGCTGGTAAAACCGCAAATCTCCCTGTCAGGCGTGTCTGGCTTAGACACATTGGTAGCGGGCAATTACATCAGTTTCAATCCTGGCGATGGCGAAGCCGCCCAACACTTCACGGCATTAAATACGCCGCCGCCACAAACCAATAATCTGCCGGGACTGCGTTTGGTATTAAATGCCGAGGAGCTTGGGTCACTCACCGTGGGCGCGCCGGTGCTCTATCAACAAATAGATGTTGGTGACATTGAGGGCTACCAACTCAAAGACGACAATATCGACGTCAATATTCGCATCGATCCCCAGTACAGCCATCTGGTCAATAGCAGTTCACGTTTTTGGGTACATAGCGGCGTAAAAATTAATGCCGGCCTGCAAGGTATCGACATCGAAACAGGCTCAATGGCAAGTATTTTGGCGGGGGGCGTTACCTTCGACACCCCAGCGAAAGGTGATCCTGAGGTTGAAAATAATGCGCATTTTAAATTATTTCAAAATCAGGATCGCGCCAAGGGCAGCAAAATTATCAGCGTGTATTTCCGCAATCCCGACGGTTTAAATGTCGGCAGCAATGTGCGCCTAATGGGCATGGACATTGGCAAGGTTGAGTCACTCAAATTTATTGACGACAACCCCAACCTCGGCGCCAATGTACGCGTTGCCATTCATTCACCTCACCACCGTTACTTAAACGAAAAAACCCAGTTTTGGCTGGTTAAGCCCGAGGTTTCCAGCAGCGGTGTGAGCGGCTTAGACGCTTTAATTGGTGGGCCATATATTAATCTACGCGTAGAGGGCAAAGGCAGCACCATCCCTGAACAATACACCGCCCTGCTAAGAGCGCCGGAAAGTCGCGTTCAACAACCGGGGCTGCGGCTTACGCTACGCAGCGACGAACTCAGCTCGGTCAGTATCGGCAGTAAAATTTACTACCGCAAAATTGCTGTCGGACAGGTTGAATCCGTTGAGCTTGATAAAAACGGCGTCAATATCGGCATTTTTATTCATGAGCAATACGCGAATTTAGTGCATCGTGAATCGCAATTTTGGAATGCCAGCGGCCTTAGCATTAGCGGTGGCTTAAGCGGACTAGACATTCACGCCGACTCGCTGGCAACCATAGTCGCCGGTGGTATTGCATTTCACACCCCCGAAGTCAGCAAGCCGCAGTTAGCCTGGGAAGGTTTGCGTTACACCCTATACCCAGACTTTCAAAGCACCTACGCAGAGAAAGGCCGCGATATTAGCCTGTACTTTGCAACCGGCAGCAACATTAACAAGGGCACCGAAATTAAATACCAAGGCATAAAAGTCGGGGAAGTGGTCGCCGTAGAATTAGACAGTAATATGGAGCGAGTAAAGGTAAGCGCACGGCTCGCCCCCTCTGCCAAAGCCCTAGCGCGCACCGGAAGCCAGTTCTGGGTAGTGCGCCCTCAGCTAGGCCTCATCGGCACACGCAACTTAGAAACGCTGGTAACCGGTAGTTATATCAGTGTTCGTCCCGGCTATGGCAGCAGCGCCACCCAGTTTGTGGCGTTAGACAAACCACCACCGCTGAGCAAACCCAGCTCGGGCTTAAACTTAATTGTGACCGCAGCTCAGCGCGGCTCAATCAAAGAAGGCGTAAAAGTCTTTTACCGCGATATTCCAGTTGGGGAGGTATTTGGCTACGAACTAGCCGAAGATGCGACTCAAACCCTGATCCATATCAATATCGAACCACGCTATGCCGGCCTCGTAAGAGAGAATAGTAAATTCTGGAACTCTAGCGGAATCGCCGTGAAATTCGGCTTGTTTAGCGGCGCAACGATTCGCAGCAAGTCGATAGAATCGCTATTAGAGGGCGGCATTGCCTTTGCCACTCCAGATGGCGAGCAACTCGCCGCCGCAGTAAGTGATGGCAAAACCTTCGCCCTTCATCAAACACTTGATCAGCAATGGCTGGAGTGGACACCGCAAATTCCGCTGCCGAAGGAAGCAGACACCGGAGAGAACTGGATACGGGCGGATTAACAAGTTTTCACAACATCGCCACACGGATAACGATACAATAGCCCCACTTTGACACCCTGTGCACGCATACTTTGCGTGCGCGTGTCGTTTCAAACTGCGACGAAAAAGCCATTGGGTGCCATCACGCAATTAGAGAACATCAGTGTGTTAAAACCTTCAAAACAAGTTCTGCAGTCCACCGTCGTCATTGTAGTCGCCATTGTTATCGCCGGCGTCTTTTTCGCTTTAAGGCCACCACCAGAAACCGTCACAATTGAACCGCCAACGCTGACCATCGACCTTGCCGTTGCGGAAAAACAAACCCTCTCCATCGCCGTTAGCTCACAAGGCACGGTGCAACCGCGAACCGAAACCATATTAATCACCGAAGTAAGCGGCAAAATAATCGAACTCTCACCGCAATTTCAAAGCGGTGGCCTAGTGGAAAAAGACGAGGTTTTACTCAGCATTGACCCACGCAATTACGAGGTTGAAGTTAAGCGCGCAGAAGCCAATGTCGCCACAGCATTCAGTAATTTAGTACAAGAAAAAGGCCGCGCCGCAGTCGCTAGACAAGACATTAAAAAGTATCCGCGAAAGTACGCGAGTAAAGAAGCCCATTACCTCGCCCTGCGATTACCACAGCTTAAAGAAGCCCAAGCCCGCTTAGATTCCGCCAAGGCCGACCTAGAACACGCCAACAATAATTTAGACCGTACAAAAATTCGCGCGCCTTACCGCGGCATCATAAAAGCCCGCAGTGTTGATCTGGGCCAGTTTGTCGGTTCGGGCACGCAGCTTGGCCAAGTATTTGCTGTCGATTTTGCTGAAGTGAGACTCCCCATCCCCGCTGACCGCCTAAATTACTTAGACCTACCTGACAGCCACAACAAAGAAAGCGCACCCAGCGTTATCGTCGAAAACGAGTTGGGCGCCAAATGGCAGGGTACTATTGTGCGTACCGAAGGGGTTCTCGATGAACGCAGCAGGGTACTATTTGCCGTCGCCAAGGTGGATGACCCTTATGGCGTTGAAAATGGTCGCGACGCCCTGTTGATGGGCAGCTTCATCAAAGCGCAAATAGGCGGCAAACGCATAGACAATTTAATCGCCATTCCCCGCTACATTTTACGTACGGGCAACAAGGTTTGGGTGCTGGACGAACAACAGCGCCTCCGCAATCGCGATGTAAAAATACTTCATACCGAAGGAAAGCTGGTCTATGTGTATGAAGGCTTAAATGATGGCGACCGCATCTGCCTCTCTACCATTCCCAATGCTGTCGCCGGCACCAAGGTAAATGTTAACGCAACAACCAGCACTAGTGCCTTGGTCAGCGCCAACGCAGACCATATCGCCGACGCCAGCACCGAGACAAATGCCCTATGAGTTCGCTGCCGGAGTTTGATACCAACAGGGGTATTATCCCGTGGTTTGCTCGCAATTCAGTCGCTGCCAATTTATTGATGATCGTTATTATCGCGGTTGGACTTGGCACCGCGTTTAACATTCAGCGCACCATACAACCCGATTTTGAAATAAATATTGTACAGATTACCGTCCCCTACCCTGGCGCCACGCCGGACGAAGTAGAGCGCGGCGTTGTCTTAAAAATTGAAGAAGCACTCAAAGATATCGAATCGATTGAGAGCTTGGAATCTACTGCCAGCGAATCCATAGCTATACTGACAGCGGAAGTCTACGAAGGCTACGACACCCTAGCAGTGATGGACGAAATTAAAAGCGCCGTCGACGGCATTGTTAGTTTTCCTGAGCAAGCAGAACGTCCCATCATCAAGCGGGTCGAATTTCAAAACCACGCTCTCAACGTACAACTTTACGGTGACATCGACGAACGCGGGCTGAAAGAACTCGCAGAACAAGTCAAGCTAGAACTTACCCTCGACGAAAATATCGCCTTTGTGCAAATCAATGGCGCGCGGGATTTTGAAATCAGCATCGAGGTGTCGGAAAACACCTTGCTTCAATACGGGCTAACACTCTCCGAAGTCGCAGACGCTATTCGCCGCTCCTCGCTAGATCTACCAGGTGGATCAATCAAAACCGCCAACGGCGACATATTGCTGCGCACCCGAGGCCAAGCCCGCAGCCAGCATGAGTTTGAGCGAGTTGTACTCATCACTTACCCAGACGGCACCCGTCTCACCCTTGGCGATATCGCAACGATTAACGACGGCTTTGTCGAGCAAGACGGCTTTTCATTTTTTGACAGCCAAAACAGCATCGGCCTGCAAGTGTTTGCGGTTGGCAATCAAGATCTAATCAAAGTTGCTACCGCAGCCAAGCAATATGTAGAGAAAAAACGTGGCAATCTTCCCGAGGGCGTAAACATCGCCACCTGGGCGGATATTACGTTTTATCTTGAAGGCCGCATGACGATGATGATGGAAAATCTCGGCATGGGTGCCCTGCTAGTATTTATTGTGCTGGGCATGTTCCTCAATATAAAACTCGCCTTCTGGGTAATGGTCGGCCTGCCCATTTGCTTTCTTGGCGCCTTAGTTATGATGCCTTTTGCCGGCATTAGTCTAAACATGCTGAGCCTTTTTGGATTTATTTTAGTCTTGGGTATTGTGGTTGATGACGCCATTATTATTGGTGAAAGCGCCTATGCCGAGGCAGAGAACAAAGGCCACTCCATTGATTCCGTAATCACTGGCGCACTGCGGGTCGCCACCCCCGCCACTTTTGGCGTGCTCACCACCATTATGGCTTTTTCGCCTACGCTATTTACCGAAGGTGCATTCTCCCCCTTCCCAGAAGCAGTCGGCTGGGTGGTTATTTTGTGCTTAAGCTTTTCGCTAATAGAATCCAAGTGGATACTACCTGCACACCTTGCCCACAGTACCCCGGGCACCACCGGCATCTGGCTAAAGATAGATAAAATTCCACAGTTTTTTAACGGCAAACTCAATCATTTTGTCACTGAGTATTATCGTCCTTTCATCCACAAGGCGATCGAAAATCGCTACCTAACCGGCTCAATCTTTAGTGCGATGTTAATCATCACAATTGGCTTAATCGCCGGCGGCATTGTTCGCTTTGTGATGATTCCCGAAGTACCGTCGGACTTCATTAAAGCCAATCTTGAAATGATTGAAGGTACCCCCGAGGCGCAAACGCGACAGGCTTTTGAGTACATGGATAAGGCGCTAACGAAGGTCGACCTCGACTATCAGCGCGAGCATCTAAATTCGTCTAACAAACGTTTAATTAGTCATGTGCAAGCCTTTGCCACATCGGGAAGAACCGTCAGCTTTATGGTAGAGCTAACCAAAAATGAACTGCGTGACATTGACGGCAACGAAATTGCGCGGCGCTGGCGTGAAGAAATAGGCGACATTCCTGGCTCTAAAATCTTGGCAATCAGCAGTGCTGACCAAACTTCTGGGCCAGCGATATCACTTAAACTTAGCAGTAGTTCAAACACCGAACTCGATGCCGCCGCCAAAGAAATTGAAGAAGCCTTGAGTCATTACAAAGGCGTATTCGATATCCGCAACGGCGCCAGCGCAATTCAGGATGAAATAGTATTAGACATAAAGCCCAGCGCTGAAGTGCTAGGTATTTCCTCCGCAACGCTAGGGCGCCAACTGAGAGATGCATTCTACGGCGCTGAAGCTCAACGTATTCAGCGGGGCAACGACGAAGTGAAAGTTATGGTGCGCTACCCAAGCGACGCTCGCACCACCATATCTGATTTGCAAAATATGTATATTCGCTCTGCAGACAGTGCTTATGTGCCTTTAAGCAGTGTTGCGAGCATGAGCATTGAACCGGGTTTTAGCGAACGCAAGCGAGTCGATGGCGAGCGCTCCGTCACGGTTACCGCCCAAGTAGACAAAACCTATACGGCCCCCGATAAAGTCACATCAACCATTATGAACACTTTGGTAAAAGACATTTTCCCTGAAAAGTATCCTTCGGTCATTGTACAGCTCAGCGGTGAAAGTGAGGAAAGCGGCGTACTCATGAAAAGCCTCGCCATTGGTTTTGTGCTCGCCCTATTCGGCATATATGCGCTGCTTGCTATTCCCCTGCGCTCCTACCTGCAACCCCTCATTATTATGGGTGTTATTCCCTTTGGCATCATCGGCGCGGTGGTAGGACACATTGTGCTTAATATGTCCTTCAGCATGATGTCTTTTTTTGGGGTCATCGCGCTATCTGGTGTGGTTGTCAACGACAGCCTCATCATGGTTGATTTTATAAACTCAGCCATTGCCCGTGGCGACCGCCTAATTGATGCTGTGGTAGATTCCGGCTGCCTGCGCTTCCGCGCTATTTTGCTCACCTCATTAACCACATTCTTCGGACTGCTGCCAATGCTGCTAGAAAGCAGCCTGCAAGCCCAGTTCGTCATTCCGATGGCGGTATCGCTGGGGTTCGGCATTATCTTCGCCACCGTCATTACTCTGATTCTTATTCCCTGCTTATACATCGTCTTAGATGACGTTAAAGCATTCTTCGGCTCATCTAAAGCGTTGGCAAACAGCAGCCACTAAAAAGGCCAAAACGCCCACAGCGCAACAATGACTGAAAACGCCGCCGCAATTAACACTGCGGCGGCGGCCACATCCTTAGCCTTTGCGACCAGCTCGTGGGTCTCGGGCACCGCCGCATCAGCCAATGACTCCAGCGCGGTATTCAAAGCCTCAGCCATCCACACCAGGCATATTGCCAGTATCACCATCATCCATTCTATCGATTCCAAACCGGTTAATAGACCGAGCGCTAGGACGGCAAGTGTGACTACCAAATGGATACGGGCGTTGTGCTGCTCGAATATCATGGTGATCAAACCGTCAAAGGCGTAACGAAAACTATCAAGACGCGCCCGCAGCGAAAACCGCTGATTGCGGCGACGGCGTTCTGTTTTATGCTTCATCGCGGTACCATAAGCCCTTTAGTCTGCACAGATAGGTATATCATGCCTGAGTTTAAACATATCTCACCACAAGACGCCCACGCAATGATCGAAGCGGGATGTCAGCTAGCGGATATTCGCGACGAGCAATCCTACGCGATGGCACATATCCCCAAGGCCAATCACTTAGACAATCACAGCTTGCAGCAATTTATTGAACAAGCCGATCCTGATCAAGCACTTATTATTTATTGTTATCACGGCAATAGCAGTCAAAGTGCTGCGCAATATTTTGTCGAGAAAGACTTTACCGAGGTCTACAGCATGGACGGCGGTTTTGAAATGTGGCGCCAGCTATACCCGCAAAATACGGTAGCTAGCTAAATTTTTCAGACCAGCAAAAGTGATTATTTTCATCCACCTATGGGAGGGTGAAAATAATCACTCTATGAATCATTCAGAACTCTATTTTCAAATAAATTGTTCGTCAATTACTTTTTCTCACATACAACACCAGAGTGTGATCAACTAACTCAACATTATGCTGCTGCGCTATTTCCTGTTGGCGGCGTTCGATTATATGGTCCCTAAATTCAATAATTTCACTCGAGTCTAAGCACACAATATGATCGTGATGATCATCGCTCGCCAGCTCGAACACAGACCGCCCCTTAAATAAATGCCGACGTACAACCAAACCCGCAGATTCAAATTGCGCTAATACTCTATACACCGTGGGCAAACCAATGCTTTCACCACGTTTTAGAAGATGATGATATACGTCCTCCGCGCTGACGTGCTCATTCTGCAAGCTCATGGTTTCTAAAAGCTTAAATATCTTTACTCTTGGCAAGGTAATCTTTAATCCGACCTTACGTAGCTCGAGATTTTCTGATGTCATATACAGGCCCTTGTCATAAAAATAATCACGCTTCGCGGTGAATAGTGGACATTACTCTGACGGGACTTACTTTAAAAAACAGGGGCAGAGACTGCCCCTTATCGCCAGCTAAGCTATTAATTAAAAGCTTACGTTTACACTCAGCCAAAAGTTTCGCGACTTATCTTTATTGTTATAGTCATCGCTAAATTCCACTTCGCCATCAGCGTCTGCATCATAAATACCATCGCCGTTCACGTCGTTAAATCGCGTGGTGTAGCTGGTGAAGTCCTGATCTAGCAAATTATTAATACGAGCATTTACAGTCACAGACTCATTAATTTTAAATGCAGCACCTAGGTGAAATACTTCGTAGTCATCGTAATATAAATGTTCACCCGACGTGCCCACGCCACGGTAGCGATCAGAGCGCGCTTCTAAGGTAAGAAAAACATTCATACGATCATTGTATTGCCAATCCAAGGTCGCATTCGCCATATTTTCAGCAGTATTTGTCAAGGGCTGACCTTTATTCGCACCACTGGTTTGCTCGCTATCCGTGTAGGTATAGTTAGCACGCAGTACCAATGCAGAGGAAATATAATAACGACCAGCAAGCTCCAAACCTTGGATTTCAGCCTTATCAATATTAATGTTTTGCGCGTAGCTGGTGTAATTCAATTGCTCATACGCACCTAGATTTGCACAAGGGCGCACACCACCAGTCTGAGAGCAGGACAAGTTTGTTTCACCACGGGTGATTTTGTCC
The DNA here is from genome assembly GCF_002915595.1 of Zhongshania marina. Classification (GTDB taxonomy): domain Bacteria; phylum Pseudomonadota; class Gammaproteobacteria; order Pseudomonadales; family Spongiibacteraceae; genus Spongiibacter; species Spongiibacter marinus_B. The sequence continues at coordinate 19,219 of NZ_PQGG01000030.1, forward strand.
TTAAACTCATTTTGAAAGAGGGTGATATTAAAATTATGACCTCCCGTTGGGGCTTCCCAATATGCAGCAAGCTCCGTGTTGATGCTGGTTTCTGGTTTCAAATCTGGGTTGCCCACAAAAGGACTCGTGCCCTGCCCACCAAATCCTGTAATACCATCGAATAAATCGGTGGTTTTAGGTGTTTTATAGCCCGTGCTTACGCCGCCTTTTAAGGTCCAACTGTCATTCAATAAATACACGCCATACAATCTTGGGCTGGTGTTACTACCAAACAGTTTGTGATCGTCGTAGCGAATACCTGCAGTGACGGTAAGCGGGTCTATGAACGTCCAGTTATCTTCAACAAACAAAGAATACATAGTGAAATCTGATACCACACCGGCACCGGTGCCGCCGTCTTCCATACCAAATACGCCGTCGTCCAGCTCGCCATCAATGTATTGGGTACCAACAACTAGTAAATGATCACCGGCCATGTCAGTAATGGGGATGTCTAATTTTGCGTCGAAGGTATATTGACGACTTTCCATCTCACGCTTAGGACGCGGCAAAAATTCCGCCTCCATAATGTCACGCCGCTCGCTTTCACTCAGCCCCGCGTACGCGCCGGTGCCCTCAAAAATCTCTTTCTGTAAAAGACGCTCGCTTGCCGTTAATGGCAGCGTCCGGCCTTTATTGGCCGTTTCAATATAAGCTAGGGATACCGCGCTGCTACCAAAGCTCCAATCACCATCGTGACTTATTGACCATTGGTCACGAGTAAACTCTTGATCCTTTGCGTAACCAGCGCGAGGGCGGCTAGAAAACAATTGATCGATACTGTCTACCGTTCCCAGCGGGAAGCTGCCATCTGCAGATGGCGTATTATCGTAAACCTGCTCAGATACGTCGTAATCAAACACCACCGACTGTTTCTCGTCTGGCGTCCAGCTCAATCTAAAGCCCAAGCTTTTATTGGTATTGTCTACCGTCTTGCCACCACCGCCAAAACCCAGCGAGCGAGTTTGCAGATTACCGGCGGGATCACGCACCGGCGCATACTCTGGATTAGACGCGTCGCGATCATACACGCTACCGCGAACCGCAAGACCAAGGGTATTTGGAATTAATGGCCCCTGCACATTAAAGTCTAGGGTTGAATCTTCGCCAAACTCATCGTCTTCCTGAAAGCTACGGCTAAAGCTAATCGCGCCGCCCCAAGTGTCGGTGATTTTTTTCGTGATCACGTTTATCACACCACCTAGCGCATCAGCGCCGTACAAGGTCGAGGCTGGACCGCGAATAACCTCTACTCGCTCAATCGCCGCCAAGGGTGGAATATGGTTAAACTGATTGCCGCCAAAATTATTGGGGTATATATCACCGTGGTTATTCTGGCGACGTCCATCAATAAGGATCAGGGTATAGTCTGCCCCCATACCCCGCATACTAATGGTGCCCTGCCCAGTTTTGTCACGTGTTTCGCCAATATCTACACCCTCCAGATCACGAACAACATCCAGCAATGTCGTGTAAGGGCGAGACTCAATTTCTTCGCGATTCACCACCGAGATACTGGCCGGCGCATCGGTAATTTTTTGTTCGAAGCCCGCAGCAGACACCACAACCTTCTTTAAGGTAATCAGTTCATTCTGAGGCACCGTCTCAGCCTGCGGCGCGGCCTTAATGAGGAAACTGCCATTGCTTTGGGCCTGTGCTTCTAAACCGGTGCCAGCCAACAAAATCATGAGCGCTTGAGAAACGGTAAAATCACCCTGCACCCCAAAACTACTTTTACCGCGGGTTAGACTCGCCGCAGCACTAAGGTGGATGCCCGCCTGCTGCGCGAACTCAGTCAGCGACTGCGACAAATCACCTTTTGGAACATTGTACTGAGCCATAGCTTGGCTCTGAGGGCTAGGGGATTGAGCCGCAGCAAGTGGCGAGGCAATCAGTGCTGAGGCAAAAGCCAGCGGTATTGCGCTGCGGGCAAGATCAAAGTTCATCAAACATGTGCTCCTATTTGGGTGGCTTATATGGGTCTACTTCCTATCTACCGAATAAGCCAATCAAAAAGGAAACCAATTAAGAAAAGTAATGATAATAATTTCTATTTATTTTTAGATCGAATATGAACCCACCAAGGAATAGGCTTATCGATGCGGATATCTAAGCTAGCAGCCAGCATTTCTAGCGCGACATCAGGCTCATCTAGTGGGAAAGAACCCATCACCCGCATTTGCGCCACCTCTGGCTCAACGTATATATAACCAAATCGATAGCGCTCTAACTGGCTGAGCAAATCAACTAGCGGAATATCGTTGGCCAAGAGCACATGATTTACCCATGCCTGCCGCGCCGGATCGGCCCTGCGTAAAACACCCCACGTCTCTTTTGAGAAACTAATCTGCTCACCCGTGTCGATTATGCGGTTCAGTCCCTGACCAATATCCACCTCGACTCGCCCCTCAAATACGGCTAGCACGGTGTGCCCCCCCTCCTCAGCCACCGAGAAACGGGTACCCAATGCGCGCAAGCGGCCATGCGAGGTTTCTACAATTAATGGACGATTCGAATCCGCCGCAGTATCGATGAATATATCGCCGCTCAATAAATGAATTAATCGCTGTTCGGTGGTGTAGTGCACATCCATATGGCTAGAGGTATTCAACCACGCCTTACTGCCGTCACTTAAGGCCAGTTCTTTTATTTCACCTTTGGCGCTAACGTAGTCAGCCATTTGCAAATAGGGTGACTCGGACAGCGACAGCCATGTGGCGCTGCCAATACCAGCAAGCACCAACATGGTTTTCAATGTGCGCCGCCGTGTTACGCGCCGCTCTTGCAAACTATGAAGTGTTTCACTGGCGGGAGCGCGAGTCCCTATGCCGTCATCGCGTAATTGATCAAAGCGCTTCGCGACCGATTCAATACGCGCCCAGGCTTCGCCGTGGGCAGAACTGGCTGAAATCCAGTGCTGCCATTGCGGCTTAATATCCGCAGCCAGAGTCTCGTCGGCAAGCGCAGCGTACCACTCGGCAGCTTCTTTTATATGCTGCTTGCTGACAGCAGCTTGATCCTGCGTTTTTTCTACATCAGTCATTTGATGATTTCGTCAGCCACGTCTAGCTCAAAGACCGCGCACTCATACATAGCTCTAGCCATATATTTTTTCACCATGCGCTCAGATACATCGAGGCGCACCGCGATCTCCCTATAGGGCAAACCATCGAGCTGAGAAAAAATAAATGCCTTCGCAACCTTTTGAGGTAAACCGCGCAGCATATGATTTAGGTCATACAGCGTTTCGAGAACAATCGCGGTGTGCTCGGGAGACGGCGCAAACACCTCTGGCTTGGCGGCAATTGCGTCTAACCAGGCCTTCTCGACATCGCGCCTACGCCACAGATCAACGCATAAGCCCTTGGCTACCGTCGTCAAATACGCCCTAGCCCCACCCGAGTTATCGAATTCTTGGGGACGAAGTAATAAACGTATAAATGCATCCTGCGCTAAATCGGCAGCATCTTCTGCGCAACCTAGGCGGCGCGCTTTAATAGATTAAACAGCCACCCATGATGATGACTATATAAGGTATGGAGTTGCTCGCCGTGGACGGAGCTAGGTGTGGTCATCGCTCCTCCCTGCCTGAGCACATTAAAATGGGCGAATTAAAATCCGCAAATAACAACGATTCTCATTATAGTTAGCAATCACATACATATACAAGCACTGAATAAAGCCGACGGCTCTCAGCAATATCAGTACAAGCAGGTAAACCAAAAAAAGAGGGCGTAATCGACGACCCTTAAGACACTTCGAGTATGTGCTTAAGCGTTTGTAAGTCCGCCTCAACGGCGGCTATATCTGCGGCGTATTCTTGATCGGACATCGTCTCGCGCCTAAACAGGGTAAAGACCAACTCGCTACCATCACCATTGCTCACGACCCGCATGGGGTTATTCACAACCATGCCCGACTCAAGCTCAACATCGTGATCCATCACCCCAAAGGAGTTATGCGCAGCGAAACGTATTTTCACTCGCCCGAAGGGCGCCTGAGCAATCCAAACGTCGCCATCTTGACTAAGTTCCGTGCTTGTTAGCCCAGCAGCCCAACGCGGTAAGTTCTCAGGATTAGATGCAAACCGGTAAACCTTGCTAGGGCTACACGCGATAAAAATACTGACATATTGCACATCAAGCATAGAACCGTTCCTAGCAAATTACCGTTACACCATCGCGGTGTCACTCTTCAGGCTGAGTACGCGAGATAGCGCAATCAAGCCCGATTAGTTTATTAAGGCGCCACGCACATCAGACAGTAGGCGTATACACCACGACTATCCTTGAGTGCCAAAACATCACGCCATGCCGGTAGCACGCTGTTTAACACCGACACCAATGGTGATGACGCACTCAGCGCGGATTTCACTAAGCCAGAGCCCAAGATCATACGCATCAATTCTTCTTCTGGGCTAAGGGGTAGCGACAATAAGCGGGTATCAGCGGGGTCCAAGCCTGCCAAGCTCGCTGCAGAGTTTATGGCTTGCTGCAGGCCACCTAACTTATCGACCAAGCCGAGCTGCTGAGCGTCGATACCACTCCATACCCGTCCTTCGGCAATGGGCTCGACCTGCTCCACTAATTTATTTCTGCCATCGGCAACGATATTAATAAAGCGACGGTAGCCATATTCAACACCGGACTGAATTGCGCTGGCCAAAATAGGATCTAGGGGTAAGTCTGGGCGAAGCTTGCCCGCCACCGCGGTTGTACCAACGCCGTCTGTGCTAACGCCCAAATCCTGCAACATATTATCTACAGTGGGAAAGGCACCAAAAATTCCGATTGAGCCGGTTAACGTCGCTGGGGTTGCCCAAACTTCATCAGCGCCCGCGGCTATCCAGTATCCGCCAGAGGCAGCCATGCTGCCCATCGACACCACCAAGGGTTTACCGGCCTCTTGAAGCTTTTGTAGCTCAGCGCGAATAACTTCCGACGCAAACGCGGAGCCGCCACCACTGTCGATACGCAACACCAGCGCTTTTATATTTTTGTCGAGACGAGCTTTGCGGATCAGTCGCGCCAAGCTATCACCACCGATGCTGCCCTCTGGCCGCTCACCGTCAACGATATTGCCGCTGGCAACAATAATCCCAACCGAATCTTTCACCTCTATTAGCAAGCTGCGATTCAAGGCGAGGTAATCTCGGAAATAGCTTTGCTGAAAGCTGCCCTCGTCGTTTTCGCCAACGCGCTCTATCAGCATATCTCGCAACATGGGACGACTAATAATGCCATCAACCAAGCCATAATCTAGGGCAGCCTGTGCAGCGTCGCCGCCCACCTCCGCCATAACGCGATCAATATGATTCACGTATTCGTCAAATTTGCTAACACTTATCCCGCGCCGTTCAACAACGGTATCGCGGTACAAATTCCACAGTTGATCCAGCCACGCCCTGTTTGCTTCTTTAGCAGCACTGGACATGTCGTTGCGCAATAATGGCTCAACCGCAGATTTAAAATTTCCGACTTTAAAAACGTGAAAACGAATATTTAATTTATCTATCGCCTCGCGAAAATAGTTTCGAATAACCGCAAAACCTTCTATGCCCACACCACCCATATTGTGAACAAAAATTTGATCGGCAAAACTCGCTAATAAATACTGATCTTGATTGTAGTGATTTGCCGTTGCGACAATTGTTTTGCCGTTTTCGCGAAAGCCCTGAATAGCCTCAGATAACTCCAAGGTTTTACTCATACCAATATGATCTAGGTCATCTAGCTTTAACAGCAGGATTTCAATGCGTGGATCTTCGCTTGCCAAATTCACAGTTTCAATTAAATCTGCCAGCAGCGTTTCCTGCGGCAAACCTTGAGCACTGAGCTGGCTAAAAGCGTCTACTGCAGATAACTGATCGACCACAACGCCCTCTGGCGCTAGTACCAATACGGCGCGATCCGGCACGGAGACTTCTTGCACCGAACTGAAGATTGCCATCGCTATGCCGCCGACAATCACCAAAAAAATAATATTTAATGTCCAACGTCTAGTTGCGTCGATGGCACCGCCAAGCTTAGAAAAAAATCCGCGCTTCTTATTTTCACTCATACTACTTCATTCCTCTGCGCAGTAATTTCACGCCATAATTTCGCCTGCCAGCGAATATACACAGTGGCACTGCAAAACAGGATAACGACCATCGCCAACTCAACATAATTGAACCAAATCGCCAGCGACGATAAAGCCTCGGTCACCGCCATAACAAAGTACAGCAAACTCGCAAAACACATCCACGCAATGCCGCGTAACTTTGCCTTAAACACCACGGGAGCAAAGATCAGCATAGGCAGCAGACGAATAATCCAGATTGTCACGCTGGGCTGACGCCCCTCTTGCATCCATACCCATGTACCTAAGGTTAGAGTGATTAAAAAGCCAATGTAGCTTAGCTTCATCACTGCGGCGGCAAATTCAGTGCGTTTTTCTAATGAGGTCATATGCTTCTCAGTTCTGCAATTTTTTGCTTAAAGTCGCGACGCGCTTACCCAGCGCCACGGCGAGATCAAGCTCCGTGTCATCGACAGCTCGATTACTTTGGCCTGCAACATGGGAGGCTCCATAGGGCGTACCGCCGGTTTGGGTAGTGCTCAGCGCCGCTTCGCTATAGGGAATGCCTGTTATTAACATCCCGTGGTGTAGCAATGGCATCATCATGGTCAGCAATGTGCTTTCCTGCCCGCCGTGCAAACTGGCGCTAGAGGTAAATACCGCTGCGGGTTTACCGATCAGAGCGCCGCTCATCCACAGACCTGAGGTGCCGTCCAGAAAGTATTTTAACGGCGCTGCCATATTGCCAAACCGCGTTGGGCTGCCCATCACTAAACCCGCGCAGTGGCGAAGATCGTCTTCACTTGCGTATAGCGGACCGCTTTCAGGGATATCGTCTGCTGTCGCCTCACAGTCTGCAGACACCGCAGGCACCGTGCGCAGGCGCGCTTCTAGACCTGCCTGCTCAACACCTCTGGCGATGTATTGGGCCAGTTTTTCCGTCGCGCCGTGGCGACTGTAGTACAAAACCAATACGTAAGCTTGGCTCACAGAATGCATCCTTCACAGAGTTATTTAGAAAGTAGGGCCAATACATTCTCGGGTGGACGACCTAATACTGCTTGTTCGCCTTTTACCACAATAGGGCGCTCTATCAACTTTGGCTCAGCAATCATTGCCGCAATAAGCTGTGCCTCGGTCAGCGCTGTATCGGCTAAACCACCCTCTTTATATGCCGCCTCACCTTTGCGCAGCAGTTCGCGGGCGCTAATCCCGAGTTTGCTCAAAAGTTGTTTAAGTTGTGCGGCGCTAGGCGGGGTGTCTAGGTACAAAACGATCTCTGGCTCAACGCCGTTGTCGGTCAAAAGTTGCAAGGTTTGTCTGGACTTTGAACAGCGCGGATTGTGATAAATGCTATACTCGGACATATTTTTCTCTGTCTAACTCGGTTATTACAAAATACTTTGCGAGCATTATACACGCCCGCTGCCGAGTCGGACCTGCAATTGAGTAATCGAATGAATAGATCAATCCAGCGTTTTATTTTATGCCTGTTTATAGCCAGCTTGGCGGCCTGCAGTAAGCCAGATTTCGGCACTGTATCAGGCGATGGCGGAAACTTTGCCCAAAACAAGTGGCTATTAGTTAATTACTGGGCGACCTGGTGCGGCCCCTGCCGCGAAGAGATTCCCGCACTCAACACTTTCGCAGCCAGTCGCAGCGATGTGGAAGTTTATGGCGTAAATTACGACAATTTAAACGGCCAAGCCCTGCATGAGGCCATCGCCGAGATGGGAATCGAATTCGATTCGATGCTCGCCGACCCAGCACCGCAATTAGGCGTTCCACGCCCAAAAGTACTGCCCACTACCCTGCTCATTGGCCCCGATGGCAACGTAAAAGCGACCCTCACCGGCCCGCAAACAGCGGAAACCTTAAGCGCCGCCATCACTCAAGTGTCAGCGCCATAAAAATCCGTTCACCTTTATACCCATCATCTCGTCATTGAACACCAGCTCCGCTGCGGAGCGGTGTTCTGCGGCGAGTCCGAAGCAAACCATTAAGGGAAGTTATACCGATATAGAATAAGGAATATTGTTTCCAAATTCAGAAATATACCTTTAAATTCAATTAGATGAAAAATAATGTAGCAACATTTCTCCAGCAACATTTCTCCAGCAACATTTTCCATATAATCACCAAACACACGATTTTGGCGTAAAAACGACCAATACTGCGCCCCTCACCTCATCAATCTTATTAATGCGAATACCTTAATAGATGTAAACATATGCTAACAAAACATAACCTACCGATGCTGGCAAAAGAAAAACGCCAATTTGAACGCCAGAATAACGCGTGCTACGGGTAAATAAACCAACACAGGCCACAATCGCCTACTAATGAATTATATAAAAAGGGGACATTTGGTAACTCGAAAAAAGAAATATTGCCAACTGTAGTATATAGGGGCTCTAACGATTAATATAAAGTTTCGGCGAGCACGACACTAGAATAAGATTAGCTTTCCAAGCTCTCACAACGAGTACACAACTAACTATAGCTCTTATCGGGGCACCTCATCAGTGTATATTTTCCATTAGGACTCTATAAATGCACTAGCTGGCCCTTACAATACGAGAGGTTACTCTCGGCTTTTAAGCTGACTCAATAAAACCCGCTTCTCACTTTCAGTTAATCTTTCAAGCTGACAAACAATTTCGGCTACTACATCACTCTCACAAAAAAAATATGTAACAGGCACACCTAGTTCTGCTGCAATTCGCTTCAACGTTGGATAATCTGGCGTATGGCGCCCTTTCTCATAATGATTCATACGGCCGCTCGCCGAACTAGGCTCCATCCCGAGGAGAATGCCCAACCTCTTTTGACTAATGCCTTTGAGCGTGCGCGCTTCGAGTAGACGCCTTGGTAAAGGACTGCAATCTGCCAACTTTGAACCATCTTTCAAGACCTGGAGAGCTTAGATTGTCTAAGTATATTAAGTTAAAGTATACTTAGGAATACTAAGCACCAAAGCTGGCTATTTATCGACCAAACTCTGTAAAATTTAGACGTACGACCCATATGCATAAATTGAAAATCAAACCCGAACTCTTGTCATTACTGAGCTCTACTGAATTTAGTACATTTAGCAGCGACGAACTTTCAGAAGCTTACTTGAAGCTGGATATCAACCCAGCCCTAAGCAAAAAGCGGGTTCAACAATTTATAAACCGGAATATCGAGCGATTAATGAGTGCTGGGCTCGTAATAGAAGAACAGACACGATCAGGGACTGCTAAACATTACCATATTACAAACAAATTTCACCCCGCAAACTACTCGGTTGGCTCACCACACGGAAATCGATTACCTAATGATCTAGTCAACACAAAAAGTAATACCAGCTGTTTCAGCAATCTCAAGAAACAATTGCAAATCCATAAGCTTGATTTACTAACAACTATCAGCGAAACAGAAGAATATGAAGTTCTTAGCAATAAATTACCCAATCAGCGCGAAGAACTTCAAGAACTTTATAACGATGCTCGTATCCGCTACTCGAAAACTCTTGGCCGCATCAAAGCAATAGAATTGCTCCTATCAAAATGCTTAGCCTAACAACAATGAAATTAAGACAATTAGCACTAAGGCTGCATCAAAAAAGTAATATCTCATTTTAAAAACTCACACTCTTATAGATTCAATTGATCAACGCTAGGCCAGTATTACAATGTGGCCTAACGGAGGATCACTAAAAAAGCGTATATTTATAATACAAGAAAAAGGAGTTCATTTTTGACTTATGGAAGCGAGGTATAGGGTTTAGTGATATCGCTGAAATAATGGCATCAAAGCCAGGAACTATATTCACCGTTTTGCGTGATTCCGGTGGGATAAGGACAAAACCCAGAAAACAACCACCACATCATTTAACGCTGCCAGAACGAGAAGAAATACTTGCAGGCCTTTCTGCGAAGAAAGCATCAGATACATCGCTCGATCGCTAAACCGATCGCCTTTAACTATCTCTCGTGAGATTCAATGAAATCAGGGGAAAAAGTATTACAAAGCCGTAGATGCAAACAATCGCTCTAAGTGCATGGCCAACCGGCCTAAACAATGTCTACTGGATAAAAACAGTGAATTGAAGTTGCTGGCATTACGGAAGCAATAGTTCACAACGGGGCCGCATACCTCGCATAAGTATGTTCGACAATAGTTTAATAATACGTGGTTTCAAATACTGCCACTTTTTACTTCACACCAGCTGCAATTTATTGATCAAATCTTCACTTAAAGAAACTGTAGAGTAGGATCATCGACGTATAAAGCAAATATCACAGTCTATGCTAAGTTTTAAAAGCGTTTACTGCACCCAAAGTGCCAGGGCTGGAATCGAGCTGGTTACAAAGATACGCTACTCGGTGGCTTTAATGTCATACAGCGCAAAAGACTATAAGTCGGTAATGAATCTAGAATAAGTGCGGGCTAGTAGTTTCGCAGTTAATCCGGGGAATACAATACTAGCTAACTTCAAAAGTGTAGCGTCTGCGCCGATCGTCATACTACGTGTATTTCGCTTAATTCCCCTTACTATTTTTTTGGCTGCAAACTCTGCTGAAACGCCAAAGCGTTGTGCCAGCATCATATTCTTATGCGCCTGCTCCAGATCATCTGACTCATTTAGCGTAGCCATAATCATATTGGTTTGAATAGCCCCCGGATGAATGCAGCTAACACTTATACCATCGCGACTAAGCTCAGCGCGCAGTGATTCGCTGTAGGCCTGCAAGGCAGCCTTACTACTACTATAAGAACCTTGGCTTGGTAATCCATGAAACGCAGCCATGCTCGACAGATTAACGATATGCGCACTATTTTGTTGCCGAAGAAATGGAAGCAAAGTTTGACACATAGATACCGCAGCCCAAAAATTCAGATCGAAAACCCGCTGCCAATCTTCCGCATTGTGATTTTCAATGCTCTTTTGCAATGTCATTCCAGCATTGTTAACAATCACATTGATTGACTGATGGGCGGCCAGCAACTCTGCCGGCAACTTATATATATCTGTTTTCTCACATAAATTCGCAACGTGATAGCTAACCCTTAGCTTCGATGATTGCAAATCTTTAACTAAACTCAACAATTCACGCTGATTAATATCAATAAGGGCAAGATGACAGCCTTCACTTGCCAACGCCTTTGCTAATGCACTACCCAATCCACCAGCCGCGCCGGTAATAACAACGGTTTTTCCACGCAAGTGCTTCATAATACTACTCAGGAGAAAGAAAGTAGCCGGATAAATTTTCGTGGCCGGCTACCTAAAAATCATAAAAATTGCTTAGAACGTTTTACGAACTTCAATACCGTAGGTCCGCGGATCACCTAGCACACTTGTAAAAGTACCAATACTATCCCCAGCGGATACTGCACCTATATCGTAACGCTCATCGGTCAGGTTCTTCACATAGGCTGCGAGACTTAAGCTTTCGTCATCGCCAGTCCAGCTCACCCGTGCATCATACAAAATATACGCATCTGCATAAGCGAGAGACTTATCCTGTTTAGAAGCAGTCCACGCTCCGCGATCAAGACCGAGATAAATATCACTTTTATAACTAGCATCTAAACGCGGTACGAAACGGCCAAACTGCGTATCTAATGTGTGCTGAATACCTAGTGCCGCCGTCACCTCCGGTGAGACAGCAAATTCCTCATCAGACCGATCAATAGGAACAAACTCACCACGCAGAGCAAGTGATTTCAGGTCGTTATCCATAAACTCATCATAACGATAATTATTATTACTATAAGTAAAGTTAATCATGGTATTCATAGATGGGAACCACATCACTTCTAGCTCGGCGCCTTCTATTGATGAAGCACCAGCGTTTTGCGAGCCGACAACTAAGGCGTTATTTGAATCTACATTTACTGTAATTAAGTGCATATTTGTAAAGCTCATTGAGTACGCCGCAACATTCACTCGAAGAGAACGATCAAGAGCATCAATTTTTATACCAATTTCTCGGTTTTCAAGTTCTTCTGGTTCCACCACGGTGAGTCCATCAAGACCAAACGGCTCTTGAAAGCCAGACTTAAAGCCATTGCTCCATGTTGCATAAATCATTGCCGAGTCTATTAGGCTGCCATACAGCAGATCTTCAGGAATAATATATGCGGCCGATGCCATTGGAGTAAACTGACGAAATGTGTCGCTACGTCGGTCAATTCTAGCTTCACCAAGCGGCGCGTGAATCTCACCGGGAAAGCGCTCCTTTAAAATATTATTGGCAATAGTTAAAGGATCCTGAGACCATCGCCCCAAGAAAGCCAACGCTGCCATATCTGGAAGAATGGGCACAAAGCGAGGGTCTGCACTGCTGATAATCGAGGTTACTTCAGCAAGGTCGGCACCACGTGTTTCCAAGTATGATGTGCGCGTCTCTTCGGTATAGCGCCCCCCCAAAGTCAACTCAAAATTATCAGTAATATGCCAAGTCGCCTGTGAAAATGCTGCAAAGGTTTTACCGTCGATTTCAAAATCTTGAACCGTGGCCAAAGGCGCTGCAGCTGCAACAAGCGGCACCGTTCCACCGGGAACTAAACCAGTAACACTACCAAGTAAATCGGTGATTTCAGCAAGATCAAATCCAGCTTGACCGGAAGCTAACCCTAAAAAGGCTATTGGCTCTGCACCAACGATAGGATTACTTGTATTAAAACGCTCCGACTTGTACTCGTCCTGCCAGAATATTCCAGCGGCATAATCTATATCGTCAAATAATTCACCGCTAAATTGGAGCTCAAACGTAAATGACTCCTGAATGCTATTGCCTAAAAGATCTGCCCGTAAATATTCCGCAGGACCACCATCATCAGCTGTTGTTTGTGGATTGTATTTTGTGGCATCACGATAGCCAATAATCGATTTAACGCTGTGATTCTCGTTGAATTGATAATCAAAAGTTAAGCCAAGCATGAGCTCGTCTTGGTCTTTATTTTGACGCTGACTATCCCCCTGATTGGTGTGGAGGTCACCTTGTGATTCACGCGAATTAGCTTCGCAATTATCGCGGTATGCACTCGGATTATTAGGATCGGTATCGCCTGGCCAAAGTATGCCCAAACCATTGACGAATAACGCATCGTCACTAACGATACGGCAATGGTATGAAGGAAAATTTTCGCGGGTGCGACCTAAAAATGCAAAACCATCTAAGACTATATCGTCGCTAGCCAGCCAGCGAGTTTGAAATATTGCCGATAAGCGATCAATAGACTGATTTTCCCGACCTGTCGCATCTTTTAAAAAGCCATCGCGACGACGAGTATTAACAGAAACTCGCGTAAATAGCTCATCATTCACCGGTAAATCTAAGGCTGCTTGCAAACGTTGTTCATTATAGTTACCAAGACTGGTTTCTATGTATCCACCGGACTCTTCACCGGGCTTAGTGAGGGTAAAAACCAAGGCCCCGCCGGTATTATTCTTACCAAATAAAGTCCCTTGGGGACCGCGCAATACCTGTACGCTATCCACATCGATTGTATCTAATAGCTGGCCATCAGGGCGCGGAATAAAAATCCCGTCCAAATAAACACTTACCGAGGGGTCAAATCGCGCAAAAGGTGCACGTTGGCCAATTCCTCTAATAAATATTTGCGGCGAAGTGCTATTGTTAATTTGCAAACTAGGCACGGACTTACTCAGCTCTTGAGCACTTAGAATACCTTGCTCGCGCAGCGAGTCACCCGTAATCGCGGTTACCGCTACCGGCGTTTCTTGAATATTTTCTGAACGTTTACGAGCGGTGACAATCACCTCCTCTATCAAACCCTGTACTTTTTTATTTGTAGTATCGCTACCGCCCTGCCCATAGCCTGGCATTGCGATTGTGGTAAGTAATAATGGGAGTAGCGTTCTTTTATTAATATTCATTGTGCACCAGTCTCTTTTACAATTTATTATATTTTTGCTAATGCATAGGGCATTAAGCGATTTAAAATTGGGCGTAGCGGCCAGATCCCAATTCGAATGAAACGCAATTTTTTCGCCATTTCCTGCTCGTAGTCTTCAAAAGAATAATTCTGAAACTCAAGCAGCTCCTGCGCTTCTGCAGAATCCATCCAATGTGTGTAGTAGCTTTCGCGATTCGTATTGTTATAAGGCAGTCTTAAAGAAAGAGCGGTAAACGCTGCTTTTAAAAAACGATAGTGATTAACTTGGCAACTCTTCCCGCCGCCAATCAATAGTATTTTTCTATTTACTGACTTAGACGACACTGCATTGCACATTGCCACCGCAACGTCTTTAGGATGTACAAACTCCAATGGAGACTCTGGATGTATTTTTAGCAGTTGGCGCAATGTAGCTCTATCAGTTTTCAGAGTCCGCGAATCTACCGAAACTCCCACTCGCAAAATTACCCATTGCAAACTTGAGCGCTGTAAAATTTGCTCAATTGTTAGCTTGTGACGGGTGTAGTTATCGCTAGGTGAAACGCTATCTGTGATTGTTTTAACGCCTTCACCCGGACACGATTTGCCAAATACGGTTACTGACGAAGGAAATATTAGCCGAGGTAATCTCTTACAGGCCTCCATACTGCGGATTAGCGCGTGAGTCGCGCCTACATTAACTTCTTCTGCCAGCGCTGCTTGAGTTTCAGATAAGGGCGGTAACAGCGAAGCGTTGTGAATTACTACATCAATTCCGTCCAGTAAGTCTGGATGTAAATAAGTATTGCGGATATCACCCAAAATCACTTCACAACGACGCTCATAATGGCGCTTTATTTTTTGATTATGGCTGCTATCTAGATCAAAACAGCGTACTCGATAGCCTTGTTCTAGCGCTTTGTGAACACACATCTGGCCAAGATTTCCAAACGCGCCCGTAATCAAAACGTTCACAATTGCGCACCGTTAAAAAATACTGGACAGTGGATGCCTTGGGGACTTTCAATGGTGCCGACGCATTGATTACAGTGTGTGCAACGGCTCTTATAATTTGGATTTTTCGCGAGCATCTGTGGCAGGTCAGGATCTGCTAAAAGAACCCTACCTAGCTGAATAAAATCAAATCCAGCGTCTAATATTTGCGTAAAGCTACTAGCACTCGCGGCCCCGCCAATATAAACCATCTTGCACTTCACGACGTCGCGAATACGTTTAGCTTGCTCGAGTAAATACATTTCATAAAATGGTAGTGAGGGGAACATCTTCCGCCCCATGAGTCTTAATATTATTCGCATTAGGCGATTTTTTTCATGCCTAAGTAAGGCTGGTAATATGCTTGCACCGCGAAACATGAGCATTGGACTCATTGTGCTAGTGCCGTTACTGGGGATAAGGGCATCAATGCCAGCATCATCAAGTGCTTTACAAATTTTGATGGAATCATCGTAACGGATCCCATTGCGAGGCCCCTCCGACATACTAACTTTGCCGAGAATCGGGAAGTCACTACCGACCGCTTTTCGCACAGCGGCAAGCACACGAAGCGGGAGGCGGAGCCGATTCTCTAAACTACCTCCATAAATATCCTTACGTTTATTGGTCAGCGGACTCAGAAATTGGCACAAGCCGTAGCCATGTCCAAAATGAATTTCTAATGCGTCGAAGCCCACGGATTTCATAAATATCGCAGCATCTCTATAAGCATCAACTAAATTGTCGATATCGCTTAGGGTCATCGCATCGCAAAACCACATCCCCTCGGCAAAACCCAAGATATTCAAACCACCAGTAGCGCCCTTAGGGCGCCCTTTCAATGTGTGGTTTTTAGAAAAAGCGCCGCAATGCCCCATTTGGCCAGACACCTTGCAGCCATGATCTTGAATTCCCCTCACGAGGTCTCGCAGACCTTCTCGGTAATCCTCGTGCATCGTGAGCATATGCGCATTCAAACGACCTGCATTTTCTACTGCGCAATAACCGATTGTTGTCATGGCTATACCACCACAAGCAAATTTCTTGTGGAAATTGAGTAAATCTACGCTTGGAATACCATTCGGGCTCAAGTTTTCAAAAGTACCTGCCTTGATAAATCTATTTTTCAGCGTGAGTCCGTTCAAATTACCCGTGGTCAGTGCGGGATTACTAATACTCTGCATAAGCCCTCTGTCATTATTATTAATATGGGTCTATTGGTTTTATATGACCGCACAATATTGCAGGCACCCAACAACATAAGAATCGATGTTATATATTTAAGTTATATAAGTCAATTACATGGATTGCCGCAACACCGAACGGTATACTTCTGAATTGGTAACGATGAAGCGAGAATGACCTTGGCAAACGAAAACTCAAGCGCAAGAAAGATAAACATCCGCTCGGCCAGCCCTAAGCCAAAACGGCAAACTCAGGCCGAACGCCGAGAGCTCACGCAAACAAAGGTACTAGAAAGTGCCTGCCGAATTTTTGGCTCAAAAGGCTATGCCGATACGTCTCTAAAGGACATTGCCGAAGATCTAGGGCTCACAATCACCCCGATCTACCATTATTTTGGAAATAAGCAGTCGCTGTTTCTAGCAGTCACCGAAGCAATGGAGCTGGAGTTTAGCAAGCAGATTGAGGGGATTAGCTTCAAAGCAGGAAAAGTAAATCTCATAGAAATATGGGATATTTTGATCGAAATGACTCAGCAACCTAATTTTGCTCGAATAGTCTTAAGCGATGCACCGATCATATTAGGACGTGAACGCTGGGAAGATACCAGTGTTGTTCAAGCGGTTTCGAAAATATTTCGCGACCAACTATCCTTGTTTTTCGAGAATGACAGCGTAGATTCACTCCTCTCAGAAAATGATATCGTGCTATTACAAAGAATGTTGATGGGGTGTTTTACTGAGGCCGCGTTAATGTTGGCAGCTAATCCACACTACGATAGCCGACCATTAATATTGAAAATACTTACAATTCCTATCCCCGACCAATAGCACCGATTGTGTCGCAAAAATTGTAATTGATGGCTTCAGGAAAGCCCTTCAGGCCATCGACACAGGCGATCTATATGTTTTTAACCCCTCGGTTCTGCAATTCAGCCAGGACGTTGAGGCAGAGCTTCGCACCTTCGTTTTCAGACAGCCACATCCCCAGTAAATCCTTATGCTCTTCCATCGTGACGCCGAGGGCCAGATAAATAGCCTTATTAACGATCTCCTTGTCCTACCGAATATTGACCACGATACAGTCGAGGTAAACAATGGGGTAAACCGTATTCAGGGGACGGGATTGCCAGTCGTTTACTCGCTCAATAACGCTGTCGGTGACCTTGGAAATGAGCGTTGAGACATTGGCATCATACATTTCTTTGAATGTTGCGACGATCTCGCGTGTTGTCATGCCTTTGACTTAAAGGCTGAGAACCTTGTTATCCATTGAGGTAAAACGAGTTTGTTGCTTCTTGACCAGCTGAGGCTCAAAGCTACCGGCCCGGCCCATTGGGGTGTCGAGTTCAAATTGGCCATCTTCGGTTTTGAGTGTCTTCCTGGAATAGCCGTTACGGCTATTGCTCGACTCGGACTGCTGGTGCCGCCCGTAGCCAAGATGATCGCCCAGCTCCGCATTCAATGCCGTTTCAACCGTCCTTAGTGAGCATTTGACGAACGTCGTTGAGATCACTCTCTGACTTGATCGACTTAGCTGCCTCCCGAGCAAAGACTTCCAGTTCTTTCATGTTTATAACTGCCTATCCTTAGCCATTACTGGCTTTCAATGATAAGCAGTTACACAGTTTTATCTACAGTCCCAACCGAGACCTATGAATCATACATCTAAAACTGCCTAAAATTCGGCTTACGTTTATCGTTAAACGCATTTACCCCTTCTTTCGACTCATCAGTATCATAAAATAATTTAACCGCGTTAAGTCCCATCATGCTGATTCCCCGAATAGACTCTGAATCACAATTAAAGGAGCGCTTAGCGAGCGCAATTGATGTCGGACTGTGTCCCATAATTGTATTGCACCAACTAGTCACCTCAGCTTCTAAGTCTGCGGCAGGAACCACCCTATTCACCAAGCCCATATCCATCATTTCTTGTGATGTATAGCGTTTACACAGATACCAAATTTCACGCGCTTTCTTTTCACCAACGATGCGAGATAAATATGCAGTGCCCCATCCAGCGTCAACCGAGCCAACTTTAGGCCCAGCTTGCCCCATTTTTGCCGTATCCGCAGCAATTGTTATATCACAGATTGTTGCTAATACATGGCCACCGCCTATAGCAAAACCATTAACAGCTGCTATGACAGGCTTAGGAATATCTCGAATCGCAGATTGCAATTCATCGATTGGCAAGCCCACTACTCCGCGGCCATCATAATCACTATCATGATTCGATTGATCTCCTCCTGTACAAAATGCTTTATCACCAGCTCCTGTCAACACTACAACACCAATGCTCTTGTCATTAGCAGCAATTAAAAATGCATGGATAAGCTCTTCTATTGTTTTACCGCGAAAAGCATTGTATACCGCTGGACGATTAATGGTGATCCATGCAGCCCCATTTCGATTTTCATAGACAATATCTTCGTATGGCACAGCCGAAAACATAGAAACCTACCTTTTTAATGGAGAATTTATCTGAATAAATCATTAAATTAAAATTTACGATTTAAATTTTTAAACTGAGCACTAACTTAGGTGACAAAAGATCCCAATCTTTTGGGCAATCTATAGTTATATTATAATAATCTAAAGTTTAAATTTGGTAATGAAAAATATCGTTAATTTATAGCATTATTATTGATACTAACAATAACCTTGCACACTACGTGAGCTAAATCACTCGCCCACTCGGATAATTCTGCAGTCCCAAAACTCAAATTTCTGATATCTACCCAAATAAGACAAGTCCAAACCGCAAGCACTCTGAATCCTCGGCTATTGCTAGTATTATATTAACCATATTATCAATACCGTAGACTCTTCCCGATGATAGTACCGAATAGATTATGATGCAGGACAAAAACCCTCTACATTAAAATAGAGAATTTTACGGAAATGCTCGCGAATTTTTATTAAAATTCGACAATACTCTTGCCTGCTAATACCATGAAATACGACAAGTACTCATCTTCGGCTTCTGACTCACGCTGACCAATAAAAATTTGTTTTTTAACCCCATTTTCGCCCATTTTCACTCCTCTTAAAGGCATTTTCTTAGCGTACTCTGCGACCAGCCAATCGGGTAACGCGGTAAAACCCCGCTCTGCCGCCACCATTTGCAACAAAATATCCGTTGTCTCAATAGTTTTATGCCTACGAGGTGCGCGGCCAGCAGGAAGAAAAAATTGGTTAAAAATATCTAAACGTTCAACTTCTACGGGATAGCTTAATAGCACTTCATCAATAAGCTGTGACGGAGCAAGCCACTCTTGATCGGCCAATAGGTGGTTCTCAGGTAATACGATCACCTGCTCGTAATCAAATACGGGCGTGAATTTTAATCCCGGTTTGTATAAAGGATCGGGCGTGACCAAGAGATCGATATCGTAGTTAAACAAGGCCGCAATACCGCCAAACTGGAAAGCCTGCTTTACATCCACATCCACATCCGGCCAATCTCGCAAGAAGGGAGCAACGATCGTCAGCAACCATTGGTAACAAGGATGACACTCCATGCCTATGCGCAGGGATCCACGATGCCCTTTCGCGATTTGTGCAATCTGCATTTCGGTATGTTCGATTTGAGGTATTAATCGATTCGCTAATGCAAGCAACTGCTGACCAGCTTGGCTTAGACGTAAACTTCTCCCCTCTCTAAGCCAGACTACCGTACCTAGCTGCAGCTCTAGTTTTTTGATGGCATGGCTTAAGGCCGACTGGGTCAGGCACAAACTGTCTGCAGCACCAGTCAGCGTACCGATACGGTCAACCTCACGAATTATAGCTAGATGAGAACGCTCAATCATGAACAAACCTCATGTACTTATGCAGAAATACCATTATTATTCATAGTTAAGACATTCTACCATATCTCCATCAAATAATTTTCGCCCCTAGCCTACCAGCTATGGGTCTACGTAATTGGAGAGACACGATGGCCATAACCCACAATTTGGGTTTCCCGCGCATTGGCGCCAACCGAGAACTTAAATTTTCGCTTGAAAGTTACTGGAAGGGACAGCAAAGCAGCAATGATCTGCTCAAGGTTGCAGCCGAACTGCGGCGCGTGCACTGGCAGCAACAACAGAAATTAGATTGGCTGCCGATAGGTGATTTCTCACTTTACGACCAAGTGCTGGATATGAGCCTTACTCTTGGGAACATTCCCACTCGAGCCGTGCATAACGGCAATGAATTGGAAAGCTATTTTCGCGCTGCCCGAGGACGTTCTACTAGTGACGTAGGTGAACAACACTGTGTACACGCAGCGGAGATGACTAAATGGTTTGATACGAATTACCATTATCTCGTGCCTGAGGTAAGTGCAGACAGCCAATTTACGCTTAACCCCTCTCGTTTACTGACCCAATTAGGTGAGGCCAAGGCGCAGGGTATTAACGCAAAGCCGGTTATTATTGGGCCAATAACCTACCTCTCGCTGTGTAAGCCCAAAGATAATAGCCAAGCACTAACACTATTAGATCGATTGCTACCGGTATATCGAGAACTTCTCACAGCGCTCCAAAGTATGGGAGTGCAATGGCTACAAATAGATGAACCTCTACTGGTGACCGACCTAGATAAAAACTGGCGAGACGCATTTGAAAAAGCCTATACGTACTTAAATGTCAGCGGGGTTAAAATATTATTAGCGAGCTACTTCGGAACACTAGAGGAAAATCTTACCTTGGCAGCAGCTCTGCCAGTAGACGGGCTGCACCTTGATTGCGTTAGCAATAATGCTCAGGGTCGACGCGATGCTCGGACTTTATTAGCAGCATTGCCAAAAGATCGAATTTTGTCCTTAGGGATAATTAATGGTCGAAATATCTGGAAAGCCGATTTAAACGAAACCTTGGATTGGTTGGAACCACTGTCAAAGCAACTCGGCGATCGCCTGTGGCTAGCCCCATCCTGCTCATTACTGCACGTACCTTACTCCCTAAACCGTGAGGAAGAACTTGATGCGGAAGTAAGGTCTTGGCTTGCATTTGCAGATGAAAAACTTGAAGAACTTTATATTGTAGGTCGTGCACTTAACGAAGGACGAAATTCCGTCGCATCAAAATTAACCGACAACGCCCAAGCTCTTAGCAGTCGTCGTCAGTCTGTACGAGTGATCAATCCAGCCGTGCGAAAAAATGTCGCATCTATTACGACCAGCATGGGCCAGCGTCAAAGCCCTTATTCCCAGCGCGCTGTCATTCAATCCGAAAGGCTCAAACTTCCTCTCTTTCCCACCACCACTATTGGATCCTTTCCGCAAACGGCAGAAATACGACAGCTTCGTCAGCGTCACAAGCGCGGCGAACTTAGCCTAGAGCAATACCAACAGTATATTAAGGAGGAGATCGCCTTCTGTATCGCCGAACAAGAACAGCTTGGATTAGATGTGCTGGTACATGGCGAGGCCGAACGCAATGACATGGTGGAATATTTTGGCCAGCAGCTGAATGGGTACGCATTCAGCCAATATGGCTGGGTACAATCCTATGGATCCCGTTGTGTAAAGCCACCGATACTTTACGGTGATATCAGTCGCCCGAGAGGCATGACGCTCGAGTGGATTTGCTACGCCCAATCGCTCACTAAAAGACATGTGAAAGGCATGCTTACGGGACCAGTAACTATTCTTAACTGGTCGTTTGTGAGAGACGACCAACCTCGGAAAGACAGCTGCTACCAACTTGCGCTGGCTATTCGAGAAGAAGTGCTAGACTTAGAAGCTGCTGGCGTTAGTATTATTCAAATTGACGAAGCAGCACTCCGTGAAGGCTTGCCCCTACGTCATGGAGAATGGCAGCACTACCTAGGCTGGGCGGTTGAGTCGTTTAGGATTACCGCTAATGGCGTTGCAGACAAGACCCAGATTCATACCCATATGTGCTATTCGGAGTTTAATGACATTATTGAAAGCATCGCCCATATGGATGCCGATGTCATCACCATAGAAACCTCTCGCTCAGACATGGAGCTACTGAATGCCTTCGATCATTTCAACTACCCCAATGATATTGGACCTGGGGTTTACGACATTCACTCACCAAACATTCCGTCAGTGGAGTCAATTGTCGCACTAATGAACAAAGCGGCGAAACAACTCCCTAGCGAAAAATTATGGATAAACCCAGATTGTGGGTTGAAGACACGAAACTGGGAAGAAGTTTTACCAGCGCTGAAAAATATGGTGGCAGCGGCAAAACAATTACGGGAACTTAATAATGGTATTTTAGTAGACGAAACGGTATTACTAGATAAATTAACAACATCTTAAAAAATACTATGTTTGACAACGGTTCGCGCTCGAATTGGTAAAAACCACAAATGCGCAGATCGTTGCAAGCCGTATTACTGGGGACAGTTAATAAAAAGCTTCTTCGCCCATAATTATTCTGCCGAATTAGGCAGCCGCTATAAAGCGGTATTTTCTAATTAATATTAACATCTAAAGAAATTACGGATAGCCAATACAATTCAGAATATCGAACAAGTATCTCACTCAGATTTACGTCATCGAGAGATCGAGAGCTATCAGACCTAACGTAGCCACGGAAAACGCATAAACGGGTACAACCTGTAACCGATCACAAACCATCGAGTAATCAACCAGAATAAAAAGCGTAGCGTAAAACCCCATGAACCGCTGTAAAAACTCTACCCTAATAACCGTGACTCACGCGAATTCCCTAGACATGCTAAACCATCACCTACCTTTTCAAATAACTTAGCACTCGCACTCGAACATCGAAAAGATAAGCAGTGCTACCCTCTTCAATTCCATGACATTACAAAAAAGTATAGTTCTAGCCACCACCACACAAACTCACTTTTGCTATAACTAAGGCCGTCGACAACCGTCGCAAAGACAATACGATGACAACTCGTAAGGAGAATATTATGAAAATTCGCAAAAAACACGCTATTGTATCCACTGCTTTTACTGGACTGCTGTTCAGCGGAATTGTTCTAGCAGACAAAGAGGACATCCATCTTCTTGAGCAAACCAAAATAAGCCTAACAGAAGCCATCACTATTGCTGAAAACAAGCAGAAAGGGCGAGCTTATGAGGCATCACTAGACGATGACAGCTTCTCACCACGCTATGAGATTGGTGTGATAGCAGCAGACAAAATTTACGAACTTGAGGTAGATGGAGTGTCCGGTGAAGTACTCGGCGTTCGCGAAGATATGGATTAACATCTATATCGGCAAATACGTTCACGTTGAGTAGCTCTTGATGGCAGCCATATGAAATTATTACTAATTGAAGACGACCAGGCAACTGCGGATTTCATTGTGCGCGGGCTGAAGGAGCACGGTCATATCACAGACCATGCAAACAATGGTTTGGACGGCCTAGTGCTGGCTCAAAATGAGCACTACGACGTGTTCATTCTTGATCGCATGCTGCCAAAACTCGATGGCCTAACGTTACTACGAACCATTAGGAACGCCGGCAATCTTACCCCAGTCTTAATGCTTACTGCGATGGGAAGCATAGAAGACCGGGTTACAGGACTGACAGCAGGCGCCGAAGACTATCTTATGAAACCATTTGCATTCACCGAGCTTCACGCGCGTGTTTGTGCACTAGCTAGACGACCGCCTCTCAGCCAAGCTGTCATCAGCCTGAGTATTGCCGATCTTGAAATGGACCTAATCAAACGTCGGGTAACACGTGCAAATCAGATTATCGAACTGCAGCCTACCGAATTTAAACTACTCGAATTCTTGCTACGTCACGCTGGTCAGGTCATCACACGCGCTATGCTGCTCGAGGGCGTCTGGGATTTCCACTTTGACCCGAAAACCAACATGGTGGAAACCCACATCAGTCGCCTTCGCACAAAAGTCGACAAGAATTTTGATTTCCCCCTGATACACACTGTCCGCGGCTCAGGTTATAGAATTGATGCGCCTACCTAAACCCTTTGACTCCGCCACCTTCCGCCTCACTGGCTTATACCTAATCCTGTTCGTGATCTCAGTTTCAGTCTTTGTAGCGCTTCTATTTATTCAGGTACAAAAAGTACTAGAACACGAAACACGCAGCCAAATCACAATAGAAACCAATCTGCTCTTGTTTGAATACCGTGAAGACGGAATGGACGAGCTGCTGGAAGAGACAGAAGAGAGGATCGAAAAAAGCCGTACTCGCGACCGATTCATCTACATGGTGCAAAACCCCTCCGGCCGAGTCATTTTCGACAAAGTCGAGCCAGTAAATGCCCCATACGGCTGGCGCCAAACTAAAGGTGAGCAGCCTACTCTATTTTTTTATACACAATTGGAGAGTGGCTTCATCCTCGGGGTCGGTAAAGACATGGGCGTGCTGGCGACCCTAGAGCGCGCGTTCGAGCAAACTCTATTCTGGTCACTTACCTTAGCGCTTGTACTTGGCACCTCAGGAGGGCTCATTTTAAGCCGACGTACGCTGTCGAGACTGGAGTCCATCAATCGCACGGCCAAGGCCATTGGAGCCGGGCAATTGGCCCTAAGAATTCCGTGCCGTAACAACGGTGACGAGCTGGATGCTCATTGCAATACCCTCAATCAAATGTTCGACCGCATAGAACAACTTGTGAATAACGTGCGTCAGGTGTCCACCGGCGTCGCCCACGACCTGAGAACTCCCCTCGCGCGCCTCCGCGGTCGTCTAGAAACCCTCCAGAACAGCAGCTTGCCAATCCCCCCCGAGTCACTCGAGGAAGCAATTGGTGAAGTCGATAAAATACTCGACATTTTTGCTGCGCTCCTACGTCTTGCAGAGCTGGAGGCAGGTAGCCTTAGATCCGGCTTTTGCCCCGTAAAATTACATACTTTAATTCAAAATATTACGGAGGCTTATCAACCCATCGCAGAAGATGATGGCAACACGCTAAAACTGGCCACAGTCGATGATGTCAGCATTGCTGGCGACGTAAATCTATTGCAACAGTTACTCGCCAATCTAATTGAAAATGCCCTTGAGCATGGCGGCAAGCCGAGTGAAGTAACCATCGGGCTGCAAAAGTCCAGAAAAAAAATCGTATTATCGGTTGCCGACAGAGGGCCGGGGGTAATTAATGAGGAGCACTCATATATTGTCAAACCATTTCATCGACTTGAAAACAGCAACGGTACCGGAATGGGATTGGCTATGGTCTCGGCTATCACGCGATTACATGACGGCACTTTGATATTTGTTGACAACGAACCAGGGCTGCGCTGCGAAATCCATTTTCCAGCGACGTCCAGATAATTGAGCATAAAGGGCACTCATAGTGTACCTCTTGATTCAACAACGACAATATAGACACAAAATATTTTTCAGATAAAAATGGGCGCCCTACCAGGCGCCCACCCACTACAATTATAAAAATTTACCTTTACTTTGCTTTTTTTCTTTCTTCTCCCTACGCTTCTCTTTAATAGTTTTTAATGCTACTTTTTTCTCATCCACCTTACCTTTACTCATTTCATCACCTTTAAAATTATTTAGTTAAAAAACAATTCAACGATGCTGCCATT
The DNA here is from genome assembly GCF_002915595.1 of Zhongshania marina. Classification (GTDB taxonomy): domain Bacteria; phylum Pseudomonadota; class Gammaproteobacteria; order Pseudomonadales; family Spongiibacteraceae; genus Spongiibacter; species Spongiibacter marinus_B. The sequence goes on from NZ_PQGG01000030.1 coordinate 44,907, forward strand.
CGTCGCCAACATGGACAATATTACTACACTAGCAGCAAGCAATTGCCTTCAAAATACACCCCTCCTTCATATTTATGGATTCTGATCAACGGAAATAATACAAAACATATTTTCAGAATTGCCTAGACACAGCTTTATAAGCTCCCCTCTATTACGTCCAATTAATGTCGAACCCAATGGTGATAAAACACTGATTTTACCCTCCGCAGGATTACTCTCACTCGGAAGCGAAATAACTATCGAAGCCTCAGTAAAATCACTCATATTCATTAAGCCCACTTTCGTCCCTATTAACACGGTAACGCTAGAAGCACTCTTTACAGGAACATCATATATCCCCTCCAGCTTATCCAATAAGCTAGCCAGCTCGATGGGACGCAATGTAATAGGGCGAAATTCAACCATTCTAGAATAATCGTCTTTCAGCCAGGAAATAAACCGACGAACATCTACAAAAATATCAGTATTCACAAGACTTAACCCATAGAATCTCTTCGACTCTAAAATTAAAATTAACTTATAATATATCTATGAATAATTTTCCGGATGTAATAGAAAGTTACATCCGGCTAAACGAGGAAGGTGAGAGGAGGCGTTAATACGCGATTGAAATATATAGTCATTTTATTTAAGTGTTTACATTAAATATTCAACATACAAGTATAACCATCTAATTATTTTAAACAAGCCCATAGCTATTAATATACAAATATCGCCGATATCTTACTCTTTACCGCTATTGTGATTTCATTCACCATTACTATTAAAGAAAATCCCCCACATGATTGTCATAAAAAAAATCTACGCCACCAGTTTCCAGAGAGTACTCAGCACCAACAACCATAAGCCGGCCATTACCAATAAGTTCTTCAAGTATTGGGGAACCACTACTAATATGCTCAACAGAACTTCGAACATTGGCGCGCACACAATGCTTAACTAAATCCTTCTGATTATTGCGCAGCTCTGTAGACAACAATGTTTCAACTGATGGGCGTATGCGCTTAACAATCGAATGTAGATTGTGAGATGGAATTTCACTCCTACCACTCAGCACCTCAATAGTAGCCGTAATGGCGCCACAACCTGAATGACCGAGTACAATCACCAGAGGAGTACCAAAATTTAAAGCAGCGAATTCAATACTACCTATACCAGATGGGGCTACAATATTCCCCGCAACTCGGATCACGAACAAATCGCCAAGCCCCTGATCAAATATTAATTCAGCTGGAACACGAGCATCCGAACACCCCAACACAATGGCAAATGGTGCCTGAATTTCAACAAGCTCAGGACGCTTGCTATTAATATCTCCCGGATAATCGCTACTAACATTCGTGACAAAACGGGTATTACCTTCCTTTAACCTAATTAATGCCTCTTGAGCCGAAATCATGCGTTCCCTCTCTTCGTCTATTTTACAAAATCTTCCTGAATTAAACATCATCAACCAACTAACCAATAAAATTCACATGCCAACACTACTCCGCAACATATCTACACGCCTGAACCACTCTTAAAAAACCCTTCAAGGCCTGCAACCACTTAGCCATACCACACCAAATATAGACCATTATATATAGTTACACTCCATGAAAAATACCTGCATTTATTATCAAATTTTATAATGAGTAAACTGATACCAATTTTATAAATTTTAAGCATACAATGCATGACACATAATTATTTCCAATAATTACGCGGAGGTGTATTAATGAGCACACAGGACTCATTATCAAACAAGGAAATTTTCGACCTACTATTGCAGCTTCTACACGCCGAGCGCGCTGGAGCAAAAGTTTGCATGCAATCGATACAAGAAGCGCCATCCGATGAGTATCGACAAATCTTATTAGATATTCATCGCGATGAATCAAATTCTTGTGCAGGCCTGCTTAACAGCATCAAAATAATCGGTGCAACTGCAGACCATAGAGTTGGAGACTTTGCAAAGAAATGCCTGATCATTTCAAATTTTAATGATCGCCTACAATATCTCAATCGAGGTCAACAATGGGTCGTGCGAAAAATTGAAGATGCCATAACGAAAATTCATATCAATCAAGTGCAGAGTCAACTAAGAGAAATGCTCGACGTTCATCGTGACAACGTGACACGAATAGATCAATTTTTAGAGCAGCGTACACCTGACTAATTTGTAGTGGCACGCTGCTTACTCTATAAATTAAATTTCAGACTAAATATAGTAGCCCAGATCACACAACAACCTCATTTTTACCAAAATCACTATATAACGCCCATCGCAGTCATTGCTCTTGCTACCCGTATAAAACCAGCGACATTGGCACCCAAAACATAATTACCTTCTTCCCCAAACTCACCAGCAGTTTCATAACAAGACGTATGAATATCAATCATAATTTCTTGAAGGCGTTTTTGAGTATACTCTGACGACCATGAGTCACGACTTGCGTTTTGTTGCATTTCTAAGGCAGAAGTAGCAACGCCACCAGCATTTGCTGCTTTACCAGGACCAAAACAAATATCTGCATCTTGGAATATCTGAATCCCTTCCGATGTTGTTGGCATATTTGCCCCTTCGGCTACCGCCAAACAACCATTTTCAACCAATATTTTAGCATCTCGACCAGTCAGCTCATTCTGGGTTGCACAAGGCAACGCGACATCACACGGGACACTCCAAACTGAAGAACCCTCAATATAGCGTGATGACTTTTTTAATTCGACGTATGCACTAATCCTACGGCGCTCTACTTCTTTAATTTGCTGAACTAAAGGCAATTCAATCCCAGCCTCATCAATGATAAAACCGCCAGAATCCGAACACGCGATAACGTTCGCGCCAAGCTCATGGGCTTTCTCTATTGCATAGATAGCTACATTTCCAGAGCCAGAGACCACTACTTTTTTACCCTCCAATGAATCACCACGCGCTCGCAGCATCTCTTGAGTAAAGATTACCACACCATAACCTGTAGCCTCTTTACGCGCCCTACTCCCTCCCCACCCCAAACCCTTTCCCGTTAGCACCCCAGATTCATACCGATTTGTGATTCGCTTATACTGACCAAATAAGTAACCTAACTCCCTACATCCCACACCAATATCGCCAGCAGGAACATCAGTATATTCACCCAGATGACGATATAACTCCAACATCATACTTTGGCAAAAGCTCTCAATTTCACTATCTGTTTTGCCTTTCGGATCAAAATCGCTCCCCCCTTTCCCTCCACCAATAGGTAACCCAGTAAGTGCATTTTTAAAAACTTGTTCAAATCCAAGAAATTTAACAATCCCTAAATTCACCGACGGATGAAATCGCAAACCTCCTTTATAAGGTCCCAACGCACTATTAAACTCCACCCTAAAGGCGCGATTAATCTGTATTTCACCATTATCATCACGCCAAGGTACCCTGAAAATTATTTGTCGCTCAGGTTCGCAAATTCGTTGTATTATTTTCTTATCAGTAAATTCTGGATACTTTGCAAGTACTGGCCCCAAAGTTTCAAGAACTTCTCGAACCGCTTGATGAAATTCAATTTCTCCCGGGTTACGATGCAAAACTTCTTGAAAAATAGACTGCAACTTCTCATCAAATTTAAATCGCATGAATTCACCTTTGTTGGAATTTTATATAATCAAGACTAAAAATTTTATTGAAATTGTTAGTGCATCGAAATTCTTATAACAACCTGAGATGCAACGAAACATATTGCAAAGAAAATAGACATAGCCACTACTCCGGACAATATTACAGGAAATGGATTATCTTCCACTAAGCTCATCATTCTTCTACGGCCTTCCTTATTTTGTAACGCAAATAGCAGTGATATTGCTTGAAATATTGTTTCCACAATACCCAGGTATCGTCGAACCCGACTTTTATCCAATGCATTCATTTAAATAGTTATCCTAAATTTTTAATCATACTAAAAGAGTATTAAAATCCTTTATGACTAGCACAAACTGATAGCAACACGCCAGTGTGAAGCTCAGAAAGCCAATTCTCGTTAAGGGTGATGTCGTAATTGTTACGCAAAAAACTTATGGTGGTAGCAATTATACTCGTCAGGATGCCGACTGGATGCGAGCGTCCGCCAACTTAGCTACTCCCAAGAATTGAGCGATATCAGGAAAAGTAGGATTGGCGCTTGAAACAATACAAATCAAGCGCCAAAAACATGTCGAACGCAGATAACGAGTATCTTATTCGTAACAATAGAGAGGTATTTAAGGAAAGTTTGATTTTTCATTAGACGATTATGTCACTGGCTATATATTTGTCAAGGAGTCGCGACCACTGTTTTTCATCGCATATCCCCCTATGTAGCCTATTGCATCAAGCGTCCATTATTGCCTCCTCAAAACTTTTTTGGAAACATAAACATTCATTAATTAACACGGATAATTGGTGGAGCTGGTTACTATAAGTCATTCTAAGTTGAGCCTCGTCATCCAGAGAATCATTTATCACACATTGAATTCTCAACTTCTGATTACTTAAGTACTGATATACTGAAAACCCAACATTTCTTTTATATCCTGCCTGCAAGTAAACATATCCTCCTTTACAAACTAAACTATTAACTAATTTAGATATACGTTTTACAATACTATCAAGGCCTTCTTGGTCGGCAGCTACAACTAATTTAATATGCTCAACTATTTCTAACCAAATATCATTTAAAATAAGCCATTTATCAACGCTAGTATCGCAGTCAAAGCATCTAAAAAGCATATAGAATACGCTTTTCAGTTTTAGTGCTATTTCTTGCTCTGCAATGAGTCGCATTCTTTTATCGTGGTCAACAAATGCAATAATCCATTTAGACTCCCAATATAGATACGATGTTAAAATGTATTCTATTTCTATGTCAGGCAATGCAGGCAACTTGTTCTTAACGGTTTCACCTCGCTTATACTTCTTAATCATCTTAGATCCATATAGAGTGACAATTAGCATAAGAAGTATCATTTCCGCATCCACGGGAATACCTCTATATACCAGAATTTATCCACCTTAATACTTTTTTCATGATTAAAGTAAATGAAAAATTACTAAATTTAATATCATTATCGTTGATATTAAAATGTTGACACCTGAATCATTGACCGTATATATCGAAAATTCAATCGCACATCGACCCGAGCATCATCAGTTGACTTTGTCCGGGGCGCAAAGTATAACGATCGTTATATAGGTACATCTTGCTTTCCTATATAACGGCAATCCGACTACCAAGGCGCTGCCGCCTCAAAACCACCATAAAATATTGGAGAACATTTACTATGTCTAATTTATCACAATACGGTATTCCTCCTGGGCTCCCCCCCAACGTCAAGCCCCTGCCTGCAGGCTTTGAAGCAGGGGCTGCCAATGAATGGATATTTTTCTTTGTATGCGGGGCTGCAGTTGTAATTTTCGCGTTACCATGGGCATTGAAAGCCGCAGCGAAAAAAAACTACATCCCACTATTAGTGATGTTAAGCGGCTTAATTTGCTCGCTAGAAGAAGCGATGCTCGATATGCTGGGCCACCTGCACTGGGCGGACGACCTCATCCCTGTTTATACAAACTTTGGGATCACAGTCCCACTACTTATTCCTCTATGCTATGTCGCCTTTCTCGGCTTGCAATCTTACTTCTGCTATTTTGTTATTCGTAATGGCGCTACCTTTAAGCATTTTGTATTACTCTTAGCAATGGGCGGCATTTTAGACGCCATTATGGAGACTATAGGGATTAATCTTAACGTGTATGAATATTATGGTATTCAACCATTCACGCTATTTGGGTTCCCTTACTGGTGGGCATTTATCAATAGCGCCTCATTTGTAACGGTTGGATGCATTTTGGCTTATGCTGTGCCCCGCCTCACCGGCTGGAAACAACTGCTAATATTATTGGCAGCCCCTTATGGCATGGCCATGACCTATTTCACGGTAGGGTGGATACATATTCTTGCGCACAACTCAGGACTGCCTGAATGGGCTCGCTGGGGTGCGGCAGCAATCATGATGATTGAGTGCGTTTTCTACATGAAACTTCTACATTACTTATTCGGCGCAAAAGACAAAGAACCCACAGCCAACTGGACGCTCATGAGAATGCTCCAATACACTATGATTCCTAGCGCGGCGAGGAATCGGCTATGGCAAAAAATGGCCGAAGAAGGCGGGCTGCCAAAGGATCGTCACACAGCAGCTTACTAATAAACCATGGAATCAATATCAACTTAAAGTCGAAACTTATTGAACTCTAAGCCCTGCGGGAAGTGCACACTTTGATCAAATACAGCCCTCTTGAATCAAATTGTACACTTCCCACATTAAATATAGTCAGGGAAATTGCAGTCATAACCATCTATTTACCAGTCGTGTCATCATGTGAGAGGGCTCATTTACACTTATAAGAAATCCAACCTTCTACACCATATTGCAAACCCCATGCTCGATGTAGCGTATCTTTTCTTCTTTTATTATTAGAGGACAACTATTACTACCTAGAACTCTCCATGCCCCGCAACTTCTACAGCACAACTTAGTGCCTCTAATGCAATACCCATCAATTTAGATGCATTACCGCGAGAATATATAACATATATCGGATAGCTGAATTCCGGTACGCCATCCATGCGCTCAACAAGACCGCTATCAATATATGGCTTAACCACTCGGCTCCTAAAGTACCCGCTGCCGCCGTGACAAGCTAAATGTTCCAAAGCTAGAGGGCCATAATCTACATATAAATCGCTACGGCACAGCTCTGGAAGAGCGGCATCATGCTGGCGACAGAAATGCTCACCCCAATCTACATATATATACGGATCTGCACTCTTTACCGACTTCACTTTGATTAACTTTTCTTCTAATACTTGCTCTGCCTGGATACCTGGCCAGTAATCCGGTTGATGAACAAGCGCGGCATCTAACACGCCACGCTCGATTTTTTCATGAAGACTCGAGCGCTCCGCCACCTCTATTCGAACACCTACATCGCCTTTATTAATTCTCAATTCATGCAGCCATTCCAATAGCAGAGGATTCCAAAGGCTCGCCTCCCCACCCAAAGTTAAGATCGTATCTGCTCCCTTTGGGAGAGGAAGCTCTCTACGAGCCACTTCCCACACTTGAACCAATTGGCTCGCATGGGAAATAAATCGCTCACCATCATTAGTAACCTTTGCTCCCGCTCGATTACGAACAAACAATCTACAACCCAATTGCCCTTCAAGGTTTCTGATCCGGGCAGTAACAGTAGTTTGAGTAACATGCAGACGTTCACCTGCAGCAATGAAACTACCTGTTTTAACTATTTCAAGAAAAGTCCGTGCAAGTTCAATATCCATAAGTCTCTATCAATATTTTTCAATTAAACTGACATTATATTTCATTATTCATCAAAATATCTGCTTGTCATACTGTCAGAAATATAATCTGAAAGCAGTACTTTCAATGCAAGCACCTAACCATATATTTTCAAAACAGCAGTGGCGCGAACTACACAGCTTACTCAATGAACTAGATGGCAAACAATCATTGTGGCTAAGCGGCTACCTTGCAGCCACTGCAATAGAATCAACAGCGACTGAAAACAGTACCGATCTAAACATTCCGCTAATTGCATTTGGCACCGAGACTAATAATTGCAAGCAACTTGCCTACCTATTCGGCGACTTATGTCGCAAGTCTGGAGTCAATGTAGATGTTTCCGACCTTTCAGACATCAAACCCCGAGCATTAAACAAACGAGATCATTTTTTAGTCATCACTTCAACTCACGGTGATGGCGCCCCCCCTGAGCCGATAACACCTTTTTATGAAGCACTATTCAGCAACGAAGCACCTAAACTTAATAATATCAAATTTTCTGTACTAGCTTTAGGCGATAGCAGCTATGAGAAATTCTGCGCTACCGGTATACAAATTGATCAGCGCTTAGAGGAGCTAGGTGCTCACCGCTTTTTACCACGACAAGATTGTGATGTTGACTATGAAGAATCTGCAAAAAAATGGATGGCATCACTACTGACGTTACTTCCCAGAAGTTCAAAGAACTCTAGCGATAAACTACATTTAAGCATACCGATCGAGTCTACCGAATGCAGTATAAGTAATCCCTTCACTCTTGAAGTACTATCAAATTTGAATCTTAGCAGCAAAAGTAGAAACGAACCCATTCACCACCTTGAGCTAGCGATCGGCTCCAATACCATCTCTGTCGAACCAGGGGATGCAGTAGGCGTTTATGTTGCCAATCCACCCGAACTTGTAGCGGCATTATTAGATGCGACCGGTCTCTCCGGTGAGCACCCGGTGACACTAGATGGTCATGCTCTTCAACTAGTTGAAGCATTAAGGGAGCACCGCGATCTAACCATCCCGAGCTTAGCACTTTTAGAATATTGGTCTAATTTAACGAACGATGCGGAACTAACTACCATTGCAAACAGCGCAAAACCAGATCAACGCCGTTATTTACGCACAATACAAGTGTCAGATCTGATAATTAAGTGGCCCGCCCATCCAGACCCACAATCCCTAATTAATACATTGCGCCCATTACAGCCGCGGCTATATGACGTAGCTAATTCGCTTTCAGCAATCGATGATGAGATTCACCTTACTGTCAAAATGTATAGATATCCATTTGGAAAACGCAGAGAGGAAGGTATTGCGTCACGATTCCTGCTTGAATTACAGCCCGGTGATAGCATTACACTTTACCCCCACCAAAATGCTCGGTTCCACTTACCAAAGGACAAAACCACCCCTGTAATTTTCTTTGCCGAAGGCACAGGTATCGCACCCTACCGAGCCTTTATTCAAAAATTATCAACTCTGGAACAAGCACCTCAATGTTGGCTGCTATTTAAAGAACAACACTTTGAAGAAGACTTTCTTTATCAGATTGATATTCAACGAGCTCACATCAATAGCGTTATCACCCACATAGACACTGTATTTTACGACGATAGCTGCGAAGCCACACTGCATTCAATCGCTCTCAAAAATGAGCAACGACTCATGTCGTGGATCGACAAAGGAGCACACCTCTACTTTTGCGGAAATAGAGCCACTTTAGAGCACTGCGAGTCCCAATTAAAACGACATTACGATTTTTGTTTAGGCGAAGGAAAGTGGACGTCTCTTTCTAAAAGTAAGCGTATCCATCGCAACCTATACTAGGAATTAATTATGTATCTAAATACTAAATTACCCAGTCAACCAATAGATAATCTTCATGAAAATGAAAAATTAAAAGCGACTAGTCGACATCTACGTGGAAACATCTCAAATGGATTAGATAACCCCATTACCGGCGCAGTTCCTGGGGACGACCATCTTTTAATGAAATTCCATGGCGTCTATCAACAAGATGATCGAGATTTACGAAATGAACGCCGTCAAAGGTACTTAGAAAAACTTTATCAATTCATGGTTCGCCTTCGTATACCCGGGGGCGTACTTACCAAAGATCAATGGCATGGACTCGATATTTTATCAAGGCGATTTGCTGAACGAGGAATACGTATTACAACACGTCAAACAATACAGTTTCATGGCATTCGAAAGCGGAAATTGCGAGCACTCATGCAAGGAATTCATAATCTAGGCTTAGATACTATTGCTGCATGTGGCGATGATAATCGTGGCGTTGTTTGTGGAGCAAATCCGTGCCTATCCGCACTAAATAAGCAAGTTAGCGAACTTGCTAAAGAGACAAGCAACCGCCTCATTCCAAAAACCGGCGCATACTCTGAGATATGGTACCAAAAACCCACAGTTAAAACCGATAACGAAGAACCTATTTACGGTGATTTATATTTGCCCCGAAAATTTAAGGTAGGCTACGCTATACCTCCCATCAATGACATAGATGTATACGGCCAAGACGTTGGTTACATTGCCATAATAGAAAACGGTGCACTTACTGGTTTCAACGTTTGCGTAGGTGGCGGTATGGGACAATTAGATGCAAGGACCGACAGCTATCCTAGACTAGCCGATCTAATCGGGTTTATTGAGGCCGATAAAGCACCACGGCTTGCCGAGACGATAATGACCATACAGCGAGACTTTGGTGATCGGATAGACAGACACCGTGCGCGCTTCAAATACACCCTAGACCGACTGGGATTAGATTGGTTTAACAATGAGCTAACTGCGCGTTTTGGCGAGACCTTGGGCTTACCACGCCCATTCAAATTTGAACAAAATGGAGACAAATTAGGCTGGCATCAGGCTGATGATGGTCTTTGGCATACGACTATATATATCGAAAATGGCCGAATTGATGGCGCACTTCGTGATCAGTTATCTGGATTTTTTCAGTTTTACGGCGGACGCATTAGGCTTACCACCAATCAAAATTTGCAACTTACCCACATTGCCGATTACGAAAAGAGTCAAATACAATCACGCCTAGACGACCTCGATCTACTATGGCGATTAACACCACATCATCAAGCTAATCATCTTATAAGCTGTGTAGCATTACCCACCTGCGGCTTAGCCATGGCCGAAGCGGAGCGCTACATGCCAAGATTATTAGATCTATTCGAGCGTTTAAAGGCACGTCACGGTGTAAACGACATTCCTATCACAATACGACTTACTGGTTGCCCCAATGGCTGCGCCCGCCCCTATTTAGGTGAAATCGCCCTTACTGGCCGAGCACCTGGATTATACAATCTCTATTTAGGTGGCAGTTTTCATGGCGATCGTTTAGCGACTCTTTACGCTAGTAATATTGATGAGGAAACCTTCTCCATCTTACTTAGCCCATTACTCGAACACTACAGTAATGAACGTTTGACCAACGAGCACTTTGGCGATTTTTTAGTTCGCCAAAACTTGCTAGATTCTCAATGCACATCCGTCAACCTAGGAACTCCCAATGTCTAATTACCTATTCATCCAAAGCCAAGATCCTTTCACGGAAACAAGCACAAGCAATCAGTATCGACTTGCTCAAGATCTACTGCTCGCCGGTAACACCGTCACCGTACTACTTGTTCAAAACGGTGTAATGCCTGCTAGACAGAAGGCTATCTCAAAAGAATTTGATGCCCTTTTGAATTCAACTGTCGTCGTCATCGCTGACAAATTTTCTTTACAACAAAGAGAAATATCTAATAACGAACTTAAAAATAATATTTATGTTGGAACATTAGAGCATGCCATCGACGCTCTACTTGCTGGTCACAAAGTTATTTGGAACTAGGAGAAACTATGAAAAGTACTAATGAACAAACATTAACATTTGCGTTCATGGATCCACCCTTTGAAAGTGAGAGAACGGTAACATTCTTCCGCCTTCTGGATGCTGCACTTGATAAAGGTGCGAATATAAGAGTGTTTGCATACGAAGGTGCTGTATCTTTGTCACTTTCCTTACAAAAGGCCCATGGTAATTCGATTCATGGCAGAAACGCCGAAGAAGAAGACCACCCTTTGAGCAAAGATTGGATATCTAGCCTACAACATAAAGCAGCTAGCAATAATTTGAAGTTTGAGTGGATTAACTGCGGACTTTGCGTCGACGAAAGAGGCGTCACCGATGTTATTGAAGGGTGCAACCGAGGAGGTCCTCCAGACCTTTGGCGATATGCTAGTGAATCACTAAACACCCTAACAATAGGAACGAGGTAGGCCGAATGAAAGTACTACAAGTTATTGACCAAGCCTTTCGCACAACAACAGAAGAACAGGACGACACAATACTTTGGCTTACTCGATCCATGCGTAGTGTAGGTGGCGAACTCACAGTATTACTGGCTGGGCACGGCACAAATTACGCGGTTCTAAAAACTGCTCAGCCTTCTCTCACTCTAGGGAAATGGCATCAAAGCCAACCCGCTGATTTACCAAAGGACATCAATCAATTAATCGATAGTGGTGTGCCCGTATTTATTATTGAGGAAGACTTTATCGAACGCGGCTTACAACGACAATCTATTATCCAAGGCGTACAAACGATAGCACGACATAATTTACCAGTACTTTACGAACACGCCGACCAGGTGTGGCAATGGTAAAAACTACCTCGCCTCTACATACCCCACTTTGTGACTTACTAGGCTGTCAATTTCCTATTATGCTTGCGGGAATGGGAGGCGTAGCTAGGCACCGCCTCGCAAGCGCCGTTGCTAACGCCGGCGGATTTCCAGTACTTGGCATGGTACGCGAACCTTGCGAGCGCATGCGCTTCGAAATAGCCGCACTCAAACAGCAATGTATTACTCCCTTTGCAGTCAATCTCATTCCTGCGGCAACAGATGCCAGCCTGCTTAAAGCACAAGTAAGTTTATGCATAGAACTAAATGTTCCATTTATAGCATTATTCTGGGATATCGATAAAAAACTGATTCACCAATTAAAGTTTGAAGGATGTAAAATTATCCATCAAGTCGGTAATCTCGAGGACGCTGAAGCCGCATTAGATGCAGGAGTTGACGTCCTCATAGCACAAGGGCAAGAAGCCGGAGGACATGTACGCGGCAAAGTCAGCAGTCTCCCCCTCTTAGCAGAATTACTTCCAATAAGTCCTATACCGGTTGTAGCCGCTGGTGGCATAGGCAATGGTAAATCAATCGCCGCAGCACTAACTCTTGGCGCCCAAGGTGTAAGTTTAGGTACTGCTTTTTTAGCGACTACTGAGGCTAATGCCCATGAGCATCACAAGCAGCGGATCATCAAAGCAAATGCCAACGATACCGTTTACACCACTCAGTTTCACCGCAATTGGCATGAACCTGCTCCAGTAAGAGTACTTGCAAACGCTATCACTCGAGGGGAGCGTATAGACTCGAGCAAACAAGATCATCCTATTGTAATTGGCTATCAAGACAATCAATCCATACATCTCTGTTCCACAGACTCTCCGCTAACTGATGCTATAGGTGCCATCGATGATATGGCGCTTTATTCCGGTCAATCGTGTGGTCAGATAGCGAAAGTAACTAGTGTGAAACAAAGAGTCGACACACTGGTTACAGAAGCCAAATTGGCGCTGAAATAGCCCTAAATGATATCCCTAGAGATTATCTCAAAAACTGGAGAACAGTAATTTTCTTAAATTGCAGCGAAGAAAACCTACTTACACCGTACTCCACATTTAAATTTTTATTCACACAAAACTTATATTACGCAATTCCTTAAAGGGAGATCCACCCATCATGCTTCTCGACAGTGATCCTCACGAAACAAAGGAGTGGCTTGACGCTTTAGATTCCGTTATCCAGTTTAATGGTCAAGAACGAGCGCACTTTCTTGTTTCTCACCTCATTGATAAGGCGACATCATCAGGGATTCCACTGCAAAATGCAGTTACTACCCCCTTTCATAATACTATTGCGCCCCATCAGGAAAAATTAATGCCAGGCGACCTTTTTATGGAACGCCGTATTCGTTCGCTAATTCGCTGGAACGCGCTCGCCATGGTAGTTAGGGCAAACACCAAAAATTCCGGAATCGGTGGTCATATAACAACTTTTTCCTCCTCAGCTACCTTATATGACATAGGCTTTAATTATTTTTTCCATGGCCGTGGGTCAGGTCATCTTGGTGATTTAGTTTACTTTCAAGGACACAGCTCCCCCGGAATCTATGCCCGCTCTTTTTTAGAGGGTCGCCTAACCGAGGAGCAACTGGAAAACTTTCGTTTAGAAGTCGACGGTAACGGCCTTTCTTCATACCCCCATCCTTGGTTGATGCCTGACTATTGGCAGTTCCCTACCGTGAGTATGGGTCTCGGTCCTATCCAAGCAATTTATCAAGCGCATGTTATGCAATATCAACACAGCCGCGGATTAATAGACCAAAATAATCGCAAGGTTTGGTGCTTTTTAGGGGACGGAGAATGTGATGAACCTGAATCTTTAGGTGCGATTTCATTAGCGGGTCGCGAAAAGCTCAACAACCTCATATTCGTCGTCAACTGTAATCTGCAGCGCCTAGACGGTCCAGTACGCGGCAATGGAAAAATAATACAAGAACTTGAAGGAGTGTTTCGCGGCGCGGGTTGGAATGTCATCAAAGTAGTATGGGGCCGACTATGGGATCAGTTATTGAAAAAAGACACCACTGGCTTACTCCTGCGCCGTATGGACGAAGTGGTTGACGGCGAATTACAGAATTACAAAGCCAACGGTGGAGCCTACACTAGGGAACATTTTTTCGGCAAATACCCTGAATTACTTGAATTAGTCAAAGACCTCTCTGACGATGAAATCATGTATCTTAATCGTGGCGGTCATGACCCATATAAAGTATACGCCGCATACGCAAACGCGATCGAGACGAAGGACAAGCCAACCGTAATACTAGCTATGACGGTAAAGGGCTACGGTCTGGGTAGTAGTGGCGGAGAGGCACAAAACGAAGCCCACTCAGTAAAAAGTTTAGACATGGATGAAATGAAACGTTTCAGGGATCGCTTCGATATACCGATTAGCGATGAAGATCTTGTTAATGTCCCATATTACCGACCGCCAAATGACAGCCCTGAAATCCAGTATATGCATGCCCAACGCCAAAAACTAGGCGGTTATTTACCAGCAAGAGTATCGGATTATGATTCTTTAACGGTTCCGGATCTCACTAAATTTGAAAGCCAGCTTACAGGTACGGGGACTAGAGAAATATCCTCAACAATGGCCTTTGTTCGTGTTTTATCTACGCTAATAAAAGACAAAAATATAGGCAGCAAAATCGTACCTATCGTGCCGGATGAGGCGCGCACTTTCGGCATGGAAGGCATGTTCCGACAACTTGGAATCTATTCATCACAAGGTCAGCGTTACACTCCGCAGGATGCCGGACAGATCATGTATTACAAAGAATCAAAAGAAGGTCAAATACTAGAGGAAGGCATTACTGAAGCTGGCGCCTTCTCTGCTTGGCTTGCGGTGGGAACATCTTATGCCAACCATAAAATGCCATTAATTCCATTTTACATATTTTATTCTATGTTTGGATTTCAACGAGTGATGGATCTCTGCTGGGCTGCCGGTGACTCTCAAGCTAGGGGATTCCTCATCGGTGGCACATCCGGACGCACCACCTTGAACGGAGAAGGCTTGCAACACCAAGATGGCCATAGTCATCTGCTAGCGAATATGATCCCAAATTGCGTATCTTATGATCCGACCTACTCATACGAGGTAGCCGTGATTATCCAAGATGGCATTAAACGCATGTATCACAACAAAGAAAACATTTTCTACTATATAACCGTAATGAATGAAAACTACCCCCACCCAGTAATGCCAACCGGCTGCGAAGCCAACATCATTAAAGGCTTGTATAAGATACAGGGCATGACCGACGAGACATCCAAATTAAAAGTTCAATTACTAGGCAGTGGTGCCATTTTACGAGAAATTGAAGCAGCCGCTGAGATTCTCAAAGAAAATTACAATGTAGACGCGAACGTATGGAGTGCAACCAGTATTAATCAATTGCAACGTGACGGTATGGATTGCGAACGTTGGAATAGGCTTCATCCGTTAGAATCCCCCAAGACTTCTTTTGCTAGCCAGCAATTAAACCAAATAAATGCACCAGTAATATGTGCCACTGATTACATTAAAGCCTACGGAGAACAATTACGACCCTACATTAATTGCCGTTACGTGGTACTTGGCACTGATGGATATGGACGCTCTGACACTCGCCAAAAATTACGTGAGCATTTTGAAGTCGATCGCAAACACATCGTCGCGGCTGCCTTAAAGTCTCTAAGCGACGACGGAGTAATTACGGCGACTGAAGTAAACCAAGCCATCATAAACATGGAAATTGAAACTAACGGTTTAAACCCACTTTATAAATAGGCCTACACAAAAGGATCTCAGGATGGCTACTCAAACAATTGAAACACCAGACCTAGGCAATGATCAGGCCGCCGAAGTCATTGAGATCTGTGTTATGGCTGGCGACAGTGTCACCGAAGGTGATCCTCTCATTGTCTTAGAGTCTGATAAAGCCTCAATGGAAATACCCTCACCATTAAGCGGCGTAATCCAGGAACTCAAAGTCAAAATTGGAGACAGTATCCAAAAAGGCAATATTATTGCAGACATAAAGGTAGCTAATCAGCCACCGTCTACTGAAAATAAATGCATAAAAGATGATGCGGCTGATGACCAAATACGATCCAACAGTGAATTTAATAGTCCAGCCGTACCACCATCTAATGACCTTTGCGGCCCGCTCTCTGACAAGCCTATGCCGATCGATGCCAATAATAGTACCACCGAGATATACGCAGGGCCTGCAGTTCGAAAACTTGCGAGAGAGCTCGGTATTGATTTGAAAGAAATAGACTCCAGCGGCCCTAGAAATCGTATTATTAAAAAAGACATACACACTTATGTAAGAAAAATTATTTCCGGCAACAGCATACAAAATATCGCCCCTAACCTATTGGCGACACCAGATATTGATTTTTCAAAATTTGGATTAATAGATGTATTTTCACTCAGCGAGAAAGATAAAATAACCGCATCCACACACCACCAACACTGGTATAGCACACCTCATGTCACGCAGTTCAACGAAGTAGACATTAGCGATTTAGAGAATTTTCGACACTCTCTTCATAAGGAAGCTACACGCCGTAATATTAAATTAACATTGACGCCATTTATCCTTATGGCAACGGCATCAGCTATAAAACAAAACACTAAATTTACCGCGTCACT
Organism: Zhongshania marina; assembly: GCF_002915595.1. Taxonomy (GTDB): domain Bacteria; phylum Pseudomonadota; class Gammaproteobacteria; order Pseudomonadales; family Spongiibacteraceae; genus Spongiibacter; species Spongiibacter marinus_B. The sequence goes on from NZ_PQGG01000030.1 coordinate 61,607, forward strand.
TAGCTCGGATAATGAAAAAATAATTTATAAAAAATTCATTAATATTGGTGTCATCGTAAATACAGCAGGCGGATTAATTGTCCCCGTACTCAGAGAGGTAGACCAAAAATCCATTTTTAAATTAGCAGAAGAATTGACACAACTCACACTTAAATCCCAAAATCAACCACTAACACAGGATGATATAGATGGCAGCTGTTTCACTATTTTTAATTTAGGGAAATATGGTGGTAACGGATTCACCTCCATCATTAATTTCCCAGAACCTGCCATTCTTGGTATTTCTCAGTTCAATATCAAGCCTATGTGGAACGGCCAATGCTTCCAGCCACGAACAATACTCCCACTATGTCTTAGCTATAACCACAAACTAATCAACGGTGCGGAAGCTGGAAAATTTTTAACAGACTTAAGCACCACATTGGCAGATGTGCGTAAGTTGCTCCTCTGACACTGTTTAATCAATAGCCTACACCCTTATTAGAGATACTTTCATGATGCTGCGGTACTGATAGAGATGTAATTCGCATGTAACGTCACTGGAAAATTGTAAAGCAATATTTACAATTTTTACGGGGCCACCATTGTCTTCATCTTTCTTACCGATTCTCGAAAAGAATGATTAAGATTTTTCTCGACTATCAGGCCAACGAATATGACGAGACCGATCTTCTTTTGACGAAACCGATCGAGAATGAGCTTTGATAATGTCACTCCGCGTGATGACTCCCCTTACCACATTGGAGGCACTTGGTACGACAACGACAAGTCGTCCAACCCCCATTCTTACCATCTGATCCGCCGCTTGCCGCAAAGTGCTACCCGCAGCAATAACGATCGGCGGCCGTCGAATCAAGTCAGCTACCAACGCATCACCAAGAATATCCAGTCGCCAAATATCTCGACGTGTCACGACACCTTGTAAATACCCATGAGCATCGATCACCGGAAAGCCCTGGTGGTGCGTAGACGCCATATTACCTGAAAGCCAATCTCGAACTTCCGCCACCCGTTGCTCGTCCCGAAGCGATACAACGTCTTGGCTATATACACTTGCGACATTCACTTGATCTAATGGATCGGCCGAATATTGATCCGGCACAGTGACACCACGACGGCTAATTTTTTCCGTCATAATTGTCGTCCGCATAAACAGCGACGAGGTTAAATAGGCAAGGCCACAACCGCCCAGCAGCGGCAGCAAGCTATTCGGCTGATGTGTAACTTCCAGCGCAAAAACAATGGCTGTAAGCAGGGCTCTTGAGGAGCCAGCGAACATCGCTGCCATCCCGACTAATCCCGCCAATTCAGGGCTTACCCCCCACTGAGGAAAAACACCTACCAGCCATATAGCCAAACCTCCGCCCAGTGAACCGCCAATAATAAATAGCGGCGCCAATGTACCACCAGAAGTACCACTACCAAGCGCAATAGACCAAGATAGCCACTTAGCAAACCCCAAGAGCGCCAAGGCTGATAACGCCAAGTTTCCATTAATAATGTCTGAAATCAGGTCATAGCCAACGCCCATAGTCTGCGACACCCAATAACCAACTAAGCCAACAGCGAGCCCACCCAGTGCCGGCCACCACATCCAATGCAAGGGTAGACGCTCAAACCCGTCTTCAATCCAGTAAAGCCCCCGTGTTACCACCACACTAGCGCCACCAAGGAGCACACCCAATAAAACATAAAAAAGTATCGCCGCCGTGCTTGGTACCACGACTGTAAACATAGCGAATACGGGCTCAGATCCAAGTAGTAAAAAGCGACTACTCGTTGCGGCAACGGTGGCAATAATGACTGGCAATAATGACCGGCTATGAAATTCAAATAGTAATAACTCTACCGCTAACAAGACCGCCGATAAGGGCGCTGAAAACACCGCTGCCATTCCCGCTGCCGCGCCCGCAGCCAACAACACTTTTCGTTCAAGCGCGGTAATATGCACCAGCTGCCCAAGTAACGAACCCAGCGCGCCATCACACCAATAATAAGTCCACCCAGCACAGGAATAAGTATGACCCAAGCCCCCAGATGGTGGCCTGCAGGTGAAATCTCTCGAGTAGAAATGCGGCCGTAGAAAAACAACTGCGCGAAGAAGTGAATTAAATCAATTAATAACTTGGCCACCGGCGCAGCAAGCAAGCCCAGACCCAGCGCAAGAAAACACACCCAAAGTAATCTGCGCCCTGACATCGCGGCAGATTGGACTTGGTTATCTAGGGACAATGCAGGCATTGATGGTGAAACGGGGATAGACGTAGGCCTTGGTTTAGTCATCGGGCTACTCGATATCTAGGAAATCAGGGAGGCGCATTATACCCCTCTTGGTTAAAATATTTCCAATCTAGGCACCAGCGTGAGTATCGTAGCTGCTACCGATCTACTACATGAAACCTAGCCTCCACATTAAATGCGCTGTTACATTATAGTGAGTACAGCATCCGCAATCATTGTATTTTATGATCATTAAATATAGTGTTTACCTTCCAACTAATTCCACTAAAAATAGCAATATGCATACACGTAAGCGCAGATTTTTAGCCTGTTGTTGCAGAACGTATTTCCTCGGTAGCAGCTCTTCCGGCACGCGCGCGCGCGACAATCATCTTCATAACCCCAGCTGTACCATCAGCAATCTCTAGCCCCATCACATCTCGCATACGCTGTTGATGCGGCGCATCCATAGACCAACCATAGTGACCTAGAGTTAAGGCACATTGGTGAATCACATCAAACGCTGTCTTCGACGCCATTGACTTAACCATCGCCGCCTCTACAGTATGCGGCCTCCCTGAATCTCGAAGTGCCAGAGCGTGATAAGACAATTGACGTGCAGCGGCGATCTGGGTTTCACCTTCAACCAATGGAAAGCTAACACCTTGAAAACGAACGATTGGACCGCCAAACGCTTCGCGCTCTTTGGCATACGCCCACGCTTCATCAATTGATGCTTGCGCCGCAGCCAAACATTGCAAAGCAACAAGAGCACGACTGTAATCAAAGCATGCCATTACCTGCAAAAACCCTTCATTTTCATCGCCAAGACGGTGATCAATAGGCACCCGAACATCATCAAAAAAAACTGAGCCTCGTCCCGAACACCGACCACCAAGGTCGTCAAACAACGTCATACTAATACCGGGCGTAATCGATGGTACTAAGAACGCGGTCACACCATATGCGCCATCTTCTGGTTTTCCCGTTCGACCAAAAACAATAAACGCATCAGCACTGTCGCAATAAGTCATCGATGCCTTTTCACCGTTCAGAACATAGAAATCTCCGTCACGACACGCTTTCAACTGCAGAGCGCCAGCGTCGGATCCACAATGGTGCTCGGCAATAGACAGCGCAAAGATGGCGCGGCCGCAAGGAACCCTTGCTAGCCAATGAGACGCAAGCTCGGGTGTCGCAATACGAGCAATGATTTCGCTACACAATGACATTACCAGAACAATTGCAGCGACATTACAGTCACCATAAGCCAATTCTTCAATTACCAATCCCATAGTAACTGCATCAGCGCCAAGCCCGCCAAATTCAACTGGCACATCGACACCCAACATTCCCAGCTCGGCCATCTCCATTAGTAATTCGCACTCTATTTGGCCATCGCGTTCGCGCTTCTGATATAAAGGCAACAACCGCTCTCGAGAAAATTGCCTCACCGCCTCTTTAAGCACCTCTTGGCCCTTATTAAATATCATATTTACCCACCCACCTCAGACAACAATAAATACATTTTCTTTCATAAAAAAGTAATTCAAACCGACTACCAATAACACCAAGATTGACTACAGCCATATATAAGTCAACGTAAACCGCTAAGCGCCTACATGAACATTCGGATGTGATACGTCAACCACCTTTATTTCGGCGACTCTAGATCCTGGCATTATCCAATTTATTGTTGCATTTTTTCTTAAACCTATTAGCGCGACCCCTAAGGGAGAAAGTACAGATACCTTCATCTCCTTAACGTTAGCGTCGACAGGTAAAACTATCATTACCCGGCCCTTAACTTCTGTTGTTACATCAACAAAATCGACAATCGAATTCAAACAAACAGCATCTTCTGGGTAAACGTCATCGTCATATACTGTCGCTCTAGCCATTTCATTTTCTAAGCAATCTCGAATATCAAGTGACGAAGTTATTATCAATTGAGAGATCCGCTTGTAATCGCTTTTTTTAACAACGATATCATCGGCGTTATTTATAGGCATATTTCACCCGCAGCAGAAAACACCCACGAGATTGATCTCTCGCGAGAAATTTAGAATTAGTTATAGTTGAATTATGAGGCGTTTAAGACGTACTTAGCTTAAACGCCGGTAACATGTCGGACACAGCCGACCACAGACTGGGCCGCCTGAAAGAGAAAATAACTTTGAAATATTAATATATCCATAGGAAATCAGTATCCCACCACTACATTAATTGTCAAGGGCATAGCTAAGGTATTTTTCAAAAGCAAACAGCCATTCAAAGAAGCATTCAGAAAGCTATTATTAGCCACGACTAAGCACGTATGATGTTAATGATTATATACAATTTTTCATGACTTTTAACTTTTTCAAATCAAAACCACAAAATTCATGTTTTTAATATCAATATAATTTTTCAAACATTAAATTCAATGATTAAAAAATTCGGGCCATTCATTAATCTTAGCGCTATTATCATCGCACAAAAATTCAGTGTATCTAACTATGTATGATTAACATTCAAAACATCATAGATATTAATCAGAAATAGTGGGTTAATTTCATGAAATTATTCTCCACAAACTCATTTCGAAGAAAACATCAAAATCCATTTTACCAAATAGTTTCTAATCCAGAACTTGAATTGCGCATTAAAAGTGCATAATTTCTCAATGAGCCTAGTGCGCCCATTTATCAATTTTCAGCGTTCCTAAACAGCGAACAACCCATCCGCCAAGCTAGCTGCGTTGTGCTTTAGCGTGAATACCAAGCGGAAATACTCGATACTAGATACGGAACAACATAGGTTAACGCCAATTTGGTAGCATCTACTTTATGCCAGTCGGCCAAAAGCACATAATCATAGTTATTGATTAGGTTCAGGATGGTTCCGACAATAAGGGCGACAAAAAACCACCGCCCTCGAAGAAAATGTTTGGTGGCGCTTTCCATCTATAAGCTTGTGGTCGGGCCGAAGACTTCATAATGCAATTGTTCGTCCGCAAATCCGATACTATTAAGCTGCCTTTTCAGCTCAGACATAAAGGGCAAAGGACCGCAAAAATAGACTTGTGCAGATTTATCAATGAGCCAGCTATTTAAAACTGCTGGCGTTAGCCGTCCCGAAAAGTCTCCGCCATCCCCATACTCAAAAACTTGTTTCAACGCGGTGGCACCGGCATTGGCTAATTGCTTGAGTTCTTCCTTAAATATCTGATGCTCCCTGCCACGACAACATTCAACGAACAACAGATTTGTTTTGTCCATGCCGCTCGCAACAGCCTGTTGCAACATAGAGAATAGAGGGGTAATACCCACACCACCCGAGATAAATACATGCTGCTGGGCATCACTATTTAAGGTAAATTCGCCAAATGGCGGACTCAATAAGACGGAATCACCGATAGCATAATCATGCAAGCCATTAGATATAGTGCCTTCTGGCTCCTTCTTCACGGTCAGACGATAACTGTCAGTCGAAGTGGACCAATTTGAAAGCGAGTACTGTCTGATCTGGTCGTAACCTGTGGCGTTACCAAGTATTTTCAAACCAACGTACTGGCCGCCTGAAAAATTCAGCACTGGCGCATTGTCGGTAGGCTTAAGGATAAATGATTTCACTTCGGGCGTTTCAACCTTGATGTCAATGATGTTGAAGGCCCTGAACCCACGCCAACCGCCTGCTGCCTGCTCGCTCGCTGTGTATAGCTCAGATTCAGCGCCAATGAATATGCTCGCAAGTACTCCGTAGGCTTCTCCCCACGCTTCTAGTGCAGGATGGTTGTCGGGCAATGAAAGTACCTGCTGAATGGCCTTGAGTAAACTTGCTCCCACTAGAGGGTAATGATGTGCCTCAACACCTATACTGGAGTGTTTATTAGCAATGCGCTTGACAGCAGGTACCAACACCTCAATATTGTCAATGTTGTTCGCATAAGCCAGCACTGCATCTGCCAAGGCACGAGATTGAGAGGCATTCCGTTGGTTAGACATGTTGAATACATGCTTTAGATCAGGAGCTGCTTCAAACAGTATCTCATAGAATTTTTCGGTAATGCTAAGACCGTTTTCCTGCAGTGCAGGCACAGTGGATTTGACGATATTTATGGTCGATTCTGAAAGCATGTTGGCTGAGCCCCTTAAAGATTCATTTTATATGAATATTTACTGTAATGCATGAGTGAGTTACGGTCAATCTGCTATTGGGAATAAAAGAAATATGCAACTAACCAAACACACCGATTTTGCCTTTCGAACATTGATTTACCTAGCATCAATGCCTACAGAATCAACGACCATTCAAGATGTCGCCGATCGATTTGACATGCCCAAAAGTCACTTAATGAAAGTGGTTAGCACCTTGGTAGCAAATGGTTATGCGCATTCTATTCGCGGCAAACAAGGCGGTATTTCGCTCGCAAAAACGCCTGAGGAAATCACGCTTCGAGAGGTTCTGGAGTTAATGGAGAAGACACTGGAGCCACTAGACTGTGTCGGGCAGGACTGCCTAATATTAAAAACCTGCCGACTAAAACGGACGCTCAAATCTGCCCAGGACAAATATCTTGAGCACCTAGACGGATACTCGATTGCAGACATGATCGATACCCCCACCACCAACATGATTCATCTTTTAATCCCTTAAATTGCTTAGTACTCGACTGGGATAGCCCACGCGCCGCTGCCACCATCGAGCAAAAGACATGCTAAAGCTAAGCAGAAGCAGGAACGTTTTCCGCCAAAGTGGCATCAGATAGCTACATACCTCAAATCTGGAAAGATCATATGCCCACATTGCCAGCTGGTGCTCAAAAGGCACACACCGACTTGAGTGATATTTCACTGGCTCAGCGCATCGCCGCAGCCGACACCGTAGCATTGGAGCTGCTGATGCGTAGGCACAATCAATTGCTGTATCGAGTCGCACGCAGCATCCTCAAAAACGAAGAAGAAGCTGAGGAAACGGTCCAGGATACCTACCTGCAAGTCTTCCACACTATAGAAAAATATCGCGGTGATGCCAAACTCTCAACATGGTTAACTCGCATTACAATTAACAAAGCGTTAGCGCGCGCCCGTAAACACAAGCGTCGCGCGGAAATTGCCCCCACCTATGGCGGCGAAATGCTCGCCACTGAAGCGCAAGAGGATTCTCAAATGCAACACAATGCCGCTTCCTCCCCTGAGACTGAGGCTCAGAGCGCTGACATTCGCCGCCTGATCGAACGCAATATCGACAAACTCCCTGAAGCATTTCGCTCGGTGTTTGTACTTCGCGCACTGGAAGAAATGACAGTCGAAGAAACCGCTACTTGTCTTAGCATTCCCGAAGCTACGGTGCGGAGTCGCTACTTCCGTGCCCGTGGCCAAATGCGCGAAGCACTAGCGCGAGAAATTGATAGCAACTACGAAGAAGCTTTCGGTTTCGCCGGTAATCGTTGTGACCGCATCGTCGCTGGGGTATTAGATCGACTCGCGGCTAAGATCGCTACCCCGTAGCCCCATTGATCCACCCATACCCGGAAACGTGAGTACAGTTGCGAGCATCAGATAGTATGAGTGCAGCCCATAGGCAGTAGGCGCAGGCGCTATCAAGGGGGTTTATCCTATGAACCGCTTTTTAATCTTTGCCGGATTATTAGCCTTCACACTATCCGCTCAGGCTGCCGACTTGAATACAGACAAGCAGAAAGCTACTAGCTGTGCTGCTTGCCACGGAGCGACAGGTATCAGCGACTATCCTGCTTGGCCGAACTTGGCCGAGCAGAAAGAGCAGTACCTACAAATCCAGTTGCGCGCATTCCGGGATGGCTCTCGTAGTAATCCTATAATGAATAGCATGATAAAACCGCTGACCGATACGGACGTTGAAAATCTCGCGGCGTATTTTGCCAACTTAATTCGTCATTAAGCTTCCTGCCAATAGCCGATCTTCAAATGACTACCACAACATGCTGCAGCACCAGTTATGCCACCTTCCACGCCGTAGGCAGGAATATAGGTATTCTCTAACCAGATCTAGACATCAAGCTATCCAGTCTTGCCTACCTACGCATTTATGACTGGTACCCCGATGGCGCCAACGCGCACGACAAACTCGAGCGGTTCCTATGCAACTGGATGAGCGGCTCGCGTCGCTACTAAAAAACAGACCAATCAGTATTTCCAGCGCGCATGGGCATTTCCCCGTCACGGTGGTTGGACGTGGCATGTGGCCGAGCAGTATGCGCTAAGCCCTCGCTCGTCAGGATTACTCACAGAAACTACAACTGCATTTTCTGGAGTAATTAGACCTTTTTTGTCGAGCAAATCCATCGCCGCCGTGAATCTTACCAGGCACTCTTTCCTACAAACTGGGAACGCCGCAGATAGACGTATCATCTAATAGTCAGAATAGTTAGATCTATGTTGTAACCACAATTTATCTGGGAGAAATTTCATGACAACTCAAATTCAAGCCACATATTCGCTCCACCCTCAACGCCCGTTTGCTGGCATATTTACCATGGTCTTTGCTGGATCATTAGTCATCGCGCTCTCAGGTTTTACTACAGACAGCACGAATGATGGATACCATCAATCCAATACGTCTCAACATTCGGCAGCAATCAACATGTTTGGCGGTGCATCCTACCAAGGAGCACCTGCCTTGACCGTAACTGCGGCATTAGTAGAAGCTGGCGGTGGTAGCGGCAAATTCAGCTTTGCGAAAGCATTGGTATCCATGCTTGGCGAGGATACCGTCAATGCAGAAGTTACAAAATTGACCAACCAGTATGGCGAAGCAGATCTTAAGACCTTTTTAGGCGGGATGGATTTAGCCATTACGCTCAGTCTAAAACACCTCACCCAAGCCGGTATCGCTTTGCCAGAAACTGCTCTACTTACAGGTGTCGAACTGGCAAAGACCTTAGTCGGCGCGGGTACCACACCGGATGGCACCTTCTGGAGCGGATATCTTTTCGATAAGGCCGTGTCGGACAAGATACACCAACAAGTGATGGTGGATATCAATGAGAGCGCGGGTTATGAAGCGGATCTGACGACTCATAAGATTCTTAACCAGGCTATGTACGACGTAGCTCAGGCCTTGGGGATGAAAGATGTGAAATTGGCCAGCCTGCACTGAAAATATGGCATTGAGGCTGCGCATGAGCAGCTGCCTATCACGATGAATAAAAGGAACTGAATATGTTGAGCTACGCTTTGATCGCATTTGGTGTTGCCGCCGTAGGCGGCTTAGTCCTCGCAGTAAGCGTGCTGCGCGATAAATTTGCCCCATGGGCACTGTCCCTCGTACATGCGCTACTGGGCGCCACCGGATTAGTGCTGTTGATTGTGATCGTGATACAAGGATCCGCGTCCCAGCAAATACTTATCGCGTTTGCCATGTTACTAGTCGCAGCTTTGGGCGGATTTTTCTTGGCATCTTTTCACCTGCGCCAGCAAATCCCACCAAAGGCAGTAGTTTTGGTTCATGCCGGTGTCGCAGTCGCCGGCTTTCTCATACTACTGAGCTTGGTACTATAAGCTCGTGCGGCATCCATTACACTCGGCGCTAATTCATTTCCCAATCGCTTGCTGGTCGCTAGCCGTAGCGACCGATTTTGCCAGTTTGTACTTTGGCGAACCCGCATGGCGCTGGTCTGCAGGTTTACTAGCCACAGGATGCGGAATTGCGGTGCCCACCATACTGACCGGTCTCCTGGAGCTGTCACGAGCTCCTGAGGGGGCGCCCATGCAAGATGCCTACTGGCACATGGCAGCCATGCTGCTAGCGCTCACCTTATTTACAACGCGATTACTACTTCGCGTGGATCATTTGCAGATTGTCGCACCTAACACTGCTTCACTGTGGATCGACGCGACGGGGTTCCTCTCGCTTACAGTGGGCGGCTGGTTGGGTGGGAGGCTAGTTTATGAGCACGGTGTCGGCACCCGTTGATACCGCAGCGTCGCAAACAAAGCCGGCATATCTTGATTTCTCATAGAGACGAACCCACTGCAATCTCTGCTGAATTTCTCTGCCCATAACACCCTATAATAATGAAAGGATGTCTATGAATCACAAAAATAATAACCTAATATTTTATAGCCTTACAAAACACAGTCGACGCACACTAGATCGACTGACGACTTACAGGCACTTCAACCCCTATCGCTCTCCGCCTTGACTTTATACGTCGATCTAATTAGTGACAATTCATCACAACCCCATTTTACGCTTAACGTCCAACGGCAATTGATCGAAAGCATAAGTAACTAAATCAGCAACTTTTTTATTTTCTAAATCAGACAGTCTCTTCTTCAATTCATTATTAATTAAAACAAGATCACCTTTACTACTTCTAATAGTACCCCGAGATCGAGAGGCACCTATCTTTGCAACCTTCTTGTCTTTTTCTTGCGCCAACTCTAGGTTAATTCCATCTAAATGATTCCTAAAATCAATGGAATATTTCGAGGTGTTCATCAAAGAACTTCTACTTATACCCAAATCTTTGGCAATTTCTGCCCCTCTTATCTGATAACTTCCACTATTCTGAAAGTCAGCAGCAAGATAATGACTTTTAATATACTGCATTTTTTTAATTTTTAATTCCTGAACGTACAACCATGCTCGATAACTAGCGTTTTCTTTCGAAACCCAAGACGGAAGCACAATATCCAAAAGCTTAGGTCCCGAAACTTCTTTTGAGCTAAAATACTTCAACATTATATTGAACCCTTTCAAAATTATTAATCAACTCGTCAATCTCGTTAAGAGCCTCATGCGCTGGATTTATAGCGCGCACATGCCTAGCAACTTTACTTACAATGTCGTACGAAGCCAGCTTAAATGATTTAGGCACATCTGGATTTCGTAGCGCTTCGACATGAGCTTGAATATGCAGCAAGTTCCAGTCTGAATTATCTTCTTGCATCAAATTATTTGCACACCCCAAACAGATATCTGGCGCTGCGTTATGCCTTTGAGGCTCCCCCCCAGTCGCGCATTTAGCCCGCTCTCTCGTTCGAGTTTTTAATAAACAGTACCCCCAAGGATTAGCATTAATATCCTCAATTTCATTTTTTACCAATTCTTTAGCGAATTCTTTTTGCTCGCCATAAGTCATTAGCTTCGTATTTCTCATCAAACGACGCAGCCAAATGCTTATCTGCCCAGAGTACCCTTGACCTGCTTTCATTATAAAATTATGAACTAATGCACTAACTGCCGTAAGTTTAGCGCTCTCATGAACTGTCCGATTATCTTTATTCCGCACGTATGCAAACCACATTCGTGGATTAATATGAAAAAAAACGCTACGTATCATCCACCCAACATCTCCATCAAAGCGCCTATACACTGCCTCAGCTCATATATGCCTTAATGCATGAGGGTTCGGATAGGATACGCCTGACAAAATATATGAATTGACTTTCTTCGCCACCGAGGGGACCACACATTCTTTATCACTTAGTCCTGAAATCCACTCTTTTGCATTGCCCGGCAACTTTTCATCCAGCAATTTCGTCCAATCCTCGCGAAGCTCTCCATCCCTGTATTTTTTTAGCCAATCCTTCTTTCGCCTATCATTCCTACCATATGAAGAAAATAGGACAGCAGTTAATTCAGATCTTGCACGCGCTCTAGCCTCAATAAGATTTGGATCAATTTGGTAATTATCCCACTCATCCGAAGATCTTAATCGGAGTAAGTTACTATAAATAGTACTATCTTCTTCCGATAAGCATTCTTTAGAATTTTCTATTTTAGCAGAAATAATTTTCCAATTATCAAGAGCATCAAGATCTTTAAATCCTCGATAATTTCGAACAAAGCTTTCCCATGGATCACATAACGCGCGTCGAATGCATTGACCAGAATCCATATATTTTTTCACACTTCCCTTTGTCTTAAAAAGACAAGGACTCTCACTAGCACTACCATGAATCTGGTTAATTCTATATAAGATAGAGTAGCTGTAAAATGAAATTTCTCTATCTACCTCACTATTACCGTGTGTTTTTGGAACAACCCAGTTAATCAGATATCTATTCGGGAAGGCATACCCGTCCAATTTATCCCTATTCTGAATTATATTAACTCGATTCAAAGAAAAACCATATTCACCTCGCCGCCAGCCAGTCATTGCGACAAAAGCCACCACTCCGGCCGAACTAACCTGTGAAACCAATTTTCGAGGGTATGAATTAGCCGATTCTTTGGTAGATCCTGGCCTCATCAAACCCATACCAAGATACTCCACCTCAGAAGGTACTACCGAGTATTCATCGAACGGAATCTGATTAATTACATATAATGAGCTTTCAAAATCCTGCCATTTAACTAAGGGCTGGCACTGGTTAAGCATCCTTTTAATAACGGATTCACTCTCTCGCTGATAGTAATGCCATATTATGATCTGCATGTGTAGTGGCATAGTGAATTTGGCCACCTGATTAGAGGTGATATGATCACCTCTATAACGATACAGGTGATCAATGAGCAACCGTACAAGACCGACTTTTAGCCCAGAATTTCGATTGGAAGCAGCCCAGCTAGTTGTTAATCAGGGGCGTTCTATTCGAGATGCTGCAGAAGCGATGGGGGTGGGTAAATCCACCATGGACAAATGGGTTCGTCAGCTTCGGGCCGAGCGCAACGGTATTTCACCGCAAGCGACGCCGATGACGCCCGATCAGCTAAGAATCCGTGAACTAGAGAAACGACTCCGGCGAGTTGAGGAAGAAAAAGAAATCTTAAAAAAGGCTACCGCTCTCTTGATGTCAGACTCCCTGAACAATTCTCGTTAATCGAGAAACTCAAAGAGAGCCACGCGGTGGCGTTAATTTGCGATGTGTTTGGGGTTAATCGCAGCAGCTATAAGTATTGGGTTAAGCGGCCAAACATGCCGAGCTTAAAGCGAATTAAGCTGCTCAGCGAGGTTCGGTCTGCGCACAAGGATAGCAATGGCTCGGCCGGTGCGAGAACGATTGCAACCATCGTAACCGACAGAGGTATTCAGCTCAGCCGGTATCGCGCGACGCGATTAATGAAAGAGCTGGAGCTAGTCAGCTGTCAATTACCGAGTCATCGCTACAAGAAAGCTAATCAGGAGCATATTGCCGTACCGAACAAGCTTGATCGAGAATTTGCAGTTAGTCAGCCGAATCAGGTTTGGTGCGGCGACGTAACGTATATTTGGTCGGGACAGCGCTGGGCTTATCTGGCAGTGGTGATAGATTTATATGCACGCAAGCCAATAGGCTGGGCGATGTCGTTATCACCCGATAGCGTGCTTACCGGCCAGGCATTGAGTATGGCTTTTGAAGCGAGGGGAAGACCCAAAGGAGTTATGTTTCACTCGGATCAAGGTAGCCATTATTCCAGCCGGAAATTTCGTCAACATTTGTGGCGCTATCAAATCGAGCAAAGCATGAGTCGTCGGGGTAACTGCTGGGATAATGCGCCGATGGAGCGATTCTTTCGGAGCTTAAAAACAGAGTGGGTTCCAGCGCTGGGTTATCGTAATTTTACCGATGCTCAGCAATCAATTACGGAATACCTTGTTGGTTATTACAGCCAAACAAGACCACATCAACAT
>NZ_PQGG01000031.1 GCF_002915595.1 Zhongshania marina
CATAACGACAACTTATCGAGTATTCGTGCTTTTCGAATATCTCGATCAAGGCCTTGTTCGATGTGGCGCTATTACAGCAGGAAACACACCGTAATGTTGTTTGCTCCAGTAAAGCAAAGCGCCTGAATTGTAGCGAGCACAAAAAGAAATTATTACCGCGATGAGAGAGGGCTTTACGTAAAAGCAACCGCGGGGTCTGAAGCAACAAATCACGACTTGTTCTTCGCGCCCCGCGGTTGCTTTTACGGTAAGACTGAGAGGCCATCTCGTCAACTTCCTTATTAGTTTTTCTTGCCATAAGTCCCTCCGCCTATATACTGTTTATTTATACAGCCTTATTCGTGTGACAAGAAAATTTGGGCTTGATATAACATCGAACAGTTTTATTCAGAAGACTGGGGCCTTATATCACTTTGGCCCCCTATCTCCGAGGCCGGATTCTGAATGGCGTCAAAAACCATTGCCATATCATGCACTTGATTGTACTTCATGGAATTGGCTATCGATGTTAGCAAGACTCGTTCCCTCTATTTTTCTGAAATTCCTTTCGCTCGATCATAAACCCATGTTTCGAGAAATCAACAGTTTAGACTAAAGCTTCCGGAATTAGTGAGCCCGCTTCTACTGAACAAGCTCTTGACTGCACACCACGATCACAATACTGTATATAAAACCAGTATTATAGGGGTGTATTTATGGACGATATCCGCCCACCAGTTGCGCAAGGATCAACGCGGTTTCTTGACGAGCTTCGGTTACATATCAGACAAAACGGTCTCGCGTACCGAACCGAGCAGACCTATTTGTTCTGGATAAAAAACTTTATCCGCTTCCATTCTCGCCAGCACCCCAAGCATCTGGGTTCGCATGAAATTGAGGCATTTCTGTCTCATCTGGCAGAACAGCGGAATTGTTCAGTCAGTACGCAGCGCATTGCGCTAAATGCGCTTGTGTATATGTATAAGCGCTTCATGGGGGTGGATGTTGGAGATCTGAGGTTTAGTCCGGCACCCGCCCCAAAACGATTACCGGTGGTTTACAGCAGGGAAGAGATCGCGGCGATACTTTCTCATCTTAGGGGTGTTCATCGTCTTCAGGTTGAACTCATGTATGGAACGGGGCTGCGCAAGGCCGAGTTATTATCCCTTCGGGTAAAGGATATCGACTTTGGCAGCAATAATATTTTTGTCCGTGGCGGCAAGGGCGATAAAGATCGCACCACAATGCTACCTCAACGACTCAAGTCGCGGTTGATACAGCAAATAGACCATGTAAAACGACTACATGCTCAGGATCTTCTTGATGGTTATGGCGAGGTATATCTACCGAACGCTTTGAGCAAAAAATACCCGAGCGCAGCCACAGATATCGCGTGGCAGTTTTTGTTCCCGTCAACAACAATCGGCAAAGACCCAAGATCGGGTACTCTGCGTCGCCATCACTTACACCCGTCAGCTTTATCCAAACAAATACGAAAAGCTGTGCAAGCTGCTGGTATCAATAAACCCGCGAAATCACACAGTTTGAGGCATTCATTTGCCACACATTTGCTAGGGCCTGTTCACACTAATTTAGCTGTCGCTGTTATGTCTAAAAAATCGCCAATCGAGGAGCGAATTGCGAGGTTTGGTGGGCCCAAATAAGCAATGAGCAACGACGAGTGGTGCTTTTTTAGACATAACCCAAAGGGCTGGGCCCATTTTTTCACCCCGCTGCGTTGTCAGTCGCTACTTTGGCACCACCAAACTACGCTTCCTCCGCCTTGCAGGATGAAAAAATGGACCCCAGCAGCGACAACTAAATTAGTGTGAACAGGCCCGAGAAGCCGGTTATGACCTCCGGGCGATCCAGGAGCTTCTCGGGCATTCCGATATTTCAACAACGGAAATTTATACACACGTGGTCAATCGCGGCGGAAAGGGAGTTTTAAGCCCTGCCGACAGCCTTGGGATTTGAGAGCTTTAAGATTGTTAGCTGTCCGCTTTATGCTATTCGGCTTAGTCAACACGCCACTCACTTTTCCGGTGGCGTTTTTTTCTGATAACGCCGCCCGGTAATTTTTTGATGTACACCTTTGCGCAGGGAATGAAAACTGTTTTCCAGCACATCGACGCCAACCAAGATGCCCACCACAATCAAGGCAATGAGTAATGCGGGGCCGTATTTATCTAAACCAATCATGACGCCAATAGCAGCCAATACCCATATTGCCGCTGCAGACGTAACGCCCATCACCATGCCGTCGCGGGACAAAATCACCCCTGCACCTAAAAAGCCAATACCGGTGATTATCTGTCCGATTACCCTGGAAGGGTCAGTCACGCCATTCTCGACTGATGCCGCCATCGCCATAAACACATAGGTGCCCAAGCAGATAAGCGCGGCGGTACGAATGCCAATGGGCTTGCCTCTAATTTGCCGCTCTAAACCAATGATCGCACCGGCGACAATAGTACTCAGCACCCCCGCCCACTTTAATGGCGCGATAGAAAGTGCCGCCACATCTATGAAATCTATAGCCATTTTTTATACCGAAAAAACACCAGCAACGCCGCTGATATACCAACTAAAATGCCAATAAATATCGCAAATGCATCGCTATTATCAGCGCCGGGGATTCCGCCCACATTAATACCGAGCAAGCCGGTAGCAAAGCCCAAGGGTAAAAATATTGCAGAGACAATTGATAGCACATACATGCGGCTATTGGATTCTTCAGATATTTGGTTCACCAATTCTTCTTGGCTCACCGCCGCTCGCTCGCGGATGCTGTCTAAGGTTTCGATGTATTGGGCGAGGCGATCACTCACTTCGCGAACCTGTAAACGCTGAACATCACCAAACCACGGCAAGCGTTCGCTCTGCACCCAACTTAAGGCCTCGCGCTGCGGGGCAAGATAACGCCGCAGCGCAATAGATTGACGCCGCACCTGACCAAGCTCGCTGCGTAATTTTGCGCGGGCACTTCCCAACAGCATCTCTTCTAGCTCATCCACCTTATCTTCTGCGGTGTCGATAGGCCCCGCCATGCGACGCACTAAGCGATCACATAAAATGGCGACAAAATCAGCACTATTCTGTGGCCCTTCGCCCTCAGCGAAACTTTCAACAATGTCGTCAACCGACAGCAATCGACGTTTGCGTGAGCTAATAATCCTATGCTGATCAACACAGAGGCGAATAGACACCATGTCTTCTGGGTCGGCCTCGGGATTCATATTCACGCCCCGTAACGCCATGAGCAAACCACCGGCATGGGAGGTTGCGCGGGGGCGCGTGTCTTCGGCGACCAGTGCAGCTATCGCAATATCGTCTAGGCCGCTGTGTTCCTGCAACCACTGCAATGTGCCAGCCTTGCTGTAGTCAAAGTGCAGCCACAACAAACCTTGTGCCGGCTGCCACTGGGCTATCTCCTCGGCGCTAACATCTCGAGCGCCACCATTGCCATCGAGCAATTTGGCGAATATCAAAAAATCATCCATACCGATTATCTCTTTCTTGGCTTATGTATTTGATAATCTCACAGCTTTCACAAAACAACCACGCACTCACAAGGTGGGGCACGTTAAGGCCCACCAGCCCTTGAATAAGAAAATAAAAGCAACGCAGGAATAGATATGAAAATCGGTGTTTGTCTTCCCTATATGCAGCGCGGTATTAGTCGTCAAAATTTTAAAGACTGGTGCCGAATCATCGATCAAGGCCCGTTTTACAGTCTGTCCTGCGGTGAACGCGTCACCGGCTACAGCTATGAGATGCGCAATATCTTGGCCTTCGCCGCCGCGTCCACTGAGCGCGTGCGCATTATTCCCGCCTTATATGTGCTGCCCATGCACAGCGCAGTGCAAGCAGCAAAAGAAATTGCCACCCTCGACATTTTGTCAGAGGGTCGTGTCATGGTAACTGTCGGTGTTGGCGGGCGTGATAAAGACTATGCAGCACTGGAGGCCAGCTTTAAAAATCGCTTCCAAAAAATGGATGATCAAATTGCGACCATGAAAAAGGTGTGGCGTGGTGAGCTGCTTGACGGCCTCGAGGAAATTGGCCCAAACCCCGTGCAAGCAGGTGGCCCACCAATATTGGTTGGCGCGATGGGCCCCAAAAGCATCCAAAGAGTGTCGAAGTGGGCCGACGGTCTGTACGGTTTTGCGATGGATGGCAACGCCGACTTAATCAATCACTTTTTCACCTCTGCCGATACCGCGTGGCAGGAATCTGGACGGCAAGACAAACCCTACCGCATGGCGGGGTTTTGGTATTCGCTAGCAAACAATGCCGAAGCGGCCTTAAGCGATTATGTATTCGACTATCTAAAAACCTTTGGCGAAGAAGATGCCCGCAACATCGCCAAGACTATGACCATGCACGACCCAATTGCCATTAAAGACGGACTGGATGCAATAGAAGCCCTAGGCTGTGACGAAATTCAATTAGTACCCGCTAGCGCAGACATTGCCGAGGTCGACCGCTTGGCAAATATGCTCGCAGGGCGCTAAGGCCACTATTTTAATTTTGCGAAGATCTCGAGCAGGGTATTCAGCTGTTTGCCAGTGACGTTCTCGGTTAAGTCATTGGCGCAGTGAATACAGCTAACTAATGCGTCGTTGTATATCTCAACCCCCGTCGTCGTCAGCTTCACCAAGCTAAAACGCGCATCGCGCTGATTCACCTCTTTCTCAACCAAATGCAGCTTTTGCATAGGGTTTAATTTTTTAGTGATACCCGAGGGCGACAAGCTCACCGCATCAGCAAGCTCAGTGCGGCTCATGGTCAGATCAGCGGCCTTGCTCAAATGATGCATGACCATAAATTCCGCAAAGCTAATACCGTGAACGCTGAGCTTCCGATCCGCTTGCTTTATAAACGCAGAGCTCAAAGACGCGAGTTCGGTTAACAAACTCAGAGAGGCTGGCAATTCCATAACAATCAACCCTAATACTTGAATAGTAAAATATCTATCAAGTATATTTGCTCGCAATAATTTGCTCAAGACATATTTTCATGCTGTGTAAAACCAAGTGCTAGTATCTAGTCGGGGGGTTTAAATCTAATAAACTGATCAATTCACCCTAAATTTTGCACTTTTCTATTAATTTATTGTTTATATACTCAGACCATAACAAGATCGCAGTGAAAAACGAGTGATTGTTGACTAAGCGGCATTACCGGCGTGACATAGCCGTAATGCAAAGCTCGCGATAGCAACATCAGGTCAAAGGGAGCACACCTTATGCCAGCAAAGAACACCGCTAGCCGCTATGGCTGGGTAAGCCTTAGCCTGCACTGGCTTATGGCTTTGGCGGTCATTGGCATGTTCGCGCTAGGTATTTGGATGCGCCAACTGTCTTACTACGACCCTTGGTATCGAGACGGGCCAAGCATCCACAAGGGCATTGGTATTTTATTATTTATCCTTTTATTGGCCCGTATTGGCTGGCGCAGCATGAATATTCGCCCCAGCGACGACCCCGCCCTAAAAGCCTGGGAGCGCATCACCGCGCACCTCACCCATTACGCCTTGTATGCTCTGATGCTGGCGCTGATGGTCGCAGGGTATTTAATATCTACCGCCGACGGTCGTCCCATTGACGTTTTCGGCTTATTTAATGTGCCGGCGACATTACACGGCTTACCTGACCAAGAGGACATCGCCGGCGAAATTCATGAAATTCTCGCTTGGGTGCTTATTTTATTGGCTGGTGTTCACGCACTTGCCGCGTTAAAACATCATTTTATTAACCGCGATTCGACCCTGATCAAAATGCTGGGCCGAGACGCAAACAACCCAAAACCGTAATCAACCACGCAAACACCACAAAAGGAATGTGAACGATGAAAAAGTTAATTGCATTAGGCTTCACCGCACTATTGGGATTCAGCGGCGCATTGCACGCTGCCGAATATAAAATCGACACGGCCGGCGCCCACGCCTTTGTACAGTTTAAAATTAAGCACCTTGGTTACAGCTGGTTATACGGTCGCTTTAATGACTTTGAAGGCCGCTTTAATTACGACCCAGCAAAACCTGAGGCCTCGACCGTAAACGTCACCATTAAAACCGCCAGTATCGACAGCAACCACGCCGAGCGCGACAAGCATTTGCGCGGCAAAGACTTTTTGGCTGTCGACAAATACCCCACTGCCACCTTTAAAAGCACTAGCTTTAAAGCACTTGGCGACGGTAAGGCTGAGCTAATTGGCACCCTGACCTTGCACGGAGTGAGCAAGCCAGTAACGATTGCGGTAACTGAAATTGGCGGCGGCAAAGACCCTTGGGGCGGCGTGCGTCAGGGCTTCCACGGCACTACCGAAATAGCCTTAAAAGACTTTGGTATCGACTATGATCTTGGCCCTGCTTCACAAATTGTCGAGCTAACTCTTGATATTGAAGGTATTGCCCAAACAATGATGTAAACCAAATGAACTTATTTGGCGTACAAGTACTCGAAGTTTAGGAATTACCCTCATTCAGTCTCAATATATTTGGCCGCTTTGCGGCCTTTTTTATTTCTCAGCCTTGGGCAGGTATTTTTCTACCACGCCATCCGCATTGAATTGCGCGTCTAGCAAGGCGATTAAGGCATATACCCCCATCAGCTTACGCATCACATATAAAAAATCCTTGGGTGGCAGCGCAAAATATTTGCTGATAGATGCCGCCACCGCGCGCTTGGCAATACGCTGCGGCAAGCCACTGTTACGCCACCAATATTGCCCCTCTGCATTAATAGCCCGCGCCGGCACAGTCTCGTCGATGGGACGCAGCGGCTCAGCGATATCAATACCGATATCCACAAAGTTATCGAGTACCGACTGGGGAAAGTGCGATTTCATAAAACCCAAGCTAATCGACCGCTCTAAAAACAGCGACTTGTTGCGCTGACAGGCCGCCAGCAACATGTCGCAAAACTCACCGGCAAAGCCATCCGGCAATATGCGCATAGCGCCAAAATCCAGTAACAGCAATTTATCGTCTTCACCGCTTTCATCGATGCGGACCCGAAAATTGCCAAAATTCGGATCGGTCTGCATGCGGCGCCATTCAAATAATTCACTCAAAAATAATTCCAGCACCGCGCTACCCAAGCGATTGCGACGTGACTGAGATAACTCACTAACTTCAGGGGCATTGACCGAAGCCGCCTGCTCGTAACTCATGGTCAGCACCCGCCGCGTACAAAACTCGGGGTAACTTTTGGGCACCACAAAACGAGGGTCTTCCCTCAGCGCGTTTCTTACAAAATCGAGGTCGCGACGCTCCTGCTCGTAATCCACTTCCTTATGCAGCAGCAAACGAATATCGCCAAACCATTCATCTAAATTTCGGGTGCTAGGCATTAAGCGCGACACCTTCATTAGCTGCATTACTGCGCTAAAGTCGGCGTCGATAGTATCTTCCACCCCCGGATACTGCACCTTTATACACAGTTGTTCGCCGGTTCCGCGCAGCACCGCACGATGCACTTGGCCCAATGACGCCGCCGCCAAGGGCTGCTCGTCGATCTCTAATGCCAGTAGCGCCTCTTCACCAAGTTCTTTAAGCAATACTTTTTGAATTGCTCGCCACGACATCGGCGGCGTATTGTCTTCTAATTTATGTAAGGCCTCAGCAACCTCGGGCGACATCATATAATCGCCGTAGGTCGCCATCATCTGACCGATTTTTACCACGCTGCCTTTTAAGCGCCCTAACTCCTCAACAAAAAAATCGATATTCTCTGTTCGTTTGGCCAGCGCCGCATCGTCGTCGCCGGCAAGGCGCTGCCAAAGACTCTGCCGCACCGCCCGCGCACCGTAGCGAACCCCCAGCTTAGACAGCTCAAAACGACGAGAAAACGCGCCGGTTTTAAGTCGGTGTAGCGATTTTTCCTTGTCACCCATAAATCATCTATGCCCTTTTCAACAATACCCATCACTACCGCAAGAGACCTTAGTCACTTACTATTCCGCTACGAACAGCAATAACCTGCATCCTAACAGGACAAGCACTATGAAACAGCTCCGCGCCCTCACCCTGATTGGCCCCGGCTTTGTTGTGGCGGCAACCGGATTAGGTGCGGGGGATTTAGTCGCCGCCGCCGTCTCTGGCGCCAGCCTCGGCAGCTCTTTACTGTGGGCCATTGCCTTTGGCGCACTGATTAAACTCGCCCTTAACGAAGGCCTCGCGCGTTGGCAGCTCGGCAGCGGCACGACTCTGTTAGCCGGATGGTTGCAGTATTTGCCGCGCTGGATGAATTACTATTTTCTAGTCTATCTATGTATTTGGGCCTTTCTCGTCGGCGCCGCACTAATGGCCGCCTGCGGCTTGGCGGCTAATGCACTGTTCCCACAACTCTCAATCAATAGCTGGGCGTCGCTGCACTCCCTGCTCGCTATAGCATTAATTCTATTTGGCCGCTATTCACTATTTGAACAGGCGATGAAAATACTCATTTTGCTGATGTTTGCCACCGTGATGGCGGCGCTGCTAGCCAGCGACTGGTCGAGTATTGGCCGCGATACAAGGACAAGCCTCAGCGATATCAATCAGCATTTTAATTTAGTGATGGCACTAATTGGCGGGGTCGGCGGCAGCGTTACCTTGCTTTGCTACGGCTATTGGATGCGAGAAAAAGGCTGGCACAATACTGACTCACTCGGTCTTGCCCGCATTGATCTCAGCGTTGCCTACACAATTACAGCGCTATTCGGCATGGGCATTATGATCCTCGCGGCGCAATCTGCACCGGCGTCGGAGTCTGGAACACATATTCTGCTGGCAATGGCCGACCAGCTCGGCGTGCTGCTAAGTCCCATTTTCAAAGAGCTATTTTTAATTGGCGTGTGGGCTGCGGTGTTCAGCTCTATGCTTGGGGTATGGCAGGGAGTGCCGTATATTTTCACCGATCTAAGCGCCCAGTGGCGCAAAAATGTCGAGACCGTCGATACACGTAACAGCACGTATCGGCTGGCCCTACTGTATATCGCCATCCCACCCATTGCCCTGCTCTATATGGGCAAACCTGTTTGGCTGATTATTTTATATTCCGTCACCGGCGCTTTATTTATGCCGTTTTTAGCGCTCACGCTACTTTACTTAAATAACCGCATCATCATGCCAGCTTTGCGCTACGGCAAACTCAGCAATGTGGCGATTGTATTGGCACTCTTGGTATTTACGTTTATTGGCGGGCAATATTTTTTATCGTAATTGATGTCTAGCTCCACTCGTCGCCGTAGTCGTGCAGGAGCTCTTCTCCCGCTGCGATATCACGCAACGCAACAACGCTGAAGTCATCGTAATAAATGACATTGGCAGATTTATGATGATTGATATACTTGAGTGAACAGGTGACGTCGATCAAACGCCCGTCGGCCATCGTCAGCGTATGCAGGCCAGCCTCCTGTGCGGGACGGGTTGCGCAAAAACCCAACACGGTGCCCTCTGCTATATTACTGCGTGCAAACAAGCCCTTGCCGTGAATTGCACTTTTTTCTACCCGATAACACTTTGCCATACACCGCCTCTGCCATTGTCGTAAAAAACAAACTGGAGGCGGGACAATTGCTCCCGCCCTGTTACGCATCACATCAAGTAACAGGGCGAAGCAATCACTGCGCCAATCTTACTTTGCCAACATCGACATCAGCGCCGCCCAACTTACTTGATCTGCGTGGGCATCATACGCGAGGGGCATGTCATATTTTTTACCAACGGCGGTAGAACCAGGATTAGTAAAACTATGCATCACGCCGGGAAAGCTCAGCAGCTCAAAATTAACTTCAGCCGCTGTCATTTCCTCGACAAAACCCGCCACTTGTTTTGCTGGCACCATCGTATCTGCACCGCCGGTAGCGACTAAAACCTTGGCTTTAATCGTGCCTGGCTCCACCTTCATCTCGGTGCCCAAGGAACCGTGAAAACTTGCCACACCGGCTAGATCAAGTCCGCGCCGCGCCTGATTCAGCACCACAGCGCCACCAAAGCAGTAGCCAATCGCAAATAATTTGTCGCCATTCACCGACGACTGCTTACGTAAAATGGCCAAGGCCGCATCAAAGCGCGCATTCATTTTTTCTGGTTCGGCAAGGGCGGCATTCATAAATGACGTTGCATCTTTAGGATGCGTGGCCGACTTGCCGGTGCCGTACATATCAACCGCAATAGCGGTATAACCAGCTTCGGCAAGCTGCTTGGCACGTTGCCGCGCATAATCGTTTAAGCCCCACCACTCATGCACAACAACTACCGCAGGGGCGGGCTTGGTGGCTGCGTCGTCGTGATACATCACCGCCGTTCCCAATTTATTTGGCAGTGTGAGTTTTTCTTCAACCACTGCTGCCTGCAAACTCGCGCTCAACAATATAGCCGCGAACAAGAAAATCATAAATCTCATGCCTAACTCCTTCTACGTATTAATGACAACGACATCGAATATACCGCTTTTGCGAGCCATAAAGGCAGAATCACGAAAATTTCATCGCTAAGACGCCATTATGGCAATTCTCAGTATCAACTTGTGACACCTGTCTAATTTCGCTACCATTTCCGCCCCACAGATCCGGCGGTGATTTATGAAACGTATTGTTTATCCTGGGACGTTTGATCCTATCACTCGTGGCCATATCGATTTGGTTGAGCGCGCTTGCAAGCTATTTGACACCGTGGTGCTCGCCGTTGCCAACAGCGAAAAAAAGCAGCCGATGTTCGCCCTAAAAGAGCGTATGGATTTATGTGCAGAAGCCTTGGCGCATGTTCCGAACATCGAGGTTTGCAGCTTTACTGGCCTGACGGTTGAATTGGCAAAGGCGCAGAATTGCACCATTATTTTGCGCGGCGTTAGAACCGTGGCGGATTACGAGTACGAGCTACAACTGGCGAATATGAACCGCTCATTAGCTCCAGGCATTGAAACGGTTTTCCTCACCCCGGGCGAGTCGCTCTCTTATGTCTCTTCTTCCCTGCTGCGCGAGATCGCTAGCATGGGTGGCGATGTGTCACGCTTTGTACCTGACAATGTTAGCAAGGCATTAAACAGCCGCTTCCCTGCCCGTAAATGAGTACGCTATGGCACTGATTATCACTAACGAATGTATTAACTGTGACGTCTGTGAGCCCGAATGCCCAAACGAGGCAATTTATCAGGGCGACAGTATTTACGAAATTGACCCAGATCGCTGCACCGAATGCGTTGGGCATTTTGACGAACCCCAGTGCCAGCAGGTTTGCCCCGTCGATTGCATTCCCCTCGATCCCGCGCGGATGGAAACCGAAGAACAATTGATGAAAAAATACGAAACCTTAATTGCTGTCGGCTAGAAAAGCTCGCCGGCGCAAATTACCTCCCATCGGTTAAAATCTCTCCCAGCCGTTGCTAACACCCTAGCCAGACTAAGCTATTCCTATACCTCACTGGCCATTATCGCCCTAGCGCGCTAGAGTAAAGCCGGTGCCTGAATTAATAACATCTTTTACCCAAGCTCATTAATTGAGCCAAAGAGTGACGCCCACTATGCGAAATATTCCCCTGCACTGGCAAATCGCTGCCGCTATTCTGCTCGCCGTAACAGCGGGTGTTATCGGTGGCCCCGACGCAGGCATCGGCAGTTTACATTTCACTGCGGTTTACGCGTTTTTAGGGACGATGTTTCTCAATGCCTTAAAAATGCTAATTGTGCCACTGGTTATGTCTTCAATTATCAGCGGCATGGCTGGCGTAGGTGGCGACAAGCTGGAAAAGCTAGGCGGTAAAACCCTGCTGTTTTACGCATCTAGTAGTCTCGTTGCCATTTTGATTGGCCTCGCTGTCGTCAATGTTATCGCCCCCGGTAGCGGCGACAACCAAGCATTAGCCGCAACCATCAGCAGCAATGACCCAGAACTCAGCGACACCTTATCCAAGGTCGAGGGTCGCGGCGCAAGCGATATTGTGCAAGTCTTTGTGCGCATGGTGCCTACCAATGTCGTCAACGCCGCCGCCAATAGCGAAATGTTGGGGCTGATTTTTTTCAGTTTATTATTCGGTTTCTTCCTCGCCCGCAGTAAATCTGAACACGCCAAGACACTGACCCATTTTTGGCAGGGCGTTATGGACATCATGACCGAAATCACTATGTGGGTTATGCGATTTGCGCCCATTGGGGTGTTTGGCCTAGTGGCAAAAACCGTCGCCATAACCGGCTTCGCGGCCTTCAAACCTATGCTGCTATTTTTCTTCACCGCCCTGCTCGCTCTGCTCATTCACGCCTTTGTCGCACTGCCACTGGTACTTAAATACGTCGCAGGGGTTAGCCCCAAAAAACACTATGCCGCCATGACGCCGGCGCTACTGACGGCGTTCTCAACCGCATCTAGCTCCGCCACGTTGCCGCTCACTTTGAAAAGTATTCAAGAGGAATCTGGCGTATCCAAGCAGGTCAGTGGCTTCGTGCTGCCCTTGGGTGCAACCGTCAATATGGATGGCACGGCCTTATACGAGTGCGTCGCCGCCATGTTTATTGCCCAGGTTTACGGCTTGGAATTAGGTTTCGTTCAGCAATTCACTATTGTCATGATTGCGCTGCTTACCTCTATTGGCGTGGCCGGCATCCCCGCCGCAAGCCTAGTTGCCATATCTGTTATTCTCGGTGCCATTGGTCTGCCACTCGAAGGGATTGGCTTACTATTAGTGACCGACCGCATACTCGATATGATTCGCACCGCTGTTAATGTATTTAGCGATTCCTGCGCGGCGGTCGTCATTGCCCGCAGTGAAGGTGAGGACACCTTAATCGCGTCAAAATAATCGCCACAAACAAACTAGCAATAACAATAAAACGGATGCTTTATGACTGATCGCAAGCCAATCCCCCGTATTAAGGGGGATAATTATTCCGAAGATGCCGCCGCGCTGCGCCGCGCATTTATAGAACAGCAAACCGGCGTAAAACTCACGCACACCAGTCATTATTCAATTGATCCAAACAGCGTTGAAGGCAATGCCGAAAACTTTATTGGCGTGGTGCAAATGCCGCTTGGCGTTGCCGGCCCCTACCTCATTAATGGCGAACATGCCCAGGGTGTGTTTTATGTGCCCATGGCGACCACCGAAGGCACCTTGATCGCCTCTTACAGTCGAGGCATGCGGGTAATTTCAGAATCGGGTGGCGCCACCGTCACGGTGATTGAAGAATTTATGCAGCGCGCGCCACTATTCGAATTTGCCAGCGCACGCGACGCTCGCCACTTTTCAGACTGGCTAGATCAACAACACCCGACTATATGCCAGCAAGCGGAAAGCACCACCTCGGTAGGCAAGTTACAACACATTCAAAAATGGGTCATCGCTAATAAATTATTTACCCGTTTTAATTACACCACCGGGGACGCAGCCGGACAAAACATGACTGGCAAAGCAACCCACAAAGCCTGCCAGTGGATACTGGGCAACTACCCCGGTGTAATCGAAAACTTCTCGCTATCAAGCGGCATAGAGACCGACAAAAAGCACTCGCACATGAACCTTCTGCACAGCCGTGGCAAGAAGGTTGTTGCAGAGGCAACTATCGGCAAAGACGTTTTAAAAGACCTAATGCGCGCCGATCCCGAACGTATGTTTCGCCTTCGCCAACGCACAGTGCTTGGCAGCCTGCTCGCGGGCTCAGCCTATAACGGCCCGCACTCCGCCAACGGTATTGCGTCGATGTTTATTGCCACCGGCCAAGATGAGGCCAATGTGGTGGAATCTCACACTGGCATCGCCTTTATGGACCTAACGCCAGCGGGGGATTTGTACTATTCCGTCACCCTGCCTTCCATAATTTGTGCCAGCTATGGCGGCGGCACCGGCTTGCCAACCCAGCGCGAATGCCTAGAAATGATGGATTGCTACGGACAGGGAAAAGCCAGAAAATTAGCAGAAATTATTGCGGCAACCGTACTCGCTGGAGACCTCTCTTTAGCGGCGGCAATCGTTTCCGACGAATGGGTTTCTAGCCACGACCAGTTAGGTCGCAATCGACCCTAGGCTTTTCTACCGCTAAAGTGCTACAGCAAAAATGCACAACAATGATAAGAAATAAATTAAAAATATGAATATTGAAAACATTAATCCACAACTGCAAAAGGCGTATCGCCGAATTCCTGCTGTGCCTTTTCACAATCGCTTTTTACTTCCACTACTGCAATTTCTAAGCCTACGTCAAAGTCGCGCCAAATCTATCCCTGGTATTACCATCAAGCAACACCAACTGGATAATTGCGGTATCCGCGTTTACCAAACGAAGGGCGAGCAATCAGGCGCTGGATTGCTATGGATACATGGCGGCGGCTATATCATAGGCAGCGCGCTAATGAATGATCTTGAATGTGCGCGCTACGCACAAGACTTAAACATCACCGTGGTCTCCGTAGATTATCGTCTGGCGCCGCAGCATCCTTTTCCCGCCGCCAGCGACGACTGTTTTGAGGCGTGGCAATGGATTATTAATAACGCTGAACATCTGGGTGTTTCTGCAGATCGCTTTGTTATTTCCGGACAAAGTGCCGGTGGCGGGTTGGCGGCAGGGCTAGTTCAGCGGATTCACGATAAGGGCGGCGTACAGCCTGCGGGCCAAGCACTGTTCTGCCCCATGCTAGATGATCGCACCGCAAGCCGTAGTGAACTCGACGATATTAAACACCGGCTGTGGAATAATAAAAACAATCGCGGCGCGTGGACTTACTACCTCGGCCAAGTACCGGGGCTCGATCAGACGCCACCTTACGCCGTGCCAGCCCGCCGTGAAAATCTCGGTGGATTGCCCCCAAGTTGGATAGCTGTTGGCGACGTAGATCTTTTTTACGAAGAAGATCAACGCTATGCCTCGCGTCTTCAAGAGGCGGGCGTCAACTGCGAAATGCATATTGTGCCCGGCGCGCCCCACGCCTTTGAAGCCATAGCCCCAGATGCGGAAGTCAGCATTGCGATAATGCAGTCTAACCACCAATTTTTGCGTCGCGTACTCGCACTCTAAGCGCCTCGCAAATTCACATTTTGAGCCAATACCACTATGACTAAAGAACTAGCCCACGGCCCCCTGCAGGGCATTCGTATTTTAGAGTTAGGCCAGCTTATCGCCGGCCCCTTCACTACCACCATGCTTGGATACTTTGGCGCTGAAGTAATCAAAATAGAACCACCCGGCATTGGTGACCCTATCCGTCGCTGGCGCAGTATGAAGGGCGACACCTCCCTGTGGTGGTACAGCATTGGTCGCAATAAGAAATCGGTGACCGTCGATCTACGTCATCCTGACGGTCAAGCTGTGGTGCGCGAGTTAGCGGCGCATTGCGATGTATTAGTAGAAAATTTTCGACCCGGTGTAATGGAAGAATGGCAGTTAGGGCCAGAAGACTTAAAGGCGACCAACCCCGATCTGGTTTACACCCGTATTTCTGGCTACGGCCAGACCGGCCCTTACGCAGAAAAGCCCGGCTTTGCCTCGGTATGCGAGGGAATCAGCGGCTTCCGTCACCTCATTGGTTTTCCCGGCGAGGCCCCCGTAAGGCCCAATCTCAGTCTAGGTGATAGCATTGCCTCGCTCCACGCAATTATCGGCATATTAATGGCCCTCAATGCGCGCGAACGCGGTGTGCACAAGGGCCAAGTCGTTGACGTTGCACTCTACGAAACTATGTTCAATATGCTGGAGTCCGTCGTACCCGAATACGCCGAGGAAGGAATTATTCGCGAAGCCTCTGGCACCACCTTAACCGGCATTGTTCCAACCAACACCTATCGCTGCCAAGATGATAAATTTGTCATTATCGGCGGCAATGGCGATTCCATTTTTAAACGCTTAATGACCGAGATTGGGCGCGACGATTTTGCTGCAGATGCGGCGATGGCTGACAATGCAGGTCGCGTAGTCCATCAACAAAAGATTGATGACGCAATTAGCCTTTGGTGCAGTCAGCACCCCATACAAAGCGTAATTGAAAGGCTAGAAGCGGTGAGAGTACCCGCCGGCCCCATTTACAATGCGGAAGACATGGCGAATGATCCACATTTTCAAGCTCGTGGCCTATTTGAAAAAGTGGCCATCGACGCAAGCAATAGCGTCACCATTCCGGGCATGTGCCCTAAACTAGATGGCACACCCGGTGGCACTCAATGGGCAGGGCCTAGCCTTGGTCAACACACCGAGCAAGTATTGCGAAAATTACTAAATATGTCCGCAGATAAATTAGAATCACTAAAAAATAACGCAGTGATTTAGTCGCACATTTATTCACCATGGGTCGCGCTGCTCTCAATAATTTTGCAGTTCGTAACAAAATAAATGCATAAGAAACAGCGAAAGAAGTATCCGCTTCGCTGTTTCTTTGTTTTTCACACATTGCGGTGTCTGAATCATTCAAAACGCAGATAGCAATGCCAATTCACACTTTTAAGCGTCGTAAAATCGCTATTACAGACAAATAGCTGGCATTACGTCATAATATTCACCGCAATGCCTTTCAGTATTCCCTCGCCTTCCTAAAACTGGTTGGTAATTTAGCGGGTTTTTATGCTCGCTGGGCCAGCATCGCCAGATCGACTTTTTAAATACAGATGTAGTGATTACGCGCTTTCGTCAACAATTTCACCAAAAGCGATCAGCTACGCCATCAATTCAAAGCCTTGTGCTGCGCTCTTATTGGCAAGCTATGCCAGCACTAATTTGCAAGGAAACAGTTTGAACATGCAGGATAAAATTACCGCTATATTGAATTACCTAAATGAAAACAAAACTCGCTGCAGCAATAATGCAGCGGCAGAGGCATTGGGCATAACCGCACCAGAGCTGAAAAAGCTGTTGGGAGAGCGCCGACCAGAAACCTCTTGGCTGGTTAATTATGGCACCGGCGAACCCGCTGGCTACAGCGCCGACGACAAGCACCCAGATCTTTATCGCACCAAACGAATTATTAAATCTGCGGAAGTTTTAACTCGCAATCTCGATTTGTAGCAAGAATCACGGAATATCTGTGCGATGGCGCTAAGCCTCATCCTTGCCAATTGAAGCCTAAATCGGGAATATTGACGCTAATTACCGCCCTGAGCTTATAACACCGCACCTCATTATGGGTCGAAGCATCAGAGCAACGTTTTCGCCCCGTAGCAGATGGAGGCTTCCATGCTTAGACTATGCTTTAAAATTGGCATTATATTTTTCACTGCACTGGCGTATTCCTCAGAATCAGACACTGCCAGTTGCACGCTGGATGGCACCCAGCTAGAAATGAATAGTTGCGCTGCCGAACGGCACCACGAACAAAAAGCGGCGTTTGACGACGCACTTGCAGAAATACTCGCGATTGCTAAATCTAAGAATCAGGGCTTTGGCCCACAGCCCGACGATATTCAAAGTGCACAAGACGCGTGGTTAGCTTACGCAGAGCAGCACTGCCACCTGCTGTTAAGCTGGGGCGGAAGCATGGCCACCATGCAATACCATTTGTGCATGGCTGACTTGTATGAAGAGCGCCAAAAAGAAATTCAGGTGCATATCTGCCACCCAGCCCTTGGCGCCTGCACGCCGTAAAGTTAAATACTTATACGGTAAACACCAAGCGCGCCGCGCTTTGCTCCTTCCACGCGGTTTCTACCTCGGCCAAAGGCGCACTACGAGTTTCAATTTGCAAACCCACACGGCTGACAATTTTCATCATATCCCCTATCGCCCGCACCAGCGCAGCATTAGACACGCTACCCAAACCGCTGCCCATTAACTCTAAGCCACTGCTGCGCAGGGCCGCCGCAGGAAGGGCAAGCTCAGTCCCGCCAAGTGAACCGATATTAACGAAACGAATTCGCGCAGCCGCCTTAGCTGCACCATGACTCGTCGCAGCCGCAATGAAAGCACCCGCCGACGGCCCCCACAAATAATCCAAGACAATATTTATTCCCTTGGCAATTTCATCGCGAAATTGCCCCACAAGCTCATCCTCCGATTGCTTTAAGGGTATAAACTCATCCGCACCCAACAGACGTAACTCCGCTTCGCTTGCGGGATTTCGCCCCGTCACAACGATCCGGCCCGCGCCTAGGTGCTTGGCAATCTGTATCGCCAAGCGGCCCGAGGCACCCGTTGCGCCATTAATTAGTACCGACTCTCCCCTCACCATATTTGCGCGATCAAGCAAGGCCGCCCACGACGACATTCCAGGATTCGCTATCGCCGCCGCGGTTATATCGTCAACGCTATCGGGTATTGCGACGGTGTAAGCCGCCTTCACCACGGTCTTTTCAGCCATCGCCCCTAGCGGCGCAGCGGGAAAAGCAAAGTAAACCCGCTCGCCGCTTTCTAAATAAGCAACGCCATCCACCCCCGGCACAAAGGGTGGTGCTGGGCTGGAGTAATGTTTCCCCGCCGCCTGTAATCGCACTAGCTGGCTTAGGGCTGCTGCCTTCACCGTAATCAGGACTTCATCGCTGGCGGGCTTTGGATCATCAATTTGGGTATAGCGAGGTGGGGCGTCGTAGGCGTGAACAACAGCGGCTTTCATTACATATCTCCCAAAATGAATTCTCAACTAAGGCAAAGCCTCACTTTGAATCGCTAAGCGCTATCAAGTTCGCGAGACCACAATTAAAAAAGGCACGACGCTAAGCTCGTGCCTTGCAGGAAGCAGAGTAGGTTAATTACATCTCTTGCGGCGCAGCAACCATGACAAACTTTAACTGGGTGCCGGCAATTTCGACCACATCGCCACTGCTTAGCTGGCGGGGCTGCAAACCAATCTCAATCCCATTGAGTTTGGGGGTGCGACCATCTTTGCCTTCAATATGCTCTAAATAATAATCCTGCTGGCGACGGCTAATTGCCGCAACTTGAAAGCCCGCCTTACCCAATTTGCTTAGCGGCTTGTTCAAGGTCATTTCTCGCCCAGCTGAACCACCATTTTGCACCTGCAATTTACCAATCATCGGTATTGGTGCCGCTGCCGCAGGCTTAGCGCTTGGCCGCATAGCGATGGTCTTCTCGACCTCGGCATCACCGCTGGAATAGGCTTCGCCGTGATAAGTTAGTGAGTGCTTACCAATCGTAATGTAGTCGCCATTCTTGAGATGATGGCGAGTAATTGCACCACCATTAACAAATGTGCCGTTGGTGCTGCCAAGATCAATAAGAAAACTGTCTTTCAACACGGTTTCAATAGCCGCATGACGGCCACTGACCGCCAAGTTTTCAATACAAATATCATTGTCGGGCGCACGACCAATAGATAACCGCTCTTTATTGAGCGGAAAATCTTCAAGTACTCTACCCTGAAAACTGAGAACCAGTTTAGCCATAATCCTTATCCGTAATTGACCAGCATTCCCTAGGTGAGGCGCGGCGGCACGGCAGCGCAGATAATCACCCTAATCAAACCAGTCCAGCTCTTCGTCTGAGGAGCTTTCCTGCCCAGCTACAACTTTGTCTACATACACAACAATAATCGAAATATTATCATTGCCACCGGAATTATTCGCCATTTTCAATAATTGAGTAGCGGCTGCCTCTGGCTCAGCGCCGCAGCTAGCTAAAACCTCACCAATTTCGGCATCTGCCACCATTCCGGTGAGGCCGTCGGAACATAATAAATACACATCCCCTTCCCGCAGCAGCGCCTCTAAGAGGTCTACTTCAACAACATCAGCGAGGCCCAGGGCTCGGGTAATCACATTTTTATTGCGGGAGCGACGGGCTTCTTCTTCCGTATACTCCTTGCGATCTAACATCTCTTGAACCAGCGTGTGGTCGGTGGTGAGCTGATCTAAAAAGCCGTCGCGAAATCGGTACAGTCTCGAGTCGCCAACATGGGCAACTGCAAGCCTAGCCCCCTCAAAACTCGCTGCCACCAAGGTGGTGCCCATTCCTTGGCGTGCGGTATTGTTAAGTGCATCCTCATAAATTGCGATATTGGCCGCGTAAATTGCATCGCGCAGCGCTAAAGTCTGCAATGAGAACTCAGACATCTCGGCAACGGTGTCGTCGCCACTTGAATCTGCCGCCAGATATTGGGTAAAACCCGCTATAGCAAGGGCGCTAGCCACTTCGCCAGCATTGTGCCCGCCCATACCGTCGGCCACCAAAACATAAGCATCATCAAGGGCTACGTGAATTGCGTCTTCGTTGTGATCACGCACTCGGCCAATATCGGTCAAACCGAAGGCACGTATTATTGTTTTTTCTTCCATGATTTTACGCTTAGTGGGAGTTGAAGCCTGAGTATAGACAGCGACTTTTAAGATGGTCAATGTCGAGGGGAAGGTAAACGCCGCCGTAACTAGATCTCTGAAAACAGAATCGACCAAGAATTCGCCGTCCCAAACAGCAAACTTAAGCCCTGCATTGCCGGTTTAGCACACGGGCGCAAATTCACCGCTATTGGCATACGTGCTGCTCGCGGAGAAAAATACACCACTAACTCGCAGTGCAAACGCCCTTCGGACTCGTGGCGATAATACACCGCACACTCATCAGCTTTTACATCATTGGCCAAAACCGCTTCGGCCTGCGCTTGAATATTATCCAAAGCGGGAGCTGCCAAGGTCGCATCACCAAGATTGCAGCAATACCAAGTATTATCCCGCACCGTACTCATATGGCGGTGCCAAGTTTTCTATACAAAGATCGCACACTAATGCCTGCAATTTCCGCCGCCCTAGCTTTATCGCCGTCGCAAAAATCAAGCAACTCATTCAAGTAGCGTAGCTCTTTGGTTTTTAAATCTTCCCAATGCTGTTCTTTTTGATTGACTCGCGGACTAATGTCTAACATACAACGCTCTAATACTTTTACGTCAATAATATTAGAATGTGCAAAAATAATAGCGCGCTCCAGCACGTTTCTAAGTTCGCGAATATTCCCTGCAAAATAGCATTTTTCTAATAACTTGATCGCGGTCTCAGTTAATCGATACATATCTTTTTTACTAAATTTTTCGAGTATCGATTTTGCGATTAATGCGATGTCTTCTCCACGCTCTCGCAATGGTGGCAATACTATCGGGAAAGCGTTTATTCGATAATATAAATCTTCTCTGAACTCGCCACAGGCCACATTGTTAGACAAATCTTTATGGGTGGCACATATCAATCTAAAGTCTGCCCGCTTAAGCTCTGTGCTACCCACCGCTCGATAAGTTCCAGTCTCAATTAAACGCAGCAACTTAACCTGCATACCCAAGGGAACATCACCAATTTCATCTAAAAATAGCGTGCCACCTTCTGCACTTTCTAACAAGCCGCGCTTATTAGATGTAGCACCAGTAAATGCGCCTTTAACGTGGCCAAATAATTCACTCTCAAATAGGGTTTCAGTCAAACCCGCGCATTCAACAGTAATCATCGGACGTCCGCTGCGGCTGCTGGCATCATGAATCGCCTTAGCCGCTAATTCTTTTCCAGTACCAGACTCTCCCATCAATAATACTGAGGTATCTCTCGCCGCCACCAAATTAATCATTTCAACAAGCTTATTAAAAGCGCGGCTGCGACCCACCATATTTTGAGTGCTCAGCTCGGCACTCGCGATGTGAACGGGCTTGAGAATTTCTACAAAATATTTTAACTCGCCATCGTCACCACAAATCGGCAGCATCTCGACATCAACATGTTCTTTTCCCCTCGGCGTTGTGTGAACATGCAACACGCGCTCCTTTTCTCTGGAGCTTTTGCAGGCGAGCAAGGGGCAACTCTCCCCGGCCTGATCACAGGGCACCTTATAACCGTGGGAGACTTGATAACAGCGCGCGTCCTTATCAACGTCGATTTCACCGAACGTTGAACGGTAAAGCTCGTTTGTTGCCAATATTCTGTAATCGGCAGACACCAGGATGGCGGGATAATCAAAGCCATCAAGCATCGAAGCAACGTCTTTGTCTGAAT
This sequence comes from Zhongshania marina, assembly GCF_002915595.1. Taxonomy (GTDB): domain Bacteria; phylum Pseudomonadota; class Gammaproteobacteria; order Pseudomonadales; family Spongiibacteraceae; genus Spongiibacter; species Spongiibacter marinus_B. The sequence goes on from NZ_PQGG01000031.1 coordinate 21,861, forward strand.
CTTTAGCGATTAGCTGCATAGCAGTGTCATTTTTGGCATTTTGTTTTGCCAATAGTGGCAAGCAATCAATAAATTTACCAGTATTTTAAACCGCACAATACCCGATGACTAAAACATATCTATTCAAAAACAATGACTTAGGCAATATTAATTTTATGAATTTAACGGTGGCACGTGGCTTGCTCTACCGACAGACATAGACGGCAAGCTAGAAAATAGCGCCGCGACAACGGTATTCTGGGAGACTCAATATGGATTTCGACCCCTTCGTTTTGGCCCGCATTCAATTCGCGACCAATATCAGCTTTCATATTTTATTTCCCGCCATTTCTATTGGCCTTGCCTGGATTCTGCTGTTTTTCCGAGTGCGCTTTACCCAAACCGGCGAGCAAGCCTGGGAATACGCCTACCTGTTCTGGGTAAAAATCTTTGCCCTGACCTTTGCAATGGGTGTGGTATCGGGCATTACCATGAGCTTTCAATTTGGCACCAACTGGCCAGGCTTTATGGAAAAGGCCGGCAATGTCGCTGGCCCACTGCTAGGCTATGAAGTGCTGAGTGCATTTTTCTTAGAGGCCTCCTTCCTCGGCATCATGCTATTTGGCAAGGACCGCGTGTCTAATCGCATGCATTTAATCAGCGCTCTCCTTGTCGCCCTTGGCACAACGCTATCTGCCTTCTGGATTCTTAGTCTCAACTCGTGGATGCAAACCCCCACTGGCTACTACCTTGAAAATGGCGTAGTCATGGTCGATAGCTGGATGGAGGTGATTTTTAACCCCTCCTTCCCCTACCGTTTTTTCCATATGCTCATCGCCTGCCTACTAACCTCAGCCTTTTTGATCGCGGGTGTTAGCGCGTGGCGAGCGCTGCGCAATGTGGATGGCCCCGCAACATGGAAGGTCATGAAAACCGGTGTGGTCATCGCCGCCGTCCTCGCCCCAGTGCAAATCTTCATTGGCGACCTTCACGGCTTGAACACCCTAGAACATCAGCCCGCCAAAATAGCGGCCATGGAAGCGGTGTGGGAAACCGAAAAAGGCGCACCCTTTACCGTGTTTGGGCTGCCCGACGAAGCGAGTAAAAGCAACCGCTACGCCATAGAAGTCCCCTATGCGGCGAGCCTTATTCTCACCCACGACCCAATGGGCGAAGTAAAAGGCCTCAACGAATTTGAAGGCGAACATCCACCCGTTGCCATCGTCTTTTGGTCTTTCCGCATCATGTTAGCCGTCGGAGGACTCATGTTACTGGTGGCATGGTGGGCAGCATGGCAATTACGGAATAAAAACACCGCGACCAAACCACTGCTGTACTCCCTCGCGGCGATGACTTTCTCAGGCTGGGTCGCTGTCTTAGCGGGCTGGTATGTCACAGAAATTGGCCGCCAGCCGTGGATAGTCAGCGGCGTATTAAAAGTGCAAGACGTGGTCGCCGAGCACAGCAGCGCTACCGTCGGCGGCACCTTGTTTGGCTATATATTGCTCTACGGTTTTTTACTGGCCTCCTATATCGGCGCCCTCCTCAACTTGTCTCGCAAACCCGCTGCGTCACTAAGCCTAAGCGCTATTAACGCGCCCCAAACCGTTAACAAAGAGGTTTAAGCAATGGAATATTGGCTACCAATTATTTACATGGGCATTATGGGTCTGGCCTTATTGATCTATGTGATTCTCGACGGCTACGACCTCGGCGTTGGCATGTTAGTACCGCTGGCAGGCGAGGCCGAAAAAGACATGATGATCGCCTCTATTGGCCCCTTCTGGGACGCTAATGAAACCTGGATTGTGCTGGGCGTCGGCGTGTTACTGATCGCCTTCCCCACCGCCCACGGCATCATTCTCACCAGCCTGTATTTACCAGTCACTATCATGCTGATGGGCTTAATTCTGCGCGGCGTGGCCTTTGATTTACGGGTAAAAGCCGGCGATCACCGGCGCGGCCTGTGGAACAAAGCTTTTTTTGCCGGCTCCTTAATTAGCTCCTCAGCACAGGGCTGGATGCTCGGCGCCTACATCACCGGCCTTCAAGCCAGCACCACCAGCCTATTGTTTTCCGCCCTAATCGCCATGACCTTACCAGCCCTCTACTTGGTTTTAGGCTGCGGTTGGCTGCTAATGAAAACCGACGGTGAACTGCGCAACAAGGCCATCGGCTGGGCACGCATGGCAATTTGGCCGATGGGGCTAGGGCTGTTTATGGTGTCTATTGCCACCCCGCTGGTAAGCAGCACGATTGCCGAGAAATGGTTCACCCTGCCCAATGCGCTGTACTTAATGCCCATTCCGATGATTTGCCTTTTTTGCTACGGCCTCATCGTAGCGGCGCTAAACAAACCCACCATGCTCGATAAAAACCGTAGCTACTTAATTTATGTCAGCACCGTCGCGATCTGTCTGATGGCAAGCCTAGGATTAGCCTACAGTTTATTCCCCGACATTATCATTGGCGGCCTGACTATTTGGGAATCTGCCGCCTCAGTGAAGTCTCTGCAATTTACCTTGGTGGGCGTGGTGATCACCCTGCCGGTAATTTTGTTTTACACCTATTTTGTCTACCGAATATTTCATGGCAAAGCCACCGCACTGTCTTATGAATAAGCTTAAGAAGGAGTTTTAAAAATGACAACATTTAAAATCGATATGAACACTAGCCCTGAAGTAATCGCGTTTTTTGACGAACCAACTAACACCTTTACTTATGTGGTAAAAGATCCCGGCTCCAATGCCTGCGCGGTAGTGGACTCCGTAATGGAGATCGACTACGCCGCAGGCCGGCTAAGCTTAAATGGCGCCGATAAAGTCATTGACTATATACGCAACCAAAACTTAGAGCTGCAATGGATAATCGAAACCCATGTTCATGCCGACCACCTCTCCGCAGCGCCCTATATTCAAGAGCAGCTAGGCGGAAAAATTGGCATAGGCGCCGAAATCACCACGGTGCAAAACACCTTCGGCAAAATATTTAACGAAGGCACTGAGTTCTGCCGCGACGGCTCCCAGTTCGATCACTTATTTAACGATGGCGACGAATATATGGTGGGAGAAATGCGCTGCCACGCCCTGCACACCCCCGGCCATACCCCGGCCTGCATGACCCACATCATGGGCGACGCTGGTTTTGTCGGCGACACGCTGTTTATGCCCGACGGGGGCAGCGCCCGAGCCGACTTCCCCGGTGGCGACGCCAAAATTTTATATCGCTCTATTCAACGTATCCTGTCCTTACCCGACGAGCTTCGCCTATTCATGTGCCACGACTACATGCCCAACGGTCGCAACGTTGAATACCAAACTACCGTCAAACAAGAGCGCGAAAACAATATTCACGTACACCAAGGTGTGAGCGAAAGTGATTTTGTCGCCATGCGCGAAAAGCGCGACGCCACACTGGGGATGCCCAGATTAATCCTGCCCTCGCTGCAGGTAAATATGCGCGCCGGCCACCTACCCAAAGCTGATACCAACGACGTGGTCTACCTGAAATTGCCACTGAACCTACTCTAAATCACTGAGGCTATCGGAAAATGACGATCAACATTAAAGAATTGCATACCAACTTAAGTGTTTCACAACAATTACAAGCTAGCGATATTGGTGAGCTAGCAAGCCGCGGCGTGCGCACTCTTATTTGCAACCGCCCCGACGGTGAGGGCGTAGACCAGCCGCTTTTTTCTGAAATTGAAAAAGCCGCCACTGAGCACGGAATAAAATGTCATTACCTCCCTGTTACCACTGGGAAAGTCGGCGACGACGAAGCCGCTGATTTTGGCAAATTATTACTAGCGAGTGACGGACCTGTGCACGCTTACTGTCGCAGCGGTATGCGCTCCACCACCCTGTGGGCGCTAAGCCAAGCCAAGCAATTGCCACTGGTCGATATTGTTGCCACCGCCAAAGCCGCAGGTTACGACATGAGCGGAGTGGCTGCGCGCATTGCCGGCGAGCGCGGCGAACTTAAATCCTTAAAAACATACGATGTGGTTATCGTTGGCGGCGGCGCAGCGGGCATTGCAACCGCCGCCAGCCTGCTAGCCAGAGATAAGACACTATCCATTGCAATCATTGATCCCGCCGACAAACACTATTACCAACCCGGCTGGACCTTAGTTGGCGCAGGTGTTTTTACGCCGGAACAAACAAAACGCGACATGGCCTCGCTCATTCCCAAAGGTGCCGATTGGATCAAAGCCGCCGTTGCCGCCTTTGACCCCGACAGCAACACCGTTACCCTCGAAGGCTGCCGGCTTATTAAATACACACGCCTAGTAGTCGCCGCTGGAATAAAACTCAACTGGGACGGAATTGAAGGGCTTAGCGAAACCATTGGCCGCAACGGTGTCACTTCTAACTACCGCTATGATCTTGCGCCTTACACCTGGGAATTGGTTCGCAATTTAAAACGTGGCCGCGCCTTGTTTACCCAACCTCCCATGCCGATTAAATGCGCCGGAGCGCCGCAAAAGGCCATGTATCTATCCGGCGATCACTGGTATAAAAACCAAGATATTAACAATATTAATATTGAATTTTACAATGCCGGTGCAGTGCTGTTTGGCGTGGCCGACTACGTACCTGCATTAATGGAATATGTAAAAAAATACAAAGCAGAATTAAAATTAAATCACAAATTAGTACGTATCGACGGCGACAAAAAAACCGCCTATTTCGAAACCGCCAACGCTGACGGGGGCACCGACATTGTGAGCCGCGAATTCGATATGATTCACGTCTGCCCACCGCAAACCGCACCTGATTTTATTCGCAGCAGCCCACTTGTCGACGACGCTGGCTGGGTAGACGTAGACCAGTACACACTGCGCCACAAGCGCTTCAACAATATTTGGTCTCTCGGTGATGTCTGCAATGCACCCAATGCAAAAACCGCAGCAGCGGCGCGGGTACAAGCTCCCATCGTGGCCGCAAATATCATTGCCGACCGGCAAGGCACGCACAAAATTGCTCACTACAATGGTTACGGCTCCTGCCCTCTTACCGTAGAGCGCGGCAAAATTGTACTCGCAGAATTTGGCTATGGCGGAAAACTCTTACCTAGCATGCCCAAATGGATAATTAACGGTACCAAGCCCACCCGAGCTGCGTGGTTTTTAAAAGAAAAATTACTACCTCCCATATACTGGCAAGGTATGCTCAAGGGCAAAGAATGGTTGGTTAAACCCGTCATGGACGATGATGCCTAGGATATAAAATCTTGAAAATAGCAGCGATTAAACAATACTTCCCCATCTTAAGCTGGGCCGCCAACTATCAGCGCGACACGTTTATAAGCGACCTCTTGGCGGCGGTGATTGTCACCATCATGCTGATTCCGCAGTCCCTCGCCTACGCCTTGTTAGCGGGCTTACCGCCGGAAATGGGTTTGTATGCAAGCATGCTACCGCTAGTGGCTTACGCTATTTTCGGCACCAGCCGTACCCTGTCTGTAGGGCCTGTTGCCGTTGCCTCCCTTATGACGGCATCAGCCATCGGCCATATCGCAGCACCGGGCAGTGTCAGCTACATAGAAGCCGCGCTGCTATTAGCCTTGCTTTCCGGTATGTTTCTGCTGGGAATGGGCATTTTGCGGATGGGCTTTTTAGCCAATTTTTTATCTCACCCCGTTATTGCCGGCTTTATCACCGCGTCGGGAATTATTATCGCCATCAGCCAGCTAAAGCATATATTAGGCATCAGCGCCTCCGGCGAAAATTTATACCACTTATTACAATCTTTAATTTCAGAAATTAAAAATACAAATTTACACACACTAGCCGTCGGACTACCCGTACTCGCGTTTTTATTTTGGGTCAGGAGTGGTTTAAAACCTCTCTTAATGCGCGCCGGTCTTAGCGATAAGGCGGCAGGAATGTTGTCAAAAACTGGCCCAGTAATGGGTATTATTGCTACCAGTCTTGCCGCTTACAGCTTTGATCTAGGTCAGTACGGCGTCAAGCTAGTCGGTGACATTCCAAGCGGTCTACCCAGCTTACAAATCCCAAGATTAGATCACAGTGCCTGGCGCGAACTACTCGTCTCGGCAATATTTATTTCTGTTATTGGCTTTGTTGAATCCGTTTCGGTGGGCCACACCCTAGCCGCTAAACGGCGTCAAAAAATTACTCCGAACCAAGAGCTTATTGGTTTGGGCGCCGCCAATGTGGCTGCCGCATTTTCCGGCGGCTACCCTGTTACCGGCGGTTTTGCGCGCTCTGTCGTCAACTTTGATGCCGGCGCGGTAACCCCCGCCGCAGGCATATTCACTGCCGTTGGCATTGGATTGGCCGCACTATTTTTTACGCCATACCTCGCCTATTTGCCCAAGGCAACACTGGCAGCAACAATCATTGTCGCAGTGTTATCGCTAGTAGATTTTTCAATTTTGAAAAAGAGCTGGGGCTATGCCCGCAGCGATTTTATTGCTGTTGCTACCACCTTATTAGTCACTCTACTTGCTGGCGTAGAAAGTGGCGTAGCCTGCGGCGTATTCGCCTCACTTGCCTTGCATTTATATAAAACCTCTACACCACATATGGCCGTAGTTGGCGAGGTTCCCGGCACTGAACACTACCGCAACGTAAACCGTCACAAGGTGATAACCCATAGCGAGATTCTTTCTTTACGCGTGGATGAAAGTTTATATTTCGCCAACGCCGGATTTATTGAAGATAAAATTTACGAACTCTTAGAAAAAAGCCCAACAGTACGCCACGTTATTTTAATGTGTACAGCGGTAAATGAGATTGATCTCAGTGCACTAGACGCACTGGAATCTATCAATCATCGCTTAAATGACAGTGGTATTAAGCTGCATTTATCAGAAGTAAAAGGGCCGGTGACGGATGTACTTTTAAAAACAGATTTTATTAAACATTTAAGCGGCGAAATATTTTTAAGTCACCATCTAGGTGTTCAGAAAATTCTCGCTTTAACGGCAACGCCAGAGGAGGGCAGCGCAGCCAACTGGAATATATAGAAAGTGCTCCCTTTGACTCACGCCTTGCATGAAAGCATTTTCACCCGACTTTGCTTGACTTTATCCGCTGGCAATGCGGCAATCTGCCATACACTTTTATGCTGATTCCGCCATGATCCTACTGTTCATTTATGTTGCCATCGCCCTAGGCGTTTCTTTTTTATGCTCCGTATTAGAAGCTGTATTACTTAGTGTTACGCCTTCTTATATCGCCGCGGAGGAGGAGCGCGGGCATCGCAATGGCCGCTTGTGGCGCAGGTATAAAACAGATGTAGACAGACCACTGGCAGCCATCCTCAGCTTAAACACCATCGCCCATACCGTAGGGGCGGCTGGGGCAGGGGCACAGGCCACTGCTCTGTTTGGCGAAGCCTATTTTGGACTAATTTCTGCGGTACTCACCTTATTAATTTTATTTGTTTCTGAAATTATTCCCAAAACCCTAGGCGCCTTATTCTGGCGTCAATTGGCGCCACCTTGCGCCATAATTTTACGCTTTATCATGTGGTCGATGACGCCACTGGTCGCAATGGCTCAGGTGGTAACCCGCTTGCTATCCCGTGGCGCGGGCTCCCACTCAATTAGCCGGGAGGAATTTGTCGCCCTAGCTGAAGTTGCCGTAAGCGAAGGAATTTTAGATCAAGAAGAATCCAGCGCTGTCGCCAGTCTTATTCGATTTAGATCACTACAGGCCCGCGACGTCATGACTCCGCGACTGGTTATTTTTAGCGTGCCGGAAAGTGCCAGTGTGAAAGAGGTAGTGGAGGGCAACGAAGCCATTCTATTCTCGAGAATCCCCGTCTACGCCGATGACCCAGACAATATCACCGGCTTTATCCGCAAGGACGAACTTATGCTCGCGATGGCCCGCAGCCCAGACTCACCATTAAGCAGTTTACGCCGTGAGCTGTTCGTAGTTCCCGAATCACTACCAACCCCCGAACTGCTAAAAAAGCTAACGGAAATGCGCCTTCAAATTGCCCTCGTCGTTAACGAATACGGCAGCGTAATGGGTTTGGTAACAATGGAAGATTTGGTAGAAACCATGCTGGGCATGGAGATTGTCGACGAGACCGATACCGCCGTAGATATGCAAGTATTGGCCCGCGAACTATGGGCGAAGAGGGCGCGTCGACTCGGTGTCTTCGACGACGAAAAAATCAGCGCCGCCACCTCGTGGCAGGCGCCGAAAACGGATTAATAACTAAAGGTGATGGGTTCAACTTCTTGGCTATTTACCGTTACCGGCAAACGGAAGTCATTAGGCATTTTTTTAACCGTGTATTGCTGGCCCCTCACTTTGTGCATATAGCTAAAGTACTCACCATCTAAACCGTCAATTTTGTAGGCGTCGTAATGCTCCGCCACCGTAGGGTCGGCGGGCTTCATGCCTTCAACCGTCACCCAGCCGCGAAATATGCGGAAATAGATATCGCCAGACACTCCCCAAAAACCAACCTCAGACTGCGAGCGAGCGCTGCCATCGGCGGCGACAAAGCGAAAATCGACACGGTAAGTTCCATCAGCCGAGCGCTCGGTAAGCCATTCTTTTTGGCCGCCGTCTTTTAATCTACGAATGCCATACCACTTACCCAGTAGCATTTCTCGAGCTGCGCTGCTGGCCAGCGTCTGAACGTCATCAGACTCTTCAATTTGCAGGTTCTCTTCTACCTGTGTGGTATCTAGCAGGTTTACCGGCGCAATTGGCTTACTCGTTTTTAGCTGTGAGCACGCCGCCAATAAGGTTGATAACAATAAAAAACCAAGCTGCTTTTTCATGCAAAAAATCGTTCCTAATTAGCCCACTGGGCCATCTACTCTCTATTTGGTGTCACGGCTTTAGGTATCGTCCAATACCAACAGGTGTTGGTGGGCCGGAAAATACAATGCCGTTGTGATCGCGCATTCTACCCCAGTTGCGTGTAAAGCTTGCTGATAAATTCGCATTTTTGTGCGATATCTTTCCGCCTGCTCCTCATAAAAGCGCTGCACATTTCCTTTAGCCCTTGCGGTCTTATAATCCACGATCCAACAGCGATCTTCGTCGATAAATACACGATCTAGTATCAATGTTTGCCACTGCCCGCCTATCATTCGACGGATTGTTTGCTCACTGGCCTGCCATTGATAGCTGGCCAATATCCACTGCCCCTTGTCGCAGGACAGGGTATTACTAACCAAGTCCATCACTCGGGCCACGCTGTTATCTAAATCTGGCTCCGGATGACAGTGATGGCGCAAACGCTGGGTAACGCCGCGCCGGAGCCTGTCGGTATCCAGCAACCACTGCTCGCGGTCATTGCGGCGCCCCAAACGCTCCATCAGCTCGTGGAATACAATACCCACCGCACGATCTTCAATATTGTCTTCCAGCACCGCATTTTCGGTTTGACGCTGCGCCCGCTGCAACGGTGATTCCGGCGGTAGCGGCGGCTGCCAAACCGGCTCGCACGCGATTTTTAACTCCCGTAGACGGGGCGCCATCGGCACCCGCAGCGGTGGCACAGCATCGTCGGTTTCAATAATGTCACAGCGCTCAAATGCGTCGCCAACACTGGCCCACAGGCGATGCAAAATACTGCCAGACGTTGGCGCAACATCGCCTTTACTATTCATTTGCGCCACGCCAAACACATGCAAAGTACGCTTGGCGCGGGTCAGGGCAACGTATATGAGCCGGTCTATTTCTTCATCCAGTGCGCGGGCCTGTGCATCACTCATATAGCGATACAGTTTTTCAGCCGCCGGATCACCCGCCGAACTCTGCGGTTTAGGAGCAAAAATCATATGGCCGCGCAGACGCTGCCACGCCAATAGATCGCGGTCAGCATTGCGGCCAGCCGCCCCCGTGCTTGGCAAAATCACCACATCAAACTCCAATCCCTTGGACTTATGAATGGTCATTAACTCGATATTGCTACTGGGGGGCGTAGCGTATAACCGCTCTAAAGCGCGCTCTAATACTCCAATATCTTCAAGCAAACCCGCTGGCGCATACTGGTCTAGCAAGCCTAAAACTCGATCGATATCTCCCTGTTGATGGGGTTCAATACAGGCCGGCCCACCGAGTAAATGCCAGGCGCTGCGCAGCGCCCAACGCAAATCGCGACTTTGCGGGCAGCTCTCTATCCAAACCACGGCATCTCGAAGGTGAGTTAGCGCTCGCTGACCATCTTGGCTAAGGCCAGCGCATATAGTGGCATCCATAATCGCATCACGGAGCAGACCACCGGCTTCGCGCAGCAATAGCAAATCGTCCCAACTCAAGCCAACGAATGGCGCGCGCACCAGTCGCGCCCAGGCCACATTATCAGCCTCATGCCACAGGGCTCTGAGCAAACCCATAAAATCCATCACCGCGGGCGTGGTGTTAAGGCTATCAATATCTTGACCAGAAAATGTCAGCTTCGCCGCCTTCAATGCCGGCACAATATGTTTTAGATGACCACGGTTGCGAACCAGTATTGCCACCGACGACGTTTTACCTGTCTCAACATCTTGGGCTTGTACTTGCTGAATCAACTCCACAATCTGCTGAGCTTCCGTTTGACCGGCGCCGAGCTTGGCATCTACCTGCTGGCCCAAAACCTGGGGGTGAATACACACTTCGCCAGCGTTATTGCGCTGGGGTAGGGCCGCTTCGTAGTAGCGGCCACGATCCGTAAAGAGGATCTTGAAGCAGTCATTTACCCAATTCACTAAATCCGGCGAGGACCGAAAGTTGGCCTTCAACTGCAGAGGTTTTAAGATTTTGCCCGCGAAGCTACCGCGCTGCTGCAGCTCGTCAAATAAGCTGACCAAACTGCCGCGAAACGCATAAATCGACTGTTGCAAATCACCGCAGAAAAACACACTGCGACCGTCGTCTTCTTCCCAGCCTTGGCACAAAGCCTCTAGCAAATCTATTTGGCTCACCGAGGTGTCTTGCATTTCGTCGACCAAAATATGGCGAACGCGATCCTCAAGTAATAAGGCATCGCCAACTTCTTCACCATGCTCGGCGCTTAAGGCTGTAATGGCGCGCTGTGCGATCTCGCCAAAATCCACCCCACCTTTGTGCTCAAAGCTCAGGCGCAAATGCGCTAATAAATAGGCGAGGGCGATACGAAAATGCCCAACCAATTCTCGGCTGCTCTCGGGAAAATACGGCGGCGGCAAACTGGCAATACATGCAAAATTCTGCGACGCCTCCTCATAAAAGCCGTCATCTTCTAGCCCTTTGAGCCAAGCCTTGGCTTCGGCGGTGCCAGCCTGACCCGCTTTTAATCCTGCATAATTCAGTGAGCGCGGCTTATATAATTCACCTTTGCCACTAAGCATGCTGGACGCCAAGGTTTGAACCAGCTCAAACTCTGCAATACCTAGTTCATTGCTGCTACGCAAATCCGCTGCCCAGGCATGGGCCTCGTTTTCAGCGGACGATGCGATAAACGCGTTAATAAGCTGATCAATATTTAAATCCTGCAGGGCTGCCCATGCCGGCTCAAACTGCGCCGCTACCTCCTCTGCCAGCGCCGCCTCCATAACATCGAGATCGCCGCTAATAACATCACGCAACCATTGGTCGCGCTTAGATAATAATGCCGACAAAAGTGGCAGCAGCGTTTCGATGCGATTACTGCCATAGGCAAGCAAACTTTGCAGAGCGAGTGCGAGGGCAGGGGGGCAATTTTTATCATCTAACTGTCTAAATAAGCTGAGAATTGCCTCCCGATAAAGTGCCTCAGCATCTGTGAGCGGAACCGCAGCGCCAAGCCCAGATAGCAGCGGCAAACGGCGTACCAAACTCCCACAAAAACTGTCAAAGGTAGTAATGCGCAAACGCGCACTGTTCTTTAATAAATGCCAATGATTGGCCGCGTCTTTTTCTAGTACTTTAAAAACCGCTTCGCGAATATCGTGCTCAAAACCGCTCTCGACACTCGCCAGCTGCTCGCCATTTGCCAAACACGCCAAGGCCTTTGCACCGTCTTGCAGTGCCGATACCACCCGCTCTTTAATTTCGCCGGCGGCTTTATTGGTAAAGGTGATCGCGACTACCGTTTCGGGCTGATCCACGGTGAGCAAACAGTGCAAATAGCGCAGCAATAACACCCCAGTTTTACCCGAACCTGCTGGCGCCCGCACCAATACCGAATTGCGAGGGTCTACCGCCTGTTCGCGCTGATCTTGATCTGGTGGACGAGGATACTGACTCATTGCGCATCCTCCTCAACACTTAAATCACGCAGCAGCGGCAAGAGAAACGCACTAAAACCTCGGCTGTGATTCTGACTGAAATCGTGCTCAATATTACCCGCCAATATTCCCGCCGCCATGTCTTGCAAGGTATTTGACCAGGCCTCTAATTCTGCCTGCCACTTTTCGGGATTATCGACGTCATTACCGTGGGGCTTTTTGGCAAGCACGCTATTTGCCCAATTACTGCGCATATGAATTTTTAAATCGTCGGGACTTTTAAGTTGCGCCAGCATCACACCGTCAAGCTGCTGCGCTTCATCTTTTTGCGCCAACACATAAATCGGAAGCTGGGGTTCCGTTAAATTGTCAACGCTAAGGGAGCGACCATCAATCGTTCCCGTTTTATAGTCTATTACTAGGCGTTTTTCGCCAATTTTATCGATGCGATCCATGCGAATTTTCAGCGGTATACCCATCAATTCACTTTCAACTAGCTGCTCGGTCGCCACTACCTCAAAGTCTTGTAAGCGCGCGCGCTCATTTTTTTCCATCCACGCGCAGACCAAGGTAATCACGCGCTCTTTTTCAATATTCAGTAGGGATTCCCCAAAGCGCGCCACACTAAGCTCTGGGTTTTCTAAGGCTCGCTCGCAGCTTTTGCGCACCACCGCCTCTAGCTGCAAAGCACTGCAGGCGTCGAGCGCCGCTTTGTTTTGCAGTGTTTCCCATACATACTGCATGGTGTCGTGAATCAAAATCCCTTGCACACGATGATCCAAACCTTCGGCAGCCACGGGAAATTCCCGTAAATTTAAGCGATATTTTAAAAACGCAAAAAAGGGACTGCTGGCATATTCTTTAAATAGTCCCGTGCCACCGCGAACCCCATTGCGCTGACCGGGATCCACCGGCCGCACCTCATCCACGCTCGGCATGCTAATTACACCCTGCGCCGCAAATCGCTCTGTTGGCACTGGCACATTTTCTTCAACATATTCTGCCAGCAAATTACACAAGCCCAGCGGACTACCTGTTTCATTCTCGCGGCAATAACTCACTCGCAGCTGCGGCGCTGACTGTAGCAAGCCCGACAGGAGTTTTTGATCGCGCTGTAAACACAGGCCCGGATCGCTCTCTGGATACTTTGCTTTTTGCTGTAGCTCCAGTGGTAGAAGAGCAGAGGGCTCAACCCGGCGGGGCAGAGCGCTGTCATCTAAGCCCATAATCCACACTGCATCAAATTGCAGTCCGATGGCGTCATCGTATTCCATTATTCGCACTGGACAGGCCCAGTTGCGGCTAACCGAAAAGCGCTTAGTGCTGAGTATGTGTTGCAACCAAGACAGCGCCGTGTCGTGACTAATGTCTCCGAGCTGTCGATCTAAGGCGCGGAATACATCCATGGCCTGACTAAAACCACGGCGACATTGCTGTACAATTTCATCGTCATCACTGGCATTTGGCCAGGCTGAGCTTAAAAGCAGTTGATCAAAAAATCGCACCCACGATGAGGGCAGCTGCGTGGCCGGAGCGGCATTTACCATAGCCTCTAATTCATGCAAAAAATCACTAACACTGGGGTCTTCTAACTCAATTTTTTTTGCCAGCGACAGGGCATTGCGCAAATTGGTTTCTGGGCCGAGACGATCCCGCCAGCGAAGATCTAGGTTTGCGCGAACACTCCGCGCTTCTGGCCACCCGCGCACAAAGCGTGACCGCAATATGCGGCTTAATTGTTCAAGCGGTAGCGGTCTGGTATTAAGCGAAATAATATCCCACGCCGCTTTAATTAGCGGATAAGACATAAGGGTTTCGCTAGCGTCAAACAACCACGGCTCACGCACTTCTTGATTTTGCGTCGGAAACAGATCATTAGGGTAAAACTGCCGCTGCAGCACATTATTTAACACTCCCCGATAGCGATTCATATCTGGTACCAGAATCGCGAATAAAGAATGTTCTAATGCGGTTCCTGCCTTGGTTTCAGCGCTAAATTTTTCGCTTAACCACCCGGCAACAGCCTCGCATTCCTGCTGAATTTGTGGCGCCGAACATAATATCGGCACAGCGTTACTCGGCCGATCTTCAGCCAGCGTTGATATAGCTATTTTATCGGCACAGCGCTCGATAAAGTTCTGCGCGGCGGGGCTGAGTTCCAAACCTTCGCTCAGCACCAACTGATCTGGTAGGTCTAAGGCTGACTGCTCCAGCAAATCGCACAACTGCGCCGGCAATTGCTGCGCACTCAGGGCCGACTGCGCATCCAGCTTTTCCTGCAAGGCTTGTCGCCAGTGATAAAAAGCTTGGTACTCTGTAGAGAAGCGGTAATAGTCTTGATCACTGCTGAGTTGATACTGGGCGTGCAGCTGAAAGGCATCTACAAACTGGCGGGTAATCGCCATGCTATTTAGGCAGTTGTCGGGAAAAAATTCGCTGTTCTCTATAATTTCGCGGGCCAAGGCCAGTAGCTGGATAGGGCGCAGCACTTGTTTAGCGGGGAAGGTGGCATCCCACAATTCCGCCAGCCATTGATCAACGGGCATTACCGTAACGGTTTCTATAAATGCTTGGTCATGGCTGCCGCGCAGGCGCGCGATGCGATCCCGACATTGTCGCGCGCTCGCATCGCTGGGCATAAGAATAATGCTGTGACCAGCAAAACTCAGCAGCTCTTTTAATTCCATTACGGCCACGCAGTATTCCTTTTAAAAATAAATTTATTTTACAAATTTAGTTGGCTTTTCAATTTCGTAAAGTGCATCGCCAATATCAACCAACTTGTCTTCTAACACCATCTTCGCATCATTTAGGCCGCGATTATAAAAATACGCACCAATCTCTTCAGAGAAAAAATCCGTCAAAAATTCAGCGTCAAACTTACCTAGATCCTGGTGCAATTCATCTTCGAAGTAGCGCTGAACCTTGGCGATAATAATGTCTTTTTCTTCCTTAGAAAATTCAATAATAGCCATCTCATCTCCGTCATATTTTAATTTGTTTTGCCCGCCAAGGCGGCCTTTGCCGCCCACACCGCTGTGGCGAAACAAGCGGTTAGCAAATAGCCGCCAGTTGGCGCCTCCCAATCCAACATTTCACCTACACAATAGCTATTCGGCATTTGCTTTAACATCAGCTTATCATCTACGGCGGTAAAACAAATTCCGCCATCGGTGCTAATTGCTTCGTCTATATCACGGGTGGCGCTAAAGGTTTGCGGCAGGTGTTTGATAAGGGCGGGCAGGGCGTCAATATCAGCCATTTGCTCTTTACTAGTTAGGGCTTTAAACAGCGCCAATTTGCTGCCGTTAAGACCACACTGCTTGCGCAGCACATTGACGAGGGAATCTTTAGGGCGGCGCTTTGCAAGCGCCTGCTGCAACTTCTCTATCGATTTGTCTGGGTCGAGATCCCAGTACATTGTGCAATGTCCATCTTGCTCAATGGCGTCGCGCATCGCTGCAGAAATGCCGTACACCGGCCCGCCTTCAATACCGTAACTTGCAATAACTGCATCGCCGCGCTGACGCCAGTCGATGCCTTTAGCGTCGCGTATCGACACCGCAATAGACTTTAGCGGCTCCCCGCTGTGCTGCGTTTTAATATCTGCCGGCCAGCTATATTCAAAACCGCAGTTGCTTGGCCGAAATGCCTGGCAGGGCACACCGCGATCTTTAAACCGCGCCAGCCAATGGCCGTCTGAACCCAGCGCCGACCAACTACCGCCACCCATCGCAAAAAAGCAATGTTCTGCTTTGATGGTCAGCTGTGACTCGGGGCCTTGGATGAGTAATTCGTCCCGATCATTCCAGCCCATCCAGCGATGGCGGCTGTGAATTCGCACGCCGTTTTCTCGAAGTCGACTCAACCAGCGCCGCAGTAGTGGTGCGGCCTTTTTTTCTAGCGGGAAAACCCGCCCCGAGCTACCGACAAAGGTCTCTACCCCTAAGCCTGCAACCCAGGCTCGGAGGTCGTTTGCAGTGAATGCGTCTAACGCGGGCCGAAGTATGCTTGCCTTATCACCGTAGCGGCCAATAAAGTCTTGCCAGTTTTCATTGTGGGTGAGGTTTAAACCGCCAATACCAGCCCGCAAAAATTTGCGGCCAACGGTGGGCATAGCGTCATATACGTCTACTATCATTCCCGCCTTGCTCAATTGCTCAGCCACCATCAGACCCGCAGGGCCACCGCCAATGACCACGGCGGCTAGGTGAGTAACTGAATCAGGCATGGGGACAACTCGGTAAATGACAGTGCAGAGATTGTACCGGATTCGCCTCGCTTTTGAGACTTACTCGCGCAATTGCGGAACTACAGCGCTACGTCATCTATGCGGGCAGGGCCGACGGTGGTTTTTGAGCGCCACAAAATTCGCGATATAGAAAAACCAATGTAGGCACCGCTATTCTTGCGAAACAACGGGCTGTCGTTGAACGCCGCATCGTGTAAATCGTAATACGAGACCGAGGCGGTAATTCGCCAGTTGCGATCCAGCCTTGCCGCCGCGTAGGCGCTCACACCTGCGCTATTGTATCCGCGCTCTGCTTGGTAGCTGGGCCGCGATGCAGTAGCAAACCGTGGCGCCACACCATAAAAATAATTGTGGTAGTCGCGGCTTCCGTAGCGCAATTGTAAGGAACTACCCAGCACATAGCGCTCGCCGTAATGCTGACGCCAGCGCAATTCTGGATTGAATAACCAACCCTCGTAGTCCAAAGACGGGAAATCATCTGCTGCCAATAGAGCACGTAAATTTAATCGCAATTGAATCTTTTGATCTGGCGTGTCAACAAATTTAAAGCGCAGAGATGGCCCTAACTCAAGACTCACATTGAGATCATCCATGCCCTCCCGCGCACGGTTATCTTCGCTATTCACCGGCAAACTGCCGCCCGCAGAGATATCGAGATCCCAGCGCCCGCTTTCAAACAACAGGCCACGCAGACCATCGCGACCCGCCTTTAAACGCTCACCACGATAAATAATATAAGGGAAGGGCAGCACATAAGTTTGATCTTGGTCTGCACTGGGATAATCCGGCAGGCTAAAGGCCGACAAACCTACACCGAGTTCCCATTTTGGCAAGCGCTGCTCGTCACTGGCATACACGCCAGTAGAAAGCGCAAGTAAAACCAATATTCGCAAAACAAGACTCATAAAATTCTCGGTGATTTCAATAAGGCGTTGTCGAACAAGCTTATAGCATATCGCTTAAAAAGCGACGCGGATTAGCGAAGAACAAAATACTCCTACGCGACATGCGCTAGCCTAGACCACTCAACTAGCACCGCGATTTTGAACTTGCATCGCCACTTTTAAATAACAGCGGCCAATTACCTGCCTAGCTATCAGGCGCAAACTGCTCAAATACCTGCTGCCCAGTTAGCTTGGTGGTTTGATTACTAAACTCATAGAAATCCGGCTTTTCATCAATGAATATTTCATTAGATAGCTGGAAATCTTGATCTTGGAACAAACCCGCCGGAAGAATATATTCATTATTAGGGAGCAAATGATAAAAAAGATGTGTGCCACAGTTTGAGCAAAAACCACGCTCCGCCCAGTCAGATGACTGATACCTAGTTGGCGCGTCACCGGTAAAGCTAACATCCGAGCCACAATGCACTGCGAACATTGGCCCACCTGACCAACGACGACACATCGAACAATGGCAAAGACCAAGATCCGTATTATCAGGCGTTTCTACTTCGATTTTTCCACACAAGCAGCTTCCCTTCATAGCGGGCTCCTTTCTAGATATTTGGGGTCAGTGTAAAAACTCATCCATTGGAACAAAAGAACATTAATGTATTGTGTACGTTAAAATATTGAGCGTCCTACAATCTGGAGTTTTTACACTGACCCCAAATATTAAATAGCCGCGTCACAGGCCATCAGGAAACCCACTGAACTGAGGAATTCCTGCATACGGCTCACACCAACTTGCTTTTGACTCTGTGTTTGCATGAGCTACTGGTTTAAAGCTAATTGGACTATCTACTGTCGAAAGCATGATAGCAAAAAACATATTCTTATCAGGAGCGTAGTTTATAAGCCTCGTACCACACTCAGAACAGAATGCTCGGAAGCCACCCGCGCCATTTTGGTGTTCTTTTAGAAAACCCTTCTCATCAAATAATTTGAACGTAGAATACTTTACGACAGCCACCGTCGCGTAGTCCGCACCATGCGCCTTTCTGCAAAACTTACAATGGCAGTTAAATATCTTTTCTGGAAGTATTTCTACTTCGTAACGGATATTACCGCACAAGCAACTACCATTGGCCATGTTTAAACTCCACCGGATTTATTAGACCGGATATTTGGGGTCAGTGTAAAAACTCACCCATTGGAACAAAAGAGCATTACCACATTGTGTACGTTAAATCTTGAACAAGCTACGATCTGGAGTTTTTACACTGACCCCAAATATTAATAAACTTTCTACCATATGCCAGTAAAACCGCAAACAAAAAAGCAAAGCACTAACGAATTACATTGCCGCTACTTTTTCTTTAAAGCCCGCCGGTACTGCGCAGACAGATTTTGTGTTGTAGTCAAAAAATAGCATGGTGTTACGGAGGCGGGCAGTCTCGATATTTTTGCTCAAATTAAATAATCGAAAGGCGAGCTCAAAGCTCTTGGCGGTGAAGTTGATGGCTGCTACGTCTATACGCAGCCTGTCGCCGTAGTCGGTTTCACTCAGGTATGAGATTTCTGAATGGGCCATTATTAATCCGGCTTCTTCAAAGGCAGTGGCGTGTTCGTAGCCAAGGGCAATAACAAAGCGCAGCTGCCCTTCAATTGCGATGGCGGGGATGCGATCTGCGGCTAGGTGGTTGGCCACATTTACGTCTGAATAGAGGACGGTGTATTCGGTACTAAATTGAAAGCGCTCGGGTAGGTCTATGGTTTTGCGGGACATGGGGACTCACTGCTTAATAGTCGACAAAGTAGGAATAGTAGAGGGCTTACTGTACTCATTTCTTGCTTGAAATGGCAGCGTTTAGGCGTGCAACAGCGAGCGAGAAGCCAGATCAGCGTCTGGCTCGGCGTATGAATAGAAACATTCCCAGAGAAAACGTGAGGGCAATACCGGCGGCAAAGCAGGCTGAAATGATGTCGCGCGGGGTGTGGCCAAGGCCGTCGATAAAATGCCATTTATGCAGAAAAGCAAAGCTAAATCCCTCGTAGCGGTCAGCGTCTCTCACGACTGTTGCCAGTGCGCCGCTGCGCGGTTCTACATATACGCTGAGGTGATCGGCGCGCTCATAATCGACCGCTATAACGGGTAGGCGCTTGTTTACAAAACCGTATTCATCATTAAAGGATTCTACGGTTCGCGTCGCTTTGATTGGCGCGTCTGTAGGCATATATTGCGCCGCCAAAGCTATTGCATGTAAGCGCTCACCATCATTTAAGACTTGACCATCTGTAGCATCGATATAATGTAGCTCACCCTCATACCACGTGCGGAAATACGCCTGACCGTCTATAGCCACCATATCTGCCTGAACAATATTTGCATTTACGGCCGACCAATTTACGGCTAATTGCTCTGCAGGAACGCTCTGGGTCGGCACCGCTACAGGCTGCAATACAAATTGCTTTTGCCATAAATGATATAGGCCGCTGCCGGTGAAGGTAACGGCGGTAATGGCGACGGTGACACCCAATAAGCGATGAACTTTTAAGGCAGAGCGGCCTTGTCGCCAACCCCGACCCGCGCGCCACTGCAGAAAGTATTGCAGCAAACCCGCCAGTGCTATGACACCACCTCCAACAAGGCAAATGCTCATTAACGTCAAACGCAGGCTGTCGTTTTTAATAAAAATCCATGAATGAAGGTTGCGGAAAAATACACTCGTTGCCGCCTTGGTGTTATTCACCACGGTGCCGAGGCGATCGCTGGCGGTGTCTACATAAACCCGCATGCCGTCTTCACGCTCAAAGGCGACTCGCCACACCGGCAGCAAGCGATTTACAAATACATAATCTTCATCGAATTCGGTTTGCAGGCTGATGGATTTTACTGCGCTGTGCTTGTCGCCCAAGTAGTGGCGCGCTAGAAATACCGCGTAATCACGCTCGGCATTGTCGACGACTGCGCCGCTATTCGCATTCAACCAGATAATGTCGGAGTCGGTTTGCAGGCGGTAATAGGCTTGATTTTGCCAAACTAAAAGGCGCACGGCGGTCAATGACTGTGTAAGGCCGGCACGTTTTGCAGCTTCGCTAACGCTGAGTAAGTCTGCCGTTGAAAACGCCTCTAGCTTGTAAAGGTATGCCTCAGCGGAGGGTTGTATGCGAGAAATAATTGGGTGGGCTAGGCCGCTCAAACCCCATGCAATAATGGCCAAGCCCACCACTGCACCAAGCCGAGGATGCCAGCGCAGCAACCAGCCTATAAGCGACGATGGACGGCGCGGGGAATTGCTAGACATAAGAGATGACCCATTAGTATGCGGCGAAAAAGCTGCTTTAAACTCGACTTGGCTGAGGAGCTAATCACATAGCTCTCCCGCGCAGCGCTGAGCAGGCGGCGTATTTTAGCAAAGTTTAAACACTGGGTAATGTGACATGATGTCGCAGCCGCCGCGCAGAAGCAGCGCATTACATTTGCGACTGTTTTTCTGCCGCTACGCGACGACGATACTCGTCATAGGATTCGCTGTATTCCGCCGTGCAGGCTTGCCGCTGGCTCGCGGGTAGCTTTTCGCATTCCTGTAAGCGGTTTTGATGACTCGCCTCGTAAAGTCGACGGTTACTACAGGCGCTAACACTAGCCAGCGCCAGCATAACGATGATACTTATTCGTATTCTTACGCCCATACTATGGCTGTTTGTCGAACTGCGGCACGTCATCAGGAATGTGAAACCACGCCTGCTTTTGGCTAACCCAAATATGCGCCTCTGGTTTGAGAATGCTCGTGTCGGTGAGATTGGCGGCCTTTAGCTTGATCACCTCGGGCTGATCTGGATTAAAGTGATAGATCCGATTTCCACATACTGGGCAGAACTTCGCGTAATTTTTATTGCCGCTTTCCGCTAAGCGCTCCCACTGCACCAACTCGCCCTCAAAGACGACGGTATCTGTAGCCACTAATGCAGTAAGGCTAAAGGCGCTGGTCGATAATTTTTGGCATTCTTTGCAATGACATGCCATTACCTTTAAGGGTGGCGACAATAACTGGTAGCTCACATTGCCACACTGACATGAACCCGAGATAGGGTATTGGATATCGGCCATACAAACTCCCAATGTTAATAAGGGATACTTAATTGAATGGCAAACATAGTAACGCCGAAAGCGACGGCTTTACAACAAGGCAATATGGGCGTGAAGTTATTGCTGGAATAGCTTAGAAATTAGAATCTGTGTAATAAATTTGTTACTAAACACATTCACTTTTCATTGCGGCATAACGCTTTTGTTTTTTATTGTCATACATAATTAAATCAGCGTCTGTGAGCAATTTTTCTACGGTAGAATGTTTTCCAGAATTAAACTCGGCAATGCCATGACTTAATGATAATGGCGAAAGCCAATTTTCATTTCGATTCAATTCTTCAACTTTGGTTTTAAATTTCATCATAGCCAGCTCTGCCTCTGCCGCCGATGCATCGACCAAGAGTGCAGAAAATTGATTTTCGCCCACCCTCGCTACCAAGGCAGATTGTTCTAAATGGGTATTCAAACATTCACTAAACCGGACGAGCATTTTATCGCGCTCTGCGCTCTCTGTTTGATTTTTATTCCCGATAGCATCATCTAATTCTATAAATACCAAAGACGCGGAAATATTTCGGCGAGCACATAAATCTAGGCCCTTTTCCGCCAGTACCGAAAAGCTATTTCGGGTGCTGATGCTGGTAACCTCATCCAATATATCTAATTCTGGACGAATGATTTCTCGTTCAATGATTAGTGCTAGGTCTCTAAACACGTCGAGATCATCTTGGCTTAAGATCCGTGGGCGGCGGTCGATAAGACATAAGGTGCCCAGCGCATTGCCGTCTTCTGCCAAGAGGGGGCAGCCCGCGTAAAAACGAATATACGGCTCACCTAATACTAGCGGATTATCAAAAAAGCGTTCGTCTACACTCGCGTCAGCGGTGCTCATAATATTGCGACTTAATATGGTGTGACCGCAAAAGGAAATCGCCCGCGAGGTTTCTCGCACATCTAATCCCTGCGCCGATTTAAACCACTGGCGGTCTTGGTCAATTAAACTGACAAGGGCGATGGGAACATCAAATAATTCACTGGCAAAACGAGTAATGCGGTCAAAGCGTTCCTCGAAGGGGGTGTCTAAAATGTTCAGGGATTGCAGCGAGGCTAAGCGCTTGCTCTCGTTATCGGGAGTTCGGGGGATTTCCACTACGGCACCTCAACATAAGCCATCCTTCGGCGCCCAATTTGGCGTCAAAATTTATCGCTGTGAACATTTCATATCGTTGTGACATTGTGAGCTTAAGGCGCGGATTGTCCCATACGGGCTTATCCCTATGATAGTTTGCACTCCGGCAAATGGGTGGATAAAGCTACTTTGACGGCTTAAAGAATGGGATATGTGTTGTGGTCTGCCCGTCTAAGACCACCGACTCATCCTTTAAACCAACCCCGCTCAGGGATTTCTTTAAAGCGGAGCTAATGAGGTACATGGCGGTATCGCTGGCTTGTTGGTAGCTGAGGCCGCCACTGCGAATATTTGAAATACAATTGCGCTGGGCGTCGCTACATGCGCGCCTTGGTGCATAGGTGATATACGCGCCTAAGCTATCCGGTGAACTCAAGCCCGGGCGCTCGCCAATTAGCACAACTACTAGACGCGCCTTTAAGGCCTCGCCAATATCATCCCCTAGGGCGACCCGCGCCTGAGTTGCGATACATAGCGGTGCTAACTTGAGCTTTTGCGCATGCACTGCGGGAATAAAGAATTCCAATAGAGCCAGAGCATGATGCTCGACGGCTGCCGACGACAGGCCATCGGCCACGACTATCGCAATATCAAAAGGCTGAGCATTATTCGCGGTTTGTCTTAGCTTATGCCATTGGGCATCTGCTAGCCGGCGGCCAAGATCTGGGCGCTGTAAATACTGCGTGCGATCTGCGGCCTCGCTTTGTAGTATTAAGGCCGCCTGCTCAGTAGAAAACTTGGCGCGGTAATCACTGGCAAATTGCGCAGCATTAAAAGGGCAGTGCACGGCGTCGCGGGCTCGGGCGTGGTCGAGTTGAAATAGTAAATTCGCACCCGTTGGTAGCGACACGCCAACACGGCCCTGGGCAATGCGCGCTGGGGTGTATTCTCGCAACACCTGCCAGACATCTCTCTGTGTATTCAGCTCCTTCATGCCTGCCCCTTCAAAGAAAGCGCATGCGCAAAACGCGCCGGCAATTCACCGGAAAACAACGCGCCCTGGCTGTCCATAATATTTGAGCTTTGCAGCCACTGAAAAAACTCCGGGGCTGGCGGCAGCTTAAAAAGGCGGCGAATATAGAGTGCGTCGTGAAAGGAGGTGGTTTGATAGTTGAGCATTATGTCGTCGGCACCAGGTATGCCCATAATAAAATTCCCACCCGCCGCCGCAAATTGGGTGAGCAGCATGTCCATATCATCCTGATCCGCTTCGGCATGGTTGGTGTAACAAATATCACAGCCCATAGGTAGACCTAACAGTTTTCCGCAGAAGTGATCTTCTAAGCCTGCGCGAATAATCTGTTTGCCGTTGTATAAATATTCTGGGCCAATAAAGCCCACCACGGTGTTTACTAGCAGCGGCGAGAACGCTCGCGCCACGGCGTAAGCACGCGTTTCTAGGGTCTGTTGATCTACGCCGTGATGCGCATTGGCAGACAACGCGCTACCTTGCCCCGTTTCAAAATACATTACATTATTGCCCACGGTGCCACGCTGCAAAGACTGTGCGGCGGCGTGGGCCTCTGCCAATAGTGGTAGATTCACACCAAAGCTAGCGTTGGCCGCCTCTGTGCCAGCAATAGACTGAAATACCAAATCTACCGGCGCGCCCTGATTGATAAGTTCCAATGTTGTTGTCACGTGGGTAAGCACGCAGGACTGGGTGGGAATATCAAAACGGGTGATAACATCCTCTAGCAAATGCAATAATCGCGACACAGTCTGAGTGTTATCTGACGCGGGATTGATACCGATTACCGCATCGCCACTGGCGTAGAGCAAACCGTCAATAATGCTCGCCGCGATTCCCGCCGCGTCGTCGGTGGGGTGGTTGGGCTGTAGGCGCGTTGAAAAATGATTCGCCAGCCCAAGGGTGTTGCGAAAACGCGTGACCACCTCGCATTTTTTGGCAACTAGAATAAGGTCTTGCACCCGCATTATTTTACTCACTGCGGCGACCATTTCCGGTGTTAGGCCCGGCGCTAATTGTTGTAGCGATTCTGTTGTGGCCGCATCCGACAGCAAGTAATCGCGAAATTCGCCAACACTCAAATGGGAGACAGGCGCAAAGGCTTGGGTGTTGTGACTGTCAATAATCAGCCGGGTTACTTCGTCATCTTCATAGGGAATAACAAGCTCATTAAGAAAGTGGCTGAGGGGAACATCGGCCAAAGCATATTGTGCCGCGACACGCTCTTCATTGCTGCTGGCGGCAATGCCGGCAAGCACATCGCCAGAACGAGCGGGGGTCGCCTTGGCGAGCAAGGTTTTTAGGTCGGCAAAAACATAATGCTGATAACCGAGGTTGACGCTAAACGGCATTGACCACCTTTTGCATAGACGAAAAGCCACTAGCCTTTGAAGCTACCAAGCTTTGTCGTCTGGTGCAAAAGGAAATGCGGCTAGCTATAAAGCTACCCGCGCTTTGAAACCACCGAAAATCATCCGTTTACCGTCAAATGGCATCATATCTGGACCCATCATTGCCTGCATTCTCGGGTCCTTCATGACAGCCTCGTTAATTCGATCGCGATCTTCGCGCGAGGCATAAACAATGTAAGAGAACACCACCACTTCGCCTTCTTCTAGCTTCACGCTTTGCGGAAACGAGGTGTGCACGCCGGTTTTTACGTCGTCGGCGACACACTCCATATACTCTAGCGCACCGAGCTCCTTCCAAATTTCACCTGCGGTCTTGGCTATTTCAAAATACGCGTCCAAGTTTTTTTCTGGCACAGGCAATACAAAACCATCTACATAGTTCATCGTTTTATCTCCATATTAACTAAGCACATTCAGGCTCGGCCCCAAGTGGGGCAGGCCCATTTACCATCCACGAAATACCAAATTTATCGACAAAGGAACCAAAACGCTGAGACCAGAAGGTTTCTGCTATTGGCATGGTGATATTGCCACCCTCAGACAGCGCCGCAAAAATACGCTCCGCTTCAACAATTGTGTCGGCTTGAATTGCGACGCTGCTACCTGCCGGCCGTTCATACATTTCGGCGGGGGCATCGCAACCCATTAGAGTTAGACCCTCGCCGTTATCAATTTGGGCGTGCATGACGTAATGCTGACAATCGGCGGGGAAATGTTCCGCCACTGGGGTTTCTGTCACCCCCATGATCACGGGCTCAAGATCTAAGCACGCGGCGTAAAACTCAAAGGCCTGCCGACAATTGCCAGCAAAATTCAAATAGGGATTAATTTTCACCGTGTTCTCCTTAAGCTTGTTCAAATTATTGCTGCTGTTGCTGTTCCATCGCTGCGCGCAAGCGCGCCTCTTGCTCTTGTAGTTCTGGGGTGAATTCTTCGCCAAAATCCTCGGCCTCAAATACCGGACGAATTTCGACATTGCTATGTTCACCGTCGGTATTGGGGATGCGCTTTGCCCAAGCGATGGCCTCTTCCATTGACGCCACCTGCCACATCCAAAACCCCGCCACTAGTTCTTTACCCTCTGCAAACGGGCCATGCTCTGCGCGAGGGGCTCCGTCGCCAAAGTGCACCCGTACACCGGCACTCGTTGGGTGTAAGCCTTCGCCACTTAGCATAATGCCCGCGTTTACCAGCTCTTCATTAAACGCGCCCATCTCTGTGAGTAACTGCTCACTTGGCATTTCACCCGCTTCGCTACTGGCGCTTGCCTTCATTAAAACGATACATTTCATAAATCACTCCTTCATGATCACTTTCTTTCTATAGTCGAAGCGTGGTGTGTCAATTCGACAGGATATGCAAAATATTTTTTCTTCCCCTGCATTCCGTCGTCACAAGACCGTGATATACGAGTAGTTGGCAAAGTTTTTACTCACACCCAATATTGGCATTACAATGGCAAACATCATAAAAGTTAC
Source organism: Zhongshania marina (assembly GCF_002915595.1). Classification (GTDB taxonomy): domain Bacteria; phylum Pseudomonadota; class Gammaproteobacteria; order Pseudomonadales; family Spongiibacteraceae; genus Spongiibacter; species Spongiibacter marinus_B. The sequence goes on from NZ_PQGG01000031.1 coordinate 48,295, forward strand.
AGATGCGAAACCATGCTGACATTCCTTCCCCCCTTTGTGCGCGGCAGCCTGATTATGCTGCTGATTATTTGCTCCACCCTAATGCTAGTCCCATTTTTATTTCTTGCCGCAATACTCAAGCTACTTATTCCACTGGCGACCACCCGTCGCTGGTTTACGATTGTGTCGATAGAAATAGCGAACCTCTGGGTAGGCTTTAACAATTTGCTGCTTAGTGTCGTTAATGACATCGAATGGGACATTAAAGGCGCCGAGGGGCTAGACCCTAAAGACTGGTATTTTGTTACCTGTAATCACCAGTCCTGGGCAGATATTTTGGTTGCGCAGAAAGCCCTATTTCGCAAAATTCCTATGCTTAAATTCTTTCTTAAACAACAACTTATCTGGGTGCCGGTGATTGGTTTGGCGTGGTGGGCGCTGGATTTTCCGTTTATGAAACGCTATTCGGCGGCGGAGATCGAAAAGAATCCGGCATTAAAGGGCAAGGATTTAGAAACCACCCGCAAGGCCTGTGAAAAGTTTAAGTACACGCCGGTCACGGTGTTTAATTTTATGGAGGGCACCCGCTTTACCCCAGACAAACACCGCAGCCAAGAGTCACCGTATCAGTATTTGCTCAAACCCAAAGCCGGCGGCGCGGCTTTTGTGCTGGGGGCAATGGGGGAGCAGTTGCACACCCTCTTAAATATTACGATTCACTACCCCAGCGATGACCGCAGCTTTTGGCATTTTCTGTGTGGCAAAATACACAAGGTAGTGGTTCGTATAGAACGGCAAAGCATTCCACCCCGCTTTTTAAGCCGCGATTATTTGAACGATCAGCAGTTTAGGGCAGAGTTTCAGCAGTGGGTGTCTGACTTATGGGCGCAAAAAGACGAACTTCTAGGCCAGTTGCACGGCAAAACTGACCCCGCCTAAGCTGGCTGCAGCTGGCGTATTGGCCGCACTTCTATGGAGCCGACACGGGCCGGTGGAATTTTTGCGGCCTTGTCTAGCGCCTCATTAAGGTCGCGGGCTTCTAGCAAATAAAATCCCGCTAACTGCTCTTTGGTTTCCGCAAAAGGGCCGTCGGTGAAGGTTGTTTTGTCGTTGCGAATGCGCAGGGTAGTGGCCGTTTCCACCGGCTGTAGCGCCTCACCGGCAATGAAATGACCGCTCTCTAACAAGCCCTCAACGCAGGACATACACTCGGCGTCGTCCATCGCCGCTATTTTTGCTTCTTCGCCATAAACCAAACATAAATACTTCATTCGTTTTACCCTCTAAATAGCTATTCTTATCCTAGTCGAATAAGGGCGATCTAAATCGACAACAAGCCCAATATTATTTTGTTAATTTCGCCTGCATCTCGGCAATGCGCTTTTCTAAAAAGCGAATTTCTGGCATTTGCCGGGCATAGCCAAGCGCCTCTTTGTAGGCCGCAAAGGCCGGCTGATACTGCCCTAGCTGACGTTTAAAGTCGGCCCGCGCGGCGTGTAAAAGATGGTAATCTGCCAAGTCACCTGCTTCATAAATTTCATCAACTGCGCTTGCCCCCACTGCTGGGCCGTCGCGCATTCCAAGCGCTACTGCGCGGTTTAAGGCAATAACTGGACTGGTATTTAGCCTGAGTAGAACATCGTACAGGCCCACAATTTCATGCCAGTCGGTGGTTTCTGCCGACGTCGATTCGGCGTGAATTGCAGCTATGGCCGCTTGAATAGAGTAGGGGCCGAAACGGCCATCTTTGAGAGCCCGGCGCACTAGAGCCACGCCCTTATCGATATACTCGCTATTCCAAAGACGACGATCCTGATCCGCCATCAACACCAATTCATCCTGTGCGTCGGTACGAGCGGCACGGCGAGATTCCTGTAACAACATTAAGGCCAGCAGTCCGGCTATTTCGGTGTCTGCACTGCTGTCTCGATTCAAATTTAACAATAATTCCGCCAGGCGAATCGCCTCAGCGGAAACATCTGCTCGCGTAATATTGGCCCCCGAGGACGCGGAATAACCCTCGTTGAACATCAGGTAAAGCACCTGCAATACCGCATTAATACGCTCCGGTAATTCCGCCGCACTGGGTATTTGATAAGGGATGCGTGCATCGCGAATTTTTGCTTTGGCCCGCACAATGCGCTGCGCGATGGTGGTGGGCCGGCTGAGAAAGGCGCTGGCGATTTCCTCCGTACTCAAGCCGCAGATTTCGCGCAGAGTCAGCGCGACGCGGCTTTCTTCAGCAAGAGCGGGGTGGCAACAGGTAAAGATAAGCCGCAGACGGTCATCCTCGATATCTTCATCCGCGTAGGCGACGAAATCGGGGGTATCTACCTCAAGCTGATCGGCAAGCTCGTCAATACCCTGCACAAACCGCGACTGACGCCTCAATCCGTCTATGGCTTTAAATCGCCCCGTAGATACTAGCCATGCCCGAGGATTTGCCGGCACGCCGTCAAGAGGCCACTGCTTTAGTGCAGCGGTAAAGGCATCTTGCAAGGCCTCGTCAGCCAATTGAAAATCGCCAAGCAGACGCAGCAAGGTCGCGAATACACGGCGCGACTCGCACCGATATAGCGCCTCAATTTGTTGGTGTACCTGCGCCGTAGCCTTCGCCAAGCTCACATCTCTGCTGTTTTGGATTTTTGCCAATACTAACCCAGCCCTTTATGGAAGGCAGCTCTACGCGGAAACATCTTATATTATTTCTTAGCGCCTACTCACACAGAAAAACTAGGTTTGTGCACTGCGGCAATTAGCTTGTAACACTTGATTAATTTCAGAAATATTTAATTCTGAAACGCCAAATTGCTCAGCATATTTCGGCCAGTCATTTAGCGTGGCCATAATTTCTTCTAGTATTAATTCAGCGTCTGTTTTACGAATACCTGCATGGCGGGCCAACTCAAGATAACGATTACGGCTGGTGGGAACACGAAGCCGTCCTAGACGCATGGCATGGCCACCATTCACCTTACAATAGGCGCCGTCATACCACGGCGACAGTCGCCAATGCCCTGCGCCGTCCATCAAGAAGGAAAAGTTCTTACCATGATCGTCACAATTATGAGCTAAATAATTAAATAATATGCGTCGATATAGTTCGACGACGTCGCTTTGTTCCTGTGTCAAATGCCGGCAAGCTGCCAAAGCCATTTCAGCGGAAATCGCCTGCTCAGCAATATCCATATCTAGCAAACCGGCAAGCGTACACTGATGTAATTTGTATGCGTAATTCGTCGCTGTTCTATCAAATCGGTCAATTACAAACCAACCGCGCTCCTCGTCTTCTAGCAACTCACAGAGTGGCACCGCGATACCTGTGTGTTCCGCCATACGCGCATAGCTAATTTCAACGCGGTTCTGTAAGTCACTTTCCACCGGTACTTTTATGATGACTGGGCGGTATCCCTCACTTAATGTATCGGTACTTGTCAGTGCGCCGTCATCATTTATTGCCAGTGAGAATTTCGGATAAGCCCCACCTGCGCTACCGGCCGCATGTTTATATGCTTGCGATAGAACCTCAGAATTACCCGCCGCGACATTACGTGCGCTGCTTTGTAATTGACGTAAACTCCAGCTAGTTTCTTCATTGATATAGTCCGAGCTAGGCTGAAATTCTAATGCGCCAATTGCACGATCACTCTGCCATGCAAGTCGATCACACACCGACGGGTCAAGCAGACCAGCCTCGGCCAAGGCAACTTCCATTACTCGCATTCCCCATCGGTCAGGAAGCGCATCGGCGATAAATCCAGGTAATCCCTGTAAACCAAGCCGTGTTCGAATATCAATGACATGGGTATCACGATTTAACGGCGCCGTAAGCGGCGAAACCTCAAGGCCACTATCAAGAATTTCGGTACTATAGCGCCAAGCTAATTTCCCGTCAGGTGACAGACTCAAGCGGCACAGCGGTGTCGCCTCACCAAGAAGATTTAGGTGAACATCTATTTCCGTCAACTTACGCATCACGCCAAGCCTTGCGGTTATATCGTTCGTGTTGCTCTAAAGACCAATGTTCGCGGGATTCAAGTGCAGCCACAACGGGCCCCATTAAACGCAAAGTACTCAATATAACGAGTAGTTTGTCTGAGGTCAGAATGCCCGTGCGCTCAAATCGCTTTAGCGTACTCTCAGAAACACCTGTACGCCGTGATAATTCGCGTATAGACCAACCGTAGGCAATTCGATTATCACGCACGGCATTGATTAAGCGGACTGAAGCATCAGTGGGTAATGCGTATGGGCCAATATTATCCATTGTAAAACACACACTTATTAATGGTTTAAATATAACACCATAAATACCAAATTATAGCAATATTGGTTTATATATAAGCTTATTTAATGGTAACTCATCAACAATGTGTTGAACAAAATAGTATGCCGGAGATACACAACAGAATGTCGTACCGCAGGTGCTATAGCACCCACGGCTTCACTTCGTATCAGGAGAAAGGCGAGTTTTTGCTCGTGTTCATTTTATCCTTCTTCGCCAATTTCTTTTCTTTCTGTGTTAACAGCGGCTTTTTCTTGGTTTCTTTATTGCTCTTTTGTTCTTTACTCATTTTCTGAACTCCATTCAGTGGGGCGACGACGTTTGGATAGGCCATCGCCAATAAAGCGAATAGATCTTTGAGATACCACCGCGGTAGCGGTGGCTACTCCAGAGTACGCCCTTTCTTGGTATTAGCTATAGGCGACGGCGGGAATCAGAAAATAAATATTGCTCCCATTTAAGCCGGCGCTACCAATACACGGCGCTGCGCCTTACAATTTAGTTTCTTCGCATTTGCTGTAGATCACCCCAACTTTTTGGATTCCAATGTCTGAGCTTCACTATTATCAGTATTTACTGATTGGTTTAATTTTCATTTGGAGCGGCTTTGTTCGCTCTGGATTGGGCTTTGGCGGCGCCGTATTGTCATTACCGTTTTTGCTACTGGTTCATAATCAGCCCTTGGTGTTTTTGCCTTTAATTTCAGTGCAATTATTATTTTTCTCGTCGATTACGCTGCTACTTAACAACCGCAAATCTACCGCTGCCCAACGCACCCATAAAAGCACCGTCGACTGGCGCTATCTTCGATATATGCTTGCGATCATGATTGTGCCAAAACTACTGGGGGTTTTTGGCTTGATCACGATGCCGGCCAATATTCTCAGTATTATTATTTTTGTGGTGGTATCGGTTTACGCCATTACTTACATTGCCAACAAACCTTTTAAAAGTAATAGCAAATTTATCGATGCCCTCTTTTTAATGGCCGGCGGCTATATCAGCGGTACCTCGCTTATTGGCGCACCATTGATTATTGCCGTCGCGGCACAACACGTTGCCCGCGAACGTCTGCGCGACACCTTGTTTGCCCTGTGGTTTATTTTGGTCAGCATCAAACTTGCGGCATTTATTTACGCCGGTGTGAGCTTGCAACTCATTCATCACCTTTGGTTATTACCCTGTGCCGCCATCGGTCACTTTATTGGCCTGCGCTTCCACGAGCGCATGCTAAAAGCTGAAACGCCGATGTTCTTTAGAGTAATGGGGATAGCACTGCTATTAATTAGCGCGCTGGGACTTTGGAATGTGCTAGAAGGCTAAACTCTACTGATAGCGCCTACCGCGAAGTTCTAACCAACCACCAATATGCCTTCCGGCGGGGTCGTGGTGCGTCCAATGTAAAACGCCACCGTGCTTATTCCACTCGTATTCGCCGTAGAATGTGACGCTATCGCCTAGGCGCAAACCGTCGAGGCGCGGCGCTAGATCGATATTGTGAGCAACCAATAGCGTTTGACCGGAGGCGAGTTTAAGAATGAATTTTTGGTGACGACTGCCTTTGGTGTCATCCGCCAAAATTTTGATCACGCGGCCGCTGCCCCCCACCTGAATATCACTAAGTTGACGCTGAAAGGCCTCCGCTAATCGATCTTGTGCAGAGGCTTCTTCGTCGCTGGCCAATAAAAATGCCTGGGGCTGCTCAGCAAACTGGGGATTGTTTTGATAAAGTTGAAAAAGCCCCGCAAGGATAAGGGCAATGAAAATCCATTTTTTCATAGGGCCAAACTCAAGCAGAGATTTGAATTTTTAGCCTACACAAATTTCTTAGCTTTTACATTTTATTAATTTGGGCTACTCAAAAAAACCTCGCAAAACAAAACCCGCAACCCAACGCTGCTGACTTACATTTGCAACCGTTTCATCCACCCATTCGCTACGTAAACTAAGATTGGGATTGTAATGAAAGCGATAACTGAGTGTCGCTCGCTCGGGATCAACGCCCTCAGGGTTATCTAGGCTCGTACCGCGTCCCACTAATATTGCCGCAGAGCCGCTCAGACTATTATCTAAAGACAAATACTCATAGCGCGCAGCTACCTCATGACGGCCTCGTCGCCATGCAGCCCCGAGCTGCACAGACTGATATTTGCTGTCCAATGCTGCTTGGCGTTGCGACTCTACCACTATGCCATCATTCTCTAACTGGCTAAGACTGAGGTCGATACGCAAGATGCCATTCCAAGCTGTGGCGATGTCCATTTGAGCATCAATACCACTAGCTAGTACATCTCCGGAAAAATATGCATCATTGCTAGTAACGACAACATTGCCATGACTGTGGCCGCCAAAATAGCGAGTGTCCCGACGCTTTTCTGTCTCAGCACTTAGCAGCCAAGCGCCCACAGTAAATTTAGCCTTGCGGTATATACCACTGTAGCGCGCGAAAATATCAACAGCGTGACCATTGTCAGCAAGCCAACTGTGGCCTTGCCAAAACTCAGCACCGTATTGCCAGGCCTCGTATTGAACGCTGCCACGAATGCCGGTATCAACTATGCTGCGCCCCCAAAAAATATCGCCGCTTAAACTCGCTTCACTGTATGCATCTTGGCTAGCGTGCCAATTTGCATGTGGCGAAAATGCGGCGAACATCTTTCCCGCCTCTAGCCGGAGCTTTTTGTCGTCAAATCGCCACTGATGCATATACCAGTAATGGGCGAATTTAAATTCTGTTTCTCCGTGAGCACCGTGTGCTTCCGCGCTAAGTTGAATTCCGTTGTCGGCACTAAAGGCATAACGATAATCGGCGGTCGCGTCATCCAAGGCGACATCATCCTCAATAGGCAGGGCTTCGCCGCCCATTAAAGCGCCCGGAATTTGCCAGTCTGTATCTGGATCTGCATAAGCTTTGTCGCGGTAGCTATAAGACAAATAGACTGACAAGCCCGTCTCAATCAGCGGCGCCTCATCACTCGATATTTCATGGCTAATCGCCGCTTGGCTTATGGCCAAAACAGCAATAAACAGCAGCGTATTCTTCATTGCTTAATTTTCCCAAGGATTAGCAAAGCGGGGATTATTAATGAGTTCAAAATCGGTCAGACTTTCCAGAAAGGCAATGAGGTTCTGAATATCGTCTTCACTTATATCAAAGCCAGACACAAAGCCATCTCTAAATGGATTGGCGCGACCGTCGCCCGCATTCACACCATTACTGATATTGCGACCACCGGCAGCGTAGGTACGGATTACCTCCTCAAGCGTGGCAATGCTACCGTCGTGCATATAAGGTGCGGTAAGTGCAACATTGCGCAGGCTCGGTGCTTTAAAACGCCCCATGTCACTGGCCTTGCCAGTAATTTCAATAATGCCCTGGCTTATTTCTGGGTAGGCACCTTGGCCGTCAATATTGTATAGACCCGTATTGTGAAATGGGGTGTCGACAAATAGCTGACTGCTATCGGCAGTGGCATTAGTGAAGTTATAACCACCGTGGCAGTGAAAGCATTCGAGGCCTTCACTAAAAAATAATTCTCGCCCTTTGAGTGCAGCGCTGGAGAGTACATTTGCCTCGCCATTTTCGTAACGGTCGGTATCGCTGCTAAAAGAATTTATGCCGCGCACAAATGTAGCGAGTGCTTTAACAATCGTATTGAAGTTCAGAGCGTCTATACCGGCCTCGGCAATGAGCTGTTGATACTTGGCATCGGCACCTATTGCTGCTAACACTGCATCTTTATTATCTTCGGTAATACCTTGTTCAACCGGAAATTCTCCAAACAATGGTACTAGGATTTGCTGTTCTAATGTTACTAACGCCGGATTAGCCCAAGTATACGTAGTGTTAAACGCCACATTTACCAAGCTTTGAGCATTGCGTGGATGGAGCTCACCAGTGGAACCAATTGAGCGCTCTAATGATTCGGCAAATGCCATACTTTGATGATGGCACGATGCACAGGATTGACTGCCATTACCAGACAGGCGCAAATCGTAAAATAAGTGACGACCGAGCTGAAACATCGCTTCGTCGACCGGGTTGTCACTAGGAACAATTGGCAAGGGAACGTGTTCAGGGATATTCCAATTGAATTCACGAGTAACAGAACTCTCACCCGTTTGATAACGGGTTTCACTACCACCGCCACAGGCCGACAGTGCTAACACAACAAAGGCCGCATATGCGGCCAAAACAACGTTTCGTTTCATACTATGCTCTAAAGCGACTCAACACTGAACACCGTTTGACCCTCTGTTGGATCACTGTTTTCGCCAAGCCCCATACCCAAAGCATCAAATACTTCGATGCAATCCAAATCTGTTGGACCAGACATGCAACCAGGTGCGCCACCTTGGTCAGTCATTAAGGCGCTGTTCTCTACTAATTTTCCGTAATCAATGACGAGCTGTTGATTCGCGATGTCACTAATATCTAATTCAATCGTGGGGCGGTTATTTGCGCCACAACTTAAGGTTTCGCCAGTTTGCGGACTACCAACACAAGCCGTACTTCCTAAATGAATATTCCACGTAGTTGCTGTTGTGTTATCTGGCTTCATCACACCGCCATCAGGACTAACATCCATGCGTAGATGTTTATAGCCCGACTGCCATGACCAATGCATGTCAGTACGATTTAAGGGCGATGCGGCTGCAGTAATATCTTCATGGTTTAGCTCACTAGGCACGCCCACTGTAAAACGAATGCGATCTACATTAACAAGGTCACCCTGAACACTGCCTACAAGCATATTATTAGTCGGCTTCGCAGTATCGCTCTCACAGTTGTCTAGCTTGTCTTGGTAGTCCAGCAATGCGACTCCGCTATTTTGCCAGTCGTTGTCGTCCAAGCTTAGAGGTAGCTCTGTGCCGTCGCTGTTAATCAGCACAACATCGTGAATATATAAGGCAAAGCCACGAATGGTCCCCGAGGCAGCGTCACTACCCAAGCCACTTAGCTGGGCACCGCAGCTTATTTCGGTGTCATAGGCGCGGGCAATAAATGGAATACTAAGCTCACTAGTGAGCTCACCCGTCGTCGCGTCCTTGCTGCCGCCACCAGAAGAGCCACCACAGGCGATAAGAGAGCAAGAGGTGGCAACGATTACACCGAGTTTTGTAAGCAAATTCATTTATAACTCCTCCGAAATTACTAACAGTTTAACCGTATCGCCCCACGGCGAGAATGCGACTATTTGTCGCAGTCAGGCTGATAATATGAAAATGAAGCAGGGAAGGAGGGGCCTGCCGAAGCTAATGCGGCCTTACTGAAAAGGAAAAATATTCCACAAACTAGGCGACTACTATTGCCTTAATACAATGACAAATCTACGCAAGTAATGTGAGCACGGACGATAACCTAGCTTTGCGAATATATTTAATGCTAAGTAACAGCACTAGCGCCATTATTCTTCACAAATAACTTAGCCAAGAAATACACCAATATTCCGGCGAGAATACCTGGTAGACCCTCGTAAACCATATTGTGCAGATCAAAGTATCGCCACGCTAAAGCCGTTGTTATACCCACACAGCTCATTGTAATGGCAACACCCTGACTTGGACGGCCGCCAAAAATGAGCACAACTAACATCGGAACAAAGGCGCTAGCTAGCCCAGACCACGCCATCACCACCATCGCAAATACGCTTTGCGCACTAAGCAAGGCCCAGCCCAAGGCCAAGATGCATATACCCAAGGTGGAGGCCTTAATCAAGAACGGGCGCTCAATATTATTGGGCATGAGGTCGTGGGTGAATGCAGCCGAGGAACTCAGAATTAGGGAATCTGCCGTGGAAAGTGTGGCGGCAAAAATACCAGCCAAGATTAAACCGACAAGTACGGGAGGCAATAGGGTTTGCGCCATCGTCGGCAATGCCAATTCGGCGTCAAAACTACCGACCTCAGGTAAATACAAACGCGACAATAGACCAACCGTTGTCGCCATTAAATAAAATGCGGTGAACCACAGGTAGTACCACACTCGGGCGCGATTCATATCGTCGCCGCTGCTCAAGGTCATAAAGCGCACCATCACATGGGGCTGACCAACAACGGATAAGCCGGCGAACAACCAACCTAGAGCAAACAGGAATGCGCCGGGTACGCCGGGAAAGGCGAGGTCTTCTGGGAACCAGTCCATATAATTTGGCACGTCTTGCAGGGCAGTTAGCGTTGCAGACACACCACCAAGATTCGCAATCGCCACCCACATAAGGATGCCCATAGCGCTAATCATCACAACCGACTGAGCTGCGTCAGTCCAGATAGATGCGCGAATACCACCAGCCAAACAATAGGCCGCGACTAGCACGGCACCACAGACTGCGCCGGCCCATGTTGGCCAGTCAAACAATACATGTAGAGCCTTGCTGCCCGCTAATAATTGCGCTGCCGCGTATGCGGTAAGAAGTAATAAGCAAATTAGTGCGGCAAGTCGCTGATAGCCAGGGAGTACACTGCCATTCCAATTCGCCAATACGCCGAGGTAACTTACTTCGCCGGTTTTTTCCGTCGCCGCCCGCAATTTTCGATGAACGAAGTGAGAGGCAATATAATCACCAAAAATCCAACCTACCATTACCCAGAACGCCGACAGACCTACTGTATAGGTATAGCCAATAACGCCGATAAACATATAGCCACTATTATTCGTCGCCACCGCCGACAAACCCACCAACCAGGGCTTTATGGTATTGCTGGCCAAATAATAATCTTTACTTTGATGGGTATTAAAAAATAGCGACGACAGGCCGATAAGCACAAATACACTGAGAAAGGCGGCAAAACTCCAGGCTGTTATCATATCTAATTCCGTGATGTTTGCAGGTGTGTTGGCTTAAATGAATACCTATGCGTTTGTCGGCACCGGAGCGAGTAGCTCAATTAATAAAGGATGCTCTCGCAGCTCTGACAAAGCCGGATCTCGGTGCAGCTCTTCTCGATAAGATTCAGACTGGGCCACAGCGTGGGTAAAATAGCGTGCGGCATCATCTAAATTACCTTGGCAGGTATGCGCACAGGCTAGCTGATAAAACGCATGGGCATTTGCATCATCTAATACCAAAGCCTGATGGCAGAGGTTTATTGCCCACTGGGGTTCATTCTGATCTAAGGCCGCATCTGCCTTATAGGTTATGGCTTCAATATCATCTTTGCGCAGGGAGAGTATTTGATCGTAGATTGCTATTTTCCCCGCAGGGCTAGATTCCTGACTGGCTCGCAACCAAAGGGAATGTATTTCCTGAGTGAGGGTAATTTCTTCGCGATTAGATTCTATATGCGCGGTTTCTTGTTTTAATTGTTTTTCAATTGTTCGCAGGCGTTTTTCATATTCCTCTACCAACTCTGCCACTTGTTCATTGGCGACTTTGTGCACCTTATCTTTAATATCACGAATCGAATTCCAGCCGATTAACACCAGTGCAGAACTCACCGCGGCAATTAAATAGAAGAAGTAGGTAACGGTACTAGTAGCATATGACACGGCCTTGTCAGCAGCGCTGAGCTCTCGATCGACAACTTCTGCTGCCATTTCGCGATGAGCACGCTCCATATCAATTCGCAAATTGCGAATCTCATCCAACATATAGCGTTCAATAAAAGGCGAGTAGAGCGGCTCACTTAATTCATTAATCGCCGCATCTACCGCCTCGTCATTTGCGCTAGCGGCGGGCGCCGCTGAAAGCATCAGCGGAAAAAAAACACCCACCACATAAACCAGTTTTTTTATTATGCTGCGCATATTGCGTCGCCGTGGTCATGTACTTCAACAAGACAACGGTGCAAGCTCGCTACGCCCATTTCATAATCGTCTTCATTCACCACAAACTGCATATCTACCTGACGCATAGATTGGTGCATTGCCAATACGCTGATATTCGCCGAAGCTAAAGCCGAAACGGTTTTCGCCAACATACCAGGCACCTGCATATCACTGCCGATTGCAGAAATAATCGCAACCTTGCGCGTGCTGACTTCCGCACTAGGAAACAGCTCTTTTACAGCACTTACAATTCGCTTAACGGTTTTTAAATTCACCCCAAGATAATTCGTAATGGTGTTTGCATTGATATCTTTGGTAATCACCGTGCCTTTAAAACGCTCGATTGCCGCCAGTATTTTTTGTTCGTACTGCCAGAGAGCACCAACCATGTCTTGATCAAATACCTCTAGGGCATAGACCTGCTTACGGCCGGCAATAATTTCGACACAGGGCTTTTCGCTCCGATAATCACAGTCAATTAAGGTTCCCGCGTGATTAGGTTCAAAGGTATTTTTTACCCGCAGTGCAATATTCTGTTGGCGTAAACCTTTTGCAGCGCGAGGATGAATTGCCTCCATTCCCAAATTCGCCAGCTGGTCAGCGACGTCATAATTAGTGCGGCCGATCGGCACCACTTTATCGGCGCCGACTAAACGCGGATCCGCACTGCTTAAATGGTATTCCTTATGAATTACTGCCTCACGCGCACCGCTAATCACCGCCATACGGCTAAAGGTCATTTCGCTATACCCGCGATCAAAACTGGCCATTAAACCTTCTTTGCAGTGGGCGTAGCCCGTCACAATAGGTAGTGTTGTTGACAAATCAATGCCGGCCAATGCTTCACTTATATGATCATCTAATGGCAGTGCCTCTTCAGCACGCCAGCCCGACAAATCTACATAGCGAGCATTAACGCCATCGCGACTAAGCAGCTTCGCGGTATTCCATGCGCTATGGGCTTCACCGATACTCGCTAACATTTCACGCACTGTTAGCAAGTGATCTTCCAAACCAAAATGTCCGTGCTGACAAAGGCGGTGCAAATTATCCATGCAGCGCTCTGCCTCAAATAAGCGGCCTTCTATATATTTGTTTGCCTCTGCCAACTGTTCAACATCTGGAAACAAGCCGGCATTAATTTCTTTAAGGGTGTTACCCACTTTGCTCAGGGCATCACGCCAAAGTGTTTCTGCGCCATCGTCGGCAAACAGGGCGTAAACACCAGGGTGGCTATTGCGCTTATTTTCCAATAGTAAATCGGTTACGCCACCGTAGGCGGAGACAACAAATATACGGCCATAAACATTGCCATCTTCACCACCGGCAAGCACGATATTGTCTCTAACCGCTTCATAATTGGTCATCGACGTGCCGCCGATCTTCTCTACACTGTGTGTCATTTTTCTCTCCGTTGAATAACTGAAATTTGCTTTCGGTCTTCAGCAGAATTAGTCGATAGGGTAAACGCCATTTTCATCGTGTACTTCTTTGCCACTCAGCGGCGGATTAAATACGCAGGCCATTTGCATATCTTCGCTGCCACCGCGCAACAAGTGTTTGTCGTGCTTATCTAGAAGATAAATGGTGCCGGCTTCTAGCTTATAAATTTTGCCATCATTTACGGTTTCAATTTCGCCATTACCTGAGATGCAATACACCGATTCGAGATGGTTTTGATAGTGAATCGGCGTTTCGGTGTTCGCAAAAATGGTAGTGATATTAAAAGAAAAGCCCATTTTGTCGTCTTTTAAAATCATGCGAACACTTTTCCAAGTGTCGGTAGCGACACAACGCTCTGAGTTTTCACATTCTGCTAGCGTTCTAACAATCATTTGAACATCCTTTCATTCATTAATTTTTAAATCCGCAGTAATTTGTAATGAACTGGCGGCATAAACAAACCGTTAATAAACGCCTCTTCCACAGAATAAATCCTGTAGAAGAGGCGCATTACTCATTCATTCAAGAGGCTTTTTTTTCGACCGCTTTGCTTAAAACTTCGTCAATCGCATCGGTGAGAATATCTAGGCCGCGCATTAGCTCAGCCTTCTCAATAGTGAGCGGGCAAAAGACTTTAACTACCTGTCCGCGATTACCGCAGGTTTCAATAATTAAACCACGCTCAAAACAAGCTCGACCAATTTCATCGGCGGTTTCGCCGTCACGGCAAGCCAAGCCCTGCATCATGCCACGACCTTTAGGCTGTAATTTTGTTACACCGTAGCGGTCAGAAATTTTCTTGAAGCGGTGGCTTACAATCGCTGATTTTTCAACAATCTCGGCGGCGAATTTCTCATCCGTCCAGTAGTGGCGAATAGCCGCTGCGGCGGTGATGAATGCATGGTTATTACCACGGAAAGTACCGTTGTGTTCACCCGGCTCCCATACATCTAAATCGGGGCGCAGCAACACAATCGCAAAGGGTAAACCGTAACCGCTCAATGATTTAGACATGGTAATAATGTCTGGCTTAATGCCGCTGGCTTCAAAACTGAAAAAGGTACCAGTTCGGCCACAGCCCGCTTGAATATCATCAACAATTAATAATATTTCGTGCTTGCGACACAGCTTTTCTAGGCCACGCAACCAATCATTATTAGCGACGTTTAAGCCACCCTCGCCCTGCACTGGCTCTACAATCATAGCCGCGGGAAGGTCTACGCCGGATGATGGATCTGACAATAATTTATCCATCATTTTTAAGCTGTCAGCGTCGCGACCGTAGTAACCGCAGTAGGGCATGCGGTTTACATCGCCAAGTGCAACACCGGCACCGCCGCGATGGTGGCTGTTGCCCGTAGCGGCAACTGCGCCAAGTGTCACGCCGTGAAAGCCATTGGTAAACGACACGATTGAGGTGCGACCCGTCACTTTACGCGCCAGTTTCAAGGCAGCTTCTACCGCATTTGTGCCGGTAGGGCCGGTGAATTGGAAGGTGTATTCCATATCACGCGGCGCAAGAATATGCTCATTAAAGGCCTGCAAAAAATCGCCCTTAGCCGAGGTGTGCATATCTAGGCCGTGGGTGATGCCGTCGCGCATGATGTAATCAACCAGCGCCTGCTTTAATACCGGATTGTTGTGGCCGTAATTAAGTGTGCCTGCGCCCGCGAGAAAGTCGATGTATTGCTTGCCGTTGGTGTCGTACAAGTGCTCACCCTGTGCCTTGTCGAAGGTCACGGGAAAAGATCGCGCATAAGATTGTACTTCTGATTCGAGTCTGTCAAAGATTGTCATATTCATATCTCCCTTAGCATCCCTGAGTCTATATTTGTTGGTGCTGCACCTAGCCCTGCCGCTTATTTTTGTGCGACAAATGGCCCAATGCGGAGCAGCGCCTCGCTGTCGTGTTGACCGCCGAAATGGGCGTCTTTTTCAAACCAAATATCGTGATTCAATTCGGTATTTAGGTCTCTGGCAAAGCTGCGAAACAGCGCCCAAGAGGCCTCGTTATCTGGGGTAATTGTGGTTTCTAAAAAGCTCACTCCCTCGCAAGCCGGGCGTTTGATAATTTCCTTCAGCATCCGCTTTGCCAATCCACGGCCACGCTGAGATTTGTCGACAACCACCTGCCATACAAATACCGTGTCACTTTTTTCTGGTGGGCGGTGGGCTGAGATAAATCCAACCAAACGACCATCTTCTTCTACAGCAACTGAGGTCGCGGCAAAGTGGGTGCACTGCAGCAGATTGCAGTAAACAGAGTTGGTATCTAGTGGGGGGCTGGCCGCCACTAATTGATTTAGGGCATAGCCATCTTCCGCCGTTGGCTGGCGAAAACGAAGCGTGGCAGCGTCGGCTTGCATCGCGCTATTTGATTTCAACACAATTTATTTGTGTTCATACTAATTTAATAAGCAAATAGTATATAAAGCGGCATTTTTATCGCTTTACATCTTATTTAATCACTAAATTGTGAACTCAACCTCCTGATTAATTGCTTAGTACACGAAGCATTATACGTGATTTATCTTAACAACTTCAAGTTTAGCTATTGACAACAACGTAGTTTATCTGGTGCAAAACTGGCGCTAAGCCGCTACCATTGGGCCGCTAAGGGAATCTAAGAAAATTGAAATGAATCGAATTGACGAAGTATTAATCTCGCTGCGACGGGTAACCCGCGCCATTGATTTGCACTCTAAGCATCTAATGAAGACCGCGGGACTTACCGCCCCGCAAATGTTGATTCTGCAAACCCTGCGGGATCAAGGCGACGCGATTATTAGCGACGTCGCCCATCAAATCAGCCTTAGCCAAGCGACGGTTACTAGTATTTTAGATCGCCTAGAAAAACGCGGATTGGTGATGCGCGAACGCTCACAACAAGATAAACGCAAGGTTTACGCCTGCCTTACTGACGCCGGCAATGACTTAATTCGCAATGCTCCCATGCCCCTGCAGGATTACTTCATTCGCCAGTTCAGCGATCTACAGGACTGGGAGCAAACGCAAATCATCAGCGCCCTTCAGCGCGTTGCCCACATGATGGACGCCCAGCATATAGACGCCGCACCGCTGCTAGACGTTGGTGCAATTGATCGCCAAAGCGAGGAAGAGAACCGCACCTTCGGTTTTGACAACAAGGAAGTTTAATTCGCCACCGTCATATAAGCGCCACATTCAAGCTGTACATTGGGAGACTCATCACTGAGCTAAGTAGACTGCCAGATTAGGAATTGCGAATGGAGTGCCCCACCTGCCACAGCACCGAATCAAGTTTGGTGGGCAGCAAAAATGGACACAAATTACATCGCTGCGCCAACTGCAGCCTGCTTCACGTTCACCCCATGCCCGCCGCAGATGAGCTGCTTCGCTACTATCAGGACTATCACAAAACCCCGCAGTACACCCGCAAGTTAAAATCTAAGCAGCGCCGAGCAAAAAAACGAATCTGGTCTTTAAAGCGCCTCACCAAGGGCAGTAAGTTTTTGGATGTTGGCTGCAACGCCGGCTTTGCGGTAGAAGCCGCCCGCAGTCTGGGCCTAGAGGCTTGCGGTATTGATTTAGATGAGGCGAGTATAAAATTTGCCCGCCAACAGTATCCGATGGGCGATTTCAGAAAAATTAGCGCTCAAGACTTAGCCGCTAGCGCTGAGCGCTTCGACATAATCTATTGCTGCGAAGTAATAGAGCACCTAGCAGAGCCACACAGCTTTGTAGACGCACTTTACACTCTGCTCAATGAAAACGGTGTGCTGTTTTTAACCACCCCCGACATTGCGCACTTCTCTGTTCAACAAAACCTGCTGGAATGGACGGCTGTGCGACCGCCGGAACATCTGCTGTACTTCTCAAAACCTGCGCTGACTGCACTTTTAGAAGCCCACCATTTTCGCAAAATTAATTTTCGGCCCAATTTAAAGCCCACAATTAAGCTGCTCGCCCGCAAAGACGCAGCGGCGGTATAAAGCAAAGAGACAAAGCAGCAGATTCACGCGTAAACTTTAGGTTTTATTAACTTTAAACCGGACAGGTTTTATGCGTTTTCAATATCGAATACTCAATATTTTACTAGCCACAGCGGTATTAGTTAGCCTTTCGGCCTGCGGCCCCAGCCCAGACCCGTCATCTGCGTCTAGCAACGGTGCGAGCCAAAGCGCTGCAAGCACGCCACGGAATCGCATGCCCAGCGACCCCGCCCTGAAATCCCTCTATATTCAAAGCTGCTACGGCTGCCACAGCACCGGCGTGGCCAGCGCGCCGCGAAGCGGCAATACTGCAGATTGGGCGCCGCGACTGCAAAAGGGCATGAATGTACTACTCCACAACACGATCAATGGCATTAACAGCATGCCACCCAAGGGTATGTGCATAGGCTGTAGCGATGAGGAATTTACCCGACTCATTTTATTCCTCTCGGGGCAAAGTGAGTAATCACAAACTTAGTTATGCGCCAATACAATTATCACTATCGGCCTCACAATGATCTGGCAATAGGCTAAGCTCGTAATAGCAAAACTAAATTTATGAGCAAGGACTTATCAAGCTATGAGTGACACCCCGTCAATTCGCATTGGTATAAGCGCCTGCCTGCTGGGCGATCAAGTGCGCTACGATGGTGGCCATAAGCGCCTTCCATTTGCCTCTGAAGAATTATCGCGGCACTTCGACTTTGTGAAAATTTGCCCCGAACAAGCGATTGGCATGGGCGTACCAAGACCTACGATCCGCTTAGTCGGCGACGCCGAGAATCCACGCTTGCTAGGCAGCGCCGATACCAGTCTAGATGTGACGGAAAAAATGAAGGTGTTCGCCCGCGACACAGCGGCAAGCCTCGACTACATCAGCGGCTATATTCTCTGTGCAAAATCACCTAGCTGTGGCATGGAAAGGGTTCCAGTGTATTCGGAAGAGGGCACGGGGCTCGGCAAAATCGGTGTCGGGCTATTTGCCAAGCAATTAATGGATGCTCAACCTTTACTGCCGGTAGAGGAAAATGGCCGCCTAAATGACGTGCATTTACGTGAAAATTTTGTGCTGCGCGTAGTGGCCTATTCTCGCTGGCAAGCGATGATGGCCGAAGGGCTTAGCGCCAAGCGCTTGCAAGACTTCCACCGTCGTCACAAGTTTTTACTGCTCGCGCACAATCAGCCGCTTTACCGCGAACTAGGCCCCATAGTTGCTGAGTCTGGCGATCTGAATGATATGGCCGACCGCTATATTCAAAAGTTTATGCAAGCCATTCGGCAACCCGCCACCATTAAAAACCACACCAATACGCTGATGCACATTCAAGGATTCTTCAAAGACCATTTGGATTCTACCGACAAAGCTCAACTCAGCGATGTGATCAAAGAATACGCCGCTGGCATGCTGCCCCTTTTGGTTCCGCTAGAAATGCTCAGCATGTTTTTAAAGAAATATCAGGTCGATTACTTGCTAGACCAATACTACTTTTCCCCTTACCCACGCGACCTAAAACTGCGTATCGGTTTATAAGCAATGACTGGACTTATTTGGTTTCGCAATGACCTGCGCAGCCTCGATCATCCCGCACTTTGTAGTGCCAGCAAAAACCACGCATCTGTGCGCGCCGTCTATTTATTATGTCCGCAGCAACTGGACGAGCACGGCATTGCGCCAATTAGGCGCCAATTTTTACGGCGCGCCTTAGATGATTTGCAGCGCCAGCTATCCAGCCTTGGTATTCCACTAGACATCATCGATGCAGAACACTTTAAACACGCGCCCCGTCATTTGCAGCATTATTGCCGCGAACACGAGATAAGCGCCGTCTACGCACACCGCGAGTGGCTAGTCGATGAAATTAATCGCGATGAGCGCTGCGCCAAGCAATTAGACATAGCTCTGCACCTTATTGACGATAGTTTGATCAGCCCACTCACCCTGAGCAAATCTGACGGCACACCCTATAAAGTCTTCACGCCCTTTTCTCGACGCTGCCGCGACCTACTCGCCGCGCAGTTTCCCAGGGTAATGCGTCGACCGACCGTTAAAGCGCCCGGCGCAATCAGTGCCGTTACACCATGCCCGATCTTTGGCGAAGAGAAGGATTCCAGCGCATGGCCAGCAGATGAGGAGGGCGTGTTACAGCAGCTACGGCAGTTTTGTGCCGAGCGAGCCGGCGATTATCAAAAACACCGTGACTTTCCCGCCCTAAATGGCACCTCTCGGCTTTCTGCAGCCTTGGCGCTAGGCTTACTCAGCCCGCGCCAATGCTTGGCGCGCCTGCAACAGGAATGCGGTGAAGACATATGGGATGCCAAAAGCGATGCTGGAACATGGCTAAACGAGCTGCTGTGGCGAGAATTTTACCGCCACGTTGCCTTTCATTTTCCCCGAGTCGTAAAAGGGCGAGCTTTTCAAAGCTACACCGACGCGATTCCGTGGCCCAATAAGCCCGCGCTATTTGAGGCTTGGTGTGAAGGACAAACCGGCTACCCCATAGTTGACGCGGCAATGCGCCAGCTTAAAGAAACCGGCTGGATGCACAATCGACTGCGAATGATCACCGCATCTTTTCTCTGCAAAGATCTACACATCGACTGGCGCTGGGGCGAGCGGCACTTTCTAGAACACCTCATCGATGCCGATTTCGCCTCAAACAACGGTGGCTGGCAGTGGGCCGCCTCTACCGGCACCGATGCCGCACCGTATTTTCGAATTTTTAATCCCACCACCCAAGGTCAGCGTTTTGACCCTCAGGGTCAATTCATTTTGCGCTTTGTACCTGAGCTAAAAGGCCTACAGGGAAAGCAACTACACCAAGTACCCGCCACAGCTAGCTATCCACAGCCGATTGTCGACCATAAAGAAAGCCGAAATATTACCCTCGCACTTTTTCAGGAAATAAGAGACTAAGCCCACTCAGACATATTTAATGCTCTGCAGCTATACTGCACTGGCTAACACTAGCCGGCCTGATCTATTCTATATAGGCACTTGGGGGCACAATAAGATGAAAAGGAGAGACCGTGCGATTTGTTTTCTTTACGCTACTACTAACTAATACGCTTTTATTCACCACAGCTAGTTACGCCGATGAAGGCTCTCATAAAATATTTGGCTTAAGCGAATACGTTTATATCGAAGAACTAGGTGTTCGCTACAAAGCGAAAATTGATACCG
Source organism: Zhongshania marina (assembly GCF_002915595.1). Taxonomy (GTDB): domain Bacteria; phylum Pseudomonadota; class Gammaproteobacteria; order Pseudomonadales; family Spongiibacteraceae; genus Spongiibacter; species Spongiibacter marinus_B. Next base: position 68,922 of record NZ_PQGG01000031.1, read on the forward strand.
GCGCAGAAAGTGCCTCTATCAATGCGATAAACTCACAGGTAGAAAAGGGCAAAGACGGTGCTGATGACATTGTGCACTTCGATTTAGTATTGCCCGACGACACCCTTAAATCGGTGAGCCTGCCGCTTAGCAAACATATTCGTATAAAGCGCCGCGCATCTGATTACGATGAAGACGAAAAGGACTACAGCCGCCGTCCCGTGCTAGAGCTCACCCTTTGTGTTGGCGGTGAATCTCATAAAGTAGAAGTGAATTTGGCCGACCGCAGACAGTTTTCCAAGCCCATGCTGGTTGGTTCGGAGCCACTAACGGCATTTAATGCCTTAGTCGACCCCAGTAAAAAATATCTGCAGGACAAAACGCTCTGCGCCAAACAAGATAACTCCGAGGAGCAAAAAGAATGAAGGGCGTAAAACTGCATGTCAGGGTACTGGCGCTGGCACTATTACTTATTGGTGTCGCCAGCACCGCATGGCAGATTTTTGTTCTCAATATTCCCGTATCCTCTGAAACAACTGAGCCGGTGTGGGTTATCGACGCCAAGCTCAGCTTTACTGCCCGCGACAATAGTCCCGTCAAGGTACAAATGTATCTGCCGCCGGTGTGGAGCAAATTCATCACCCTGAACGAAAGTTTTATTTCTAAAAGTTACGGCGTGAATACCGATGTTGTTGGCGACAATCGCCAAGCGGTCTGGTCTGCGCGACGCGCCGAGGGCAACCAACAACTGTTTTATCGATTAATGCTTACCAAGCGCAGTAATTCGCGCTTCTCAGAGTCTGAGCCTGGGCCACAGTTTAGCGAAAGCCCTGAGCTTATCGGCGTCGAGAAAGTCGCGGTAGAAGCACTGCTCAAGCCGATTCGCGAGCAATCTGCTGACATCGAAACCTTTATCCGCGAAGCCATTAAGCTCATTAACGAACCCAGCAACGACAATTCCCGCTTGCTGCTGGGTAATGACTACACACAGGACAATAAATCCCGCGTTCTTGAGCTACTGCTGTCCTCCGCACATATTCCCGTTGAACGAGTACACACCCTGCGCTTGGTTAGCAGCGTTGCTCAGGTGTCGGAATTATGGATGCGCAGTTACAACGGCAAACGCTGGCTGTATTTCAATCCTGAAACCGGCGCCCAGGGCCTACCTAATGATCGCGTTGTTTGGTGGACGGGTGACGAACCAATGGCCGCTGTTGAGGGCGGTCGCAATCTAAAAATCGAAGTTACCGCCAATCAAAGAACTATGAATTCCATTATGCTCGCGCAGTCTATTGCCGAGCGCAAAGAGAATAAACTATGGGCATTGTCGCTGTATGACCTGCCGCTTCAGTCCCAGCAAACCTTCGAAATCATTCTCATGATTCCGATTGGCGTCATGCTTATTTTACTGCTGCGCAATGTCATCGGCTTAGAAACGCTGGGTACATTTACACCGGTATTGATTGGCCTCGCCTTTAGAGAAACTCAAGTTTTCTGGGGTGTCATTCTATTTACCTTCATTACCGCACTCGGCTTGTCGCTGCGATCCTACCTCGAACATCTGCACTTACAATTGCTATCGCGGCTTTCTGTGGTGCTTACCTTCGTGGTCATTATCATGGCGCTCATCAGCGTACTTGGTCACCGCTTAGGATTAGATCGCGGCCTCTCTATTGCTCTGTTCCCAATGGTTATTTTGACCATGTCGATTGAGCGTATGTCGATTGTTTGGGAAGAGCGCGGCGGAGTTCACGCCGGTAAAGTGGGCATCGGCACCCTTATCGCTGCGACGTTGTCACACTTAATGATGACCTACGAGCCCTGGGCCTATTTTGTGTTCACGTTCCCAGGCATGTTGCTGGTGTTTATGTCGATGATGCTGGCACTAGGCCATTATCGAGGCTATCGCCTAACTGAACTATTCCGCTTTAACGCCATGATTAAAGGCAAATAACATGTCCTTATTCAGCACGTGGAAAGAACTGCGTAAAAAAGGGGTGATGGGTATTAACCAGCGCAATGCAGATTTTGTATTGCGCTATAACCAGCGCCATTTGTACCCCTTAGTCGACGACAAAATTAAAACCAAAGAGCGCGCCGTAGAAGCCGGTATTCACGTACCGCCTATGTATGGAATTATTGAATCCGACAAACAAATCAGCAGCCTCTCCGAGATCGTCAAAGACCACCGCGACTTTGTAATTAAGCCCGCACAGGGCGCAGGTGGCGATGGCATTATTGTTATTGCCGATCAGTTTGAAGGTTATTACCGCACAACCTCTGGCCGCCTGCTCAGCAAAGAAGATATAGAATTCCACCTGTCTGGCATATTGTCTGGAATTTACTCCTTAGGTGGCCACCGTGACCGCGCACTGATTGAGTACCGTGTGACACCCGACCCAATCTTCAGCGCAATCAGCTATGAGGGTGTCCCTGATATCCGCATTATTGTATTAAAGGGCTACCCACTACTTGCCATGCTGCGCCTGCCAACGCGGCAATCAGGGGGAAAAGCAAACCTGCATCAGGGGGCTATCGGTGTCGGCGTCGACTTAGCCACAGGTATCACCCTAGACGGCACTTGGCTAAACAAGTTTATTAATAGCCACCCTGACACCACCAACCCCGTGCGCGGTGTTCAACTGCCGTTCTGGGACGGGTTTATGTCATTAGCGACCCGTTGCTATGAGCTGACAGGCTTAGGTTACTTGGGGGTGGATATGGTGCTAGACAAGGATCGCGGCCCACTCATGCTAGAACTGAATGCCCGCCCAGGGCTGAATATTCAGATCGCGAACGATGCGGGACTCGCCGCGCGTTGCCGCACGGTGGAAAAAGAGATCGACCGTCTTGCCGCCAAGGGCATACACAAGCCGTCACCGGCAAAGCGTTTAGCATTCTGCCAACGAGAGTTTGCCCAGGCCTCTCTTGTCACCAGCAACGAAGCCTTGGCGACCGAGGTTTTGGCGAGCCTTAATACCGAAACTAGCAGCGACTCCCCGCCAAGTAATCCTTAGTTTTTCAAAAAAAAGACCGCTTAGCACAATGTGCTAAACGGTCTTTTTTTAATGCTTCATATTCTGCGAAAAATCAAAACCCAAGCAGAATAGCCTTCTAAGAGGAGGGCGACCAAATTCCAAATCGCCCGCCCAAACTAAGAACTTATTTTGCTGCACGCTCTTTAGCGATCAATTCCTCAGCAACTTTTAGCATTTCCGCACGACCACCGGCAGAACGGCCAGTAATACGGTACTTACCATTGACGATCAATTCCGGCGTACCCGCAATACCATAAGAACGGGCCCGCGCATCGGCCTGCTTAACTTGGCTATTCACACCAAAAGAATCAAAGGTTTTACGGAAAGTATCCGCATCAACCCCAGCATGCTCGGTAAACAATTTCGCCAGTGCATCTGCGTCCTTCAGCATATTGCGATCAACATTGATGGCATTAAAAATAGGTTCATGCACTTTATCCAATACACCTAAAGTCAACGCTGCGTAATAGGCCTTGGCGTGTACCACCATCAAGTCATTCCACATGGCAGGGGAGCGATGAAAATCAACATCTGCAGGTAATTGCTTCTTCCATGCTTCTATCATGGGGTCAAAATGGAAGCAGTGACTGCAGCCATACCAAAACACTTCTACCACTTCGATTTTATCTGGATTACTGGTTCTTACCGGCTGGGCAATACGAATAAAGCGCTCGCCTTTGTCGCCAGCATCCGTCGGTTGCGCTTGGCTTTGGGTGGCATTTGCCACTGGTGGTGTAACTTTGGCTGCCGCTGGCTCTGCGCCGTCGCTGCAGGCAGATACCAATAACAAAAAGCTGAATACCGTCGCCAGTGAGAACATTTTCTTAAACATGAAGCCCCCTCATTTAAAAACGTCTTACCAATCACACCCTAGCGAATGGCAATGTAATATACATAAAATTGTTATAAGTTGTCTGAGACCATATTAAAACTCAATGATTCCGACATACTGCCATCTTACAGCAATAAAAAAAGCGGCCTAAGCCGCCTTTTTTATCTGTTTGCCCTTACTGGTGCAAACCTTGAATGAAGCTTGCTACCGCTTCAATTTCAGAATCACTCATTTTAAAGGCAATAGAGCGCATAATTTGCGTATCGCCATCATTTGCACGTCCCTCACGACCATCTGCTGCAGCGCGGAAGGCCTTTAACTGGGCAATAGTGTAATCAGCATGCTGACCACTCAATGCAGGGAAGCCAGCCGCCGCCATACCATGGCCAGTGGGCGAGTGACATGCTGCGCAAGCTGGTACGCTGCGATCAGCAATACCGCCACGGTAAATAGCGGCGCCTTTTTCTAACAATGCCGGATCGGTCTGGCCAGTGCTGCTAGCTTTGCTCGCGTAAAACGCGGCAATATCAGCAATATCTTGGTCTGACAAATTGTCTGTCTGTCCCGCCATCATTGGCACAGGGCGCTCACCAGATTTAATGTCATGAATTTGCTTGGCCAAATAGCGCTCGCCCTGTCCCGCTAATTTAGGGAAGGTTGGCGCTGCGCTATTACCGTCAGCACCGTGACAGGCTGCACAGGGAGCTGCCTTCGCCTTACCGGCAGAGGCATTGCCTTCTAATGCCGCAGCAGATCCGGCAAACATTAATGAGGCAATCATTACTAGTAGTGGTTTATTCATTGTCACACACTCTTTAATCAAGATAATTCTGTCACGCACTGCTTAAGATTTTGGCGTCGCCATGTACTCAATCAATGCTTTAAATTCGTCAGCGCTACAATCAAAGCACAAGCCTTTTGGCGGCATTGTATTAAAGCCTTCATCAGCGTGCTTCACTAGGGTTTCCATGCCTTTTTCCATGCGCGGCGCCCAATCTGCCGCAACACCCGTTTTTGGCGCACCGTTCGCACCAAATCCGTGGCAGGCATAGCAGGATGCCTGATAACGATCTACAATCGCCTGCTCGGCGGCAACTGCAAACACGCTAGATGCCAAAAACAGTGCCGCTACTAACCATTTACACATGATCTACGTCTCCAAGTTCCAATAAGCAAACACCGCTTTTCAGAAAGCAGGGGGCTTTTCAGCAGCTAAAGTGACCCCGCACAAAAACTGCGGCATTATACACAACTAGTCGGCATGGGGGCCAATTATTGCCCTAATATGCCCCTGCATTAGCAATTTTCTCGGACAAATTATGGATTCTTCACCCGCCCTTAACTACCGCCGCGCCAGCTATCTAAAAAGCTCACCAGGCCTTATGCACTGCCCAGACGACTCCGGTGCAGAGGTGGCCTTTGCCGGCCGCTCAAATGCGGGGAAATCCAGTGCAATCAATCGCCTAACCGAGAACAAAAAGCTGGCTAAAACCAGTAAGACGCCTGGGCGAACGCAATTATTAAATTTTTTCGTCCTAGATGAAACCGGCAGGCAAAGACTCGTCGACCTACCGGGTTACGGCTTTGCCAAAGTCCCCCTAGCGGTAAAGAACGAGTGGCAACGCAATCTAGAAGCTTATTTGCAAAAACGCGAATCGCTGCGCGGCATGGTGCTGATGATGGATATTCGCCATCCATTAACCGATTTCGACCGGCAAATGGTGGGCTGGGCGACCAAAAGTGCCATGCCCATGCATATTTTGCTCACCAAGTCCGACAAGCTAAAACGCGGACCGGCACAGGCAACCCTGCTGTCAGTGCGCAGAGAGCTGGCCGAATATGGCGATTTAATCAGTGTGCAATTATTTTCTGCCCATAACGGCGACGGCCTGCAAGCCCTACGCACGCAACTAGACCAATGGTTAGATACGCGGGCATTTGATGAAATAGATAGCGCTGGCGAGGATGAACCAGCAGCCGATAGCTAAGAATACCGCACACGTAAAAAGGCCCGGCGCGCTGAACTCACCGGGCAATCCTACTCCTCAGGAGTCAGGGGGAGACAAGTCTCCTAACGCGGGGCTGTTACATACATTTAAGAGCAACAGCCTATTAAAAGTAGACGCAGATTTGCGATTATGCAAATCAGTGCGCCTCATCCCAATTTGCGCCGACGCCTACCCCCACTTCTAGTGGCACGGACAAATCCGCAGCGGCCATCATTAACACCACAACGTCCTTCTTCACTGTATCCAATGCTGCGGGAGCTACCTCTAAGACCAATTCATCATGCACCTGCATGATCATTTTTGCGTCAACTCCGCTGTCGCTGAGGTAGCGGTCTACTGAAATCATCGCACGTTTTATAATATCTGCCGCGCTACCCTGCATCGGCGCATTAATCGCCGTGCGCTCCGCCGCCTGCCGGCGCATACCGTTACTGGCATTAATTTCGGGCAGGTATAAACGTCGGCCGAACAAGGTTTCTACATAGCCCTTTTCCGACGCCAACATACGGGTTTCGTCCATATAACGCAGCACACCGGGGTAACGCTCAAAATACAGATCGATGTATTCCTGCGCCTCTTTGCGACCAATATGTAGCTGCCGCGCAAGACCAAAAGCCGACATGCCATAAATTAAGCCGAAATTAATGGCTTTCGCGTTACGGCGCTGATCGTCACTCACTTGATCTAAGGCAACCCCAAATACCTCTGCGGCGGTAGCCTTGTGAATGTCTTCTCCCGCGGCAAATGCATCAATCAAGCCGCGATCTCCCGACAAATGCGCCATAATGCGCAGCTCAATTTGAGAATAATCCGCCGCCATAATCACATGATCCGCCGGCGCGATAAACGCCTGACGAATCCGCCGCCCCTCGGCGCTGCGTATAGGGATATTCTGTAAATTTGGATCGGAGGACGACAAACGTCCGGTAGCGGCAACGGCCTGATGATAAGACGTGTGTATGCGACCTGTAGCCGGCGCAATCAGCAGCGGCAATTTGTCGGTGTAGGTGGATTTGAGCTTTGCCATGCCGCGATGCTCAAGAATCACCTTGGGCAAAGGGTAGTCATGTGCCAACTCTACCAACACTTCTTCGGCGGTGGACGGCGCGCCCTTTGGGGTCTTTTTAATAACGGGGATCTGCAAACGCTCAAACAAAATTTCGCCCAGCTGCTTTGGCGACGCCAAATTAAACTCACCGCCAGCCAGTTCATAGGCCTCGCTTTCTAGGGCCTGCATTTTTAAACCCAGCTCATGGCTCTGTACCTTCAACAGGTCGCGACTCACCAGCGCGCCGTTGCGCTCGATTCGAGATAGAACCGGCACCAAAGGCAATTCGATGTCGCGATAAACTGACATCAGCACCGAACTCGCCTCTAGTTGCGGCGACATGGCCTGATGTAGGCGGAGGGTGATATCAGCATCTTCTGCGGCATAGGGCCCAGCTTGCTCCAAGGCAATCTGATTAAACGTTATCTGCTTTGCACCTTTACCGGCGATATCTTCGAAGTGAATCGTCGTGTGATCTAAATACTTTAACGCCAATGAATCCATGTCGTGGCGACTGCCCACGGAGTCCAAAACATAGGACTGCAACATGGTGTCTTCGGCAATGCCGCGCAAGGTAATCCCGTGATTTGCGAGCACATTGGCGTCATATTTTAAATTTTGGCCCAGCTTGCGCTTATTAGCGTCTTCGAGAATCGGCTTGAGGGCAGCCAGTACCGCAGCCTCATCGAGCTGATCGGGTGCGTCCAAATAATCGTGGCCAAAAGGCAGGTAAGCGGCTTGGCCAGCCTGCACCGCAAAAGACACCCCGACAACCCGCGCCTCCATATAATTTAAACTGGTCGTTTCGGTGTCAAAGGCGAAAAGCGGCGCGGCTTGCAGCTTTTTTAGCCACTCGTCGAACTGGGCTTGGCTAAGAATCAACTGATAATCTGCCTCGCCGGAAAAGGGCAGAGCGGCACCTTCAATGCCGCTGGCCACGCTGCCATCTTGCGCTGAGGGGGCATCCTGAGCCAAGGACTCTGCGCGATCTGCCCGACTTAACTCCTCAATCCAGCTTTTAAATTCAAGTTCGGTAAACAGACTCAATAAACGTGCATTATCAGGTTCCGTCGGTAGCAAATCCGCTACCGAGACATCTAAGGCCACATCGCATTTAATGGTCGCTAAGGTATACGACAGCATGGCCTGCTCATGACTGTCTGCGAGCTTCTTAGCTATTCCTTTGGCACCACGTATCGGTAAGTCTGGCACCTTGTCGAGATTTTTATAGATGTCATCTAAGCCACCCAAGGCCTGCAACAGGGCAAGCGCTGTTTTCTCACCAACACCGGCAACACCGGGGATATTGTCTACTTTGTCGCCCATCAGCGCCAAAAAGTCGATAATTAACTCCGGCGGAATACCAAACTTTTCATTTACACCCGCGATATCCATCACGGTATCGGTCATGGTATTAACCAAGGTTACATGCTCATTCACTAACTGAGCCATATCCTTATCACCGGTGGACACCAACACTGGGCGCTCCTTACCCGCCTGAGCCGCCAAGGTACCAATTACATCGTCAGCCTCAACACCCTCAATAACCAATCGCGGTAAGCCCATTGCGTCGACAATGTCGTTTATAGGCTGAATTTGACTGCGCAGATCATCAGGCATAGGCGGGCGCTGCGCCTTGTATTGCGGGTACATATCGTCGCGAAAGGTTTTTCCCTTGGCGTCAAAAACCACTGCAATTGGACTACCGGGATAGTCCTTTTTTAAACGGCGCAACATATTAATAACGCCTTTAATTGCGCCAGTAGGCTGCCCCTTTGAATTGTTTAGCGGCGGCAGAGCGTGAAAGGCACGGTACAAATATGAGGAACCATCTACTAAAACTAGGGGCTTTATTGCTGTCATGGGGGTGAATTGGCACGTCAATAATTGGGAAACGGCAGTGTACCACGACCCGTACCAGCATCATTAATCTGTCGAAAATCGCCTCCGTGTTACCGATTTTCACATTATTAGTAACGTGATTACTTGGCAATTTGCCACATTAACGGGAAATTAACAAAATTTAAGCAGACTTCTTTCTTTGTTGTGTTACCTTACGTAACACAAGGTAACCTTTTATCTTGTAGAGGGCCAAACATGCCCATATTGAGAGGAGTAAGTCACATGAACAAAACTATCAGCGCAGCCCTTATCTTGGTTGCCAGTGCCACAGCAATTGCCGCAGAACCCAATGTCGCAGTTACTGAGCCGATGGTCTTAGCCTACAACCAGACTAACGACAGCAAGCCACTAGAACCCGCCGTCGAGTACACTAGCGAAAACTCAGCAGCGCGCTTTCTTGAGAAAAACTTGGATGTTGTTGCCGCCAGCTTGAATTTAGAGCTAGACGACAAAATCAGTAGTGCGATGACACCACGTATAGACGACTAAGCGCTAACCGCTTATGACGCGTCTTTACTGGCTGCTAATGATCAAAACAGGCCAGAAATGCCTGCCCGAGCTGACGGTATAATTCCAGAAACCCGTCAGCACCGCCTTCTTTGCCCCCAGCGAGTATTTTCGCGCCCAAGGGGTCTATTTCAATTACCGGTATTTCAAGACCTACGGTTAATGCCTTCAGCATTGCTGGCGCATATTGCGGCTCGCGAAACACGCAAGCAAACTCACCGGCCTGCAAGCGTTTACGCAGTTCAACGATATGCCTTGCACCTGGCAGGCGATCTGAGCCAGATATCACCATCTCACCCGCCGGAAGACCATAGTGGCGCTCAAAACGGCTAAAACCATCGTGTAGCAATAAATAGGGCAGCACTTCGCGGCGATCTATTTCCTCCCGCAATTGCTTATCGTATTGCCGAAATTCAGTGCTAAATCGCGCGGCATTGGCGTGGAAATAGGCGCCACGAGAGGGAAGGCGGTCTGACAAAAGCCGCGCCACGCGCCGCGCTATGCTTTGAACCTCTTCAGCATCCATCCATAAATGAGGATCTTCGTCATGCTTTAGATCAGGGTATAGGGCTACCGCATTGTCTTGTTTACGCAGTAGTTTTTCTAAATAGGTTTCCATAACAGGCCCAACCCAAACCACCAAATCGGCGGAGTGGACGCGCTGAGCGTCTGAGGGGCGCAGCTGAAAATCGTGGGGAGACACAGTGGCTGGCGCGAGCAGCTCTGCTGTAATCGCATCACCACCGACATCTTGAACGATTAATTGCAGCGGCATAATACTGGACAGCACAACGGGCTTGCTGCTGTCTGCCCACGCGATATTGCTGAGCATCCAAGCCGTTAATACACCCCAAACTACTGCTTTCAACTGATCTTCCCCATTGTTTAACACCACACTAATGCAATATTATAACATTTTATTCCGAAGCGAATTGGAACTCGATGCACAATATACTCCAACAGCATAATCATCAGCATTGCATCGATGACGCCTTGGCCCGCGCAAGGGAGTTATGCCAACGTCGCCAAGTAAAATTTACCCGCATTCGCGAGCAAGTTTTGGCCTGTGTGTGGGCAAACCACCAACCGGTAGGGGCTTATACCATTCTCGAAGAGATTGCGAAAGATAGCGATCGCCGTCCCGCACCACCGACTGTCTACCGCGCCCTCGATTTCTTGCTGGAAAACGGTCTCGTTCACCGCATTGCTTCATTGAACGCCTTTGTTGGCTGCAAGAATCCAAACCATCACCATCAGGGCCACTTTTTAATCTGCCGCCAATGTCGCAATGCAATAGAACTAGATACAGACGTTATTAATAGCGCGATTAACGCCGCGGCCACTCAACACGGCTTCGCTGTTGAAGCCCCCTGCGTGGAAGTCGTTGGTTGCTGCGCGAACTGTCAGGAGTTGAGCGACAATGAATAATTCGCCACTACTTGCGCTAAACCAAATATCGCTAAAACATCACCAGCAAAGCCTGCTAGACGATGTGAGCCTCAGTCTCTCGGCCCGCCAAATCATGACCATAATTGGCCCCAATGGCGCTGGAAAAAGCACGCTGGTCAAAATTGCTTTAGGCCTCGTCAAACCAGATAGCGGCACCGTATTCAGGCAGGCAAATCTGCGCATCGGCTATATGCCGCAACGCCTTTCACTCAATCCCCTTATGCCACTGAGCGTAGAGCGGTTTTTGGCAATGGCAAATACCCGCAATATCGATACCGCACTCGAACGCACCGGCATCAGCCACTTACGCAAGCGGCCACTACACGATATTTCCGGGGGTGAAACCCAGCGCGTACTGCTGAGCCGCGCCTTGCTGAGTGAGCCAGATTTATTAGTGCTGGACGAACCCGCCCAGGGGGTCGATATCAACGGCCAAACTGAACTCTATGAATTAATAAACCAACTGCGCGACTCATTGGGCTGCGCGGTGCTGATGGTGTCACACGATCTGCACTGGGTAATGGCGCAAACCGACACCGTTATTTGCCTCAACCAGCATATTTGCTGCCACGGCCACCCAGAACATGTAAGCAACGATCCCGCTTATTTATCACTTTTTGGCCGCCGCCACGCCGAAGCTGTCGCGCTTTATCAACACGACCACGACCACCAACACGACATCCACGGCGATGTGGTGTGCGAGCACCATCACCATGACTGACATCTTATTAAACGCATTATTCGCGGGCCTGCTACTGGCCGTTTTGTGCGGCCCACTCGGCGCATTAGTTACGTGGCAACGCATGGCCTATTACGGTGACACCTTAGCCCACTCGGCGCTGCTAGGTCTCGCGCTCGGCCTCGCGCTGCAAGTAAATTTACAGTACAGCGTCTTAATCACCTGCCTGCTCATTGCCAGCATATTATTTGCTCTGCAGTGGTGGCGAGACATTGCCTTAGATAGCCTGCTTGGCATTTTGTCTCACAGCAGCCTCGCCCTCGGACTAGTCTGCCTATCGTTTTTAGATGGGCAGCAATTAGATTTAAACGCTTTTCTATTTGGAGACTTATTAGCTATTGTCCGCGACGATTTAATCAGTCTAAGCATCATTTGTGCTTTGGTAATCGCACTGTTAATACGCTACTGGCCCGCGCTTGTTGCCATTACCGCCCACGCGGAACTGGCCGAAATAGAAGGCCTGCCGGTAAAACGTCTACGCTTATTGCTAATGTTGATGGTCGCTGCAACAGTTGCCGTTGCCATGAAGATAGTAGGGGTTTTGCTGATCACCGCCATGCTAATCATCCCAGCCTCGGCGGCGGGGCGTTTTGCCCGTAGCCCAGAGCAGGCTGCCGCGCTGGCGATGTTGTGCGGGGCAATTGCCGTTATCAGCGGCTTGGCGGGGGCGTGGTATTGGGATACACCCGCTGGGCCAAGCATAGTGCTCGGCGCTGGCGGTTTATTTGTATTGGGGCAGTTGGCGCCAAGCTATCGGCGCCGCCGCAACTAAGCCGAGACTTAATAATATTCCCGAATAGATAAATACGCGCGCTTCATCTTACTAATTTCTAAGGGTGCCTTAAAAAAGCCAACGGAATGCCCTTTTGGATTAATCAAAGCAACATTGGCGCTGTGCTCTACAAGGTAATTACTGCCACCACCGGGCACCTTGGTGAACGGAATATTCAGCGACGTTGCGAAGCGGTGAATCTCTAAAAAATCGCCGGTAATTCCGCGAAATGCGGGATGGAAAAAATCCAAATAACTATGCAGCTGCTCAGGGGTATCGCGGGCGGGGTCTACACTCGCCAACCAAATTTGCGTGTCGGCCTGTACCTCTGGATCTAACTCTAGATAAAAAGCCTTTAACTGCGCCAAGGTAGTGGGGCAAACATCTGGGCAATAGGTAAACCCAAAAAACACAACACTCCACTGCCCCTGAAAAGTGGTCGGCGTGATACGCTCACCACGATCATTTTCCAAAGCGAAATTAGGCAGTAGGCGCGGGTTCTCATATAAATACGCACCCTGGGATTTGAGCTCTTCCGTTGTCATAACCCGTGCGCGGGTGAAGGCATAAAAGAATCCACCCACCAATATTATGGCTATTGAAACAATGGCCAACACCGTTAAACGAATACCGCGATCACGCTTCGCGGTCGGACTTAACTGCTTCTCTTCAGACATCAGTATTCAACCTCAAAAATAGTCATCGCCGGCAATAAATAATGATCCAATAGCATGATCATAAATAAAGCCATCAAATAAATAATGGAATACTTAAACGTTGCCATAGGCGCCTTTGGATCATTTCCGCGCATTAACACAATCGCCCAGTACAAGAACCCAGCTCCCAAACACACTGCGCCGAGTAAATACAACGATCCACTCATACCCGTGGCGAAAGGCAACAGGGTAACAACACATAGCAAGATTGTATAAAGCAGGGTATGTAATTTGGTGTAACCAATGCCGTGGGTAACAGGCAACATCGGAATTTCGACCTTGGCGTAATCATCGCGACGATGAATAGCCAGCGCCCAAAAATGCGGTGGCGTCCAGATGAAAATTATCAACACCAGTAATAGTGCGTGGCCGTCTACCTGATTAGTTACCGCCGTCCAACCTAATAGTGGTGGCGCTGCGCCAGCGATGCCGCCAATCACAATATTCTGTGGCGTCGCACGTTTGAGAAAGAGAGTGTATACAACGGCATATCCGAGTAGTGAAGCCAAGGTCAACCACGCGGTTAAGGCATTTACTTTAATAAGCAAAACCGCCATACCTAAACCACCGATAATCGCCGCAAAAATTGCAGCATCTCGGGTTTTTACTCGACCCTGAGCAATAGGACGATTGTGAGTACGAGCCATAACTAAATCGATACGGCTGTCTACCAAATGATTTACCGCCGCCGCCGCGCCCGCACACAGTGCAATGCCAAGGTTTCCGTATACCAGAGGCTCCCAAGGCACCATGCCCGGTACCGACATAAACATGCCAATCACGGAGGTTAGCAACATCAAGAGTACGACATTGGGCTTACACAGTTCGTAATAATCTCGCCAGTTTGCTGACTCGACCTTTGGCTGCGTCATACTCGAATTCCCCCGCGGTTTACCGCCGCTGTATAAACAAAATAAGTCGTCGTGACCTGAGTAAGGAGTAATAGGGCACCGACCAAATTATGTGCGACGGCAACGTCGATCGGAAAATGAAACACTACATTACTAATGCCCAAACTGATCTGCGCTGTAAGCACAACAACAATTGCGACAGCAAGTTTCTTCGCCGCCGCCAAACTCAAGCCGCATAATTTTATAGCTAAAAATATTAGGTAAGCCGCTGTCACAATAGCGCCTACCCGATGGCTAAAATGAATAGCCACCCGCGCAGCATTATCCATCGTACCGCCCAAATAGTTAGGGCCAATATGCTGGGTAATATTAAAGCCTTCCGCAAAATTCATTGGCGGCAACCACGCACCCTGACAGGTTGGGAAATCTGGGCAGGCGATATCGGCATAATTTGACGTAGTCCAACCACCTAAAGCAATTTGGATTACAACAATCAGCAAACCAATAACCGCCAAGGGCCGGATAGCCTTTAATTTATCTTCGGCAATTGCGGGAATTTGCCAGTGAAAATTATTAAGCCGCAGAGTAAGTAGCCACAGCAAACTAAGCGTAGTAAACCCACCTAAAAGATGAGCCGTTACTACCTGGGGCCACAACTTTAAGGTTACCGTCCACATACCAAACATGCCCTGCAATATAATAAATCCCAGCAGAAACATAGGCAGTTTTACCGGCTGCTTTGGCTCTCGACTACGCAGTGAAAAAACCAAAATCCCAATAGTGAACAAACCCAAACTAGATGCCAAATAGCGATGTATCATCTCTGGCCAAGTTTTATCGTGCTCTACAGGTGTGTCTGGATACGCCTCATTTGCGCGCGCAACTTCATGATCTTCATTTGGCCACAAAACATGGCCATAGCAAGTAGGCCAATCTGGGCAACCCAAGCCCGCGTCAGCTAAACGCGTAAAAACGCCCATACCCAAGACAATCACTGCGACAAGGCAGGCGATAAATGTCAGACGAAAACCTGCTTTGCGCTGCTCTGGCGTATTAAAAAAAGCCATTGTTAAATTCCGTATTCGCTACTTGTCCCGCGCCGATTACTTAATCAGGCGCCCCATATCTTTAAGGACGTCCTTGCCTAGTGTGGTCAGGGTTTCTTGCTCAGTATCCCCTGCGCGGTAATACATCATTACCCAACCCATCGGATCGACAACATAGAAAGCACGCGGATCAAATGGATTAATTTCAAGGTTTTTTAACTTGCTTAAAAATGGCGTGCCGTCTGTATGCAACACCGTCATATCACTGTGTTCCGCCTCAATGAAATCGCGCAAGTTCGGTGACAAAGGCCCATCAACCGCAAGATAAATGCGCTCGACGCGATCCACTTTTTTACCCAGCGCGGTATGAGTTTGTCGCGTTAAATAAAGCATGCGCTCACAGGCATCAACACAATCCTGACCACCAACTACCATAAATACCCAGCGCGATTCTGCGCGGTTAAACAAAAATTCGCCGCCATCAATACGCTGCGGATGTAGTTCGCCAAGCTGCACGGGAGGGTGAATCAAGGTGCCGCGATTAACCGTGCGGAAATTAATAATATTTTCCTTGGCCAGATAATAAACTGCGCTGGACAATAAAATAACGACGATAGGAATACCCAATATCAAACTAAGAAGACGCTTGCCACGCTTAGGATCTGCAGTTGTTGTCATAGCTCTTTGTTCTCTTCATCTTTGCCGCGCTTAAGTAGCACTGCCAGATTTGTGTTAAGAAAAATAAAAATAATGCCTAAGGCCACCGCCATTGCAAACCACTGCACGGCGTAGCCGGTATGCTTTGCTGGCGAAACATTCACTATCAATCGCTCAGTCTGTAAAGCACCAACACTGCCGCCTTCAAGCCGCAAACTGGTCGGCAACATGTTTTCAAAATCCTGTCTTGCGACATCGATATCCAGCCACTGCTGGCGACGTGGCCACTCAGTGTGTATCTCGCTACCCAAGCTGAAGTTCTTCTCTTCGCTTCGATACAGTTCTCCGCTAATCTTAACGGGACCTTTTGGTATAGAAACCTCTGGCAATGTGCGGCGAGAGGCATCTCCCGCAATCCAACCACGATCAACTAGCAGCTCACTGCCGTCGCTCAGGATAAAAACCGCCATTATCTCATATCCGAATCGACCGTGAGAAATTCGGTTATCGAGTAACCAGTATTTCTCGGAATCATATTCGCCCTCTGCATATACGGGTCGATAATTGGGGTAGTCGTCGAGTTCTGCAATATTCACCGCCGGCAGCATTCGGCGCTCTTCAAAATCAGCCAGCAGAACGCGCTTTTCGTCGGCGCGGCGCAACTGCCAGCACCCGAGACTCACCAACACCGGCAATATTAAAATGATTGCCAGCACCGATTTCCAATCGAGCTGCCATTGAAAGCGTGTTCGCTGGCTGGCCATTTATGAAATCCTATTGTGTATACTGCGGCAAACAATAGAGGAGGCTTACCGGTATGTGGTTAAAGATTGTCATAGTTGTGCTGTTTATCGCACTTGTCATCAGCCTATTTAGCGGGCTGTTCTTTTTAATGCAAGACCGTGGTACGACTATGCGAACATGGCAATCGCTAAAGGTTCGCTTAATCATTGCCACATTACTGATGGGCTTCTTGTTCTATGGTGTTTTCACCGGAAAACTTGGTTCAAAGGCGCCTTGGGACCAGCGCTATTTAGATTCCGGTAAAGCCGTTCTACAAACACCCTAGGCACTCAATAATGAACTTGGCCGGTATCACCTGCTTACCGTAGTAAACAGATGTACCGGCCAAATTTACTGAGCTGCTAGTAGTGTGCGCTTACAGAATGTAAACGAACAAGAACAAGAATACCCAAACCACGTCAACAAAGTGCCAGTACCAAGATGAAGCTTCAAAGCCAAATTGGTCTTCTGCAGAGAAGTGGCCTTTGGTTTTAGAACGCAGCCACTGCACCAGCAACATGAAGGTACCCATCGCCACGTGGAAGCCGTGGAAACCAGTCAGCATGAAGAAGGTGGTACCGTAAACACCGCTGTTCAGACGAATGCCGTATTCAAAAAGGGCTTCGTGGTACTCCATATACTGCAAGTACAAGAAGATACAGCCCAAAGCAACAGTGATAAACAACCACAAATTAAACTTCTTGCGGTCATTCTGCTTAATGCCCATATGAGCAATGTGGCAAGTGAAGCTAGATGCCAACAGAATTATTGTGTTGTAGAGCGGTAACCAGTGAGCAATGTTTGCAAAACCTGGGAAGGACAAGCTGTGCTCCGCACCAACGAACTCGCCGTTATTTGCCAAATGTCCCGCTGCGGCTTGTGCTTGCACACCACCAATTGCGTCCTGTGGTGTTTCCAGCAATGGCCAAGAATATTCAAAACCAGGCCATAAAAGTGTATTCATTGCACCTGCACCTTCACCAGCAAGCCAAGGCGCTGACAGGTTACGGATGTAGAATAAGGCACCAAAGAATGCTCCGAAGAACATGACTTCTGAAAAGATAAACCACTGCATACCAATCACATAGGATTGCTTTAGCTGTGCGCTATTCATGCCCGCGCGGTTTTCACGAATTGTCGTGCTAAACCAAACAAACAAAGTAGCAGCAAACCAAAGTAAGCCAGCCCATAAAATAAAGCCGGAGTTGGTTTCTTCGCCTGCACGGTAACTACTATCGTTAATGACGCTGGCAGCACCATAAACGATAGCTGTCATGCCAATCGATGCGCTGATAGCAAGCTTACTACTGTCGGGCACGTAGTAGGTTTCGTGCCCTGTATTGCTTTGACCCGCCATTGTTAAATCTCCATTTTCTCGGGGGAGAAAAATCTCTTTTCTATTTCGATGATGCCGCAACAGAATCCTGTTTCGCCGCCATCTCGGTTACATCAAAAATCGTATACGACAAGGTAATTACGTGGATATCGTCCGGTAAGTCACGATCAATAATAAATTGTAGTGCCAAATCTGCGTCTTTGCCCGCCGCCAATGGCTGCTGATTGAAACAAAAACACTCTGTTTTGTGAAAATACTCAGCAGCGCGGGACGGAACAATGCTGGGAATCGCCTGTGACACCATATACCTATTCTGCGTGTTCTTGGCGTAATAGGTGACTTGGCTAGATTCACCGGGGTGAACCTCAACCTGACTGGTGTTGGGCGCAAACTCCCACGGCATCATTTCATTGTTTTGCGCAACAAACTGCACTTTCACAATTCGACTTGTATCGATTTGACTATCTACAACTGTGTACTGCTGACCGGTTTTACCGTTAATGCCCAACGCTTCACACAAAGCATCGTAAAGCGGGGGCATTACCCACATGGCGAAGGCAAACATTATCACTACCAAGCCCAGCAACTTAATGCTGAGCTTCTTGATATTTTTGTCTGCCTGAGTCGCCATAATTACATCCAGCCCTTACTTAAGTTCTGGCGGAGTCGTAAAGGTGTGGTATGGCGCAGGCGTAGGCACTGTCCACTCCAGAGTAGTACCACCTTCCCATACTTTTGGATCGCTGACCGGCTTGCCGTGGGTAATTGTTCTAACGATATTGAACAAGAACAACAACTGGCTAGTACCGTAAATAAACGCACCGATGGATGACATCATATTGAAGTCAGCAAACATCAGGTTGTAGTCAGGGATACGACGCGGCATACCTGCCAGACCCACAAAGTGCTGCGGGAAGAAGGTCAGGTTAAAGCCAATGAACGAGATCCAGAAATGCGCTTTACCCATTGTCTCGTTGTACATTTTGCCGGTCCACTTTGGAATCCAGTAGTACACAGCAGAAGACAGGGCGAAGATCGCACCAGCAACCATCGTGTAGTGGAAGTGGGCAACAACAAAGTAGCTGTCGTGGTACTGGAAGTCAGCAGGCGCAATAGCGAGCATCAGACCAGAGAAACCACCTACGGTGAACAAGAACACCTTGGCAATGGCAAACAGCATCGGCGTTTCAAGGGTGATAGAGCCCTTGAACATAGTGGTGATCCAGTTGAACACCTTAGCCGCTGTTGGCACCGCAATTAACATCGTGGCGTACATAAAGAACAGTTCGCCAGCAATCGGCATACCTACCGTGTACATATGGTGAGCCCATACGATGAACGACAAGAAGGCGATTGATGAAGTTGCGTAAACCATTGAGTCATAACCGAACAAAGGCTTGCGTGAGAAGGTTGGGATAACCTCTGACACCACGCCAAATGCTGGCAGAATGATGATGTAAACTTCTGGGTGACCAAAGAACCAGAACACGTGCTGGAACAGTACTGGGTCACCACCACCGGCAGCGCTGAAGAAGCTAGTGCCGAAGTGAATATCCATCAACATCATGGTCACTGCACCCGCCAATACTGGCATAACAGCAACTAACAAGAACGCAGTGATCAACCAAGTCCATACAAACATTGGCATTTTCATGTAGGTCATGCCAGGCGCGCGCATGTTCACTACTGTAGCAATGATGTTAATAGAACCCATGATCGACGATATACCCATGGCGTGAACCGCGAATATAAAGAAGGTCACGCTTGGTGGCGCATACGTTGTAGACAATGGCGCGTAGAACGTCCAACCGAAGTTAGGACCACCACCTTCCATCAGGAGGGTAGATGCCAACAACAAGAATGTTGGTGGCAGAATCCAGAACGACCAGTTGTTCATCCGTGGCAGAGCCATATCTGGCGCGCCAATCATCATCGGAATCATCCAGTTAGCCAAGCCAACGAAGGCCGGCATAATGGCACCGAAAACCATAACGAGACCATGCATGGTCGTCATTTGGTTGAAAAACTCAGGCTGAACTATTTGTAGGCCTGGTTGAAACAGCTCGGCGCGAATAATCATGGCGAAAGAACCGCCAAGCAAGAACATCGCAAAGCTGAACCACAAGTACATCGTACCGATGTCTTTGTGGTTGGTGGTAAATAACCACCGAGTTAAACCTTTTGCAGGTCCGTGATGAGCACCCATGGTGTAATCCCCCTACTGACCTTTCTTGAATTTGTAAATGTCAACTGGCTGCAACATGTCACCCATGTTGTTACCAAAGGCGTTGCGCTGATATGTAATTACAGCAGCAAGATCCACCTCATTTAGCTGACTACCAAATGCCGGCATAGCTGTGCCAGGCACACCGTCTACAACACGCGCTGTGTGCTCTTTCATTGCACCCGTCGCAATTGGGCTGCCAGCAATCGCTTTACCGACGCCGCCTTCACCGTTTGCTCCGTGACACGCTGCACAGCTGCTGGTGTAAACTGATTTACCGCGCTCAACCAGCTCTTCCAAAGAAAAATCTTTCGCCATCAATTCTTTAATTTCAGCAGCGGCGGCTTGTTTCTCGCCCAACCACGCTTCGTACTGAGGCTCTTCAACGACGTTAACCACTATCGGCATAAAGCCGTGGTTACGACCGCAAAGCTCGGCACACTGACCACGGAAAACACCGGTTTCAGTCGCTTTAGTCCACGCCTCGTTGATAAAACCAGGAATCGCATCGCGTTTTACCGCCAGTGCAGGTACCCACCAAGCGTGTAATACGTCGTTCGCCGTTACCAAGAAACGTACTTTCTTGTTAACTGGAATAACCACAGGCTCATCAACTTCTAACAAATAGTTAGAACCTTTGTCTTCGGTGTTCGCAATTTCTGCGCCATCGGTCAACAAATTAGAAAAGAAGCTGATATTGTCGCCATTCGGGTTGATGTATTCGTATTTCCACTTCCACTGGTAGCCGGTGATCAAAATATCTAGATCAGCATCATCGGTGTCGTAGATTTGAATAAGTGTTTTGGTGGCTGGAACAGCCATAAACAACAAAACTAGAAATGGAACTATTGTCCAAGCAATCTCCACGCGGGTATTTTCGTGAAAAGTTGCCGGCTCCTGATGACGTTCTTTACGGTAGGCAAATACCGAGTAAAACATCACGCCAAAAACCACTATGCCTGTTACGACGCAGATGTAGAAAACCCACATATGCAAATCGTAAATTTGATGACCAACCTCGGTAATACCGGGGGTCATATTGGTTTGCCAACGCTCGGCCTGTTCGGCCCATGCGCCGGTACTAAACAGACTTAGCAGCATTAGCACAGGACTAAGCGCCAGCTTGAAAAGCCGTTTCGCTTGTAAATACATTCCCGTGTCTCCATGTACAGTTAATAAAGACCCCTTAGCCGGCTAGAGCGAGCGATGTACAAGTTTTTGATCTGCGGGGGAACACAATCGTTAAATTGAACTCTTAAACAGACACAAACAAATCCCAGTGCGAATTTCGTGAAATCCGTATTGAGATTCATTCGTAATTTGTGCATCACATACCCATTAACACTGCTTTGGGTGCGACAAAACGCCGCAATTATAAACCCGTTAAATGCACCAGCGCTACTCTGCAGCACAGGAATACTACGAGAGTTTCTAGGTAACTCCCGCTCTT
Source organism: Zhongshania marina (assembly GCF_002915595.1). GTDB lineage: Bacteria > Pseudomonadota > Gammaproteobacteria > Pseudomonadales > Spongiibacteraceae > Spongiibacter > Spongiibacter marinus_B. Next base: position 90,260 of record NZ_PQGG01000031.1, read on the forward strand.
TTACCTTATCCCCACCAATTAAAGGGTTATTGCCAAGGCAGAACCACTAGATATGGGGTAAAATCTATTTTTCTTTTGATCTCGTGATCGATTTCCACTCGCCCCATTTATGTGCAAATCTTCACCACATCCGCTGCAAACATTAAGAATTGACCATGCCCCCACGTGATCGCCAAATTCACCGCCGCATCAGAGCGCTCGCGTGGCCCATGATCCTTGCCAATTTATCAGCTCCGCTGCTTGGCATTGTGGATACCGCCATTCTCGGACACCTTGGCGACAGCCGTTATTTGAGCGCAGTTGCCATCAGCACCAGCCTTCTTGCCTTTTTATATTGGGGCTTTGGCTTTTTACGAATGGGAACCACCGGCGCTAGTGCGCAAACGGCCAATATGCAGGAAAGTGCAGGGCTGCTATTAAAAGCACTGCTACTAAGCCTAGTGATTGCACTATTTATACTCTTGGCCGGTCACAAATTAAGCCATCTCGGACTCCGCTTAATGAATGCCGACAGCACTCTGCTGCCGCTGGCCCAAAGCTACCTACATATCCGCCTATTCAGCGCGCCCGCCGTATTAGCTACATACGTCGTTATCGGCTGGCTTATTGGGCAGCAAAACACGCGCTGGCCACTACTTATCGCCATCGGCACCAATGTGCTTAATATCGCGCTAGATTATCTTTTTATTGTCAAACTGAACCTTCACAGCGACGGCGCGGCAATAGCCAGCGTTATAAGTGAGTACTGCGGTTTTGGTCTAGCATTATGGGCGGTGCGATCGAGTTTAAAACACAGCATTTCATTCGGTATTAAGCAAACTTGGCGGTACGGACCCCAAATAAAGCAACTGCTTAGCAGTAATTTGCAGCTTTTTATCCGCACCGCAGCACTTCTTTTCAGCTTTGCTTTTTTCACAGCCCAAAGCGCGGCGTTAGGACAAAATCAACTCGCCGCAAACGCGATATTGCTACAACTTATGATGATTAGTGCCTACGGCTTAGATGGTTTTGCCCATGCCGCAGAAGCCTTAGTGGGGGAAGCGTATAAACACCGCGACGCTCAAATGCTAATCGCCACCTGCCGAGCCTGTGCGAAATACTGCGCAATTACCGCCGTCACCGTAAGCGCAGCGCTTTTTTTACTAGAGCCACCCATTATTATGGTGATGACAGATTTGACCGCCGTTCGAGAGCTCGTGCGTGATTACTATGGTTGGCTAGTATGGCTGCCAATACTGTGCGCTCCAAGCTATCTATTAGACGGTATTTATATAGGCACCCTCAAAACCAAGGCCATGCAGTGGTGCATGCTGTTCTGCGTCTGCCTAGTGTTTTTACCGCTTTGGGGCCTTAGCCAGCACTGGGGCAATAATGGCCTGTGGTTTGCGTTCTGCATCTTTAACCTTGCTAGAGGACTTAGCCTAGCCCTTATGTTTCGGCGCTGCGTTCTAAAAGAGCTAAAAGCCAGTTCAAGTTAATCCGCTACCCCTAGTAACACTTCTCTGTGGTTTTAAGCCCATACATACCCCGCGCAAACGCTGACAAGCTCAGATTTTCAATCTAAACCTAATAGCGATTGATTATTTCGCGAATATCGGTAACAATATTTGTGTATTTAGGTATCAAAACATCCACCTGCATTTCCCTGCGATCTTTCAGTGTCATTTTTTTAAGAGGTATGACCAATGAAAAAAGCCACATACTTACTCGGCAGCCTGCTGTTATGTTTAATCAGCACGAGCGTATTCGCCGAATGTGCCGCCCGCGCCGTTTACCGCGCTCCAGAAATCCCAGATTTGAAAGACACCAGTTTCGAACAAGCCGTTCAGCTTGAAGCGGAAGTCAAATTTTATATACAAGATGCGGATCAAAGACTGCAGGAATGCGGCCGTAAAGCCTCACCATTTGCCCACAATGTTGCCATAGGTCGCATGGAAAGAGTCGCCAGGGCATATAACGAAATCGCAGAGTTTTATAACCGCGCGACCGTTGCGTCCAATAACGTCGCCTCCAACTAATCATTTGCTAGGAATGCCGCCATCATCATGGGGCAATTCATCAATCCACAGCAGCAAATCAGTAAGGCCCACATCCACACCCTGCTGACTTAGCAGGGTAGTGACCTGCCCCCGATGATGGGTCTGATGATTAAAGAAATGCTGCAGCACCAAACCAAATGGCTTATTAAAGTCGTGGCCCTTGCTGTTTTTATACTCTAAAGGCCGATCAAAGCTGTCTTCCGTTAAGGACTCGGTCCAGCGGCAAATCTGCGTATCAATCACCCGGCGAGCGCCGAACAAAGCATCGAACTCCTCATGCAACACCTCGTTTAGCGCAGCAGGCGCAGGCATCGCCGCAATCTCAACCAGTACCGGCGCCCCTGCAAAAGATCGCTTTGCGAAGCGCTGCAGCCACATAATGTCTGCCACCAGAAGATGGTTTAAGGTCCCCAAAATAGACTGAAAAAACGCCCCCACATTACTTGCTAGTTGCTCTTCACTTAGTGACTGCGCCGCCGCATAAAGACGCTGATTCATATCGCGGTTATAACGGCCCATCAAAACATATTGCTGTTGACGCCCCATTTCTCAAACTCCACTAGTCCAACACATGGCCAAACCACACAACTTCAACACGACAAACTGGCCGCCGAAGCCTTTAATAATTGCTCACAGCGCAGCGCAGCCGCCCCCGCAAGATCCCTATTTGGTAAAATCAAAAACAGATCGGCAAAACGCTCACCACCCTCCATCATTGGGAGCGGGACAATTTCGCCGCTCGCTAGCTCCTCCCGCATGACCAACTCGGGAAGCCACGCAAAACCCAAGCCCCTTGCCACCGCTTTTATCGATACCTCCATGCGGCTAACGGTTAAACGCTGAGATGCCTCCAACCAACCCGAGTCGCGCTGACGCCTCACCCCCGAATCCCGTACCACAAGCTGCCGAAAAGGCCGTAAATCTCGATAATCTAGCATGCGATCCAACTTATGTAGCGGATGATCTCGGTGTGCAACTGCAATGAATTTAACCCGCAGTAAGTGATCACCTAAAAACCCTGGCGGCACAATGCCCGTTATTGCAACATCGCAGCGCCGCTCAAGCAGGGCTTCTTCGGCGCCACTTAATACGCTTTCAACACATTCAATGCGAGTGTCCGGGCAGCTTTCGCTAAGATCCGCCAAGCAATCCAACATGGCGTGACTGGGAAACAAGGTGTCGCACACTATGCGCAATTGTGGCTCCCAGCCTAGGGCGGCGGACTTAGCTGATTTTTCTAAACGCAGCGCCTCGTCAATCAAAGCCTTACCACGGCGATACAGCATTTGCCCAACTTCAGTTAGCTCAGACTTCCGGCCGCGAATTTCAAATACCTTAACCCCGAGCTGTTCCTCCATCTTTTGAATGGTATAGGTCACCGCCGACTGGCTTTTATGCAGCACCTCCGCAGCGCGGGCATAACTACCCTCATCCACAACTGCCAAAAAGCAGTGCCACTGCTCAAGATTTGTTCTAGGTCCAGACATATAAATCAACTTTTCTGATCATTAATGTCAATAAATTGCGCTTTTTAAACAACTTTATCAATAGTTTAATGAAGTCATCGAACACTTACTGATACCCACTTTGGAGCAAATCATGATGAATATTCTTCATATAAATAGCAGCTTATTTGGCGAAGGTGGCAAATCAAGCCAAATGGCGAATGAATTTATTCAAGCCCTACGCAGTAACTTAGATAATTCTGCGTTGGTGTCCCGCGATCTACATAGCAACCCACTTCCCCATTTAGATGGTGAGCGATTCTCTGCGTTTGTAACACCAGCAGAAAATAGAAACGATGCCCAAAAGCGCATCGTGGCCGAATCAGATGTGCTGATAAATGAACTGCGCGATGCCGATATCATCATCCTTGGCATACCGCTTTACAATCTCGGCGTGCCATCCACCTTTAAAGCCTATATTGACCACATCGCCCGCGCCGGTGAGACCTTTCGCTACACCGCTAACGGCCCAGAAGGATTACTAAGCAATAAAAAAGTGTATGTCTTTGCCGCACGTGGCGGTCAGTACAAAGACACCCCACTAGACACACAAACTCCGTATTTACGCCATATTTTCGGCCTAATGGGTATCAGTGATATTGAGTTTGTCTATGCGGAAGGACTAAACATGGGGCCAGAAGTGGCCGATAAAGCCCTAGCGGACGCCCGCAAACAATTGCTTGAAAAGGCCGCTTAAGCAGACTTAGCCAAGATATATTGGAGAATGACCATGACGATACGCACTGTGACCCGCATTATTCCTGCACAGGCAACCTCTGACGGCGCCGGCGTAAAGCTCAAACGCAGCATAGGGCAGTCAAACGCCACTCGTCATGATCCCTTCTTGATGCTGGATGAATTCTTTTCCGATGAACCCGCTGACTATCTGGCGGGCTTCCCCTCGCACCCGCACCGCGGCTTTGAAACCGTAACCTATATGCTTGAAGGTCATATGCTTCACGAAGACCATCTCGGTAACAAAGGGCATCTCAAAGACGGCGGCGTGCAATGGATGACTGCTGGGCGCGGGGTTATTCATTCCGAAATGCCACAACAAGAAGCCGGTCGCATGCGGGGTTTTCAGCTATGGATCAACCTTCCGGCAGCGGAAAAAATGCAGCCGGCAAGTTACCAAGATATTCCGGCTGACGCCATCCCGAACTTAGTTTTAAGCGAGCATAGCAAAGCTGTACTTATTGCCGGCCGCAGCAATATTAATGGCCACGACGCCATTGGCTATATAAATGGTCTTGACGGTCGCTCGATGAGTACCGACCCAATTTATATCGATCTGCAACTCGGCTCAGCTGAGAATGTCAGCCTCAATTTGCCGACAGACCACAACGCCTTGGTATATGTTTACGAAGGTGAAGTCGCTATTGGCGACCAAGTTCTCAGCAGTAACCGCAGCGCCATACTCAGCAGCGGCGACACGCTAAGCTTAGAAACCAAAAATAGCGCTAGGCTGCTCATACTAGCAGCCCAGCCAATTGGCGAAGCGATTGTTCAATACGGGCCTTTTGTAATGAACAGCAGTGATGAAATTGAACAGGCACTCAAAGACTATCGAGACGGCGTACTTGCCATCGCGTAGTAACTAGCGGAATAGATGGGCATAAAATACACTTAGATACAGAGCACATTCGTCAACTCTCGACTGTTAATAGTTAAAAGCTTTTGTCTTAATCGAAACTTTGCATTTACGCTATTAATCCCAGCAGGATATATTAGAGCTCAGCTCTACAGGAGTATTTTATGACAAGCTCAATGCTCGTCCGCGACGTAATGACCTCACCATCACCACTGGTAAAGCAAGGCTGTGATCTCGGCGAAGTCGTACAAACTCTACTTAAACACGGCGTTTTTGGCCTGCCCGTAATTAACGACAATAACGAACTAGTCGGCTTTGTTTCAGAGCAAGACTGTATACATTCAGTATTAGTCAGCAGCTATCACTGCGAAGGGTCGCCGGTTGTAGACGATGTCATGAGCAGGGAAGTGCTAGCCGTTGAAGCTGACTCATCTATTATCGACCTCGCGCAAAAAATGGGTAAGAACAAACCTAAGTCCTACCCCGTGATTGATGAGGGCAAATTAATCGGCCTAGTTACCCGCAGCGCCATTTTAGAATCGCTCTGGGCAAACAGGGCTAGCTGCGACCTACCCAACGACAAACAGTAAAGCGCCAAGTACATCGCCGCTGCGACAATCCGCAACGGCGTCCTTTAAACAACACAGCTTAAAGGAGCACACGGATGAAGCTTGCCATTCTTTTCAGCTGTATTTTTGGCTTTTTTCTTGCCCCGCACTCGCAGGCAAACACCCTCACCGATCTCCCTTACGGTGAGGCCAAAGAACAAAAGCTCGATGTCTATCTGCCAGCAAAATCACTAAATAGCCCGATATTATTTATGGTTCACGGCGGCGCTTGGCGAATTGGCGACAAACAAAATCACAGCGTAGTTAAAGCCAAAGTTGAGCGCTGGGTAAAACAAGGCTGGGTATTCGTTTCCATTAATTACCGCATGCTGCCAAAGACAGATCCCTATCGGCAGGCGGGCGACGTCGCCAAAGCCCTTGCCTATCTGCAGGCACACAGTACAGAGTGGGGCGCAGACCCAGGCAAACTTGTCGTAATGGGGCATTCCGCCGGCGCGCATCTAGTTTCCCTGGTATTAACTGATGCCGCTCTTTATGACGCCGAGGCAATGAAGCAAATACAAGGCGGTATTCTCCTCGACAGCGCCGCTCTAGATATCACTAAAATTATGAGTGAAAAACATCCGCGCCTCTATGATCGGGCCTTTGGCAAAGATCCCGTCTATTGGCGTAAAACCTCCGCCATTGAGCATCTCCACAGCAAAGTAAAACCGATGCTAGCTGTGTGCTCAACTCAGCGCGACAATAGCTGTGCACAGGCAAGTGCCTTCGTCAAAAAGGCGCGCACTCTCGGGGTGGACGCGCGACAATTAGGCGTAGATTTATCCCACACCCAAATAAACGCTAATCTCGGTGAAGACTCGCATTACACAGAAAATATAGAAGAATTTATTCGCAGCCTCGATCCACGCTTTAAGGATTTTTTGGCACCCGCAACGCAGTAAATAGACGTAACTATGCACGGCATACTCACAATTATTCTGTTAACCGCCGCAGCTGGCGCGTGTATTCCGATTGGCGGCTATATTGCCAGCCGAACCCGTATTCAACAGCATTGGCTGGATGAAGAGCTACGCCACTCTATTATATCGTTAGGTGCAGGGATTCTACTCGGCGCGGTCGCCATAGTATTAGCGCCTGATGCATTGGAGCACCTCAATCACTCTCCGTGGTCTATTCTCTTATTACTAAGTGGCGGTGGCATTTTTTATTATCTAGAAAAATATTTAGATATTCACCGCCGATCCGCGCCACAATTAACAGGTATGCTGCTAGATTATATTCCCGAGTCATTGGCCCTCGGCGGTATAGCGGCAAGCGGTGCAGACACCACACTTCTGCTCGCTGTACTGATTGGTTTGCAAAATTTGCCCGAAGGCTTCAACGCCTTCAAAGAGCTTACCGATACCGGACGCAGCGCGAATAAAGTACTAATGATGATGCTCGCACTAGTGCCGCTCGGCCCCTTATTTGGCTTAGCAGGTTACACTTTTTTAGGTGAACAGAATGAAATTCTGGGAAGTATTATGCTAATTGCCAGCGGCGGAATTTTATACCTAATATTTCAAGATATTGCCCCGCAAATACCCATACGCAAACACCGTGGTCCACCGCTTGGAGCGGTCATTGGCTTTGCTATCGCCATGCTAGGTAGCGTACTTAGTCAGTATTAGGCAAATATTCTTGTGGGCTGTAGTCCGGTACAATCTTTAACTCAAATGTATCAACGGGTTTTCATTTATGCGGTTTTTGCTGTTAATCATCTTCACTAGCCTAATCAGCGCCTGTGGACTTTCGTCCTATGACCAATCGCGAGAATGGCGTCTGCAAGAATGCGAAAAAATACTTAACGACACCGACCGCGCCAACTGCAAAACCAACACACCATATTATAAATAATCAACCGCAAACACTTATTCCCACAAATGGGCTCTCTATAGCTTGTCGTGATATTCGGCATTTTTAAGAACAATGTTTACAGTGAACAAATAGTGCTAAGCTCCTGTCCCAATAAGTCACTATTCACCTGATTGACGCTAATCACCTCCCTAGCGCAATACACTAAAACTAAAAGGGGACAACAATGGCAGAGCATAAATACGATATCGTGGTTTTTGGCGCCAGCAGCTTTGTCGGCGAAATTTTATGCAACTACCTAAGCAAAAATCGCGAAGAACCCACTCTGCGCTGGGCCATTGCAGGTCGCTCTAGTGCGAAGCTAGAAGCGGTAAAAGCCAAGCTCGACAAGCCCGACTTAGACATCATCATTGCAGACGCTGCCGACGAGGAGGCATTGCGGGCGCTATGCGCACAAACCCACGTGGTCACAACAACGGTCGGCCCCTATGCGCTATATGGCGAAACCTTATTAAAAATTTGCGCCGAAACCGGCACCGACTATTGCGATCTAACAGGTGAAAACCAGTGGATCAGAAAAATGATCGAGCGCTACGACGCCACCGCTAAAGCATCCGGGGCGCGCATTGTAAACTGCTGCGGCTTCGACTCCATTCCATCGGATCTCGGTGTGTACTACACCCAGCAACAAAGTAAAGAGCTCTTTGGTGAGTACTGCGACACCGTCAGTATGCGGGTAAAAACCGCCAAAGGTGGCTTGTCCGGCGGAACCTTTGCCAGCTTGCTCAACCTAATGAAAGAGGCATCCACTAATCCCGCATTGCGCAAGGAAATGGCCGATCCTTATTCCCTATGCCCCGACGAAGAGAGCAAAGCGCGTCAAATAAACACCGGCCTAGCCCAATTCGACAAGATCTCAGGAAGCTGGACGGCACCCTTTATCATGGCGGCAATTAACACTCGCGTAGTACAGCGCTCAAATTTTCTACTAAAAGAAGCCTACGCAAAGCCCTTTTTTTACGACGAGGCGATGATGCTTGGCAAAGGTTTCAGTGGTCGGCTGCGCGCCGGTGCCGTTGGCGGAGGGCTCGCCGGCTTCATGCTCACCGCCAGCCTCAAACCTGGGCGCTGGATTTTATCTCGGGTATTGCCGTCACCGGGTGAAGGCCCCAGCCCGCAAGAACAAGAAAACGGTTTTTACGATCTGTATTTTTATGGCAAAACCGCCTCGGGTAAAAAGCTACAATGTCGAGTCACCGGCGACAAGGACCCCGGCTACGGCTCAACCGCAAAAATGCTCGGCCAAGCCAGCATTTGCCTTGCCCGTGACATTGATAAAGCAGAACTTGCAGGCGGCTTACTCACCCCCGCAAGTTGCTTTGGCAATATTCTAATCGAGCGTTTAAAGGCGTACTCAGGACTAACGTTTAGCGTGATTCGATAATATCTGCATAAAGGCTGAGTGGCGTTGGTACAGCAATTAAGTACAAAATCCACTCAGCACAAACTACAGCTTAACCAAGTGCACCCACATCCCGCTCGCTCACCCAAATTAATGCTTCATCCTTTTGCAAAGGAATGAAGTGGTCAATTTCAATATTCGGAAAAGCACGTGTAATAAGCGCTGTACCGCGGTTAAACCAACGGGGCTCGCCGAGAATAGCTGTACGTGTAAAACGGTTTATATACTTGGCTAAAAACCGCATTTCTTTTAACCAGCCGCGCACCGTAAAACCTTCAAAATGATCGAGCTCAATAAAGATATTTAAATTATCTTCATCGATCAGTTTGCGCTCAACTTCCTTCAATATGACTTCAATGTCTGTGTGATTAATCTTGCCAGAAACCCTAACACCTACAACGTGGGGGAATGGAAGGGCTAACAACTCCAGCATAGAATTTCCTCCGCAAATGCTTTGTAAAAAGTATAGGCAAGATCAGCGCATTTGCGTTCCCTATAAATAAAAAATCGGTATTATTCCTCAATGATCGTTGCGATTGCGGCCATCCCGGGGATCAATCAAAGACACAATATGCACTTCGTCCTCATGGGCCAGCACTTTCTCACCTGGCCTCGGCTGATTAACACGCGTTGTCGGCTCTTCAATTTTGCCGGTGTCGTCACGAATAGATTCTTTAAATCCGCAGCGCACGCACTCACGAATTTGCTCTACATCAGACACTCGGTACATCACGGTTTTATCCATTTCTGCACACTTGGGGCAAACGGCTCCCGCTATAAAACGACGTTGATTAAATACCGTAGCCACGTTTACGCTCCCTTGGAAATAGCGATGCCAGAATGACGCAATAGGGCATCATTCGCTGGGGCCCGACCACGGAAATTTTTAAATAAAACATCGGCGGCTTCGGAGCCACCGCGCTCTAAAATTTCAGTGCGGAATTTTTTGCCGACTTCAACATTCATCACGCCTTTCTCTTCGAACAAAGAAAAAGCATCTGCTGATAAAACCTCAGCCCATTTATAACTGTAATAGCCCGCAGCGTAGCCACCAGCAAAAATATGCGAAAAACTATTTTGAAAGCGGTTAAATGCCGGTGGCTGAAAGACTGCAACTTGATCTCGAACAGCGTTAATAACCGAATCTATATCCGTCTCATCACAAATGCCAGACTGCATATGCAATTTAAAATCGAATAAAGAAAACTCTATTTGACGCAGCATCTGCATACCAGATTGAAAATTCTTCGCCGCTAACATCTTGTCTAGCAACTCTTCTGGCAATGGCTCACCGCTTTGATAGTGAGCAGAAATATCGGGGATCACCGATTTTTCCCAACACCAGTTTTCCAAAAATTGGCTGGGTAGTTCTACCGCATCCCAAGCAACGCCACTTATACCCGCCACGCTCAGGCAATCTATTTGCGTCAACATATGGTGAAGGCCGTGACCAAACTCATGAAATAAGGTGGTCACTTCATTATGGGTTAGTAGAGAAGGGCGCTCACTGGTTGGCGGCGAAAAGTTGCACACCAAAAACGCGACTGGCTGCTGCACACTGCCATCGTCTAGCAGGCGGCGGCCCCGTGCGTTTGCCATCCACGCACCACCGCGCTTATTGTTGCGGGCGTATAAATCTAAATAGAAATGTGCGAGCACCTCGCCATTGCGAGAGATGCGATAGCACTGAGCATCTTTATGCCAAAAATCAGCGTCATTGAGTGCACTAATCTCAATATCAAATAATTGACCGGTGATCTTGAATAAGCCACTCATCACTTTTTCGACTGGAAAGTAAGGGCGCAATGCCTCTTGGGAAAGCGTAAATGAGGCTTCTTTTAACTTTTCGCTAAAATAGGCTACGTCCCAGGCCTTCAACTCTCCGACGCCTTGCTCAGCAGCAAAAGCCGCCAGTTCAGCAAATTCCTTCGCTGCCACCGGCTTGCTGGCCTCGGCCAGTTCTTCCAAAAAGTCGATAACTTGCCGGCTAGATTCCGCCATTTTGCTGGCAAGGGAGTACTCAGAATAATGTTCAAAACCGAGTAGCTGCGCCATTTCTTGGCGCAGCTGTGAAATCTCTACCATCAAGGGGCCGTTGTCCCACTTACCGGCCTGCGGCCCTTGAGCAGAGGCACGCGTTGCATAGGCCGTGTACATTTCCTCGCGCAGTTCGCGGTTGTCGGCATACTGCATAATGGGAAGGTAGGTGGGGATATCCAAGCTGAGGCGATAACCATCAAAACCTTTGGCCTGAGCAGACTCACGCAAATTATCAAGCACCGTGGCTGGCACACCAGCTAGGTCAGCAGCGTCGCTAATTAACTTTTCCCAACCGTCGGTGGCGTCCAAAACATTATTTGAAAACCCCGTCGATAATTCGCTTAGGCGCTGTTGAATTTCGCTAAATCGGCTGGCTTTATCGCCCTCTAAGGCAACGCCTGACAGGGTGAAGTCTCGCAGCATATTGCGCACAGCTTGCTGGCGGGGCCCGCTTAAACAACTAAATGAATCACTTTCAGCAAAGGCCTGCACTCGCTCAAACAAGGGGCGGTTTTGACCCATTTCGCTGTTGTACGCCGTCAATAATGGCAAGCAAGCACTATAGGCTTCGCGCCATGCATCGCCACTGAGAACGCTGTGTAAATGACTCATCGGCGCCCAGAAGCAACCAATTTTGTCATCAATTTCTTCCAGCGGTGCCATTAAATTTGACCAATCTGGACTGCACTCATCGGCAACAACGACCGCCACCTGCCGCCGCGACTCCGCTAATAAATCCTCACATTCTTTTGCCATTGCCTGAGGATCAAGGGTAGAGAAAATTGGTAAACTATTAGCCGTCATGGTGAAAAAGACCTATAAACTGGAAAGCGAGAATGCACCCAGTGTATCAAATCTACCGCCCTGCCGAATCCTGTTAGTATTCTTTTAACAGGCGGGGCCACCGAAAAGTAAGTACCTCACACGCCTACCGGAGAAAAATAATGAGCTACCAAGCCCAGCAATTTATCAGAACATTTGAAGAGCACACTCCGCACTTAGGTGAACGCGTTTTTATTGACCCCAGCGCCGTGGTTATAGGTGATGTGAGTATTGGTGACGACAGTTCAATTTGGCCAAACACGACTGTGCGCGGCGACATGCACCGCATCCGAATTGGCGCCCGCAGCAGTATTCAAGACAATAGCGTTTTACACATTACCCACGCTGGCCCCTACAATCCCGAAGGTTACCCTCTTAGCATTGGCGACGAAGTCACCGTTGCCCACAGCGTAACACTGCATGGCTGCACCATAGGCAGCCGCGTACTCATTGGCATGGGTAGCATTGTGATGGACGGCGCCGTAATCGAGGACGATGTGGTAGTTGGTGCAAATTCGCTAGTGCCACCCGGTAAAAAACTAGCCAGCGGCTGGCTGTATGTGGGCAGTCCGGCAAAACCAGTACGGGAACTTAGTGAAGGGGAGTACAAGTACTTTAGCTATAGCGCTACAAATTATGCCAAGTTGAAAGATCGGCATATTGCAGCGCTATCACGTTAAACCCTAGTAGACGCCCGCATCGTGCAACAGATAAACGATATAGGCGATATAAATTAACAGTAAACCGCCGCCCTCTACACGAGAAATACGCCGCCCTTTACGGGGCCCGCAGGCCACCAAAAAGAACAGCCCGGTGAGTACAAGCATCACTGGGTAGTCTCGGCTCAAGACCTTTTCATCTATCACACCTGGCGCAATTACCCCGGGTAGGGCCATAACCCCCAATAGGTTAAATAGGTTTGAGCCCACCACATTACCGATCGCGATGTCGTGTTCGTTCTTGCGCGCAGCCGCAACCGACGCTGCCAGCTCCGGCAAACTGGTGCCTACCGCCACAACGGTCAATCCAATAACCAAGTCACTCAAGCCGAAGAATTGGGCAATCTCCACCGCTGACCACACCAGCAACCGCGCCGAGCCAATAAGCAGCAAAAAGCCAAATAACAGCCAGCCTAGCGCAACTCCCAGCGACATATCGCGGGGAATTTCTGCTTCAAACTCAGCCTCTATACTGTCGCCCTTGCTGTGCTTGGCCTCCCACAATTGCCTAAGCACCACCAGCAAAAAACCTACTAATAAGATGCTGCCGTCCATGACACCTAAATGCCCATCCATCAGCAAGACGAAACCCACCAACATCACCAAAATCAGCAGGGGAATTTCGCGGGTAATCAGCTTAGATTGCACATTAAGAGGGATTAGCAGGGCGGTAAAACCTAAAATTAAGGCGATATTGGTGATATTTGAGCCCAGCGCATTACCAACGGCTAGGCCGGGCTGACCGTCTACAGCAGCAATGGCAGACACCAACATTTCCGGCGCAGAGGTGCCAATACCCACTACCAAAATACCCACCACCAAAGGCGATACACCTAAGATTGAGGCGGTAGCCGAGGCACCGATAACAAAGCGGTCTGCGCTCCACACGAGTAAAACCAAACCCACTATCAAGGCGACAACGGTTAATAACATACAATTATTTCCAACTAGACCATCGGCATAAAGTTTATGCCGACAAAGATTGACGAACTAACTCAATAACAGGCTTGGTATCTGGGCGCACTCCGCGCCAAATGCAGAAAGATTCCGCCGCCTGCTCAACTAGCATCCCCAAGCCATCGGATACTGCCCATGCGGTTTCACCTGCGGCCCAACGCATAAAAGGTGTTGGTTCAGGCCCGTACATCATATCGTAAGCACAGGCCTCCGTGCTCAAGATATGGTGAGGCAAGGGCGGCAAATCGCCACTCATACTCGCGCTAGTGCCATTTATAATGAGGTCAAATTGCCCACCAGCCAAACCGTCATAGCTACAGCCGGCGATATTTCCCAGCGAATCAAAATGCGCAGCCAAACTTTGCGCTTTATCCACCGTCCGGTTCGCCACCAAAACATGGGCGGGGCCTTGTTTTAGTAGAGGCCCAAGAATACCCCGCACCGCACCGCCAGCACCTAAAACTAGCACCCTACGTCCACTCAACTCCCAACCAAGGTTGTCATGCATGTCGCGAACTAGGCCAACACCGTCGGTATTGTCGCCGTAAATGCTGCCATCTTCTTGTAAAGCAAGGGTATTTACTGCACCAGCGCGGCGGGCGCGACCACTGAGCTGGTCGGCAAATTCAAAGGCGTCCAATTTAAAGGGCACCGTAATATTTAAGCCCTTACCACCGTGACTAAAGAATTGGCCCGCGGTCTCAGCAAAACGCTCCAACTCCACTTTGTGGGCGCGATAATGCAATTGCTGGCCAGTTTGCTCAGCAAAGGCTGCATGTATTTGGGGGGATTTGCTGTGCTTAACGGGGTTTCCGTACACTGCGTACTGATCTTTACTTTCCATAAGCAAAAAATACTGCCTTTATTAATCCGATGATAGCCAATCTCTACACGGCAAAAATTGCGTAGTTAACGCGGCTTCAGGGCTACCTTCTTCGGGCTGCCAATTATACTCCCATCTGACCAGGGGCGGCAGTGACATAAGAATAGATTCGGTGCGACCACCGCTCTGCAAGCCAAACAAGGTGCCTCGGTCGTGCACTAAATTAAACTCTACGTAGCGACCACGGCGGTAGAGCTGAAATTGGCGCTGACGCTCACCCCATTCCATTCCCTTACGGCGCTCAACTATTGGCACATAAGCGTCGGTGTAGGAATTACCCACCGCCTGCATAAACTCAAAACAGCGTTCAAAACCGCCGTCATTCAAATCATCAAAAAACAAGCCACCGACGCCGCGAGCCTCATTGCGATGCCCCATATAAAAATAGTCATCGCACCATTTTTTATACTTGGCATACACCTCACCGCCAAAGGGGTCGCAACTCTTTTTAGCCACCTGATGCCAGTGCCGGCAATCCTCTTCAAAACCGTAATAGGGCGTAAGATCAAAGCCGCCCCCAAACCACCAAACCGGCTCTTCTCCCGCCTTTTCTGCCACAAAAAATCGCACATTGGCGTGACTGGTGGGCACGTAGGGATTTTGTGGATGCATCACTAAAGACACCCCCATTGCCTGATAGCTGCGGCCCGCCAACTCGGGGCGGTGAGCACTTGCACTGCCCGGCATGGCATCACCCTGGACATGGGAAAAATTCACGCCGCCTTTTTCAAACACGGCGCCATCGGTCATGACTCGGCTGCGGCCGCGACCCCAATCATCTTCGACGAATTTCGCTTTGCCATCCGCCGCCTCCAACTGCTCGCAGATACGATCTTGGAGGGATAATAAAAACTGCTTAACCGCAGCGATATCTACATTATTCATAAGCTCTCCACGGCAGCAAAATTCGCGCCGTTAATACTACTCAGGCACCGCGTAAATATTCGCCACTCAAGGCATCGCGGATATCCGTCGGTTGCGCTCGCTCACCTGTGCGGCCTGGCAAGTAATAATCAATTTGGGGGCCAAAATACCGCTGCGCTTCACGCTGGGTTCTGGCGGGCTCATACCCTGCTGGATTGGCGGAAGTCGACACTAAACAGGTATTGGCAGCACGACAAAGCGCTGCTGTAAGTGGGTGACCACTAACGCGGATAGCCACACTCTGATGGCTTCCGCGAATCCACGACGGTGCCCACGCGTAATCAGGCACAACCCAAGTGTGCGGCCCAGGCCAGCTGGCTTCGACCGTGTTACGCGCCGCCTCAGGCAGATTTGGCAGTATTTCGTCAAAACGGGCAAGGCAATCAGCGACCAAAACCAAACCCTTGGCGGGGTCGCGATTTTTCATACTCAAAATACGCCCCACCGCAGTGCGATCCCAGGGCACACAGGCCAATCCCCACACCGCTTCAGTAGGATGGCTCACAACAGCGCCCGCGCGCAGCAGGGCAGCAGCACGGCGCAAACGATAAGATTCTGGCAAGGCCATAAAATTGATCCGCATAGTGATTAGCGAAAGCGACAAAATGCGGCCAAAGTATACCCGTTTTTACCCTGCGATGAGCCGTAAATTCACGATTGAATACGGAACAGCAATCAAACCGCGCAAGCCGTGAACATTTGCTTGCGCTAATTTTATTCGCTCACAATACAGCAGAGAGCTTATCGACAACGCAGCCAACCGCCGCGCTGCTGTTCAACCCAACCCTCTACTTCAAGTTCACTGAGTTCAGCCAAGGTAGCAGTTACCCCCAAGCCACAATGCTGCACGAGTTCATCGAGGGATTGTGGCTCGTAGCCAAGCGCGTCGTAAACCTTAGAGGCAACACTGCTTTCGCTTGATGTTGACGCAGTCTCTAATGGCAATTCGCCGCTCGTCCACCCAGCAAATTCTTCAACGATGTCAGCTAGGGTTTCGACCAATTTTGCTCCCTGTTTAATCAGAGCATTACAGCCACGGCTAGCGGGATTATGAATAGATCCTGGTATGGCGAATACTTCGCGATTTTGTTCTAGTGCCTGCCTAGCGGTGATTAAGGAGCCACTGTGTATTGCCGCCTCAACCACCAGCACACCCAAGCTCATGCCACTGATTATGCGATTACGGCGCGGAAATTGGTGGCGCAACGGCAGGCTACCGAGCGGAAACTCGCTGAGAAGCAAGCCCTCTACACCTATTTGCTGATATAGCGCTGCATTGCTTCGTGGATAACAACAGTCCACCCCCGTTCCCAATACCGCAATGGTAGAGGCGGGTGTCGAGATAGCCCCAGTATGGGCTGCGGCGTCCACGCCAAGCGCCATGCCACTAACCACCGTAAAGCCAGCCTGACCCAGCGCGCTGGCAAATGCCTTTGCATCACTATGACCCATACGGCTGGGGCGACGACTACCCACCACAGAAAACAGCAACTGATTCAGCAGCTCACGGCGACCTCGGTAATACATCAACGGCGGGGCATCGTGAATTTCTTTTAGAAGGGCGGGGTAGTCCTCGTCATGCCAACACACGAGCTCAGCATTGGCAATGTCTAGCATGTCATCAACTGCGCCATGATCTGAACACCCCAAAGCCTGAGCAAGTAAATCTAGCTGCTTAGCACTCACGCCAAATTGTATTAATTCAGAAGCGGGGCGCTCAAGTAATGCATGAGGGGTGTTAAACGCGCTCATCAAGCGGCGAAAATTCGCAGGTGACGGCGTGAGGGTTTGCTGTGCTTGTAGCCAGCGACGGGCAAGTATTTCCACATTCGCATCCTTGCGTGTTGTGGCAGGGCCGCGATTAGCGACCCGCTGTTAACAGTTCTACTATGGGTTTTTAACGATATCACCAACTTTTAACGGCTGTTCTGCTTTTAATACCAACGCGTAACTCACCCGTTCAAAGCTGCGGAAAACCATTAATAAGCCAGCGCGTACATCGGGAACCTTTACCCGCTCATTGGTAACGGGGTCAGTCACAACCCCGCCAGCAGAATAAATCGCCATCACATCACCGGGCTCTAGCTTATTGCGCTCACCTAAATTTAAGGTGACCACATCAAGACTGCCGATCTGGGTCACACCACCCTCGACCGCAATAATAAAACCATTGCTGTCTTCCGCCGGCGCCTTTGGCTCAAAGCGCGCATGAATATGACGAATTTCCATCGGCAAGAAGCGGTCGGCGCGGCGAATTTCTTGGGTGCTGCGATTTAAGGTCAGCGTAGCAATGTCTTTTTCGGTAGCAAGTAGATTGGCCGTACCAATATCAGTAGCCTCTACACCCAATACCTCGCCGGTGACGGGGTCCTTGTAGACCTGACCGCGACGATAAACGCCGTAGGTTTCATCATTACTAAAATCACCGCGCCCCAATATCTGATCCCCCGCGCCGGCAACGATATTGCCGCGCTTACCCGCCAAAACGTAAGGGGCCTGCTCCAATTCAGCATCGCTAACAACGCGGCTGCGGGTTAAAAAGGGCGCAATCACATCGAGAGGGATTGCCGGAATAGCGTCGGTAATCTCAGAGATACGCATTTCTGGTGTTAGCTTTACAACACTATTGTCAGGCGCTGGATTTCTCACCAGCACCGGCTTGCCATCTACCCACATCAACTTCAATACGTCGCCGGGGTAGATCAAATGCGGATTTTTCACCTGTGGGTTGTAATACCACAACTCCGGCCAGAGCCACGGATCATCCAGAAACATGCCTGAAATAGCCCAGAGCGTGTCGCCCTTTTTAACCACATAGCTTTGCGGGTGACCAGCTTTTAAGGAGAGCACATCACCAGCCTGGGCCAACGTCATCACCAGACCAAGACAAAGCCCCAATACCGTGTTCTTCATAATTAAATCCTATTACTCTTTAAACTGGCCGCCAGCAAATGGCAAGAATCAGGCATTTCTTATACGCTCTCTGTATAATATAGAGGATACGCCACAACAGGCGAATATTTTGTAGGCCAAAATGTCTACTCAATCATTATCTTAGCAATAGTTACACAACTTACACGATAAATGGTCACGAACTACTATGCCTGTACTTGAAATCCTTGAGTTTCCCGATTCAAGACTGCGGACGGTGGCAAAACCCGTTAAGGATGTTGACGATCGCGTCCGTCAATTAATCGACGACATGTTTGAAACGATGTACGACGCACCTGGCATTGGCTTGGCGGCAAGCCAAATCAATGTACACGAGCAAATTGTGGTGATTGACGTTAGCGATGACCGCAGTCAACCGCTGGTGTTTATCAATCCTGAAATCACCGTCATCGACCAAGACACCTTTGAATACGATGAGGGCTGCCTGTCCGTGCCCGGCTTTTACGAAACGGTGGTGCGGCCACAACATATTCGCGTAAAAGCCTTAGACCGCAACGGCGAACCCTTTGAAATGGAGCCAGAAGGTCTGCTAGCGGTGTGTATTCAACACGAGAATGACCATCTCTTGGGCAAACTGTTTGTCGATTATATTTCGCCGCTCAAGCGCAACCGTATTCGCAGCAAGCTGGAAAAACTCCATAAGCAACAATCCTCAT
This sequence comes from Zhongshania marina, assembly GCF_002915595.1. Classification (GTDB taxonomy): domain Bacteria; phylum Pseudomonadota; class Gammaproteobacteria; order Pseudomonadales; family Spongiibacteraceae; genus Spongiibacter; species Spongiibacter marinus_B. The sequence continues at coordinate 109,236 of NZ_PQGG01000031.1, forward strand.
GAGCACAGCACCTTTACGGCTAATATTTGCTGGCACCCCAGACTTTGCCGCCCAACACCTGCAGGCGCTAATAGACGACGGCAGCCACAACATTGTCGCCGTTTACAGCCAGCCTGACCGCCCAGCGGGACGCGGTAAGAAAACCCTGCCCAGCGCCGTAAAGCAATGTGCAGAAGCGGCGGGACTGCCGGTATACCAGCCCTATAATTTCAAAGAGGCCGCCGACCGCGAGCTTCTCGCCAGTCATCAAGCAGACTTAATGATAGTGGTCGCCTACGGCTTGCTACTGCCACAAAGCGTTTTAGATATTCCTCGCCTTGGTTGTATAAACGTTCACGGTTCACTGCTGCCGCGCTGGCGTGGCGCGGCGCCGATCCAGCGCGCCATTGAAGCGGGGGATTTAATAACCGGCGTTACCATTATGCAAATGGATGCCGGCCTAGACACCGGCGCCATGCTTAGCAAGGTCGAATGTGACATTCTAGATACTGACTCCGCCGCTGATCTATTTGAGCGACTAGCAGAGATTGGCGGCCCCGCGCTGATTAAAGCCGTGTCTGCGCTAGCCCAAGGCACCGCGCACAAAGAAGTTCAAGACAACGCCCTCAGTAATTACGCCAAAAAAATTACCAAGGACGAAGCCTTTATTAATTGGCAGGAGGACGCGATCACGCTGCACAGAAAAATTCGCGCCTTTAATCCATTCCCCATCTGCTATACGCAATTTGCCGCGAACAGCCGCGACCAACGCATTAAAATCTGGCGGGCAGAACCCGTCTCTGTGGCTGGCTCAAACACAGTTGCCGGCGAAATTCTCAGTGCGGATAAATCTGGCATCACCATCGCCTGCGGCCACGGCGCACTGCGTATTCTCGATTTACAAATGCCCGGCGGCAAAGTACTGTCTGCTCGCGATATTCTCAATGCCCGCGCTGAGCAGTTTAGCCCCGGCACACTAATGGCTTCGCCCTCAGGCACACTATGAAATGTCCCCGCGTCGCCGCCGCGCGCTGCCTTGCAAACATTGAGCAGGAGGGTAGTTCGCTCTCTCGCGTATTAGCTCGTTACGAACAGGATGTTGAGCCGTCTCAACGCTCGCTTTATCGCGAACTTTGCTACGGTAGCCTACGGTATTACTGGAAGCTAGACGCAGCCCTAAAGCCCTTTTTTAGTAAGGCTTTAAAAGCCAAAGACAGCGACGTAAAAATGCTGATTTACCTTGGCGCATATCAACTTTTTTACACCCGCATTCCTGCCCACGCAGCCATCAATAGCAGTGTTGAAGGCTGTCGAAGCCTTGGCAAAAAATGGGCATCGGGTATGGCCAATGCGATTTTGCGCCGCTGCCAGCGCGAACAAGACAGCATATTCGCAGCACTCAGCGCAGATGCTGATGCCGCCTTTCCAGCATGGCTTTTCGACGCCCTAAAGCAGGCGTGGCCAGAACAGCTAGAGGATCTTCTCGCCGCCAGCAATGCCCATCCGCCGTTTTGTTTACGCGTAAACGCACTGCAGCAAAGCCGAGAAGACTATTTAACTATTCTTGCCAAGACCGACATCGCCGCCCAAGCCTGTGCCTTCGCCGACTTAGGCATACGTCTTGAGCAGGCTTGTAGCGTAGACAAATTGCCCAGCTTTCACGACGGTCACGTCAGCGTGCAGGACGAAGCCGCCCAGCTGTGCACCCAATTGCTGGAGCTATCGGCTGGCATGCGAGTGCTAGACGCCTGCGCTGCGCCAGGGGGTAAAACTGGCGCCATCTTAGAGTGCGAGCCGCAATTAACAGAAGTTGTCGCCCTTGATATAGACGAGCAGCGTCTTGCCCGAATTCAAGACAACTTAGATCGCCTCGAACTTAGCGCAACACTCCTCAGTGCCGACGCTGCCGATATGGACGCTTGGTGGGATGGGATTCATTTTGATCGCATTTTGCTGGACGCGCCGTGTTCCGCCACCGGCGTTATTCGCCGCAATCCCGACATTAAGCTCAACCGGCTCGCCACAGATATCGGCCCGCTGGTAGAACTACAAGCCAAGCTATTAGGCCGTCTCTGGCAGAGCCTAAAACCAAACGGCATATTTGTTTACGCTACCTGTTCATTGTTACCTGCGGAAAACGAAGCGCAAATAGCCGCATTTTTGGCCAATCATTCAGATGCCGAATTAGTGCCAATAAACGCCAATTGGGGGATAGATCGCGAAGGTTGCCGACAACTTTTCCCACAAATTGACGGACACGATGGCTTCTTCTACGCGAAAATTCGCAAAAACTCTGATCGCGGCTATTGAGTGGCGCACCCCGTCGCCGCACAATGACGGGCTTGATCGTTACTATGTTTTTCTCACCCCAGCACGCGTCATCTCGCTGTGGTAACCGTATCAGGTATGAATCAATAACAGGCAGCGCAGGCGACTTCGAACAATGAAAATCATTATTCTCGGCGCAGGGCAGGTAGGGGGCACACTGGCCGCCAACCTCGCCAGTGAACACAATGACATTACTGTTGTAGACAAAGACTCTGATCGACTCAGAGAGCTGCAGGATCGCCTAGATATCGGCACCGTGACCGGCCAAGCCTCACACCCCGACGTGCTAGCCCGAGCGGGGGCCGCAGATGCAGATTTATTAATCGCGGTAACCAATAGCGACGAGATTAATATGGTCGCCTGCCAGGTGGCCTACACACTGTTTCGCACCCCGACTAAAATTTCTCGGATTCGCTCCAATGCCTACACTAATGTAGAAAAGTTGTTTGGCAATGACGCTGTGCCGATTGACGTCTTTATCAGCCCAGAAGAATTAGTCACACGCTACATTAAACGCCTATTACAGTACCCCGGCTCACTCCAAGTTTTAGATTTTGCCGACGGCAAGGTTCAGCTAGTTGGCGTAAAAGCGTATTACGGTGGCCCGATGGTGGGCAATGAGCTGGCCGCTATCCGCGACCACATGCCCACCGTCGACACCCGTGTTGCCGCTATTTTCCGGCGCGGAACAGCCATTTTGCCCAGCGGCGACACCGTGGTTGAAGCCGGTGATGAGGTATTTTTCATCGCCGCCAAAAAGAATGTTATGCCGGTCATGAGTGAGTTGCGTCGCTTAGACACCCCCTATAAGCGCTTGGTTATTGCCGGCGGCGGTAATATTGGCGAACGCCTTGCGAGGGCGGTAGAAAGCCGTTATCACGTGAAAATTATTGAGCGCAGCTACGATCGCTGCCGCGCCCTATCAGAGCAATTATCTAAAGCCATAGTGTTACATGGCAGCGCTTCTGACCACGATTTACTCGCCCAGGAAAACATCGAAGAGACTGATGTGTTTCTCGCGCTCACCAATGACGATGAAGCAAATATCATGTCGTCTTTGCTGGCTAAGCGAATGGGCGCCAAAAAAGTAATCACCTTAATTACCAATCCGGCTTATGTCGATTTAGTGCAGGGTGGTGATATCGACATCGCCATCTCACCCCAGCAAATCACCATTGGCAGCCTGCTCACCTATGTCCGTCGCGGCGATATTTACAATGTCCACTCATTGCGACGTGGCGCTGCTGAGGCGCTCGAAATTATTGCCCACGGTGACAGTCGCTCCTCCAAAGTCGTTGGTCGCCGACTGGATGAAATCGTCTTACCCGAAGGCGTCAACATTGGCGCGTTAGTCAGAGGCGAGGAGGTCATGATCGCCCACAGCCACTTGCTCGTTGAATCCGAAGATCACTTGATTTTATTCCTCGTCGATAAGAGCAAAATCAAAATGGTCGAAAAACTATTCCAGGTCGGGTTTACCTTCTTCTGATGACAAACCAGTTTATCGCAATGAAGGGTGAGCATTTATGCACCTGAGAATCATCGGTCGAATCATCGGCATGTTACTGATGATATTCAGTTTAACTATGGCTCTACCCGCCATTCTGTCTATGTGGCAAAACGATGGCGCACTCAATGCCTTTTCTACCGCCTTCGTCCTAACCTTTGGCAGTGGTCTTGCACTGTGGCTAAGTAATCTAAAACAACAACACGAGCTCAGCATACGCGACGGCTTTCTGGTGGTTTCGCTATTCTGGACCGTACTCGGCCTATTCGGTGCGCTGCCGTTTTATTTAGCCGACAACCCCGGCCTGTCAGTGAGCGACGCGGTATTTGAATCAATATCCGGTCTTACCACCACCGGCGCCACCGTTATTACCGGCTTGGATGAGCTACCGATTTCTATATTGTTTTACCGTCAGTTTCTGCAGTGGTTAGGCGGGATCGGTATCATCGTTATCGCCGTCGCCATTCTGCCGATACTGGGTATTGGCGGCATGCAGCTCTACCGTGCCGAAACACCTGGCCCCGTAAAAGACAATAAGCTCACCCCGCGGATTACCGGCACCGCGAAAGTCTTATTCCTTATGTATGTGTCACTGACCTTGGTTTGCACCTTGGCCTATTGGCTTGCTGGAATGAGCTTTTTCGATGCCCTTTGCCACTCATTTTCCACCGTCGCCATCGGCGGCTTCTCTACCCATGACGCCAGTATGGGCTACTTCCAAAGCCCGCTGATACTAATGATATGCAGCGGCTTTATGCTGTTTGCGGCGCTGAGTTTTACTATCCATTTTCACGCTTGGCGGTCTCGGTCCATACGCCATTACCTAAGAGACGCTGAAACCGGCTTTTATCTATCTGTGATTGCCATTTCTACTCTGACTATCTCGGTATACCTGTATTTCAGCGGCACATATTCTTTAGAAGACAGCTTTATTCACGGCATTTTCCACACCATATCCGTTGCCACCACCTCTGGATTTGGTGCCGAAGACTTCTCAATTTGGCCAAGCTTTCTACCCGTCGCAGTAATCATGCTGTCCTTCATCGGCGGCTGCGCAGGGTCTACCGGCGGCGGCATGAAGGCGGTTCGTGTCATGCTCGTCGCAAAGCAGGGGATTAGGGAAATGAAACAACTCATTCACCCCAACGCCGTCATCCCCCTCAAAATTGGCAGCCACCGTGTAGAAGCAAAAATCGTGAGCGCGGTGTGGAGTTTTGTTGGCGTTTACATGATCTCCTTTATTCTCATCACCCTGGCAATGATGGCCTGCGGGCTCGACTCACTCAGCGCCTTCTCTGCAACCGCCGCCTCCATTAATAATATGGGCCCCGGACTGGGTGAGGTAACGGCTAGCTACCGCAGCGTAAGTGATACCGGAAAATGGATACTCTGCTATGCCATGCTGCTTGGACGTTTAGAAATTTTTACCTTGCTAGTGCTGCTGATGCCCTCGTTTTGGCGGCGCTGATTCATGCCCAGCGATAGCCGCAACAAGTGGAATCAACGCCATGCCGAGCGCGCGCTTGCTACCCCCGCCTGTGAGGTCTTACAGCAACACGCCGCCATGCTACCCAAGCAGGGCAGCGCATTAGATTTGGCCTGCGGCTTAGGCAGAAACGCGATATTTTTAGCGCAACAGGGCTTGGAGTGTGACGCTATTGATGTTTCTGATGTGGCGCTGGCTCGTTTAAAACACTATGCCGATGAAGAAAATTTAAAGATAAACACCCTCCGCGCAGACATAGAGCAAGACGGATTAACTAGCAAACAATACGACCTTATTGTCGTGAGCTACTTTCTGCATAGGCCGCTATTTGCAGCTATTCAGCGCGCGCTTAAGCCCGGCGGGCTATTGTTCTATCAAACCTTTGTGCAAGCTCAAACTGAGGCCCCACAAGCTAAACCAATAAATACACGCTTCTGTTTAAAACATAATGAGCTGTGCCTCGCCTTCCAAGACTTAGAAATCCACTACTATCACGAAACGACCTTTGATCCAGTCAATGACACAGCACCGCTTGCGATGTTGGTAGCTAGAGCTGGCTCACACTAATGAAATGTCACTCCAGCAAGGCAAAACAATAGAAGCTCGACAGTTCTAAATAAAATAGCGATAGATAACACTGACTAAATCGCGCAAATATGATTACATAGCTCTACGTTATATTTTTACGAGTTATCAATGGCATACCTTTTTTTAGCCATAGCACTTGCCCTGTCTGCCGTATTGTCGGCGGCGGCTTACTTCGTTTTAATAACGCCTTACGACCCAGCATTACTCATGTTAGCCACATTGGTGGGCTGTATAAGCTTAACGGCGCTTATCCTTAGCGGTGTATTGGAGCGCCAACGCAAAACCCGCCAGCAGCTAGAACAACAGAATGAGCAACAAAACCTACTATTAGCCCATAAATCATCTGCCTTAATGCTGCTGGATAAATATCTAAATATAGAATTTATCAACACCCACCACTCTTCCCTAAATATTATTCAAGCCAATAATTCAAACAACGATTCCTTACTGGATATTTGGACTGCCAATGTCGAGGAAGAAACCCGTCTGTTGGTGCGCAAGGCTGTAGATGAAAAACGAGAATGGCGCGGTGAATTACGCGTTGGCGACAAGAAAAAATACCGCTACCTCGCCGCGACAGTTACGCCAATTCTCGATGATATTGGTGAACTCACTAGGGTGATTGTGTGTGCAGAAGATATATCTGAACACAAAGCCATAGCAGACCGGCTATTTATCCGTGAACACTACAATGTACTAACGGGTTTACCAAATCGACAATTTGCTTTACGAGCGATTCAATCGACCATTAATGACGATAGCTCGAGTAGCGGATTTATTCTTATCCACATTGATCTTGATCGTATTCGCTATATCAACGATTCGCTAGGTCATCACGTTGTAGACAAAATCTTTGTTGAAACCACCGAGAGATTACGACGCAGTGTTAGCGACGATCAAATACTTGCGCACTTAGGAGCGGATGAATTTCTAATTGTTTTAAGTACCGAAAATTGTATAAACGAAGCGGGCATTCTCGCCGAAACCATACTCGACAAATGCCGCCAACCGTTTTACGTCAATCATCATGAAGTCACCATTTCTGCCAGCCTTGGTTTGTGTAAATACCCAGAAGACGGTGACGACAGCACGGTGTTAATGCGTCGCGCCGAGGCCGCAATGTTCAGTGCCAAAGAAAAAGGCGGCGATCGTTTCAGCTTTTATGAAGAAGGTATGAGTAGCGAAACTGAACGCAGACTAGAGATGGAAAAATATTTGCGTCACGCCATCGAACGCGACGAATTTAAACTCTACTACCAACCTGTTATTAATCTTGAAAATAATAGATTGCGCGGTGTAGAAGTTCTATTGCGCTGGCAAAATAGTGCCTTAAACAATCCAACACCTGATCACTTTATTGCTGTTGCCGAGCAAAGCGGCTTGATTGTGGGTATTGGCAAATGGGTGCTAGAACATGCCTGCCAACAAGTAGTAGCTTGGACGCGATCAGGCTTGCCAGCATTAAGTGTAGCGGTGAACATTTCTGCCAAACAATTTACCGATGGCGATATTGTTGAAAATGTTCGCTACGCCCTACAGCAAAGCGGTTTACCCGCAGCGCAGCTAGAACTAGAAATTACCGAAGGTTTGTTGATTAACGACACGCCAGAAATTCGCGACACATTTAAACAACTCAAAGCCTTGGGCATACATTTATCTCTCGACGATTTCGGCACCGGCTACGCATCACTTAGTTATTTAAAACGCTACCCTTTTGACAGCTTAAAAATCGACCGCAGTTTTGTAAATGATATAGACAATTGCAGCGACAGTGTGACACTAACCAATGCTATTATCGCAATGGGGCATAGCTTTAATATGAAGGTTATTGCTGAAGGGGTAGAGAACCTAAATCAGCGGCGCATTTTAAGAGAGCACCACTGCGATATGGTACAGGGCTTTCTGTATTCTCCCCCCATCCCCGCTGAACAATTTGTTGCGTGGGCAAAGCGCTATGCCGACATGCAAACCAGCCGGCACGTCTAATATCAAATCGCTGGCAGCAGTGCCCGCTCGTCTTCCCAAATCTGTGGAACTAAGCAACTCGGCAGAGGCTCAACACCTTCAGAAAGCCAAATCGGCGCCGAGAATGCTATCGGCCTTTCACCATCAAATACGCGAACAAAAATATATTTTAAGTCATTATTATAAATAATACTTTTCTGCACATTTGTACCGTTAGATGATTCTATTATTGTGTTATTTGGACCCACTAATTCAAAACGTGGCGCACCCACAACAACATTATTTGTGCTCAAATTTATGCTTACATTTAATTTATCGCCAATCTGTTTACGCAGCCGAGAGCCCATAGGATTATCATTAATTTGGTAGTCTAGCCTAACGCCATTGTAATTTTGCGCTACAGCGTAAAATCGACGAGCTAGCATCGCCTCACGTAAATCATCGCGACTGCGAGATCGCGCAATGAATACCGTTTTGGGTAAATCAGCATCTCCCCAACGGGTATCATGATGATCTTCTGATCCAATCGGCGCCAAATACCAGCCTTTATCTAAAGCATAACTTAGCCAACTACCGTTCGGACCATCACTGTCGTATTCACTACTCTTGCCAAATACTTCTATACCTACCGTGCGGTAATCGGCAGCAGCAACATAGCGGAAATCATTAAAGGTAAAGCCAGGGTCACCACCGAGGCCTTCGACAAGATTTTCTATAGCATCTTCTCTGCCGGGATGATTAAAACTTAGTAAACCATCCGAGCCGCCACCAAATTGGGCTGGATAAGAAAACCACTCCCAAAACAGAACCATACTCACTGCATAACCCGGCCCAGTTTTCGCATTTATTATATTTCTTGAGAAGAATATATTGGCGTGACCAAATCTATCTGAGGTCCATTCAAATCCGCGAAAGGCGGTGAAATTGTCGTCACTGGCAGCAAGCGCCTGTTCCTGTGTGGCCTTCCACTTCACAAATGCATCACTGCGATTGTCGGGATCGACAAAGAAATAGCAATCTAATAATTGCTCAGGCGGACAATCGCCGCGACCAACCGAAAGCGGGAGCGCCATATTGTCTGAATGATCTGCGCTACCAACAAAATCTAGACCGGCTGACTTTACGCGCTGGAAAACATCGGCAGGGCGAGTTAAAAAGGTACCGTCAGAATATGCAGTATGCTCGTGCAGCGCGCCCACATAATGTTCATAACTATTTTCATCATATGCAGGATTACATACTCCTGCAGTATCTTCCTCTCCCAACTGTTCTAAAACATAGCTCGGATCTGTAATGCTCGTTAATGCCGTGGCGCAGGTTTGTGGCCCAGGATTATCAATGCAGGCGAGCACGGCAGGGCCCGCAAGCTGAATAAAGATACATTCACTGCTTCTGGGGTCAGTCGCGCAGGCACTAAAGGAATTGGGATCTAATACCGGTGCAAGCGGGGCGAGAGGACAGCCAGGATGCAACGGTTGCGACAGACAGCTCAACGGATCCGGCGCTGGCGCAAAGTTAGCAACTCCCTGAAAACCCACTTCTCGACTGACCGTGCTTATACCGTCACTCACCGACAAAACTAAAACAAAGTTTTCGTTTTTACTCAGTGTCGGCAAGCTCGCACTAATATTTCCGCTCTCATCTTGCTCAATAGTAAGCAATGCTTGGTCTTGAGCCGGAATTTGCTGCCAGTTAAAACTTAGTGCATTGCCATCTGGATCTTGCCCCGTCGCGATCAACTGCACTGTCTCACCACTATAGGCAACCCCAGGATCGACATAGGCACTGCTAATTTCAGGGGCTTCATTTGGCGTGGCGATAATTCGAACTACGGTGTTGTCACTGCCGCTAGCACCGTCGTTGTCAGTTGCGGTTAAGCGTATTACTACATCGCGATCTTCCGATACGTTTGGCGCCATAAAACTGGCATTGAGGCTATCGGCTTGATTAATAATGATGCTGCTATCTTGGCCTAGCGCCTCCCAAAGCACCGACACAATTTCTCCATCGGCATCTGTCGCACTGCCATGTAAATTAACTGTGCTATTCGCAGCAGACTCCTGATCTGCTCCCGCACTGACTACCGGCAATGTATTCTCGAAAACATTCAATACTCGCACCACCACCTCAGCGCTCGCGCTAAATCCACCGCTGTCCTGCGCCTGAACTGCAAACCTTAAGGTTTGCTCCGTGTCGACTTGGGGTAGACGAATAAAAAACGTATCTTGGTCATGTGCACCAAGAAGCTGAGCCGCTGGCCCTGATAGTTGCTGCCATGCAATAGACCGAATACTGCGACCCTGCCGCGCAGCCGCACTTACCGACAACAACACATCTGTGCCTTCGTCGGCAGATAGGTCATCACTCAGCTCAAGGGTGGGCCGCTTAGTGGCGTCATCTAGGGCGAATACCACTACGGCAAGGCTCGCATTTTGTGGACTTTGGCCACTCGCGTTACGCTGTACAGCAAAGTTAATCGTCGTAGGATTATTTACATCTGGTGCGGTATAGCTAAGGCGATCGCCGTCGACCTCTACGTTCTCGTCGCTCAATACGCCGCGGTCAAATTGCCAGCTCCATGAACTCGCTAGACCATTATCTTCTGTTAGAGCGCGCAAGGTATGTGCAGAGCCAGAGGCAACTTCGTTATTGCCCGCTATTTCCAGCGCTGGGGCTGGAGGCGTTTCAGTATCAGGCGATTGCGTTACTGCTTGAGTAGAGCTCACACTATCCCCACCACAGGCGCCAAGCAGGCCACTCAATAGAAAAATGCCACCAAGTTTTAAAAATGAGTTCATACACATGTTACAACGGCTTCTTACAATTTGTAGCGAGGCTACTTGAAGCTCGTGACAGAACGATGAAAACCACAATTCCTTGCTAGCGCAACAATTAAGCCTTGCACCAAAAACTGTATTTATATACAGTTCTTCTAATATTTATATCGTTCAACAAATCAAACGGGGTGAAACATGGCGGTAGTAGCCAAGTGGATGTGTGACAGGGACAATAGTATGTTTGACAACAAAAAAGATGCCGATGCCTACGACAAAATGTTGGAGTTAGCAGAAGGTTTCACTGCGTTGCTCCAGCAACATATTCCCGATGTTGATGAAACCAAGGCTGAAGAATTTGGTATTTTCTTATCCAAAAACAAAGAGGCGATTATGCAGGCCTGTAAAGGCAGGGTAGAGGCCCTTGAGGAAATCGACGCTCAAACTACTGATAATGTGCGCCCCCTTTCGGCCCAAGCCAGTTAATGCCTGGCCGGACCAAAAGAGTTTATTCCCTACTCAGGTGCCGCGATTTTTCTTAATAAGATCGTAGGCCACCTGAATTTCCTGCGCTTTCTCCGTCGCAAGTTTCATCATATCTTCCGGCACACCTTTGGCAATCAGCTTATCTGGGTGGTGCTGACTCATTAATTTGCGATAGGCGCGCTTTAAATCCGCATCGCTTATCGACTCATCAACCCCCAACGCTTGATAGGCCTTCTTTAAATCAGAAGCACTGCTTGTCTGCCCACCCGCGCTGCCGCCGTGGAACTGGCGCTGCGCCATCATCATATCTAATAAACGCTGGAATTCTTGGCCCGACACTCCTAAATAGCCTGCCACCCGCGTCACGATATCCCGCTCAGCGTCGGCCATATCACCGTCGGCCAGTGCCATTGCCAATAGCGCTTCTAGTAGCATTTGTCTCAGCAGAGGCTGGGCTTTGGCCACACTCATGAAATCGGACATTTGTGGCTCTAGCGCAAAACTGCTATCACTACCTTGTTTAAATTTTGCAATTGCATCCTGACGACGAGCACCGCTGAGACCTAATTGTGTGATTATCGCCTCTGCTTGGGCGACTTCAGACTCACATACCCGGCCGTCGGCTTTGGCAATATGTCCCATAACGCGGAATACAGTGTCAAAAAAGATGCCTTGAATACGCTCACGCTCGGCGCCGTAATTAAAGCGCATCGCCTGACCCAAGCCGCGATCGAAGAAGCTACCGACGACAAAACCCAGCAGTGCCAATAGTGGGCCGCCCACTAAAAACCCCAATATCGCACCAATTATTTTTGCCATTGTGGCCTGTCTCCTTAATATCTGGACGCCGATGATAACAAGTCCACCACTACTACGACCAGAAAGCAGCTTAGTCTTAACGCACCGGCTGTCATACCTGTATAATTCACCTCTTTATTTATTTCGTGGGGAAGGCCGTGAGTAAGGCAGACGTCAGCACCTTTCAGGGGCTAATTTTGGCATTACAACAATATTGGGCAGAGCAGGGGTGCGTGCTACTGCAACCCTTGGACATGGAGGTCGGTGCCGGCACCTTCCACCCAGCCACGTTTTTACGTGCCATCGGCCCAGAAACTTGGAATGCTGCCTACGTTCAACCCTGCCGTCGCCCCACTGACGGTCGCTACGGCACCAACCCCAACCGCCTTCAGCACTACTATCAATTTCAAGTCATCATGAAGCCATCGCCCAGCAATATTCAGGATCTGTATTTAGATTCTTTGAAAATGCTTGGAATCGACCCTGAAGTACACGATATACGCTTTGTTGAAGACAACTGGGAATCCCCAACCTTAGGCGCTTGGGGACTGGGCTGGGAAGTCTGGCTAAATGGTATGGAAGTCACCCAGTTCACCTACTTCCAACAGGTTGGTGGTCTTGAGTGCTATCCGGTCAGCGGCGAAATCACCTACGGTTTAGAGCGCATCGCCATGTATCTACAGGGCGTAGACAGTATTTATGACCTGGTTTGGACCAATGGCCCAGAGGGCGCGGTTACCTATGGTGATGTGTTTCATCAAAACGAAGTGGAAATGTCGCACTTCAACTTTGAAGAAGCCGACGTTACACAATTGTTTGCGCAATTCGATCACTGCGAAAAAGAGAGCGAGCGCCTAATAGACAAAGGCCTGCCGCTACCAGCCTACGAAATGGTTATGAAGGCATCACACGCCTTTAATTTACTCGATGCACGTCACGCAATTTCGGTTACTGAACGTCAGCGTTTTATTTTGCGCGTTAGAAGCTTGGCCCGCGCAGTTGCGCAAGCCTATTTCGACGCTCGCGAAGCGTTGGGCTTTCCTATGGCACCAGAAAATTTACGTAAAGAATTCGCTGCCGCAAAGGAGAGCAAATAATGACGACCACTCGCGATTTACTCATCGAAATCGGCACCGAAGAGCTACCGCCAAAATCGTTAAAAACCTTGTCGGAAGCCTTTAGCGCGAGCATTAGCTCACAACTTAATGATCTAGCGTTGAAATTCAGCACAAGCAAAAGCTTTGCAACGCCGCGTCGACTCGCTATTTTAGTTTCCGGCTTGGCAGAATCAGCACCCGACAAAGAACTAGAAAATTGGGGCCCACCAGTTAAAGTTGCCTTTGATGATAGTGGCAAGGCAACAAACGCCGCTTTAGCTTTTGCAAAAAAGAACAATATTAGCGCCGACGATTTAAGCCAGCATATCGCCCACGACGGCAAGCAAGAAAAGCTCTGTTACCGTAGCAATGCCAAGGGCGCAGAAACCAAGGAAGTTATTGCCAGCGTCATTGAAACAGCGTTGAACTCTTTGCCAATTGCAAAAAGAATGCGCTGGGGTGCATCCCGCACCGAGTTTGTTAGACCTATACAGTGGCTCACCATTATTTTTGGCGAAGAAACTATTCAAGAAAATATTTTTGGCTTAACGTCATCAAATGTTAGCCGTGGCCATCGCTTTCATTGCAATAATGAATTACAAATTAGCTCTGCCAGCAGTTACGAATCTGTCCTAAAAGATCAGGGAAAAATTATTGCCGATTATAAAATTCGGCAAGACATTATTCGTGAACAAATTACTGATGTCGGCCGTACTTTAGGCGGGCAAACGGTTATTAGCGACGACCTACTAGATGAAGTTAGTTCATTAGTAGAGTGGCCGGTCGCTCTTGCCGGCAGCTTTGAAGAGCGCTTTCTTAAAGTGCCGGCTGAAGCCTTGATCTCCTCAATGAAAGAACATCAAAAGTATTTTCATGTTGTAGATTCTAACAACAAACTTATGCCGTATTTTATTACGGTATCTAATATTGAAAGTCGCGATCCACAAAAAGTGGTTGACGGTAACGAGCGGGTTATTCGACCTCGCCTTAGCGACGCCGCATTCTTTTTTGAAACCGATTGTAAAATTAGCCTTGAACAACGTCGCGAGAAATTACGCAGCATTGTCTTTCAGGATAAGCTCGGTACCATCTACGACAAAACCTGCCGCGTAGCCGAGCTAAGTGAAGACATTGCAAAGCTGCTTAATGCGAATACCGCCGAGGCAAGACGCGCTGCAGAGCTTTCTAAAAGCGACCTCGTTACCGAGATGGTATTAGAGTTCGACGATATGCAGGGTATAGCAGGGTATTACTACGCACAAAATGATGGTGAAGCGGGCGATGTCGCCCTCGCTATGAACGAGCAATATATGCCGCGCTTTGCAGGTGATTCCTTACCCACATCGCTTACCGGCACCATCGTCGCACTGGCAGATCGTTTAGATACCATCACCGGTATTTTCGGCATAGGTCAGATCCCTACCGGATCAAAGGACCCCTTCGCCTTGCGCCGCGCTTCTCTTGGTGTCTTGCGAATAATTGTTGAAAAGCAATTAACTCTAGACCTTGGCGAATTAGTGGCACTAGCGATCAGCAAACACCAACAATTCGCTAGCGACAACAAACTCAAAGACACCGTCCTTAATTATATTATTGATCGACTGCGAGCTGGTTACGAAGATCAAGGTATATCTGCAGAGGTATTCCTATCGGTAAGCGCAAAACAACTTAGCGCGCCACTGGATATAGATAACCGCATTAAAGCCGTGCAGGCCTTTAACCAGTTACCCGAAGCGGCGGCACTTGCTGCAGCAAATAAACGCGTATCAAACATTCTAGCTAAGGTAGAAGGAAGCATCGCCGACACGGTTAATACAGATCTACTGCAGGAGCCAGCCGAAGTCGCACTAGCTGCACAGTTATTAGAGCTGCAAGAAAAGGTTGCGCCACTTTTTGCCAAGGCTGACTATGAGGGCGGCTTAAAATCACTCGCCAGCTTGCAATCAAGTGTTGATGCCTTTTTTGACCAGGTAATGGTAAATGCCGACGATGAAGCGCTGCGACGTAATCGCCAATCTCTGCTCAAACAATTACAGGGACTGTTTTTAGAGGTTGCCGATATTTCGCAGTTAGTTGTAGGTAAGTAAACTATCCCGTCATTCGATAGGGTAAAGGCATGATACATAAGTTGATCTGCGCTAGTTCATTGCTAGCGCAGACCTAATTGAGACTCGGAATGGAACTGATAGCAAATAGTATTTTAGCATTACGCTCAATGCTTTTTTTCACTGGCTACGCCTTAATCACCGTGTTTATCAGTACCACGGGGCTGTTATTTACCTCTTTTCTGCCTTTCCACATCCGCGGCCGCTATTTTGTCTTGGGCAATGCAGCAATTATTTTTTTACTGCGTATTTGCTGTGGTGTAAAAACCGAGATTCGCGGCTCATTACCTACGGATCTCCCCTATGTGGCGATGGCGAAGCACCAAAGTCAGTGGGAAACTTTTTATCTTCAGTGGTTTTTATTCCCTGTTGCAACGGTGGTAAAACGGGAGCTATTTAACATTCCCTTTTTCGGCTGGGCTCTAAGAATGATGAACGCTATTGGAATTGATCGTAGCAATCCACGGGCCGCCATGCGACAAACAATGGAGCAGGGGCTATCACGGCTAAAAAATAACTATAGTGTGCTTATATTCCCAGAGGGAACTCGCACACCTGTCGGCACCCGCGGCCGCTATGCCCGCAGTGGCTCAGGAATAGCCATTGCAGCGGGGGTAGCTGTACTACCAATAGCGCATAATGCTGGCAAATTATGGCCGGCGAAGGGGCTTCTTATTAAACCCGGTACGGTAACCCTTGTTATAGGCGAACCGATATCAAGCCAAGGACGGGAAAGCAAAGAGCTGACGCTGGAAGTAGAAAACTGGATAGAAGCTCAGTGTGAACTAATCCAATAATAATCGCTGCAATGTACTTTGCGACTTTGTAGAGAAGGCGGCTTTGTTCGATTATTAAAGAAAGCTGGAGCTACGGCTTTTGCCAGTAGCTCCAAATAAGAAGGGCAGACCTATACGTCTAGGTTGGCAACCTTCAATGCATTGGTTTCTATGAAATCTCGGCGCGGTTCAACGTGATCTCCCATCAGGGTAGTAAATATTTGATCCGCGGCTACCGCATCTTCAATGGTTACCCTCAACATACGGCGTGCATCTGGGTCCATCGTTGTTTCCCATAGCTGCTCGGGGTTCATTTCACCTAGACCCTTATAGCGCTGGACGTTAAATCCGCGTTCAGCTTGCTGCATAAGCCAGCTAATGACCTCAGAGAAATCGCTGACTTCTTGAACCCGCTCACCACGCTTAATATATGCACCTTCTTCCAGTAGACCTTGCAAGCTCTGGCCTAATGAAACGATGGCCTGGTAGTCCGCAGACTTGAAGAAATCACGCCCAAACTGATAGTGATCACTCACTCCGTGAGAGATGATATCAATTACCGGCAAGAATACGTGTAGCTCTGGGTCTTCAACTATACGCACATCGTAGCGGTGCTGAGCATCGCGCTGCTCTAACTCAACCGTCACTTCGGCTAGTCTTTCTGCCCACTTAGCCACTACGGCCTTATCGGCAAGCTCATCGGCATTCAACACCGGCATATACGTTAGTTCACGCAAAACGCCGGCAGGGTAGAGGCGAGATAGGCGAGCGATAATGCTATCGACTCGACGATATTGAACAATGAGTTCCTCTAATCCTGCACCACCAATGGGGGCTGCATCTGGGTTAACGTATAGCGCTGCGCCATCTAATGCGGATTGGGTGAGGTAATTTGCCAAGGCAGGCTCATCTTTTAAGTACTGATGCTGCTTACCACGACCAATTTTATACAGAGGAGGTTGCGCAATAAATATATGCCCATTCTCTATAAGTTCTGGCATTTGTCTAAAGAAAAACGTCAGTAATAAGGTACGGATGTGCGACCCGTCGACATCCGCATCCGTCATAATAATAATGCTGTGATAGCGCAGCTTTTCAACATTGAACTCGTCTTTGCCGATACCGCAGCCGAGTGCCGTTACAATCGTACCGACTTCAACTGAAGATATCATTTTGTCAAAACGCGCTTTTTCGACATTCAGAATCTTACCTTTCAGTGGCAAGATCGCCTGAGTTCTACGATCTCGGCCTTGCTTAGCCGAGCCACCCGCCGAATCACCCTCGACCAGATAGATTTCTGAAAGGGCGGGGTCCTTCTCTTGGCAATCCGCCAATTTACCCGGCAAACCAGCAATATCTAATGCGCCTTTACGGCGAGTCATTTCACGGGCTTTTCTTGCAGCCTCCCGCGCGCGGGCTGCATCAAGCATTTTTTGAACAATTTGCTTGGCTTCATTCGGGCTTTCCATCAGGAAGTCACCGAATTTTGCTGTCATCGCCTGTTCAACTATGGTTTTTACTTCACTGGACACGAGCTTGTCTTTTGTTTGTGACGAGAACTTAGGATCCGGCACTTTTACTGACACAACCGCTGTCAGACCTTCACGAGCATCGTCACCGGTAGTAGCAATTTTGGCTTTTTTAGCCAAACCTTCACGCTCTATATAGGTGTTTAGGTTCCGCGTTAATCCCGCTCTAAAGCCCGCTAAATGCGTACCGCCGTCTCGCTGCGGAATGTTATTTGTGAAGCAGTATAGATTTTCTTGGAAGCCATCATTCCACTGCAAAGCAACTTCAACCACAACACCCTCACTCTCAGTGGTGAAGTGAAAGACTTTGTTAACCGGCGTCTTGTTAGTATTTAAGTATTCAACAAAGGCGCTTAATCCACCTTCATAGCAAAAATTCTCTTTCTTACCGTCGCGCTCGTCCACTAACTCAATATTTATACCTGAATTAAGGAAGGCCAATTCGCGTATGCGCTTAGCCAAGTAGTCAAAGTGAAATTCAATATTAGTGAAAGTTTCTGCAGAGGGTTTAAAGCGTATCTCCGTTCCTGAGCGCTCTGTATCACCAATAATTTTAAGTGGTGCCTGTGGAATACCGTGCTTATAGACCTGTTCATGCACATGTCCGCCACGACGTATGGTCAGTTGCAACTCCTCTGAAAGGGCATTAACAACCGAAACCCCCACGCCGTGAAGACCGCCAGATACCTTATAGGTGTTATCGTCAAACTTACCACCAGCGTGAAGTACCGTCATGATAACTTCGGCAGCGGTCACACCTTCTTCGTGCATCTCTGTTGGTATACCACGACCATCGTCAGTAACAGATACCGATTCATCAGCGTGGATAATCACCTGTATTTTGCTACAGTGCCCAGCTAAAGCCTCGTCTATAGAGTTATCGACGACCTCAAACACCATGTGGTGCAGCCCCGAGCCATCATCGGTATCACCAATATACATACCGGGTCTTTTTCTAACGGCGTCTAAGCCTTTCAAAACCTTAATACTTGAGGAATCGTAAGCTCTATCTTCTGTCATTTTTACCTAACCTCTACGCCCGTAGGGCAACTGACTTATATTATATTTGCAGCGAAATTACTGCTTTAAACTAGTAAATTGATTATATGAGCAGATTAGCAGCATTCGCTAACTTGCCCATGTTCCACGTGAAACCTTTTAAGGGTCTTACCCAAACTCCAGCTGTCGTTTAAGTCTGTACGACGAACCGAGCTAGCAAAAACCTGCACATTAAGCGCAACCAACTCCTTAAAAACCATTTCGCAACGACGCTCATCTAGCTCCGCCGCCAAATCGTCAATCAAAAATACTGTTGAGATACCCTGATCTAATAGTACTTTTGACTGCGCTAACTTAAGTGCGCACACAACTGTTTTAATCTGCCCCCTAGAAAGCACATCGCCAGCTGCGTTTCGACCAACTCGCAAATCGATATCCGCACGATGCGGCCCACTTTTAGTAAACCCTGAGCGAAGATCGCTAGCCAAATTCTTCTGTAGTGACTCAGCTAAACTGAGCTCTTCATCCTTCCATCCCGCTGTCATCGCTATCGTTAATGGCGGGGCGTCTTTTTGATCTTGCCCCACATCGAGAGCAGACAATAGGCGGCCATAGATCAAATCGAAGGCTGAGGACAAGAGCGCGAAATGCTTTAATCGCGCCTCGTGTATCAACACGCCCATTGCCTCCAACTCCCTGTCCCAGGGTGCAAGTAGCGAAGCGTCTATATTACCACGTCTGAGCAAGGAATTACGCTGCTGTAACGCCTTCCTGTAGCGGGGCCAATATTCAAAAAAACCAGAATGTTTCACGTGGAACACACCCCAGTCTAGATACTGCCGCCTGACACTCGGGGAGCCCTCCAGCAACTCGAAACTAGCAGGATTAATTACCTGAACCGGCATTACCCCAGCTAACTGGCCCGCAGTTAGCAATTTCTCCCCGTTCACCTTAACAAGCACAGCGCCTTTTTTAGGGCGACGAACACCAATAATAGTATTGGGTGTATTAGTAGTAGCCGGGGACGGAGAAAGCTCACCTCGAACTATTAAATCTTCACAACCGTAGGAGATAACACCATCAATCTTGCGGGAACGGAAGGAGCGAGTAAGCGCCAAGGTGTGAATTGCCTCGAGAATACTGGTTTTCCCGCTGCCGTTAATTCCGTGAATGAAATTAAATTCCCTTAAATCACCCAGCGATACTTGCCGTAAATTTCTAAAATTGTGAATACTCAGCTTTTCTAATTGCAACGCGACCCCCAAAACACCAAGCACGACAAACAAGCGCGTGGAAAATCTTGGTAGTTAAGCTGAAGGGAGGGCATGCACATACCGAGGGTTATGACTTGCAGAAGGGAAGGGGTCGCGCGCGGCGAAGCTGTACCGGCCACGCGCTCAAAAAACTACAGACGCATCGGCATAACAACATACTGGCAGTTACCGCCGTCCGCTTCTGCCTCCTCAATTAAGGCAGAGCTATTCGAATCAGAAAGGGAAAACTTAGCCGAGTCCCCATTAATAGCAGAGAGCACATCAAGTAAATAGCTCACGTTAAAGCCAATTTCTAGGCTATCACCCTGATACTCTACTGCTACAGTTTCCTCAGCCTCTTCTTGCTCTGGGTTATTGGCGACAATCCGCAACTCGCCACTAGTCAACAGCATGCGAATACCGCGGTATTTTTCGTTAGATAAAATCGCCGTCCGTGCAAATGCTTGCTTAAGATCTGCCCGCGAGCCCAACACTACCTTGGTACTATTACGCGGCAATACACGCTCGTAATCAGGGAATTTGCCATCAATTAATTTTGAGGTGAAGGTAAAATCTGCAGTGACTACGCGAATATGATTACCACCAACGATAACTTCAGCGTCTTGATCCTCATTAATTAAAAGACGGGCAAGCTCCACGACACCTTTTCTAGGCACGATAACCTGTGCTACTTGATCAACCTGTATATCGCCTTGAAAAGTAGCCATAGCGAGCCTGTGGCCATCGGTAGCCACTACTCGCAACTGGCCATTAGTAACTTCAAAAAGCATACCATTTAGGTAATACCGTACGTCTTGCTGCGCCATTGCAAAACTGGTTCGTTCGATCAAGCGCTTTAAATCACCTTGCTTTAAGGTAAATGACTGCCCACCTTTTGCCTGCTCTACGCTTGGAAAATCATTCGCGGGCAGAGTAGATAATTGAAAGCGACTGCGACCTGATTTAAGAATTAGCTTTTGATCATCTAGCTGAAAACTAATATCAGACCCTTCTGGAAGAGCCTTGCAAATATCAACCAACTTGCGCGCCGGGATGGTAATTTCCCCCGACACACCAGGCTCATCATCCAAATGAACTCGACCTATCAGCTCAACCTCTAAATCCGTTCCTGTTAGCGCCAATTCCCGCTCGTTTAAAACAAGCTGAACGTTTGCCAGTATTGGTAGGGTTTGTCTTCTTTCGACAACACCCGCAACAAGGTTCAAGGGCTTAATTAACGCTTCCCGCGAAATCGAAAATTTCATGCTTCCGGTTCCTGTTCTTTTAAGTATCAATTCAATAGGGCAGAGGTATAGGGCTTACTTTATTATATAAAGCACTACTAAAACATCAGCTAGTCAGCAGTCTAATCAAATTTTGATAATCTTCTCGTATATCACCGTCACTTTCCCGCAATTCTTTGATTTTTCGGCAGGCGTGAAGCACAGTTGTATGATCTCGGCCGCCAAAGCCTTCACCAATTTCAGGCAAACTATGATTGGTTAACTCCTTCGACAAGGCCATTGCAACTTGGCGCGGCCGCGCAACTGAGCGACTACGACGCTTAGACATTAGATCAGCAATTTTAATTTTGTAGTATTCCGCCACGGTACGCTGAATATTATCTAAACTTACCTGCTTATCTTGTAAGGCTAGCAAATCCTTGAGAGATTCTTTTATCAAGGGAATATCAATCGGTTTAGCCATAAAGCGCGAACTTGCAATAACTCGCTTTAACACCCCCTCTAATTCCCGAACATTTGATCGCACCCGTTGTGCGATAAAAAATGCTGCATCCGAGGGAAGGGCAGCCTTTTCTTGCTCCGCTTTTTTAAGCAAAATGGCTACGCGGGTTTCAAGCTCTGGTGGCTCTACCGCTACTGTTAAACCCCAGCCGAATCTCGACTTCAACCTTTCTTCTAAGCCTTTGATTTCCTTAGGGTATCTATCACAGGTAAGGATCATCTGTTGGCCGCCCTCAAGAAGGGCGTTAAACGTATGGAAAAACTCTTCTTGGGAACGATCTTTACCGGAGAAAAACTGAATATCGTCAATTAAGAGTGCATCAACTGAACGGTAGTAGCGCTTAAACTCATTTATCGCATTTAACTGTAATGCCTTAACCATATCAGCGACAAAGCGTTCGGAATGCAAATAAACCACTTTTGCATTTGGATTTTGCTGCATCAGCGCATTTCCCACTGCATGCATTAAGTGGGTTTTACCGAGGCCAACACCACCATAAAGAAACAAAGGATTGTATCCTCGGCCGGGATTGCTGGCGACTTGGCTCGCCGCCGCCCGCGCCAACTGGTTAGACTTACCCTCTACAAAAGTATCAAAGGTATATGACTCCATTAAGGAGCTTTGATGCCGAATTCCACCCTCTACCTCAACTTGCCGCTGACCAGAAACAAACTGCGAACCAATAGAAGACGAAGACGCCAGTGGAGATTCATCAACTGCACGCGGACTCTGGGGCTGCCCAGCATTACTCGGCGTAGCTCTTATGCCAGCGGAAGCTGGCAAGATCGTTGAAGTATGAGTATTAGCCATACGTGGCGGAACTTGCGACGCAGGTCCCTTGTCAGCAACAACACCTGCAGGCTGGCGCTCAGAAATGCCCAGCTCAACATGAACTTTAACACCAGGAGGAGATAATTCGGTTACTAACTCAACGATACGTGAATAGAAACGATCGCTCACCCAATCTCGCACAAAACGATTGGGCGCACACAGGCGAATCAAATTATCTACGAGCTCAACTCGAAGGGGTCTGATCCAAGTATTAAACTGTTGAGTAGGCAATTCGTCCTGCAAATGCGCAATACATTTCTGCCACGTGGCGTCCGACAACACAATTCTCCATACTTGATAAATATTAAGAAATAACAGGCGGCACCGCGCACAAAGCTGAGCCGTCAGTATTCTGTAGTAGGCGACTTATTCTACTCGTCAACAGAACACTTATCCACAAAATTTAAAAACAATTTCCACCTGCCGAAACCAAAAAAATCCTTTATATTCAATACTATAAAAACATAATAATTAAATCCAAAAACTTACACTCAAGTAACACACACCTTGATAACACCCACGACAACCTGTGGATAACTTATGCATAAACTGTGGTATAGGGGTGTATTAACTATGCAAATGAAAACTACCAACTAAAACCTACAAATCATTGCTATTAGGGCTAATGTCCACTAAAATTCGCGATCCGATTTTTCACTGTCTTGGCAAATATGTCGGCAGTGCCGGTGGGTTTACAAGCCACTGGCTAATTTTATTATTACGGACGAGATCATGAGCAAAAGAACTTTCCAACCAAGCAACCTTAAAAAAGCACGTAGCCACGGCTTCCGCGCGCGTATGGCAACTAAAAATGGCCGTAAACTGATTAACCGTCGTCGCGCTAAAGGTCGTGCAGTACTATCTGCTTAATTAGCATTAAGCGATAAGGTATGCTGGCATAACGGTGGATTTTCACTTTGATAAATCTCTACGCCTTTTAAATGCCAGCGAATACCAAGCGGTATTCGACGAATCACGTCTGAAAGTCTCTACTGCTGAATTACTTTTTTTAGCACGTATTAATAAACTAGGCCGCGCTAGACTAGGTTTGGTTATTGCAAAAAAAAACGTGCGACTCTCTGTACAACGCAACCGTGTAAAACGCGTTATAAGAGAAACATTTAGGCTAAATAAACATAAGCTGCAAGGTATTGATATCATCGTATTAGCACGACGTGGCTTAGGCGATATCGATAATAAGCAACTCCATGAAACCTGCAATCAGCTTTGGCACCAATTAGAGAAGCGAGCTGAAAAACGCTTACGTCAGCAAGAGGGCTAGTTAATATGCAGCGCTTGCTTATTGCCTGCATCCGCTTTTACCGCCTGTTTATCAGTCCGCTGATGGCTCCGCATTGCCGTTTTTATCCCAGCTGTTCAAGCTATGCAATTGAAGCCCTGCAAAAACACGGCGCACTGCGCGGTAGCTGGCTTAGCGTAAAGCGCATTTGCAAATGTCACCCCCTTAACGACGGGGGCTATGATCCTGTACCATCCTGCCACTGTCACTCAACCGAACTCACCCTATCAAGGCATTCAAGCAATGATTGATTTTCAGCGCTATCTTCTTATCGCCGCCGTCGCTGCACTATCCCTTATGTTGTTAGTGGAGTGGCAAAAATTTGAAACACCAAATACTAGCGCGCCGGTTGTCAGCAACAACTCAAATGCCGATGCTGCGCCCACAACCAGCAGCGATAGCGGAGAGTTTCCAGCTATAGTACGCAATGATGATATCGGTACCGTTGATGCCGCTAATACTAGCAACGCCAAATACATCAGCGTGCAAACTGACGTATTAGATTTAAAAATCGACTTGCAAGGTGGCGATATCGTTTACGCTGGCTTACCCGCTTACACGAGTAGCTTAGAATCAGACGATCCCTTCGTTATTCTCGAAAACAATGATGTGCGCCACTATATAGCCCAAAGCGGCTTAATCGGGGCGAATGCAACAGACACCTCAAAAGGTCGCCCGTATTTTTCTGCAGCCAGTGCGGAGTACAACTTAGATGAGTCCTCAGACAGTCTAAACGTCGATTTGCATTATCAATACAGCGACACCATCACCATTGTTAAACGCTTCAAATTAAGCCGCGGCGAATACTTAATAAACGTCGAATACTTGATCGACAACCAAAGTGACGCGCCCTTCCAAGCAAGCTTTTTTGGCCAATTAAAACGCGGCAATAGCGCAGATCCAAGCGTGAACGATAAAGGTGGCATGTTCGCCATGAAGCCCTTTATCGGCGTGGCATACGCAACCAACGAAGACCTATACAAGAAAACAACTTTCAGCAAAATGCAGGACAAACCCATCAAAGCCAGCGTTAACGGCGGCTGGATTGGCGTCGTCCAACATTACTTCGTAAGCGCTTGGGTTCCACCAGTAGATAGCGTAAACGAACTAAGTACTATCGTTACAAAGCAAGATATGAATATTGCTCGCGTAACTAGTGCAGCTGTAACTATCGCCCCAAAAAGTCAGGGAAAAATAAGCGCTGACTTTTACACAGGACCAAAAGATCAATACAGCCTGCAAGAAATATCACCAGGCCTAGAACTAACCGTCGACTACGGCTGGCTCTGGTGGATTGCCCAACCCTTATTCTGGCTACTCACTAAAATACATTCGGTGTTAGGCAACTGGGGTTTTGCCATTATCGGCGTCACTATTTTAGTAAAAGCCGCATTCTTCCAGCTCAACCAAAAAGCCTTCACCTCAATGGCGAATATGCGCAAATTTCAGCCTAAACTTGCTGAAATAAAAGAGCGCTATGCCGATGACCGCCAAAAGCAGTCTCAAGCAATGATGGAGTTGTACAAAAAGGAAAAAATAAACCCGCTAGGTGGATGCCTGCCAATGGTCGTTCAAATGCCGGTGTTTATTTCTCTTTACTGGGTATTAATGGAAAGTATTGAACTGCGCCACGCGCCGTTCATGCTATGGATCCACGACTTATCTGCAATGGACCCTTACTTTGTACTGCCATTGATCATGGGTTTGTCGATGTTTATTCAGCAGCGTTTAAACCCGCCGCCACCAGACCCAATGCAAGCAAAAATTATGCAGTGGATGCCAATTGTATTCACCTTCTTCTTCCTGTTTTTCCCCGCTGGTTTGGTGCTGTACTGGGTAGTAAACAATACCTTATCTATTATTCAGCAATACATTATTACTAAGCGAATCGAAAAAAGCGGTCTCCCTACCCGCTAATCCACAATGGCATACTCTACGGATACGATTGCCGCGATTGCCACACCACCTGGAAAAGGTGGTGTTGGCATTGTGCGAATATCTGGACCAAAGTGCCAAGAAATAGCGCGCGCCATGTTAGCCATAGAAAACCTAACACCGCGTTACGCTCACTACGGTAATTTCCTAGAAACAACAGCTAATGGTAGCGCAACCATAGATCAAGGTATTGCGCTGTTTTTCCCAGGGCCAAATTCGTTTACCGGCGAAGATGTTCTAGAACTTCAAGGTCACGGTGGCCCCGTAATTCTAGACTGTCTATTGCGCGCCGTTATTAGCCACGGCGCCAGAATGGCAAGACCGGGTGAATTCTCTGAGCGGGCATTTTTAAATAATAAAATCGACTTAGCTCAAGCCGAGGCAATAGCAGACCTCATCGATAGCGCCTCTGAACAAGCAGCTCGGCAAGCGCTCCGCTCTTTAGAAGGAGCCTTCAGTAAAGAAATCAACGCCCTCGTAGAAGCCATCACCATGCTTAGAATATACGTCGAGGCGGCGATCGATTTCCCTGAAGAAGAAATCGATTTTATAAGCGACGGCAGAGTAGCCACCGATTTACAAAATATAAAACTACACCTTGAAACGGTATTTAGCTCTGCAAAGCAGGGCAGCATACTGCGAGAAGGAATGACTGTTGTTATTGCAGGCAAACCCAATGCTGGAAAATCTAGCTTACTTAATGCCCTAGCAGGCCGAGAATCGGCGATTGTTACTGATATAGCTGGAACCACTAGAGACGTCCTTAGAGAAAACATTCTCATAGATGGAATGCCTCTGCATATTGTCGACACCGCTGGATTAAGAGATAGCGACGACCTCGTAGAACTAGAAGGTATTAAACGGGCTTGGTCAGAAATAAGCCAAGCCGACAGGGTCTTGCTTGTAATTGACAGCAAAAATATTAATAGCGATGAAGCAATAATACCGCCTGAATTTGACATATTTATTCAGCAAAAAAAGTTATCTCTAATCTACAATAAATGCGATTTAACGGGTCACGCGACAGGCTTACAAGATGACGAAATAAGTCGCGTATACGTCTCTGCTAAGCAAAACCAAGGCATAGATACACTTAGAGAACACCTAAAAGCCTGCGTTGGCTATAACGACGGCGACACGCCCTTTATCGCGCGACGTCGCCACATAGACGCTTTGACACGTGGTCGTGAACATATTCTAAACGGCGAGCAACAACTCCTAAGCTTTAACGCCGGAGAGTTATTAGCAGAGGAACTGCGACTAGCACAAAATGCGCTCGCCGAAATAACTGGTGAATTCAGCTCAGACGACTTACTCGGTCGCATCTTTTCCAGCTTCTGCATCGGAAAATAAATACCCCGCTTCAATAGCGAAAAATGCGAAATAAAGGCTACACTTAAAACCGTTCTATCGTTTCAAAGGATTGCTGATGAACCAACATTCCCTAGTTCGCGTATTTATTGCCTGTGCAATAGCCATATCACTTGCGATACCCGTACAAGCAAGTATATGGAATACCGACGAACTTCCTGTGGTATTAACTCCCGCCAAATTAAAACAAAACCGCAGTGAAGTGCCGGCCAGCGTAAGTGTTATAGATCGCGAAATGATTAACGCTTCTGGCCTTAAAGAAATCCCCGAGTTGTTTAGACTAATTCCAGGAACCTCTGTTGGTGCTCGAGACGGTTGGAATTACGTCGTCAGTTATCACGGCACAAACTATCGCGACTCTCGCCGAATGCAAGTGCTTATAGATGGACGATCAGTATATCAGTCTGGTTTAGCCACCGTTGATTGGAATGACATACCCATCACCATACAAGATATTGAACGTATTGAAATAGTACGCGGGCCTTCAAGTGCAAGTTACGGCGCCAATGCTTTTTTAGGTGTTATTAATATCATTACTCGCCATCCAAGCGATATAAATAAATTTGAAGGCAATATTTTAAGTGGAACTGAAAATACCGAAAACTATAGAGTAAGTTACGCGGACGATTTTCTAAATGGAAGCTACCGCATCACCCTTGCTAGTATTCACGATGATGGTTTCGATATTAACAGAAGCGGCGATGAGCGCTTGGACAGCAAATCTAGTCAGCTTTTTAATAGTAGATACGAAACACATATTAGCAATTACGCTATTAGCATTGGCCTAGGATATAAATCCGGTGAGATCACTGACGACTATTCTGATATCGACGTCTCACCCCCGAATACAGAAACAGATGATTATTATTTTTCGTCAAAAATTGAAAAAGAAATATCAGAAACACATCAACTAGCACTGAAATATAATTTTTCAGCGCAAAAACAAATTCATCGGTGGACTGTAGCAATTCCTCCGTCATTCGCAGGGTTAATCAACAACCCTTCGCCACTTGTATTAGTAGACGCTAATGAAGACTTACGCGCTACTCGTCAAGACATAGATATACAAGACACCTATATATGGAATGAAAATTTAAGGTCAGTAGCCGGGATTCACCTTAAGAAATCCCGAGTATCATCAGAAACTTATTACGGCACAACGCTAAGCAGTAATAACTACCAAATATATTTTAATATTGAAAAAAAATTCGCGGATAAATTTTCTATCAATACTGGCGGCTCCTATGAATATGAACAACGCATAGGGAAAACTTTTTCGCCTAGAATTTCTAGCCATTATCACATCAATAAAAACCATAGCCTCAGGGCAATCTACTCTGAAGCAATAAGAACACCAGACTTATTAGAAAGCTCAGCAAACTGGACCTATACCGGCCGTAATGTGCGGCCCGCACCAGATGGCCAAACCACTGGTAAACTTATTCAGAGTGCGCTTGGTAATCCTGACGTTAAGCCCGAAAGAATAGAATCACGAGAAATAGGCTACTACGGAAATTTTACGCAATACCATCTGCAATGGGATGTAAAAATATTTTACGACCAACTCGACAGACTCATATCTAATGCAATATCTCTTGAAAGATTTAATCCAATTAACAACGGCAATTTAAAATTATCTGGAATAGAAACCGAAATCGATTACCGACCAAATCATAAATGGTTAATACATGCCAGCTATGCCTACATCAAAAATAAGGCATACAGTAATAGCTCTCTACCATTTACAAAAAGCACTGAAGAAAGCTTTACACCTAAAAATTCTGCCAGCGCTTTAATAAGCTACCGTACAAATGGAAATATTCAATTTTCACTTGCTCAGTACTATGCCAGATCAATAGGTACATCACAGAATAAGTTTTCGCGAAGTGATATTAAGGTATCGAAGACTATAAAATGCCAAAGTAGCGAAATTGAGCTTTCATATATTGGTCAATACCGACACGACGACGATAGTGAGCTGTTAAGCGACAATATCTACCGAGACAAACTTCGTCAGTTTATTGGTATTAATTTTAAGTACTAGCGTTCACAAGAGTCAGGGAATAGCCTCTTGATTAAACTGTTTTACGGAATAGTCATAACAACGTTATGTTTAGCTTCGACGTTGGCGAGCAGCGATGAAAAAATAATCGTCGATCTTGTTTTACCCGCAAAAAACAGTTCGCTCGATTCACTAGCAAAAAAAATTACCGACAATCCCCATTTCTCAGTAAATACCCATATTAATATTTTACCTAGCAGTGACAGCAAGGGTGATGTATTAATCGTTGTCTCAGAAAAGCTATTTTCATTACTTGATAATGAAAACTATAAGGCAAAATTTGCACTGTACGTTAATTCAAATGAATTTCGACAATCTGGCATAAGCAATGTTTCTGCATTGTATTCTGACCAACCATTACTCAGACAAATATTACTTATAAACGCAATATTTAAAAACAAACAAACCCAGCTTGGGATTGCATACAAAGATCCTTATTACGAAAAGGAATTCGAAGATTATTCATCTAAATTTCCCAACATATCCATAAATTCTAAAAAAATAATTGGTAACAATTTTGTAAGAGATATAAATAGAATAATTCAGAAAAACGATGTTCTATTAAGCAACTCCGAAAACGATATTTATAACTCCAAAACAATAAGATCAATACTACTTAGCAGTTATCGACACCAAACTATCGTCATCGGGCCAAATGAGGGCTTTGTCGCTGCAGGCGCATTGGGAACAGTATTCAGCACACCAGATCAATATGCAAAAAAAATAATAGCAATGGTTAATAGCTATATAGAAACGGGAGAATTACCTGATTCTCAATATCCAGATAATTTTAATGTGAAAATAAATTATAGCGTTTCAGAATCTTTAGGTCTTAGCATCCCTAAAGAGGAAGATTTAAAAAATAGTATCCTAATAGATTGGATAGAATAAGTATGTTAACTAGATTTAGAAAAAACACTCTATTTCAACAAATACTTATAGCTGGAGTATCCCCAGCGCTATTACTATTTTTTTCATTATTTACTTACTCACTTGTCACCCGTTTAAATGACGCATCACAAAGCCAACTAGAGATAGCCACAAGAATTGCAGAAAATATTGCAGCCTCAAGTGAACTAGCGATTATAAGTGACAATGAATCACAACTCTTAGATATTATGCGTTCAGCATTATCAAAAGATATTATTGCAATATCAATTGTAAACTCCCTCACAGGAAACCAATCATACTTAAAATCAAATAATAAAAACCAGCAAGCCACCGAATCACTATCTGTACCTATATATCAAAGCAGTATAGAAATAAATGATGCTATAACTGGCGATACCGACAATAGTTCAGATGCGCCAACTATTATCGGTGAAGTACGTATAGAGAGATCCACTGATCAACTCTCTAAACTTCAACAAAAAATAATTGTCGTTTCCAGCGTCATCGGTGTGCTATCTATATCTTTATGCATTCTTATGGCTTGGCTTATAAGTCGTAGACTTTCCAAGCCACTAGCAGAAATTAACTATTTTACAAAGAATATTTCTGCAGGAAACCTAGGTCACAGACTTACTGTTCAAGGCGAAGGAGAATTGGCTGAACTGCAAAACCACATCAATGAAATGGCTAAAAGTTTAGAATCACATCAATTAGAACTTACGAATAAGCTAGCGCAATTGGAAGTTGCAAAAGCGGAAGCAGATGCCGCGAACAATGCGAAAAGTTTATTTTTAGCAACCATGACCCACGAATTAAGAACGCCAATGAACGGTGCTCTTGGAATGCTTCAATTACTGTCAACAACCGAACTAAATCAAGAACAAAATCACTATATAGAAATTGCTAAAAGCTCTAGCGAGCACCTTCTCAATATCGTTAATAATATTTTAGATTTTTCAAAAATAGAAAAGGGCGATTTAAAACTTGATAAACGACTTTTTTCGCCTACTAGCCTATTTGATACATTGCTTACGCCACTTGCCTACGAAGCAAAAGAAAAGGGTTTAGAATTTAATTACGTCATTAGCCCAGAACTTCAGAATATTGAGATTTATGGCGACGATACCCGCATAAAGCAAATAATTCTTAATCTTGCCTCTAATGCGGTGAAATTTACCCATGATGGGAGTATCGCCATCGCCTTGCAGGGAAAACCTATAAATCAACACCAACTTAAAGTGACACTTACTGTCACCGATACTGGAATAGGGATAGAGGAGGCTATTCACAATAGCGTTTTCGACAGTTTTTATCAGGCCGACGGCTCAAACCAACGTCGCTATGGCGGATCGGGACTAGGACTTGCCATAGTAAAACGACTGTGTGAGTTAATGAATGCAAGCATTCAAATGACGAGTACAGTAAGTAAGGGCAGCCAATTTACCATTAGCTGGCATTGTGAGTACAAAGAACAAGTAGATGAAGCTGCCCATGACGTAGCAGTGCCAACTAGCATTCTTGCCGGAAAAAAAGTTTTGATCGTAGAAGACAATCCCGTCAACCAAATGCTTGTTGCCAATATTGTAAAACGGTGGGATATGCAGGTTATAACCAGCAATAATGGCGAAGAATGCCTACACGCTTTGCAACAGCAAAAGGTAGACCTGATCTTAATGGACCTCCAAATGCCGGTAATGGACGGCTACGAAACATGTAAGCAAATACGCCAACAAGCAGAATTAGCCTCCCTTCCCATTATTGCCTTAACCGCCAACAGCGTCCAAGAAGACAAAGATCGCTGCTTTGCTGTCGGCATGAACGATTTCCTAAGTAAACCTGTATCGATCCACACCTTAAATGAAAAAGTACGCTATTGGATAAGCGCAACAAGGCGGGACAACAGCCATTAAAGAGGTGGATAAGTAGCTAACATATCCTTGCTTACCCACAAGCAAAAATAAAACCCAAACTTATCCACATTTCACCCACAGACGATCAGCATGATTCTGACATCATATCTGTGGATAAAACCCCTAGTTATCATTCCTATAAATTCATATTTATCAATGTCTTAAGTATGTTATTAACAAAATGGGCTTCCTTAATAACTATATTTAGAATAAAGAAATAAGATATTAAGAATACATATGTATATACATAATAAATTAAACAGACTTGATTAAAATTTCACCAATTCATTGCAGGACTCATAGATCCACGTATAATTTCGCGTCTTCATTCATACTCATTCTCAGGTGTTTCGTGGATTATCCGCAAAGCTACGACGTAATTGTTATTGGTGGTGGTCACGCTGGTACCGAGGCCGCTCTCGCTGCAGCCCGAATGGGTTGTGCGACTCTACTTCTTACCCACAATATCGAGACCTTGGGACAAATGTCCTGCAACCCAGCTATTGGCGGTATCGGTAAAAGCCATCTTGTTAAAGAAATAGATGCTCTTGGTGGCGCAATGGCTAAAGCCACCGATCTAGGCGGTATTCAATTTCGAGTCTTAAATGCTCGCAAGGGCCCAGCAGTACGAGCAACACGAGCACAAGCAGACCGAATTCTCTATAAAGCAGCGATACGCTCCATACTTGAGAACCAGCCTAATTTAGCTATTTTTCAGCAAGCTGTTGACGATTTAATTTTTGAAAATGAAGAAGTTAGAGGCGTTGTCACTAATATAGGTCTGCGCTTTTTTAGTAAAACCGTAGTATTAACCGCGGGAACATTTTTGGGTGGCAAAATCCATATTGGATTAGATAACCACAGCGGCGGTCGCGCGGGAGATCCTCCATCACTCGCTTTAGCACAAAGATTGCGAGAACTACCATTCCGTGTTGATAGATTGAAGACCGGTACGCCACCGAGAATTGATGCAAAAACTGTCAACTTTGAGGGCTTAGAAGCACAATGGGGAGATACCCCAAGACCTGTAATGTCTTATTTGGGCAATCAGCAGCAACATCCACAGCAAGTCTGTTGCTGGATTAGCCACACCAATGAAAAAACCCACGAAATTATTCGCGGTGGCCTAGATCGCTCCCCCATGTATACCGGTGTTATTGAGGGAATTGGACCACGGTATTGTCCATCGATAGAGGATAAGGTTCACCGCTTTGCGGATAAAAACTCTCATCAGGTATTTATAGAACCAGAAGGCCTGAACACCCATGAGTTGTACCCCAATGGCATATCAACCAGCTTGCCGTTTGATGTTCAATTAAACCTCGTTCGCTCGATCAAAGGGTTTGAAAATGCCCATATGACCCGTCCAGGCTATGCAATTGAATATGATTTCTTTGAACCGCGAGATTTGAAATATTCATTAGAAACCAAATTTATACGGGGTTTGTTCTTTGCTGGCCAAATTAACGGCACCACAGGTTACGAAGAAGCTGCTGCGCAGGGCTTATTAGCAGGGGCGAACGCAGCTTTGCAGGCTCAAGGCAAAGAGGCCTGGTGTCCGCGTAGGGACGAAGCTTATATCGGGGTATTGGTAGACGATCTCATTACAATGGGCACCCGTGAACCGTATCGCATGTTTACCTCACGAGCGGAATATCGCCTATTGTTACGTGAAGATAATGCCGACTTACGGTTAACCGAGAAGGGTAGGGAGTTAGGCTTAGTCGATGATACTAGATGGGCCGCTTTCACTGAAAAATGTGAAAATATAGAGCGTGAACGCTCGCGCCTAGCTTCGTTTTGGATACAACCAGGCAGTGATGCTGCGCAAGCACTGAGTGCAAAAATCGAGAAGCCGCTAAGCCACGAATACAATTTGTTAGATTTACTTAAACGGCCAGAACTAAAATACGCGGATATTGCTGCCTTGGTAGCTGAGCCAGAAGATGCAGTCTGTGAGCAGGTAAGTGAACAGATTGAAATCGGTGTGAAATACGCGGGCTATATCGATAGACAACAGGAAGAAATCGACCGTTTGCGTCGCTACGAAAACACCAGATTACCACTGGATTTCGATTATTCCATTATTGAAGGCTTGTCTAACGAGGTGAAACAAAAGCTCGGCAATACCCGCCCGCAAACCTTGGCGCAGGCTTCGCGTATTCCGGGTGTAACGCCAGCGGCGGTGTCCTTGTTACTGATTTATTTGAAAAAACGCGGATTGCTAGATAGGAAGTCAGCCTGAGTGGAAGGAATTAAACAAAGGCTGCTAAAAGGGATAGCGGAATTAGGCTTAGTGCTAAGTGATCAACAAATTGAATTACTGATCACTTACCTAAATTTGCTGCAGAAATGGAATAAAGCCTACAACCTAACCGCTATTCGCGACCCAGACGTGATGGTGAGTAAGCATCTACTCGATAGTTTGAGTGTTGCGCCTTATATAACTGCTAATAGCTACCTAGATGTAGGGACGGGGGCGGGATTACCAGGTATTCCGCTGGCAATTATGTATCCTGAAAAGCAATTTTCCCTACTTGATAGCAATGGAAAAAAAACGCGTTTTTTAATTGAGGCGCGCCAGCATCTCAAACTCTCCAATGTCAGTATTCATTCGGAGCGGGTCGAGCAGTTTGAAGCACAGACCCCTTACGACGGAATACTATCCCGTGCTTTTGCGTCCTTACACGATATGGTGTTGGGTTGTGAAAACCATCTTGCCCCAGATGGCAGGCTATACGCGATGAAGGGTGTTTTTCCTGATTCAGAGTTGAGTCAACTACCAAAACACTTTATCGTCGAGCATTCTTATTCGCTATCGGTGCCAAATGTGGACGAAGAGAGGCATTTATTGGTGCTAGCTCGCCGTTAAATTATTGGCTTAAAAGCACTATTTACACTTAGCGGACTACCCCTTTTTGCTAGAGCGATAATAGAGCAAGTATGGGAGTTTATATTGGTAAACGACCAGCAGCAGGGCCCATGCCGCTAACAGAGTGGGTGTTTTGCTAGCGATTTAAGCTAGCCAAAAAGTAAAAGAGCAGTTAAACATAGGTCTCTCAAAGTAAAACTTAAGGAAAATCCAGTGGCCAAGGTCTACGCAATTACCAATCAGAAAGGTGGTGTCGGCAAAACGACGACTAGCGTAAATTTGGCCGCGTCTTTAGCTGCAACAAAGCGGCGCATCTTACTGGTAGATTTAGACCCGCAAGGCAATGCCACTATGGGTTGCGGCATAGACAAAAGCAGCCTTGAATATTCAGTTTATGACGTTTTGGTGGCAAGTAAAGCCATAGGCGAGTGCATAGTTGAGGCACCGGAGAGCGGCTTTTCGGTATTGCCCGCAAACCAAGACCTTACCGCTGCAGAAGTAGAATTAATCAATGAGATCGGTCGGGAATTTCGTCTGCGGGAGGCATTGGCCACTGTTGCCGATCAATATGACTATATTTTGATCGACTGTCCGCCATCGCTCAACATGCTAACAGTAAATGCTCTAGCCGCATCGACAGGCGTTATTATTCCTATGCAATGTGAATACTACGCATTGGAAGGCTTAAGCGCCCTGATAAATACCGTAAATCGCGTGAAGCAGTTGATAAATCCTGTGCTCGAAATCGAGGGGATACTGCGAACAATGTACGACGGCCGCAATAGCTTGACTAACCAAGTTACCGACGAATTGCGTCGTCACTTCGGCAATAAGGTTTACAGTACGGTTATCCCCAGAAACGTGCGTCTTGCTGAAGCGCCTAGCCACGGTTTACCTATTTTATTTTATGATAAGCAATCTAAGGGTGCCTTGGCTTACTTGGCATTAGCGGGCGAAGTGCTCCGTCGAGCGGCATCTGATACTAGCGCGAACACACAGGCTGAACAGATTCATGGTTAAAAAACGAGGATTGGGCCGCGGGCTCGACGCATTGCTCGGTGCCTCTGCGACACCGGTAGCGATAAACCCAGAAGTGGGAATGGCAGATGATGCCACGCCAAACCCCAATAATACGGTGGAAGCGGAGTCAGCTACAGTTAGCGACGGCACATTGCGCAATTTACCCGTCGAGTTTATGCAGCGTGGTCGCTATCAACCACGTCGGGATATGCAACCGGAAGCACTGGAAGAGTTAGCAAACTCCATACGCTCACAGGGTATTATGCAGCCCATCGTGGTTCGTCCAATTGAAGGCGGTCGCTACGAGATTATTGCCGGCGAACGCCGCTGGCGGGCCTCCCAGCTGGCAGGTTTAGATTCCGTGCCGGCACTGATACGCGATGTTGCAGATGAAGCCGCAGCGGCAATGGCGTTAATCGAGAACTTGCAGCGTGAAGACCTAAACCCCATGGAAGAAGCCCTTGCCATGGTGCGTCTGCAAAAGGAATTTGAGTTAACCCACGCGGAAATTGCCCAATTAGTCGGTAAATCTCGAACCACCATCACCAATTTACTCAGACTGACCGGGCTTCGTGAAGAAGTTCAAAAGCTATTGGAAAACGGCGATATAGAAATGGGTCATGCTCGGGCCTTGCTCGGCGTTGCTCAGGAGCAACAATCTGCAGCGGCATCAATGGTCGTTAGTAAGGGACTGTCGGTACGACAGACCGAAGCACTGGTAAGGCGGCTAGCGGAAGAAAAATTGCAAGATAAAAGCAAAAAGCCGGCAGCACTGGATCCCGATATAAAACAATTACAAGAAAGTCTGTCAGAGCGCCTAGGCTCTCCTGTTTCAATACAACATAGCGCCAAGGGGCGGGGTACTCTCACCATCAAGTACACCAACCTAGATGAACTTGACGGCATTTTGAATCACATAAAATAGCTTATTTTGTGTACAGCTAAACAGAGCTCTACATTATGTGGTGTTTTCTGGAGTAATTAAGGCAAGCAAGATCCTTAAATTACTGATTGTAGGGCGATAAATAGATTTGGTGAATATATGACATAAATGTCATAAGCACTTAAATCGGTTGAACATTAGCCACTTTGCCCCTATAATTCGCCCCGTTTTTTGGACAAGCAGTAAGAGTTCTACATTGGCCATATTTGGCGCAGCGGTGGCACTATGACAGCAGAGGAAAAGCGGAAAAGCCCGCGAGCTGTTCATAAAATATTTAGACCACCGCTACTGAAAATATACGGTTTTCAATGCGCTCTTGTACTCCTTGCCAGTGTCATACTCTTTCCCTTGGATAAGGTCGCGGCCTATTCCACAGTCATCGGGGGAATGATTTCCGTTGTGCCGAATGCTTATTTCGCGCGCCAAGTATTTCGTTACGCTGGCGCGGCATTCGCACGCGAAGTAGCTCGGTCTTTTTACCGAGGTGAATCAGGAAAATTTGTGACAACCGTGCTGTTATTTGCAGCTACGTTTGCATTAGTTCAGCCATTGCAAGTGTTTGTCTTATTTCTGGCATATCTAGCCGTTATGCTGCTGAACGCTGTATTACTTGCGCGCTATGGATTAGCGAGCAACAAGAATTGAAAATTTGGTCAACGCGTTAACATTTACGAGAGTGACACATGGCAGGTGAATCGCAATCCACCGTTGGTTATATCCAGCACCATCTTACAAACCTAACCTATGGCAAACTTCCTGCGGGTTATGAGCGTCTTGACGAGTCTGGTCACGTACATGAAGTACTGACACAAGACACGTGGACGTTAGCTCACAGCAGTGTTGAAGCAGCCGCGATGGGCTTTATGGCCATTCATGTTGACTCAATGTTGTGGTCAATTGGTCTTGGTTTTTTGTTCTTAGTTATATTTGCTCGCATTGCTAAGCGCGCTCATAGCGGCGTACCGCGCGGCGCTCAGAATTTGCTAGAAATGATCATTGGCTTTATTGATCAAACAGTAAAAGACGGCTTCCACCACAAAAACGCCATGATCGCACCAATGGCACTTACCATTTTCATGTGGATTATTCTGATGAATACCATGGACTTGGTCCCAGTAGACTGGATTCCGGCCTTTATGGCCTGGGTTACTGGAAATCCACACTTCTTCTTTAAAGTAGTACCAACAACCGATCCAAACGTAACCTTAGGTATGGGTTTCACTGTATTTGGATTAATGGTCTACTTCACCATCGCCAAAAAAGGCTTTATGGGCTTTGTTAAAGAATTAACCTTGCACCCATTCCACAGCCCAAAATGGTATGTGAATGTATTATTGGTACCCATTAACTTCGCATTAGAAGCGATTTCTTGGATATCTAAGCCAATTTCATTAGGTCTTCGGTTGTTCGGCAATATGTACGCCGGCGAAATGATCTTTATATTGATTGCGACTATGTTCGGTGCCGGTTTGGTACTGGGTATATTTGCTGGTGTGTTGCAGTGGGCATGGGCAGTATTCCATATCCTTGTTATTACACTACAAGCTTTCGTCTTCATGGTATTGACCATTGTTTATATGGCAACGGCTCATCAAGTTGAAGAAGAAGACCAGTTTCACTGATTTACATTTTTATTAACTTAAAGTTGAAAGTAGGAGAACTACCATGGGTTTAGCACTGATCGCTGTTGCGTTAATGATTGGTTTTGGCGCACTGGGCACGGCAATTGGCTTTGCAATTTTGGGTGGCAAATTGCTGGAAGGTTCAGCACGTCAACCAGAACTAGCACCAATGCTGCAAGGTAAAATGTTCTTGATCGCTGGTCTGCTTGATGCGGTTCCAATGATCGGCGTTGGTATTGCAATGTACGTACTGTTTGTTGTTGTTCCAGGCCTGCCAGCTTAATTGCACGCAGCTAAAAAACACCAACAGCAAATTCATACAGCAGAGGTATCGGCGTGAATATTAATCTCACACTGATTGGACAATCGATCAGCTTTCTGTTCTTTGTGTGGTTCTCGTACAAGTTTGTATGGGGTTACATTCGCACAGCGATGGATGAGCGTGAAAAGCAAATCGCTGATGGTCTGGATGCTGCGGATCGCGCTGGTCGCGACCTTGAGTTAGCTCAAGAAAAAGCGACCAAGCAATTACGCGAAGCGAAAGCAGAAGCGGCAACAATTATTGATGCTGCTAATAAGCGCGCTAGCCAGATCGTTGAAGAAGCGAAAGACGTAGCACGAACTGAAGGCGAACGCCTGAAAGCTGCTGCTGAGGCACAGATTGAGCAAGATGTGAACCGCGCTAAAGAACAGCTGCGTTCACAAGTTGCCAAGCTTGCTTTGGTTGGCGCTGAAAAAGTGCTTGAAGCATCTATCGATGAGTCTGTTCATAAAGACATGGTCGACAAGCTGGCCGCAAGCCTTTAAGCGAGGTTGATCATGGCGGAATTAAGCACAACAGCTAGACCCTATGCCAAAGCGGCTTTTGAGCACGCTTTGGCTGCATCGACGCTGGGCGAATGGTCTGCAATGCTGGCAACAGCAGCAGCCGTATCCCAACAACCGGAAGTAAAGAAGTTTTTAAGCTCTCCGGCGATGACAACCGCACAGCAAGCACAAATGTTTATCGACGTATGTGCCGATACATTTAATGCTGGCGGCGAAAATTTCATCAAGATTCTCGCAGAGAATAAGCGCTTAGGATTACTTCCTACGATTAGCGAACTGTTTGACGCGCAAAAGGCCATCCAAGAACGTACAGTGGATGTCGAACTGACAACGGCGTTCGCGCTGGATTCAGAGTCTGAGAAACGTCTTGCTGAAGTTTTAGGCAAAAAATTGGCACGCGAAGTTCACGTTCACACTACCGTCGATCCTTTGTTATTGGGCGGTGTTATTGTGAAAGCAGGTGACTTGGTAATAGATGGCTCGGTGCGCGGTCGCTTAGCGAAACTCGCTGAAGCAATAAATTCCTGAGCGTTTAGAGAATAGGATTGAGGAACAGAGCATGCAGCAACTGAATCCATCCGAGATTAGCGATATTATCAAACAGCGCATCGACAAATTAGATGTGTCTGCTCAAGCCCAGAATGAGGGCACGGTAGTATCCGTATCTGACGGTATCGTACGTATCCACGGTTTAACCGAGGTGATGTACGGTGAAATGATCGAGTTTGAAGGTGGCCGTTTTGGTATGGCCCTTAACCTTGAGCGCGATTCTGTAGGTGCCGTAGTATTAGGCGACTACTTAGGAATTGCCGAAGGTCAAACCTGTAAGTGTACAGGTCGTATCTTAGAAGTCCCCGTTGGTCCTGAGTTACAAGGTCGCGTTGTAGACGCACTGGGTAATCCAATCGACGGTAAAGGCCCTATCAACGCAAAATTAACTGACGCAATTGAAAAAGTTGCACCAGGCGTAATTTGGCGTAAGTCGGTAGACCAGCCAGTGCAGATCGGTCTTAAGGCTGTTGATGCCATGGTACCAATCGGTCGTGGCCAGCGTGAGCTGATCATCGGTGACCGCCAAATCGGTAAAACAGCAATTGCTGTCGACGCTATCATTAACCAGAAATCCTCTGGTATTAAATGTGTATACGTCGCTATCGGTCAAAAAGCATCTTCTATTGCCGCCGTTGTGCGTAAATTAGAAGAGCACGGCGCAATGGATCACACAGTGGTTGTTGCGGCGACGGCGTCTGATCCAGCATCTATGCAGTTCATCGCACCGTTC
Source organism: Zhongshania marina (assembly GCF_002915595.1). Taxonomy (GTDB): domain Bacteria; phylum Pseudomonadota; class Gammaproteobacteria; order Pseudomonadales; family Spongiibacteraceae; genus Spongiibacter; species Spongiibacter marinus_B. The sequence goes on from NZ_PQGG01000031.1 coordinate 149,519, forward strand.
ACTGGCTGTACTATTGGTGAGTACTACCGTGATCGCGGCGAAGACGCACTGATCATTTATGATGATTTGACTAAGCAGGCTTGGGCCTACCGTCAAATCTCTCTGTTATTACGTCGTCCACCGGGTCGTGAAGCATACCCCGGCGACGTATTTTACCTCCACTCTCGTCTACTAGAGCGCGCAGCCCGTGTTTCTGAAGATTACGTAGAGAAGTTCACCAACGGTGAAATAAAAGGTAAAACAGGTTCATTGACGGCTCTGCCAGTTATCGAAACCCAAGCGGGTGACGTATCTGCATTCGTACCGACCAACGTAATCTCCATCACCGACGGTCAGATCTTCGTTGAAACCGACATGTTCAACTCAGGTATTCGTCCTGCGATGAACGCGGGTATTTCGGTATCGCGGGTTGGTGGTGCAGCACAGACAAAAATTATTAAGAAATTGTCTGGTGGTATTCGTACCGCATTGGCTCAGTACCGTGAATTGGCCGCGTTCTCTCAGTTTGCTTCTGATCTAGACGAAGCGACTAAAGCGCAGTTGTCACAAGGTGAGCGCGTTACCGAACTGATGAAGCAGAAGCAGTACAGCCCTCTCAGCATTGCTGAAATGGGTCTGTCTCTTTACTGCGCCAACGAAGGTCATCTGAAAGGCGTTGAAGTTGCCAAGATTCTCGACTTTGAATCAGCAATTTTATCTTTCGCCAACAGCGAATACGCTGCGGTAATGAAAGAGATCAACGACAGCGGTAACTGGAACGCAGAACTGGAAGGCAAGTTCAAAGAACTCGTTGAAAAGTTCAAGGCAACTCAGACTTGGTAAGACGTTAAGCTGCGCGCAAGCGCAGCTTTTCTGCTTGAGGATTGTTGAATCATGGCAGGTGCAAAAGAGATACGCACCCAGATATCCAGCATCAAGAGCACGCAAAAAATCACTAGCGCCATGGAAATGGTTGCGGCGAGTAAAATGCGCAAAGCTCAAGATCGCATGGAATTGGGTAAACCCTACGCTCGGCGCATGCGCGCTGTGGTGGGTCATATCGCCAATGCAAATCCAGAGTACCGTCATCAGTATATGACTGAGCGGGAAGTTAAACGCGTCGGTTATGTCATTGTTTCTACTGACCGCGGCTTGTGCGGTGGTTTGAATACCAATGTATTCAAAAAAGCCATCAAATCAATGCAAGCATGGTCAGAACAGAATGTAGAAATTGATTTGTGTTTAATCGGCAGCAAAGCCGGTGCATTCTTCAAGAGCTACGGCGGCAACGTAGTTGCAGCGGCAAAAGACATGGGCGAAGCACCCAGCGTTGCTGATTTGATTGGCAGTGTAAAAGTTATGCTCGACGCTTATGGCGAAGGCAAAATAGATCGTTTGTATCTGGTAGGTAATGAGTTTGTGAACACCATGACTCAAAGCCCATTTGTAAGCCAGTTATTGCCTTTAGAAGCAGAGCAAGACGACAGTTTAAAACATCACTGGGATTATATTTACGAGCCCAGCCCTGAAGAATTACTGGAAGGCTTACTGACTCGCTATGTTGAGTCACAGGTTTACCAGACAGTGGTTGAGAACGGTGCTTGTGAGCAGGCTGCACGTATGATCGCGATGAAGAACGCGACTGATAATGCCGGCGATATTATCGACGGTCTGCAGCTGGTTTATAACAAAGCTCGTCAGGCGGCGATTACCCAAGAACTGTCGGAAATCGTGAGTGGTGCAGCGGCGGTAGCGTCGTAAGTATTTTCATCACTGAAACAGAATTTGATTATTTAAGGTTTTGAAGAGGAACCGGATATGAGTAGCGGACGTATCGTACAAGTTATCGGCGCCGTTATCGACGTGGAATTTCCACGCGATGCGGTACCACAGGTCTATGATGCACTGTTGGTTGCTGACAGCGGGCTGACCCTGGAAGTGCAACAGCAATTAGGAGACGGCGTAGTTCGCACCATCGCCCTCGGTTCTTCTGAAGGATTGCGTCGCGGACTGGACGTTAACAACACCAATGACAAGATCAAAGTACCTGTGGGTATCGAAACCCTAGGTCGGATCATGGACGTACTTGGCAATCCAATTGACGAGTGTGGCCCAATCGGCGAAAAAGAGCGTATGCCTATTCACCGTAAAGCACCTGCTTACGAAGAATTGGCAGCGTCTTCTGACTTGCTAGAAACAGGTATCAAAGTAATCGACTTGGTTTGCCCATTTGCTAAGGGCGGTAAAGTTGGTCTATTCGGTGGTGCGGGTGTTGGTAAAACCGTAAACATGATGGAATTGATCAACAACATCGCAACCGAGCACAGCGGTTTGTCAGTATTTGCCGGTGTTGGTGAGCGTACTCGTGAAGGTAACGACTTCTATCACGAGATGCAGGAAGCGGGCGTTGTAAACGTTCAAGACTTCAGCAAATCTAAAGTGGCCATGGTTTACGGTCAGATGAACGAGCCACCAGGCAACCGTTTACGCGTTGCACTAACTGGTTTGACCATGGCTGAAAAATTCCGTGACGAAGGTCGTGACGTACTGTTGTTTGTTGACAACATCTACCGTTACACCTTGGCCGGTACCGAAGTATCAGCACTGTTAGGTCGTATGCCTTCAGCGGTAGGTTACCAGCCAACACTGGCAGAAGAGATGGGTGTTCTTCAGGAACGTATCACCTCCACTAAAACGGGTTCTATCACCTCTATCCAAGCGGTATACGTACCAGCGGATGACTTGACTGACCCATCGCCAGCAACCACCTTCGCTCACTTAGACTCAACAGTCGTACTGAGCCGTGATATCGCTGCTAAGGGTATTTACCCAGCGGTAGATCCACTGGACTCTACGTCACGTCAGTTGGATCCGCTGATCATCGGTACTGAGCACTATGAAGTTGCTCGTGGCGTACAGAACGTACTTCAGCGTTATAAAGAGCTGAAAGACATCATCGCGATCCTTGGTATGGACGAATTGTCTGAAGAAGACAAAACAACCGTAGAACGCGCGCGTAAAATTGAGCGTTTCTTGTCACAGCCTTTCCACGTTGCTGAAATCTTCACCGGCAGCCCAGGAAAGTATGTATCTCTGAAAGATACTATTGCTGGCTTTAAAGGCATTCTCGGCGGTGATTACGATCACCTACCAGAGCAGGCCTTCTACATGGTTGGTACCATCGACGAAGCAATCGAAAAAGCGGCTAAACTGTAAGCTCGCGTAAGCGAGCTTCATGCCTGAGAGGCTAAAATATGGCTATGACTATTCATTGTGACATCGTGAGTGCAGAAGCAGAGTTGTTCTCTGGCCGTGCCAAGCTGATTGTTGCAAACGGTACTCAGGGTGACCTGGGTGTGACCTATGGTCACGCGCCGTTGCTAACATCCTTGGAACCGGGTCCAGTACGTATTGTACAAGACAACGGCGAAGAGATTATTTTTTATGTGTCTGGCGGTTTTCTGGAAGTACAGCCCAATGTGGTGAGTATTCTTGCAGATACGGCTATGCGTGCTGGCGACCTCGACGAGGCAGCCGCACTAGAGGCGCAGAAACACGCTCAACAAGCGATGTTGAACCAAAGCGCAGATGTTGACTACTCACGTGCAGCAGCACAGCTAGCAGCAGCATCAGCTCAGCTTCGGACTTTACAGCAAATTCGTAAGTCACTGAGTAAATAATACGGTTTTACCGTATTAGGAAAAGGGCGGCTCTGGCCGCCCTTTTTTGTTTCCGTTACTATCCCTCGTTATATTCTCTGATCGGTAAAATACGCCTAACAGCTAAAGGTTTAATAATGACACTAGACGTAGTGATTCTGGCCGCGGGTCAGGGAAGCCGAATGCGCTCCAATCTCCCAAAAGTACTGCATGAAGTAGCAGGTAAAAGCATGCTTCTTCACGTGGTGGAGCGCGCAGAAAAAATAGGCGCTGATACCACCCATATCGTGATCGGTCACGGCGCGGATTTGGTAAAAGAAAGTCTCGCAGAAAAAAATATAAAATGGGCCCTGCAGGCCGAGCAAAAAGGCACGGGCCATGCTGTTGCCCAAGCACTTACGGCGATATCTGACGACAGCCGAGTTTTAATACTTTATGGCGACGTACCCTTAATTTCATCAGAAACCCTTGAATCTTTATTGGGTACTGCCTGCGCAGATACCTTGGCACTTTTGACTGTTTGCTTAGATGACCCCAGTGGTTATGGGCGTATTATTCGCGCCAACAATAATAATGTTACTGCCATCGTTGAACAAAAAGATGCGACGGCAGATCAATTATTAGTAAATGAAGTAAATACCGGAATTATGTCGGTCACCGCCAAAAAACTTAAACAATGGCTGCCGCGATTAAAATCAAATAATGCGCAGGGCGAATACTATTTAACCGATATTGTGGCAATGGCAGTCGCAGATAGCGTAGCGATAAAAGTATGTCATGCGGCCTACCCGATGGAGGTGCAGGGCGCGAATACCCGCTCCCAATTACAGTTGCTTGAGCGCTTTCATCAAGCCCAGCTGGCTGAAGAGTTAATGAGCAAAGGCGCTACATTAGCAGATGCAACGCGGCTTGATATTCGCGGTACGCTACAAACAGGTGAAGATGTTTATATCGACGTTAACTGTGTGTTTGAGGGCGACGTTAGCCTAGGTGATGGTGTAAGCATTGGCCCAAACTGTCATATTATCGATTCGCATATCGCGTCGCATTGCGAAGTTAAATCTAACTCCGTAATTGAAGGTGCGCACTTAGCAGAAAATTGCACAATAGGCCCTTTTGCGCGCCTAAGACCGGGAACGGTATTGGCAGAAGAAGTAAAAATTGGCAATTTCGTTGAAACAAAAAAGGCGAATATTGGTCACGGAAGCAAAGTGAGCCACCTAAGTTATATTGGCGATGCAGAAATCGGGCGCGATGTGAACGTCGGTGCAGGCACCATTACCTGCAATTACGATGGTGTAAATAAATTTAAAACAACATTAGCAGACAACACCTTTGTAGGATCAAATACCTCATTAGTTGCACCCGTTACAGTTGGTAAGGGCGCAACAATTGGCGCCGGTTCAATCATTACCGGAAATATTGCCGATGGGGAATTAGCGGTTGCCCGAGCCAAACAGCGTAATATCAGTGGATGGAAGCGGCCAGAAAAGAAGCCCCGCGACTAACTACAAAAACTGAATTAATAAAGGAAAGGCACATGTGTGGCATTGTCGGTGCAGTAGCACAACGCGAAGTATCTGGGATATTGCTAGAAGGTTTACGTCGTCTGGAATATCGCGGATACGACTCTGCTGGCATGGCAATTATCGACGCCGACACAAAAATTCATAATCGTAAGCGTGTGGGCAAAGTTGAAAAACTGGCAGAGGAATTGTCTGCAAGTCCGCTGCGCGGCCGTGTTGGAATTGCACATACTCGCTGGGCCACACATGGCCAACCATCAGAAGAAAATGCCCATCCTCATATCTCTGGCGATATTGCCTTGGTTCACAATGGCATTATTGAAAATCATGCTGAGTTAAGAGTTCGTCTAAAAAAATTAGGTTATGAATTTTTATCACAAACCGATACTGAAACCATCGTTCATTTAATTCATCACTATTATCAAGATCAGCAAAACCTCGTCGCTGCGCTAAAAATGGCTATTGCAGATTTAGATGGCGCCTATGGTCTAGCGGTGATTCATTCCGCCGAGCCAGAAAAAATTATCTGTGCACGCAAAGGCAGCCCGCTCGTTATTGGCATTGGTATTGGTGAAAACTTTATTGCCTCTGACCAACTAGCATTGCGTCAAGTTACTGACCGATTTGTGTATTTAGAAGAAGGCGATATTGCTGAAATAACACCAGATAACTACACCATTTTAGACGCAGCATATGCACCAGTATCTAGAGACATAACCCAAATCGACGCGGCGGCGGAATCGGTAGACAAAGGCCATTATCGCCATTTCATGCTCAAAGAAATTTACGAGCAACCCTCTGTTATTCGCCGTTCGTTAGCAGGGCGCCTGGGCAGTAAAAAAATACTAATTGAAGCCATGGGTTCCCGTGCTGGACAAATCATTAAAGATATTTCGTCGGTGCAAATCGTAGCTTGTGGAACTAGCTATCACGCCGGAATGGTAGCGAAATACTGGATAGAAGGTTTAGCCGGCGTCCCTTGCCGAGTAGAAGTGGCGAGCGAATTTCGTTATAGAAAATTTAAAGTCCAAGACAATACCTTATTTGTCACCATTTCACAGTCTGGTGAAACGGCGGACACACTCGCTGCCCTTAGACTTGCTAAAACCTTGGGCTATTCGGCCTCACTTGCAGTGTGCAATGTTGCGCAAAGTTCATTGGTGAGGGAGTCAGATTTATATTTAATGACAGAAGCCGGCCCCGAAATTGGTGTGGCCTCTACCAAAGCATTTACAACACAGCTCGCAGCATTATTGTTTTTAACTGTAGCACTTGGTCGTCACCATGATATGAGAGAAGAGCAAGAAGAAGAAATTGTCAAAGCTCTAAATGCCTTGCCAGATCTATTGGCTGAAACATTAGAATTAAATTTGGCAATTAAAGAAATGTCTAATGCCTTTGCAGAAAAGCATCACGCGCTATTTTTAGGGCGCGGCGCGCAATGGCCGGTGGCAATGGAAGGCGCATTAAAATTAAAAGAAATTTCTTATATTCATGCCGAAAGCTATCCAGCTGGCGAACTAAAACATGGGCCCTTAGCCTTGGTGGATGCAGACATGCCAGTCATCGCTGTGGCACCAAACGATGAATTATTAGAAAAATTAAAATCAAATTTAGAAGAAGTACAAGCCCGTGGCGGGCAACTATTTGTATTCTGCGACAAAGCCGCGGGATTCAAAAAAGCCAAAGGCATTAACATTATTGAACTACCTCATGTTAACGATGTTATAGCGCCTATTATTTATACCATTCCCCTGCAATTACTGTCTTATCATGTTGCAATATTAAAAGGCACAGATGTAGATCAACCCAGAAATTTAGCAAAATCTGTGACGGTTGAGTAATAGACAAAAGCATTTTTTGAAATGTAGAAGTTATACTCAATTGAGGGGAAAGCAATGGCAGCGTTAAGCAATGAAAATAATAACGACGCTATTTTTTCGCCACTAAAACACGCTTCCTTTAGGAATATGTGGTTCAGCAATACCATTTCTAATGCCGGCGGCTTGATTCAGAGTGTTGCTGCTGCTTGGATTATGACCAGTATTTCTACTGCCGATCATGTTGCCCTGGTGCAAACGGCGACGTTTTTACCCATGGCGCTATTTGCGCTACCCGCTGGCGCCATTGCTGATATTTATGACCGGCGCAAAGTCCAGATAACGTTTTTTATGCTGTCATTGATCGCCGCTGCCATTATGACCTTGGTGTCGATTCTTGGGCTAATTACGCCGTGGGTGTTACTGGGTTTATGTTTTTTGGTTGGTACTGGCGGCGCTTTGGCAGCGCCGGCGCGGGGTGCGTCTATTGCCGAACAAGTGCCGAAGGAGTTGCTGCCTCAGGCGGTGGCCTTAAATAATATAAGTTTCAATTTGGCGAGGAGTGTGGGGCCGGCGATTGGCGGTTTGATTGTTGTTAGTTTTGGCGCAACGGCGGCGTTTGCTATAAATGCGATTTCATTTGTGCCGATGTTGGAGTCTTTGCGCAGATGGCGGCGACAGACAGAGGTATCTCGGCTTCCGGCAGAAGGTTTGTTGCGCTCGATAAATTCAGGCCTGCGCTATGTGATGAATATGCAACCCGTGCGCCGCGCCATTGGGCGGGCATTTGTTTTGTGTTTTATCGGTGCTTCGCTGCCGTCGCTTATGCCCTTGATCGCCCACGACTTGCTACGCGGCACAGCCAGTACATTTGGTTTGTTGCTGGGGGCATTTGGCGTAGGTGCGGTGTGCGGTATTTTTGTACTTCACCCAATGCGGAAAAAAATCGGCAACGAAAACACGTTGCGGGTGTGTACGGTTGTTATCGCACTATGCTTGGTGGCGCTGGCGGCGAGTCGAAGTGTGATTCTTGATATCGCTATTTTAATGGTAGCTGGCATGGCGTGGATGATGATTACCACATCCATAAGCGTGCTAGTTCAACTGTTTGTGCCACGCTGGGTAATGGGGCGTGCCATTGCAACCTCAAGTGCTTCTATTACATTGGGGGTGGCGATTGGCTCTTGGGTGTGGGGGCTGATAGCGAAAGAGCATGGCGTTGCAATGGCGTTTCAAATTTCTGCCATCGCGCTGATTGCGTCGCTGTTATTGGGGTATTTATTGCCGGTTGCCGACCGCACTACATCTACCGAGTTAGATGAACAGGTTTTAGATGACCCTGATGTTAAACTAGGTATTAGCGGCCGCAGTGGGCCAATAAGTATTGAACTCCAGTATCGAATCCCTGAAGACAAAGCGCGGGACTTTTATAAGCTAATGCGCGACCAACAAAAAGTACGCTCCCGTAATGGCGCCTATGCTTGGTCTTTGTCGCGTAATATTGCAGACCCAGAGTGTTGGTCTGAAAGGTTTAGCTGCCCAACATGGAATGATTATTTGCGTTTGAGAAATCGCCGCACTTTAGAAGACAGTGATCTGCAGCGTCAGGCGGCCAAAATGCACATTGGTATAGAGCCTATTAAGGTGTTGCGCTGGCTTGGTCGCCCATCCGGTTCGGTGCGTTGGAGTGATGAGGCGCCAGACCGTGGTGATGATGCATTCAAGCTAGAAATTCACTCCTAGCTGTAGCTAATCTCATTTTTAGAAGCACTTCGTTTGTTGGCGAAGTATGGAGTATTTATTTTTAGTACTAGCCACATTTTTCGTCACCCCATTGTCTTGCTTAGCTGTGTTGCATTGTTTTGGGGTGGTAATGCAATTGCCGGAAAATTAGCGGTGGGCCACGTTTCGCCCATGATATTAACGGCATTGCGCTGGTTGTTTGCGGTAATTTTTATTTCCCCTTTTGCTATTGCAAGAGTGCGTGAACAGTGGCCAATTATTCGTAAAAATCTTGTGATGTTATTTTTATTTGGCGCATTTGGTTTCGCTGGATTTAATGCATTGTTTTATTACGCTTTAAATTACACTACTGCGATTAACGTGACCATAGAACAATCGATAATGCCCTTGATTGTATTTTTCGGCAATTTTTTATTATTTAAACTAAAGCCAAGTGCATTGCAGCTAATTGGATTTTCGTTGACCTTGCTTGGCGTGGCGATCACGGTATCGCACGGTGATTTGACGAGTTTATTACTGCTGGATTTAAATCGCGGTGACGCGCTAATGTTATTAGCAGCGTTACTGTATGGCGGTTACACCGTAGCTTTAAGATATAAGCCCGCATTACATTGGCAGGCGATGATTTTTGTTCTAGCGGTATCCGCGCTCTTATCTTCACTGCCCTTGGCGTATTACGAATATCAGTCTGGAAAGATGTTACTACCCGACTTACAGGGACTGGGCGTGATTTTATATATTGCCATTTTCCCATCCTTGCTTGCGCAGTCGCTATATATTCGCGGGGTAGAGATGGTAGGGGGAAATCGCGCAAATTTATTTATTAATTTGGTGCCGGTATTCGGTTCCATATTGGCAGTATTCATATTAGGAGAGGTATTGCATATCTACCATATTGTCGCCTTGGTATTAGTTGTTGGAGGTATTCTGCTAGCTGAGCGTAGTGCGACCACGCGCTCAGAGGCAGTTTAGATGAGAATTGCCGCCGCCAATATTGAAAGCACCGAAATTAAATGTAACAGCTGCAAAGCAGCATGTTGTCGATTAGAAGTTATGTTGATCAGCGAAACGGGTGTTCCAGAACAATTTATCAAACGGGACAAGTGGGGCGGCGAAGTCATGGCACGCTTGGAGGATGGTTGGTGCGCAGCCTTAGACCGCGACACCATGTTGTGCACAATCTATGAGAATAGACCGTTTATTTGCGGAGATTTCGCTACCGGTTCCTTCGAATGTTTGGATGAGCACGAACCCCGCTAATCCAAAATTATTAAATGGTTTGGCAATTCGTTTTTTTCTCGGCTCGCTGGTAGTTCGCGCTGCAATTCCTTTCCGCAGGCTTCTATGCATTCAATAAAGCCCTGGGCAGTTTCCCCCTTGGCTACTCTTGCCGTAAATAGACTTACAATGGCCTGCCAGTGGCTATCTGGAATTTTGGCCGAGATACCGCGATCAACCAAAATTTCGACATAGCGCTCGGCTTCAGAAACAAAAATTAGCATGCCGGTTTCGCCGTGGGTGTGATGCAAATTTTGTTCTAAAAATTGCCGTCTTGCTAAATTACTTGCGCGCCAATGGCGCACAGCGCGGGGAATTAAGCGGGTCTGAATTTTTGGTAGTCGAAATAAAATGGCCAATAAAATAAAGACGCCCCACTGACATAAAATTAATTGATGCACATTAAGCCACTGGGGAAAGTAGTTCACGGCACTGGGCAGTAACAACGCTAATACGCTGGCCCATAGCAGAGGGATATAGGTGTAATCGTCGGCTTGGCGGGCCAAAACGGTGACCAGCTCGGCATCGGTCTGGCGTTCAATATTTGTAATGGTCTCTGCGACCTGCGACTGTTCCTGTTGATTTAATAAAGCCATAAATTACTCTGAATGTATAAAGTGGAAAGGTGCTATACAGTGCTGCAAGGCATTACCAACCGCCGGAGGCACCGCCGCCGCCGAAGCCGCCACCACCTCCACCAAAACCGCCGCCTCCAAAGCCTCCTCCTCCGAAGCCACCGCTACTGCGGCCTAAGGCTGAGCCTAGTAACATGCCTCCAAGTAAGCCGCCGCGTCCGCGACCACCGCCCATCATCATAAACATAATTAATATAAACAGCAGGCCGCCCAGCGCCGGTGGCGATTTTTTGTTTGAGGTTTGCTGTTTTGGTATCGCTGCTGCCTTGCCATCAATGATTAAAATCATGGCGTCGACTGCGCGACTAACGCCGCCATCAAAATCCCCGGCTTTAAATGCGGGAGTCAGAATTTGCTGAATAATTTGCGCGCTGCGGGCATCGGTCAACTGGCCTTCTAAACCGTAACCAACTTCAATCCGCATCTTTTTCTCTTGCTTGGCGATGATCAGCAAGGCGCCGTTGTTTTTATCTTTTTGGCCTATGCCCCAATGACGGCCAAGCTGATAGCCGTAATCGGCGATATCGAAACCCTGCAAATCTGGCAGGGTTACCACGACAAGTTGATTCCCGGTGCGCTGCTCCTGAGCGGCAAGCTGGCGGTTCAGTGTTTGCTCCGTGCCGGCCGAAAGTAATTTGGCGTTATCGACTACCCGCCCGCTGAGTTTGGGAAAGGTGGGGTCGGCGGCAAATACGTTAAGGCAGCAGAGTAGGGCGCAGAGCAATAAGGATGTGCGTTTAAAGCGCATCAGAAATTAACCTGAGGCGCTTGATCAGCCTTCTCCGCAGTGGCCTTAAAGGTTTCCCTTTCTTTTAATTCGCTATACATCACGCTATGCCAAATCTTGCCGGGGAAGGTGCGAATTTCCGTGTTGTAACGACCAACAGCAAGGATGAAGTCGCGGCGGGCAACGCTGATCCGATTCTCGGTGCCCTCTAGCTGGGACTGTAAAGCCAAAAAGTTTTGGTTGGATTTCAGCTCTGGGTAACGCTCAGACACCACCATCAGGCGGCTTAAGGCGCCACTCAATTGAGATTGCGCAGCTTCAAATTGCTGCAGCTTTTCGGGGTTGTCCAGAATACTAGAATCCACCTGCATCGAAGTCGCCTTGGCGCGGGCTTCTACGACAGCGGTCAGGGTTTCTTTCTCTTGGGCGGCAAAGCCCTTCACGGTAGAAACCAGATTGGGAATAAGATCGGCACGGCGCTGATATTGGTTTTCTACCTGTGCCCAAGCGGCTTTGGCTTCTTCGTCTAAACGGGGAATATTATTAATGCCGCAGCCCGGGAGTATTAGGCTGGCAAATAGCAAAATAAAGAGGGTGTAACTGCGGTGAGCAAGGGACGGTATGGCAGCGGTCATAATTTAGGTCTCATGAACAAACAGACCTTTATGGTAACACCCTAGCAGACACCCTGCAGAGAAGACCTAATTGTCTGCTGTGCAGGGAATAATTTACGCGGCGCGGCGTGCCCGCTTGCGACCACTGGCTGGGGCTTTTGGGAAGTTTGGGCCGGTGGGCTCCTGTTTGCGATGCAGGTAATCAATAATAGTGTCGCGAATTTTTTGATCGCCGCCTTCAATTCCTTGATTGCCAAATAAGCGATTAAACTCAAAGACATAGGGATGATCGCCAACCATCGCAATATCGAAGCCGGCGTGATCAATCTCCAGACTTTGGGCTAAATGCAGCGCAAGATTTATGGCCTGTGCTGGGATTGGGCTTTGGTCAATAACACCGCCCTTGGCGACATTATTGTAAAAACCCTGATCTGCCTGCAATCGCCAGTACGCGCACACGGCTTGATCGCCAATAACCACAACTCGAATATCTTTGTTGATGGGCAGATATTCCTGCACATACAAAATGTCTGTGCGCTCTAAATATGCTCGCCAATCAGCACGGCTCTTAATTAACCAAACACCGCTACCCTGAGAGGCTTTGGGAAGCTTGGCGACGAAGGGGTGGAGCATTAACTCCCACAATTCGTCGGCGTTGCTGGGGGTATTGGCGCGGATTTCAGTGTGGGGAATATTAGCCGGCGCGACCATTTCGAAGGCGCGGGTCATTTCAATTTTGTTGTGGCCCAATAGATAGCTGGCTTGGCTTGGAAAAACCTTGGCTTTTAGACCATAAATCAAGGCGTTGAGCTGCCAGTACTCGGGATACAACACCCAGTCGGCGCTGCTGATGTCGTCCTTGTACTTAAAGATTTGCTCAGGCTTTAGTTGCAGAGTGTCCTTAAAACCGAGGGTGCGAAAAACGTCGAAAGATATCCACGCCATGATTGCTTACACAAAATTGAGGTGCGCCTTTTTAAGGCCAAAATTGCATTTCGTCAATAGCCGGCGATTGGCATTTATTGGCTTTGTGTCTCGGTACTATTTTAGCTGCTTAATAAAAGCGTCAGATTCGTTAATGGCTTTTTCCATGGCGCCAATCAACTGCTGTACGTCGCGATCTATGCCGGCAAGCTCGCCCTTCAGTGCGCCAATCGCAGACGCGTTTAGATTGTGCTTTAGATAAAGGACGTTATCTCTCAGTGCATTTAATACCGGATCAATACTTTTCTCCGCGCGGCGCATAGATTTAATCAGCGTTGTATATTGGCGTTTTGTAGCTTGCAGCTTATTGGCACTGTCGGCACGCAGGCGATCATTGCTATACAGTTTGAGTTCGTCTTGCCATTCGTCAAACAATGCCTCTGCGACGGACTCAACCTTGTTAATTCTGTCCGTAACTTCCTTTGCGGCGGCTTCGCTGTCTTCAAACTCGCTGTTTAATCGATTGTAATGAGACTCTAAATTACCGCCGTTAAAGCTCACCACTGAGCGAAATTCTGTAAGGGCATCTTTAAATTGTTCTTGAGCGTCTTCCTGAGCATCTTTGGCTTCGCTCACGCGATCGACCAAAATATCTCGCTTATGCACACCTACTTTTTCCATCGCGTTGTAATACGTCGATTCACAGCCGGCAATTGAAAACATTGCGGCGCTAGCAAGTAGCAGTATCAAAAAGCGCATGGGATGTCCTTAGGCATTATTAGTATTGTGCTTAATGGTAGCGTGCATGGCGTGGTGCGGCAAATGCTAAGGGATTACGCTAATCTATTTTGTGCTTTGGTGCCTGCTCTTTATAAAAAGGGTAATGCCGCCTAGCACCAAAATCGACGCTAAGATAAATCGTAATGTTAGTTGTTCATCCAAAAATAATACGCCGCCAAGTGCGGCGAGTACTGGTACGCTTAATTGAATAGTGGCGGCGTTAGTAGCGGGCAATGCCGGTAGCACGGCATACCAAAGAGCGTATCCCAAACCGGAGGCCAACGCACCTGACGCCACCGCATAAACTAGGCCGAGAAGGCTCGTGTGTTCAGCGTCGGCCATAAGCCAGAAAAGAATAATGGCGAAAGGAATAGCGCGAATAAAATTACCGGCGGTGGCTATTGTTGGTTCGATGGCTTGCTTTCCAAGTAAAGAATACAGCCCCCAGAAAACTCCGGCTGCGAACATCGTAAGGGCGGCAAACAAGGGTGGAGCTTCAATTCCTGGCAGCATCAGCCATACAAGTCCGGCAAATGCGAGGCTGGCCCCAAAAACTTTTTGCGAACTTAAGCGTTCTCCCGTCCATAAGCCGTAGCTAATCATTGTCGATTGCACTGCGCCAAATAAGATAAGCGCGCCTGTTCCTGCGCTTAAACTGATATAGGCAAATGAAAAAGCGGCGGCATAGCCAAATAGGGAGCTTGCTGCTATCCAACTACCACCCATTGTAAAACGGCGAAATTTGCCGAGAAGTAGCAGGGCCAGCATTACAGCACCAGCAATAAGCCGTACAAGCGTAAACGTGGCTGCGTCAATGTGGCCGCCTGCTAAAGCCTCGCGGCAAAGCAAGGAATTTGCGGCAAATGCCAGTATTGCTGTTGTGGTGAGCAGTGCTAGTCGTAGGTGGGACATATTTATTCCAGCGGTGCGAGCCAATTAGTGCCGCCCAGCATACGCTGCTGACCGAGGTTCCACTTTGCACGCGCAATTAAATGTGGTGCGGGAGAAGCTGGATTGTATTTAAGCGGGCTGGGCAAGCTGGATGCTAACAGCGCAGACTGCCAGCCGGATAATTGTGACGCGGGTATCCCAAAATGATAACGACTGGCGGCACCCAAGCCAAATACGCCGTCGCCCCATTCGGCGATATTTAAATAAATTTCCAAGATTCTTTGCTTGGGCCAGCACAGCTCAACAAGCCCGGTAAACCACACCTCTAAACCTTTTCGCAACCAGCTGCGCCCTGTCCACAAATACATATTGCGAGCGACCTGTTGGCTGATGGTGCTGGCGCCGCGCAAGCCACCGCGCCGCTCTCGCTCGGCAAGCGCCTTTTGAATTGCCTTGATATCGATACCGTAATGATGGGGAAAGTTTTGATCCTCAGACACCACGGCGGCCAGAGCTGCATGACGGGGTATTTGCTGCCAGCTTAACCATTGCTTCTTTATGCGGTAGTCCGTACCGCGCTGCTGCCAATTCCGCTCAAGCATAACCATAGTGCTAGGTGGGTTTATCCAGCGGAATGGCAAAACCAGCGCGACGCTGAGCAGCAGCAATATCAGTACTGTGCGCCAAATAAAGCCTGCAATTCCTCTTCTTCTAGCCACTTTCAGTCTCTCCGTGAATTCTGATCGCCCCTTGTTAAAAGGGGTATTCAACAGCCTGTTCTGACGGAATTTTTGCGTATTCGTTGCAGCGAATTATAGTCAAAATTAACGCGAAACCTTTCTTTAGACTCAATTTGGGGTCAGTGTAAAAACTCTTAGTCATAATGTCAGAGAAAACACATGCCATACTGCATGGCTTACTATCTTGAGAGATCTATAATTCTTAATTTTTACACTGACCCCAAATATTTGTGAGCTGACATGAATACTGCGCCAGAACACGTTATTAAGCCCTCACCGTTTGCCTTAATTACCGGCCCTGCCATGTTGGTGCTGGTTTTATTGTTCCCCGCGCCCGCCGACATGAACCCTGAAGCATGGTTGGCGCTAGGCGCCGCGCTGTGGATGGCAATTTGGTGGGCGACGGAGGCGGTGCCTATTCCGGCGACGGCATTATTGCCTTTAATTCTGGTGCCGGTCTTGGGTATTGCCGAGGTGGGGGATTTGGCGGGTGCTTACGCCAACGGTATTATTTTTTTGTTTTTGGGCGGCTTTTTATTAGGTTTGGCCATGCAGCGCTGGGCTTTGCACCGCCGTATTGCCTTGAATATTTTGCTGGCGGTGGGGCAGCGGCCTAATCGGCAGATTGCGGGCTTTATGATTGCCACGTCGTTTTTAAGTATGTGGGTGAGCAATACCGCGACTAGCATCATGATGCTGCCGATTGCTGTGTCGGTGATAAGCTTTTTGCCCGAGGCTAAGGGCGACGAAGGCCGTCGTTTTGCGGTGGCCTTGTTATTGGCCGTAGCCTATAGCGCGAGTATTGGTGGTATTGCGACCTTGATTGGCACACCGCCCAATGCGATGTTGGCAGCCTATTTAAAGGAGAGTCACGACATTAGTATTGGCTTTGCTCAATGGATGATGATTGGTCTGCCGGTGGCGTTGGGCATGTTGTTGTTTACGTGGTGGTGGCTGTGCCGCAAGGGTTTTGCGGGCTTAGAAACATCTGGCAGCCGAGATTTACTTCGCGCTGAATTACAAAAATTGGGGCCGATCAGCGCCGGTGAGGCGCGGGTGTTGTTGATCTTTATTGCTACCGCGGCGGCGTGGATTCTTAGGCCGTTAATAAACAATTATTTACCGGGCGTTACTGATACGGTGATTGCGATGACGGCTGGCTTATTGTTGTTTACGGTACGCTCCGGTGGGCCAGATTCCAAAGTTTTACTAGATTGGCAAACCGCAGAAAAATTGCCCTGGGGCGTGTTGTTATTGTTCGGTGGTGGCTTGGCCTTGGCGACCATGATCAAAAGCTCAGGTTTGGCGGAATGGTTGGCGCAGAATTTTTCGCTGCTAAGTGCGTGGCCAATATTTGCTATGGTGTTGGTGATTGTAGCGGTGATTATTTTCTTAACTGAGATCACCAGCAATACCGCAACAACCGCGACCTTTTTGCCCTTGCTTGGCGCCCTAGCGGTAGCTCAGTCAGTGTTGCCCATGCTGTTTGTGATTCCCGCCGCTATTGCCGCTTCGTGTGCTTTTATGATGCCGGTGGCAACGCCGCCGAATGCAGTGGTGTTTGGCAGTGGTGAGTTGCGGATTAAGGACATGATGCAGGCCGGATTGTTGTTAAATGTGTTTGGTATTGTGTTGATAAGTGGTGTGGGCTATTACTTGGTATTGGCCCTGTTTGTAGCGGCTTGATAAATTCTGTAAGTGGCGGCTTTGGCTAAGTAAATTACTGTGGAGAATAATATGAATATTGCACTGCTATGTATCGGTTTGTTGGGTGCCTTATGTATTGTTTTGGGGATTGCGGTCAGTCTGAATAGAATGAAGCAAAAGCAGGGCTCGGGCTGCCCCAGCGACCCCAAGGATACCCTCCATAAATACATTCGTGCCCATGCGAATACGATTGAGTTTGCGCCCGTGTTGATGGTGCTCATGTATATTCTCAGCCAGTCGCAAATGGCGAGTTGGGTGCTGTGGTCAATTATTCTGGTGACGCTGAGTCGCTTTGTTCTGGTGGCGGGTTTGATCTTTCCGCGAACAATGGCGCGGCCCAATCCACTGCGTCAAATTGGCGCGGGCGGCACTTATATATTTGGCTTGGCACTCTGTATTGCGGTGTTAAAGCTGGTCTAGCTCAATTAGCGACAAGGCTAAAATCAGTGTATTTTTGAGGGCTTAGCCATTATGCTCGGGTATTCGACGCAGGAAATATTGAACTGCCACGATAGTTTTAAAGCGGGCTTTGTACAGCGCGAATACTGATTTTTACCTCTGCATCTTAGAGTGTGCGGAGTTTTCGACTACATAGGGATGTGGTGATAAAAGACGTTTCTAATACGCTATTTTTATGTGTAGCTATTTTGAAATGCCATCTGGTTTTCCCCGTCCTTTACTGACAATAGATTGATTAAAGTAATGTGCATAGTTTGCCTGTGTGGATAGGGCAAAGCGACTTACGCCATCTGATACATAGAAGGAAGCTAACAATGGCATTTGATTATGGCTCCATTGACTTAGGACTTAGAAACCCATTCAAAATGGAGGGCGCAGTTACCGCTGTTCGCGGTGTGATTGTTAGCCTGCTGGGTATTTACCTTTTAATTGATGCCGCTGCGACGGTAAAGGATCAGCCGGTAGCGGGTTGGATTCTCGTGGTGTTTGGCCTAGGTCTTTTAGCTAGCGGTATTACTAATGCTTCTAAGGGCATTGTCGCCATGATGCGCTTTTTTGTTGGGCGTAATCACCCAACCTCCTTGGCGCATAATTATAGCCGCTCCGAAACCAGCACCGCTCAGGAGGAGGCGTCTTACGTTGCCTATACCAAGCAGCGTCTGACGGAAATGCTGGTGGGACGCAAAAACTCCACATTTATTGAGCCACAGGGTTTTCTCGCGCGTTTTGTACACAGTGTTTTTAGACGTTTAACCTATATGCCGTATCCGGTGCGAAATATGGCACAGCGCTTATGTGGCGCGTGGGCGCAGACCTTGATTGCGTTGATTGCCTATGCATTTGTCGCCTTTGTTTCACTGGCGGGGTTTGCTGGTGAGGTGGGCGAGTTTATTTTTCCCGCGTATTCGGTGGCATTTACCGTATATCTCCTGCTGGTGTGGCGGTCAGCGGGACGTGCGATTGGCCGCATGGCCGATACGACGATTCCGACGATGGGCAGTATGACCTTGGTGAAGGTGGTTGCCGTCGCGATTCTTATGCCAGTTGTTATCGGTTTGGGCGTGAAATTTGTACTAAGTGTTAGTGATTTGACGCTAGCAGAAATAGATACGTATCTGGCTTATCTTCCGCGGCCATACACAATTTTATACCTGTTAGGTGTATTGCTTGGTGCCGCGGCATCGACGTTTGTGGTAGCCATAATGCTGAACAAGCGCCTTAACTATGCAGACCCAAAAGTAGAGGTGTCTGAATTGCGCGAGAACTGGCAGGAGTCGGTACATCCAAATGAAATTTTTATTAATTTAGATAATTTGGTGATGGCTAATCGGCGTTACAAGGAAGTGCCAAATCGGGTTTATCAAGAATTAGAGCCTAATTTAAACGAGCAGGTAGAGGGTAAAGGTAATTTCTTTGGTGAAATGATTCAGGAAATTCAACCAAAATTTAAGGCAATGGATTTAGGTTTTATATTTGAACGCGCGCGGCTGATTAGCTTGGTGTCGGCCAATGTCTTGTTTGTGATTGCTTCAATTCTTACCTTGGCGCTGGCCTTTAGTGTTGCTGATGCTTATATCTATACAAAAACCTTGGGTGATTTTGCCCAATTAAATGCAGCTCAGGGGGCTGAGGTCTCTAGTCATATCAGCGCGATTATTCATTTGTTTCTAGTCGGTGTGCTGATTCGCGCGTTTGCAAAAATACTTGAGAATTCTGCACATTTATTTTTTGCAGAAATGTTGTTTGAAAGTAATTTAATTTATTTAAAGGTAGAGGGCACTTTTACTGAGTCTAAAATATCTACCGGCGCCAGTATTCATGACTCTACCCGTTCGGAAAACACCCTTGTTCGGTCGAGCATAACACCATGGATTATTGTTTGCCGCACAGTGTCTAGCACCTTTGCTGCCACTGGGATTCAAAACTTAGAACACCCGCGTTTTATTTTAGAAATGCATAAAAATGACGATGAGCTAAATAGTATTCGCGGCGACGTGATTAACTTCTTGAAGGATAGAGAATCGATTGCCGCTATTACCAGTCAGCGAGATTTACGCAATGCTTCGCAGATTCATGAGATTAATAAGCAGTCGCGGGCGATTGCTACTCATCAGTCTCCTGAAGCCTTGTCGAAAATGGAAGATGATGCAGGTGGTTATCTTCGTCAGCAAGCGGAACGAGATGCGGAGCCAGACCAAAATAAGTAGCCAGTAGATACTGGTGTATTTTAACGCGGCGTTTGGAGCTTATGTTTTTACCTTCGCCGCAGTAGTAAATTCGGTTTCTACGTGAGTTTTAGCTATGCCGCGCTCGTCATGATGATTGCCGAGCGCAGTCTGGGGTTTGTGCGCCGCCACTTCGCATAATAGCCGGCAGACAATAATGGTGAGTACCGCCCCCATCGAACTCAAAAACCACGCCAATGCCGCGCACTCCCTAAGCGGGTATATCGCCAATAAGGCCTCTAATTTGTAAGCAAAAATCACGGCTACCGGCGGTGCCAATAGGGCCGAGCACAGTACGCTATAAAATCCTTTGTGGTAATGGTATTGGTTTAAATACAGTTGATGCAGGGTATAAATCAGTACTGCGCCGACGGCACTAAGCAATAGCGCGCAAACCATAGGCGTAAGTGCGAGTAAGGCCTCTGTTGGCAGCCAGATCCACAATGAGAAGCTAGTTAAAAACCAAATTGGCAGGCCGAACTTAGATAGCGTGAGTAACACGTATAACCTCTATATTGGAAAAATGGTTCCAGATAGAGCTATTACGCAGAATCACGCCAGCTTGATGAGAAATTGTTTAGTATCTGTTGAAAAGCGCCCGCTTAGCGTTTGGCTAGAAAATTTATAAGCGGGCTATAACTTAAAATTTAAACTGAATTTCTGCCCCGTAGGTGCGAGGTTGGCCGGCCAAGTATTGGTCGAAGCCAAAGCCCGCTTGTAGGTTTATGGCGTAGCTATCGTACTCTTCGTCTAAGAGGTTTTTACCCCAAACCGAAATGCTGTAGCTGCCGTCATTGGCGTACCAGCTTAGCCGACCGTTGTAGAGCCAGTAGGCGTCTTGGCGAATATTTTCGTAGCCGTATTGGTCGTTGTAGGCGCTAAACCACTGATCGTCTTGGAAGTTGGCATTGGCGTTGACGCTTAAATAGCCGTAGTCGGTAATCAGCAAGTCGTAGTCTGCTGAGAAGCTCACATTGAGTTTGGGGGCGGAGATTAATTCATTGCCAGACAAGTCTACGCGGTCGTCTTGATTGGCAATGGTTTCGGTATTGGCCAGAGTCAGCTCGGTATATTCAGTTTCGAGCACACCGACAGCCGCTTGTAGGGTTAGACGCTCAGTGATGCGCGCCCACAATTCTGCCTCTGCGCCTATAATTTGCGATCCGCCGGCGTTTTCTAGAAAGTTTGAAATACCCACTACGTTTATGAACTGCTGATTGGTGTAGTCGTACAGGAAAGCGGCGGCGTTTAGACGCACGCTGCCGTCGGCCATATCAGCTTTAAAACCCACTTCATAAGCGTCGATAAATTCAGGCGAGGCGTAGGCGGTCTCTAGCGGCCTTGGTTGGTAATAGACACCACCGTTATAGCTGCCCGCGCGGTAGCCGCGGCTAACGCTGCCGTAGACCATAAAGTCGTCATTGAAGCGGTAATCGAGGCCGATTTTTCCAGTGAATTCTTGTTCCGGCGCGCTGAGCGCTGGTGCGGAATCGAGAGTATAGGCGCCGTGGGTGTAGCCTGTGTTGACGTAATTAAGCAGCGCCGTTGGGTTGCTGAGCAAATTCTGTAGATCGAATACCGTTAGCGGTAAGGTGATCCACGCGTTGTCGACGCCCGTGGTGTTGCCGGGAACGTAGCTACCAAGTGGCAGGCCAGAATTGCTCAGCCGCGAGATATTTAAGTAGCTTAGTCTGCTTTCGTCGCGGGTGTAGCGCAGACCGACATCCATGCCAAAATCTGAGCTGAAATCGAAGCGCATTTGGGTGTAGATGGCGGCGCTGGTTTTTTTGGTTTCTAGACGCTGGTCGATCATGCCGAAGTCGATCAGATAGGGAAAAATAGGAATATTATCGGGCTTGGCGACGCCCACGCGAACATCGGGAATTTGGTCGAAGATATCGTAAATATTCTGCATGTATAAATCTTCGCTGCCGTAATATACACCGGCAATAATATTGAACATGCCATCAAAATTTGAGGTAAAGCGAATATCTTGACTAAAGCTGACGGAATCTGACGACCACTGTATTTCTAATAGGCCGTTGGGGCTGCCATCGGTGTCGGCCATTTGATAGTAGTCGGCATCCATATAGGAGCTGACCGAGGTGATGGTGAAGTTGTCGGCATTGTAGTTCATGGTCAGCACGGCAAGGTCGGTATTGGTGATTAGCGCGCCAATGGCATTCGATTCGGTTTCATGAAAATCGAGATTGCGGCTGCCACGGGAATAACCGGTGTAATCAATAAAGCCGTTGGAGTCGCCCTCTAGCCCGGTGCCGCGCAAGTCGGTGCGGGCTTCATTGCGCGGTGGCGTGCTAAGGGAGTCATTGCCGGATTTTGTGATTTTTAATACCGCATCGAGTCGCTCGCTGATAATCCAATTTAGGCTCAGGCGGGCACCTTGAAAGTCAGTTTGCGCGGCGTTGGCATCTTGGCCGACAACCTCCACATAGCCTTCATCACGCTTCAAACTGCCGGAAATTCTCGCGGCAAGTACGCCGTCGATTAACACCGCCTCGGTTCCAGCCTCTAGCGATGTTGCCTTATAACTGCCGATGCCGCCTTTTACATAGCTGCTGGTTTCCCCGTCGAAGGTGGGGGTGCGGGTAATAATATTTATTGCACCGCCGGTGGTGTTTTTACCGTATAGGGTACCCTGCGGGCCACGCAGTACTTCTAGGCGTTCGATATCAAAAAAGTTTGCGCCGTGGCTATATACCGGACCCAAATAGGCTTCGTCCACGTATACACCTATAGGGCTCGCTTGGTTGGAGCTGTAATCAGACATGCTGACGCCACGAATCGAAAAAATTGGCTGCACATCGCCATAGGGCCCGCTGACCTGCATATTGGGTACTTGGGCGGATACGTCGTTGGCGTTTTCAAAACCGAGTTTGTCCAGCATATCGGCGGTGACACCAGTGACGGCGATAGGAATGTCTTGGGCGCTTTCGCTGCGTTTTTGGGCGGTTACCAGCACCTCCTCTAGGGCGGGTGCTGCAATGGCTTGGGAGGCTGTAAGTAGCGCCAAGCTGCTGAGGGTCGTATTAAGTAACAAGTGACGGGTGAGTTTTGAAACGGACACAGCTAACTCCTCAAATGACCGACTCAACGACGCTTATAGAGATCTGACGCTATGTCAGAGTGCAAACCTAGGGGCCGCAGGACGATGTTTTATTATTTAATTCTTATCATAGGACACTGCGACGGATTTGGGTGCCGAGCGCCACAAAGTATTATACGAGTAGCAGTGTAATTGATAAGCTATGTAGATATTCGGACAAATCTGGCGGCTGACGGACAATTTCATATGCCGGTGGGGTCTTGATTACGTGTCAATATTGCTTAAGTGAACGGCCTTACCTGCAAGCCAGCGGGGATAATAATGAAAAGTTGGGATTTTTGTCGCAGTGTTACCAGCGCGCAAATTTTGGTGGCCTTAGGCGTGGAGTACGGCGCGCAAGAGGCAGCCCTGCTCCGCGATACAGGTTTAGATCAGCAAAGCCTGAATAACCCAGAAACCATTGTCGAGGCGAGTACCGAGATTGCAGTGGTGCGAAATTTACTCCGCGAGCTACCAACGGTAGATGGCCTAGGTTTATTTGCTGGTGAACGCTACCACCTATCAGCTTACGGCATTTGGGGCTTTGCCTTGGCGAGCAGCCCGACGGCGCGCAAGGCGGTGGAGTTGTCGCAGACTTACCAAGAGCTCACCTTTGTCTTTTCTGGTTTCACGGTTAAAGAGGAAGGGGATTACGCGCGTTTGGTGTTTAATAATTCTGACACCCCTGCAGATATCGCGCTATTTTCAATTGAGCGTGAAATTCATGCGGCCATGCTAATAATGCGCGAATTATTGGGGTCGGCATTGGGGCCAGAGTGGGTAAGTTTTCAGCACCCGCGACCGGCTCACGCCGCGCTGTACGAAAAATTTTTCCGGGGTAGAGTGGAATTCTCTGCTCCTCAGAATGAGCTTATATTTCCGCGTGCGCTACTGGACGAGCCAAGGGTGGTGGGCAATACGGCTACCGCGAGTCTGTTAGACAAGCAGTGCTCAGAACTAATAGCCAAACGCTCTGCGAGAAAAGGCGTTTCCGGTAAGGTGCGGGATATTTTGCTACGCCAACGACCAATGACTATGGAAATGGAATTAGTGGCAGAGGCGCTGTGTATGACCTCGCGGACGCTGCGCAGAAAGCTCAGTTCCGAGGGCACTTCTTTCCGGCAATTGGTGGATGAAATCCGCATGACCTTGGCTGAAGAAATGTTAAGCGGAACACGGCTCAGTGTTGAGCAAATTGCAGAACGACTTTCTTACGCAGACGCCTCCAGTTTTTCGCAGGCTTTTAAACGCATGAGCGGCAAAACACCAGGCGTATTGCGCAGGCAAGGCCGCAGTCTTAGTGTTTAGACGATCGCCCTAGGAAGCTGTGGCGGCACTATGTATGCATTATGTGGAAAGCAAATTTAGCGCCGCCAAATTTACAGCCAATCATAATGACATCGACAGCGCATTTATCTGAAATTGCGATTGCCGAATTCATTTATTTGCAGCGTTAAAAATATAATCAGCGCTGCTAAATTTCTTATTCCAACGACGAAAGGTAAATGTAAAGCCCGGCCACAGCTGCGTGATTTTTCCGCTGCGGTGCTTATACCAGCTATCACAGCCTGTTGCCCAAACAGACCCGCCTAAGATTTTTTGCAATTTTTCATTGTATGTTTGTTGTACATCTAACTTCACTTCAACCGTAGCAGCATTCTTTGCATCAGCTTCTAATAGAATGCGGCTAATGGCTTGAACTTGAGTTTCGATCATATACACCATTGAACTGTGGCCAAGGGTGACGTTGGGGCCAACAATAAAGAAGAAATTTGGGAAGCCGTGTACGGTAGCGCCTAGATAGGCTTCTTCGCCGTTCTTCCAAACCTGCGATAGTTGGCGACCATCCCGACCGTAAATCATGCTGGCAATGGGATTGTCGGTGGCATAAAATCCTGTTCCGAAAATAATACAATCTAGCTCGTGCTCTACATTGTCATTGGTGACAATGCTGTGTTCCCGTATTTCTTTTATACCCTTGGTGACGAGTTCTACATTGGGCTTTTGTAGCGCGGGGTACCAATCGTTAGAGACGAGAATACGCTTGCAGCCTACTGGGAAATTAGGGGTAAGTTTTGGCCACATAGCGGGATCGGCGACCTGCCGTTGAATATGCCTCACCGCCGAGAAGCGGAATAAATTCATAATTGCAGGGTGCAGGACCATACCTAGCACCCGAGTCTCATTTTGGCAGTAAATTTTTGCCCTAAGAATTTTACGAGTAATGGGAATGTGTTTGAAAATCCATTTTTCAAAGCGGCTATACGGACGATCTCCTCTGGGAATTATCCAATTTGGCGTGCGTTGAAAAATAGAAAGTTTTGCAGGGACCCCGGCAATTTCAGGCACAAACTGAATTGCCGACGCGCCGGTACCGATCACCGCTACTCGTTTGCCAGCAAGAGGGTAATTATGATCCCAATTTGCGGAGTGAAAATGATGGCCGGCAAAATTTTCTACACCTGCAATATCGGGTAGTTTGGGTTCAGCCAACCCGCCGTTGCCACTGATGACAAAGCGCGCTCTAAAATCACCGCTGCTGGTATGAATCAGCCAACGTGCACTGCTTTCATCAAAGCGAGCTTCCTTCAGGGTATGGTTAAAGCGTATGTATTTTCGTAGCTGCCATTTGTCGGCAACATTTTGTAGATAGGTCTCTAACTCAGGCTGGATTGGATATACCCGTGACCATTCCGCATTGGGTGCAAATGAAAAGGAGTACAAATGCGAGGGTACATCACAGGCGGCACCGGGGTAGCGATTATCTCGCCATGTACCACCTACATCTTTGGCGCGCTCAATGATGGTGAAATCATTGATGCCCATCTCCAGCAATTTAATCGCCATACCTAAACCGGCAAAGCCGGTACCGACGATAAGAATGCTTGTATTGGTGTAAGTTGCTTCGTTAGCGGTATTGGAATTGGCCATGTGTTGTTCCTGTTATTTTTGTTAGCGCCAAGTGCATTTAGTGTAGCAATCATACGGGGAAATGCGCCGAGTTATATGTGGGTGACGGACACTCACTGTAGAATTTCGGACATACTTGGAGGGCTTGAGCGCCGAGGTAATTTCATAAATGAGCTAACAACTACAGTTCAATTCATTCTCTGTATTTCTTAATAATTATCATGTTGGCTTAATTTTAATGACAAAAGCGGCGAGATAATAAGTCAGAGAATATGTTGGAAATAGAATATTTCAGATTTTATATAAGGGCATTTACTTAGAAATTCTGTGTGAATGACACAAAGATTGGCATTTGCAGTATTTCCTGAACAAGCGTTCAAAACCGTTATTACTGATGCTATAGCCTGTTAAAAATACGCTCAATTGAGTCGTAAAAATAACAACGGGAAAAGAGATACGTTATGACGTCTAAAAAAATCGCAATTCTTGCCGCGGCACTTGCTGCCGGTTCTACAGTACGAGCTCAGGATGTTGAGCCTTCTACAGAGACAGCCCGTAGATCGCGTGGCGTCGTGATAGAAGAAGTTCTCGTAAAAGCTCAAAAGCGCTCTGAATCCATTTATGAAGTACCTATATCAATTAGCGCTTTTTCGGGTGACACCATTAAAGATTTAGGTTTAACCGATACCCGCGATTTAGGTAATTTGGTGCCGGGCTTTAGCTATTCAGATAGTGGCTATTCGGTTCCTATTTACTCATTACGGGGTGTCGGTTTTAACGAGGCGAGCCAAACCGCTAGCGCTACGGTTGGGGTTTACATTGATGAACAAAGCCTCGCGTTCCCCGTATTCTCTAAGGGCGCGAATCTTGATCTAGAGCGAATTGAAGTATTAAAGGGGCCGCAGGGTACGCTCTATGGTCGCAATACAACCGGCGGCGTTGTTAATTATATTTCCGCGAAACCTGGCGAAGAATTTGAAGCGGGTGTGACGGCAGACTATAGCCGCTTTAACACCTACGATGTGCAGGGTTATGTTAGTGGCCCAATGAGTGACACGGTTGGTGGACGGATTGCGTTGCGCCAGATTTATTCCGGTGATGGCTGGCAGCAAAGTTTAACTCGTCCTGGTGATAGCTTGGGTGAAGTGGATAAATTTTCAGGCCGCGCCACCTTGGTATGGCAATCAGCTGATGATATGGAAACCACTTTCTCTTTAGCTGGTTGGATTGATAGGGGAGAACCACAAGCACCACAAGCGATTGCCTTGCGATTACAGAATGCGATTACAGGACAAATTTTAGCTGCGGCCGGTGCTCCATCAGAATTAGGTTTGCCTGATAGTGTTAGAAACCATCCCATTGTAGATCGCGATACGGAGGACAATCGTGTTGCGGATTGGTCTGATTTGCCGTGGCAAATTAATGAGACCTTTATGATGGCGTCTCTTCGCAATGAATGGGCCATTACTGACACGAATACATTGACGGTACTTGCCTCATATTCTGACTTTGAAAACGATCACTCCTTTATTCCGCAAAGTGGTTTGTCGGTGAATAACGCTGAGCGAGAAATTACCGTAGATACTAGTGCATGGTCATTAGAGACACGTTTGGATGGTATTTGGGGTGATGATATGGACTGGTTAGTTGGCGCGTTCTTTAGCCACGACGACGTCTACGAATACCAGTCGGTCTATATTGACGAAGCGAGTTCATCTTTTTTACCGCCTGACCCATTAAATCTTAACTTACTCGGCCCTATCGTTGGCAACCGCGTAGATACCTATGGCGAGCAAGTTGCGGATACTCAGGCAATATTCATGAATGCGAATTGGCAGCTTAGCGATAGCGTAAAACTGACCACGGGCCTGCGTTATACCAATGAGAAACGTGATTTTGCCGGCTGCACAATAGATAGCCCAGAAAACTCTGCAGGTATTGGCTACGGTAGTTTGATCAATGCGCTTAGCTTGGCATCGGGTGGAAGTGGTGGTGTTGGCGCAGGAGACTGCTTAATTTTAGGTGATGAGCCATCGCCGGTCCCGGGCGGCCCAGCGGTAAGGAATGCTGGTTTATTTGAGGGCGTGCTTGAAGAAGATAATGTGTCGTGGCGCTTAGCGGCCGATTGGCAGATGACGGATACAGATTTACTTTACGCATCGTACAGTCGAGGTTTTAAATCTGGAAGTTTTCCGGTGCTTGCCTCGTCGGATCAACGTCAATATTCGCCCGCAACACAGGAGCGTTTAGATGCCTTTGAAGTGGGAGCTAAGTTTGGCTTTTATGACCGCGCATTGAATGTAAATGTCGCCGCCTATTACTACGACTATAAAGATAAGCAATTGCTGGGGCGCACATATGACCCAGTATTTGGCCCTCTACCAATTTTAGAGAACGTGCCGGATTCTGAAGTTTATGGCGTCGAGTTTGAAGCTCAAACCAATCCCATTGACGGCTTATTTATTTCTTTAGCATCTAGTTTTTTACAAACCGAAGTTAAAAAAGGCAGCACGTTAGATCGTGAAGGAAATGAAGTCGACCTAGCCGGAAATGATTTTAATTTTGCACCTGAAATTGAAGTGACGTTAATTGCTGATTATACCTGGCCGTTAACTAATTCATTAGATATCGGTGTTGGTGGAGATATTAGCTATAGTAGCGAAACCAATGCGGTAATTACCGGTGAAGAGCTATTTACGATCGATGCCTATACCGTTGCCAATGCCAGATTACATCTCGGTTCTGTAAACGGAGATTGGAAGGCAACGATATGGGCGAGAAATATTACTGACGAAGTCTACACCAGTGGTATGTTTGAAACCGGAGCCGATACGATTGCGCGCTATGTGGGCATGACTAGAACGTGGGGCATTAGTCTGGATTATAAATTTTACTAAGTCTAATTATTATAATTGGAAACGTATAAATGAATATTAATAGCAATGAAAATTATCTGTCATTAGTGATTACGGCGCTTGATGAATTGATCGCGCCGGAAGTGAATTCTGCTGCGGCAAAAACCGCTGTTGAAATGATGAAAACGACCTTGAATGAGTTGCGCAAAAGAGATGCAGATGCACCAGTAGTAATAAAAACGTGCATTGTTGAAGGCCGCAAAATTTTAGTAGACATGCTTTTGTGTGCGGGTGAGGCACAAGCGATATTCAAAGACATAGGAAATGAGCTGCATTTTGACAGCCTGCTCCTAGAATATCAGCAGCTCACCAGCCAGTTGCATGCAGTTAGCGAAACCTTGCGCGCAGAGCATAGCGGAGATCAAGTGGCTGGATTATTGCGTCGTGTTGCCGAATGGGAATTAAGTTATTACACCAATACTGCGGCATTAAAAGTTGCTGAGGCGCCAAAGTTTGAGAACCCACGCCAACCGCTAACAAAATCAGCCTTGCAAGATTTTATAAATAGTCTTGATGAGCATATTGGTGCACCCGTACAGCTCGACAAGTTCGAATCTTTAATGGGCGGCTTTGGTAAGCAAACATTTCTGTGTAGTTATAAAAAGCCTGACGGCAGTACACGCGAGTTAGTGGTAAGAAAGTCTGACCCCATGCCGATCATGTTGCACGGCAGTTGCCTATTAGACAATGAGCACGCTTTGCTATGTGCCTTACCCAAGGATTATCCAGCCCCTAAGCCGCTTGCTTACGCCGCACAGTGGCAAAATGTCGATGGTGACTTTTACATTATGGACAGAAGTGCTGGCGAAGTGCCGGGTGCATTTTTACACGGTATGAATAAGGAAATGCCCGAGGAGGTGTTTCTTGATTTAGCAGAAATGTTAGGACAATTGCACAGCGTTCCACTTAACACATTTAGCGACTACGCTGAAAAATACGATGCACCTAATATATTGCAGGGCACTGTTGCAGATAGCTACCGAGCAAATCTTGCAGGGTGGGCGGGCTATATTCAGGAACAAGAGCATCTGCCGTCGCCATATTTAATTTGGTTAATGAACTGGCTTGAGACGAACCTGCCAGAAGATACCCGTGCACCGGTATTAGTACACGGCGATTTTAATATTCATAACGTGCTGGTCAATGAAGGTCGCATTTCCGCAATTTTAGATTGGGAGTGCGCTGGTTTTGGCGCCACAGAGCAAGATCTTGCCTATATTCGTCCACATATTTCGCAACATATTGAATGGACGAAATTCTTAAATCACTACCTTGCTCATGGTGGCCGTGAGCCGGATGAAGCAATGATGAATTACGGCATGGTTTACGCTGCCTTGCGAACGAATCTCGCTGGAAATAAGGCAACATTCAATTTACAGCAGGGTCGAAATCGCGACTTGCGTTACAGCATGGTTGAGCTTGGCTTTACGCCATCGTTTATGAATCTAGCGCTAAACAGTGCTAAAGGTTAAATCCATTTCGATACGAATAACCAGGAGACGAATATGATGAAAGTAAGTGACGGGCGCGAACTGCCATTGCTAGACGATAAGGTAAACAATTGGCAGCCCGCTGGTGCCGAGCATAATTGGCAAGACAGTGTGGTACTGGTTTGGTGGGACGCTGAAAACAAGGTGGGCGGCTTTCATCGCATTGGCCATGAGCCGAACTACAAGGATGGCCCTAAAATCGCACTGTGGAATCATTTGTGTTCTCCCGACGGAAATTATCGTAAAAACGAATATATGGATCTGCGAGATGCCGACCGTTTAGATAATGGTGGCTTTGGCGCGGGAGATACCTGTCGCTACGAGTTTTTGGAAGGCCAGCATGTGTGGACGATAGCAGACGGCGATGTCAGCGCGCGGCTGTCGCATTCGGACTTTCATGCCTCGGTTGAATGCTACCCCAAGGATTCAACGGTGTCGGAAGAATTTGCCAATGTACACGCAGATATCCCTGGCCTAGTGACCGGAGACTTAAGCATCGGTGGTAAATCTTACCAAGTAAAAGGCCTGAGCTTTAGAGATCGCGGTTGGGGTCGCCGTGAGTGGGAGTCATTATTAGCGCATCGCTGGGTGGCGGGCACCTTTGGTGAAGAGTTTAGTTTTCTGGCTCTGTCTTGGTATTCATCAGAAGAGGATATCGCCAGCTTTGGCTGGGTAGTTCGTGGTGACACGGTAACCTACGCAAAGCGTGTGGATATTCTGACTCATGTTGAAGTTGACGGTATGGTCAATCGCGGCGGTAGTGTACGCTTTGAACTCACCACTGGTGAAGTCTTTGATATTGAATGCCACCGTGCGGCAGAGAAAGCGTTCATTTCCACTCATCACGGTGTATGTTGTGTTGATACTTTGTGCGAAATTAGCTGTGGCGATATGCGTGGCTTCTGTGATTTTGAATCAACGGCAAATATCCAGTGCGGCAAACGTATGCCGACTACTTTTGTGAACGGTGTTTGTCATGATGGCTATCAAGCCATAGAAAAGCCTTGATACTTCCTTTCTGTGGGGTCTTTGTGCCCCACATTTTATGCTCTCGTCCTAGTAAAGAATGTGGTTTATAGTGTTTAGCTAAACACTACTCTCAGTGAAAAATAATATTCTTTTCAATTTGGTTTTAAGCATGACAAAGCAAGATGAATTTAGCTCAAGCAAGAGTGCAAATCGCGGCCCTGCTATTGATATAGACCATGTGTTGAATACGGCGGCAAACCTGTTTGCAGATCATGGATTTGATGGCGTAAGCACCCGTGAAATCGCTAAGGCCTGCGGCTGTAGCTTGCCCATCATTTATTATCATTTTTCTAATAAACAAACACTTTATAACGAGGCTTTTGCAAATAGGATAGAAGACGCCATCGACATTATCCGAGGACGTATGTCTGATGATATGTCCGCTCGCGACCGTCTTAAGCAATTGGTGGCGGGCTTTTTTGATCTGTTTACCCAAGAGCGTTCACTCTTATTATTAGTTCAGCGCGACATTGCCCAAGTAGCCTCCAGTCAAGGACAATTTCTTTGTCGCCGCCAGCACATCTACTTTATGCGCTTTATTCGAGACTTGGCCTCTGAGGTTTTAGGCCATGAAGCAGATGCCCACACGGTATTTACCATTAATGCGATGTTGCTCGGTTATGCAGAGTTCTACCACTTGGTGAACGAAGGTGGTGAAAAACTACCGGGTGAGTCTGATGAGGCGCGCATTGCCGCACTGCAAGAATCGGTGCTGAGGGTGTTGGGCGTTTAATGGTGGCTTAATTCATGGCCAATATTGTTTTGAATAAAAACAAGCCCACTATGAAGTAATATAAAGGCAAGCAGCGCCAATATAGCCATGCTAATACCAATATATAAAAACAAATCTGGTGCTTGCATCATGGTCGACATCAGTGATTCTTGATAGAAAAAGAACCATTGATGATCTTCTGGAAAAATCCAGCGATGCGCTGCGTAAAACACCTCAACCCAGCCCACAGCTAATACTGCGGCGATTAAACCCACGATTAGCACCGAATTCACAGCGAGTATTTGTTTGTAATTGGGCAGCGGCCAAGAGCGCATTGCAAACAAGGCGATCAGCATGCACCACATTACTAATATATAGGGCTCTAGCTTTTGGGTAAGGCTAATTAAGTTTGCGACGTCTTGCAGGTGGACTATTTCCGCATGATGTAGCAAGGGAATGTGAACATCGGCTTCGGGGGAGTAGCGAATATGTCGTAGACCCTCGCCCTGATGAGTGATGGCATGACATATCTCTTGAAAAAGCATTATTCTTTGTGCGCGATCGGTATTTTCAAAGCCGCTGCGATAGCGATTTTGAGGCCCAGTTTCGGCGATGGTCTCGGCAATGCCGATGTTGTCGTGCCAAAAGCCATAGAAAAAATTAACGCTCAGCAAGGCATGCCAGCTTAAATATAGGCACAGAATGAGACTCAGGCTGCTGTAAATAAGATGTCGAAAAGGAATTAATATTTTAGTGGGCATTGGCCATCGCTTATTAAACTATTCTGCCTATAGGATGTTGGTGCTAACTATAGCATCATAGAAAATACCCGTCTTTGTCCTATTCTCGGTTTTCGGCGAAGGGGGAATATGTAATAACCAAGCTTTAAGATTCATGCTTAACCATGTCATTTATATTGAGTAGCTGATGGAAAAACCAATACATTCCACGAGCGTTGGCCTAATTCAGGGGCTGCATCCAAGACGAATTATGCAGATATTAGATGACATTGATGCGTCATCGCTGAGCTATTCCCTAAATAGACCGCAGGCATTGCGGCGGGTGTTTTCAGTACTGGCTTGTGTGTCATTCTGCTTATTGCTTATTCATTATCTAAAGTATTCGAGTGTATTTTTAGAATCGCTAAAAATGCTTAGCGTGATGCTGGACAAAGCCCCAAACTACTTTTATTTAAAAATCCGCCAAACGGGCTTCTTAGAGTTAGCTAGTTACGCTTGGTGGACAGCCTGGCATATTGTGGGCTATGTGCTTATTCCCGCATTACTAATTAAATATTTATTGCGCGATAAATTAGTTAATTTCGGCTGGCGCTGGAATAGTACTTCGCAACACTGGCGAGCTTATGCGCTGCTATTGTCGCCTATTTTAGTATTCATTGTGATTGCTTCCTTTAATAGAGATTTTTTAGCCCATTATCCTTTTTATAAACAAGCTGGTCGGAGCTGGTTTGATTTTATTGCCTGGGAAGCCCTGTATTTAACGCAATTTATTTGTTTGGAATTTTTCTTTCGGGGATTTTTTCTACAGGCATTGCGGCCAGCGGTAGGTGCTAATGCGGTGTGGATTATGTGTGTGCCGTATTTGATGATTCACTTCCCCAAATTGTGGCCTGAAGCGTTTGGGGCAATTTCATTTGGATTATTCCTCGGTATTTTAGCGCTGCGTTCACGGTCAATATGGGGCGGCTTTTTCGTGCATGCTGGGGTGGCGGTGGGTATGGATGTCGCTTCTTTGCTTCAGCAGGGAAGAATACCAAAGGTGTTTTGGCCATTTTAGAACGATCGTTCTGTGTTATTGTCGATATGAAATAGAAAATAAAATCACCACACTTTTTACCTAAGTTTCTATACGGATGAAAATCATGTTATCCCTAAAAAGACCTGAATTATTTCGACAGCAAGCCTATATCAATGGCCAATGGATTAATGCAGGTTCCGGAGAAACCACTTCGGTTACCAATCCCGCCAATGGTGAGTTGCTGGGTACTATCCCGTGCCTTAACGAAGAAGAAACCCGCGCGGCAATTGACGCTGCGGACCTGGCGTGGGGGCCGTGGCGCAAACTACCGGCTAAGGAGCGCAGCGCCTATTTGCGTCGTTGGTTTAATTTGATTCAAGACAATGCTGAAGACATTGCGCAAATAATGACGGCGGAGCAGGGCAAGCCCCTTAGCGAAGCGCGTGGTGAAGTTCAGTACGCGGCGTCGTTCATTGAGTGGTTTGCTGAAGAAGCTAAACGCAGCTACGGCGATGTTATTCCTAGTCCAGCCAATGACAAGCGTTTGATTGTTGTGAAAGAACCTGTAGGGGTGTGTGCGGCAATAACGCCGTGGAATTTCCCTGCTGCGATGATCACCCGCAAGGCTGCGCCGGCATTGGCGGCGGGCTGCACGATGTTAGTTCGGCCCGCAGATGCGACACCGTTCACGGCGCTGGCATTAGCAGTGCTTGCAGAAGAGGCGGGAATTCCAAAGGGTGTTTTTAATATTCTTACCGGCAAGTCGCGAGTAATTGGTGCGGAGCTAACGTCTAGCACGAAAGTGCGAAAGTTATCGTTCACAGGCTCAACGGAAGTGGGCCGCAAATTAATGGAGCAGTGTGCGCCCACACTGAAAAAATTGTCTTTGGAATTGGGCGGCAACGCGCCGTTTATTGTATTTGAAGATGCAGATATTGATGCCGCAGTTGATGGCGCTATGGCGTCTAAATTTCGTAACACAGGACAGACCTGCGTTTGTACCAACCGCCTCTATGTTCACGACAAGGTCTATGATGTGTTTACCGAAAAACTTGCGAAGGCTGTCGATGCCTTAAAAGTCGGTAACGGTGTCGATGAGGGAGTAGCGCAGGGCCCGCTAATCGATCAAGGCGCGGTATTAAAAGTAGAGCAGCACATTGATAACGCCGTCGGCTTGGGGGCCAAGGTATTGAGCGGCGGGAAGCGCCACAGTTTGGGCGGTAATTTCTTTGAGCCAACGGTGTTGGCTAATGTGACCCAAGAAATGTGTATCGCCCATGAAGAAACCTTTGGGCCGGTTGCACCGGTACTGCGCTTTCACAGCGACGATGAAGTTATCCAATTAGCGAATGATACTGAGTTTGGTTTGGCGAGTTATTTTTACAGCCGCGATATTGGCCGTGTGTGGAAAGTCGCCGAGGCACTGGAATACGGCATGGTAGGTATTAACACTGGCCTTATCTCAAATGAAGTAGCACCTTTTGGCGGGGTAAAACAATCTGGCTTTGGTCGCGAAGGTTCGCACTACGGCATTGATGAATATCAAGTCGTGAAATATATGTGTATGGGTGGGCTTGGCTAAGAGTGCGCTTACGAATTTTTTAGCGATAAAGCATTGGAAATCTATTTGCTTGGATTTGCAATTTTATAAAAACCACCGCGCCGCAAAGGGTACGAATATCGCGGTAAATGCCCCTGTTAAGCACAGCGCCAAACTTGAGAATGCGCCCGCTACCGCGCTGCGCTCAAATGCTCTCGATGTGCCAATGGCATGTGCTGCAAGGCCGAGACAAAATCCCCACAGCCTGTCGTCTTGAATATCTAATTTATTAAATAACCAGCTTATTGTTGTGATGCCCACCACGCCGGTCAAAATGACCGAGGCCACGGCAATGGTGGTGATGCCGCCGAGGTCTTGGGTGACGGTGATGGCAATTGGCGTCGTAATGGATTTAGTTGTTAGCGACAATAAGGTGTCGTGGTTTGCTCCGAACAACCAGGCAATGATCAACGCCGAGGCCGATGCGAATATTGCGCCGACGGTGACGGTGATGAGTAGCGGTCCAGCCATATTTCTTAATAAATGCAGTTGTCGATAAAGTGGCACAGCTAAGGCTACGGTGGCGGGACCGAGTAAAAAGGTGAGCCAATTTATATTTTGGTAATAGGTGTAGTAGTCCTGTTGCAGCAGCATTAAGGCCAGTGCAATTAAGGTGGCGCCACTAATGGTGGGGTGCAACATGGCGGCGCGAGCACTGCGGGTATACAGGAACATCGCACCTTGGTAGGCGAGTAAGGTCAGGGTGATGGCAAATAAGGGGCCGTGCATAAGCTCGCTCATGTGCGCTTATTCCGATTGTGCAAAAAGCGAATCAGTAAGCCGCAAAACACCAGTGTACTCAGAGTGCCAAGGGTGACAGCGGCGATAAACGCTGGCCACTGGTTGGCAAAACCCGCACCTAAAAAAAAGACTCCCGCAGCGGGTGCCATTAACAGCAGGGGAAGTAGTTCTATCAGCCGCTGACTT
Organism: Zhongshania marina; assembly: GCF_002915595.1. Taxonomy (GTDB): domain Bacteria; phylum Pseudomonadota; class Gammaproteobacteria; order Pseudomonadales; family Spongiibacteraceae; genus Spongiibacter; species Spongiibacter marinus_B. The sequence goes on from NZ_PQGG01000031.1 coordinate 185,670, forward strand.
CCGGTTTCTAAATCCTTTGGCACATTGCCGTGAATACACAGGCCAACAAATAAAAGCAGCATACCGATTACTGGGCCGGGTAGCGGCAGGTCTAGGGCGCGCTGGATGAACTCGCCCAATAATTGGCAGCCAATTAAGGTCAGAAAACCGGCAAGCATTAGCGTTTTATCATGGGTAGGGCGCTGGCAATGGCCGCCAAGGCTAGGCCGATAAAGGCAAACATTGACCAATTGGGCATGCTAAGGCCAAACAGTGTCCACACAATTTCGGCACAGTTGCCGTCGCCCAACATGAGGGTGCTGAACGCCTCGCCAAAGGGCAGATTGCTAAACATATATTCTAGGCTGGGGCCGCAGGCAGGAACTTGATCTGGCGGCAGGCCTTGCAGCCAAACCTGACGGTAGGCCACGGAGCCACCGGCAATGGTGCTGACTAACATGAGGCCGCTGGCAATATAGCGGCCGGTTTGCTGGGGATTGACGATGAGCGCGATTAAGGCGGTGAGGGCGGTGAGCACAAAGAAGGCGCGTTGGGTAATACAAAGCGGGCAGGGGTGCAGGCCCTCAAAGTATTGGGTGTAAAGTGCATAGCCCAAAAGGCCGCAACAGCAGGCAACAATAAAGGCGTAAATCCATCGGGGCGTCAGTGACATAGTGTTTTCTCTCTTCGTAAGCGCCATACAGTAGGGGATTGTGTAAATGCTGACAAGTACGACCTTAGTCGCTGCCGTTGGTGCCCATTTCCATGAACTTTAGCTTGGGCCATTCCCATTAAATTCTGTGAATAGCTGTTCTTGCAATGCCGGATACAGGGCGAGGAACTGCTGTTCGATATAGGGTAGCTGTCGAGCGAGCTCCGGCCCGCAATAACTTAATGGGCTTTCTCTTGGTATGCGTTTGGCAATTCGCGCCAGCATACCTTCGATATTGTCCCAGTCGCCCATCTTACTGAGCACATCGTAGTCCGCTAAAAAACCAATTTGCCGTGCGGCTGCGCGGGGGTATTGGTCTTTATTCGGTAGAACATGCTGATAGCAATCTTGGGTGAAGTGAGTCAAGGGGCTTGGATGGAGCTCATCCCAGCGTAGACTTAAACAGTGGTCAAAGCATACGTCTAACATAATGCCGCCGTAGCGACGAAAGTTTGTGGGCAGCGCATCCAAGCATTCTGTGACACGGGGATGGCTGTCGGTGAGGGCATCGATTCGCCGATGAAGGCGAATGCCGACTTCCCAAGCGGCGGGATAATCACCACGCAGCGGGCCCTTAACAAAGTCGCCAAGCAGCCCACCGATGAGTAAGCCCTGCCGATCTAAGCCACTGTGGCTTGCGAGCTGCTGGGCTAAATGAAAGTGGGCTAAATAGTTCACAGATCCTGATATTGCAAATAAAAGCGGTGGAGATAGTCCTCGAAGCTTTCATCTTGTTGCTCCGCCTCGACACTTGCTTGGGCAGCCACGGAGGCCTCGCGCATGGCGGTGAAGCGCTGGCTTTCGTCTGAACTAAGGCCGCGTTCACGGAAGGTTTCGGCGTGTTGCAGTGATTGCTTCATTGCATAGTGATAGTAGCCGTCGCCGCCTTGCTCTAGCGCCGCCACAATTTGTGCTGACGGCGTTAGGCTAATGTCGTGAACCTTGGCAAGTTGTGCCTGGCAGCTTTGCTGGTAAGCCTCGCCGCCATGAGCCGTATCAAGCTGGTCAGCAATACGGCCAATGTCGCCGATTAATTCTTCGGCCCAGGCGGCCAGTTCCCGAGGGCTGCCGTCTTGCGTTAACTCAAGCTTAGGTTCGCGGCCTTTGTTTACAACACTTAGTAAATTACTGCTGATTTCGGCGTTATGGTCGTCGTCGCATGGCGGGCTGTCTTTGTAGAGGCAATACAACAAGAAAGCGTCTATAAAGCGAATTTGCTCAGCGTTGATGCCCAAGGGCAGCATGGGATTTACATCAATACAGCGCACTTCGATGTATTCCACACCGCCACGGCGCAGCGCACCCAAGGGAATTTCGCCACTTTCGGTGACGCGCTTGGGGCGAATGGGGCTGTAAAATTCGTTTTCTATTTGCAGCAGGCCAGACGACAGTTGTTCGCCAGCGGGGATTTTTTCGTAATCGCCATGAGAGGTGGTGATGGCGCCTTTTAAGGTTTCTACATAGAAGTCTAAATGGTTGTAGCAAATATGCAGGTTTTTCTGGGCGTCGCTTTGGTAGCCCAGATCGCCCATACGCAGAGAGGTCGCGTGCGGGCCGTAAAGTGTGTACTTACCAAGCGGCTGAAGCTGATGCGGTTTGCCGTTTAAAAAGCAGCGGGATACCGCGGGTGCCGCGCCAAATAAATAAATAAGCAGCCATGCGTAGCGACGGAAGTTGCGAATCAAACCAAAGTAATTATTGGTGATGTAGGTTTTTAGCGGCAGCTCGCTATTTTCGGCGGCGTGAAGCTCTTCCCACACCGATTTTGGCAGCGAGAAATTGTAATGAATACCGGCAATGGTTTGCATTTTGCGGCCGTAGCGATGGCCTAGGCCTAGGCGGTAGCGGGTTTTCATGGTGGCGGTGTTGCTGCTGCCAAAGCGGGCGACGGGAATGGCGTCGTCGGTTTCGCCCAAGCGGCAGGGCATACTCGCATTCCAAATGGTTTCATCGCCCAGTTCACTCACCGCAAAACGGTGGATGGCGTCTAGCTCATTGAGGGTGTCGTCAATTGAGTCGCTGACTGGGGTAATGAACTCCAGCAGTGCTTCAGAGAAGTCGGTGGTGATCGAGGGATGGGTCAGCGCTGAGCCAAAGGCCTCGGGGTGGCCGGTTTGTGCAAGTATGCCCTCTTGGTCTGCTCTCAGGCTTTCTTTCTCAATACCGCGTTGGATCTGCCGTAGAAGATGTTGTCGTGGAGCAGCTGCAAAAAATGCCAGTCTTTGTTCTAGCGATGTGGCCAAAATGGCTTCCTCAGCGGAGCTTGAAAAGGCCGCTAAGTGTAAATCCGTGCTCGGTTGTGAACAAGCATTGTAGGTGACGGGATTGTCATGTTCATAAAGTGCTGATAAAACAATGCACTGGAAAAGGAGAATGATAATGTCTGAACCACAGGCTGGTATTTTTGTTGAAGGTAGTACTTCCCATTTTTTTCTTGAATATAAATTGATTGAGGGCGTTAGTGCTGCGCAGTTAAAGGATGTGTTGGCGAAGGCCGTCGTATTAAGTGATGCAGGTGTTAATCGGGTGTGGAGTTTTGGCTCAGATTGTTGGCGCAGCATTGCGCCTGCGGCCTGTCCGGCAGATTTAAAGCCTTTTGCAGCGATTGGCGAAGGCAAGCGCGTTGCGCCAGCCACCCAACAGGGTATTTTTCTGTGGTTGCACGGCGATAATCATAGCGCGAATTTTGACGCGGCCATGGCGGCGACCACGGCGCTGGCTTCAGTTGCCGTATTGCAGCTTGAGAAAATAGGCTTTTTGTACAAGGACTCGCGGGACTTGTCAGGATTCATCGACGGAACCGAAAACCCCAAAGGACGTGGCCAGCAGCTTGTGGCGCTGATTCCAGAAGGTGAGGCCGGTGCAGGTGGTAGCTATGTGATGAGTCAGCAGTGGGTGCACAATCTGGCTTCTTTTCACGCCTTGAGTCAGAGCGAGCAGGAGGGGGTTATCGGTCGCACAAAGCCAGATAGTATTGAGCTAGAAGATGAGCTAATGCCCGAAAATTCCCATGTTAGCCGCAGTGATGTGAAAATAGATGGGGTTGCGCAAAAATTATATCGACGCAGTGTTCCCTATGGCGGGGTGTTAGAACATGGCTTGTATTTTCTAGCATTTAGCTGCGATATTCGTCGATTTGACCGTATTTTACAGAGCATGTTTGGGGTTAGTGGTGATGGGATTTACGACCATTTGACGGATTTTTCAACACCTGTGAGTGGAAATTACTGGTTTGCGCCATCTGCAGCTGAACTTTCTGCAATAGGCTCCCTCTAATCATTTGAAGTCTCCTACTCTAGGTATATTTGAGCGCTCATATGAGCGCTCTTTTTTTGCCTGCGATTTGTAAATCCCGCCGTAATAAACGAATTAAGCCCAATAGCAATCCGCTGAGCAAAACAGGAAAGGCTTTACTCCTGCAAATTTGCTTGGCATTGTTTGTTCGCTGAAAGTAATCACCTAATACATGGGGATAATAATGAATAATAAGCGACAATTTGCCCTGCGGGCTGCTGGTTTGTTTTGTGCATCTCTGCTTTTAGTGGCGTGCGATAAGACACCCACTCCGTCTAAAGCCAGCGACGTCTCAGCGGACACGGCAACTCAGGAGTGGAGCAAGCACGGCGGCGGTGATGCGGAGCAGCGCTTTTCACCTTTAAGGCAAATTACCCCTGAAAACGTCGACAAATTGGGTTTGGCTTGGGCCTTTGATCTAGGTGTAAGTCGCGGCATAGAGGCAACACCATTGGTGGTTGATGGTGTGATTTACGTGACCGCAACATGGAATAAGGTGTTTGCGCTGGATGCCAAAACCGGCGCACTGCGCTGGCAGTTTGATCCTCAAGTTGATCGTAGCAAGGGCGCGGATCTGTGCTGCGACGCCGTGAATCGCGGAGTGGCCTATTCTGACGGCAAAATTATTACCGGCACGATTGATGGTCGTTTAGTCGCCGTCGATGCTAAAACCGGCACTAAATTATGGGATGTAATCACCGTTGATCAGAGCAAGCCCTACACAATTACCGGTGCACCGCGGATTGTGAACGGCAAGGCGATTATCGGCAATGGCGGCGCGGAATACGGCGTGCGCGGTTATGTGTCGGCCTACGACATAAATAATGGCGAGATGCTGTGGCGTTTTTACACGGTGCCCGGCAATCCTGAGAATGGCTTTGAAAATGCGGCTATGGCCAAGGCCGCTGAAACCTGGAAGGGCGAATGGTGGAAATACGGCGGGGGTGGCACCGCTTGGGATTCCATGGCCTACGACCCCGAGCTAGATTTGCTCTACGTGGGTGTCGGCAATGGTTCACCGTGGAATCAAAGTATTCGCAGCCCCGGTGGCGGCGACAATCTCTACCTTTCTTCCATTGTCGCGCTGCGGCCAGATACCGGTGAATACGTTTGGCACTATCAAACCACACCCGGTGAAACTTGGGACTATACCGCGACCCAGCACATGATTTTGGCTGAGCTTGATATCGACGGCGAGCCCCGCAAGGTCATTATGCAGGCACCTAAAAATGGCTTCTTCTATGTTATAGATAGAGCGACCGGTGAATTGCTGTCAGCTAAAAATTACGTGCCGGTCAATTGGGCAAGCCATATAGATTCAGAAACCGGCAGACCGGTTGAAATACCTGAAGCGCGCTGGGGTAGTAAGGCACCGTATTTGCAGTTGCCTGGTCCAATGGGTGGGCATAACTGGCATCCCATGTCATTCAACCCAGCGTCGGGCTTGGTTTACATTCCGGTGTTGGAAACCCCGTATATATACGCGAACGACGAAGAGTTCAGTTATAAAGAAGGCCGTTGGAATACAGGATCAGATAGCGCAATGGGATCTCTACCGAGTGACCTCGCGCAATTTAAAGCGGTAAAAGCCGCGGTTAAAGGTCGCTTATTAGCGTGGGACCCAGTGAGACAAGGCCCTGTTTGGCAGGTAGAGCATAATAGTCCTTGGAATGGCGGCGTACTTTCTACAGCCGGCGGCGTGGTATTCCAAGGCAATGCTGATGCCAAGCTGGTTGCCTACCGCGCGGATAATGGCGAGCGCTTGTGGGACTTTTTCGCTCAGACCGGCATTGTTGCACCACCTATTAGCTATGAATTAGACGGCGAGCAATATATTGCCGTGGCTTCTGGTTGGGGTGGTGTTTTTGCGTTGGTCTATGGCGGTTTAATGCCCGCCGCGAGCGATCCCGGTGTGGGTCGATTGATGGTGTTTAAGTTGGGTGGCAGCGCTAAATTGTCTGAGCTATCGAAAGCAAGTATCCAAAAACCTACACCACCGCCATCGACAGCAGACGCTATAACTGTAGCCGAGGGCAAGCAACTTTACGATAGCAACTGCGTGGTGTGTCACGGCGATCATGTTATCTCTAGCGGACTTATACCCGACCTGCGCTGGTCTCCACTACTTGCAACGGCAGAGGCGATGCAGGCGGTCGTACTAGACGGTGCATTAAGCTCCCGAGGTATGCCCGCATTTAAAGCCTTGCTGAGTAAAGAGGATGTGGGGCTTTTGCGTGCCTATATTATTTCCGCTGCGAATGATGGTTTGGAAGCAAAGTTAGAGATAGAAAAATAAATTATTTTTTTGAATAGCATAAATAAGATAGGTCGATTTTCGCCGGAAAACATCAGCATTTTCAAAAGTGTTGTTGCTAAAAACTTACTATTGAACTGTGTTGCTAAGGCAGAGTCTAAGCCGAGGTACATTCTCTGATACTTTATGGATAAATTATGAAACATACACTGATCGTAAGTTTATTACTCATTATGAGTGGCTTTTTGATAGCCTGCTCCGATGACAAAGCTGCTGCGCCAGCGCCAGAGAAGGGATCGACCGCGGTAAGTATCGATACCGGTGAAGGCTCATTCTCATTTAAAAGTGACGGTGAGGGTGAAAATACCTCGGTTTCTGTTGATGCCGATGGTGACAAAAAATAATGTGATGAATAATAAGCCGCCGTGAAATACAATTTTTGCGGCGGCTTTTTTGCACTAAAAATATATCTGTAAAAATTCTCCCCCTCTTTGTATTCCACATCCAAATAAAAATTTTATTGGTTAAGCGCACATTGTGTTGTCATACTGCCTTGAGATTGTAGGAACACTTAGGAATGCCAAATGGATAAGGACTCAGAAATAAGAGATATGCTTGCCCTAGAGCGTACACGTTTGGCGAATGAGCGAACCTTTCTTGCGTATATTCGAACGGGATTGTCTATGCTAGCGGGCGGCGCGGTATTGTTTCAGTTTTTTGCTTCAATAGATTCTTATGTTGCAGCTGGCTGGGTTTTAGTGGTTTGCGCGGTGTTGGTTTTACTATTTGGTACTTATCGCTTTATGCAAGTTCGCGCGACCTTAAACAAGCGCCGACATCTTTCTCAAGACAGAAACTAATAAGCGCATATTGTCTTAACGCAATACCGCTTCCTGTGTAACAGACGCGATAAGCTGGCCAGTTTGGGAAAATATTTTTCCTGTAGCGAGTCCTCTGCCGTTCCCTGCCCAATGACTTTCGGTTCGGTATAGCAACCATTGATCAACCTTGACGGGCGCATGAATCCACAGTGAATGATTTAAGGACGCGAGTAATTTTACGCCGGCATTGCGGCCGTGGGGTATCGCTATTGTGCCAGGTAGCCAGTAATCCGATAGCAAAGCCAGCAGTGAATGATGATCGCGGGGATCATTAATATCTGCGGCAGACGGTATGCGAAGCCAATAGTCTCTAAATGCCATGTCCGGCGTTTCAAAATAGGTTTCCAGATCTAGCATGCGCAATTCAAAGATATAGGGTTTCGATAGCAGGGCGAAGATATTCTCAGGTAGGCGATGCTTATTTTCCTGAGCAAATACTTGTAGATCTATCAGTGACTCTGGTGTCGGCGGATTACCCAAGTCTGCAAATTGATGATGTACGCCGTCTTCGCCTTCATGGAATGAGCACAATAATTCAAATATAACTCGCCCGCCTTGAATGGCGCTAACTCGGCGAGTCGCAAAACGGCGGCTGTCGCTCAAGCGTTCAACACGGTAATCGATGGCGTCGTCAATAATCCCGCCACGCATGAAAAAGCCACTGATACTGTGGCAATGCCAGTCATTTACAGTGAGTGTTGCGGCAGCCAATGACTGGCCGAGGGCTTGCCCGCCAAAGGTAACGCCGGCCATATTGTCGAGATTGTGACGAGCACGAAACAAATCGTCTTCAATGACATCAAACTGAAGCATTTCGGTGGCGTTGGGAATATATCGATTGCTTGCAGTGATATTCACGCTAATTTTGCTCGCTATAATAGGTTTCGGGCGTAGAGCATAGGTAACATCAGTAGTCAGATCAACAGACGGTATTCATTTACAGAATGCATTTGAGTAATTTGGAAAATGCGATTATGTGCTACCTTATGGGTGGCATAACCAAATAAACAAACAGAGCGAGAAAAGTACTATGGATATTATTCGTATCATCTTCGCGATCTTACTACCGCCATTGGGTGTGTTTTTACAAGTAGGCCTAGGTAAGCATTTTTGGCTAAATATTATTTTGACCCTTTGCGGCTACTTGCCCGGCATTATTCATGCGGTCTATATCATCGCTAAAAAATGATATCGCAAGATGCAGATCAGCGGCTGAAACGCAGCCGCAAAATTGCTAATTTACTGGATGGCGCTTGGGGTATACCACATACCCCATGGCGCTTCGGGGTAGACGCTCTACTTGGCCTATTGCCAGTCGCCGGAGATTTAGTGAGCGCGCTGTTGGGTTTAAGTATCGTTTGGCAGGCTCATAAGCTTGGTGCACCGCGAACATTAAAATTGAGAATGCTAGCCAATATCGGCCTCGACTTCTTGCTAGGCAGCATCCCCATTATCGGCGACATCGCTGATGTTGCGTATCGGAAAAATATACGTAACACCGACCTGCTGGAGGCCTGGCTTAAAAAGTAAATTTCTAGTTTTTATAAAACACCAAGATTTAAAACTCCTAGGAGCGCGACCTTGCTTAATTGTGAAATTATAGAACCAAAAGGCACCGCAGATGCTGCCGTTATTTGGCTGCACGGCCTTGGTGCCAGTGGCCACGACTTTGTTCCGGTTGTGCCGCATCTTGGTTTACCAGATGGCCACGGTATCCGTTTTGTCTTTCCCCATGCCCCAGAGATTCCTATTACCATCAACGGTGGCATGGTCATGCCGGCGTGGTACGACATACTTGCAATGTCGATAGAGCGCGAAATCGATCTAGTGCAGATTGAATCCTCTGCTGCTGCCGTACGGGAATTAATCCAGCGCGAATTAGATGCTGGAATAAGCAGTGAACGCATTGTGCTTGCTGGTTTCAGTCAAGGTGGCGCTGTGGTTTACCACGCAGCACTTTCTTTTACGAAGCCGCTGGCAGGCTTATTAACCATGTCCACCTACTTTGCCACTGCTAAAGAAGTAAAGCTCAATGCGGCAAACAAATCCTTACCCATCCATATTTTCCATGGCAGCCAAGATCCCATGGTGCAAGAAAGCATGGGCCATACCGCCAATCAAATTTTGCAGAGCATGGGCTTCAAGCCTCAATACCGCAGCTACCCAATGCAGCATGAAGTGTGTGCAGAAGAAATCAGCGATATTGGGAATAGTTTGAAAGAGTGGTTAAAGCTAAATTAGGCGCCAATCAACTAGGTAAAAAAATATTAATGTCTAAGCACAATTTAGAAACCCCCGTATGGAGAGCCGGCGCTTCTAAAGCTGCGCCTATTGTTGAGGATTACTCTGATTTCGAGCCGGGAAATTATACTTTTAACGGTGTGTCTCGGCCTGTTTATAAATCTGGTACAGGCCCAGCAATAATTGTGATTCATGAAGTGCCGGGGATATACGACGAGGTGTGGAATTTTGCTCGCCGTTTAAACAAGGAGGGCTTCACGACGTATTTGCCGTCTTTGCTGGGTTCTCCGGGTATGCCTTACACGACAGGGAATCTGCTTAAGTCGATGACTAAGTTGTGTATCTCCAAGGAATTTAATCGCTTTGCATTTCGGGAAGAAGCGCCGATTGCTGAGTGGTTAAGAGCCCTAGCGCGTGATGCGCACCGCAGTTGTGGTGGGTCGGGTGTGGGCGCCATTGGTATGTGTTTTAGCGGTGGTTTTGCCTTGGCGATGATGGCGGATGAGTCGGTGATTGCGCCGGTCTTATCTCAGCCTTCTATGCCCTTAACCATCAGCAAAAAATTACGCCGTGATATTGATGTGAACGCCAGCGATATTCCTAAGATTAAAGCGCGTATGGAGCGGGATGATATTTGTCTTATTGGCCTTAGATTTAGCGACGATAAATTGGTGCCGGGAACGCGATTTAAATATTTAGCTGAGACCTTTGGCGATAAGTTTGTTGGTATAAGCATCGATTCCTCTAGCGGGAACCCACATAATATTAAGTCTACGGCGCACTCTGTTTTGACCCGCGATTACGTAGACGACAAGGATCATCCAACATATCAGGCATTTCAAAAAGTATTGGCCTTGTTTAAAAAACAGCTTTGCTCAGTGCCGGCTAGCAGTTGATCCTGTTGGCGGGTAAAAATTAACTTTTCCAGTAGGTCGGTGTAAGCACCAAAATAACAGTCATAAATTCCAGTCGGCCTAATAGCATCCCTACACTCAAAATCCACTTGCTGCTGTCTGGCAGTGTTGAAAAATTGCCGGCGGGACCAATGGTGTCGCCAAGCCCTGGGCCCACGTTCATGAGTGCGGTTGCTGCGCCGGTGAGGCTGGTGGTGAGGTCTAAGCCTGTAAATGCAAGCAGTAGGGTAATAATTACCAGTGATAGCAGCATAATAAATACAAAGGTTACGGCAGATAAAACAATGCTGTCGTCTACTGCGCGGCCGTTGTAATAGCGCCGGATCATAGCGCGGGGGTGTACTGCGCGGACAATGCTTTCTTGCATCATCATAAATAATAATTGAAAACGAAATATTTTAATGCCGCCGCTGGTTGAACCTGAGCAGCCGCCAATAAACATGGCAAAGAAAAAGGCAGCTACTGCAAGATTGCCCCACTGCGAGTAATCGCCGCTGGCAAATCCGGTGGTGGTAATGACGGAAACTAAATTAAATGTGGCATAGGTAAATGCATGTAGTAAATCGATGCCGGCATCGGACATGAGGTGCAGGGTTACGATAATACTAATAATTAAAATAGTAAGTAAAAATCCGCGAATTTGTTGGTCGTTAAACACTCGCCAATTACGTTTAACTAGAAAGTGAACATAGATAGCAAAGGGCAGTGCGCCTAAGATCATAAAGGTGATGGCGACCCAGTGACTGCCTAGATCAGCGAATTGTGCGAAGGAACTGTCTGAGGTGGAATAGCCGCCGGTGGAAATGGTGGTCATGGCGTGATTAACCGCGTGAAAACTGTCCATGCCTGTGAACATAAAGGCGAGTGTACAAAGGAAGGTGAGGATGATGTACACGTAGATAATCATCGTAACCATGGTGCGTGAGCGCGGCATGGCTTTGTCTGACCAGTCTGAGGATTCGGTTTGGAATAAGCGCATACCACCGACCTTTAAAAAGGGCAGAATCGCTACGGCCATACCGATAACGCCGAGTCCACCCACCCATTGCAAAATAGAGCGCCATACCAAAATGTCGTGGGCCATTGTGTCTAAGCCGGTGAGTACGGTTGAGCCCGTGGTGGTAAGCCCAGACACAGATTCAAAAACAGCGTCGCTAATATCGCAAAAGCCGGGAATTAATAAAAATGGCAGCGCGCCGGTGAGTGAGATTAATACCCACGACGTGGTGGTGATTAAAAACATTTGCCGTGGAGTAAGTAGATTGATGCGATGGGATCGTGATAACAACCAGCCTCCGGCGGCTAGCCCTACGGTTAAGGCGATAGCGTTGCTGAATGCGGCGGTATTCCCAGTGTGGTAAATAATCGCCATTAATAGCGGCACTGTCATCATTAGGCCAAAGACCAGCAGTATTAAACTGCAGACTTTTAGAACAGGTCTGATGAGAGTGAACTGGGTCATTGTTGCGCCGCTGTCATTGTCGTTTTATGCCCCTGCAGTAACTGAAAAATTATTCGGCAGCTGATCGAATAATTTCGAGTTCTGACGAACCCGCCCCGCAGGAAATAATTGATTTAAATGCTGCGTCCAGTTTTATATCGGGTCTTGGCTCTACGCACTCTGGTGGCAGATGGTAGACAAAGCCAGAGGTTGGGTTAGGGCCGGTGGGCACAAATACCGTGTACCAGCCGTTGCTGTGGCGGCTGGTAATAATCGCGGTGGCCCGTGCGGGACTTTGAGTGCCGTACAGTTGCACCACGGCGGCTTCGCCCTTGGTGAAGGGGGAATTGCTATTGGCGCCGAACATTTGCTGAATGATGTCGCGAATAAGGCGGTAGCCCGGAGCGAAGCGAGCTAAATGGGCGTCTATAAAATTTTGAATCCAGCGCCCAGCGCTGGTAGCTACGATGGTGCCAACAATAAAGCAGCTAAGCAAGATCAGTGCGACAACCAGTATGTCTATCGCAAGCGGCGGTGCGCCGGTAAGGCGAACTAAAGGAGCCGTCATGGGCGCAATTAAAGATTGCACGCCATTAACCGCCCAACGCAGACCGAGCAGCAGAATAATGACGGGTGCGATAACTAAGACGCCACCGATAAATGACTGACTGATGAAATGTTTGATTCTATTCATGATGGCCCGAGCTACGCGAGATTTACCGCCATAGTAGCGATGTTGTGTGACAAGGATACCGCATTTGTGGTGAATGTAGTGCTACTGTTCATTATCGTAGCAGGCTAAGTAATTGATCGAGCAGGCGCTCGAGTTTACGCAGCGAGCCGCATTCGGCAACGTAGTGACTTGCGCTTTGGTAGCGGCGTATTTCCGAGTCTCCGGTATTCCAGCTGTAATGTGATTCTGGGTTAAACCACAGCACCAATTTGGCTCGGTGATAAATACTGCGCAGTGCTTCTATGCCAGTGTCGCCGCCATTGCCACGTCCGTCACCAAGAATGATCACACAGCTGCGTCGATTGAGTTTGTCTTCTATTTGATTCCAAAAACTATTCAGCGCCAAGCCGTAATCGCTCCCGCCTAGGCCGTGTCGCTGCTGAATTATTGCCATCGCCTCGTCGGCGGGATACTGCTTAAACAAGTCGGTAACTTCAATGCTTTGGCCGCAAAACACAAAGCTGCGGGTATTTGGCAGTACATCACTTAACGCCTCGACAAAAAGCAGCAATACCCGCGACCACGCGCTGACTGAGCCGCTTATGTCGCAGAGCACAAAAATCTCGCTTTTGTCTTTGCGGGTGGTTTTCCAAAAACGGTGAAAGGGAATACCGCCGTAGGCCATATTGCGGCGCAGCGTTTTTCCTAAATCGAGTTTGCCGCGACGTGCGCGCTTGTGGCGTTGGCGGTGCCTTGACGCCATTTTTTTAGCGAGCTTGCGGATAAGTGGTGGCAGACGTTCGCGGTGATAGTGCTCCATTGCTGACAGCGAAGAGTCTTTTAATGTGGCGTCGCGAAGCTGTTTGCCGGCGGCATCGTTGTTTAATAATAGTTGCCGTTCAATGAGCTCTTTGACCGTTGCCAGTTGCTGCTGGCGAGCTTGCTCTAGCAAATGGGCTTGTTCGTCATCGCCGGCATCTAAGAGTTTTTGGATGTCACTTAGTGTTTGCTCGTCATTGAGGGCATTTAAAATTTTACGTCGATAAACTCCCCGCTGGGTGCGATATTGAATGTTTTCTAGTTCTGCTTCCGCCGCCGCGCGGATGACTTCGTTTAGCGTCGCGCTGTCCCGCTGGCTGCTGCCGCTTCCACCAGAGCCTTGGCCATTTCCAGCACCTTCGCCTTCTCCACTGGCAGCGCCATCGCCTTGGTTTTCACTGCTCGGATTTTCATTTGTAGCAGCATCACTGCTGTGTTCATCTGTCTTGCTGCCAAGCTGCGACTGAAAAAACCGCGCAAAGCATTCCTCAAAATGGCTGTGATCTTCGACGGTTTTGGCTAGGCAGCTGGCGAGGCCGTCCCGCAGAAGTGAGGGGTCACTATAGCCAATAGTGGCCACTACACGCATTGCGTCTAGTGTTTCTGCGGTTGATATCGCCAAGCCGTGATGTCTCAGGTGGCGAATGAATTGCAGTAGGGTTTCGTCCACGGTGTTTACAGATTGCTATCGGCGCGTTTGATCAGACCGTGTAATTCCGGACTGACCATATTGATATCTTCTTCGTATTTGAGCAGCACGTTAAGAGTATCTTCGACCAACTCCCGCGACAGGCTATTGCAATGGAGCAGTAATAGGCTGCGGGCCCAGTCGATGGTCTCGCTGATGGCGGGCTGCTTTTTTAAATCGAGCTTGCGAACGCCGTGAACAAAGTTGACCAATTGCCGACGTAACTCGTCTGGCACAGCGGGAACGCGACTTTGCACAATGCGGCTTTCCAGTTTTGCCTCTGGAAAGGGGATGTATAAATGCAGGCAGCGACGTTTGAGGGCATCGCTGAGATCGCGGGTGTTGTTACTGGTTAGAATAACCAGCGGTTTATGTTTGGCTTTTAGGGTGCCAATCTCTGGCAGCGTCACACTAAAGTCAGCGAGAATTTCTAGCAGCAGAGACTCAAATTCGTAATCGGCCTTGTCGATTTCGTCGATGAGCAATACCGCTCCGTCGTCACTCTGTAGCGACTTGAGTAAAGGCCGCGGTTCTAAAAAGCGCTCGGAATAAAAGATATCGTCAAAATTATGCAGACGCTCAACCGCATTCGCTAAGTTATCGGTTCCGTCGAGAATATCGTGGAGTTGTTCCTTCAGCACCTGCACGTACAGAAGTTGCTTGCTGTATTTCCAGTCGTAGAGCGCTTTGCTTTCGTCTAGGCCCTCGTAACACTGCAGCCGGAATAAAGGCTTGGCCAGCATGGCGGCGGTGGCATTGGCGAGCTCGGTTTTCCCCACCCCCGGTGGCCCCTCAATAAGAATGGGGCGTTCTAGCTGCTGTGCAAGATAAAGCGTGGTCGCAATAGCAGAGCTGGCGATATAGCCTTGTTTGGCGAGATTGGCGATGAGCTGGTCTATATCTTTGCGGGCGTCGGTCATAAGGTGTTCCGATATATTATTTAATTTGGCGAGAGACGAGCGGCATCAGGGCCGGCCAATGTTGGGGAAAATCCCGCTGAATTTGTTCGGCAGTGGCGAGTTCGTGATCGCCAAAATCAAAGCCGGGGCATACGGCCTCGGATATTAAACCATGCTCGCCACAGCGCAGCTCGGAGGCCTTCCAAAATCCGCCGGGCACCAGCATTTGCAATTGCTGACCGGCCGCTAAATCTGGCCCCATTACAACTTCGCTCATATTGCCGTCTGGCGCGATTAAGGTGTAATGAATGGGGCTGCCCTGTTGCCAAAAATGCAGTATGTCAGATCGGTTGCGGTGTAAGTGGCCGATGGGGCTGGCATTGCTTAGCAGGTAGTAAATCGACGACAGCGCTGCACGGCCATTTACGGTATGGCTGGAGGTAAAGGTGCGGCAGAAGTAACCGCCCTCAAGGTGGGGCTCTAAATTAAGGTGTTTTATCAGCTCGCTGCTGGTGCTTGAAGTCATAGCTTGCTGGCTTAGCCGCCGGTGGTGTTCATAAACCGAACAATTTGGGGTTCGTCATCGTCTAGTGAAAAGTGATGGCGCTCGGGTTTGAGATCCATTGCGCTAATGATGGCCTCGCGTAGTTTTTCATGGTCGCCTGGGTGCTCGTCGACAATTTCTTTAAGGCTGACTGAGTGTTCATTGCCAAGGCACAGCAGTAGGCGGCCTTCTACGGTGAGCCTTACGCGGTTACATAAATGACAGAAATTGTGGCTATGGGGAGAGATAAAGCCAATCCGAGAGCGACTGTCTGCCATGCGGTAATAGCGTGATGGCCCGCCGGTATTTTCGGTGGTGGGGGTGAGGCCGTAGCGGGTTTCTATGGTGCTGCGAATTTGCTCGCTACTGATAAAGCTAAGGGCGCGATCGTGTTCGCTAATATTGCCCAGCGGCATTTCTTCTATAAAGCTAATATCTACGTGTTTGTCGCGGGCGAAGTCGACCAAATCTAGAATTTCGTCGTCGTTGCGGCCCTTGAGAATCACTGCATTTAATTTAAGGCGCTGAAAACCCGCGTCGCGGGCTGCGTCTATGCCGTTCAGCACTTTTTTGAGTTCGCCGAAACGGGTTAACTCCTTAAAACGGTCGGCTCGCAAGCTGTCTATGCTGATATTAATCCCAGTTAGCCCTGCGGCTTTTAGGGGGGCGGCGAATTTGTCGAGCTGGGCACCGTTGGTGGTGAGGTGTAGCTGTTCTAGTTGCTCTAACCGCCCAAGGCGTTCAACCAGCGACATTACGTTGTTACGGACTAAAGGCTCGCCACCGGTTAGGCGTATTTTTTTAACTCCAAGCTGCACAAAGCTGCTGGCGATATCGTATAGCTGCTCCAAACTAAGAATTTGCTTGCGGGGCAAAAAGGTCATATCTTCCGACATGCAATAAACGCAACGGAAATCGCAGCGATCGGTGACCGATAGGCGCAGGTATTCAACTCCGCGGCCAAAGCGATCTTGTAGTGGGGTATTCGCGTTCATCATGGCTTGGATGTTAGCACATGTGATGAATGCTGACTGCGTTGCCAATATAGGCCGTTCGGTAATTTATTGGCGCTTAATATAGCGATAAGGGATATTTGAATTTAAATCAGGGGCAATACATGAAAGTTTTCAATACATTAGCGTTAATTTCAGTTTGTGCAGCACTGCCTGCATATGCCGCGGGGAGCGCAGCTAACGCCAGTAATTCGGGGGCTGCACCGGCTCAGCAAAGTTCAGCTGCGCAGACTGAGGCTAGTGCAAACGCAAACGCAAACGTGCAGAGCGGTGCGATATATAACCGTCATGGCCAGCCCGTAACCGCAATGCAGGTGGGTAAGGCGCGGGCCGCTGAGGCTGCGGTGAAAAAGGCGGGCGTGGCGCCAGACTCCACTGAGGCAGCGATGATTCGCATTGGTGCGGGGCAATCACCAGAAACCGCTTATGAACCATTTGATGGTATTTACGACGCCCAAGGTAATCGTATTAGCAGCAAGCAGGCGGCTGAAGAGCTGGCCATTGAAGAGGTGATTCGTCGCAGTGGTGCCGAGCCCGGTTCTGAGCGCGAGGCAATTATTCGCGCTGCCGCCGGTGGGGAAGATGAAACCGCAGAGGGTGACGAAGTAGACGGCGAAACAATGGAAGAAGTCGCGAAAGAAATTGCGGTTCAACAGGCTATTTTGCGCACCGGTGTGCAGCCTGGTTCAGCGAATGAATCTCTGATTCGCATGGGTGCGGATGTGATGATGGAGCGCTACAAAAACTGGAAGTAATCCATAAAGGGCGGCGATCATCGCGATGGCCGCCTACATATAATAAAACGAGCTCTTCCCTCGCAAATGGCGTTTTTTGCCAGTTCCATGTCTCATTTTGTCATTGTCTCTCCGGCTTCAAAGAGTAAAGTGTGGGGCAATTGTGGGGTTCTATACGTGAACCCGCTACACACCGTACTGAGCTCAGATCGCGCAGCGGCGCGGGGCCGATTCAGCTGAGGATAAGAATATGAGTACCGACACCATTAAACGCTATCCCATGCCAATGCCATTTGGCTGGTTTGCGGTTTCCTATTCTGACGAATTAGCGCCGAGCGAGTCCCGCGCGGTGCATTATTTTGGTCAAGAGCTGGTGTTGTTTCGCACTGAGGCCGGCAAAGCGGTGTTGATGGAGGCCTACTGCCCGCATTTGGGCGCGCATTTGGGCCACGGCATTCACGAGCGTTCAGGAACCGGTGGTGGCCGTATTGAGGGGAATAATATTGTTTGCCCCTTCCATTCATGGAAATTTAACCCTGAAGGCGAATGTGTAGAAGTGCCCTACGCGAAAAATATGCCGCCCAAGGTTGCCGGTAAAAAATGCCTTAAAAGCTTTCCGATTCGCGAAACCAATCAGGTTATTTGGGCGTGGTATCACCCCGATGGCGTTGCGCCCTTGTGGGAGGTGATCAGCCATGATGAAGCCAATAGCGATGATTGGTCGCCGCAGGATCGTTACGAGTGGATTATTCATACCCATCCGCAGGAAATGGCAGAGAACGCCGCTGACCCAGCGCATTTTAAATATGTGCATGGCACCGCGTCTTTTCCCGAGTGGGAAACGACCTATGACGGCTATTTTGTGCGCGGTTTGCAAGTAGCAAATATGCCAACCCCCCGTGGCGAAGTGAAGGGCTCTATTCGCACCGGCAGCGCAGGTCCTGGTCAGGGGTTTACCAAGTTTGAAGGAATTGCCGATACCTTTTTACTTGGTTTAACCACGCCAATTGATGAACACAAGGTGCAGGTGCGCTTTGCGTTTATTCAGCCGAAGATAAATGGCGAAGTGAAAAAAGGCGGTGTTAACGCCGCAATCATCGCCAATATTGTTGGGCAGTTAGAAGAAGACAAGCCAATTTGGGAGCATAAAATTTATCGCCCGCTGCCGATTCTTTGCGATGGCGATGGCCCGATTGCTAAATTCCGCAAATGGTATAGTCAGTTTTATGCTGAAGGGTTTGATCCGCGAGCCTTATAAGCGGCTTAATTCTTTGATTATTTTTTAATTCTGTTTTCGTGTTGTGATCCGGTTGGGCTGTGTCCTGCCGGATTTTCTGTATACTCTGGCAAACAGTAAAATCGCCGGATAGTGTAATGCGTATTTTTAGAAGCAGTTTTATTTTGTTAGCGCTGTGTGCACCTCTTGTGCAGGCTGCCTGTGTTCTGCCGCAGCCACCACAACATATACCTGATGGCGCAAGCGCCGACGCGGAAGCAATGAAGTTTGCCAAGCGCCGAGTAGAGCGCTATCTCGAAGATAGTCGGCGCTTTGTAAAATGTTTAGATACCATGGATAAAACAGCGGTAGGTACGGGGCGCGATAATGAAGAGCGTCGCAGGGCAAGAATAAATAACTATAACCTCGCTATGGAGAATGCGGCGACGGTGATTAGTGAGTATGAAGAAAATGTTCGGCAGTTTAATAATCGATAAGGCTTAGCCCCATATTTTCTAAGCCTTGTATTAATATCGGTGTTGCCGGTTCCTCCCCCAGAATTACCACTTCTCGTTTAGCGGTGCTGCCATTTAGATTTAACGGCAAATTTAATTCATTTAAAACGTGCAGCACTCGGCGCGCAATTGCTTCGCCAGAATCTATCCATTCTAAGTTTGGCATTAAGTCTGCCAGCGGCTTTTGTAGCAATGGGAAGTGGGTGCAGGCCAATACCACGGTATCCATTTCTGCGGCGCGGGGATGGCTGTAGAGTTCGGCCTTAATTTGTTCCAATACGGCGTCTATCGGGTTTTCTTGCCAAAATAGTGACTCAATCGCGGGTGCGAGAACACGGCTGCCGACGGGGATGATGCAGCAGTCGGAGGCGAAGTCATTGATTAATTGGGCGGTATAGGCGCGGGCAATGGTGCCGGGGGTGGCAAGTAAGCCGATCACTTTGCTGTGGCTGCGCTGTGCGGCGGGTTTTATTGCCGGCACTACACCGACCACCGGTATGCTTAATGAATTTCGCAGTGCGGGTAATACCGCGGTGCTGGCTGAATTGCAGGCCATCACCAGAATGTCGGCGCTGTGCCTTTGCAGCAGGGCGCTCACAGCCTGACAAATGTGCTCAACTAGCGCGCTTTCCTGCCATTCTCCATAGGGAAAGCCGCCGTGGTCCATTGCGTAAAGCAGGTTTGCTTGGGGAATGAGCTGATGAATTGCGGCGCCGATGCTCAGAGAGCCGACGCCGGAGTCAAAAATGAGCACGCGTGGCGCGTGCACCTTGGGGATCACAGCAGGGCGAGGATTTTTTCTGCCGCACTCACATCCACTGCGCCAGTGGGCTCTAGCGCTAAATGACTCACTGTGCCGTCCTCTACGATCATGGCGTAGCGACGTGAGCGATTGCCAAGGCCAAAGCCTGAGCCGTCCATGACTAAGCCTAGGGCCTCGGTAAACGTGCCATTGCCATCTGCTAGCATCAGCAATTCTTCGGCGTTTTGGCTTTTGCCCCAAGCGTCCATAACAAAGGCATCGTTAACAGAAATACAGGCGATGGTGTCTACGCCCTTGGCTTTGATTTTGTCGGCATTCACGATATAGCCAGGTAAATGCGTCATGGTGCAACCTGGCGTAAAGGCGCCGGGAACGGCGAACAATACCACTTTTTTGCCAGCAAATATTTCTTCGCTCGTAATGTCCTGTGGGCCTTTTTCACCCATAACCTTGAGTGTAACTGCGGGGATTTTGTCGCCGGTCTGAATACTCATAATGGAACCCTTTTATGTTTAGCGAATGTGGAAGCTGCTAAGTTTAGCAGAGCTGCGGGCTTGTGGTAACGCGCTAAAACGCCAGCACATGAATACCGCAGCCTGTTAGACGACTTAGCGTACAATGGTTCGCTATTTATAGATAAAGTTTCTGGTCAAAGCGGAGTTTGTCGGTGCTATCACGTCAATATTTACAGCGAGAATGGCAGGTGTTTCTACTGGCGGTGGGCTTTTTAACCCGCATCCCGATTCCTGCTGACCCAGACTTTAGCGAAGAAAAATTAAATGGCGCATCGCGCTATTTTCCGGCGGTAGGGCTTTTGGTGGCCTGTGTAGCGGCGCTGGTATTTGTTGCGGCGGTCGCGATATTTAATAACTCTCTTATTGCTGTGTTGCTCTCTATGACGTCGTCGATATTGCTGACCGGCGCGTTTCATGAAGACGGCTTTGCCGATAGCTGCGACGGTTTTGGCGGCGGCTGGCGAGCAGAAGATGTGCTGCGGATTATGAAAGATTCGCGCATCGGTAGCTATGGCACAGTGGCCCTGGTCTTGGTGCTGGGCTTAAAGGCGGCGGCCTTGTCTGCGATGCCGTCGACGGGACTTGTGGTAAGTGCCTTACTTTGGGCGCATATTGTGAGTCGTTGGTTGGCGACATCTTATTTGCTGGACTTGAACTATGTGCGCGGCGAAGGCAAGTCTAAGCCGCTGGCAACGACTATGCCCTTATCGCATTGGCTGTGGTCGGGTCTGCCGGTATTGATCTTGTTTATATTTACCGATGTGCCGGCGTTGCTGCCTTTGTGCCTTGTTTTACTGGCGTTTCGCTTTGCGTTTGCAGCTTATTTACGTCGTCGCATCGGTGGTTATACCGGCGATGCGCTGGGTGCGGCGCAGCAAGTTGTTGAAATTATTATATATTTGTCATTTTTGGCCTGATTTCATCACTCTAGAGTGTGAATACTTCACTACTTTTCTTAGGAGATCATCGGCACTCTGCTGAATAGCATAGGTCATAGTGTTACAACGAAATAAAGTCTGAGACACAGGAATTGAGGATACAGACATGAATACGAATTTATTGATTGGCGGGATTTTTGGCGCGGTTGCTGTAACAGCGGCGGGCAGCTATGCGGGTTACAACAGCTATGTAGAAACAAAAAAGCCGACTTTTGCTGAGGTTGTTGAGTCTAAAGCGGTGACTGAGACGTATTACACCAATCGCGAAGAGTGTTACGACGAGGTTGTTCAGCACCAAGCTGAAGTGAAAGACCAGAATAAAGTGGCCGGTACCATCATTGGCGCGGTGATTGGCGGTGTCATAGGTAAGCAAGTTGGTGGTGGCAATGGCAAGAAACTTGCGACTGTAGCAGGGGCTGCAGCCGGCGGTTACGCGGGTAATAAAGTGCAGGGCAATATGCAGCAGAAAGACGTTTACACCACCACCGAGCGCCGCTGTAACACTGTTCAAGACCCACAGCAGCGCGTGACTGGCTACAGCGTAACCTACACATTAAATGGTGAAACCGGCACCGTGATGATGGATCACGAGCCAGGAAATACCATCCCAGTTCAGGATGGTCAGTTGGTGTTGAATAAGCCACAGACACAAGAGTTATAAGTTTAACGAGTACGCGAAAAATCGTATGGCTGGCAGGCGCTGGCCATACAATTAACCACTGCGGAAAAAGGAAGTAAATTATGGCTAAGACAACATTCAAACGCAGCGCCACGGCAGTTGTGATGAGCGGATTCATGGTTTGGACAGGGGTAATGGCGACCACCGCATCGGCTGGCGTTATTAGCACTGACCGTATGGTCGCGGAGTACGCCATTGATGAAAACCGTGCGGAGATGAAAGCTGCGCTATCACAAGACAATGTCCGTGATCGCCTAATTGAATTGGGTGTGTCACCCGCCGACGTTGAGGCGCGTATCGATGCGCTAACGCCAACAGAATTGGCGATGTTGCAGGAAAAAATGGATCAATTGCCCGCCGGTGCTGGCGCCGTTGGCCTGCTAGCCCTAGTAGTATTGATCTTCTTCATTACTGATATTTTGGGTATTACCGATATATTCCCCTTTGTGAATGCGGCTAACTAGCGTTCTTTTCGCATGCCTGTTGCTACAGGCATGCGCATCCATTCCCCTAAATGATGCCGCTCATTCATTGCCCCCACAGCGGCAATTAGACGTCCCTTTTATTGCGCAGCAAGAATATTATTGCGGCCCTGCAGCACTCGCAGAAATAGCCCAGTTTTGGGGTTTGACGGTTGATCAGCAATCCTTGGCTAAGCAACTCTTTATTCCCGGAAAAAAGGGCTCTTTAGCGATTGAGATGCAAGCAGCGGGGCGTCAGCTTGGCCTATTGCCTTATCCACTTTCTAAAAATTTGTCTGCGATACTTAGTGAGGTCAATGCTGGCAACCCAGTGTTGGTGTTTCAAAACCTCGGCTTTTCTTGGTGGCCACAATGGCATTACGCGGTAGTGGTGGGTTACGACCTGAGTGAAGAAGTGCTAATTTTGCACTCTGGAAGCCGCCAAGATTATCAGCTCCCGTTTAGAACATTTATGGCGACATGGGGGCGAACAAATTACTGGGCGAGGGTGTTAACAGATAGTAGTCGTCTGCCAGATACCGCTAAACCTGCCCAATACATTGCTAGCGCTAACGAATTTGAACAGCTAGGCGACCTAGATCGTGCGATGTCGTTCTATACCTTGGCCGCTGAGCAGTGGCCCAATTCGAAGCCGGTGCTAACGGCATTGGCGAACGCGGCTTTAACGCAGGGCGATGCCAGATTAGCGGTAGAGCTGTTTGAAAAAATACTGCAGAGCCACCCAGATGATCCCGCGCTGTGGAATAACTACGCCTTCGCGCTGTTAAATGAAAGCTGCCACGACAAGGCCTTGGCTGCAATCACCAAGGCGGTGAGTTTGGCAGAGAACAAAACGCCGTATCAGCAAAGCCGAGAGGAAATCCTCGCTAGCGAGCCCCGTCAAGATCAGAAGTGTACGGTTGTAGTAAAGCCGCGTGAATGACGGAAATGCACAAAACGAGAGAGCACTTTCGAGAATTGAGTAATCACCGCCACAAGCATTGTCTATGCATACTTATGGCGGTGAGTTTTGCTTTATAAACGCCCGCTTTTGTTTTGCTTAGCTTGAGCAAATAGCGCGGCCATGGTCGAGTTGGGGTCTTTTTGTGGTGTTTGTTTGGGCATGGCTGATGCTTTTCGGCTGCCGCGACGATCACCGCCGTTATTGCTAGATTCCTGCTCGCTGGCTTTGTCATCTAGGCGCATAGACAGTGCAATGCGCTTGCGCTGGGCATCCACTTCCATGACTTTTACTTTAACGATGTCGCCAGCTTTGACGACGGTGCGAGGATCTTTAACGAATTGGTTTGCCAGCGCGGAGATATGTACCAATCCGTCTTGGTGAACACCGATATCCACAAAAGCGCCAAAGTTGGTGACGTTGGTGACTACGCCCTCCAAGATCATGTCGGGTTCGAGGTCTGAAATCTTTTCGATGCCGTCTTTGAAGCTCGCGGTTTTAAAATCGGGGCGCGGATCGCGGCCTGGTTTGTCGAGTTCGGCGACGATGTCGGTAATGGTGGGAATACCAAAACGCTCATCGGCGTATTCGCTAGGTTTGATGGTTTTGAGGAAGCTGCTGTCGCCAATAACATCGTTCACGGCGCGGCCGCAGCGCTTCACTATTTTTTCTACCACGCTATAGGATTCTGGATGCACGGCTGAGCCGTCAAGCGGGTTGTCGCCGCCCATCACGCGCAAAAAGCCTGCAGCTTGCTCAAATGTTTTGGCGCCAAAGCGGCTGACTTCCATTAATTGCGCACGGTTTTTAAAGGCGCCGTGTTGATCGCGGTATTCAACAATATTGGCTGAAATACTTTGGTTTAAACCGGAAACCCGCGCGAGCAAGGCGGGTGAGGCGGTGTTCACATCGACACCTACGGCGTTTACACAGTCTTCAACGACGGTTTCTAGGGTGCGTGATAATGCTGTTTGAGAAACGTCGTGTTGGTACTGACCCACACCGATGGATTTGGGGTCGATTTTCACCAGTTCCGCCAGCGGGTCTTGCAGGCGGCGGGCGATTGAGATGGCGCCGCGAATGGTTACGTCGAGGTTTGGAAACTCCCGCGCAGCGTATTCGGAGGCCGAGTAAATAGAGGCGCCAGATTCGTTGACCATCACACTGGTGCAGCCAAGTTCGGGGTGCGCTGATAGCAGATCTTTTACAAAGCGCTCTGTTTCACGGCTGGCGGTGCCGTTGCCAATCGCGATCAGCTCGACGTTGTGCTTTTTGATCATTGCCAGCAGTATCGCCGCCGACTCCGCAATTTTGTTTTGAGGCGGGGTTGGATAAATAGCGCAGTGATCCAGCACCTTGCCGGTGGCGTCAATGGCGGCGACTTTGACACCGGTGCGCATGCCCGGGTCTAGGCCAATAGTCGCGCGCTGGCCGGCGGGGGCGGCCAAGAGCAAATCCTTTAGGTTTTGGGCGAACACGTCTATCGCGGCGGTATCCGCAAGTTCCCGCAGCTGCCCTAGTAAATCAGTTTCTAGGTGGGTGTATAACTTAATACGCCACGTCCAGCGAATAACTTCTTTGAGCCAGTTATCCGCGGGACGGCCTTCATCCGCGACATTCCAGTGTTTGGCCACCATGATTTCGCAGGGATGAACACTGCCTTCTTCTTCGCTAAATTTTATGGCGAGGCTCAGAATACCTTCGTTTCGACCACGGAACATGGCAAGTGCGCGATGCGACGGTGTGGTTTTTAAGGCTTCGCTGTGGGCAAAGTAGTCACGGAATTTCTCGCCCTCAGTTTCTTTGCCGCTCATAACGGTGCTGCTCAGGAGGCCTTCATTCCAAAGGAAATTACGCAGTTGGGCGAGTAGGTCGGCGTTTTCGCTCAGACGCTCCATAAGGATGTATTTGGCACCGTCGAGGGCGGCTTTTACGTCGGCGACGCCAAGCTCGGCGTTGATGTACTCAAGGGCTAATACCGCTGGGTCTTGGTTTGGATCATCAAACAAGGTATCTGCCAGCGGCAAGAGTCCCGCTTCGATTGCAATTTGTCCCTTGGTACGGCGCTTGGGCTTGTAAGGAAGGTAAAGGTCTTCAAGCCGGTTTTTGGTGTCGGCGGCGAGAATATCTCGTTCTAATTCGGGGGTGAGCTTTTCTTGCTCTTTTATGCTGTTAAGAATGCTTGTACGACGGTCTTCCAGTTCCCGCAGATAAGCTAGTCGGGTTTCTAAATCCCGCATCTGGGTGTCATCGAGACCCCCAGTGACTTCTTTCCGGTAACGAGAAATAAAGGGGACGGTGGCGCCCTCATCGAGTAGTGCTACGGCGGCGCTTACTTGAGCTTCATTTACACCTAATTCTTGGGCGATACGGCTGGGAATGGAATTCATAAGTCTTTCTTGTCCGGTTTACGTAGCCGGACATTATGCAAAATCTATGGGGCGGGTGCGAGCCTTGACAGCTTTGATTTCGGTCTATTCTGAAATCGCTAAGGCTTCAAACAGGGCGCAGCATTCGTCGTAAAAATAGCGATACTCGGGGCGAAGGTGTTGCGACACCAATGACATGACTTGAAAAACACCTTGGTGAATCATAATTTCATTGCTGGTATTGCGTTCGCGGAGCTGGTTGTAATTGAGCCAGAAGGTGAGTGACATTGCGACGTTGTCGCAAAGGCGTTCAAGCAGGGCATCGTCTAGATCAATAAAGTTTTGGGCGCGTAACTCTAGGGCGACGGCGCGAACCGCCTGCACTTTTAATTCTAATAATTTTGAAAATCGCTTAGCAATTTGCGGATAGCGCTGCAGTATGTCGTTGAGATTGCGATACAAGTAGCGGTGATTAAATATGTGTTCAAACACAATATATAAATAAAACCACGCATCTTTGGCGCCGAGGGTTTTTTCTATTGGCGCGCTTAAAATATCGTTGAGTTCTACCTCGAAGGCGGCAAACAGTTCTTGAATAATTTCTTCTTTGCCGTGGAAATGGTAGTACAAATTTCCAGGGCTGATGTTCAGCTCATTTGCAACGTCAACGGTTGTCACATTGGGCTCACCTTCTGCATTGAATAAGCTGAGGCTGGTTAATAGTATTTTGTCGCGGGTCTTCATCCGTGTAGCAGAACTCTCGTAAACGAGGCCACAAGGTGCCATGAAGAGAAGATGCTGTCTAGGTTTGAGCTGCCAATGCTTGGCTTTTAGAGCAGAATTATAATTCCAGAACAAAAATAGCCCCTTACCTAGTGAAATAGGTAAGGGGCTATTTTAAGTTCGGGCAGAAATGACTGCGCCGGCCTTACTCTGCTTTAGCCGCTGCTTTTTTTGCAGGTGCTTTGCGAGGGGCTTTCGCTTTAGGTGCAGCGGCTTTAGCGGCCGCAGGTGCTGCGGGCTTGCTTGCTTTAGCTAATGCATCAACTTTCTTACTTAAAGCGTCGAGCTTTTTTTCTAAACGCTGTAAGTCATCTGCGCTAGCTGTGTGGCCAAAGCCGAGGCTGGCACGCATTTTACTGATGCGTTCTTCAATCGACACGGTTTTGCCAATGCTGGTTACTTCGCCTAGCTTCTCGCGCGCTTGGCTTTCAAGGCGGCTGCCTTTGTCTACCAAGTCGGTGAACAAGCGTGGTGTTTCTTTGCTGGCTTTCTCATAGCGGTCGTGAGCTTCATCGTAGGCTCTGCCGTAGGCGCCAAGACCGGCAAGCCAAATGCTTTTTGCCAGTTCACTTGCCTGATTGGTTACATCTTTAAGATCTTGCAGGCTTTTTTTGCTGTCTTTGCTCATGGTTTTCTCCATTGCAAATGGGTCACTGAATAGAGCGGTAGTTAATCGTTGTTAGCTACCAATCTGAAACTGTTCTGCGCTCGAGTATGAAAAAAGCACGATGGCCAATCGGCGCATCGTGCAAAAGCATAGGTGAGATACAGACCTAGGATTGGGTGCCTTAAGGCAGGCACCGAATGCTTACGATGCGCTAGCTTCTGCTACAGCTTCATCGGCAGTGCGAGAAACTTTGCTTTTTACTTTCTCAAAGCCTTCGCGGAGTGTTTTGATTTGACCCTCAACAGCGGCATTGCTTTCGCTTTTCAGTTCTTCAAACTTAGCAATGGCCTGTGCTTTAGTGTCTTTAAACTTGCTGACGACCTGTGATTTGCCGTCTTCAATTTTGCTAGTCAGCTGAATTTTGCTTTCTTCAAATTTAGAAAGCGTGTCGCTTTGTACTTTCTCGCCGCGAACTACCAAGCTGTCGAAAAATTCGTTGCGCTTGCTGTAAGCGTCTTTGCATTTGCTTTCAGTTTCTTTAAGCTTGGCTTCAGTTTGCTTTAGCAGATCTTGGCTTTGTTCAAAAACTTTGCCCGCCAAACCAAGGTTCGCTAGAAATACTTCTTTTGCTAGCGCATTGGCTTTTTCGATTTTGCTTGCTTCGGTCATACTGATGTCCTCGTTAAAAATTAGGGGTTTATGAAAAATCCAATTCAGCTAGGACTACATAAACTCGCTGATTGAAGACAAGGTTACGGATAAAAATTAGAAACCGCATACTAAAAATCAATTTTGCTCCGTGAATCTCCTTATTCCCTTCATTGTTTACTCTTCGTTACTGTCATTACTCGATAAATCCAGATTGCACCGCTGCCCATATTGCGGTTATATAGTTGTTACTTTCCGTGGACCTTGTTGATTGAGGTTTACCCCAGCTGTATTAAGCGCGCCGCCGCTTCGATCGTTTGAGGGGATAAAATGAATAATAAGAACAACTTTGAAGGTGTGACTAGCGTCAGTGCGCCGAGCATATTAAATACCGCCAAAGAATTGCGGGTTATTTTTGAGATGTTGGCTATGGCCTCATTTCGGTCGCGTTTGAACAGTATTAAGTGTGGTGACGGGCACCCTGTTGTTGTCGCGCCCTCGTTTATGACCGGCGACGGCGGAACCGCCGCGCTGCGTACCTATCTGCGGCGCGCCGGATTTGCAGCTTATGGTTGGGAGCAGGGTCGAAATACGGGTTTGCGTGAGCAGGTATACCTCAACTTTGAGCGCCACATCAAAGATTTGGCTGCGCGCTACGGTAAAAAAGTAAGCGTAGTAGGTTGGAGTTTGGGCGGGGTTTATGCCCGAACGGTGGCAAATAAAAATCCAGATTATATTCGTCAAATCATTACCCTCGGTTCGCCGATCCATATTCCCGATATGAGCGGTGTGACCGGCCCAGTACTGAAGCTGTATGAAATGCTAAACCCCGGCGCGATGACGGACCCAATGTTGGAATGGGGGGATTGCTGGCGCGATACCCCTAAGGTTCCATCAACGGCGATCTACAGTGAGGGTGACGGTATTGTCGATTGGAATCTGTGTGTTGATAAGGACTTGGCGGCCCATACCGAAAACCTGCGAGTGCCGGGCAGTCACGTCGGCCTAACCCACAATTTGGCGGTAATGTACGCGGTTGCGGAGCGTTTGGCTCAGCGTGAAGGGCATTGGCGCCCCTTTGATTTAAGTGGAATAAGAGGCCGCGTTTACGGCCGTACCCCTGCCGCACTAGCTTAGTGTTATAAGCCTAAAATCTAGGGCGCTTGCAGTAGCTGTTCTAGGCAGTGCTCTTGTATACCGTAAAAGCGTTTTAATTCTGCGATTTGCGTTAGTACCCCGCTGTTATCGCGGGGCTGCTGGCGCTTTTGGGCCAAAATCATCTTGTTTTTGTTGGTATGTTCCAGCGAGATAAACTCAAAAACCTGAGTGTCGTAACCGTTGGCCTCTAGCAATAGGGCGCGCAAGCCGTCGGTGAGCATCTCTGCTTCTTGCCCTAGATGAATGCCGTGCTGCAGTAAGGGAGCAAGAATTGAGGGGCTTTTTAGCTGGGGGCGAATTTGTTTGTGGCAGCAGGGCGAGCACATGATGATGTCGGCATCGCTGCGAATTCCCATATTAATCGCGTAGTCGGTGGCGGTGTCACAGGCGTGCAGGGCGATCATAATATTGATGTTTTGCGCCGCGAAATGCTGCACATCACCCTGTTCAAATTTAATACCTTCCAGTTCTAAATTAGCTGCGGTTTGATTGCATAAATCGACAAGGCCCTGTCGCAGTTCTACGCCAGTGACCTGTGGTTTGATGGCAAGCTTGTTGTGTAAATAGTCGTGAACAGCGAAGGTCAGGTAGGCTTTGCCTGAACCGAAATCGGCGATATGGACTTCCTGCTGGTCCGCTAGGCCGGTGCTTTCAATAGCGCCAGATAGGATCTCAATAAATTTATTAATCTGTTTCCACTTGCGGGACATGGCGGGAATAATTTGACCCCTGCCGTCGGTGACACCCAGTGCGGCTAAATAGGGACGATCCTGTTGAACAAAGCGATTTTTTTCTCGGTTGTGGCTTAAGTTTGTCGTGGCATCCGAGGATGTTTTAGTCGCAGTTGAGCGATGTTCACTGAGTAGCGCTTTGCCTTTTTTACTGAAACGCAATTGAATTTCCGCAGATTCGCTGACGAGGTGGGCATTTTTAAAATCGCTGCCTAGGCTTTTCGCGAGTATGTTTAGCGATTCGTTGAGGCCAATGTTTTTGGTGATGTGATTGGTTTGGTATTCGTATAAAAAAGACAATTGGAGCTGATTTTTAATCAGCACTGGCCGCACGCTGATGCGTTTTAAATCGGCTTCATCGCCTTGGTATTTTGAAAGCACTAGGCGCTGCAAAAGCGAGCTATTGAATGCCTGTCGGTATTGATCAAGAAAATATTGGACCTCTTCAGAGGTATGAGTAACCGGCATGTGCTTCCCAAAGATGTTTTGCTATAGGGCTTAGAGCCACGATTCAACAGTATAGTGTGCTTTTGTTCAGACGAAAAAAAGGGCAGTCGAGCTGCCCTTTTAGTGTCGCTGCGTTGCTTAGGCTTTTGGGCCAGCCGCGATAATCGCCTCAGAAACATCAAACTTCTTGATGTTCTCTTGGAACAACCTAGCAAGTTTGCTTGCCTCTGCATCGTAAGCGTCAGCATCGCCCCAGGCTTTACGTGGGTTGATGTATTTGTCGTCGACACCAGGAATAGACTTAGGAATCGTCAGGTTTAGCGCTTCTAAAGTCTCGGTTTCTGCACCAATTAATACGCCGTTTTGTGCAGCGGCAACCACCGCGCGGGTAACGGGAATTGGGAAGCGCGAACCGGTGCCGCCTGCGGCGCCAGAACCACCAGTCCAACCGGTGTTAATTAGGTAAACTTGTGAGTCGAAGTCTTCGATGCGCTTCATTAACAACTCAGCGTATTCGCCAGCTGGGCGAGGCATGAAGGGCGCGCCAAAACAGGTAGAGAATGTTGGGTGAATACCTGCTTCTGCACCAAGCTCGGTAGAGCCAACCCGTGCGGTGTAACCACTTAGGAAGTGGAATGCAGCGGCTTCTTTAGACAGAATAGAAATTGGCGGGATAACGCCAGATACGTCGCAGGTAAGGAAGATAACGGTCTTTGGCTCGCCAGCGGCATTTTCAATAACGCGCTTTTCAACATTTTCTAGAGGATAGCAGCAGCGGCCGTTTTCGGTCAGGCTGGTATCGTCGTAGTCTGCGTGGCGGGTGTTTTCACCAATCACGACGTTCTCTACGATTGAGCCAAAGCGGATGGCATCCCAAATAATAGGCTCATTCTTTTGGCTAAGATTGATGGTTTTTGCGTAGCAGCCGCCTTCAATATTGAAAACAGAGC
Source organism: Zhongshania marina (assembly GCF_002915595.1). Lineage (GTDB taxonomy): Bacteria > Pseudomonadota > Gammaproteobacteria > Pseudomonadales > Spongiibacteraceae > Spongiibacter > Spongiibacter marinus_B. Next base: position 216,497 of record NZ_PQGG01000031.1, read on the forward strand.
CCTTCGCCCAGCCGTGCTCGTCGTCGCCAATCAAATAGCAGCTTGGGTCCGCAGACAAGGTGGTTTTACCGGTGCCAGAAAGACCGAAGAACAGGGTGGTATTGCCAGCTTCGTCAACATTCGCCGAGCAGTGCATTGGCATAACGTCTTTTTCTGGCAGCAGGAAGTTCTGCACAGAGAACATCGCTTTTTTCATTTCACCAGCGTAACGCATGCCGGCTAGGAGCACTTTGCGCTGTGCGAAATTGATGATGACACAACCGTCAGAGTTGGTGCCGTCACGCTCTGGCTCGCAAACAAAACCCGCGCAGTTGAGGATTGTCCACTCTTCTTTGCCTTTGGGGTTGTACTTGCTCGGGCGCACAAACATATTGCGGCCAAACAGGCCTTGCCATGCAGTTTGAGTGTTAACAACAACGGGAATGTAGTGATCTTCGTGGGCGCCAACGTGAAGGTTGGAAACAAAGCTGTCGTGATCTGCAAGGTAGTCTTCTACGCGATCCCATAAGGCATCAAATTTAGCGGCGTCGAAGGGGCGGTTTACGCTGGTCCAGTCGATAGAGTCAGAAGTAGATGGCTCTTGGACGATGTAACGGTCGCCAGGTGAACGGCCGGTGCGCTTGCCGGTGGTTACCACTAAAGCGCCGGTGTCTGCGAGTTGACCTTCGCCACGACTTAGGGCTTGTTCAATCAGTTGGGCGGGGGTTAAATCTTTGTAAATCGTTGTTTCAGCACTCATTCTCTGTTTTCCTGTCACGTAATCCTGAGAGCAGCCTAGGTCTAGCAGCGGGGTCGGAGAGCAAGGAGAACCCCCATGATGGCTGGTAATTTGGGGCGCCATTATTACAAAAAACCCATAGCAGCGCTAACCTTTGCTGAGATAAATCTTCGTTTGGGTAATTTTGCGGTATTAATGGCGAACGATGTCGGTGTTTTCGTTAAACATTGCCGCGATATCAGCGGCGCTAAATTGATATAGGCGGTTGCAGAATTCACAGTTGGTTTCTACTAAACCCTGCTCAAGAACGATGTCGTTTAGTTCACTCTGCCCAATGGACAACAGCGCCTTTTCTACCCGCTCGCGATTACATTGGCAGCGCGCAATAAGGGGCTTGGCTTCAAATAAACGCACTGCGTCTTGGTGATATAGCCTGTATAAAAGGGCATCTGCATCTAGCGAAAGGAGTTCTTCGCTTTTGATGGTGTCGGCGATGGTGGTGAGGTGTTGCCAGCGGTCTTTGTCTGGGGTTTTGCTGGGTAGTTCTTGCAGCATTAGCCCAGAGGCGCATTTGCCATCAGCGTCGAGCCATATACGAGTAGATAGTTGCTCGCTCTGTTCAAAGTAGCTTTCTAGGCAATGTGCCAAACTTTCGCCATCTAGGCTGACGATGCCCTGATAGCGCTTACCGTGTTTGGGGTCTATCGTCATGGCGAGCTGACCATTGCCGATTAGGGTTTTAAAGTCGAGGCTCATGGCTTGGTTTGCATCGCGGGCAATGGCGCGCAGCTCACGCTCAGAATTTGCCTCGGCCATGATAAGCGGCACTTCGCCGTCGCCACGCACCTGCAATATCAAGGCCCCTTCAAATTTTATGGTTGCGCTGAGCAGGCTGGCGGCGGCCAGAAACTCGCCTAGCAAATTCGCCACACCGGGCGGGTAGTGGTGAATATTGAGGATGTCCTGATAGCTTTTTTCTAGGCGGACGTGTTCACCGCGAACGTCGGTTTTATCAAAAATAAAGCGGCTGATCGTGTCGCTCATGGGCGTTTGGAATTCCGTAACTGAATGGGCGCGCAATTATACCGTTTTCGCCCCGATTAGTCTGTGTCGGCTACTATTCGTTGAAAGCGGTGAATCTGCCGGCGCTGCTTTTTGTTTGGTCGCTCGGGGTGAGCGAATGCAGAGCCCAGAGCTTTGCGCTCTGCGGCTTGCTGAGCTCTTTGCTCAATACTTTCTGGGGTTTCTTCATAGAGCAGTGCCGCCTCCGGTGCGCCGCGCCGCTGGTCGGACAGCGCAATGATCGTAACGACCTTGGTATCGAAGCCGACTTTAAGGCTTAATTCGGCGCCGATTTGCACTTCTTTGCTGACTTTGCAGCGGTCGCCATTGTATTGAACCTTGCCACCTTCGATGGCTTGTTTGGCTAGGCTGCGGGTTTTGTAGAAACGTGCGGCCCATAGCCATTTGTCGAGACGGATACCGCTTGTTGAAGGTGTTTGTGCCATATCAATTTTATGCGTTAGGGAGTTCGAGGTGGGATTGGTAACACTTCTGCGAAACTTAGTACTGCAGGATAGTCCAAGGCATCGCGCACGGCTTGCCGGCTGTCGGGTTGGCGCAGTGTAAGCAAATGTTGGATACCAAAATTGGCCGCCGCATCTAATACTGTGGCGGTGTCGTCGACCAACAGCGTGCGCGCGGGATCAAAATGCCAATGTTGCTGTAGCTGGCGCCAAAAATCTGGGTCTTCTTTAGGTTTGCCAAACTCGTGAGAAGTAATGATTTTGCTAATGTGCTGGCGGAGGTCGGTGTGTTCGAGCTTGAGATTTAGACTGCCTTGATGAGCATTGGTGACCAGCCATGTTTCACAGTGACTGGTGTTGAGAGCATTCAGAAAATCTTTGGTGCTGGGGTGCGGGGCGATTAGATGGGCTACCTCGCGCTTAAGTGCAACAATATCGACCTTAAGTTGCGTTGACCAATAGTCTAAGCAGTACCAGTTTAGCGAGCCCTTTTCCGCCATAATTTGCTTCATTAGCTGTTCGCTAACGGTTTCTGGATTGCCGCCATGTATTTGCGCATAGCGGAGCGGAAGGTGTTGGGTCCAAAAGTAGTTGTCGTAGTGCAGGTCTAGTAGCGTGCCATCCATATCGAGGAGGACGGTGTCTATCGCTTGCCAGTTAATCATAAGGTGCCATAGTGTATGGCACTGGCTTAATTAGAGACCCGTGCCGGATTCAATTTCATGCTGACGGCATCGCGCATATCGATAACTTCAGCGTAGTTTACGTTTAACCACCACTCGGCGCGTTTGCTGCCGAACTGGCTTATCGCGTTTAGGTTGCGACGTATTTCTTGGAATATTACGCTGTCTTGCTTGCCTGAACCATTCATTGTTAAAACCCTCGTGCTCCAATGACCCGGTAGAATTTGCTTACTGAGTGGTCAAAGTACTGAGAGGGCGGTGTTTGAAGTATAGGGAAAACCACCTATTGGGTGAACCTGCGTGTTAAAACTGTGAACAGGGTTTGATTTTAGTGTGTCACAGCGACAGCCAATGTTATTCCTCGCGGGCAAAATCGGCTGTCGCTGGTCGGTATTACCTGCTTTGGTTGCCGCTTGGAATTTCGTTAAACGCCAGACCTTTGTCTGCTCGTGGTTCTTGGGGTAGGCCGAGAACCTGCTCTGCAATCACATTGCGCATGACCTCGTCGGTGCCGCCAGCCAGTCGTATACCGGGCGAAAACAATACGGTTTTTTGAAAGTGTGCCTGTTGCTCAGCAAAGGCGGGGTCGCAAATTGCAGCGGCATCACCCATTAGCTGAATGGCGTAGTTGGCGATGTCTTGGTTCATGACCGCGCCAACTAATTTACCCAGGGCGGCTTCGGCGCCGGGCATCCCCCCTTTGGCGACTGCGGTGAGCATACGGTTGGTCGAGGCCTTTATGCCCGCATGTTTGTAATACCACTCGGCTAAATGCTCTCGTACAGCGGGGTTGGCGCTTATTGGCTCGCCGTCGATATGCAGGGTTTTGACGAGCTTTAGAAACTCCGGAAAGCCGTCAGGTTGAACGCCGGCAATTGCCAAGCGTTCATTCATCAATACCAGCAGTGCGGCGCCCCAACCGCCTCCTACCTCGCCTAGGCGGTAGGCGTCGGGAATGACTGCATTATTGAAAAATACCTCGTTAAAATGAGCGCCGCCATCCATTTGTTTAATGGGTTTTACTTCCACACCAGCCTGATTCATGTCGATAAAGAACATGGTCATACCACGGTATTTAGAAATAGTGGGGTCGGTGCGGCACAGTATTACGCCGTAGTCGGAATGCTGGGCGCCGGAGGTCCAGATTTTTTGGCCATTGATAATCCAGTTGTCGCCATCTGCTACCGCACTGGTGCGCAGGCCGGCTACGTCTGAGCCCGCGCTGGGTTCAGAGAACATTTGGCACCACACGGTTTCTGCGCTTGCCATCGGCGGTAATAAGGTTTTCTTTTGTTCTTCGGTGGCGAAATGCATGATGGCTGGGCCGCAATTGCCAATGCCAATCACAAAGTAGCCATCGGGCTCGGCGTAGTTTGCGACCTCCTGCGACCAGATAACCTTGTGTATATCACTGAGTCCGGCGCCGCCGTATTGTTTGGGCCAGTTCAAGCAGGCGTAGCCGGCGTCGGCTACTTTTTTGTACCAAATTTTGGCGTCTTGATAGGCTTCAGATTGATCTTTGCGGCCGCCGGCTGCTGACTTTGGTGTCGCGTTTTTGCTTAGCCAGTCGCGTATTTCGGCGCGAAAAGCGGACTGTTCTGCTGAGTCTTTAAAGTCCATAACGATTCCTTGGCAAATTGGTGTGCTAATTACGCGGCGAGTAGGCGGTCGACTAAAAGACCCTTCCAATAGGGATTGCCGCCTAGCAAGGTCGATAAATTCTGTGCGCGCCGATAGTAAAGGTGGCAGTCAAATTCCCATGTGAAACCCATGCCACCGTGGGCCTGAATATTTTCTTTGCTGCATAGATAGTAGGCATCAATGGCGCTGACACGGGCGGTGGCGGCGGCGAGGGGTAGTTCTGGCGCGTCGGCGGCAAGAGCCCAGGCACCGTAATAGGCATTGGATTTTGCGAGTTCCTTGGCGACAAACATATCCGCCAATTTATGCTTAATGGCTTGGAATGAGGCAACCTGCCGACCAAATGCATAGCGATCAGTGGTGTAGGCCTTGGCCATGTCGATAACTGCTTCGCAGCCGCCGACCTGCTCAAACGCTAGCAATACCGCAGCGCGGTCGAACAGGGTGTGAAGTGCAGAAGCGGCTGGAGTTTGGCCTGCTAATTGAATTACCGGCGTTTTATCAAAAATCAGTTCAGCGCGGGGTAAGCTGGGGTCAAGACTGTCTTGCGGCGCACGGCTAACACTACTATCGCTCAGCTCAGCAAAGTAGAGCCCGAGTTCACCGTTCTCATTTTTGGCGGATACAATCGCTGTGTTGGCGATCATGCCATGTAACACAGCGGATTTACGGCCACTGAGTTGGTTGTCACTGACAAGGCAATCGACGTGATTGGTCTTGCCTTCGCTGATGGCAACGGTGCTAATAATGTCGCCGCTAGCAAGGGCTGGCAGCCACTCCTGTTGCTGCGCTGGCGAGGCTGCGGCTTTGATTAATTCGGTGCCAAGATATACCGATGCAATAAACGGAATGGGAGCCAGTGAGCGACCGAGTTCGGTGGCGATAACGCAGAGCTCTAAATAGCTTAATCCTAGACCGCCGTGTTTCTCGGCGATGGTGATGGCGGGCCAGCCCAGAGCAACAACCTGCTGCCACAGCGCGGCGTCAAAATACTGGTCACCGTCGATAATGTGGCGAACGCTGGCGCTGCTGCATTCTTTGGCTAGCATTGAACGCGCTTGTTCTTGGATGTTTTTTTGGTCTTCAGAAAAGTCGAAATTCATTTTTTGCTCCTAAGCATCTCACCGCGATGTGGCGCGGAATGACGATGCTTTGAAGCTTAGGCGGGTGCTAGGTGCGGCACAATGGCAAAACTGACCAAGCGAATACCGGATGGGGCCAGCGGGCGAACGGCCCGCCTGGCTTATAGCGCCAGCGCTTTTAGGCTGGCTTTGAACTGCTCTTTGGTGGCGGGCAATTGCCGGTAGGACAGTACCAAGCGACCCACTATTTTGATGAGATCATCTAGATTGACCTTGCGATTATTGCGCTCGTTATAGGCGCTTAGGGGCTCTTCTAAAAGCTCTCGCCAGTGCTCGTCTGATTCGTCGTTGTCGATATGCGGGGCCGCCTCAGAGGCGTTCGCGCCAGACACAAGATCGAGTTTTCCAGCCTCGGGTGGCTTATAGCTCGCGGCAAACCAAATGCATTCTTCGAGCATCAAGGGGAAATTATTGTCGTAAAGCTTGGCAATCTCATGAACCTTCATGAACATGCGATCGCGCTCTATATCTATTAGCGCGGCAATAATGTCAGACTTGCCGTTAAAGTAGCGATACACCGTGCGCCGAGTGACGTTGGCGACCTTGGCGACATCTTCGATGGTGGTGGATTTGATGCCTTTAGTGATGAAGCAATCTACGGCTGATTTGAGGAGAATTTTTTTCCCCGTATCGAGGTCGTCAACTCTGGCTCCGTTTCCCCAGCGTTTATTTGTTTTCATACTAGTGCACCTTGCTAAATTTGCATTGTCACCATCTTAGCATGTTGTAATCTTGTGTTTACGTCTCAAAACGGCTTATTTCATAGGGGATTGTACGTACTTTGCCTGTGAATTTTGCTCGTATCTAAGCGGCTACATTGGTGACAGTGCTAACATTGCTCGGCATAATGTTGGCCAATAACAGCGATATCGAGCTTGTCATGCAATACGCAAATATTACTGGTTGGGGAAAATGCTTGCCGCCCGCAGTGCTTAGCAACGAGGATTTGGCGACATTTTTAGACACCTCCGATGAATGGATTTCTACCCGCACGGGAATTAAAGAACGACGGATTTCCCATGTATCCACCGCCACACTTGCCAGCTTAGCCGCCAAGCGTGCCTTGGCTGCTGCTGGTTTAGATGCGGCAGAATTAGATATGGTGATTTTAGGCACTGCCTGCCCAGATACCCTCATACCTAATTCTGCTTCTCTTGTGCAGGCAAATATTGGTGCGGTAAATGCGGCAGTGTTTGACCTTAACGCGGCGTGTACTGGTTTTGTTTACGGCCTAAGTATTGGCACCGGCATGATACGCAGCGGCGCCATGAAAAAAGTATTGGTGATTGGCGCAGACCGTATTCCCTACTTCCTAGACTATAGCCAACGGGATGTTTCTGTATTATTTGGCGACGGTGCAGGGGCTGTTGTGTTAGAAGCCTGTGATGAAGAGTGCGGCTTAATAGCGGAGAGGTTGGGCTGTGACGGCGAAGCGCGGGATATTTTGGCCGCCCGAGATTCCGGTACGGCGCGGGAGCGCTTCGCAGCTGTGGATGGCTATTTTGATGTGAATTTTGAAGGCCAAGAAATCTTCAAGCGCGCTGTTCGCGGTATGGGCCAGGCAATAACGGGTGTGCTCGAAAAGTTAGAATTAGAGCCCGAGCAAATCGATCTTTTAATACCCCATCAGGCCAATGTCAGAATTATCGACACTTTGGCAAAGCGTATGAAAGCGCCGCCCGAAAAAGTCGTTGTGAATATAGAAAAATACGGCAATACCTCCGCCGCCACAGTGCCGATTGCATTGTGTGAGGCTTTAGAAGAAGGCCGCATTAAGGCCGGCGATAAAATTTTAACCGCCGCCTTTGGCGCTGGACTAACTTGGGGCGCTGCAGTGATTAAGTGGGGGCCGCGGACTACGCCTGTGGGGGAGTGCACAGAAGAGCTGCCGAAAAGTGATAAAACCGCTCTAGATATATTGATGCCGTGGGTTAAAGGCTGCCAAGAAGCGGCAGCTAAAAAAGCCGAATAAATTGAATATTGGATTGAAAAGGGTCGCGCAATGCGACCCTTTTATATGGCGTAGCTAACTTTATTGCGCAGTGGGTTTTTCCAACACAAATTGATAAACGTCGATGGAATTGCCGCGAAAGCCACCCTCGCAGTAGGTTAAATAATAGTGCCACATTCTTTGAAAGCGTTTATCAAATCCTAGCGGCGCGATATCTTCCCAGCGTTGATGAAATTTACTTCCCCATTCGCGTAGTGTGCGGGCATAGCCTAGGCCAAAGGCCTCTTCGTCGCTTACGGTTAGGCCGGCGCCTACGGCTTGTTCTTTAAATTTATCTGGGGTGGGCAGCATGCCACCGGGGAAAATATAGGTCTGAATAAAGTCAGGATTGCTGCGGTATTGCTCAAAGCGTTTGTCTTCAATGGTAATGATTTGAATCGCGGCGCGGCCACCGGGTTTGAGGCGTTTTTGAACGGTTTCAAAATAGGTCGGCCAGTATTTTTCACCGACTGCCTCAAGCATTTCTATCGACACAATATGGTCGTATTGGCCAACAGTGTCGCGGTAATCGGTGAGGCTGAATTCTGCGTCGCCTAAGGTTTCGGCCTTGGCTAAACGCTGTTGGGCAAATTCAAGCTGACGTTCAGACAGGGTAATGCCGTGCAATTTAACCTTTTTCTGACTGCATAGCTGTTCAGCAAAGCCACCCCAGCCACAGCCGATTTCTAAAATGGTATCGCCGTCTTTAATGTCGAGAAGATCAATAATACGTTGGTACTTCGCGTATTGTGCTTCCGCCAGCGTTTGATGCTCGCTGCTGTAGTAGGCGGCGGAGTAAGTCATGCTGGGGTCTAACCACTGCTGGTAAAACTCATTGCCAAGGTCGTAGTGGTAGGAGATATTGCGGCGGCTGCCGCGTTTGCTATTGGCATTGCGCTGATGGCGCCATTTTTGAAATGCGCCTTCGATTTTGCCGCTGTCTAACATGCCGCCAAAATGTTCTTCGTTGATGACGATCCATTCGACTAGCATGGCGAGGTCGGGGCTGTCCCAATCGCCGTCCATATAGGCTTCGCTCCAACCTACTGAACCACCGGTAAAGGCTTTGCGCACGGCCTTCCAGTTGTGGAGCACAATCACTGGATTGAAGTGTTCGCAGGGGTGATCGCCAAATTCGATGCTATTGCCATTGGGCAGGGTAAGCCGCAGAACTCCCCGCGCCGCATTGGATAATGGCGCCAGAACTTTTGCGACCATCTGTTGTTGGCGCTTAGCCCACCAGCCAGAACCTATATTATTTTCGAGAGTAGCAGTGGCTGTCTTCATAGTTGACCCTTAAGTATTTGTCACACAGTTACTGGTCAATACGTGAGATTGCAGATTTTGGTTCAGCGGGGCGGGGTACAATTTTTACGCCCTTGATAAAAAGCTTCAACGCTTCCCAGTGTATACCTAGTACAGCCTTGATCGTCATAAATGGCAAGCTGATAAGGTTTTTGAGAAGTTCGGTGTCGCTAAATGGCCGGTGTTCGCCGCGAAATACCGCATGGAGTAGGGCTTTGCCGTTTTCGGTTTCGCGAATAGCTAGGCCAATACGCTGTTTGGGAAGGTGCATACGGAAATGGTAGCGTGCATCCATAGGGATAAACGGCGACACATAAAAATTTTTATCGCACTGCTGGCGAATAATACCCTTGTCTTGATCGCTGGCCGACACCGGAATCAAATAACTGTGTCGCTGCTTAAAGGTATTGCTGACTTCGTAGAGAATGGCAAAGAGTTGTTTATTATCCTTGTAGCAGTAGTAAACGCTCAGCGGATTAAAGGTGTAACCGAGAATACGTGGATAGCACAGTAGGCTGGCGGAGCTGAGGTGCTCATGCACACCGTGTTCCTGCAGGATGCGCTCCAAATATTGGCGGGGCGCTTCGCCGCTGCCGTCGCCGATGTCGCGATGATAAAAGCTAAAAATATTGAATTTATTAACTGAAAACAGCTTGCAGCGCTGCGCGGTGTCGTTGAGTTTGTCTAGATCAAATAAAAAGCTGCTCATGCGATAAACAAAGCGATGTTTGCGGGGGTAAAAGCGGTGATGCATTACCTCGCCGCAGTAAATTGCTGTGTCATCGCCATTATTTGTCATGCGGCTGCGTCAAGACTCTTGCTTAGGCTTAGGTAAATGCGATCGCTAGCTTTGTCGCTAGTCCACGGCCGCGTGCTACCACCGAGCTGCTCGGCAACCGCCAAACCAGACTGAATACCGTCTTCGTGGAAACCGTAGCCAAAATAGCTACCGCAGAACCATGTGCGTTGCTTGCCCTGCAGGCTCCACAGCTGCTTTTGCGCGTTTAGCGCGGCGTCGTCAAAGACCGGATGTTGATAGCTAAATTGCTGGTAGACCAAATCTTTGCGTGGCGCGCGCAGCGGGTTAAGGGTGACGATAATCTGCTCTGAGCAGGGCAGGTGCTGGAGTGAATTCATCCAGTAACTTACCGAGACCTTGCCATCTTGCTGTTTGCTGTCGGAGAGGTAGTTCCAGCTCGACCACACCTGTCCTAAAACCGGCATCAGCTTTTCATCTCGATGAAGCACTGCTTCATTTTTTTCGTAGGCAAATGCACCGAGCAAGCGTTTTTCTTCGGCATTGGCATCGTCGAGCATGGCAAGGCTTTGGTCCGCATGGCTGGCCATGACGACGTGATCAAAGCGATGATTTTCACCTTGGTGGTCGGTGATCATAACGTGATCTGCGAAGCGGTGAACCTTGCTGACTCCGCAGTTTAGACGGATATCGCCGTCGAAAGTGTGGGTAATTTGCTTTATATACTCCCGCGCCCCCCCGACCACCGTTTGCCACTGGGGACGCTCATTAACCTGCAGTAAGCCGTGATTGTCGCAAAAGCGCAGAAAGGTTTTGGCGGGGTAGGCCATAAACTTCTCTACCGGTGTTGACCAAATTGCGGCCCCCATAGGTAGCAGGTGATCTTCGCGAAAGCCCGCGCCGAAGTTCTCGCGGCTCAGTAATTCGCCCAATGACATATCGTCAGGCAGGGTCTGCAGCCAGCCTGCACTTTGTTTATAAAAGCGCAGCAGGTCGCGGATCATGCCCCAAAAACGCGGTCGGAGCAGGTTGCGCTTCTGGGCAAATAGGGTAGATATGGAATCTGAGCCGCTGTATTCCAAGCGGCCTTCGTCTAATGAGACACCGAAGGACATATCCGTGCCTTGGTAGGCCACCCCAAGCTCTTTAAACAGGCCGACCAAATTGGGATAACAGCGTTCATTAAAGACAATAAACCCCGTGTCGACGGCAATGGTACCGGCGCTGGTTTTAATGTCGACCGTGTTAGTGTGGCCACCCAAGCGCGAGTCTTGCTCGAACAGGGTGACCTTGTGATGTTTATTTAGCAGCCATGCGCTGCTAAGGCCGGAAATCCCCGAGCCGATGACAGCGATATTGAGCGCATTAGTTTTCGATGTATTTTGCATAGAATTATCAGTGATCTCACAGTCTTGTTATTACGTACAGCATTATTATTCAGATCACAGTCGGTGGGGCTGTATTGCCTATCCATGACTGTAAGGGAGTTAGAATGCGGAGCTCATCTCAGTATTGGCGTTATTTTCGTTATGCCTTGCCCGGTCTACCTCTTGCCGCATTGGGTCTTCCTTTTTATATTTACGCGCCGCTGTGGCTGGCCGAACAGGGTGGTTACGGCTACACCTTAGTTGGCGCCATTTTTTTCTTAGCGCGTATCAGCGATGTTGCTAGCGATTTACCCGTTGGTGCATGGGTAGACAATCGCGGTAGTCATCGCATGCTGTGGCTAGGTTCATGGTTATTGATCGCCGCCAGCGCGGTGGCATTGATCGCACTGCCACACCCTTGGCCCGCTGCGGCACTGGCTTTGGCTATTGTGCTGCTTATGTTGGGCTGGACTGGCCTAACTGTACCTTGGTTAGCCTTGCCTGTGAACTTGTCGCGCAACAATATTGATCGATTACGTTATAACAGCAGTCGCGAGGGGATGTTGTTATTCGGCACGCTTTTAGCCATGTTGGCGCCGGCGATTTTGGCACCCGCGATGCTGCCTTCGGCGCTGCTGGTTTTGCTATTGCTGCTATTTATTGCGGTTGTTTTACAGGGTGGTCAGGCCGCAGCGCCGGCCAGTCAGAGCCTGAGTTTTAAAGTGCTATTAGGCGATGCGCGGGTGAGGCGATTGGCCCTGCCGTGGTTTGTGAACATGCTGGCCAATGCGATTCCCGGCACGGTGTTGCTGCTCTTTATGCGAGAGGTATTGAATGCGGAAGACGCCGTGCCGCTCGCTTTACTGAGCTATTTTTTAGCGGGCTTAATCGGTGTGCCATTTTGGTATTTCTTAGCGAAGAAGCTTGGCGATGTGCGCTCTTGGCGAATAGGGCTGTGTAGCTCGGCTATTTTATTCAGTTTTGCGGCCTTGCTCGGTGAAGGCGACGTGATGTGGTTTATCGCGATTAGTGTCGGTACGGGTTTGGCGCTGGGAGCTGACCAAGCACTGCCATCGGCCATGCAAACAGGTCTCGCCCAAGAATTGTCTAAAGAACACAACGGCGCGGCCATTGGTGCGCGTATGTTTGCCCTGTGGAGTATGCTGAGTAAGGCGGCAATGGGCTTGGCGGTGGGGGTGTCGTTTTTGTGGTTGGGCAGTCAGGCAGAAATGAGCGTGCCGCCAGTATGGGCCATCACCGCCGTTTATGTTGTAGCGCCCGTGGTGTTGAAATTGTTGGTGTTTTTTATGCTGGGGCGATCACCACTAGCCTACCAAGGAGAAAAGCCCGTTTATGAATAAGCGCATAACAGTTCTTGTGACGGCGGCCTTGCTGCTTGGCCAATCCTTGGTGTTTGCCGCAGATTGGCGCACGGTGAGCAGCGAGACTTATACCCTGTTGTGGAAAGATCTGACCTACACACAGCTCAAGGTTGATCCCAAGCAAACATTGCCCCAAAGCGGCGACATATTAGATCCGACTTACGCCAAGCAGATCCTGATTGAATACAAGGTTGGGGTGTCGGCGGAGCGCTTTCGTAAAATGACCAATAAAGCACTGGAGGATGCCTTCAGCGCTGAAGAGTTAGCTGCGGCGGCGGAGGATATTGCTAGGTTTTGCACCTGGTATATTGCCGTTGAAAAGGGCGACCGCTACCAATTAACGTGGTTGCCGAAAGAGGGCCTTACGTTGGCGATGAACGATGCTGAACTCGGCACAATTAGCTCGTCAGAGTCGGCCGCCTTAATTTTGAGCGTATGGCTGGGGCGGGCGGCGGTTAGCGAAGGTCAGCGAGACACAATGCTTGCTGCTTGGCGAAAAGCATTGGCAAATAACAAGTGATAACCGTGCTTGAGATGTGCGGCGGATGACCCTCCCTTCGGAGGGTCATGAAAATGGCTAGCGCTTTTTAAGTATCAGACTGCCGATCGAGTAACCGGCCCCAAACGAACAAATCACGCCGATATCGCCGCTGGCTAAATCCTCATGGTATTTAGCAAAGGCAATAATTGAACCCGCTGAAGCAGTATTGGCGTATTCGTCGAGCACAATTGGTGCTTCTTCCAGCGTCGCGTCGCGGCCTAATAATCGTTTACTGATTAAAAGATTCATATTGATGTTGGCCTGATGCAGCCACCAGCGTTTTAAATCAGCGACCTCAATCCCTTCGCTGCGCAAATGGCTTTCAATGTGCTCGGCTGCCATAGGGCAAACTTCTTTAAATACCTTGCGACCATTTTGGTGAAAGAGCTTATCTGCGGAATAAGGGTCTTCGTCGGTTGTCCGCGTGGTGTAGCCAAAATTCGAACGAATATTATTGGAGTAGGAGGTCACGCATTTTGTGCTTAAAACATCAAATGCGTGGGCAGATTGGCAAGTGTCTCCGCTCTCGACGACGACCGCTGTGGCAACATCACCAAAGATAAAGTGTGAATCTCTATCCGTGTAATTTACCTGCGGTGAGGTAAGCTCAGGGTTAATGACTAATACACCTTTGGAGGTGCCGCACTTAACTGCATCAACTGCCCGCTCTAAGCCAAAGGTGGCGGCGGAGCAGGCAACAAGCATATCAAAACCAAATCCGTTGATGCCTAAGGCCATTTGCACTTCAATCGCAATGGCGGGGTAAGCGCGCTGAGTATAGGCGCAGGACACAATCACCATATCAATATCAGCGGCGGTTTTATTGGCAGCACTCAGAGCTTTTTTGGCGGCGGCAATGGCCATTTCTGCCTGATGTGAAACCTGCTCGTCATCGCGGATGTCAAGCAGGGGGCGCATGCGATGAATATCTAAAACACCCTCCTTTGAATAGGCGTAGCGATTTTTAATGCCAGATGCCTTTTCAATAAACTCAGGGCTCGATAGTGGCTTTGCCTCCAGCTCTCCGGCCTCAATAGCCGCGTGGTTTTGCTGGTTAAAATGTTCAGCCCAAGCATTGTAGCTTGTGACGAGTTCTTCGTTGCTAATGCTATTTTCTGGAGTCCATAGGCCCACCCCGCTAATAACGACTGAGGAGTTCATGTCAGTAATCCCGATATTATTTCAAATTAGATATAAACAGAGAGTGTGGCCGACATCGCCCATTCAGTCCACATATTGAAATAACAAAAGCAAAATTGAAGATTATCGCCAGTGGCGGTGTCCATGTAAGAACGTTCTTAAGGAGCCTCAGCACAACCGGGTAATATCTCAGCGGAGTCTTTGTGGCGTACTGGCAAGGCGACGCGCGAGGATCAAGGCTGGTTGTCCTTGATGAGTGCGGCAACGCCGTCCAGTGCGCCACAAAGGCCTGCCCTCTGGGGCTTTGCCTTAAAGCGCTCAGCTGCGTTGACGTTACTTGAAAGGCAACCAGCCTTCCTGCATAACGCCGCCTTGCTGAGCGCTTTAAGTCAAAGCCTGAGGTATCAACCGGTTGTGCAGAGGCTCCTTAAGTATTTTGCTTGGCTACTTAGATACGGTAATGCAATCGTCGCAGCTAGGGCGTAGCATGATGAGCCACATTCACTGATCTAGTGTTTGCCTCGCAAACGACAACAGCTCAGAGAGGGTACTATGATTGGCCTACTAGCATTTCTTGCAATAATTATTGTCACCGCGTTTATCTTTTATTTTCATTTGTCTCGTCGTAGCGGCTGTGCGGTGTTTGTTGCTGCGTGGTTACTAGCCGGAACCTGTAGCGAATTTTTTGTTCACCCCCTCGCGCTGCTAGTGGTGCTGGCGGTATTGGCGGTGATTCTTGTCGATAGTCTGCGTATTAAGTTTGTTAGCGCACCGGCAAGAAATGCGCTGAAAAAGATGATGCCAGCGATGAGCAGCACCGAGCGCGAAGCCTTAGACGCGGGCACAACTTGGTGGGAAAAGGATGTGTTTTCGGGGCAGCCGGACTGGGCTAAGTTTGAGCGAATTCAGTTGTCTAGCCTCAGTGATGCCGAGCAAGCTTTTCTCGACAATGAAACCGCCGAGCTGTGCGGAATGCTCGACGAATGGCAAATTCATCACCACGACAAAGATCTCTCGCCCCCTGTTTGGCAGTTTATCAAGGAAAAGGGCTTTCTAGGCCTAATCATTCCCCGCGAATACGGCGGCCTTGAATTTACTCCCTACGCACAAAGCCGTGTGGTCAGTAAAATTGCGAGTCGTTCAACGGTTGCGGCGGTGAGCGTCATGGTGCCCAACTCCTTGGGCCCCGGCGAATTGCTGATGAAATACGGCACCGCAGAGCAAAAGGATTTTTGGCTTGCGCGCTTGGCTAAGGGCGAAGAAATACCGTGTTTTGGTTTGACCAGTCCGGAGGCGGGCTCAGATGCTGGCGCTATCCCAGATACCGGCGTTGTCTGCGAACAAGAATATAAAGGCGAGAAAGTCTTGGGCGTAAAGCTCAATTTTTCAAAACGTTGGATTACCCTTGCGCCGATTGCCACGGTGGTTGGTTTGGCATTTAGATTGAGCGATCCAGATGGCTTAATTGGCGATGAAGTTGAGCGCGGCATTAGCTGTGCACTTGTGCCAGCGGATTTGGCGGGGGTGGAAATTGGTCGCCGTCACTATCCTGGCTCGGCATTTATGAATGGCCCGATTACCGGGGTAGATGTATTCATTCCCATGTCGATGTTGATTGGCGGGCAGGAATATATAGGCCAAGGCTGGATGATGCTGGTGGAGTGCTTGGGCGCGGGCCGTGGTATTTCACTACCTGCTCTGTCTACCGCCGGCGGCGAGATGAGTTATTTGATGGTGGGTGCTTTCGCGCGGATTCGCCGTCAGTTTGGTATTCCCGTTGGTAAGTTTGAAGGGGTGCAGGAGGCCAGTGCTGATATAGCAGCCGGCGCCTATATGCTTGAAGCCTATCGCGCTTTAGTAACTCGTGCACTCGCCGATGGGGCGCCGTCGGTGTTAACCGCGATGGCGAAATACCACGCGACGGAAACCATGCGCGGTCTGATAAATCACAGCATGGATATTCTAGGCGGGCGGGCTATTCAAATGGGGCCGCGAAACTTTATGGCGCTGGTATACCAGACTATTCCCATCGCGATTACGGTAGAGGGTGCCAATATTCTCACCCGCTCTATGATTATTTTTGGGCAGGGTGCCATGCGCTGCCACCCGTATTTGGCCGACGAGCTAGAGGCACTTAGCGACGAAACCGACGGTGCCATTGCGCGCTTTGATAAATTGCTGAGCGCGCATTTAGCCCATACGGCTGGGGTGTTTAGTCGCGGATTCATCGCGGGATTAAGCGCCGGTAAATTATCCAAACCAGACTGCGGAAACAGTGCGCTTGCCGAGCGCTGGTATCCTCGTATTGATAGATACAGTGCGGTATTTGCAGCAACAGCAGACTTTGCCTTGCTATTACTGGGCGGTGATCTAAAGCGCCGTGAATTGCTGTCGGCGCGCTTGGGCGATGTTCATAGCCAGCTCGTGATCGCCTGCGCCATCCTCAAATATCACGACTCGCAAACCGCGAGCGAGGCCAACACCGCCCACGCCGAATTTGCATTAAAACGCAGCTTTGCGGCGATAAATAAGGCCTTGCTGGGTTTTTACCAAAATATGCCCCAGCGCTGGATGGGCTGTGTATTAAAAGTGGTTTTCTTTCCCTGGGGCGTACCGAACTTCGATGTGTCGGACAATGAAATTCGAAGCTTGGGCGACATGATCATGACCCCCAATCCAGTGCGGGCGCAATTAGCGGCGGCGGTGCACATCAGCGACGATGATCAAGACGCGCAGGGGCGTATTCACCGCGCCTTCGATTTATTGACAGAGATCGAAAGCGAATACGATGTGTTTCTAGAAAATGATCAGCGCGGTCGTTTGGACGGTGAAGACTTTGCAGAAAAACTAAACTCCGCGGTCAGCAAAGGCTTGGTGAGCGAAGCCTTTGCTGCGCGTATTGCGGAATACGATGAGCGCCGTTATGACTGCTTACTCACAGATGCCTTTGACGCCAATTTACACGACGTCGATGTACGTCCAGTCCGGCCATAGCGAACGGAGTGGTGGGTGGAAAAAATATTTACCGATCAGAATTTAATGTTGGTTGTGAATGTACAAAATCTGCTTGCGGCTGAAGGCATACTTGGCGAACTTCGCAATACCTACGCAAGTGGCGCCTCTGGCAGCTTGGCGTTCACTGAAGTATGGCCAGAGTTATGGATTGCAAAGCGGGATGTGGCGCGGGCAAGCGCCGTATTGTCAGCGCTGAGTCAGCAGCCTGAGCAAGCTTGGATTTGTGCAAGCTGTGTGGAGGAAAACCCCAGCAGTTTCGATTTTTGCTGGCAGTGTGGCGAGCCGTCACCTTGAGTTTTTGAGACCCAAATACCATTATAAACATTAAGGGTAATTGCCTATCTACGCAAAGCTGAGATTGGACTATATTGTTACTACAGATCTTTTTGTTTAGAGCGCAAAAAGATTGTTGGGACAGGTACCGTCTTCTGTTGCGTGAAGACTATGCCAAAGTTGAAGGGGCCTTGCGGCCCCTTTTTTGTGTCTAAACCAGTCGATTAGAGCTGGCTTATATCTCGCACCGCGCCGGTGTCGGCACTGGTAACCATTTTGGCATAGGCTTTTAGAGCCGCAGATACTTTCCGCGGACGTTCTTTCTCCGGCTTCCAGCCGTCGGCGCCCTTGGCATCCATCACTTTACGGCGTTTATTCAGTTCGCCCTCGTCAACCAGTACATTAATACTGCGGTTGGGGATATCGATGCGGATAATGTCGCCCTGCTCTACCAAACCAATTGCGCCACCGGCAGCAGCTTCTGGCGAGGCGTGGCCAATAGATAAACCTGATGTGCCGCCAGAGAAGCGGCCATCAGTGAGCAGCGCACAGGCTTTGCCCAAGCCTTTGGATTTGATATAGCTGGTTGGGTAAAGCATCTCTTGCATGCCCGGGCCACCTTTGGGGCCTTCGTAACGTACAATAACGACGTCGCCAGCCTTAACGCGGTCGTTGAGAATATCGTCTACTGCGCCTTCTTGACTCTCGCAAATATACGCTGGGCCTTCAAACACCAGAATGCTCTCGTCTACGCCGGAGGTTTTTACCACGCAGCCGTCTTCCGCGATATTGCCGTAGAGAACCGCAAGGCCACCTTCCAAAGAAAAGGCGTGCTCTATATTGCGGATACAGCCATTTTCGCGATCGGCGTCGAGTGAGCCCCAACGGGTGTCTTGGCTAAAGGCCGTTTGGGTTGGAATACCGGCGGGGCCAGCTTTGAAGAAATTCTTCACCGCGTCGTTATCGGTGTTCATGATGTCCCACTGGGCAACTGCTGCGCCCATCGTGCTGGCATGTACTGTAGGGATGTCGGTTTCAAGCAAGCCGGCGCGATCGAGTTCGCCGAGAATGGCAAAAACACCACCGGCGCGATGCACGTCTTCCATATGGTAGAGCGGCGTGTTCGGGGCTACTTTGCACAGCTGGGGTATTTCACGAGACAGCTTGTCGATATCTTTCAGGGTAAAATTTAGCTCCGCTTCTTGGGCGGCGGCCAATAAATGCAAAATGGTATTGGTTGACCCGCCCATCGCGATATCCAGAGCCATTGCGTTTTTAAAGGCGCTATACGAGGCGATATTCCGTGGCAGCACGCTGGCGTCGTCTTCTTCGTAGTAGCGTTTGGCGAGCTCAACTATGCGGCGACCCGCTTCTAAGAACAGCTTTTTGCGGTCAGCGTGGGTCGCTAACATCGAGCCGTTGCCTGGCAGTGACAGGCCGAGGGCTTCGGTTAGGCAGTTCATGGAGTTGGCGGTGAACATGCCTGAACAAGAACCACAGGTTGGGCAGGCAGAGCGCTCGTATTCTGCGACTTTTTCGTCTGATGCGGCGTCGTCTACGGCGATTACCATCGCATCTACTAAGTCGAGCTTGTGCTCAGACAGCTTGGTTTTACCGGCCTCCATTGGCCCGCCAGATACAAATACCACGGGGATATTAAGGCGGAGCGCCGCCATCAACATACCTGGGGTGATTTTGTCGCAGTTAGAGATACACACCATCGCGTCGGCGCAGTGGGCGTTGACCATGTATTCCACAGAGTCGGCGATGATGTCGCGGCTCGGCAGGCTGTAAAGCATACCGTCGTGGCCCATGGCGATACCGTCGTCGACCGCAATGGTATTGAATTCTTTGGCGACGCCGCCGGCTTCTTCGATTTCGCGGGCGACTAATTGGCCCATGTCTTTAAGGTGGACGTGGCCGGGAACGAATTGGGTAAAGGAGTTAACCACCGCCACAATCGGCTTTTCAAAGTCACCGTCTTTCATGCCTGTGGCGCGCCACAGAGCGCGGGCGCCCGCCATATTACGGCCAGCAGTGGTGGTTTTAGAACGATAAACAGGCATAAATAATCCTCGTAGGCAGTCGCCAAGCCTAGTCTTGCTATGGTGTAAAGTGCGCCAGTTTAACACAGCGTGCGGTAGGCCCGCATGATGTAAAACGCGGGGAATTTACGTCGCTAATGCGCTAATCTGCGTATAGTAAGTAAATGATCTACCTTGTTTGAACAGGGGTCAATTCTGCGAGTGATCGCAGGCATTACATAAAGCCAGATTAGCTGTGGAGTTTAATAATGGATGAAGCCTTGGGCGCGGTGAATAGCGTCGCACCGGACTGGTTAGGTGAATGGGGGCCGTTTGCGGTACTCATGGTGATTTTATTCGGTGTTTGGATGTTCACCCGAAAAATTTTCGCCGTCCAAAAAGACCACGGCACCGATATTCGCTACCGGGAACAGGGCACTAAACTGGCATTTCGACTCAGCGGATTATTGCTGGGTATCACCACTTTCCCGATGGACAGCGAGCTGCGCGGCCAATTATTGAGCTTGGTTGGCTTATTACTCAGTGCGGCGATTGCACTGTCGTCTACTTCGGTAATGGGTAATTTAATGGCGGGCTTTATGCTGCGCACGGTAAATAGTTTTCGTGCCGGTGACTATATTGAGTTTCGCAATGAGTTGGGCCGCGTGTCGCAGCGTGGCTTATTACATGTCGAGTTTCAAAATGAAACTAGCGAGCTGGTGACGGTTCCCAATTTACTGTTAGTGCAAGAGCCTTATAACGTGGTGCGGTCATCCGGCACGGTGGTGTCGGCGGAGGTGTCCTTGGGCTATGACGTCGATCGCCGCGATATTGAAACCGCGCTACTTAAAGCGATTGAGGGGGCGGAGTTGGGTGACGGCTTTGTGCAAATTCGCAATTTGGGTGATTTCTCGGTTAATTACCGCGCCAGCGGTTGGTTAAAGGAGGCGGGGCTATTAGTGAGTGCGCGCTCGCGTTTACGGGGCAAGATGTTAGATGCACTGCATGATGCCGGAATTGAGATTGTGTCGCCGTCGTTTATGAATCAGCGACCTTTGCCGCCGGAGCAGAAGTTTATCCCCGAACGTAAAAAAATAATGCGGGCGGAAGAGGATAAAAACGGACATGCCGAAGAGATTTTGTTCAGCAAGGCTGAAGTCGCCAGTGCGGTAGAGAATCTCGAAGGCAAGATTAAGAAATTAAAAGAAAAATTAAAACTTGAGCCTGAAGAGGGCGCTGAGGATATAGACCGCGATGCTATAAAAGAAGAGTTAAGTGCCTTAACGGAAGAGCTTGAACAAGCCAGAGAAAATGCCAAAGAAGAGGCGGCTAGAGATCGTCATGGCAAGGATGATGAGGCAGAAGAGACGGATCAAGAAAAATAAATTCCGCCCATATATTTTGCCAAGTGGCTATATGGCGGCCACTTGGCGAAGCCATTTGATTAGCCTAATTTTGTTTTAATCCAATCTGTTAGTGCCAGCCCAGTGCCCATTGGCCAAGGTTTAATTTCTTCGGGGGGAACAATTTTATAGTCGTCTAATTCGTGATTGAGTTTTACTTCGCCCGCCGCTTTTACATGGTAGGCAATGATGACTTGATTTTGTTGGGCAAAGGGGTAAACGCCAACCAAAGTGGTTTCAAGTGCGTGGAGATTGAGTTCTTCCATTGTTTCTCGGCGTGCACATTCTTCAGGGTCTTCGCCGGCTTCTAAAAAGCCAGTAATAATGGAATAGAAGCTTTTTGGCCAGCTTACGTTGTGGGCCATTACTACGCCGTCCTCGACCTCAACAATCATGGCAACCACTGGCACAGGGTTATTCCAAAGTACAAATCCGCAGGCAGTGTCTGGGCAGCCTTTGCGAATTTCGCCATCTATTAATATTTCGGCGATTGGGCTGGCGCATTGCGGACAAAAATTCATGGTTGGGCCTCGTGGTTATTATTGCGTGATGGTTGCGTAAAATAGCTAATCTTGGGATTTTGCCACAGATAGCCGGTGTGCGACCATGTTTACAACGAAGCTAATTTATATAACAAGTAGAACGAGTGTCTTGCTATGGATTTGAAACTGCAAAATAAGACGGCCTTGGTGACGGGAAGTCATCGCGGTACCGGTGAACTTATCGCCAAGACTCTGGCGAGGGAGGGCGCTATTGTCGTTTTTCATAGCAATGAAGAGGGCGCAGCGGTGGAGCTAGCTGCCAGCACAGAGTCCGCACACGCGGTGTGGGGTGATATTGCGACTGACGCAGGTTGTGAACAGGTTCTTGCACAAACTAAAAATGCGGTGGGCGATGTCGATATTTTGGTAAACAATTATGGCACCGCAACGGCAGGTAAGTGGGGCACGAGCGCTAGCGATGACTGGCTGGATATGTATCAGAAAAATGTGTTGTCTGCGGCGCGTTTAATTCAAGGTGTGGCACCGGCCATGAAGGCACGGGCTTGGGGGCGTATTGTGCAACTTGGCACTATTGGCAGTCATCAACCCAATAATATTATGCCCCATTACTACGCCTCTAAAGGGGCCTTGGCGACCATGAGTGTGAGTTTAGCGAAGGAGCTTTCTCACTCCGGCATTACTGTGAATACTATCTCGCCTGGATATATTCGAACCGCAGAGCTAGAGGCGAGTTTTCGTCGTCGCGCTGAGAAAAAAGGGTGGGGCGATGACTGGAATGAGATAGTGAAAAAAATCGTCGAAACGGAATACCCCAATCCTAGCGGGCGTATAGCCGAGCGGCAGGAAGTGGCAGATTTGGTCGCGTTTATATGCAGTGACCTAGCTGGATTTATAAATGGTCAAAATATTCGCATCGACGGCGGTGCTGTTTGCTATGTCTAAGGTGAAGATTTAGTCGGGTAAAAACTCTGCCAACACGCTGTCTAGCATGTCGTAGCCGCGCTCGGTGGGTGAGTAGGCTGCTTGCTGTTTTTGTAGCAGCCCATCGCTGATTAAATCTTCTATGCGCGGCGCAATACTTGACCATGCCAGCCCCGTGCGGGCTTCAAATAGTGCGCTGGAAAATCCCTGCCGTAGGCGCAGTGCATTCATTAAAAATTCTAAGGGTAAATCGCTAAGGGTAATGTCTTCAGATTTACTCGTACGCGATGGTGCACGGCTTAAATAATCCTCTGGCTTGCGGGTTTTTTGGTAGCGAATAATCCCGCCGTCGGCTTGGGTAATTTTGCCGTGAGCACCTGCGCCAATAGCGAGGTAGTCGCCGAATTGCCAGTAATTAAGATTATGCCGCGATTGATGATTGGGCTTGGCAAAAGCGGATACCTCATAGCGCGAAAAATTGGCGGCGCTGAGGGTTTCAAAGCCCGCACTTTGAATACGGTGCATTTCGGTTTCTATGGGCAGAGTTGGCGGGCGTTTAAAAAATTCGGTATTGGGTTCTATGGTGAGTTGATACCAGCTTATATGAGGCGCGCCTGCATCTATGGCAATCTCTAAATCACGTAATGCATCTTCTTTGCTTTGATCGTTTAGCCCATGCATTAGATCAACATTAAAATTATCGAAGCCTGCATTTTGCGCACAGGCGATGGCGCGCAAGGCGTCGTCACTATTGTGTATTCTACCGAGCTTTTTAAGCTGCGCGGGATCAAAACTCTGCACACCAATAGAAAGCCGGTTTATACCCACCTGCCGATATGCGTTAAAGCGAGCTTGCTCAACAGTGCCGGGGTTGGCTTCTAAGGTAATCTCTATATCGTCAGCGAATTTAAGTCGCTTACGCAATTCGGCAAACAATGTTTGGTAGGCGCTCGGAGAAAATAAACTTGGTGTGCCGCCGCCGATAAAAATACTTTGTAATTCTCGGTTTTGAATAAACCCCACATCCTGATCGAGATCCTCTAGCATCGCCGCGATATAAGCTTGCTCAGGTAATTCGCTCTTCTGCTCATGGGAATTAAAGTCGCAGTAAGGGCATTTTCGCACGCACCAAGGAATATGGACGTAAAGCGATAAGGGCAGCTGGGTGGAGTCAGTCATAAGCAAAATTTGGGGTCAGTGTAAAAACTATGGATTATAGGACGCATAGGAGCTCAAGGTATTCTATAAGTTGACGTTTTCGCTGCGCCTAGGTGAAGAGTTTTTACACTGACCCTAAATATCTACCTATTCAATGAGTTCGATATCAACCTTGATCAAACCGGAAGAGATATCGCCAATTGCAGCAAAGGCCGCCTTAGATAGGTCGATTACACGGCCCCGAATAAATGGTCCACGGTCATTGATTGTAACCACCACACTAGCACCGGTTTTCTTATTCCTTACTTTAACACGACTGCCAAAGGCTAGGGTTCTGTGGGCGGCTGTGTATAGATCGTGTCGATAGCGCTCACCGCTGGCGGTCTTTCGATTGTGGTATTTATCATCGTAGAAGGAGGCTAGTCCAGACTCCATGATTTCAACGGGGGCCTCTGCGGTGACTGGGGCCGGCGCTTCTTCAATCGTGTTTTCATTTATCTGTTGCACAGACGAACAGCCTGTCAGCGAGAACAGTATGGCGATGGTAATTAAAGCGATGCAGCTATTCGCGGCGCGCCGGCGAAAGCGGAAAGTTAATATTTTTGACAAGAACACCCCCAAAAGGCATTTAGTGTGAATACACGCGCTCTAATCGATCTCGGCAATGAGAAATAGTTCCGATGTAGGTATATTTGGGGTCAGTGTAAAAACTAGGAATCTGGGGTGCTCAGCCTTGTAGTGTAGACGGTGTGCGGATGTTGCGCTGTAATAATACTGAGTTATTACACTGACCCCAAATTTTTTTCCGCATTGCGGCGTTGATTATTGATTCGGCGTTGGCGCTTTTTCCACCAAAGATAGAAGCCGCTGCCAAATAGGATAGCGGGGCTAAGACCTGAGAATACTAACAGCCAGCGTCCGCCAAGACCTAAAGCGTCGCCGCTGTGGAGGGGGAATTGCCAAATCAGAAAGCTATTGCCGCTGGGTGCGGTTAATGGGTTCCAGCTTGCTAGTATTTCGCCACTATATTGATCGACCCAAACTTTGCTGGCGCCATAATTTGTCCAAGCCTCGCCAGCTTGGGCAAAGAGCAATTGGTAGCTGGCGGTGGCACTGGTGGGTAGATATATTCTTTTTAATACCGCATCGGGGAAAACAGACTTCGCGTTTTTGACAGCGGTATCCGCACTAATTACTGGTGATTCGGCGGTATTTTTGAAAGTAGATTCGGGCGACGGCAATTCGATTACGGGGCTAATAAAATTCACTGCCGCTTTCATTGGGCCGTGAAAAATTAGACTGATACCGGTAAATGCAGACATGCCAAGTAATATTGAGAATACGATGCCAATGAATTTGTGAAGGTCGTAGTTTAGTCGGATTGGTCCTTGATGACGGTTTACACGCAAGGCATTGCGCCATTGCCCGCGGCGGGGCCACCAAATAACAATCCCGCTAAGGCTAAAGAAAAGTAGTGCAATACCCATGGCTCCCACAATGTATTTACCCGTTTGGCCAGCGGTAAGATCGTGGTGAAAACTGTAGAGCCAAGTCATGGGGTACTCGCCCCAAACACGCACCGCGACTGCCTCCGCAGTATCTGGCGAGATGCTAACCTCTACGGTTTTGCCATCGCCCGCTGCGTTGGGAAATCTTGCCGTGTGAGGACTGCCCGGTGCGCGGGATATATAAAGTCGGTTGATGGTGGCATCGCTGGGGGCGGCGGCCTTCGCTGCAGCAATGACCGCATCGAAGCTGGCAAGTTTTGCGTTTGGATCACTGCGTAGAGCAGGTGTTAGTGTTTCATCAATAGCGTGATCGAAAACGAGCAAGCTGCCGCTAATACCAATAAGGCTGAGCAGCAGGCCAAATGTTAGGCCTGCGTACTTATGCAGCTTTAGCAGGACTCTGCGCATTAGCGACGCTGGCGACAATTAAAATTGTTTTGCAAAGGACACGCTAACATTGCGTCCTATACCTTTAAAGTTGCGAGCATCTGAACCTGTGGTTTGCGAATAGTAAGTGAAATAGTCTTCGTTGCTAAGGTTTTGCACGCCTAGGCTGATTGTGCCAAAGCTGGCGGCGTAATCGATATTGGTGTCTATGGTGGTATAGCCTTTGAATTTAGTTGTCGTCTGGCCGCTGCTATTTTTAAAATTGCGGTCTTGAACATGGCTAAGTTGCAGGCGAGAGTTGAGTTTGTCGGTCCATTCACGATCCCAGCTCAGATTGATTCTGTTGGGGCCGATATTGGCGCCCGCCATATCGGTGTCTACTTTACCGTCGGCGTCTGAATCGTATTCACCCTCTTGTCGAGCAACGCGAAGGTTTAAGGTGTCTACCTCACTGGCAAACCAAGTGCTTCGGAATTCAATGCCGCTGATTTCTGTTTTTTCACGCTTAACAGTATAAATTCCATCGGCGTTGGCTTCTAAGCGCTGCCCAAAATCTGAATCTGACTGGTAATAGCTTAGTTGCACTTGAAAGTTGCGATTGGTGTATTCCGCGCCAATTTCTGTGTTGTCAGTAATGATAGGTTCTAGGTCTAGGAATGTTTCGACACTTTGATTTGCTGTGTTTATTCCCCGCAGCACTCGGCCGACATCGGCCATTGAAAAGCCCTCGGAGGCATTACCAAATAAACGCCAATTATCGGTGATTTTGTAGGTGGCGCCGACATTGAATAGGGTGTCGTCAAATTCAGGTTTGCCGCCCTTTACAAATTGGCCGCCGTTATACGACGCTAGGGTGGTGAAATCGCCGACTGCTAATTCTGAGTTTTCTTGGCGAACACCGGCGGTGAGTGTGAGGTCTTGGACGCCGACATATTCTACTTGTAAGTAGGGCGCGTAATTTTCGTATTCGGTTTTTGGCACCCAGTAGCGGCCAGTGGTAATTAATTTTTGATAAGTAGTGTCAGTGAAAATATCTATACCATAAACTAAGTTCACGGGCAGGCCAGCGACCTCATCTTTGATCAAGGTAATTTTAATGCCTTGTTTTTCGGAGTTATTTTGCGATTGATCAAATACCGACGCGCCAAGCGCAGGGTCCTGAAAAGTAGCTGCAGTGCTGCCGCCATAGGTTGCGGCAAACTCTTGGGTGAAGGCGTGGGCGCGGAGCTTGTGGCCAAAAAATTCTTCGTTGCTATAGCTAAAGCTAAATAGCGTGACTTCATTGCTAACTGGGTCGCCCTGCACATTGCCTTTTTCTGCGGTGGTAGGCACGCCGGCATCGATGTCGCCGTCGACCCCAACCCAATCATTGTTTCCTGAAATATCGTAGTGATTCACAGTCATCTCAAGACGCTGCTCGGCCCAGTTGTAACCCAGCTTTAAAAAGACATTGGCCATCTCAGAGTCTAGCGTGTCGCCCTGCGCATTATCAAAACCGATGATGTCGCCATTGGCGTCATAGCCTATGCCGCTCTCACGGTAACCAATACTTGCCAAACCATCAAAATTATCCCAGCTACCTGATGCGCTGTAATTTACACCGTAGCCCAAGCTTTCACCGAAATCTTCTTCTTGGAAGAAGGACTCTATGCGAATGCTTTGCTCTGTGGTGTCGCTGGGGCGCTTGGTGATCAGATTGATAATCCCGCCCGACGCCCCCAAGCCGTGAATCGCATTGGCGCCGTGTATAACTTCAACTCGTTCAAGCATTAGCGGGTCGATGGTGTGAGCATCGCGACCGCCGTCCCGCAAAGGATTGGATTGTGGTACGCCGTCGACTAGATATAAAGGCTTACGGCCGCGCAGACTTTCGCCGGAATTGGTCATTTTTTGGCGGCTTGGTGCAAAGCTGGGAATCAGATTACCAAGGATGGTAGACATGTCACTGGTAACGCCCATTTGCTTGATTAGCTCTTGTTCGTTAATAACCGTGACGGTATTGGCAATAGTGCTGAGTGGGCGCTCTGAGCGGCTGGCAGTAACAACCATTTCCTCGGTGAACTCTTTGGCGGTAGCGCTGCCGCTAGCGGCGATTAGCGCCAGTGTCGTCAAAGATAATGATTGCTTGAAATTGCTCATAGAAGCCTCATGCACGGCGTTGCCGCGTTGTGGGTATTTTGAAAGTCGTGAATTGTATGGCTTATGAGAATCATTATCAATATTGGGGGCTTATGAGCACTACGGCGCTTCTTGTGGATTTCGTCATATTCACGAAGCAGGGATATGTGAGCGCTGGGTTGAGGCACGTAGTGCCGAATAACTAAGTCGCCCAGCGAGGGTGAAACAAGGATTCGCAGCACGCCGCGATAATAATTTTCAAGCTTGGTATTTTTTTAACTTCTAATGCCAAAGGCATTACTCAATTTTGGTGTTTAACTGATAGCAATTTTTTCGTCCTTCTGGACGACTTACTTTCTTTTTGCATGCCCAAAAAGAAAGTAAGCAAAGAAAAAAGGCACCCTGCATCACCGTCGATGGCGAAAAGCGCCATCGATCCCTTCCGCGCTTCGCAAGTAACGGCGCGGGAAAAACTCGCCTTCGGCTCAAACAGTTTCCCGCTTAACCCGTTACTTGCTGCAGTGCTCAGCGGTGCTGAAGGGCTGGTGGTCGCTGGTAGCCTTTGCTAAAAACTATCTCATCCGTAAGATGAAAATTTTTATTTGTCATGCTCTACTCGGATTGGGGCTTCAGGTGAGCGGTAGTGAATGCTTTTAAGCGTCAGTCGTTAGACATCCGACATGGTATTTAACCCCGCTTTTGAACTCACCGAGCATTGCAGAAATTCAATGGGATGCTTTTAGCGAGGACTGTCTGAGCCGAAGGCGAGTTCCGCAGCGATCCCATTGGATTTTTGTAAGCGCAGGGTACCCGTAGGGTGAGTGATAGCGGGCGAATTTCTTGCTTACTTCTTTTTTCATAAAAAGAAGTAAGTCGCTCGGCGAGGGCGAAATAATAACTCACAGATAGCTGTGACACCGCTATACGGGAAGGTTTTCAAGTATGAATTTATTATTCTACTTTTAAAATCAAAGAATTAACTTCGTAACTATTTTCTGCATAACCCCATCATTTATGGATTCACGCTAGTTGATCTAGCGCATAAACTCATGTCGGCTCAAATAGCCGAGCAATGCGGCGGCCACGCGGACTTGTCTAAGTCGTAATTCGCTAGAAATAACTTCACAAGCCATTCCACGGAAAATGAATGCGGGGCTATGAGGCGAAGGCTAAACGCCGAGCTTAGCCCAGCCCCAACTCGTTCCAGATATCATCTATTTTCTGAATAACAGCAGGATCCTTCACTATGGGTCTACCCCATTCACGGGTGGTTTCACCGCCCATTTTATTAGTGGCGTCCATTCCCATTTTGGAGCCGAGGCCTGAAACCGGTGAGGCGAAGTCTAGGTAGTCGATGGGGGTGTTTTCAACTAGAACGGTGTCGCGGGCTGGGTCCATGCGGGTGGTGATGGCCCAGATGACGTCGTTCCAGTCGCGGGCGTTGACGTCGTCGTCGCACACAATAACAAACTTGGTGTACATAAACTGACGCAGAAACGACCACACGCCAAACATGACACGCTTGGCGTGACCGGGATATTGCTTCTTAATGGTGACGACCGCCATGCGGTAGGAACAACCTTCCGGTGGTAGATAAAAATCTACAATTTCCGGAAATTGTCTTTGCAGTAATGGCACCAAAACTTCGTTCAGCGCTACGCCTAATACAGCGGGTTCATCCGGCGGCCGGCCGGTATAGGTGCTGTGATAAATGGGCTTTTTGCGATGGCTGATGTGGGTGACGGTGAAAACCGGAAAGCTATCTACTTCATTGTAGTAACCGGTGTGATCGCCGTAGGGGCCTTCGTCAGCCATTTCTTCTGGGTCGATATAGCCTTCTAAAATAAATTCGGCACTGGCGGGTACTTGTAGATCATTGCTAAGGCTGGTGGTGAGTTCGGTTTTGCTGCCTCGCAATAGACCGGCGAAGGCGTATTCGCTTAGAGAATCAGGAACTGGCGTTACCGCGCCGAGGGTAGTAGCAGGGTCTGCGCCAAGCGCAACGGATACGGGAAATTTCTCGCCGGGATTGTTGGCTTTAAATTCTTGGAAGTCTAGTGCACCACCACGATGGGACAGCCAGCGCATAATCAGCTTGTTTTTGCCGATTAATTGCATGCGGTAAATGCCGAGGTTTTGCCGTTCTTTATTGGGTCCGCGAGTAATAACCAGCGGCCAGGTGATGAGCGGCGCGGCGTCGTCGGGCCAGCAGGTTTGAATGGGCAATGTGTTTAAATCTACCGCGTCGCCTTGAATAACGCACTCCTGGCAGGGCGCGTTGTTCACCATTTTAGGCCCCATATTCAAGACTTGTTTGAATACTGGCAATTTGCTCCACGCGTCGCGCAGGCCTTTAGGTGGATCGGGTTGGCGTAGAAATGCGAGCAGTTCACCGACATCGTGCAGCGCTTTTATGTCGTCTTTGCCCATACCCATAGCGACACGCTTTTCGGTACCGAATAAATTCGCCAAAACCGGAATGTCGTAGCCAATAGGGTTTTCAAATAACAGGGCGGGGCCGCCCGCGCGCAAAACACGGTCGCAGATCTCGGTCATTTCCAGATTGGGATCAACTGGGTGGCTAATACGTTTTAGCTCGCCTAGTTTTTCTAAGTGCCGGATGAATTCTCTGAGGTCTTTATACATAAAAGAGGGTCTGACGTCGGGAGTCGGAAGTCTGAGGCTACAAGGTGCGGCCTCAGATTCATACTATCAAACTTAAATTGCGGTTTAGCTTCAGGGCTTTTATGTCTGACGTCAGGCCTCCGACGTCAGACTCACTTCCTTTTCATTGAGTCAAAGAAGTCCGCATTGGTTTTGGTGTCTTTGAGTTTGTCGATTAAGAATTCGATAGCTGCGGTGTCTTCCATGCCGTGAAGTAATTTACGCAGTATCCACATTCTGGCCAGTTCTTCTTCACCGGTCAGCAGCTCTTCGCGGCGGGTGCCGGAGCGACGAATATTGATGGCGGGGTAAACACGTTTCTCGGCAATTTTGCGGTCGAGGTGTAGTTCGTTGTTGCCAGTACCTTTGAATTCTTCGTAGATAACTTCGTCCATTTTCGAGCCGGTATCAATCAATGCCGTTGCGATAATGGATAAGCTGCCGCCTTCTTCTATATTACGCGCCGCGCCAAAGAAGCGCTTTGGTCGCTCTAGGGCGTGGGCGTCTACACCACCAGTTAATACTTTGCCGGAGCTAGGGATGATGGTGTTGTAAGCGCGGGCTAGACGGGTAATAGAGTCGAGTAGGATAACGACGTCGCGCTTATGCTCAACTAGGCGTTTGGCTTTTTCGATAACCATTTCTGCCACTTGGACGTGACGCGCCGGTGGCTCGTCGAAGGTCGAGGCCACAACTTCTGCGCCGCGTACACCTACCGAGCGCTGCATTTCGGTTACTTCTTCTGGGCGCTCGTCGATCAATAATACGATGACGTAACATTCTGGGTTGTTGCGAATGATGCTCGAGGCAATATTCTGCAACATTAAGGTTTTACCCGCTTTCGGCGGTGCGACGATCAAGCCGCGCTGGCCTTTACCGATTGGCGCCGCCAAGTCGATGATACGACCGGTTAAATCTTCGGTGGAGCCGGTTCCCATTTCAAGCGTCAGGCGCTCATTAGGAAACAGGGGGGTAAGGTTTTCGAACAGAACTTTGTTCTTGGATTGTTCGGGGCGGGTAAAGTTAACTTCATCGACTTTTAGCAGGGCAAAATAGCGTTCGCCCTCTTTGGGCGGTCGAATCTTACCGGCAATGCTGTCACCAGTGCGCAGGTTAAAGCGTCTGATCTGGCTTGGAGATACGTAGATGTCGTCGGGGCCGGCGAGGTATGAACAATCAGCCGAGCGCAAGAAGCCAAAGCCGTCTTGCAGTATTTCTAATACGCCGTCGCCGTGAATGTCTTCACCGCTTTTGGCGTGGCGCTTAAGTATGGAGAAGATTATGTCTTGTTTACGAGAGCGGGCGATGTTGTCTAGGCCGCCTTCTTTGGCAATGTCGAGTAATTCTTGAGCTGATTTTGTTTTTAGATCGGTAAGATTCATAGGTATATGGGTTTAGTGGTATCAATTAGACAGGATATAAGCGAGACGTGGGATCGGCAGAAATAGGGAAGCCGGAACGAACTCGACGAGTTAAGCTGAAGCGAATATAAGGTTAATTATTGGGTGTTCTTTGAAGGATCTTGCGCACTCTATCATCGAAAGGCTAGGGCGTCTAGCTTTTCGAGCGAGCCCGTGCAGTAAAATTCTGAACGGGCTACTAAGGCTTACAGTGCTGAATTTACGAAATCTAGCAGCTGAGTTTTAGACAATGCGCCAACTTTAGTGGCCTCTGCATTACCGCCTTTGAAAATCATCAGCGTTGGAATGCCGCGAACGCTAAATTTTGCAGGCGTGTCGCTGTTGGCATCAACGTCGATTTTGCAGATCTTCACTTTGCCGGCAAATTCGCTAGAAATTTCGTCAAGAATAGGGGCAATCATTTTACATGGGCCACACCACTCAGCCCAGAAATCAACCAGCACAGGCAAGTCAGACTTCAGCACGTCTTCTTCAAAGCTGCTGTCGGTGACGTGAACGATGTTGTCGCTCATGTTAGTTCTCCGAATAAACATCACAAAATTAAGGATGTGCGATGATAGCACAGGAATTATGACGATGTGAAAAGAGGTAACAGTGTGAATTTAACCGTTGGTGCATATTTAGCGGCTATCGATATGGGGTCTAACAGCTTTCATTTGCTTATTGCCCAGGTGCACTCCCAGGCTTGGCGGGCCATTTATACCGATGAGCGCAAGGTGCAGTTGGCGGCAGGTAGCGAAGCTGGCGTTTTGCAGAGCGATGCGCAGCAGCGTGCCCTAGCGTGTTTGGCGGATTTTAAGAAGGAGTTAGCGAAGTACCACATTACTGAACTACACGTCGTGGCCACGGCGTCGCTGCGGGGTGTTAAGAATGCCGCTCCTTTTTTATCTGCGGTGGAAGATTTACTCGGTGTGCGGCCTGAGATTATCAGCGGTGAGTGTGAAGCGGAGTTGGTATATCTCGGCGTTTGTGCCGGATTGCCGGACGAGAATGCTGGGCGATCTTGCTTGGTGGTTGATATTGGCGGCGGTAGCACTGAACTTGCCTGGGGTTGCGATGCTCATATGAAGGTGGGTGTGAGTACCGAGGTCGGGTGCCTACGCTATTTACGTTACTTTCCAGAGGGTGAGTTGCGCCAAGAATATTTTAAGGCAGCGGTAGGGGCGGCAAAGGCGATGTTTACGCAGGCGCTGGATGGATTTCCCCAGTCTTTTTGGGAATCACCCCCGTCTGTTATTGGGTGCTCGGGTACTTTGTTGGCAGTAGAGCAAGTGCTGTTGGCAAAATCTGGGCGGACAGATGGCGGAATTAAATTGAATGAGCTGCGGAGCTTGGCTGAGAATCTCGCCTTATTTAGCTCCGTGGGTGAAGTGCGCTATCAGGGCTTGGCAGAAGATAGGCGGTCAATTTTCGCATCGGGCGTCGCGATCGCTTTGGCGCTGTTTGACGTATTGAATATTGATACTATGCAGCTTTCGCCGCGCGGACTACGTGAAGGTATTATCGAAAATCGGCTCGCGCATGGCGAGCTGGCATTCCAGCAAGGAGGACAGCAACAATGAAAAAAGTCGCACTGATATTATCCGGTTGTGGTGTTTATGACGGTTCCGAAATATATGAATCGGTACTGACCATGTTGTCATTAGAAAATCATGGCGCGAGCTACCAGTGTTTTGCCCCCAATATTGAGCAACTCCATGTTATTAACCATTTGGCCGGCGAAGTGGCAGAGGGTGAAAGCCGCAATGTGTTGGTTGAATCGGCGCGCTTAGCCCGTGGTGAGGTGAAGGATTTGGCCCAAGCGCAGGCAGCGGATTTTGACGCGGTGATTGTGCCCGGTGGTTTTGGCGCAGCTAAGAATTTGTCTGACTTCGCAGTAAACGGTGCGCAGATGAGTGTGCAAAAAGACGTGCTGCAATTTGTTCAAGCCATGCACAAGGCGGGTAAGCCCACCGGCTTAATTTGTATAGCACCGACGATGGCGGCCCGAATTTTTGGTGATGGCGTAAAATGCACCGTGGGTAATGACGCCGATGTCGCTACAGCTATTAATAATATGGGAGCGCTTCATCAAACCTGTTTGGTTGATGAAGTGTGTATAGATGAGGCTATGAAATTGGTGACTACCCCAGCCTATATGTTGGCAGGTAGTATTGCCGAGGCCGCCAAGGGTATTAATCGCTGTGTGCGAGAAGTATTAAATATGGCCTAAGGGCATTTGTGGGGTTTTGAGCATACGGCTGGCCTGAATCTGTGTTGGCCGTTATGCTTGCCGCACTTGCTTGAGTATGGGAACGCATTCGCGACATGCCCCGATTTTTATATAGTGTATTTTCTTATCTGCTTTTGCCGCTGGTTCTATTGCATTTGCTTTGGCGTGCTTGGCGAGCGCCGGCGTATCGGCACCGTATTGCCGAACGCTTTGGCTTCTTCAATGCACCCGCACAGACGCATGGTTTGTGGATTCACGCGGTTTCTGTTGGTGAAAGTATCGCGGCGGCTCCGATCATTGAGCATTTTTTAGATCATCACCCAGAATTACCTGTGCTCGTTACCACCATGACGCCAACCGGATCTGAACGTGTGCGTGCGATGTTTGGCAAGCGAGTTTTCCATGTTTATGCGCCCTATGATTTGCCGGATGCGGTGAGCCGGTTTTTGGATCGTGTGCAGCCGCGGGTCGCCGTCATTATGGAAACCGAGGTTTGGCCAAATATGGTTTGCCAAACCGCCGCCAGAGGTATTCCCGTGCTTTTGGCGAATGCACGATTATCAGCGCATTCCGCCCACGAATATGGGCGAGTGGCAAAATTACCCCAGACGGTGTTTTCAACATTTTCAAAAGTGATTGCGCAATCTACCGAAGATGGCGCGCGGTTTTTGGCGCTAGGAGTGCCGGAGGAAAAGTTAGTTATTTCCGGCAGCATTAAATTTGATGTTGCCGTCCCGCCCGCTCTCCGTGAGCAGGCACGTACATTGCGTGAGCAGTGGTTTGGGGCGCGGCCGGTGTGGATCGCGGCGAGCACCCATGCCGGTGAAGACGAGATACTATTAGCCGCCCATAAAATATTACGTCAACAGCAGCCAGATGCCTTGCTGTTATTGGTGCCGAGACATCCTGAGCGCTTTGCTAAGGTAGCGGAATTAATTGTGGCAGAGGGCTTTAGCTTTCAACGCCGCAGCGAATTTCAGCAAGGGCTTAGCGCCGCCGATGTCCAGGTTATTTTGGGCGATACAATGGGCGAATTATTGCTGCTGCTAGGTTGCGCGGATATTGCCTTTGTTGGCGGTAGCTTAGTGGAACGCGGCGGCCATAATACGCTGGAACCAGCGGCGTGGGGGCTGCCGGTTTTGACGGGGCCTAGCGACTACAATTTTTCGGAGATTAGCGCTCTTTTGCATGACGAGGGGGCATTGCTACAGCTTTCAAACGCAGAAGAATTGGCGTCAGCGCTACACAATTTAATGGCAGACCCTAAGCGGGCCCAGCAGCAGGGTGCGGCTGCAAAGCAGGTGGTTGATAATAATCGGGGGGCTTTGCAGCGCTTGCTCTCCTGTATTGAGCAAGCACTGCAGCAGAGCTAGCTATATTATTTTCTCGCGTCGCTTTCTTTTAACGACACCGGCTCAGGTAGTTGTAACCATTTATTAAGCGCAATAATGTCTGCCGGGCTTAGTGTGCCGGCATTCAATTTCAGTTTTAGCACATCAATAACGTAGTCGTAACGGGCATTGGTGTAGTCGCGCATTGCGCCGTAGAGGCGGCGTTGGGCGTCTAATACGTCAACAATATTTCTTGTTCCCACCTCATAACCTGCCTCGGTTGCGTCTAAGGCGCTGCGGGTAGAAATAATATTTTGATGACGTGCATTTACGGTTTGTACGTCGGTGTAAACCGCAATGTGCTGGGCGCGGGTGCCAGAAATTACCTGGCGCTGAGTGGTTTGTGCATTGTAGTTTGCGGCATTGTATTGCTCATAGGCTTGACGTCTACCGGCACTAACAGCGCCACCTGCAAATAGGGGCATGGTCAATGTTACGCGCAGTGCATCGCTTTCGGTGTATGAGTCTGGCTGCGTTGCAAAGCTATTTGTTGGTCTGTAGCGGGAGGTGCCGTCTACATCGTCTTTGCTTTTGGTAAAACTGCCGACAATTTTAGGCAAGTGCTCCATTTTTTTCGACTGGGCTGTTTCATAGGCCGAGCTAGCACCAGCGTTAGACACCTGCAGCAATTTGTTATTTGCCAGTGCAAAGTCTACCCACTCTGCACGGCTGGCAGGTTCGGGCATGGTGATGGGAAAGTCGGTTTTTAGTGACCACAGATTATTGTGTTCTTGGCCAGTCAAATTGCTGAGATTTTCTCTGGCGATTGCTAGTGTGCCTTCAAAACCGTAGCGCTGGGCGACGGTGCTGTCGAAAACCGCGCGGGCTTCGTGTACGTCGGTAATGGCAATTAAGCCGACGTCAAACCGCTGTTGAGTTTGCTCCAGTTGGCGCTTGGCTGCACGCTCCTCTGCTTTAGATGCGTCTAGGTTTTCACTGCCGCGTAATACATTGAAGTAGGCTTCTGCAGTGCGTACGATCAA
The DNA here is from genome assembly GCF_002915595.1 of Zhongshania marina. GTDB lineage: Bacteria > Pseudomonadota > Gammaproteobacteria > Pseudomonadales > Spongiibacteraceae > Spongiibacter > Spongiibacter marinus_B. The sequence continues at coordinate 252,670 of NZ_PQGG01000031.1, forward strand.
TTGCTGCTGTTCGTATGCCAGTTGCGCTTCGGCTTGTTCAGAAACCTTTTTGCCGGCTTGAAAGCTGAACCACGCAGGTAGATCAAAAAGTGGCTGACTCAGTGATACAGAATAGAATTCGGATTCGGTGTTCGTGTTGACGTTCTGCAGTGCTGTTGACGAACTGCTGCTAATTCCTTCTCTTTGCGAGTCGCTCTCTGCGTCTTGGTAGTAGGCTTGTGCGGTAATTTGTGGAAGCAGTCCGGCGCGGCTTAAATTCTCAGTTTCGATGTTGGCGCGGTAGCTGGCTTCAGCAGCTTTTAGCTGGGGATCATTTTTAACAGCAAGTTCGTAAACATCTAGTAAGGTGTCAGCATTGACGAGTTGGCTGCTTAACAGTGCAGCAATGGAGATACTGAGTAGATGACGTTTGGCAATCATAGAGGTAACCTGTCTCCAAAGAGGGCGGGAGGAAAGCCCCAAAGTGTACCAAACAAATACCCATTGGATATGAATATTAACTAAAGTTATGGAATGTACGGGCATTTCATTGGGAGTGATGTGAATAACCATCAGTACCGAATAGACCTCAATGGTCATCTTGCGGATTGCGAAATGAATTTTCGCCGTTTGCAAAAGCTGTTGCCGTCGGAAGTGGAGGCTGGCGATTGCCTGCGTTTTGGTGTGGCCGCGAATGCGGTAGAGCTGCATATTAAAGAGCGCGCGCCCTACACCACGATGTTAGAGCTGCGCCTAGCAAAACCTCTGTTTGCAGAGTTGCCGGTGCCGGCATTGCAGGTTCGAATTTATCACGACGCCAGTTTGGCGGAGGTGATGGGGGCGCGAGGTTTGCGCCCTGTTAAGCCGCGTTATCAGTATCCCAATACCGCCATGTATCAGCGCGACGAAAAAGCTCAGCAAAATCGTTATCTTGGCGAATGGCTGAGTCTGTGTCTTAGTCATGGCCGATCCTTAGAAAATCCCCTGAATATTCTCGAAATATGACATTGTTCGCGTAATTTTACTGGCGGAAGCCTGGGGCATCCCGTATAAAACAAGCAAGCAATAATGGGGTTGTTCGGTGAATTTGGCTGCTCAAACAAATACAGCGCCACTAACGGTGGTGCAAATTAGCGATTGTCATCTCGGCGCTGAGCTGGGTGATAGCCTATTGGGCATGGACACCGACAATAGCCTAGAAGCCGTGTTGACAACGATTGCAGACGAGTGCCCGCATATTGATTTGCTGGTGGTGTCTGGCGATTTGGCAGCCCACGGCGATGCGGAGTCTTATCGTCGCTTGTATGCCCGACTTGATGGCGTTGCCGCGCAAATGGTGTGGCTACCCGGGAATCACGATGACGCTAACTTGATGTGCAGTATAGTGGGTGATCAAGTTATGCCCGCCACGTTGGATGTGGGAACTTGGCGTCTGGGTTTTATGAATTCTGCGGTTTGCGGTGAAGTGGGCGGGTCGTTGGCAGCTGACCAGCTTGCTGTGCTCGCTGGTATTGCTGAGTCTGAGCGTCCCAGTTTGGTGTTTTTGCATCACCATTTACGCGCCTTGGGTTGCGCGTGGTTGGACGAGCAGCGGGTAAAAAATGCCGATGAGGCATTTGCCATCGTCAAAGATTCATCGAATATTAAGGCGTTTGTATCTGGCCATGTTCACCAGCAATCTGAAATGTTGTATCAGAACATGGGGTTATTGACGACGCCATCGACCTGTATCCAGTTTGCCCCAGGCAGCGACAATTTTGCTTTGGATGACTGCAACCCCGGCTATCGGGTGTTTTACTTGGCGCCAAATGGCCAATTTCAAACAAGAGTGTCGCGGGTAAAAGGTGTAACATTCGCCGTCGACAATCTGGCAAGTGGTTACGAATGACAGCAGGGCTTATTTATATTCACGGATTTATCTCTTCTCCCCAATCTTTAAAAGCACAGCTATTGGGGCATTATGTTGCAGAGCACCATTCAGATATCCATTATATGGTGCCGTCTTTGTCAAATACGCCGGCGGAGGCGTTTCGAGAGTTAGATCAATTAGTACAAGATTACTTGCAAAATAACACGGGGCCCTTGGGCTTGGTGGGCAGCTCGATGGGGGGCTTTTTTGCCACCGCTCTAGCTGAGCGCTACCGGCTAGCTGCGGTGTTGGTAAACCCTGCGGTGCAACCCCATACGTTTGGCGAGCATTTTATCGGCGCCCACCACAACCCCTACACGGGTGTGGACTTTAGCTTGGCGCAGGCCGATATTGATGTGCTGCAGTCTTTGGTGGTAAAACCGAACACCGGACGTTACTGGGTCATGGTTCAAGAGCAGGACGAAACCTTGGACTATCGCGATGCGGTCGAATTTTACAACGGCGTGCAGATGACGGTGGAAGCGGGGGGCGATCACAGCTTTCAGAATTTTGACCGCCATTTAGCGGCGATTGTTGAATTTCTGCAATTATCGACACCGGCGGAATAGCCACGCGTCCCTAAAAAATAATACGGATTCTGGCCACCTACGGGGCTAGATTTTTAGCTAAATTAGTCAATGCGGCGCGGCCGCTAACAATGGTTTTAGATGTCACAATATACCTCGCAATCCATAGAAGTTCTTACCGGTTTAGAGCCGGTGCGCAAGCGCCCCGGCATGTATACCGACACCACCCGTCCCAACCATTTGGCGCAGGAAGTAATCGACAATAGCGTCGACGAAGCCCTCGCTGGGCACGCTAGCGAAATTGTTGTCACCTTATTTGCTGATGGCTCGCTGGCCTGTTCCGATGATGGTCGGGGTATGCCGGTAGACATCCATCCCGAGCAGGGCTTGCCAGGGGTTGAGGTGATTCTTTGCACCTTGCACGCGGGCGGTAAATTTTCTAACGACAATTATCAGTTCTCGGGTGGTTTACACGGTGTGGGTGTGTCGGTGGTGAACGCCCTGTCTAGCTCGCTAGAGATCGTCATAAAACGCGATGGCCAAGTGCATCAAATGTTTTTTGCCGATGGCGACAAGGCCACTGAACTAGCGGTTATCGACAGTTGCGGCAAGCGCAATACCGGAACCTATATCCGCTTTACGCCCAATCCTAAGTATTTTGATTCTGCAAAATTCTCGGTGCGGCGTTTAAAGCACGTGCTGCGAGCCAAGGCGGTTTTGTGCCCTGGTCTGAGGGTCAGCTTTGTTGATGAAACCGGCACAGAAAGTGAAGAGTGGTATTACGAAGACGGTCTGCGCGATTACCTCGCGGGCCATACTCGCGAATATGAAACTCTGCCCGCCGAACCCTTTATTGGCCATTTTAGCGGCCGCAGCGAGGCCGTCGATTGGGCAGTGCAATGGCTGCCGGAGGGCGGCGAGCCATTAGCTGAGTCTTATGTAAACCTCATCCCTACCGCGCAGGGCGGTACCCACGTCAACGGCTTACGCAGCGGTCTGCTCGACGCCATGCGCGAATTCTGTGAATTCCGCAGCCTGATCCCCCGCGGCGTAAAATTAGCGCCGGATGATATTTGGGAGCGATGCAGCTACGTGCTGTCGTCTAAATTGGCTGACCCGCAATTTTCTGGTCAGACCAAAGAGCGCCTCAGTTCCCGCGAAGCCTCAGCCTTTGTTGCAGGTGTTGCTAAAGATGCCTTTAGCCTATGGCTAAATCAGCACACCGAAGATGCAGAAAAGCTCGCTGAGTTATGTATTAACAATGCGCAAACACGGCTTCGTAAAGCGAAAAAAGTGGTGCGCAAAAAAGTATCTGCGGGGCCGGCACTCCCGGGTAAATTGGCAGATTGCTCCGGTGCAGACTCCGAGCGTTCCGAGCTATTTTTAGTAGAGGGTGATTCTGCGGGTGGTTCCGCCAAGCAGGCGCGCGACCGTCAGTTTCAGGCCATACTGCCCCTGCGCGGTAAAATCTTGAACACCTGGGAAGTAGACGCCCAGCAAATTTTAGCCTCGCAAGAAGTTCACGATATTTCGGTGGCAATGGGTATCGACCCCGATTCAGATGATCTAAGTGGGCTGCGCTACGGCAAAATATGTGTGTTGGCGGATGCGGACTCCGACGGTCTGCATATCGCGACCTTGTTATGTGCCTTATTTTTACGGCACTTCCGTCCATTGGTTGAGCAGGGTCATGTTTATATTGCCATGCCGCCGCTGTATCGCATCGACATTGGCAAAGAGGTGTACTACGCCTTAGATAATGGCGAAAAGCAGGGCATTATGGATCGCTTAGAAGCAGAAAATAAGCGCGGAAAAATTTCAGTTACGCGTTTTAAAGGTCTGGGCGAAATGAACCCGCTGCAACTGCGCGAAACCGTTATGGACCCCAATACCCGCCGTTTAGTGCGCTTAGCGATTGACGACGGCGACGAAACGGATAGTTTGATGGATATGTTACTGTCTAAAAAACGCGCACCAGATCGTAAAACTTGGCTAGAGGCCAGCGGCGATGAGGCTGAGGTTTTGCTGTGATTATTTTGAATAATGTCGTGTAAATATCCGCAATAGCAAGGCTCTTCATAGGGCCTTTTTATTTTTTGAAAAACAGATTTATTCCTTTTAGCGTAAGACGTTTTTAAATTATTAATCCTCAAGGAGAATAAAAAATGTACAGTCATATCATGGTTGGCGCAAACGACATTCAGGCATCAAAAGTATTTTATGATGCGGTGTTAGGCGCGATGGGTCACGAGCCTGGCGTTTTTGATGAAAAAGGCCGCTGCTTTTACTTTACTGAAAGTGGCATTTTTGCCCTTACCACGCCAATTGATGGTAATCCGGCGACCCATGGGAATGGGAGCACAATTGGTTTTGCTGCAAAAGACCCCGCTCAAGCAGACGCTTGGCATGCAGCAGGTTTGGCAAATGGCGGCACGAGCTGTGAAGACGCACCGGGTGTTCGCGAAAGTGGTTTAGGGAAGCTGTATCTCGCTTATTTGCGTGATCCCTCGGGCAATAAAATTTGTGCTCTGCACCGTATGGGCTGATAGCCGTTAGAAGACCCAAGGCGAGACATGAATATTAAATAGTATTCCTGTCTCGCCTTTTTTGATTTGGCGTAGTAACTTTGCCGCTGTGTGTAGTGTTCTATATTAAATCGATAATAAAAATTAGGATCTTCACGATGAAAATTACCTTGTTTGGCGCCACCGGATCGCTAGGCAGTGAGTGTCTGCGCCAAGCTGTGCTGGCGGGGCATGATGTCACCGTTTTGGTGAGATCAGCGGCAAAATTACCAGCGGACCTGCGGGACCGAATTTCGGTGGTGGAGGGTGATGCGCTGAACGTCGACGACGTGTGGCGTGTTATAGGTGAAGAAACCGATGCCGTCATGTTTGCGATAGGTGTTGATAAACACTCACTGCCAGATTTATGCACCGAGATTAGTCGTCATATTTTGGATGCTTTGCGGGGCGAGCCCAGAATTCGTTTCATTTGGTGCGGGGGTGGCAGCACCTTTGTGCCAGAGGACCGCATTAGCCTAGGGGCGAGATTTGTTCGGAAGTTTGCGGCGCTCTTTATGAGTCTGCGACATGAAGATAAAGAGCATCAGTATCAGCTATTAATGCAGTATCCAGACGTGCAGTGGCTAGGGGTACGGCCATTGCAAATGCGAAAAGGGGAGTTGCGGGGGCAATATCGCATGGGTTTCGACCACTTTAATGGTTTTTCGGCGATTAGTTTCGCCGATTGCGCCCATGCGATGTTGGGCTTATTGCAAGATGACACTTGGCTGCATAAAGCGCCGATTGTTCAGTATTAGCCTGAACTTAAGGGGCTATTTTGTTGGTTGATGAGCAGCGAAGTTTACTACTTTGGTTGCAGTGAATTTACTCCCTTGGGTCATTAGCTGGTCGCGCTATTGGAGTAATCGCGACCATGCCGTTATAATGCGCGCCAGATTATAATGCGGGGCTGCTGTGCCTTGTACGCAAAGAGGACGTTAACGGTGAATAGTGCAATATTGAAGAAATTGGCCGCTGCCTTTGGTTTGGTGATGGTATGTGTCTCTGCTTGGGCGTTGACGGACAAGCAAATAGCGGAAGTTGAAAGCCGCATTCAGCCAGCCGGTAAAGTGTGTTTGCAAGGCGATAATAGCTGCGGTGCAGCGGTAGCCTCTGTAGGTGGCGCGCCCAAGTCTGGCGAAGAGGTTTATAAGGGCAGCTGTCAGGGTTGCCATGCATCGGGTGCGGGCGGCGCGCCAAAGCTTGGCGATGCGGCTGACTGGGCGAAACGTGCCGAGAAAGGTGTAGACACGCTGCATAAACATGCTATTGAAGGTTTCACTGACATCGGCATGATGCCTGCTAAAGGTTTGTGCATGAGCTGTTCTGACGAAGAAGTCATGGCTGCTGTTGATTACATACTAGAAAACAGCAAGTAATTGCCTAATAGCTCTGAAAGCCGCGCAATGCGCGGCTTTTTTTTGCCTGCTGTAAATCTATTGACTCGTTTTTAGCGTAATAGAGTCAGGTACTATTCCAGAGTGATAGATAAAAACGCGGAACATTAGCTGCATTTTGCGCTACTCTATAACTAATAATTGTCCAGTGGGTCGTGTTGTAATGAATCGATGGCTAGTGATTGCGTTGGTAGGTTTATTGTCAGCCTGTGGCGGTTCGTCTAATTCAGGTTCCTCAAATGGGGGGGCTAATAATGACGGAGGCTCAGACGGCGGAGAGATCACTACGCCGCCGGTAACTGATGGTGAAGATAATTCACCGCCGGAAACGCCAGTTTCCTATGGTGTACCTACGGCCACCCAAATTCGTCCTGGCGTTGAAATAAGCGCCAATGGCAGCGGCTGCACGGGTAATTTCTTGTTTTCACCCAATTCCCAGACGGTTTATATCGGGGTGGCGGCACACTGCTTCAGTCTCGATAGCAATGATGACATTGACCCCTGCGAAAGCAATAATTTGCCCATTGGCTTTAATCAGGTGGTGATTGAAAACGCGACCCAGCCAGGAGAAATTGTCTACTCTAGCTGGCGCGCGATGCAAGAATCCGGCGAAGCACCGGGCTCGAATGCCTGCACTTATAACGACTTTGCTCTAGTTAAAATTCATTCCGACGACGTGGCTAATATTCATCCTGCGAGTTTTGCCTTTGGTGGGCCAGTTTCGTTATTCACTGGATTAGCATCGGTAGGTGATGCGGTATACGCCTACGGGCGCTCACCCTATCATTTTGGCTTGCGTTTATTAGAGGCGAAATCCGGCGATATTACGGCTGTTTTAGGGAATGGCTGGGCATACCAAATTGTCACAGACAAGGCTAGCATCCCCGGCGATAGCGGCGGGCCTATTTTTGGACCGAATGGCCAAGCCTTAGCGGTGACTAGTGTTTTGACCCTGAGTCTCGGCCTTGGCGCAGCGCCAGTCAGTAACGGCGTGACCAATTTGGACCGCGCTCTGCAATATGCAATTGACGGCGGTTTTATAAATGCCAGTACCAAGCTAATAGCGTGGCCTGATTTTTATTCCAGCGGTAATTTTTAATCAGGCAATGGGCTAGCCGAGAATATCTCTTAAGCTGGCTAAGGTTTCGCCGCCACGCTTTTGGTTTTGGGCGGGGTCGCTGTCACCGCGACCCTCCCATTCCAAATCCTCTTGCGGCAATTCTGCTAAAAATCGGCTGGGTTCACAGCTGGTAAATTCCCCAAAGCTTTTGCGCTTGGCGCAGTAACTCATGGTGAGGGTGCGCTGGGCGCGGGTGATGCCCACATAGCAAAGGCGGCGTTCTTCTTCGATCATGCCGTCATCGATACTGTTTTGATGGGGTAAAATGCCTTCTTCTAAGCCGATCATAAACACATGGGGAAATTCCAAGCCCTTGGCGGCGTGAAGTGTCATGAGCTGAACTTGGTCGTCACTTTCCTTTTCGTCTTCCTGGCGCTCCATCAAATCTCTCAGCACCAAACGGCTTATCGCACCCTCAATGGCATTGTCGCTTTCATCATCTTTTATCGATTTTTCAAGGGAGTTAATCAGGGTATGAACGTTGGCCATGCGCCGTTCGGCGATAGCGACCGACGAGCTGTTTTGAATTAACCAATCGAGATAATCGATGTCACTCACTAGCTGGCGCACACTGGCGACGGGTTCATCTTCATAACATTTGCGGCGCAAATTATTTAGCCAGCCGGTAAATTCCCGCAGTCGCTTTACCGCCGCTTCTGGCAGGTGCTGGCTTAAGCCCATCTCGTCACAGGCATCGTACATGCTAATTTCGCGCTCGGTGGCATAGCGCCCGAGGTTTTCTAAGGTCGAGGTGCCAATCTTGCGGCGGGGCACATTTACAATTCGCAAAAAGGCGTTGTCGTCCCCTGGGTTAATGATCAGGCGCAGGTAGGCCATGATGTCTTTTATTTCATTGCGGGCAAAAAACGAGGTGCCGCCGCTGAGTTTGTAGGGAATTTGATGAACCTGCAGCTTTAATTCCAATAGGCGTGACTGGTGATTGCCCCGATACAACACCGCGTAATTACCAAAGCGGCCTTGGGTGCGCAGTTTGTGATCGAGAATCTCGGTCACGACCCGCTCACACTCGGCGTCGTCATTGCGGCAGCGAATAATCCGAATATGCTCGCCGTGGCCCAATTCCGACCACAGGGCCTTATTGAGTTCATGGGGGTTGTTGGCGATAACTGTGTTTGCCGCTTTGAGAATGCGCGCGGTGGAGCGGTAATTTTGCTCCAACTTGACCACCTTCAAATGCGGGTAATCTTTACCGAGCAGGCTTAAGTTTTCGGGTTTGGCACCTCGCCACGCGTAGATCGACTGGTCGTCATCGCCCACCACCGTCAGCCCGCCACGATCACCTACCAATTGTTTTACAAGGTGGTATTGGGAGCCGTTGGTGTCTTGATATTCGTCCACCAGCATATAGCGAATTTTTTGCTGCCACTTTTCTAGAATGGCTGGCTGCTGATCAAATAGCAGCGCAGGCAGCATAATCAGATCGTCAAAATCTAAGGCGTTGTAGGCTTTTAACGCGTTTTGGTAGCGCAAATAGGCCTGCGAACAAAGAATATCGGCAGGGCCTTCGGCACTGGCAATGGCTTGTTCTGGGGTAATGAATTCGTTTTTCCACTGCGAGATACGGTGCTGAATGCGATCCGCGTTATCGCTTTCTGCGCCATGATCCTGCATCAGTAAATCGCGGATGAGGGTTTGGGCGTCTTGGCTGTCAAATATCGAAAAGCCAGATTTATACTGCAGTGCCTTGTACTCGCTGCGTAATATATTCATACCCAAGTTATGGAAGGTCGACACCGTTAAGCCGCGCGATTCTTTGCCTTTAACAAGCTGCGACACCCGCTCCTTCATTTCGCGGGCGGCTTTATTGGTAAAGGTCACCGCCGCAATGTGGCGAGCGGGCATGCCGCACTTCTCAATTAAATACGCCATCTTGCGGGTTATAACGCTGGTCTTACCACTGCCGGCGCCAGCCAAAACCAAAATTGGCCCGTCGATATAAAGCACCGCTTCGCGCTGTCTGTCGTTGAGTTTGCTCACGCGGATGTGGTGTCCTGCTGGCGGTTAAAAAAGGCTGGGCATTGTAGCAGTGGTGGCGCCGGACAAGAACCGTTCTTGGATATGTGGATTGGTTTTAAAGCTCTCCCCGATAAATCATCGCCTCCTGTAAATGCCCAAGGCTGATGTCTTTGTCGCCCGCTAAGTCTGCAATCGTTCGTGCAATTTTGACTAGGCGGTGGTGTGCGCGGGCGCTCAGTCCTAATTTTTGTTCAGCGCGGAGCATGAATTGTTTGCTTGCCGTATCGAGCCCGCAGAAGGTTGCGACTTCATCGGCGCTGAGTCTGGCGTTGATGTTTGGGCTGCGGCGCTCTTGGCGATCTCGCGCTGCGCATACTCGCTCGCGGACGACGGCGCTGGATTCGGCCTTTGCCGACTCCTGTAATACACCGGGCGGTAGTCTAGGCACGGTGATGCGCAAATCGATGCGATCTAATAGCGGGCCAGATAATTTGCTGCGATAGCGTTGAATTTGGTCAGGCGTGCAGCGGCAGTCTTTATTTTCGTCGCCGTCGTAGCCGCAGGGGCATGGGTTCATTGCCGCTACCAATTGAAATTTTGCCGGGAAGGTCAATTGCTGGGCGGCGCGGGAGATAATTACCTCGCCAGATTCCATCGGCTCGCGCAGTACTTCCAATACTTTGCGTGGATATTCGGGTAGCTCATCTAAAAATAAAATTCCATTGTGGGCTAATGAAATTTCGCCAGGCCGAGGATAGCTGCCGCCTCCGACTAAGGCTGCTGCTGAAGCGGTGTGATGTGGCGAGCGAAACGGTCGGTGTAGTCGTAATGGTTGGCCGGCGACAGATTGCACGGTCGCAATATCTAATCGCTCTGCTTCAGTTAGGGGTGGCAAAATCCCAGGTAAACGATTTGCGAGTAGGGTCTTGCCCGTACCGGGTGGCCCGCTTAATAGCAGGCTATGGCCCCCAGCTGCGGCTATTTCTAGGGCGCGCTTGGCACCGGCTTGGCCTTTAACATCGCTGAGGTCTGGGTAGTTATTTTCATCAATGGGTTCAACACTGGCACCTGCAAAGGGCAGGGCTTGTTGGCCGTGCAGATGGGCGGCGACCGCGAGCAAGGACTCCGCTTCGCGCACGCCAGTGTCGTCAACAATCGAGGCGAGGCCGGTGTTGGCGCTGGGTAGAATTAATATATGGCCGGCCGCGCTGGCTTGAATGGCGGCGGGCAGGGCTGCGTCTACCGCGCGGAGTTCGCCGCTTAAACCGAGCTCGCCTATGAGCTCTATATGTTCTAGCGGTGCGGCGGGCACTTGGCCTGATGCTAATAGAATCCCGATGGCGATGGGTAGATCGAACCGGCCGCCTTCCTTGGGTAAATCGGCAGGTGCCAAGTTGACGGTTATGCGACTGACGGGAAATTCAAAGCGGGAGTTAATCAGGGCAGAGCGCACTCGGTCGCGACTTTCACGTACCGTCGCTTCCGGTAAACCAACGATGTTAAACGCGGGCAAGCCGCCAGATAAATGTACTTCAACCGTGACCAGTGGGGCATTCACGCCGAGCTTGGCGCGGCTATAAACAGTAGCAAGTGGCATGTCTTCATCCTTGAAGGCTGCGTAAATGTCTGAAGTTTCAGCTTAGATTTTGTCGGCGCTTTGGCTTTCTATTTGTGCGGTGAGTTCAGCAAGTTGCTTTTCTAGCGCCTCAAGTTTGCTGCGAGTACGGTTTAGCACCGCCACTTGGGCATCAAACTCATCCCGAGAAACCATATTTAAACGGCTAAAGCCGCCCTGTAATAAGACCTGTACTTTTTCTTCAATATCGCTCTGAATTTCTGGGCCGCTATTGATTAGCTTGCCGGCCTGCTGTGCCAGCTGAGAAATAAAATCGGGTTTTGCCATGTGTTGTTACCTCGCTATTGCGCTAAGTGTAGCGTTTATTGAGCTCGCGTGGGAGGTGTAAGGGATTAGCTTGACGTCGGAGGTCTGACGCCGGACGCTAAAACCGTCTCCCGTCTCCCGTCTCCCGTCTCCCGTCTCCCGTCTCCCGTCTCCCGTCTCCCGTCTCCCGTCTCCCGTCTCCCGTCTAGCGTTCTGCTTTCAAATGGTGCGACACTCGCTGATTCGAGTACCGATTTGGCGCAGTGTGCTTTTTCTGTGCACAACGATGGCCCAGATATTGCTTTTGTATCTGTCTAATTTGGGCCTATGCTCGGTCCAGTGCGTGTTTAATATGTCATAAAGATAAGGATTTGCCGTTGACGGCTCAGCTCTCAAGTAAGGATATAACAGTGATACCGGCGCCTGACGGGGTGCCTAGCAAGTCGTGGCGGGCGTCGATTGAGTTGATGTTTGAAGCACGGGCTGGACGCACAGATTTGGTGCGCTCTCGGCATAAAGGGCCGTTGCGGGTGCAGCGGGCGTTTTATCCTGAGGGGGATTGCTGTCACCTCTATTTATTACATCCGCCGGGTGGCATGGTGCCGGGGGATGATTTACGAGTGGCCCTGGGCTTAAGTCATGGCGCGCAGGCGCTGTTAACCACGCCATCGGCGGGCAGGGTGTATCGCAGCGATTTAGCGAAGACGGCTCAATCACAGGGTATATCCGCAGAACTGCTGACAGGCACCTGCTTGGAATGGCTGCCGCAGGAAACCATTGTGTATGAGGGCGCCGAGGCTGAATTAAGCAATCGATTTGATTTACAAGGCGATGCGTCGCTGTGTGCCTGGGATATTGTGGTCTTGGGGCGTCGCGCCAGTGGCGAAGGGTTTAGCAAGGGCCGCTGTCTGCAGAAAATTGAAATCAGTCGCGATGGTATTCCGCTACTACATGAGCGCACGGAGTGGCTGGGTGGCAGCGCGATGTTGGATGCCCCTTGGGGCATGAACGGCATGTCGGTAAGCGGCACCCTATTTGCTACGCTGCAATGCGACCAAGACAGGATGGATAGTTTGCGAGAGGGACTGGCTGAACTGATTGCCAGCCGAGGCTGGTTACCCGCCGAGTGGGGGCTGTCACAAAAGCGCGATATTTTTCTAGCACGATATTTAGGTAATTCACCTGAGCAGTGTCGCAAAGGGTTTATTTGGCTGTGGTCGCAATTGCGGCCCTTATTAAACGGGCGAGCTGCCTGCCCGCCGCGAATTTGGAATACCTAAAGTGCCAATAAATGATCACAAAATAGATAAAGATGGGAAGTGAAGGCGATGGAACTGAGTCCGAGAGACAAAGATAAATTATTAATTTTTACCGCAGCATTGCTCGCCGAGCGTCGCAAGGCCAAGGGTTTAAAACTGAATTATCCAGAGGCGATTGCGCTCATTTCTGCTGAAGTCATGGAGGGCGCGCGTGAGGGGCGCACCGTGGCTGAGATGATGAGTGCGGGCCGCGAAGTACTCGGCCGCGGCGATGTGATGGATGGCGTCGCCGAGATGATTCACGAGGTGCAGGTAGAGGCTACCTTTCCCGACGGTACCAAACTCGTGACGGTACACAATCCTATTGTTTAAGGCGATTAGCAGTGATTGGCTGCAAGAATGGAGGCTCTATGATTCCGGGTGAAATGCAAATTGCACAGGGTGATATCGTTCTGAATGCAGGGCGAGAAACATGCACCATCGACGTTGCGAATAGTGGCGACAGACCAATTCAAGTCGGCTCCCACTATCATTTTTTTGAGACGAATCTGGCCCTAATATTTGATCGCGAAGCGAGCCGAGGATTTCGTTTAAATATTGCGGCGGGCACAGCAGTGCGTTTTGAGCCGGGGCAAAGTCGCGAAGTTGAATTGGTGGCGATGGCGGGCAAGCGTGAAGTGTATGGCTTTCGTGGTGATGTGATGGGCGCCCTAGATGCGCTGGCGACAGGAGCAAAGTCATGAGCACAATTGACCGCCGCGCCTATGCGGATATGTACGGCCCCACGGTGGGTGATCGGGTTCGATTGGCCGATACAGAGTTGTGGATAGAAGTAGAAAAGGACTTCACCACCTACGGTGAAGAAGTGAAGTTTGGCGGCGGTAAAGTAATCCGCGACGGTATGGGCCAGAGCCAATTAGGGCGCGAATTTACTCCAGATACCGTGATCACCAATGCGCTAATTTTGGATCACTGGGGTGTGGTGAAAGCCGATGTCGCCATTAAAGCCGGTCGCATTGTGGCCATTGGCAAGGCGGGTAACCCAGACATCCAGCCAGACGTCGACATTATTATCGGCCCATGCACCGAAGTGATTGCTGGCGAAGGTCAGATCTTAACGGCGGGGGCTATCGACGCCCACATCCACTTTATTTGCCCCCAGCAAATTGAAGAAGCGCTGATGAGCGGCGTGACGACCATGATCGGTGGCGGCACCGGCCCCGCAACCGGCACCAATGCCACTACTTGCACACCGGGAGCTTGGCATATCGGCAAAATGCTACAAGCGGCAGAAAGTTTTCCGATGAATTTGGGCTTTCTCGGCAAGGGCAACGCGAGTTTGCCGGGGGCCTTGGAGGAGCAAATACAAGCCGGTGCCATGGGTTTAAAACTTCATGAAGACTGGGGCACCACACCTGCCTCAATCGATTGCTGTTTGAGCGTGGCTGAAAAATACGATGTGCAGGTGGCAATCCATACCGACACCCTCAATGAGTCGGGTTTTGTGGAAGACACCCTCGATGCGTTTAAGGGCAGAACCATTCACACCTACCACACCGAAGGTGCGGGCGGTGGTCACGCGCCGGACATTATAAAGGCCTGTGGCTCTGCCAATGTATTGCCGTCGTCGACCAATCCAACACGGCCCTACACCGTGAACACGGTGGACGAGCATTTAGATATGTTGATGGTTTGTCATCATCTTGACCCAAATATTCCAGAAGACGTGGCCTTTGCGGATTCGCGGATTCGCAAAGAGACCATTGCAGCGGAAGATATTCTTCACGATCTCGGCGCGTTTTCGATGATCTCGTCAGACTCACAGGCGATGGGGCGGGTTGGTGAAGTGGTGTGCAGAACCTGGCAGACCGCCCACAAAATGAAAGTGCAGCGCGGCCCGCTTGCCGAAGACAGCAGCGGTAGCGATAACTTCCGCGCCCGTCGTTATATTTCTAAATACACTATCAACCCCGCAATTGCCCACGGCATTTCCCATGAGGTGGGGTCAATCGAAGTAGGTAAGCTGGCGGACTTAGTGCTTTGGAAACCGGCGTTTTTTGGGATTAAGCCGTCCATGATTATTAAGGGTGGCGCGATTGCCGCGGCGCCAATGGGCGACCCAAATGCATCAATCCCCACGCCGCAGCCAGTACATTACCGCATGATGTTTGGCGCCTTTGGTAAAGCCTGTGTGCAGACCTCGGTTAGCTTTGTCAGTCAGGCGGCGATAAACGCCGATATCGCAACGGGCCTCGGGTTGGAGCGGCCGCTGGTCGCAGTAAAAAATTGCCGCAGCGTCACCAAGGCCGACATGGTGTTAAACAATTATCAGCCGGTGATGGAAGTTGATCCCGATACCTATGAAGTGCGGGCAGATGGTCAATTGCTGATTTGCGAACCCGCTAGCGAATTGCCCTTGGCACAATTGTATTGCTTGTTTTAGCGGTGCAGAGAGAATAAGGATTCAATATGTTGGAATGTTACGAGCTGGGCGAGGGCAGGAGTGATATCCGCCTAGTATTAAATTATCAGGAGCGCCAACGCAGCCGCTACCGCGCAAAAACCCTTTGCGGTTTAGATGTTGCGTGGTTTGTCGAACGCGGCAAAGTCTTGGCCGACGGTGAAATTTTAGTCGCAAAAAGTGGCGAAAAAATAGCCATTATTGCGGCGGAAGAAACCGTATCCGAAGTGCGCAGCGACGATCCTTTATTGTTGGCAAAGGCGGCTTATCATTTAGGTAATCGTCATGTGCCACTGCAAATCGACGCCGGTGAATTGCGCTATCAACACGACCATGTTCTAGACGATATGCTGCGCGGGCTTGGCCTTACGGTGTTGGTAACCGACAAAAGTTTTCATCCAGAAAATGGCGCTTATCATAATAGCGGCGGCCATCACGGCCATTCCCACAGCCATACCGAGCACGACCATCATCATGGCTAGGCCCTTACTGCATTTAATGCAGCTGGTGAGTCCGGCGCTGCCGGTGGGTGCTTACGCTTACTCCCAGGGCTTGGAATACGCAGTTGAAAAGCGCTGGGTGAATGATATGGCGAGCGCGGAGGATTGGATTGGCGAGGTGTTGAATCACAGCGTAGGTGGTTTAGATTTGCCGGTATTGCTGCGTCTATTAAAGTCTTGGCAGCAGAGCGATTGGTGCGCGGTTAAACGCTGGAATCAAACTCTGCAGGCAGCAAGAGAGTCGCGGGAGCTATTACTAGAAGACGTGCAAATGGGGCAGGCTTTGCTGCGATTATTGGTATCACTCGAACTTCCACACGCGCTGCAGTGGCCACAGGGTGAAGAGGTAAGTTTTGTCACCGCGTTTGCAATGGCTGCACAGCATTTTGACATAAGTGACGACGATGCATTAAACGGGCTTGCATGGAGTTGGTTAGAGAACCAAGCGGCGGCGGCAATTAAATTAGTTCCGCTTGGGCAGACCGACGGCCAGCGTTTGCTAATGAGCCTAATGCCTAGTGTAGAGCAGGCGGTGGCGAATGCGTATTTACGTAGCGACGATGAGATTGGTACGGGCTTGCCAGGTTTAGCAATGGCATCTATGCAGCACGAAACCCAGTATTCGAGATTATTCCGCTCTTAATAAGCGCGAGAGTAAAAATAAATGTTTAAAAAGAATTGGAGTTTGAATTATGAAAAAGCCTGCCTTGCGGCTCGGTATTGGTGGCCCTGTTGGTTCTGGTAAAACAGCCTTAGTTAAAACCCTATGTGCGGAGCTGCGTGAGCGTTTTGATATTGCGGTTATCACCAATGATATTTATACCCGCGAAGATGCGGAGTTTTTACTGCGCCATGAGGTGCTGTCGCAGGATCGCATATTAGGTGTAGAAACCGGCGGCTGTCCCCACACTGCAATTAGGGAAGATGCCTCGATGAACCTGTCTGCGGTTGCGGAGTTAAGTGGCCGATTCCCTGACCTCGAATTAATTATGATAGAAAGCGGTGGCGACAATTTAGCGGCTACCTTTAGTCCTGAGTTATCAGACCTCACTATCTACGTTATCGACGTGTCGGCGGGGGATAAAATTCCCCGTAAAGGCGGCCCTGGTATTACGCGATCAGATTTATTGATTATCAATAAGACCGACTTAGCGCCGTTGGTGGGTGCTGACCTTGGGGTCATGGACAGAGACGCTAAAAAAATGCGCGGCGACAAACCTTTTATTTTTAGCAATTTAAAAGACGGTAGTGGCGTAGCTGACATTGTGAACTTTATTGTTGAGCAGGGAATGCTGGGTCGCTGAGGCGATCCACTGAGGAGTAGAGATTGATGACAGATATGCTGCCGCTATTAAGTTTTTTAGTACTGGGTTTTTCTGCCGGTGTAATACACGCCTTCGACGCCGATCATATTGCCGCTGTCAGCGGTATTGGTGGTCAAGATGGCGGGCGTCATAGTTTTCGCTTTGCCTTGCACTGGGGGTTTGGGCACGGCTTGGCGGTCATCGCCGTGGCAACGATGGTGTTAGTGGCTGGCACCGCGATTCCAACAGGTTTTAGCGCTTATGCTGAGGCGGCAGTCGCGTGGATGTTAATTGCGATTGGGGTGATGACCTTTTTACATTTGTGGCGCCAGCACCAGCACAATGTGCACAGAAGTAGACCACACAGCTATAACGCAACACTGGTTGGCTTGGTCCACGGTAGTGCAGGATCAGCGCCTTTACTGGCCGTCATTCCCGCAGCGGGTATGGCGAGTCCGGCGCTGGGCATGCTGCATGTCCTGTTATTTAATGCCGGCTTGATTATGGCGATGGCGGGGGTTGGCGCCCTGTTGCGTCGCGGTTTGTATGCTGCTGGTCGTTATCATCGGGCGCTGCAACTGTCATTGCAATCCGCTTTAGCAGCCTTCGCCACTGGTCTTGGTGTTTTTTTATTATCTGCTCATTAATTGGCCGATAATTTATTTTGGTGCAGGCGCACAATAATTGTGCGCCGCACTGCACTTTTATAAGTATAGAACCGGCATTAATTTCCCCTTCTTGGCTCAATATCCTTCTGATCGTCATCTAGCGCCTGCTTTCTGGCATGCAAAACATTGATTGGCACCAATTCTGCTAATACCGCTTGGAGATTTACCAAGGTTCGTTAATCGCAGCGATGTTGATTAGCGATAATTAAAAAAAGAGTATGGAGCTAAGCATGAAAAGTCGTAAATCTATTAAGGCTTTGGCCAAGCAGGGCAGCATTGTGCTGGCGGCTGCGACGCTGTCATTAAGCGCCTCAATCGCACAAGCCGCAGACACAATTAAAGTCGGTGTACTGCATTCGCTGTCGGGCACTATGGCGATCAGTGAAACCACATTAAAAGACACCGTGTTGATGTTGATTGAAGATCAAAACAAAAAAGGCGGTATTTTAGGTAAGAAGCTAGAAGCTGTTGTCGTTGATCCTGCCTCTAACTGGCCATTGTTTGCCGAGAAAGCCAAAGAGTTATTAGACAAAGACAAGGTTGATGTCATCTTCGGTTGCTGGACCTCAGTTTCTCGTAAATCTGTTCTACCGGTAATTGAAGAACTCAACGGTTTAATGTTTTACCCCGTTCAGTACGAGGGTGAAGAGTCTTCTAAAAATGTTTTCTATACCGGCGCCGCGCCGAATCAGCAAGCTATTCCCGCAGTTGATTACCTAATGAGTGAAGCGGGTGGTTCTGTAAAACGCTGGGTATTGGCGGGAACAGATTATGTTTACCCCCGTACTACCAACAAAATTCTAGAAGCCTATTTGAAAAGCAAAGGCGTTCCTGAAAAAGACATCATGATTAACTACACGCCCTTCGGCCATTCCGATTGGCAAACCATCGTGTCTGACATTAAAAAATTCGGTTCACAGGGTAAGAAAACCGCTGTGGTATCGACCATCAATGGCGACGCTAACGTCCCCTTCTACAAAGAGTTAGCCAACCAAGGCATGTCTGCTGAAGATATTCCAGTTGTGGCTTTCTCGGTAGGTGAAGAAGAGCTAAGTGGCTTTGATACTGGCCCACTGGTCGGACATCTTGCCGCATGGAACTACTTCATGAGCGCTGATGCTGAAGTTAACGACGAGTTTATCGACAAGTGGATTGCCTACATTGGTGATGAAAAGCGCGTTACCAATGACCCAATGGAAGCAACTTACATTGGCTTTAATATGTGGGTGAAAGCGGTAGAAAAAGCGAAAACCACCGATGTTGATAAAGTCTCTTCCGCTTTGATTGGTATTAGCGTGCCGAACTTAACGGGTGGTGTTGCAACGATGCTACCTAACCATCACCTGACCAAGCCCGTGCTTATTGGTGAGATCCA
Source organism: Zhongshania marina (assembly GCF_002915595.1). Lineage (GTDB taxonomy): Bacteria > Pseudomonadota > Gammaproteobacteria > Pseudomonadales > Spongiibacteraceae > Spongiibacter > Spongiibacter marinus_B. The sequence continues at coordinate 271,592 of NZ_PQGG01000031.1, forward strand.
AGAGAATGGCCAGTTTGATATTGTGTGGCAAACAGAAACCGCTGTTCCTGGTGATGCCTGGACAGACTTCTTACCAGAAAGCGCCAAGCTAACAGCAGACTGGCAAGACCCGAAAATTATGTGTGGTAACTACAACACTGAAACTAAAAAGTGTTCAGGTCAAAACTACTAGTCCAATAAAAAGCGTTTCAGCCGAAATGCTTTTATCAACGCTACTCCGTCATCGCAAGGTGACGGAGTAATGATCGTAAATGGATGTTTCAATGAAGCTCAATCATATTTTTTCGGTGTTTTTTTCCTTTCTGGTTTTGTTTCAATTGCAGATCGTACAAGCCGAGCAAATTACGCCTTTAGAAAGCGAAGCTGACAGCGCACTGCTGTTGAATCAATTGGTGTCGGTAAAATCAACATCAGATAAGAAAGACCTCATCAGCCTTATTGCCGGCTCAAATTTACCCCAGCGAACGCGGGTATTAACGGCCATGCAAGACGGTGATTTGTATTACACCAAGGCAGATGAACAGTTGGTATATGCCAAGACTCATCCCGATGGCTACGAAATTCGCGCCGTTGTCAGTGGTGAAGATTTGGGTGTGGTAGGGAGCCGAAAAGTAAGAAAAATTAGTATTAATAATGAACTGCGCACCGTTTTACGCGGGGTGTTGGCAGAGTTAGCATTGCGCAGCGAAGATGCGGCAGAACGCCTAGCGGCGGCCAAGGATTTAATTCGCAGTCCCGCACCGGAATTTCTTGCGGCCATCGAGCGGGCTAAAGCAATAGAGAACAATGACAAGGTTTTAGAATCCTTGAACATCGCTATGGCGATGATCAATTTAAAGTCAGATCAGCAGGTGTTTCGCCTTGAGGCCATTGAGGCCTTTCGCGGCACCTTGGACAGCGATGCGATGTCGATACTCGCGGCCATGCAATTAAAAGACAGCGATGGCAATTATTTAGAAAAAGATGAATTGGTAAGAGAGTCCTCCGCGGCGGTATTGAGTGAAATGCGCGGCAAGGCGAAGATTTATAAATTATTAGAAAATGCATTTTTTGGCTTGAGTCTAGGCTCAGTCTTATTGCTTACCGCAGTAGGTTTGGCCATTACCTTTGGGGTAATGGGGGTTATCAATATGGCCCACGGCGAAATGATGATGCTGGGCGCATACACCACCTACGTTATTCAATTAATCATGCCGAATTATATCGATTACTCAATTATCGTCGCGATTCCTGCAGCATTCATTGTGTCTGGCTTAGTGGGTATTGTTATTGAGCGTGGCATTATTCGCCATTTATATGGTCGTCCCTTAGAAACCTTACTAGCCACCTTCGGTGTGAGTTTGATTCTGCAGCAGGCGGTGCGCAGTATTTTCTCGCCCTTAAATAAATCAGTAAGTTCGCCGAGTTGGCTGAGTGGTTCTTGGGAAATCAATGGCGCTTTATCCCTTACTTACAATCGCCTATACATCATTATTTTTAGCCTGATTGTTTTGTTGCTATTGGTGTTCCTATTAAAGAAAACCTTTGTCGGTTTGCAGATGCGAGCTGTAACGCAAAACCGCGCAATGGCGAACTCGATGGGTATTCGCACGGGTTGGGTAGATGCACTCACCTTTGGCCTTGGTTCAGGCATTGCCGGTATTGCCGGCGTAGCACTTAGTCAGTTAACCAATGTTGGCCCCAACCTTGGTCAGTCTTACATCATCGACTCGTTTATGGTGGTGGTGTTTGGCGGGGTGGGTAATTTATTTGGTACCTTCTTTGCGGCGATGAGTCTTGGTGTTGCCAATAAATTTTTGGAACCTTTTGCGGGTGCAGTACTGGCAAAAATATTTGTGCTGGTTTTCATCATTCTATTTATTCAGTGGCGACCTAGGGGCTTGTTCGCTCTCAAGGGCCGTTCGGTAGAGGATTAATCAGCGATGATAAATAAAGCAATATTTGAGCGCAGTGCAGTTGGCAGATTATTGTTGGCTGACAAGGCCGGCCGGTATTTGATTACGGGTTTACTCGCGGTAATGGTAGTGGTGCCGCTGTGTAATTTACTTATGCCTGCCGGAAGTTTTTTGCATATTCCTACCTATATTGTGGTGCTGCTGGGTAAGTATTTATGTTACGCCCTCTTGGCACTGGCTTTAGATTTGGTGTGGGGCTACTGCGGTATTTTGAGTTTGGGCCACGGCGCATTTTTTGCCTTAGGCGGCTACGCTATGGGCATGCACCTGATGCGGCAGATTGGTGAGCGCGGTGTGTATGGCAATGCCGAACTTCCCGATTTTATGGTGTTTTTAAATTGGACTGAATTGCCTTGGTATTGGTATGGCTTTGATAATTTTTTCTTTGCCATGTTTATGGTTGCCTTGGTGCCGGCGGCCTTAGCATTTGTGTTTGGTTGGCTAGCCTTCCGCTCGCGGGTAACGGGTGTGTATTTGTCGATCATTACGCAAGCCATGACCTACGCGTTGTTGCTCGCCTTTTTCCGTAACGATATGGGCTTTGGTGGCAATAATGGTCTTACAGATTTTAAAGACATTCTCGGTTTTAGTTTGCAGTCAGATGTCACCCGTTGTGTGTTGTTTGCCCTGTCAGCCTTGAGTGTCGCCTTAGCTTATATTTTGTGTCGCGCGATTGTTAGCAGCAAATACGGTCGAGTGCTGGTGGCAATTCGCGACGCGGAAAGTCGAACGCGTTTTATGGGTTATCGTGTCGAGCATTTTAAATTATTTGTGTTTGTGGTGTCGGCGATTCTTGCGGGTATTGCAGGCGCTTTATATGTGCCACAGGTTGGCATTATTAACCCCGGTGAATTTGGCCCAATTAATTCTATAGAAATTGTTATTTGGGTTGCTATCGGTGGTCGCGGCACTTTGTTTGGTGCGGTGATTGGTGCGATAGCGGTGAATTATGCAAAAACCTATTTTACTGGTGCTTTCCCTGAGGTGTGGTTGTTCATGCTCGGCGCCTTGTTTGTGATCAGCACCTTGTATTTACCGAAAGGAATTGTTGGCGTGGTTAATCAAATGCGTGAGCGCCGTGCAGAGCGAGACGCGACCTCGACACCAGAGCAAGGAGCACAGTCATGAGTGCAGTCGTAAAGAGTCCGGGCTTTCACAGTGCGGAAATGCAAAGCATGTTGTACCTCAATGGTGTAACGAAAAGCTTCGACGGATTTAAGGCAATAAATAATTTATCGCTAGACATTTCGCCCGGCGAACTGCGGGCAATTATCGGCCCCAATGGCGCTGGCAAAAGTACCATGATGGATATTATTACCGGTAAAACGCGGCCAGATTCTGGCGAAGTAAAATTCCGAGATAGCATCGATCTCACCCAGTACGACGAGGCGGACATCGCCAATCTTGGCATTGGTCGCAAGTTTCAAAAGCCGACGGTAATTGAAACGCTAACGGTGTGGGAAAACGTTGAGCTTGCCTTGGCGGGTACGCGCAGTGTGCTGCGGGCACTGCTGCACAAATTGAGTAGCGAGCAAGCGGACAAAATTGACGAGGTGATCAAGTTAGTTGGTTTAAAAGTCAAAACAAATGATTTAGCTGGCAGCCTTTCCCACGGCCAAAAGCAGTGGTTAGAGATTGGTATGTTGATTGTGCAGGGCCCAGAATTACTGTTGGTAGATGAACCAGCGGCGGGTATGACTGACCACGAAACAATGGAAACCGCTGCCTTGCTAAAAGAAATAAATAAAGATCATACCGTGGTAGTGGTAGAGCACGATATGGATTTTATTAAGGCACTGGACAGCAAAGTGACGGTACTTCACGAAGGCAGCGTGCTGGCAGAAGGTCGGCTTGAAGTGGTGTCTGCTAATCCGCGTGTTATCGAAGTGTATTTGGGGCGTTGATATGTTGGTCGTGAATGAAATTGATCTCTACTACGGTGCTAGTCAGGCCTTGAGAAAAGTCGATATTGTGGCAGAGAAGGGCAAGGTCACCTGCATATTAGGTCGCAATGGGGTGGGTAAATCGAGTTTGGCGCGGGCCATTGCCGGACGTCACCCGATACGCGGCGGCAATATTATGTGGGAAGACAAAAATATCAGCACAATGGGGCCGGCGGATCGCGCGCGGGCGGGAATTGCCTATGTGCCACAGGGCCGCGAAGTATTTTCCCAGCTCACTGTGCAAGAGAATTTGTATACCGGTTACGCGCCGCTAAAACGCAGTCAGCGCAGTATTAGCCCAGAAATTTTCGATTTGTTTCCAGTGCTAAAAAGCATGTTGCGCCGACGTGGTGGCGACTTGTCCGGCGGCCAGCAGCAGCAATTGGCAATCGCACGGGCCTTAATCACGCGGCCGCGCTTATTAGTGCTGGACGAGCCCACGGAGGGTATTCAGCCGTCGATTATTAAAGACATACAAAACGTCATCACTATTCTGCGCCAGCAGGGCGAAATGGCGATTGTGCTGGTTGAGCAGTATTTTGATTTTGCGCGGGCGCTTGCCGATAACTATGCGGTTATGGATCGCGGTGAAGTTATCTTATCGGGTCGCGGTGACGAAATGATCGAAGAAGACGTGCGTCGCCATATGACGGTGTAAGCTCAGGGTTTATACTAGTGCGAGTTTTGTCTTTCTTACGCACTAGTATAAGGAAAAAATGTTCATGAAGTACCTTGCCATATTAGCGCTAGCGTTGACCCCGCTAGCGGGGCTGGCAGCCAGTCTAAGCATACCCGCCGGTAAAACCTATGTTGTTGGTATCGACCAACAAGAGCTTGTGCTCGAAAACCTACGTATTGGCGATGGCGCCCGCATTACCTTCTCTTCTGCTGTAGCCGGTTGGCGCGTTCAGGCTAGGCATGCCTATATTGGCAAGGGCGTTGTCATCGAGGGTAGTGGCAGTGCAGGAGCGGCGGGTGAAGCGGGTGAAAATGCCTCTACATGTTCTGACGGTATGGCGGGTGAGCACGGTGGTGGCGGCAGCGATGGTGTAGAGATTCGCCTGCAGCTCGGTATTGAATCACTGGGCGATATGCAGATTTTGGCTAATGGTGGTAACGGCGGAGATGGCGGTGCCGGTGGCGACGGCGCAGACGCCGGCGCAGCGTGTGAGGGAGACTTTACTGGTAACGGCGGTGACGGTGGCGAAGGCGGTGAAGGTGGCCGAGGCGGTGACGTTACTGTTTTGTATCAAGTGCTCGCCAAAGGTGTTTCTGGTGATGATCTGATTCAGCGCATTCTTATTAGTAATGAGGGTGGCGCTGGTGGCAACGGCGGTGACGCTGGTTCTGGCGGCGCAGGAACGAGTGGCCGTTTTGTACATAAGAGAAGTTTGACGGGTAATCGCGCTTGGGTAGCTGGCAGTGACGGTGGTTTAGCTGGCAGTCCTGGTTTGGCTGGTTCTGCAGGAAACCCTGGGCGTAAATTGCTTGATCAGTTAATTTTGTCCTCAGAGCAACCGGTTGAAGCCAAGTCTTCCGCAGCAATGATTTCAGAGCTACAGCGCCAAATTGAGCATCTTCGTGCGCGAGTGGAAAAATTAGATGAAAAGGACGCAGAGTAGTTTTAGTGTCGCTGTGTAATTAGCATCTATTTGGTACAAGAGCCCCAGTTTTCTGGGGTTTCTTGTTTTTGGCTATTGCCCATTTGAATTGGCCGACCCTCCCTCCTAAATATCTATTCTTTCTGGGCAGCGGTTTTTGCTAGAAAATTGACGACCATTAAACTATTGTGATTAGATTTAGTGGGTGTGTTTATGTCGCGTGCAAACAATAATTGGTCGTGAGCCTGCTTTACAGCGTTTTCAGGACTGAGTCTAATTCACGCATACACCCGCAATAATGATCAACAGCGATAATAGGTCGCGTGCTGATGTCTATCCGCGATCACTGGCACGGCCATGTTATGGGCGTGTTCTCTATGAGGCAGTAATTCGATGAAGAGCAATAAAAGCAATCAACCCTTAAGGGGCCTACGTATTCTCGACCTTTGCGAGGGCAAGGGTGATAGTTGCGGTCGCTATTTAGCTGATTTAGGTGCTGAGGTGATGTTGATTGAGCCACGCCAGGGCAGCCCCGCTCGGCGTGCGGCCCCTGTGGTAGAGGGGCATAGCTTGTATTTTGCGACCCATGCAGCAAATAAAAAGAGCGTGGTGCTCGATGTTACGCAAGAAGATGATCGGACAGCATTTTATGCCTTAGCGCAGCAGGCAGATATTTTGATCCACTCACGCTCAGAGAGCGCGCTGCAGTGGCTCAATGAAATCACAGCGCTGGTGGAGTCGGACGAAAGTCATTTGATTTGCCTTGCCATATCAGACTTCGGTGACAGTGGTCCCTATGCGGACTACGCCGGCAGTAATGCGGTGCATATGGCGATGGCAGGCATCACGGCGCGTTCTGGCCTTAAAGATCGGGAGCCGCTGCTCCCGCCGGGTCAATTATGCTATGAGGCTGCGGCAATACAGGCGGCGTGGGTGGTGCTAGTCGCCTATTGGCAAAGTGCCCATACCCATCGGAGCGGCAGTATTGATTTTTCGGTATTTGAGGCGAGTTGCCAGATATTAGACCCCGCATTGGGAGTGACCGGCAGTGCCGCCGGCGGCCAGAGTGCGACCAAATTGGCTCCGAGAGGCCGGCCGCCAGAGGGGAAAATGTATCCCTTTTTCCCCTGTGCAGACGGCTTTGTACGGATCTGTGTTTTAAACCCGCGCCAGTGGCAGGCTATGAGCGCTTGGCTTGGCGATGATCATCCCTATACCGACCCTGCATACGCAAATATGGCCAAGCGTTTCAAGTATATGCGCGAGATTAATCTATTAATCGAAGCACTATTCGCAAAGGAAAAAAGTGCGGATCTTGTTGCAGAGGGGCAGCGTCGTGGCGTCCCCATTGCTGCAGTTGCGACACCTCAACAGGTATTAAAAGATGATCACTTCCTGGCAAGGGGGGCGTTTACAGACATCGATCTCGCCGCCGGACTGCAGGGCAAGGCACCCGCGGGCTATCTGAAAATTAATGGGCAGCGGGCGGGTATTCGCACCCCAGCGCCTGCATTAAACGAACATCAGCCGAGTTTTAGTACTGATCGATTAGCGCTACGTAGCGCTAGTCCAGCCCAGTCAACTCGCCGCCCGCTTGAGGGCATTCGTGTACTCGATCTCGGCGTGATTGTAGCCGGCGCAGAATTGGGAAGACTGTTTGCAGATCAAGGCGCGGAGGTGATTAAGGTAGAAAACAAAGCCTTTCCAGATGGATTGCGCCAGTCACTGCAAAATCAGCCCATCACTGAATCCTTTGCTCAGGGATCGCGGGGTAAAAAATCTTTGGGACTTAATTTGCGCAGTGAAAAGGGCAAGCAGGTATTTAAAGAGCTGGTGGCAAAGTCTGATGTGGTTTTGTCTAACTTCAAACCAGGAACGATGGACTCGCTGGGTTTTGGCTACGGCGAACTCAAAGCCATCAACCCGCGCATTATCGTCTCTGAAAGCAGTGCCCTCGGTGGCAGTGGGCCAATGAGTAATAGCATGGGTTACGGCCCGCTGGTACGCGCGAGCAGTGGCCTTACCGGCTTGTGGCGCTACCCAGATGACGAGTCTGGCTTTGGCGATGCTCTAACTATATTCCCGGACCATTTAGCGGCTAGAGTGTCTGCGGTGGCGATTCTTGCGCTGCTAATAGAGCGTGAAAAAACCGGCGTAGGCGGCACCGTCAGCCTGTCTCAGGCAGAAACCATATTAATGACCCTGTCCACTGAATTGCTGAGTGAATCTCTGCAGGGGGGCTGGTTGGCACCCTGCGGGAATCGCGGTCGATTTGACACGCCCTCAAACCTGTTTAGCTGTGCAGGTGATGATGAGTGGTGCGTGATTGATATTGAGGGTGACGAACAGTGGCTGCGGCTTTGCAGCGCAATGGGGCGTCAAGACCTTGCAGAGGATCAGCATCTTAACGCTGCCAGCGGCAGGCTTGCGATGCGTGATTACGTGGAGCAAGAGCTGTCTAAGTGGACGCTAGGGCTCACGCCCCAGCAAATAGTGGAAACATTACAGGCTGCTGGTATAGCCGCTGCAGCGATGGCGCGAATTAATGAGCTGCCCGATAATCCGCATTTAAAAGCGCGGGATTTCTTCAGAATTAATATGCAGCCGGGTTTAGATGCGCCTTTACTAACCGAGAATGGCCCCGCTGGGAAAAGCTACTTACCGGAGCCGGAGATCCGTCCTGCGCCATTTGTCGCCGAACACACCCGAGAGCTGATGCGGGATATTCTTCAGCTAGATGAGGCGACGATAGAGTCGCTAATTGAATCGGGCGACCTTGAGGTGATGGCCTCATAGTATGTGGCGGATAATCGCTGATCTTTTGTTAGCGGCTTGGTAGTGCAGGCCTGCGGAAATTACTGAACAAATATTTTATTTTAAGGGATGCCAAGGAGCATCCCTTTTCATTTTTTGGCGCCTTAAAGCACGCGTTCGCTGGAATATAGTGCGCTGGCACCGAAATGGTGCGTTGCGTGCTGGGGTAATGCACGCTGTATTTTTTTGTGACGTTAATATTAATAAAACTCTATATTTTTTAATTATTTAGCGAATTTTTAGCAGAAGATATTTGATGGGCTTGATTCATTTGGCACCCTAGTTGTGCATGTTATTGAAGCATTTAAATTAGAACACAATTAAAAACGCGCTATTTTTGCGCATATCTAATCTCCACGCGAAGGGCTTGTAACCTAGTCTTAACCATCACAATTGCTTTGTGCTGAGTTTTTGTCTCTAAGTTTTTGTTTTAAAAGAATAAAAATGAAGTTGGCACCGAAAATGCTAAAGCTAGGGCAGGACAGTGCTTGATCACTTTCTTATACCTTAGTGGAGACTAAAGACATGAAAACAATGAAAACTTTATTAGCTGCAAGCGTTGCAGCTGCTTCAATGACCATGATTGCTGCTCCAGCTTCAGCAGATGTATCTGCAAGCGTCGGAATTGCGAGCACTTATCTGTGGCGCGGCTACGATTTAGGTAGTGGTACTCCAGCAGTATCTGGTGACATTAACTACAGTGCCGGTGGTTTTACCGCTGGTATTTGGGGCTCGTCTGGTGATACCTCTGCCGGCACCGAGTATGACTTATATGTTGGTTACGGTGTGTCTGCAGGCGACTTCAGCTTTGACATTACCGCTTACAACTACAACTACCCATCAGGTGCTGGTTACCTAGGTACTGAAGAAACCGATTTCTTTGAGCACACAGATGTTGTGTTGACTGTGGGTTATGGCCCAATCAGCGTTTCATATTATGAGCCAGTTGCTGGTCCTTCTGGTTACACCGAGTACAACTACTACACTGTAAGTGGTTCGCTTGGCGCGTTTTCTATGACGTGGGGTTCAGAGGATATTAATGGCGACAACACCTATCACGTTGACTTGGCATACGCTTATAACGACAACTTGTCGTTTATCGTCAGCCAGCAAGATGGCGATGAGGTATTAGGTGTCGATACTGATCCTAAGTTTATCGTTTCTTATAGCTTGCCAATTTCAATGTAAAACCCTCGGCCGGTGGCAGCGTTGCCATCGGCTATTTTTTTAACTTAGTCCTCATGTGCGCTAAGCGTACATTGACAGGAGATATCCGATGAAATTGATTACGGCTGTTATTAAGCCATTCAAACTTGATGATGTGCGCGAAGCGCTGTCAGACATCGGCGTACAGGGCATAACTGTCACCGAAGTAAAAGGTTTTGGTCGTCAGAAAGGTCACACCGAGCTGTATCGTGGTGCCGAGTATGTTGTCGACTTTTTGCCTAAGGTGAAGATTGAAGTCGCTGTCGCAGATGACTCGGTTGAGCCGACCATTGAGGCAATTAGCAAATCTGCAAACACCGGCAAAATTGGTGATGGCAAAATTTTTGTTACTGCTCTTGAACAAGTTATTCGAATCCGTACTGGTGAGACCGGCGAAGAAGCCATCTAGTCATACTGCAGCGGTTTATTTTAACTAATTAAATTAAAAGACTTATCTCTTTCCCTTTGGAGGGCATGTGATGGAAGACATCATACAGGTCAAGTACGCCCTGGACACATTTTACTTCCTGGTTATGGGCGCGTTCGTAATGTGGATGGCAGCAGGTTTTGCCATGCTCGAAGCCGGTTTGGTTCGTGCAAAAAACACCACAGAAATTTTAACTAAAAACATCGCCTTGTTTGCGGTGGCTTGTACCATGTACTTATTGTGTGGCTACACAATCATGTACGGTGGTTCAGAAGGTGGCATTCTGCCAGATGCATGGTTCGGCAACTCAATTGCTGACGCATCAGTTGAAGAAGTGCTAGCGTCAAACGGCGACACCTACTACTCAGGTTCATCTGACTTCTTCTTCCAAGTGGTATTCGTAGCAACCGCTATGTCTATCGTATCGGGTGCGGTTGCAGAGCGTATGAAGCTATGGGCTTTCTTGGCCTTCGCTATTGTGATGACAGGCGTTATCTACCCGCTACAAGGTTCTTGGAGCTGGGGCGGTGGTTTCTTGTCAGAAGCCGGTTTCTCTGACTTTGCTGGCTCAGGTATTGTGCATATGTGTGGTGCTTCTGCGGCACTGGCAGGTGTATTGATGTTGGGCGCTCGTAAAGGCAAATACGGCGATAGCGGTCAAGTGAATGCGATTCCCGGTGCAAACCTCCCATTGGCAACATTGGGTACGTTCATTCTGTGGATGGGTTGGTTCGGCTTCAACGGCGGTTCAGAGCTGATGGTGTCTAACATCGAAGAAGCGAATGCAACTGCGCAAGTATTTGTTAACACCAATGCTGCAGCAAGTGGTGGTTTGATTGCCGCGCTGATCGTTGCCCGCTTGTTGTTCGGCAAAGCTGACTTAACAATGGTACTTAACGGCGCCTTGGCTGGTTTGGTAGCGATCACTGCAGACCCACTGTCTCCAGATCCAGTTATTTCTACCCTGATCGGTGCTGTTGGTGGTGTGCTAGTTGTATTCGCCATCCTTGGCCTAGACAAGCTGAAAATTGACGATCCAGTCGGTGCGATCTCTGTCCACGGTGTAGTTGGTCTTTGGGGTGTAATGGCTGTGCCATTCAACAACAGCGACGCAACTTTCGGTAATCAGATCTACGGTGCATTCGTGATCTTTGCTTGGACCTTCGTAGCAAGCCTTGTGGTTTGGGCGATCTTGAAAGCAGTCATGGGTATACGCGTATCTGACGAGGAAGAGTACGAAGGTGTCGACCTCTCAGAATGTGGTATGGAAGCTTATCCAGAATTCACCAACAAGTAATCTCCCCCGTTTGGTGATTTTAGGGCGCTCATTGAGCGCCCTTTTTTTTTGCAGGATGCTTGACGGAAGTCGGCTTTAACTTCCGACGTCTGACCTTCGACGTCAAGCGCGCTTTTATATTAGCGTTTCCCGTCTCCCGTCCAGCGTAATGCCGAAAAGGCGTCTCCCGTCCAGCGTAAAACCGAAAAATGCTGCGATCACCTTGCAAAGTCCTCATTGCCTGAGCTAACTTAACGGCAGGAAGCAATCCTTATCATAAAAGTAAGAGGAAACGTCGGCGATGAAATTAGTCAGTGCGGTGATCAAACCGTTTAAATTAGATGATGTCCGTGCCGCATTGTCAGAGATTGGAGTGCAGGGTGTGACGGTAACCGAAGTCAAAGGCTTTGGTCGTCAGAAGGGGCATACCGAGTTATACCGAGGCGCGGAATACGTCGTAGACTTTTTACCGAAGGTAAAATTAGAGATCGCTGTTGCAGACAGCTTGCTAGAAAAAGTGATCGATACCGTTACTAAAGCGGCGAATACCGGCAAAATCGGCGATGGCAAAATCTTTGTTACCTCGCTTGAGCAGGTTATTCGAATCCGTACCGGTGAAACCGGCGAAGATGCTATTTAGCAGCGGAAAAAGGATGTAAATGAGGGCGGCTTTTGCCGCCCTTTTTATTTGCGCGAGTTTTTGTCATTAGCTCGAAAAGTGATGAAGATATTTGGGCCTAATAACTAAATAGCCTAATCCAGCACTTGTCAGAAAGCCTTGTATACAAGTATAAATCGCCTCGTAAACGCGGGATTCTTTTTTCCGGGAGGACGTTTTATGGGATCGCGTAATCGTAGTGAAGAAACTCAAACTTCAAGCCCTCAGCGCTACGCATCAGCACAGACAGTGCATGATCGTATGCGCGAGCAACTCGCAAAAGATGTAGAGGCTTTTCTTGCCCATGGCGGTGAGATTAAGCATCTAGATCCACATATGCGCAGTAATCTAAGCGATATCGACACCGAATCAGATAGCTACTGATCAGCGTTGCGATATTCCTGAGCAGCTAGCCTTGCACTAGCTGCTCTATCTTTATTGGTAGCTCCCTCCAATCATTAAACCGCTCATCGGCGAGTGCGTCAGGCTCCGGTGAATCAGCTTTTAGACACGCTTGAATAGTTAAAAGCCCAACAGCGTTAGCGCCGCGAATGTCGTCAATGGCATGATCCCCAATATGAATTGCTTCCTCGGGTTTGCACCCCGCAATTTCTAGCGCTTTTAAAAACAGCGCTGGCTCAGGTTTGGCGGCATTTACATGCTCCGCTTGATAATTCGCGTGGAAATATTGGCCAACAGGCTGTTGGCTAAGATCCGCATTGCCATTAGTCAGGCTAATGAGCGTATAGGTTTTACTGAGTTGGCGGATCACCTCCTCACAGTGTGGAAACAGCGTGACCTGTTGGCGCGCGGCAATGAATTGCGCAAAGGCCTCTTGGGCGATGACAGTGCTTTGCGTTTTATACCCGCAAAGTGTTAAAGCGTCGCTGAGACTGGCAATGCGCCACTGTGAAATTTGATGTGCAAATGTGGGGTGACGTTTAAGGAAGTCTAAGCGGTGAGCACGCAGAGCTTCTGGGCTAAAGCGTTCCACCAGTGCCGGTGCAGCGCTTGTTAAATAGGTGTAAAAAACCTGCTCAGCGCGCTGGATTACCGGCTTGCTAAGCCACAGGGTGTCGTCTAAATCAAAACACAACAGTTTAATTTTCTTCATGAATAGGCTTCGTAAGGGCTGCGGCTCGGTGCAGGCATTGATGTTGTGGGCATCGTTTGGTCGACGCAGTATAGGTTTTTATTCGAGGGCAAGGCAAAAGAGGCCGATAAATTAACCGCTGTTTAATGATGTTAGATTATGAAATGTGGTAAAACAGTATGTGTTCACTAATAACAATATTCATATATACGCTAGAGACTTAAGTTATGGCACAAACCGCACTGCAGCCGGTAAAAAAATCGCCACCTTGGTGGCGAACCCTGCCGGATGACTTTTACTGCCAGTCTGATGGCACCGAGCTAGACAGTGAGTACCCACTGCAGGTTTACGGCACCGCAGTGATGGACAGAATCATGCGCACAGGTTTGTCGCTGATGATTTCTGGAACTTTATTGCCACAACTGCTAAAGGGCAATGGTTTGGCCCGCGAGCGCAAATGGATGGATTTTTATGCCAATCTGGCAGAACAGCGTGACGTTGAACAGGTGTTCATAGCCCCGCCCGCAGTCGACATTACCGAACATAAAATAGGCGCGTTTGGCTATAAGCCGAAAGATATACCAGCCGTCGAGCTGCAATTCGAAAGTCCATTCACGCCACTGAATCCAGAGCTTACCGACAGCTACTTAAGCTACAGCCGCAACCGTACCGCCAGAGCGCAATATTGGGCTCACCCAGATGGCCCGCGTCCCACCCTGATTTTTGTCCACGGAGTTGTCGAGAGCTGGTACGGATTTAATAGCCTATTTTTCTCGCTCAGATGGTTTTATGACAATGGCTACGACATCGTGCTCATGACCCAGCCATTTCATGGCGACAGAGCAGAGCGTTGCCATCCATTTAGCGGCTACGGCTTATTTTCTGGCGGGTTCTCGCAGCTCAATGAAGGCATGTTGCAGGCCGTTTCAGACATACGGGTTATCGTAAATCACCTAATACAGCGCGGCGCCCCCCATGTGGGGATTAGCGGTTTGAGTCTGGGCGGCTATATAAGCTCGGTGATGGCGGTAGTAGAACCGCGCTTGGCGTTTTGTATACCCAACTCGCCGCTCGTCGCACCGGTAGACACCATGCGTGGATGGGCACCAACGGGCAGCATGATGGATTTGGTCTGCAAGCGCACTGGACTAAGCCCGCTAGACTTACGGCGGGGGCTAGCCATACACAGCCCCCTCAGTTACCAGCCAAAACTAGACCCTGATCGAGTCATGATTATCGGTGGTGCCGGCGATCGCTTCACGCCACCACGCTTCGTTCGCCTGCTACACGCCCATTGGCCAGAATCACATCTGCACTGGTTTCCCGGCAACCACCTTGTTCATATCGGCCAGCGTGAGTATTTGAAGTTAATGCGGCGGTTTATGGATAGTCATTGTCAGGGGGTTTAAACAGGTCGGAAGTCGGAAGTCTGATGTCGGACGACAAGTCAAAAGCTAAAAACAGGTTGGACGTCGGGCATAACCCGCGTCCGACCTCAGACGTCCGACTCGTTATAGAAATGGCCCTTTCATCAAGCGCGGTAAGGTTCTATTCACAACATCGGCGATATATTCCAAAAATATCGTCCCCATGCTCGATTTAAAGTGCTGAGGATTTTTGCTGGCGATGGCAATAACACCGTCAATGTTGCCGGGCTGAATGGGCATGAGTGCCGCCGAGCCAATATGGTCAGCGTGTTTGCCAAATAGAAAGCTTAGTTCTTCGCCGCGCAGCACGCCGCATACGGATTTTTTGCCGCGCAGTAAATTGCCGATTTGATTCTGTGCTTGCTCAGGACTGACGACCCTTAGCGAGTTGCCGCCAACGCGTTTGGGGTCGGCGAACAGGATCAGGCTGGCGTAATCGATATCTTCAAAATCACTTACCAAATGACGGCAAAGAGTATTACTTAGCTCCTCGGCGCGGCGGGCTTCGATCAGCGATAGGATTAGCGTTTTACTGCGTTCAAAGAGCAAATCGTTGCGTTGGGCATTGTCTAGCATACTGCTGATGCGGTTGCGCATGTCCATATTGCGCTCGCGCAATACTTCTACCTGCCGCTCAAGCAGGCTAACCGCTTTGCCGGTTTTGTGGGTAATTTTAAGTTCGGTCAGCAGGTCTTCGTTATTCAGAAAGAAACCAGGGTGATTGCGAAGATAGCGCGCAACCTCAGTTTCGCTCGGGAGTCCGTCTTTTTTCGGGCTTGCACTGTCCACAGAGAATCCTATATTTGTATCTGGCCTTCAAAAACCGTGGTGGCGGGTCCGGTCATAATAACGGGCTGCCCAGGGCCTTGCCAGTCAATACTTAGGCTGCCGCCGGGTAAGTGTACGGTCACGTTGGCATTGAGCTTGCCCTGCACAATGCCGCTGACAACCGCCGCGCAGGCGCCGGTGCCGCAGGCTAGGGTTTCGCCCACGCCGCGTTCAAAGACCCGCAACTTAATGGTGCTGCGATCAATTATTTGCATAAAGCCCACATTCACCCGCTGGGGAAAGCGGGGGTGAGATTCCGCAATCGGGCCAACGGTTTCTACCGGCGCCGTGTCCACATCGTTCACGGGTAGAACCACGTGGGGATTCCCCATCGACACCGCGCCAACCTGCCATACGCTGCCGTTTACGTCGAGTAGGTATTCATTAGCTTGCTGATCCGCCGTGAAGGGAATGCGTTTTGGGTCGAGAACTGGCTCGCCCATATCGACGCGAACGTGGCGATTTTCCGTCAGCTCTAATTCAATAATGCCGGCCAGGGTTTCAACTTTGATTTTTTGTTTGCCGGTTAGGCGTTTGTCGCGAACAAAGCGCGCAAAGCAGCGTGCGCCATTGCCGCACTGTTCCACTTCGCTGCCTTCGGCATTGTAAATCCGATAGCAGAAATCGACGTCGGGCTGACTGGGAATTTCAACCGCCAGAACTTGATCGCAGCCAATGCCAAAATTCCTATCGGCAATTTTGCGAATATGGTGCGGCTTGAGTTTGAAGCGCTGGGTGATCAGGTCGATAACGACAAAATCATTTCCCAAGCCATGCATTTTGGTAAAGCGTAACTGCATCGTAAAACCCTGTATTGCGCCTCACCGATGGCGCTGGTAATCGATGCTGGCGCGGTGCCGTTAAATGAGTGCGTAAAATAAAGCGCCAAGCAATGGGCTTAGCGCTATCGTTCGCCTCAGGGCAACACAGTTTCGCCACGCATCAGGTCGGTGACAGTTTCGCGGGCGCGAATGAGGTGATAGTTGTCGCCATCCACCATGACTTCTGCCGCACGTCCTCGGCTATTGTAATTGGAACTCATGGTAAATCCATAGGCACCGCTCGACGCCAAGGCGAGTAAATCACCTTCCTCTATACAAAGTTCGCGATCTTTTGCCAAAAAGTCGCCGGTTTCACACACTGGGCCAACAAAGTCATAGCTGCGGAGAAGACCGTCTTGGCGGGGTTGTACGGCCAATAAATCCATCCACGCGGAATACAGCGATGGTCGAATCATGTCGTTCATGGCGGCGTCGATAATCGCAAAATTTTTGTGCTCATTGAGTTTTAAATACTCAACTCGCGTTAACAGAACACCAGCATTGGCGGCAATCGAACGGCCGGGCTCAAACATCAGGGTGACTTTACGGTCGCCCAATTTCTCTCTGATAGCGCGAATATAATCGCCGGTTACCGGCGCGGTTTCGTCGCGGTAGCGCACGCCCAAGCCGCCACCAAGGTCGAGATGAGAGATAGTAATGCCCATGCCCGCGAGCACATCCACCAATGCTAAAACGCGATCAAGGGCATCTAAAAAGGGGCTGGTGTCGATGAGCTGGGAGCCAATATGACAATCGACGCCTTTGACTTGCAGATTAGGCAGCGACGCGGCGCGACGGTAAACCTCCGGCGCGCGCTCAATGTCGATGCCAAATTTATTGTCGCGCAGGCCGGTAGAAATATATGGGTGGGTCTTGGCGTCAACATCTGGATTCACCCGCACTGAAACTGGCGCAGTTACATTCATGGCTGCGGCAACACCGTTCAGGCGCTCTAATTCAGCCTCGGACTCAACATTAAAGCAGTGAATACCCACTTCCAAGGCGCGCTGCATTTCTGCGGCGGTTTTGCCCACACCAGAAAACACAATGCGCTCGGGCTTGCCGCCCGCCGCTAACACACGTTCCAGTTCGCCAACAGACACAATGTCAAAGCCGGCACCGAGCCGCGCCAAAACATTTAACACGGCGATATTGGAATTTGCTTTTACGGCGTAGCAAACCAAATGATCCTGTCCCGCTAAAGCCTCGGTGTATTCGCTAAAGCGTTGCTCAAGATAGGCCCGCGAGTAGACATAGCAGGGGCTGCCAAACTCCGCAGCAATTTTGCTAAGTGGCACAGACTCGGCGTGAAGCTCGCCGTTTAGGTAATGAAAAGGAGACATATAAGCTTACTCTGCAGACGGTGTGGTCGCGTTATTGGGGCTTTTGGGAGATATGGTGGTGCTTGCCGGCGACTCTACAGGCGCGCTTTCCTCGGTATCAATATTGTCATTAGCAAGCACAAGTGGGCCGGTTTGCCCGCAGGCACCGAGTAAAACTGCGCCGCAAATTGCTGCAATGCGAATGCCGACCATAATCATGCCCCAAAATGAACTAAGGCGCGCATTATACCTAGCTCCCGCAACAAGCCCAATGGCTGTCGACGAGCTGCAGAGAATCGCCAAGCTTAGTATACTGCCGGCCAACACGCTCGCTAACGGACGCCACTATGAACGACGTTGAATTCAACGACAATATCGATGACTTGTTTGCCACCATTGAAGACGCCGTAGACGAGCTCGATGCCGACGTGGACTGCGAAATTAGCGGCGGGGTGCTCACACTGCAATGCCCAGACGGCAGCGCATTAATTTTCAGTCGCCAAACCGCAACAAGAGAGTTGTGGCTGGCAGCGCGCTCAGGTGGTTTTCACTACGTTTGGCAAAACGACGAATGGTATTGCGCCCGCACAGAACAAACGCTGGCCGATATGCTGACTGAGATCAGCCGCGAGCAAATAGGCGAAGCTTTGCAGCTGAACTAAGGTTCACCGCGCTAATATGTGCCTAAAGTTGTTAAGCTTTTAATTGCATATTTTGATTAACCAAAATTATTTGATTCTTTCTCCAGCCTTACTATAAACAGCGTGCCTTTCTCGCTTACCAACAGCGACAACAGACACCACAACTTCCGCATCTCGTACTTGATAAACCAAGCGGTAACCGGCCGCACGTAGCTTTATTTTGTAAGCGTCTTTCATGGAGTGTAGGCGGGCTGATTCTATTCGCGGATTTTCCAGCCTTTCTAGCAGGCGCTGACGAAACTGGTCGCGTATGGGGGGAGCTAACTTGCGCCACTCCTTCAATGCCTGCTGCCGAAATTTGAGCTTATAGATCACTTATGGCGACCTCGACTTCTGGGTCGTTTTCACGCTCAAGCACCAGTGCGGCTAACTCCAAGTCCTCTAGTCGATCCATCATTGCTTCATACGCTGCAACGGGAACGCAGTAAAAAGCGGGCTGATTACGGTTTAAAACCGCAACAGGGAAGCCCTCTGTACCATTCACAACGGCCATTGGATTTTTTTTCAGTTCGGTAATGCTTATAGTGCATTCGGTGAGAATTGACGTAATCATAAATATTCAACCTGTAAGAAATACTTTAAAAAGTGTATATATTAGACCTATTAAAGCACCTTTAGTCGCACCTTTAAAGGATTTAACCGCGTTGACTGGAGTGCGCTCTATCAGTACTGAGGGTTATTGCTTAACTACTTTATTGTTTTGCTGCTAATACAGAGGTGTTCAATATTTCTTCAATATGCTGTTTGTAGCGCATATACACGCAGCTTTGCTGTGGCGGCATAACACTTAAATTAATGCGGCTAAGCTGATAATGCTGGGGGCGTTCGTTCAATAATTGAAGCTGCTCCGCAAGCTCGTCGAATAAAAGCTGACCAGATTGTGCGTAGCTAAATAATTGGTCGTTGCAGCGCATATCAAACACCAGCCGCCCAGATTCTTGCGTCTGGGCGATCGCCTCTAAATCAATGCTGGTGTGCGGAAGCTGCTCACTCGTAGGCGGCTCGGTAAAAATGCCTTTTTGTTCACTGGTCCATGTCTCGCCGTCTTGGTGCAATTCATACACATAAAATGAGTGGCTACTTTGCTGTTCTTTTTGGCATTCAAACAAAAAGGCTAGCAGCGGCTGTACAAGGTTTTCTTCCGTGCTAATGGCGCCGCTGCTGTGGTGCAGAGAGCCGCGTTCGTCACGCAAAAATAGGTCTGCTTCGGCTTCTCTGCGATGGAAAAATACATAGCAATCGGCAGTGTTGGCAGTGTGAATAATAGAGGTAAGCGCGGAGCCTGGTGCGCAGAACCTATCCATCAGAATAGGGCTGTATTCAGTTTGGCCACGGCCTAAACATTGAATCAGTGTGGAGTAGTTGTTGGCTTGGATGCTTTGCAGCTCGTCGTTGCGGGACTGCAAAATATAAAATCCGTCATTTAAGCGAATGAGTAAGCGTTTATTCGCAGGCTCGGTGTAGAAGGCCCGATAGAGCAGCTTGGGTAGATGCTGGGTTCGCTTCAGTAATTTATTGTCAGGATCATTAAAACACAGCATCCGAATAACGGGCGGGTGAGTTCCCCGCGCGGCGGCGACCATTAACTGCTGATAAACCTTAAAGGTATTCAGTACCGTTTCGGCACCGCCGTAGGCAATTGACGACACTTCACCCCAGCTATTAATTACCACAATTTCAATGTGATTAATCGGGTAGTTATCATTGCGATTTGCTAGACCCGCAGTCCCCAGCATATTTAGGGCGTGCTGACCTAGGTTGACATACATCAGCAGGGTTTCGGGCACTTTAGGACGATTAAAAGCCTCGTGTTTTGCCGGATCTGCAGAGTAAGCATGACGCGGTAAATACTGTCGTAAGTGGGTAGCCAAACGCCGCAAATCCGCTTCGTTTACACCCTCTTGCCGGCCATTGAGCCGCAGGCGGGTATAGTCGTTGATCAGGCCGTTGCAATAGCACCAACACAGCAGACCGCTGAGGTGATCGTGTTCTTGCAAAATAGCGTCGGCCTCAAAATCATGACGGGCGCTGGTACTCACCGCCCAGCGACGGTCGCTGCCGTAGCCAGAGGCGTGAAAGAATAATTGCTCCTCCGACAAATCCGGTGCAATACCGGGGTTTAGCCATTCTACCTTGTAGCGTTTGCGTTCAAAGGCGGCGTATAACTTGCGGCCCAACAGCGTCATTTCTTGTGATTTAATCAGCGCCGGACGTTTGCTGCGCTTGGCAAAGTCTTGCAAAAAGCGGTAGCTATTGGTGAGCTCGGCAACCAAAAAACGGTGTTCTTCTCGCACGCGGCGGAGTTTCCAGCGGCTGCGGGTGTCGAGGTTGAGTAGCTGTTCTGGCGGCCATTGCCATTCCTGAATTAATTTTTCTAGCAAGGGGCGACGCCATGTGGTGTTGGCAGCGCCGAGCTGTGACAGGCGAATGCCCACTTTAAAATAAAACGCGCGGCGAACCAGCTCTAGGCGGTCAAACTCCTTGCGATCATTTAGGTAATTTGCCAAACGCTGGTAGACCATGATGTAGGGGTCGAGTGCGTCGGCGTTGGAGTTGCCATCATAAATGGCCTGCTTCAGGCTAACAGCCAGCGGGTAAACTCTGGGAAAATCCCGCGCATAAGCTTCGGTCAGCAGTAGTTTGAGCACCGCTTTATAGGGCGAGTTTATGGCCTTATAAAGCTGCCAAACCCCCGCGCCAATAAACTCCCCAGCGGGAATATTCGACACCCCGCCAAAGTCGATAGACTCATTTGGACCAACAAAGCCTTGGGAGTGGAGTAGGGCGGTGTACTCTTGGTAATTGACCTCTTCTTCCGGCGGCACCAACCACCAAATGGGGTAGCGACCGGCAACCAATAACGCACTGCGATAAAATTCATCTAATAATAAAAAATGCTGACTGGTGCCCGCAGACTCCGCGCTAATGCGGTCGCGGTGACCGCGCCGAAACTGGTCGTTGTTCATCAAGAAAAAATGAATTTCTAAGCCCAGCGATTTGGCCCATTCAGAAATCGCTCCCGCCTTGTGGTAGAGCTTTTCTAAACCGGCTTCATCAATGTTGGCGTGATGGCAAAGCCAAATATCGAGGTCAGAGCTTTCGGCTTGGGCAACGGTGCCGCAGGAACCCATTAAAAATATGCTGTGAATTTGCGGCGGCGCTTGGTCTTCGGGGCGATAGTTCACACTGCGGGCGATATTATTGCGCACCCGATCCAAGGTGAGGGCGTCGGGTTGGTAGCCATCAATACCGCAGGGCGCACTCAAGCTGTTATAGCCGGGCAAAATCGGGTGATTAATATGAATGAGCAGTGGCAATAAATCTAAAAAGATCTGCTGTCTAGGGAGTAGTGCGGTGCGGGTGCGCAATAGCCGTTCGCGATTCAGGTTTAAAAAGCGTTCGCGAATTTGCGCTAATCCGTCGTGGCTAATGCCGCGATCGAATAGAGAATTGTGGGGCTGACTGTGGGGTGACGTATCCGCCATGCATTGTGATCCGCTGTCATTCTGAGTCCACTGTACCGGCAATCACCGCCACTTGTCATGTGCGGTATTACCGCAGTCTCAGGCGGCTAGCGTATTCGCGTGAGCAGCAAATGCCCTTGGCGATCAACGCTGGCCCGCCAGCCTTGCTCCAACCACAAGGTGGAGGTGGCATCGCTAATAAGTGCTGGCCCATCGAGGCACTGCTCGCGGCGTAAGTCGCTGCGTTCATAGCGCGGCACCTCAATTGCGCCCTTGCTGCTGATGACGTTTTGAACATCGACGGCAGCGGCCGGTGGGCCGTCGCTAATATCTGGCAAGTTTAGGGCGAGGGTGTCGGCCCGCAATGCTTGGCGAATATTGATAAGCTGCACCGGCAGTGCCAGCTCGTGACCGTAGAGGTCGCGATGGGCGCGGTGAAATGCCTGCTCAAGCGCCGGTATATCGTCCTGCCACGCTAAGTTAAGCGTGTAAGACTGCCCGACATAGCATAGATCAACACTGGCCTGCGCGGTAATTTGTGAGGCGCTAATTCCTTCGGCTAGCAATTGTTGGCGACCGCTAGCGGCTAAGTCCTGCAAATTCTGGTGCAAAGTGTTCGGGTCTAAATCCGCAAGGCCAATATTAATCGTGCGGGAAAGTTGTCGCTCTCTTGGCGCTAGCAGCATTCCCAGCGCAGAAAACACGCCGGCGTAATTAGGCACAATAATGTCGGAACAGCCCAAGGCTTCGGCTAAAGCGCAAATATGCAAGCCACCCGCTCCGCCAAAACAGCAGAGACTGAAATCGGCGGGGTCGTGGCCTCGCTGCACAGAAATAACCCGCAGCGCGCGTACCATGTGTTCATTGGCCATGTCGATAATACCGGTGGCGGTGGCCTCTGTGCTGATACCTAGTGCGCTGGCGAGTTCGCCTACAGCGCGGTGGGCGGCATCGACATTTAAGGGCATCGCACCGCCTAAACGGGCGGTAGCGGGTAGGCGTCCGAGTACGACATTGGCGTCGGTCACGGTGGGCCGTGTGCCGCCTTTGCTATAACAGGCTGGCCCCGGTTCTGCGCCGGCAGACTCCGGCCCAACACGCAGCATACCGCCCTCGTCTAAATAGGCGATTGAGCCGCCGCCAGCACCTATCGTGTGCATATCTACCATGGGCACCGCCACGGGGTAGGGGCCAATTTTGCCTTCATTGGTCAATTTGATATTGCCGTTAATCAGGGCGACATCGCTAGAGGTGCCGCCCATATCAAAAGTCAATAATTGGGGGCGATGTAAAATCTGGCTAATATGTTTTGCCGCCGCCAAACCGCCAGCGGGGCCAGACAGCAATAAATTAACCGCGCGTTGCGAGGCATTGCTGGCGTCGGTGGTGCCGCCAGAAGATTGCATCACCGCTATGGGGGTGGTCTTTAAGGCGCTCTGTAAATTGCGTAAATAGCTCGCCACCTTTGGCCCCAGCCAAGCGTTTAGCCAAGTGGCCATACCGCGCTCGTATTCCTTGTATTCGGGTAATACTTCAGAGGAGCAAGACACAAAAATATCGGCGGGAATTTGCTTGGCAATGGCTTTTTCAAAGTCGGCGTTGATAAACGAGAATAATAAATTAATCGCCACCGCCTCGGGTTTTAGGCGCTTAATTTCTGCCATCAAGGCATCTAGCTCTGTTTGGCTAAGTCCGTCGATGATATTGCCGTCTGCGCCAATTCGGCCGCTGGTTTCTAAGCAAAGCTCGCGGGGCACCGGCGCGGCTTTAGGCGCGGGTCTAAGCTCGTAAAGGGCGTCGCGGGTTTGGCGGCCAATCGTTAAAATATCAGCAAAGCCACGGTTAGTAATAAAGACCGTTCTCGCGCCTTTGCCTTCCAGCGCGGCATTGGTTGCCACCGTTGAGCCGTGTACGACCAGCAGCCTACCTTGGTCTAGCAAATCCTGCAGGCCCATTTCGCGGATGCCATGCAAAATGGCTAACTCCGGGCGCTCGGGGGTGGACGGGCATTTATAGCTGCGTATGGTTTGATCCTGCAGCAACACAAAATCGGTAAAGGTGCCGCCGGTATCAACACCAAGGTAAGCCTGATCTAGCATAATTCACTCAAATAAAAATCCTGGGCCATTGTCGCCAGTCGCCATGCATTTGTCATCGCTTGGGGCGGTATTCATGACGATAAGGCAAAAGCTGAGATACAATCCAGCGTCTATTTATGAAGCCGAGCCTGCCGTGCCAGAATTACCCGAAGTCGAAACCGTCAAACGCGGCATAGCCCCGCATCTTCTTACAAGGCGGTTTGAAAAAACCATTGTAAGAGATCACCGCCTGCGCTGGCCGGTCGACCCAAACCTAGATGATTTACTGCGCGGCAAAGAGGTTCGCAGCGTTGAGCGCCGAGCAAAATACGTTTTATTGCGCCTAGATACCGGCTATTTGGTGATTCACCTTGGCATGTCGGGGCGGCTTTATTTTGTGAGTGCCAATACCCCCGTTGCCAAACACGACCACCTCGATTTTTTACTCAGCGACGGCCAAGTGCTGCGCTACACCGACCCAAGACGTTTCGGCGCGGTAATATGGATCGCCGGTGACGATGTCTCCAGCCACAAACTCTTTGCCTCGCTGGGGCCAGAGCCACTGACGCCAGAATTCGACGCCGCCTATCTGTTTAAGCGCTCCAGAAAGCGCAAGGTGCCTATAAAGAGCTTTTTAATGGACGCCCATGTCGTCGTTGGGGTGGGGAATATTTACGCCAATGAAGCGCTGTTTATGGCGGGAATCTCACCATTGCGCGAGGCGGGCAGCATCAGCCTCGCCCGTTACACCCGCTTGGTGGCGGCGGTAAAGCAAGTGCTGGAATATGCCATTACACAGGGCGGCACAACCCTAAAGGATTTTGTTGGGGGCGACGGCAAGCCAGGTTATTTCAAGCAAGAACTACAGGTTTATGGTCGCGGTGGCGAACCTTGCTCGACCTGCGAGCGAGTCTTGCAAGAGATCCGCTTAGCGCAGCGCACCACGGTATTTTGCAAGGCCTGCCAAAAGTAATCCGCTTATCAACACTGGCTGAATTTTGAGCGTGAGGTCGGAGTGCATCGACATGCGCTGTTTGGCATATATTTTCCACGAACTGACTTTTTAGCGTGTTAGAATTCCTTCAATTCACAATTTGATGTACGAGAAAAATTGAAATGAAAGTTACGGTCTTTGGTATTGGATATGTTGGCCTAGTGCAGGCGGCGGTATTGGCAGAGGTAGGCCACGATGTTGTCTGTGTTGATGTGAATGCCGAGCGTGTCGAGAATTTAAAAAACGGCATTATTCCAATATACGAGCCGGGCTTAACGCCCCTCGTAAAGAGCAATTACGAAGCTGAACGTTTGCAATTTACCACCGATGCCGAGTTTGGCGTAAAGCACGGCAAAATCCAGTTTATCGCCGTGGGCACCCCGCCAGACGAAGACGGCTCTGCAGATTTGCAATATGTCTTGGCGGTAGCAAAAACCATCGCCACCTATATGGAAAGCCCCAAGATAGTTGTCGATAAATCCACCGTACCGGTGGGCACCGCAGACAAAGTCGCCGAGTGCATTGCCGCCGTATTAAAAACGCGGGGTGTGAGCTTAGATTTTGACGTGGTATCTAACCCAGAATTCCTGAAAGAAGGCGCAGCGGTCGCAGACTGCCAGCGCCCAGACCGTATTGTGATCGGCACCGACAGCGCCGTTGCCGAAAGTAAAATGCGCGAGCTCTACGCACCATTTAACCGCAACCATGAAAAATTGATCGTCATGGACGTGCGCTCGGCGGAATTGACCAAATACGCCGCCAACTGCATGCTGGCAACCAAAATTAGCTTTATGAATGAAATGGCGAATCTGGCAGAAAAACTCGGCGCCGACATCGAAAAAGTGCGGCTGGGCATAGGCTCAGACCCGCGTATTGGCTACCACTTTATCTATCCGGGCTGCGGCTACGGCGGCTCCTGCTTCCCCAAAGACGTGCAAGCCTTGGTAAGAACAGCAGAAAAAGTCGGCTACACCCCAGAACTGCTGCGCTCAGTAGAGGCGGTGAATGGTCGCCAAAAAGAGAAACTATTTAGCCATCTTCAGTCTTATTTTAACGGCGACCTAGCTGGCAAACGCATCGCCCTGTGGGGACTGTCTTTTAAACCGAATACCGACGATATGCGCGACGCATCCAGCCGAGTACTCATGGAAAACCTCTGGGCCGTCGGCGCCATAGTACAGGCATACGACCCCGAAGCCATGAACGAAACCCAACGCATATACGGCACCCGCGCAGACCTAAACCTAATGGGCACCAAAGAATCGGCACTAAACGGCGCAGACGCCCTAGTGGTCTGCACAGAATGGAACGCCTTTAAAGCTCCAGACTTCGACCTAATAAAAGAAACCCTCAACCACGCCGTGATATTCGACGGCCGCAATCTATACGACCCAGCCATACTAGAAGCACAAGGCATCGCCTACTACGGCATAGGCCGTGGCCGAAGCGTAAGAACGTAGGAGCGTAGGAGCGTAGGAGCGTAGGAGCGTAGGAGCGTAGGAGCGTAGGAGCGGGCGCCGACCGCGATTTGCTCGGGCTGGGTATGAGCACAATTCACCTTGCCTGACCGCGATGTGTTTGGTGGGGTATTGTGCGTAATTCATCGGCCTCAGGCGCGGCCTCCTACAAAAACCAACGCACCACGCGTAGGAGCGGGCGCCTGACCGCGATTGGATCGGACCAAGGTATTGCGCGTAATCCTATTGGCTTCGGACATGGTTTTGTGCGTAATTCGATCGGCCTCAGCGCGGCCTCCTACAAAAACCACCATACCATCGTGTAGGAGCGGGCGCTGACCGCGATTGGCTCGGGCCAAGGTGTCGCACGTAATCAATCAACCTTGGACAAGGTTTTGCGCGTAATTCGATCGGCCTCAGCGCGGCCTCCTACAAAAACCAGCGCACCACGCGTAGGAGCGGGCGCCTGACCGCGATTTGCTCGGGCCAAAGTATTGCGCGTAATCCTATTGGCTTCGGACATGGTTTTGCACGTAATTCAATCGGCCTCGGCGCGGCCTCCTACAAAAACCAGCGCACCACGTGTAGGAGCGGGCGCCTGACCGCGATTTGCTCGGGCCAAAGTATTGCGCGTAATCCTATTGGCTTCGGACATGGTTTTGCACGTAATTCAATCGGCCTCAGGCGCGGCCTCCTACAAAAACCACCATACCATCACCTGTAGGAGCGGGCTCTGACCGCGATTGGCTCGGGCTGGGCTTGGGTCTGGGCGCAATTCACCTCGCGCCAACCGCGACAACATCATTAAAAATAAATCGCATCCCAAAGCGCATACTCCCCAACATTCTCGACAAGACCCGCTCGTAATGGATTTGCAACGATATACCGCGCCGCCGCAACAACATCGTCATCCCGTCTTAACGCGCGATCATGAAAGCCACGCTGCCAAACTCCATCGCATGTAGCAAGACATTTCACATTCCGAGCAGACCGTGTTTTCAGGAACTGAACCGTGCGCGCAAGCGATGCATTGTCATGCAATATCATTAACCAATGTAAGTGATCTGGCATCACCACAAACGCAAGGGTAGTAGCGTCCTCTACCTCCCGCAAAGCCGCAACAACACCTCGCCCTACCCAAAAATTATTGAAATAAGGCTGGCGATGCGCAGTGCAAGTGGTAATTAAGTAAACCTGCCCAGGCAAAGAGCGTCGGCCCAAACGTAGATTATTACCCTTCGGCGGGTTATTCATTGGCATCCATCCTTGGATAACGATTCGGGTCAAGCTTAATCTATTGCTGGTTAAATCGTAAACCAACCATCATCGGTTTTGGCCAAGGTGGGGAGCGTAATTCATCGGCCTCGGCGCGGCCTCCTACAAAAACCACCGCACCACCACGTGTAGGAGCGGGCGCCTGACCGCGATGTGCATGGGTAAAGGTGTTGCACGTAATCAATCAACTTCGGACAAGGTTTGGCACGTAATTCATCGGCCTCAGGCGCGGCCTCCTACAAAACCACCGTACGATCACGTGTAGGAGCGGGCGCCGACCGCGATTGGCTCGGGCCAAGATATTGCACGTAATCCTATCGGCTTCGGACGAGGCGGGGAGCGTAATTCATCGGCCTCAGGCGCGGCCTCCTACAAAACCGTATTACCGCGTGTAGGAGCGGGCGCCTGACCGCGATTGGCTCGGGCTCGGTCTGAGCGCATTCACCTCGGTCGACCGCGATATGCATGGGCCAAGGTCAAGGTATTGCGCGTAATTCATCGGCCTCAGGCGCGGTCTCCTACAAAACCAGCGCACCGCGTGTAGGAGCGGGCGCCTGACCGCGATGTCTTTGGCGGGGTATTGCACGTAATGCATCGGCCAAGGTGAATTTCGGGTTCATCGCAAGAGAAGGTGGCCTAGGCCAGCGGCCTCCTACAAAACCTCCGACTCCCCCTACTTATCCGACTTATACTCATAATGGTAATAGCCGTACCCATAGCCATAACCTGCGGCGCGGCGTTCAACTGCATTTAACACAACGCCTTTTACGGTTATGCCATTTTGCTCAAAGCGACGCTTGGTGACTTCTAGCTCTTTTATGGGGTTTAGTCCAAAGCGGGCAACAAGCATTGTCACGCCACATTGGCGGCCCACAATAGCGGCATCTGTTACCGCCATAATTGGGGGCGTATCCACAATAACCATATCGAAAGCTTTGCTTACCGACGCCAATAACTCTGATAAACGCTTACTCATAAGCAGCTCAGACGGATTGGGTGGAATGGGCCCGCGCGGCAAAATAGAAAGTTCGGCAACCCGTGTTGGTTTGATGGCATCGCTCAAACTAACTCGCTTACTGAGCACGCCAGAAACGCCATCGCCAGCGTCCATGCCAAACATTTTGTGTAAATAGCCCTTGCGCAAATCCATATCAATTAACAAAACACGCTGTCCTGATTGCGCGATAACAGCCGCAAGGTTTCCAGACACAAAGGACTTACCCACGCTAGGGCTGGGGCCAGAAATCATCATAATGTTATTGCTGGATTCAAGCATGGCAAAGTGCAGGCTAGTTCTTAGGCTGCGCAATGACTCTATAGTGATATCAGCCGGATTGCTGTGAGCCAACAGCGTGGTCGGGTGCTGATTGGCTAGCCGGCGGTGATTGAGCCTACTTTTACGCTTACCTAAAGCCGCACGGTCCTGCTTGGTTTGCTCAGCCGATAGCGGAATCGTTGCGTAAACGGGCAGACCAATAGCTTCAATGTCGTCAGGATTCTCTACACCGCGATTCAAGGCGGCGCGCACCAATACCAATGCAACACCTAAGAAGCCACCCAGCAGGGTTGCAATTACCACAACCAAGGCCTTTTTAGGCTTAACGGGCTCTTCAATATTTACGGCGGCATCGTCAATAATACGCACATTACCCACCGTGCCGGCCCGCACAATATCTAGCTCTTGGATATTATTGAGCATTTGGGTATAAATTTCGGTACCCACTTCTAGGTCGCGCTTTAAACCCAATAATTCTTGCTGGGTTTCTGGCAGGCCCTTAATTCGCTCGCCAAACTCTTCTTTACGCGCGCGCTGCTCGGCCATTTGCTCACGCCAGGCTTGGTAGGCGGGGTGATCCTTGGTGTATAGACGATCAAGTTCGGCCTTTTTAAGCTGTAACTCTGCCATGCTAGATTCAATATCGACTACCTGATCAAGCAGGGCCTCTGCCTCGGCGCTAATGTTCACCGAGCCGGCTTTAACTTGGTAAGAGTTAAACTTGCGCTCCGCTTCTTCTAGATCCTTTTTAATAGTGGGTAATTGCTCTTTTAAAAAGTCTAGGCTTTTGGCCGCCTCAGCAGATTGGCGCTCAACGTTTTGGCGTAAATAAGTGCGGGCCACAACATTTAAAATATCAACTGCATGGTCTGGGTCGGTATCCTCTAAAGACAGGGCGATAATTCCCGAGTCCTTCCCTCTTTCCGACGCACCAAGTGTCCCCTGCAAATCAAGAATTGCGCTCAGACGACGGCGCTTGCTTACCGAAAACATGGTGCCAGGGCGAGCGTGGAGTTTATTAATAAAAACCTCATACCCTGAGGCAATTGCGGTTTTTCCTACCGTGCCAGAGAGAATCGCTTCATCGTCGGGAGACAGCAAAGTGTAATCGCCGCTTTCGCCGGCAATTAACGTGTGTTCCTCATTGAAAAACGCCGCAGGAACATCAAACCGACTTACCGAAATTTGCTCTCCGCCCCAAGCATCGCTGGCAATACTCGGCACACTTTTCTTGTCACTAAAAATATTGATAACAGTGCGGGTACCATATTGCACAGCAGAAATAAGTTTACTGAACCAATTTTCTTGTAAGGGGGCGTTTAGCTCACCTTCAGCACCGCTATAACGACGCGCAATGGCAGGGCCAATAATCGGGAAGTAATGCGGGGTAACAATAATATCTAAGTGCAAATCATCAACAGCAGTGCCGATAACCTTGCGGCTTTTAAGTAACTCAATTTCGGTAACCGCCGCAGACTCACCGCCAAACATTTCGCTAACTTCGCTCATGCCGGGCAGACCGGGGGATTTTTCTTCTACCTGAACAATCGCATTAGCGCGGTAAACGGGGGTTGCTAGCAGGGCATAACTCACCCCTAAAACCATAAAGCAGAAGGTAATAACGCATATCAGTACTTTCGAATCCCATAACGTACCAAACAAGGCCAGCAAATCGATTTCGTCATCATGTTGACGGTTACTATTACTAGGGGCGGGGCTATAAGGATTGCTTTGCGGCGTTGCGGGTGTTTGGCTTGTCATAAAATCGAGTACCGAATTTTGGTAAAAATTTAAATCATGGTAGAGAGCGCGTATTCCCGCGTAAGCGGCCCAGCGGTGGCGTACTCTATAATTTAAGCATCTGAGTGCGGTGTTCCCAACCGCACTCAGATGTAATTAGTTACTTTCTATGTCAGTAATATTGTCTGTGGCCACGATAGACGGCAGCAACTGGCTTAAGAAGCGGTTCCAGCGGGAGATTGGTGCCGGCGACACATAGACAATGTCGCGGGGCTCAAGTGGGAACTTGTCTGCCAGCATAAAGCCTATCGCGGAGGCGGCATTTAAGTTGTAAATGGTTGCTTCGTAAACCGGTGCGCCTTCCTCGTTTTTGCTAATGCCGGTGTTGCGCAATACATACACCCCTCGGCCATCGGCGCGGTTTTCGTTTATGCCGTTGGCCTCGGCCAATGCCTCCGCCAAGCTGGTGCCGTTTCTAGACATATTTAAACTTCTAGGGCGATTCACCTCGCCGAGTACAAAGACCTTGTCGGCATCGTTACGTGGCACGTGAATTAAGTCGCCGTCTTGCAGCAACACATTTTCAGACCAGCGACCATCTTCGTATAAGGCGCGTAAAGAAATGTCTTTGGCAACACCGTGACGGGTTAGCGTTACCGTACCCCAAGAGGCAGTGTCTGTTAGCCCGCCTAATCTCTCAATGGCATCGACAAGGGTCAGCGGCGTAGAAGAAATAGGTATTATACCGGGTTGATTAACCGCGCCAGTCACATAGACTTTTTGGCTGTTGAAGGAAGCGACGCGTACATCTATTTGCGGTCTTTTAATTACCGAGCCTAAGCGCTCTTCCAGTAGTTGCTTAACCTCATTGGTGGTGTAGCCCGCAACAGAGATATTGCCCGCATAAGGATAAAACACCGTGCCGTCGGCCTTAACCTCGTTACCACCTTCTGCTGCGGTTCTAAAAGAACCCGCGGGAATGGTCAGCTCTGGGTGCTCCCATACCGTAATGGTTAAGACATCGCCGGGGCCAATATAGTAGTTATATTTTTTAAGCTGTTGCTGCAGGGCTAAATTAGGCGCTGCTTCACGTGGTTCAACGGCATTTAAATGGCTGAGCACAGTGGCATTAATTGGAATATGACGGGTTTTGGTCTTAGCAGAGGCGTAGCTGCTCGGGGTGTCGTCAAATACCACTGACTTAAAAGAGCTCATATGGCTGCCGGGTACAATCGTACAGGCAGCGGTGCTGGCAAATAAGGTAATTAAAAGGCTTAATTTTAAGATTTTCATGCAGATGGTTCCATTGCTGCGGTATTTGTATACCTTGGTTTGTGAGACCGCACCAGGTACGAATCAAAATTAAATAGCGACCTTCGCCAGCGACGTACGTGGAGAGGCAAGTAAACAATAAATGCAGCTCCATCCCTTGGCGTACGGCCAGCTTCCTTGTAAAGCACGGCTCTACTGTTTATGCGCAAAATACATAAAGACGCAATCATAACGATCTTGCAATCGTCACACCAGCGCTCTTTTAGCGCACTAAAGCACAAACCGAGCCACCCTAACACCAAAAGTGTGACAAATAAGTTAAGGTAATAGTTTATCGTTATTACATGTAGGAGCGGGCGCCGACCGCGATAGCTCGAGCAAAATCTGAGCGCAATTCATCGGCCTCAGACAAGGTGAATTGCGGCTTCATCGCAAGAGAAGGTGGCCTGGGCCAGCGGCCTCCTACAAAACCACCACGAACATACAATGCCACCCCCCCTGTAGGAGCGGGCGCCGACCGCGATAGCTCGAGCAAAATCTGAGCGTAATTCATCGGCCTCAGGCGCGGCCTCCTACAAAAATCACCGTACGATCACCCGTAGGAGCGGGCTCTGACCGCGATGGTTTTGGGCTGGGTCTTACACGTAATTCCATCGGCCTCAGGCGCGGCCTCCTACAAACCACCCCCGTAGGAGCGGGCGCCGACCGCGATTGCTCGGGCTAAATCTGAACACATTCACCTCGCCCGACCGCGAAGGGCTCGGCCTAAACCTAAACCTAAACACACCCACCTTGGCCCACAAATTGCTACAACCCCCTTTGCTCAGCTAGCTTAAAATCTAAGCGTTACCAACGGTAGCAGTTGATTAGCTGTAACATAAATGCGCTACAGTGCGCGTTTATGGGACTTCTTCCTGTGAATGCTAGGCATTTTGGGCGCGTTACACTTGGAAAGTGCCCACAATTGGCGCAAAATTGCGCGCCTATCGCGGGCGACGGTGCTTATTTAGTGCAAATTGCTGAATAGCGACTAAGCTTAAATGCCCTACAAGGTAAAATGCCTGCATGTGCGGAGCTTTATTGAAGTTTCGCAGTCGAACGCCCGAATGACACGAAGGCCGTCAAAGGATTGCCCGCTTTCAATTTAGTACCAAGACCAAATTCCTAGCGAGGGAGTTGCTGTGAACACCAAACAGATAAGTGCGAGCCATTCAGTGCAATCCGGTGGTTTTATCCGCCAGCACCAGTCTATGCTTGTCGGCATACATCAGCTTACAGACGTTTTATTAATCTGGGGTCTATTGGCGGTATTGGTCAATGTGGCTGATGCCTCTTGGGAAATTTGCTATCAAGCCGCCGCCTTTGTCAGTTCTCTTTGTTACCACGTCTGCGCTCACAAGACCGGACTGTATTTTTCTTGGCGTGGCCAATCCTTATTAAACGAAGTAAAAACTGTGTTCTTAACATGGTTAGTGGTCATGGGCGCGCTGCTCAGTGTGGTATTTGTATTTGAATTAAACGAATCCTACGGTGGCGGGGTAATGGTAGCGTGGTCTTTAGCCGTGCCAGTGGCCATTAGCTTTTACCGTGTGTCGGCAAGAATAGTACTGCGAGAAATGCGCCGCACAGGGGTAAATACCCGCAAAGTAGCAATTGTTGGCGCCAAAGAACCAGGCCTTACGCTGGCCCAAAGCATACTGCAAAGCCCGTGGATGGGTATGAACATTACAGGCTTTTACGACAACCGCGTCAGTATTGGTAGTCGCCCATTAAAAAAAGAACAGCTCCAAGTAATGGGTAATATCGAACTCCTAAAAGAGCAAGCTCGCGCTGGTGAGTTTGACGACATTTATATAGCCCTACCCATGCGCGAAGAAGAAACCATTAAAGAGCTAGTAGATTACTTGGCCAATAGCTCCTGCTGCGTACACATCGTGCCTGACGTATTCACCTTTAAAATGCTCAACGCCCGCAGCCGAGAAATTGGTGGTTTGCCGGTAGTCAGTGTTTACGATACCCCCTTCGATTCCTTTGATGCCGTAATTAAACGTACCGAAGACGTGGTGCTAAGCTCCATTATTTTATGCATCATTGCCATCCCCATGTTATTTATTGCGGCAGCAGTGAAGCTTACCTCTAAAGGCCCAGTGATCTTTAAGCAACGCCGCTACGGTATTAACGGCGAAGAAATCATGGTGTGGAAGTTCCGCTCTATGAACGCCTGCGACAACGGCGATGTAGTTATGCAAGCCACAAAGGGCGATGAGCGCATTACCAAAGTCGGTGCTTTTATTAGAAAAACCTCGCTTGATGAACTCCCTCAATTCATCAACGTATTGCAGGGCAAAATGAGTATTGTTGGCCCTCGTCCCCATGCGGTTGCTCACAATGAATTATACCGCGATCAAATCAGTGGCTACATGCAGCGTCATTTGGTCAAGCCTGGTATTACAGGTTGGGCACAGGTGAATGGTTGGCGTGGTGAGACTGATACCCTCGAAAAAATGCAAAAGCGGATTGAATTCGATTTGTTTTATATTCGGAATTGGTCGGTTTGGATGGATTTGAAGATTGTATTTAAAACTATTTTTAAAGGTTTTATTGGTGGTGATGTTTATTAATCATGCTTAATTTATAAGTATCTGATTTGGTGCCGTTTTGTTCTTGAACGTATGATAGACAATGAACGTTGTAATCACGTGTTAATATTAGTGAGGGTTAGGTTTTGATTAAGAATCTTCGGAAAATTATCAAGCATCGAGTGATTGGTGTGCCTGTTTGTCCGAGAAGTTTCCGGTTTACAAAAACGATTTTTATTCATATTCCGAAGAATGCAGGGCAGTCAATTGGAATGACTCTGTATGGGCACACCGTACATCATGTACGGGCCTCAGATGTAAAGCTTTTAGATCCAAAATTATATGAAAGTAGTTTTGTTTTCGCGTGTGTAAGGGAGCCTATTGCAAGATTTGTGTCTGCTTACGCTTATTTGGGCGAGGGTGGGCGTTCGGAGAATGATCGGAAAATATATGAAAAATATATAAAAAATAGGTCTATTGAAGAGTTTGTCGATTACATTTGTGATATTGATATTGATAGTAATAATGATCTTTTTCATTTTCATACACAATCTAGTTATGTGTGTAGTGCAAAAGATAAGAGGGTAGTTATTGTAGATAGAATTTATAAGTTGGCGGAAATTAAAGCAATCTTAAATGACTTCGCTTCAGTATCTCTTTGTCCACCGATAAAGGGGGAGTTTCCTGTGATTAATAGTACGGCAAATAGGGTTGATTTGCCGCAAGATACCGAAGAGAAAATAAGAAAAATTTATAATATTGATTACGTTAATTTTTTTTGAGGATATATGAAAATATCAATAGCTATGGCGACATATAACGGTGGTGGTTATTTGTCTGCGCAGCTTCAAAGTTTTATTGAGCAGAGTCGACAGCCGGATGAGTTAATTATTAGTGATGATTGTTCATCGGATGAAACAGAAGCTATTGTTAAAGAATTCGCGAAAAAAGCGCCGTTTAAAGTTGAATTTTATAAGAATGTGGAAAATTTAGGTTATTGCAGAAATTTTAATGCTGCATTAATGAAGACAACGGGCGAATTAGTGCTACTAAGTGATCAAGATGATGTCTGGTTGCCGGGTAAAATAGCTTGTATGGAAGCTGTTGCACAAGAAAATTCACGTGCAATGATTATTATGAATGACGCAGCGCTTGTTGACAAAGACCTGAATGAGCTCCGCTTGACAAAGATCGGTCAAATTGAATCAGCAGGGCTGTCACTAGATACCTTTGTTATGGGGTGCTGCTGTGCAATTCGTCGAAATTTGCTTGATATCTGCTTGCCGATACCAGCTAGCTATCCAGCGCATGATGATTGGATTGTGGGGTTTGCTGTTGGAATGAATAGGAGAGTAATCGAAAGAAAAGTTCTTCAGCTATACCGGCGTCACGAAAATAATGAATCTAAATTTATTGCTAATAGACTGACTAAAGTAACAAGACTAGATGTTTTTTTGAATCATTTATTGAAGTTTTTTATCAGTAATCGAAGAAGTAACCGGGGTGTTGAGATTGAAGGATTGAATTTGTTTGTAGCTAGGCTGGAAGAGCTTATTTCGGTTGTGAATGAGGTTGGTGAATCTGAAATTTCGATGCTCTATAGAATTAAGAGTAAGGAGCTGTCGGACCTTAAAGAACGTCATGAGGTGCGAGAAAAGGCTTTATTCCATAGAATTATCTTAATCATTGGTAGGTTAGTAAAAGGTAAGTATTCGAGTGAGAATTTATTGAAGGAAGTCGCTAAAGATGTTGCGGGATTTTGAACTTGGTGAGTCGAATGAAATTGTATTACAGCTGGATTGTTAATTGAATTTTATGGGTAGCTTCATGAGTAATAAATCTTTTCAAATTAGTGTTGTGATCCCAACTTATAATAGACAAGAGCTATTGTTTAGGGCAATTGATAGTGTGCTGTGCCAATCATACGCGGCTATTGAGGTGATCGTTGTGGATGATGGATCTTCCGATAGTACTGTTGTTGATTTTGAGAACTCCAACTATCCGGAAAATGTACGTTTAATTTCTACTGGCGGTAGAAAGGGGGCTTGCTATGCGAGAAATTTGGGCGTACAGAATGCTACGGGAGACTTTGTGGCATTTCAGGATAGTGATGATATTTGGTTTCCGAATAAACTTAGGCGACAGGTGGAAGCGTTGTGTGCCAAGTCGGCAGAATTTTGCTTTTCAAGCTTTATTCGTCTTCAAGCGGGGCACCCACCTATAATTTATCCAAACAATGTATATAAAGCAGGTGATAACATTGTGTTGGTTGGCGGTGATTCTTCATTGATTGATTTCGGCCAGCTATATAAAAACAAAGTTAGCACTCAAACTCTTTTGGTTGATCGAGACGCATTTTTGAGTATTGGTGGTTTTGATGAGAATTTACCTAGATTTCAAGATTGGGATATAGCCATTAGATTATTTCAAAAATATGACGGATTGTTTTTAGAAGAGCCATTGGCTGTTGCTTATGTACAGTCAGACAGTATTACTAAAAATTACCATTCTGGGGTTTTAGCAAGAAAAGCCATTTTACGAAAATATATTTCGATATATAAGAAGAATCCGTTTACATATCTGCGATTTTTACTTTCATATTACATTAGAGTCATAGTGGGTTTGATAAAGTGAGGAGTCGTTACGAATACACTGATATTCATATAGATATAAGTCAATGGGGAGTATATTGGGTTACTGCTGGAGTATGGGCAAGTGTTGCGGGGTTAATGATATTTTTTCCAATAACGACGTTGTTTAATACCATAAGTTTAACAGGGATTTTTTTAGCTTTAGCTTTGATTGCGACGGGAGGGCTGGCTGCTGTTTTGATTTTTTCTATGGCGTCTTTGAATGTAGTCAGAGCAGGGTACAGATTCAGTTGTTGTTTATATAAAGTTGAGCGCAGGCTAAGATGGTTAACATTTTTATTCGTGATTCTTGCATTGGTCGAGTTTTTGTACGCGGGTTACGTTCCTTTGCTTTCGATGGCACTTGGTAGGTCAATTTCGCATTTTGCCTTTGGTATTCCGTCCCTGCACGGAATGGTATTGTCTCTTGGTGCCACTTTAGCGACGGGTTGGTTTTTTGTGTATTTGGCCGGAGAGCGTCAAAAGTTTAAGCTGGCGGCGGTCGTAATGATTTTAATAGTATTTGCTCTATTTGTTTCTAGAAAAATGATAATGGTGACCATTTTTCAGGCGCTACTAATGTTGCTTATGTTTGATCGAACCGTTAAAACCAAGTTGGTAGTTATTGGCTGTGGAGTGATTGGCGTTCTACTGTTTGGTGTTATTGGTGATATTCGGACTGGGCGGAATGTAATAATTGGTCTTTCTCGCCTTAAAGTAGAGTATCCTGAGTTTTTGCCTACAGGTTTACTTTGGTTTTATATCTACGTTACTACGCCTTTAGCGAATTTAGTTAATGCAATGCAGCTAAGTTTGCCGGCTACATATTCGTTTAGCTTCCTTGGTGGATTGCTCCCCACAGATTCTATAAGAGAGTTTTTTTTTCCGGGAGCTAATTATTCCGGAGAGCTAGCTTTTGATAATTACTATCAAATATCCGATTCTTTTAATGTAGGTACGGGATTCGTAAAGTTCTATGAATCATTCGGAGCGGTTGGGGTGTTCTTGTCGTCTTCGGTGTTTTATGGGGTTACGGTCTTTTTTTTGAATTTTACTAGGTCTGTAGCTGGATTTTTATCATTTATCGTATGCTTTCAATGCTTGTCATTTCTAATATTTGCTAATAATTTTCTAAATTTAAATACGATATTCCAAATATTTTTCTTATATTTTATCGTTGGAGGGGTCCGTTTTGGCGGGACTGGCGCTAGTTGACCTTGATGGAACTATCTTGAAAGGAAATAGTTTTCCTGCATGGTCATTATTTCTTTTGCGGAAAACGTTTTTTTTTGGCAGGGGTGTATTTTTTCAAGTTGTATGTCTTTTATTTAAAAGGAAAATATTGGGCACTTTAAGTCACGTGGAATTTAAGGCTGGATTGGAGGCTTTGAGTGTTCCAGATGTATTGTGTGAACAGTTCTGGGAAAGTATGCGGCTTCTGATTAGTGCACCGGTTATGGAGAAAATTCAAGAGTATGACGAAGTGGTGATTTATACGGCTGCGCCATCTGTTTATGCGAAACATGTAAAAAAAATATTTCAATATGATGTTGGTGTTGTTAGTTCTCGTTTTGTTGAGGGCGTATTTTATAATAATTTCGGGGTTAATAAGCTAGCTGATAAGGAGTCACGATTTGGTGATAGAGAGTATACCCTTTTTACAGATAGTGTTGATGATTTTCCACTAGCAAGGAATGCGATGAAAGTCTTTTTGTGCAACCCTGTTGAATCTAGTCGTAGTGCTTACCAGGCATTATTTGGTGCTTCCTTAGAGATTATTGAAGGGTAATTTGATGAAGGTCTTAGATGCAAGATCCGTAAGCAAATTTGATGAATTATGTGCTTGCTTGGCAGAGCAGGTGATTAGTAGTGGATTTAAGCCAGATATTGTTGTTGGAATAGCTCGTGGAGGGAGTTATGTGGTGACGTCTATGACATTGTTAGGTGGGTTACCTCAAGTGCACGTTAAGGCCCAGAGAGCTGGGACTAAAGTGAAAACAAAGTTAAAGCTAGAGAAGATTGTTTCGCTATTTCCGTCATGGTTTGCTAATACGGTAAGAATTTTAGAAGTTTATTATAGAGAGTTTAGTTTTTTGCTTAAAGGACGATCGGCTGAACAGCGGGAGGCGATAATAGTTGATGGTCATTTTGAGTTTAATGATTCGGCTAATAGCATTTTGATTGTGGACGATGCAGTTGATTCTGGGAGTACAATGGTTACAGTTGAATCATTGGTTCGAGAAGTATTCCCTCAAGCAGATATTAAAGTGGCTGCAATATGTACAACGTTCCGAAACCCAATCTGCCAAGTCGATTATGTTTTATATAAAAGGGCTATCGTAAAGTTTCCATGGTCACTAGATTCTTAGATTTTGGCTAATATTTGAATATGAAAATTTTGGTCACCGGCGGTGCCGGATTTATCGGTAGCGCCGTGGTTCGCCACATACTGGCAGATACCGATGTGTCGGTAGTGAATGTCGATGCCTTGACGTATGCGGGTAATTTGGAATCGCTTCCCAATACTGCAAGCTCAGAGCGTTACACTTTTGCTCACCTAGATATTTGCGATTTAGCCGCACTCAATGCGGTGTTTGCTCAGCATCAACCTGATTTTGTGATGCACCTTGCGGCAGAAAGCCATGTTGATCGCTCCATTGATGGCCCCGGTGCGTTTATTCAAACCAATATTGTCGGCACCTACAATATGCTTGAGGCCGCACGTTGCTACTGGCAGGTACTAGAGGGCGATAAAAAAGCGGCTTTTCGTTTTCACCACATCTCCACCGATGAAGTGTATGGCGATCTGCACGGCACGACCGATCTCTTTACCGAAACCACCTCATACGAACCCAGTTCGCCTTACTCCGCGAGCAAGGCAAGTTCCGATCATTTGGTGAGAGCGTGGGGGCGTACCTTTGGCCTGCCGATTATCGTCACCAATTGTTCCAATAATTACGGCCCCTATCATTTCCCAGAAAAACTAGTGCCCCACATTATTCTCAATGCGCTGCACGGCAAGCCCCTGCCAGTCTATGGTGATGGCAGCCAGATTCGTGATTGGCTCTATGTAGAAGACCACGCCCGGGCACTGTTCAAGGTAGTGAGCGAGGGTAGGCTGAGCGAGACCTACAATATCGGCGGTCACAACGAGAAGCGCAATATCGAGGTGGTGGAAACCATCTGCGAGTTACTCGAGGAGCTAGCGCCAGAGAATGCAAACTCCCGTGCAAACGGCAAGGGTTTTAAAGACCTGATTAGCTTTGTTAAAGACCGCCCAGGGCACGACGTGCGCTATGCCATCGACGCCAGCAAGATTCAGCGTGAGCTGGGCTGGACGCCACAAGAAACCTTTGAGTCAGGGATTCGTAAAACCGTGCAGTGGTATCTTGATAATCCCCAATGGTGGCAGCGGGTG
>NZ_PQGG01000032.1 GCF_002915595.1 Zhongshania marina
CTAATGATAACCTCTTTATGAGGGTGAGTAACTTACCTCCTTCCTAAATGCACTACGGGTAAAAATACTAAACAATTGACCGAAAATTATGATTTACAAAAAAATCGGCAATAGCCAATAAAAACATTAGGACATAGACTAATCTTGTATTCAACAACGTAGCTTACGCTTCGTCAGCGCAAAACGACATAACAACGCTAAATATATCAAATAGTTGCAATCATAGGGTGTGGACGCAAATGGCGAAACTTTCAGTAATGGATTTAGCTTTTTTTCTAACCGAAACCGACGCGAGCCCCAAGCACGTTGGCGGACTGCTAATGTTTCGCAAACCAGCAAAAGCGCCGGCGAATTATGTTGAGCAGGTTGTTGAAGAGTACGCGGGTAATGTAGATGAAATTCGCGCGCCGTTTAATCAAATCATTCAATTTTCGGCCTTTAGTGCGCCACACTGGAAATGCGACCTAGATTTCGATATTAGTAATCACATCTTCTTCCACACCATAGACGGCACGGATTTTCGTGAAAGCCTTTATGAGCTGATTGGTGATTTACACAGCAGCCGCATGGACCGAGCTCGCCCCATGTGGGAAATGCATGTCATTCAAGGCATAGACGACCAGCGTTTTGCAATTTATACCAAACTTCATCACGCCTATGCGGATGGCGTCACCATGTCGTCATGGCTGGTGAATAGCCTTAGCAAATCTGCAAGAACCCAAGCCGTTACGCCCATATGGTCGGTCCTACCCCAGAAGCGACTGCAAAATACCGCTGACAGTATTTCCATCATGAAGATGTTAACTCAGCTCGGCGGCCGCTCTAGCGATTATGTAAAAGCACTCACCGGCCTGACCAAGCTCAGCGCACAGCTGGCCTTAGAAACCTTAAACCTGACCAAAAACGCTGTCGCCGTACCATTTAAAGCTAATAGCTCTACGCCATTAACTGGACAAGTCAGCGCTGGACGTCAAATTGCCACTGCGGCCGTTGATATGGAGCGCGTACATCGCCTGCGCAAACTCACTCGCTCTACCCTCAATCATATTGCTTTAACCTGTATTGACGGTGCACTGCATCGGTATTTGCAAGATTGCGGAACCGATATTAACGAGCCCATCACCATTCAAATGCCGGTAAATCTGCGCCAAAGCGGCGATGACAGCCTCGGCAATAAAATTGGTATCGTACTCGTCGAGCTTGCCAGCAAAACCACTGACCCCTATGAAAGATTGCGGGAAATCGGTTTTACCCTCCGCAATGTTCGTTACCAAATCGACGGTGTACCGCCGGCGTCCGTTATGGCGTACACGGTGTTACTCGGCGGCGTATCGCTTATTGGCGAAGCGTTAAAACTCGGTGACGTACTGCCACCACTTGGCAACACCTTGGTTTCCAATGTACCTGGACCAGCTAAAGCGCTATATCTAAAAGGTGCAAAATTAGAAGAAATGTACCCGATTAGCGCCTTAACACCGAGCAACCACCTC
Organism: Zhongshania marina; assembly: GCF_002915595.1. GTDB lineage: Bacteria > Pseudomonadota > Gammaproteobacteria > Pseudomonadales > Spongiibacteraceae > Spongiibacter > Spongiibacter marinus_B. The sequence continues at coordinate 1,491 of NZ_PQGG01000032.1, forward strand.
AATATTACGCTATACAGTTATGACGGCCGCTTACAGTTTGGCTTGGTTGCCACCACCGCCATGCCAAATCTTGAGGTGCTCGGCAATTATATACACGACGCCTTTGACGACCTTGAAGAGGCCGTTTTTCCGTCAACACTTGCTAAAACGAAAAAATAACAAAGCAACGAACATAAAGAATTAAAGAAACTTGGAGATACACCATGAGCTATTTTGTCACCGGCGGTACCGGTTTTATAGGTCGCTTTCTCATCGAACGTCTCGCAAAACGCAAAGGCACTATTTATGTTTTAGTGCGCCGAGGCTCAAAGCAAAAATATAAAGACCTTCTGGAACGAACAGGGCTAAGTAGCGACCGCCTAGTCGCTATTAACGGTGACCTCTCTAAACCCCGTCTTGGTATTAGTGCCAAAGACATGGCGACGCTCAAAGGATCCGTTAAACACTTTTACCACCTAGCTGCGATCTACGATTTAAAAGCCGACGCGGCAAGCCAAGAAATCGCCAATGTAGAAGGCACCAAAAACGCCATCGCGGCGGCAGAGACCATGAACGCAAAATGCTTCCATCTCGCCAGTTCGATTGCCGCAGCCGGTCTGTACCGAGGCACCTTTAGAGAGGATATGTTCGAAGAGGCCAAAGGCCTAGACCACGCCTACTTCCGCACCAAGCATGTGTCAGAAGGATTGGTGCGCAATGAATGTAAAATCCCCTACCGCATCTACAGACCTGCAATGGTTGTGGGGGACTCAAAAACCGGTGAAATCGATAAGATCGACGGCCCGTACTATTTCTTCAAATTGCTTCAAAAGCTCCGCAACCGTGTTCCGCAATGGGTGCCATTGATCGGCCTAGAGGGCGGACAGATGAACATTGTCCCGGTTGACTATGTTGCAGACGCGATGGACTTTTTGTCCCATAAAGCTGGGTTAGACGGGCGCTGCTTCCACTTGGTTAACCCAGAATCACAGCAAGTTGGTGAAGTATTAAATATCTTCTCGCAAGCTGCTCACGCGCCACGTTTTGCGCTGCGTATAGATATGCGAATGTTTGCGTTTATTCCCGCCTCTATTCTCAATTTATTAAAAGGACTGCCGCCGGTTCGCAGAATCATAAACGCCATTTTAGCGGATTATCATATACCGCAAGATGCGGTCGGTTTTATGAATATGCCGACCCGCTTCGATACAAGAGACACCCTCAAAGCCCTGAAAGGCAGCGGCATCTCTCCACCGGCCTTAGAAGATTACGCACATAAAATTTGGGATTACTGGGAGCGCAATCTCGACCCCGACTTATTCAAAGACCGCTCGCTACGCGGCAATGTGCAAGATAAAGTCATTGTAATTACCGGCGCCTCTTCGGGCATTGGTAAAGCCGCAGCAATCAAACTCGCCGCAGCCGGCGGCAAGGTGATCTTGGTTGCCCGCACACTCGAAAAACTGGAAGAAACTCAAAAAGAAATTGCAGAAAAAGGCGGTACTAGCTATGCCTACAGCTGCGATGTATCCGATTTAGCATCCTGTGACAAATTGGTCGCAACCCTGCTAGAAAATCATGGCCAGGTAGATGTGCTAGTCAACAACGCGGGGCGTTCGATTCGGCGCTCGCTAGAATTAACCTTTGATCGCTTCCACGATTTTGAACGCACCATGCAGCTGAACTACTTTGGCGCAATTCGCTTAATTATGGGCTTGGCGCCGTCGATGCTAGAACGCAAAGCGGGGCATGTGATCAATATTTCATCGATTGCCGTTATTGTTGGTACATCGCCACGCTTCTCGGCTTACGCAGCATCAAAATCTGCGTTAGATGCCTTTTCACGAGCCGCAGCAGCCGAGTTCTCTGACCGGAATATTGCGTTTACAACGATTAATATGCCATTGGTCAGAACCCCGATGATTGGGCCAACCTCAATCTACAACTCGGTGCCCACCCTGTCGCCAGACGAAGCCGCAGACATGATATGCAATGCCATTATTCGCAGGCCGAAACGCATCGCGACTGGCCTTGGCATTACCATGCAGGCACTTAACGCAATTATGCCCAAGGCCGTAGAAATCATCATGAACACGGTTTTCCGTACCTTCCCAGATTCATCCGCCGCTAAAGGCGACGGCGAAGAGAACAAGACCGAGGTTTCTTCTGAGCAAATAGCACTAGCTGCGGTACTCAAAGGTATCCACGTCTAAACCTTCCCCACATTTGGCAACAAGAGGTCATGAGCCTCTTGTTGCTCCGCAACAAAAGCCGGCACGACCTCCCCCGCCAATCCATAACGATGCTCGGCAAATGCTGATTCCACCGCTGAGGGTTCTAAATTTATTTCCATTGTATGCGCGCCCGACATGGCGGCGTGACGCACAAAACCTGCGGCGGGATAGACGTTGCCAGAGGTGCCTATCGCCAAGAATAAATCACAGCCTTCTATGGCGTCGTAGATCTCCTCCATTTGCAGAGGCATTTCACCGAACCACACAACATGGGGTCTTAATGCACCGCGCATACCGCAGCATTCGCAGCGGTCATCCACACTGATATCTCCCAATATTGGGTAGACAATATCGGTATAGGCACAGCGCATTTTTAACAATTCGCCGTGCATATGAATGACATTTTTTGAGCCCGCTTGCTCGTGTAGATTGTCGATATTTTGGGTGACGACAAGCAAGCCATCCCCCAAAACCTCTTCTAATTTTGCTAGCGCAAGATGTGCAGGATTAGGTTTTACAGCGTCGCTTAATAGTTGCGCGCGGCGACCATTGTAAAAGCGCTGAACCAAGACCGGATTAGCGGCAAAGCCCTCTGGTGTTGCCACCTCTTCTACGCGGTGCTCCTCCCACAGGCCATCTTCGGCGCGGAAGGTTTTTATGCCAGACTCCGCCGAGATGCCTGCACCGCTCAATACTACAATGCGTTTATAGCTCATATTAATTTACTGATATACCATTAAAACCAAGGACGCTGGCCCGTAACGTAAGTCTGCTCAAAGTCATCATCTGATTTGGTGATATATATAATAAATTCTATGAAAGCGATGATGCCGATTGCGATGGAGGGAAGGCCCAACAAGATAAAGCCAAACAAGAAGGTCAGCAGCATGATTACGCCCTGCTTGTTATAGCCGAGATAAAATTTGTGAACACCAAAAGCGCCAAAGAAAAATGCCAATAAAGCCGCGGCGATTTTCTTAGAAGACGCAGACGAGACGGTTTTATCCAAATATAGCTGGGTGGCGCTTTCACCGTTAACAACAAAATCTACCGTCAGCCCAGTGCTAGCACTGCCTTCGCTTTTCCACTCTGCGCCATTAAAGTTATAACGCTTGCCGTCTTCACCGGCGATTACGCCCTGCGACGTTGCTGCATTGAAGTCGAGAATTTTGCCTTTCATAAAATACCTTCCTTAGCGTGAATGTAAGGCCAAGCATAACGCGGCACCCTTTCGATAACCACATCAAACGTATTACCGTAGGGCCTAGCTGGCGGATAAATCCTTTTGCCAGAATAGCGCCTGCCCCTGCTGCGGGTCTAGCTCGTAGGCAGCAAACCCACAGCGCTGATACACCGCCTGTGCAGCCTTATTGCCCTGCAGTACTTCAAGGGTTAATTTGCAGCAGCCGCGCTGTCTAGCTAAAGCTTCAATCTCTTGCATTAAGCGCTGCGCCAGCCCCCGCCCACGATATTCTGGCAGTACAATCACATCGTGAATATTTAGCAGCGGCTTACATTTAAAGCTTGAAAAACCCTGCATTGCGGTCGCCAAAGCAACTGGCGACTCACCATCGTATATCAATATTGTTGCCGCATTCGCGAGCGTTGCTAAAGCATCGCACAAGCCAGACAGAACCTCTTCTGGCAGCGCTTCACCGCCACCCATAGGGTCTAAGGCGTAATTTGCCATGAGCATTTCAATTGCGGCGCGATCCTTTGGCGCCCTGTAATCTGCCAGTTTTACGTTCATACTTTACTCATTATTTCTGCTATTTGTTCGGGCTCATTAAGCAATATCTTCAGCACCTGGCCCCAGCGGTTGGCCGTAACTAAATTCAACAAAGTTACCAGCGGGATCGCGAACACCACAGTAATAGCCGACGGGATATTCCTCCTCGCGGGTTGCCCATTCTAAAATACCGTCGGCGCGGGCGCGCTCGGCGATTTCATCCACGGCTTTGCGACTTTCCATTGCAAAACCTAAATGTGAAAAGTCACCGTCGTCCTGAGGTCTATTTTTGCCCCCCGGTATTAGAACTAGAATAAATTCCTTTTCCTTGCCCCGCTCCGCCAGCCACTTCACCTCACCGTGTTTATGCGGCCGCGCGTGAATAATATTCATGTCGGCATAGTGGTGATAAAAATCAACACAGGCATCTAGATCCTGAACATGCATAGCAATATGGGTCAAAACAGCGGGCATGAGCTTCTCTCTATCATGTTGTCGTTCATATCCAAAATCAGACAATAACAAGCGCCACCGCCGAGGTCGAATCGCACGAAGTTAATGCTCAGCCAATCCATCTGCCACCTGCTTAACCGTATTTCTAAACCAGCGATGACCAGAATCATTTTGCAAACTATTTGCCCACATCATCCAAATGGGAATGGGCGCAATATCGACCGGAAACTGAAACCATCGCAAATCAAAAGCCTCGGCATATAAGTGATACAGCCGCGATGGCATGACTGCGAGATAATCCGTCGCCGCAACCACCGGCAGCATGCTGCAAAAGTTTTGCACCTGAGCTGCCCGTTTACGAGGAAACTCCCTGCCGCCCAAGGCCAATTCTAGTTGGCTGCGCTCTCGACTTCTAAGCGGAAGAAACACGTGTTCCTCTGCAAGATATTGATCCAAGCTCAGCGTGTGCCCCTTACGCCCAGCAAATCGCGGATGTGATTTACGAGCAATCACCACTAGCTGCTCCGCAGATATTTGCTCGGCCTGTATAGCGTCAGTTTCAGGCTTGACGTAGTCCACCACCAAATCAACATCCATACGCTGTAAACGGCTAATCGAGTCGTGCTCCAAAGGCAGGGTATCTAATGACAGCCCCTCACCACTGTTATGCAACATAGCCATCAGCGGCCCCAGCGCCACCGACTCAAAATAATTATCTGCCGCCACCGAGAAATTGCGCTCCGCCGTCTTCGGCTCAAAGTCATCACCCTGCACTAGGGTGGCGCGAATTAATTCAAGCGCTTCCCGAATCGGCGGGTATATGGCAATGGCACGGGGCGTGGGAATCATGCCCTGACGACTGCGAACAAAAAGCTCATCGTGAAAGGTGAGCCTCAATCTTTGCAGCGCCGCGCTCATTGCCGGCTGGCTCAGACCAATACGGTCGGATGCGCGGGTCAAATTACCTTCAATCATCAGAGCATCAAAGCTCGCGAGCAAATTTAGGTCTACTGAGCGCAAATTAATCATAATTATCACTCTTATGGATAATAGACATATTAAATATCTAATATACAAATAATTCTAGTGCGCTAATCTGTAACGACAAAATAACAAGCACGGTATCTAGATCATGGATAAATACGTAAGCCTTTCCGTTATCGCCTTCATCGCCCTCGCCTCGCTGTGGGAGTTTTTAGCTGGCCGCAATAGCAATGGCAAAAAAAGCAAAGAAGATTGGGGCATTGCAGTGCTTGCCTCGGTATCACTGGCTGCGGTTCAGCGTCCTGCCTTGGTTTTTGCCACAGCATGGCTTGGCAGTGTGCTGGTACCGCAATTTGAAGGCGGGCTGGCGTGGCTGCAAGAGGTCTATTTTTGGCCAGTATTAATAGCTTATATTTGTCTAGAAGAGCTTATTCACGGCGGTGCCCACTGGTTCTCCCACGCCCGCCGCATGCGCTGGAAGCCACTGCTTTATTTGCAGCAGTTTTTCAAAATTGGTCACAGACCCCACCATTTCTCCGGCACTAATGACGGCAAGGGCGAGCTTACCGTCACCCAAACTTTTGTTGAGCACTGGTTGTTCTGGTTCATCATGCCTAACTTCTGGTTCCAGTTTATTTGCCTCTACCTTGGTCTGACCGAAATATTTTTGTACGGCACCGTGTTTAAAGGCCTGTGGGCGGCGCACAACCATGTGAACTGGAACTACGATTTATACTTTTTGAACCACCGCTGGGCATGGGTTCGCAAAACCATGTACGCCCTGTGTCATGTGCTGACCTTCCCTACCCAGCACCATCATCACCATGCCCGGGGCAAAAACTCAGCGAAGAATATGTGTAATCTCCTGTCGATTTACGATTGGCTGCTATTTGGCACCCTCGCTATTGAAAATTCACGCCCCACCCAATACGGCTGGAAGCAATCACCACAGGAGGAACACAGTATTTGGTACCGCTACTTCGCAATTGACACGAAAAAACTCGGCTAAACTCCCCCGCTATCTTCGCGCGCCAACTTTTGGCGCGCGACCGCAAAACATTCCCACTAAGTGCAATAGCTCACGAAACCAACATCTTTCATGGTTTTAGACTTAATATTTGCACTGAAAACATTATACTGAGCCCTCTGAATTTACGTATATTGTAGAAACATCGGCTTTATCCCAATGAATGCCTACCCTACGACACTATAACAACGAGGCAACCTCATGCTCCCCAATTACCGTCCGCTAACTCAATTCGCGACTTTTTTTCTTGCGGCCAGCCTCACCGCCTGCGGCGGTAGCTCCAGCTCCTCATCGGGCAATAGCCCTAGCGGCAATTCTGGTGGTAGCAATACAGGCCAGCCAGAAACCAAAGCCCATTTTGACCAAACCCTCACCGGCTTTGACGATGAAACCGTGGCATTTACCGTATACGTGCCAGAAAACCCCCAGGGTGAACGGGTACCACTGATCCTTCACAGCCACGGCTTTGGCCTGTCTAGAGCCAAAAACTTTGAAGACCCAGACCCTGTTGAATCCTTTTTGACCAATGATGTTTCCGGCGATGTCGCCCGTCGCGCTTGGTTAGAAAAAGGCTTTTATGTGATCAGCTTTGACCAGCGCGGCTTTGGTGAAACCACAGGCAATATCACGGTAATGGACCCCGACGTCGATTGCCGCAATGTGTCGCAAATCATCGACTGGGCCGAAGAAAACCTCGTTAACCTTAGCTTTGACGGCGACGACCCAATGATTGGCGCCATTGGTCTGTCCTACGGCGGCGGCTTTCAAACCGTGTGCTCAAGCGTCGATAATCGCTTCGACGCAATTGTGCCTTTGGCAACGTGGAGCAATCTACCCTATAGCTTGTATGCCAATAACACCCCCAAAAATATTTGGTTAGATATTTTATCCGTCGCCTCTATGGGTAAACTCGAACCCTATCTTTTTGAAGCGATTATCGGCGCCACCACAACAGGAGAAATAGATCCGGAAACCGTCGCGCGCTTGGGCAGCTATAGCCCACTATCATTCTGCCAAGGTGGACGCAGCGACGGCAGAACCTTATCAAACGCCGATGCTCTATTCATTCAGGGCAGTAACGATGTGCTGTTTAACATTAACGAAGCGGTAGAAAACTACGAGTGCTGGAAGGGACAAGGCAACGAAGCACATTTATTTATTCAGCGCGACGGCCATATATTACCCGCGCTGCAAGAAGCGGGTCGGCAAATTTTGTTTGGCACCGAAGGCACCCTTTACTGCGATGGCCAAACCTACGCAAGCGATGATTTAGCACTGAATTTTCTCGCCTCTAAATTGCAAGGTACTAGCTCTGCCGCCATACCTGATGTGTGCTTCAGCCTGACCGCAAAACAATCCGGCATTACCAGCAGCGAGGTAAAACGCGGCGGCTCATTAAACAACCTTGCGGAAACCCAAATTATTCCCGGCGGCTTAAGCAATGTGGTCGACCTCCTTATATCTTTGCCACTGCCCACGGTTCTTGCCACTTTATCCTCACTCCCGCTAGAGGCAATAAGCACCTTAACAGCGGTATTAACGGCTAGCGCAGACCCCACATCACTGGTTAATTATTTAGACGATATTGTTAATTTATTACCCAGTGAATTGTTGAGCCAGCTCGTTGCCAAGGGCACATTTATTCCCCTGCAAACCGTGGACACAGACGGTGTACTAGCGGGCATTCCATTGGCCATGCTCAACGTCAGCGGAGGCAATGACGACGCTAATCTTTTATATATCGGCTTAGGCAAACTGCCAGCTGCAGGGGGTGACTTTACTTTGATAAACGATCAAGTTCTGCCCATACGCGGCAGCGGCCTTCTAGCCCAAGAGATGATTGGTGTTTCTGACAGCGTTGCGGCGGGCGATACCATTGGCCTAATGGTCTATGGATTTCACCCCTATTTTACGCACCTGGCTAGCATCGCTCAGCCGCCGCTACCGGCCGTCGTCAGCGGCACGGTGGACTTGCCTTTTATTCCAACAAGCAATCAGTAAGCCTTTCTTCAAGTTCTGTCACTGGCGGTATTATTTCAAGGCCGCCAGTGGCACTCTCTCTTGCTGAACAAGCTTTCCCTGCTTATCCCTTATCTGCAATGCCAGCACCGTGCCCGACGGCTTGCGCTCTATTTTAATTGTGCCGAAATTGTCGACCAGAATATTGTGTTTGCGAATCCGTAAACTATTTACTTCGCTGGCGGCCGGACTCTGCTCACCCATGGCTGAATTAAGACCGCTACTGGTTACCTCATAAAGTGGATACATACCCTCTGTTTTCAACCGCGAAATTTCCGCCAAATGCCGATCGCCACTAAGCAATATCACGCCATTCGCGCCGCTGCTTTTGAGTAGCGCGAGCAGGCGCTCCCGCTCCCGTGGAAAGTTCGCCCACTTCTCAAAACAATGTTCACTCGGTAATACCTGGATACTCGACACCAGCAAGCGAATATCTGCGGGCTTCTGTAATTCGCCGGCCAGCCACTGCCACTGGGCCTCCCCTAATATGGTGGCTTGCTCGCTGTTATTGGCGACGATTCCCGTTGGCGCACACACACTGCGATCGTCATCCCGCAACAAAGCACTGCGATAACTGCGGGTATCTAGCAAAATCATCTGCACGCGTAATCCCGCCGCTTTTACGTAGGCGGTGTGATACACACCCGTCTTAGCTGAGTCCCCTATTTCTGCTGGATTTAATTGGAAAAACTCACTGAAGTACTGCTTGGATTGAGACTTAAATGGGTACTCTTCGCCACCGTCATTCAAGCCGTAATCATGATCATCCCAGGTGGCATACACACCCGTTCCTGACTTTTCGGCACTCGCTAAAAAAGCGCCAAACTCCACCCCCAGCGCCAAGTCGCGATACGCCTGCTGAATACGCTGCGGTACACGCTGTTTTAAATAAGGCCCCACATCGGTATAGACATTGTCGCCAGCAAAAATAAATGCCTCGGATTGCTGAGCTGCAATTGCCTGCCATACCGGCTGATCCGCCCATTGCCGCAGGCAGGAACCAAAACTAATAACCGCGGATTGATTAGATGAAGAATTAGCCTGTGCCGGAGCCAACACCGGCTGACTAGAACAGGCACTCAATACCGTTGCAGCCACAAGCGCAAAAAAAGTCGTCCTAAACATACATCGCCTCGTTAAACACAAATCCAATACGGACGATGTTTTAACAGCTAGCGATGACAATTTTAGGTCAACACCAATAAAACAGTTTGAAATAATATTTGGCGAGAAAAATTCGTCTTAAAATAAGTATAGTAAGAACGGAGGCTCTTGCAAAAATGCCCCTAGGCATTTCTCGCTAAAATACCTTGCCAAACCCCAAAAAAGCAAAATTTTAATAAAATATACAAACACTTAAAGCTTTGATTTCATCTCAGTAAAAGACGCTTCAATACACTCCATAAAAAACTCAATATCCGGCAAAATACTCGCCGTTGAAATCACATTGAAGTACAGCTTGCCATTATAGCTAGGCGTAGCAATAAACAGCCCCATACCTTCGCCCAGTGGCGGCAAGCCCCCCAAGCTTTCCAATCGATGCCCCGCAAGACTAATTGGCTCAGCAGGCCCCGGCACATTAGAAACAAACAAATTGCAGGTCGAGCTCGCCGCTGAGGTCGCATTAATAGCACGGGCAAACAAATACTGTTCGGTTGCGGGAAGGTTCTTTGTGACGCTCAACAACAGGCCTGTCGCTGACTTTCCGCCTTTACCATTTTGTGTTGCCGCCACAATTTTCGCCAAGCGCGCTGCGGGATCGGCGATGTTTGAATATATCGGTGCGGTAAACGCGCTTAGATTATTACCAGTATCACTAGCGCCACCTGAGCCGCGCGCATTAACCGGCACCCATGCGACCAGCGAATGCGAATTAAGCTCCTGATGTTTTTCAAGATACCGCCGCAGCGCACCGGCACATATAGCGAGTATTACATCATTCATGGTCGCGCCGGCATGAAGACCGCGCAAAGCGCTAAGGACTTTTAGATCGACACTAACAACATCAAATATCTTGTCACCGCCAACACTCGCGTTAAATCGGCAAGGATAAACCCGTGGTCTTTCAGAGGGTTTGGTGCGCAAAAAACGCCGAGCAGAATCGCTTACATAATCCGTGCTTTTAAGCAGGGTACGGCCTAAATCGACGGAGTGACGCAGCCTATTTTTTACCGCTCGTCCAGCAGCATTAGACCATGAAAACTCCTCTACGCCACTTTCATCTAGTGATGCAGATTCATCAACATCGCTAATCGGGCTCGCAAAGCTAGCCAATAATTTCACCATTCCAACGCCATCAATCGCAACATGATGTAAGCGAATAACAATCGTAAAGCCGCCCTTATTGCTGCCATTGCAATTTACACCGGTGAAAATGGTGATATCCCAAAGCGGGCGATGCATATCCATAGGCTGGGAGTGCAAATAACACACTTCTTCGCGCAGAGCCTTCCAATCGCCCAGCACCGTAAGTGGTGTTACGGTGAAATGCGCATCGGGTTCAAACTCTTCGTCATATACCCAATACGGATAATCTAGCTCGGCTGGCAGTCGCAGCAAACGTTGAGAAAAAATAGGATGGGGCTTTAATTTTAATTGTAAAAATTTTATCAAAGCGCCGTAATCTACGCCTTTCTTCTCGCCCTCTGCGGGGCCGTCAAAGTTCAGCAGAAGCGTTATATGATTAAAATTATCAGCAGTTTCGGTATAAAGAAACTGGGCGTCTTGGGGTTTAATCTGTTCCATTATGTCTCTCGCGGTATTCTGTAAGTAGCCGTTTTACAACATATATAAAGCCTTCTCTCAGGCGGCGGTGGTTGATTTATCTAAGGTCTTTTTATACAGCGCTTCAATTTTTGCTACTTGCTTGTCTAAGTTTTCTACCGTCCAGCGACTGGTATTAATCGGGGCCAGAATCTCTACTTCAACAGTGCCTGGGTAATACAAGCTATCACCTTTGGGGGACACATCCATCGCGTTGTGAATAACAATAGGAACAATCGGCACCCCAGCCTGCATCGCAATATGAAATGCACCTTTCTTAAAAGGCTTGGGCTTTTTGGAATGGGTTCGGGTTCCCTCCGGCGCCATCACCACAGAAATTTTATCTCGCTTGATTCTATCCACCAGCGGCTCTAGCGCGGCAATCGCACTTTTACTATTTGAGCGGTCAATGAGCACAACACCAGCCATTTCCATCGCCGCGCCAACCAGTGGCATTTGCTTAATTTCGGCTTTGCCTACGCCGGTAAAATTGCGACGTAACAATTTAGAGCAAATCAACACATCAATATCGCTTTGATGATTGAAAATAAAAACGGCAGGACGCTCGACCCACAGATGCTTTTCGCCGCTAATGTCTAATTTAAGACCCGCAACAGCACCGGCAACATCCGCAAATAAGGACGTAGCAAAATTCCTCGCCTCCTGCCGCGACCCCGTCAAGGCCCAAATGGGCAAGCCTGCCAAGGCAGATCCAACTAAACTCAATTTGGTGGCAACATTGCGGGTAAAGCCAAGGGCATTGCTGCCTGCACGACGCTTAAAAGTGCGAACCGGCCAGCCCCGGGTTTCTGCAATGTCACGCAATTTTTGACTTGGGTTCAGTGGCCGAGGATTACCGATGTATTCCAGCAGTTCAATATCATCGGTGCTGTCTGAATAAAAATAGCTATTTGTTAGATCCAGCTCTTTCTCCTTGGCTAAATCAAGGGCAGCGTTGACCTTGCCCTCACCAAAGCACAGCGGGCCACCAAGCTCACCTGTGAAGATCCCGTCCTTCACTTCCATCGTGCTACAGGCTATATGCTCAATACCCAAATACTTGGCGCAGGGCCCAACTTGATAAGGCGTGGCCGATGAAATAATCGCAACCGTGTGCCCCTTGCGCATATGAGCCTCGATTAAAGCGCGGGATTCCGGATAGATTTTTTTCGCCAAATCTCGCTCAAAAATCAGCTGGGCAACGTCAAGATAATCATCCTCTTTCAACCCTTTCATACTCTGTGCTGAAAGCGACATCAGTGCCGCAAAGTCCGCTCGGCCTAAGCCAAATTTTCCAATCGCCTCTACAGTAGCAACAATTTCAGAGGGTGCTAAATCGCCCCGACGCACCTGCTCACGAAGAAAACTAAACACCGAATAACCAGCAATAATAGTGCCGTCAAAATCAAACAATGCCGCGATTTGTGGGCCTGCAGCAGCTTTATTAATTTCTGCAGTAATTTCAGTATATGGAGACATGCTGGTGTAGCTCCTTGTTTTCTCTAAGAGGCGAATTTAGTCCATTTGACAACGCTGCAACTATTCAGTCCAATACTATTTTTCCTACACTATTCGGAAAACGTATACCTTGAACAGCAGCAAATTACGCTACATTGTAGCGGTTGATCGTTTCGGTTCGATGACGGCGGCAGCCGCGGCCATTCACGTGTCGCAGCCCAGCCTAACGCGAACGGTGGCCGAGGTCGAAAAAGAATTGGGCATCGCCCTCTTTGAGCGCCGCGCAAGAGGCGTAGTCGCCACGACCCAGGGACGCAGCATCATTGACCGCGCAGCGCGCATCCTTGCCGACATAGAAAGACTCGACATGGATGCCAAAGCATTCAGAGCATATCGGGAATCGCATTTACGGCTCTGCATTTCTCCGCCGCCACTAATCACCCTGATGAACCCTGCCCTACCGCAGTTACTGGGTCGCTATCCGCAGCTAAAAGTCGATATTAAATCCCTCGCAACAGACAGCGCCATCAGCCTCTTACGCGCGGGGGACTGTGATCTTATTATCGGCCCCACACAGGCGCTTGAAGAAAAGCGCGAATTTAAAATTATTCCCCTAAAACCTTTCGACGCCTACTTTTTTACCCGTCGCTCTCACCCCCTCGCCAAGAAACGTACAGTATCTAAGCAGAACATCCTAAATTTCCCACTGGTGCTGCCCGAGCGCGACGGCGCCTCGCCGGAAATCACCAACCGCCTTTTTGGCGACACTGAGATCCCCGCAGATCACCCCATCCACATCATCGGCCATTTTCCACTAGCTTGCGAAATAGTCGCTGCCACCGATGCAGTTGCAACCGTGGGACAAACTTACTTAAACAATAAGGAATTTCTAAAACGCTTTACGATTCTGGACTTCACCTCAGCCGACAAACTTAGCGTGTGCTGTGCCCACCGACCGGAATTTGAATTATCTGCCCCCGCGACCGCGCTAGTTGAGTTGCTCGCGCAATAAGACGCCGATCTATCCATTAGCTAATCGAATTAGTAAATTTACTACCTAACTGCACTGGGGCGAAAAAAGCGATGGCCAGAGCTGCTAAGAAAGCGGACGGTTAAAAAACCGAAACTGATGGAAGTTGATAGGTTTTTTACAGCCTCAACGAGGCTGTAGATTTTCTGATTTAGCAGAACGCATGATTCCTCGCGCCTCAAAATCTTGCTTATTTTCGGATTTCTTCACAACGCTTCCTGCTCCTTTGGATTTCTATCAGCCGCTTCGTTTTGTTCTGAGGCACCACTTTGAGCTGTAAATGGCCCTTGTTCCGCCTAATATAACCCGATTCGACCATAGCGGGAGAGCTTCTCAATATTGTGGACTAAACAATACAACTGCCACTGTCCTTGAACCTTGTCTTTGCCCCTCAGCGAGAAGCGGTTCAAGCCTTTGTTGGTACCGATGTTACCAAATACTGGCTCCACTACAGACATCCGGTGACTGTAGATCAGTTTGCCCTTGGCACTGTCGACCCGCTTTTTCATCCAGTCTGTCGCCGTCTTGCCACTATCAATAGTGAAGGCCACTTGGCGACCGTGGCCATGCCGTGTATCGGCTGATGCTGGGTTGCGCATGCAGTCAGTCTTAATTGGGCAATGGCGACAGTCGGTGAGCCTGCCCTCAAAGCTGAGCTTGAGTTTGCCGCCGGTGGTAGTGCCTTCGCTGTGCAGCCACATCTCTTTTCCTGTCGGGCAATGGCAGGTTTTCTTTGTAATATTGAGAGTAAACTCGCTGGCCGGAATGACTGACTTCTGGCCTTTCACTGTGTCCCGATGGCGCTTCCCGTACTTGGCTTTCTGATCTTTGAATTTTGGATCACGCTGACGGAATTGATTGTCGGGGATGTAGGCGTTAATCCGGTTCTTCTTCAGGAATTCGTTATTGGCTTCATTCGCAAAGCCAGTGTCAGCGGTGATGACCAAGCCTTTTCCGTAGATGGAGGCATTGATGTTTAAGCGCTCGAAGCGGTTCTCGACTCTGCCTAGAACAGGCTTGAGTGTATGGTGCTCCTGACCTTCGCCAAAGGCTTGGGCATCCACAATGATCTGGTGCTTTTTATCTACGGTGGCTACTCCGTTATAGCCTTGGATCGTGCCTTTGCTGGTCAGCATTTTGGCGGATTGGTTGTCGGTGATATTACTTTTTACTTCCTTTGGCCGTTGTCCTTGCCCCATCCTTGGGGCTGCTGTCTTTAGGAAATCGTTGATTTTCTTATACTGCTTGAACAGGGTATTGGCGGCCTGCTCGGCCCGTTGCTGGCGCACCTTCTCGTTGGGTTTACGTGCATCCAGGCGCTGATGCTCTTTGATGTGGTGCTGAATCTGTTTGCGGAGTTTGGCGGATTTCTGTGCGAGTTCGTCAAAAGTACCTGAGTGCTCTTTCGCCGCATTGGACGACATTTTGCACCCGTCGATGGCAAGCAACTCCAAACCCAGCAAGCCTTGCTGGTCACAGACCAGCAGAACCTCCTCAAACACCGCTTCAATGGCATCGGGGTAGTTGCTAACAAAACTGGCAATAAGCGTGAAGTGGGGTACCGAATCGCAGGACAGCGCCTTAAAGATAATATTGTGCTCGCACTGCCACTGGATTTCCCGACTGGAAGTGATCCCCTTGGAATAAGCAAAGAGGATAATCTTGAGCAGCACTGCCGGGTCGTAGGCCTTGCGACCACCTTCGTCATTGTTGTACTTGTCGTAGAAGACTGACAGATCGATATGATTTTCTATGAGATGGTGCAGCGTAAACTCGAAGGTACCAGGCTGAATTTGCTCGGCAAAATTGATCACAACCATCGCATCTTGGTTGTAGTTGTAAGGCTTGAACTTGGGCATGTCATCACTCCCTGATCAGATGCCTGATTTTAGCAAAAAACACTGGTTTTTAAGAGAAAATCTACAGCCTCAACGC
>NZ_PQGG01000033.1 GCF_002915595.1 Zhongshania marina
GTAAGCGCTCAATAAACCCCATCTAATAATTTCGTCGCGGTAGATTTACTCTTCAGTTTTAAGCTGAGGAGTCGTCCATGAACACAATCAACAAAACACAATTCTGGCAAGACCACGTCTCTGCTTGGCAAGGCAGCAACCTATCTCAAGCTGCGTATTGCAAGCAGCATGAGATCAAGTTTCACAACTTTGCTTATTGGCGTAATCGGCTGAGCCCCGCAAAAGAACCGGCTGCGAAATTAATGAAGCTGGGCGGTATGCCGACCTCATCTCGTATGATCATGAATTTGCCGCTGGGCGTTCGATTGGAATTATCCGCCAACGATTTGCCTGTTGTCTTGCCCGTGGTACTACATATCCTGCGGGAGTCGAACTGATGCTGCGGCCGACCTCCCATGTTGAGGTCTATTTGTACATGGCTCCGGTGGATATGCGCAAGTCCATCAACGGATTGGCCGCGCTGGTTGAAACCGAGCTGGCGCTCTCGCCGATGATGGAGGTGCTATTTGTATTTTGTAATCGTGGCCGGGATAAAATCAAACTTCTGTATTGGGAGCGAAACGGTTTTGTGGTCTGGTATAAGCGCCTAGAAAAGCAGCGCTTTAAATGGCCTCGCCAATGCGAATCCGGCTATGAATTACGCGATGGTCGCGACTTAAACTTTTTGCTTGATGGCTTGGATATTTGGCGCAATAAACCGCATGAAACCTTGTATTTTGATTCGGTTAGCTGACTCACTTTTGATATAATACACAGCATGACACCGCCTCCCACCAACACACTTCCCGATGATATTTCTGCACTCAAAGCTTTGCTGTTTGAGAAAGAACTTCGCCTCAATGAGAAGGATAAACGCATCTCGTTACTCGAAGAGCAAGTGCGTTTACTCAGGCATAAACGCTTTGCGGCCAGTAGCGAGAAGTCGGACGAACAGGCCGAGCTGTTTAATGAAGCCGAAGCGGCTGAGCCTGCTTCTGAAGACGACCTTAGCGAAAACACGGATGACGCCGAAACCGAAACGATCCAATACGAGCGTCGCAAATCTCGTGGTCGTAAATCGTTGCCTGCTGACTTGCCTCGCGTCCGTATCGAACATGACCTGTCTGATGTAGAGAAAGTCTGTGACTGCGGTTGTGCGCTAACGCATATTGGCGAAGACACCAGCGAGCAGTTGGATATCATTCCCGCAACCGTCCAAGTCTTAGTACACGCCCGACTGAAATACGCCTGCAAAGCGTGTGAGTCGACAGTATGTACCGCCGCATTACCCGCACAGCCCATTCCAAAGAGCAATGCGAGCCCAGGCCTACTGGCGTATATCGCTACCGCGAAATACCAAGATGCGCTGCCGCTGCACCGCCAAGAAGCCATCTTCAAACGGATGGAAATTGATATCCCCCGCAACACCCTCGCGAATTGGATGATGCGCAGCGGCGAATTGATCGCGCCACTCATCACCCAGCTTGATCACGAGCTTCGCCGAGGCAAAATCATCCAGTGCGACGAAACGCCGCTTCAGGTATTAAACGAACCGGACAGGCCCGCGAGTAGCCAATCGTATATGTGGGTCAGGCGTAGTGGCGCCCCAGATCACCCCATCGTGTTGTATGACTATGCGCCGAGTCGCGCTGGCAGCGTGGCGAAGAACTTACTCACGGGTTTTAGTGGTTATCTGCAAACCGATGACTATGCAGGCTACCATGCCGTCGGCCGCCAAGAAGATATTAGCCATGTGGGGTGCTGGGCACACGCACGCCGTAAATTCATTGATGCCCAAAAGGCGGCTATCTCCAAAGACAAAAAGACTACCCGCACCGGCAAGGCCGATGTGGCCATTAACTATATTGCCAAGCTGTATGCTATCGAAAAGCAGGCGAAGGACGCGAGCAGCGAAGCCCGTCACCAGCTGCGACAAGACAAAAGCGTTCCGATCCTCAATGCCCTTAGGGAGTGGTTGGACAAAACTTTACACAGTACCTTGCCCAAAGGCCTGCTGGGTACCGCACTGGGTTATCTCAATAAAAATTGGGAAAAGTTGATTCGATACACGGAAGATGGTGACGTGAATATTGATAACAACCTTGCCGAGAATGCCATCCGGCCTTTTGTTATAGGTCGCAAGAACTGGCTGTTTAGCGCAACGCCTAGAGGTGCTCATACCAGCGCCGCTATTTATAGTTTAATCGAAACGGCAAAAGCCAATGGCCTTGAGCCTTACGTGTATTTGTGCAAAGTCTTTAATCAATTACCAAGTATGACAACAACCGAAGAATTACAGGCATTGTTGCCGTGGGCAAACGCCTAATACAGAAAAGTAGCAGGAAGGCAGTCGCCTTCTTGGCAACGCCATCCAATCCCTTGCTGCCCCTCATCCTTGAGATTACCTTCCATGCTGTAGACTCATCCAGAGCCTGTAGAAAACTATAGGTGCATTATCTGAGTTTGCAAATAATTAATTGGGCGGGGTTTGTTGAGCGCTTACAAATCTGTGACAAAAAATTATTTCTACCTCAGGTTAAAAAGTACTGATTTGACCTGTTAGTCATCACTTGTCACGCTATTGTTAGAGCGCACTAAAAGGTCACCAATATCACAATCAAAGTACTCACAAAGCCGATCAATAATGTCGAGCGTTGGGTTGTAGCCTCTATTCTTACCAATTTTTGAAAGTGTCGCTCGGTGAATTCCAGTAGCCTCGGATATCTCTACCATAGTGGCAGATTTACCCTCGCGAAACTCTTTGTCTGCAAGCATTTCCTTTAAACGGACTCTGATCATGTTAATAAATTGGCCTATAAGCTAATTAATGTGTTGACATGCGTCTTATTGTGCGTATATCCTGCAAACAAGTTGGCGTATAGGCTAACTTTTGACTGGATAGGCAACTTAGAGGAAATATACATGAGTTATACGTACCTTACTACTGATGCGCTAGCAGCTCGAATTCATTACGAGCCGACAACAATTCGTTCTTGCCTTAAGGATTCGGTTTTATTCGAAGGAACGCACTATATCCGTCCTTTTGGAGGCAGAAAGATTCTTTATATTTGGGAGAACATTGAGCGTGATATGACTGCGGCTTCAAATGCAGATCTTATTTCAATTCCTCTTGCTTCGGGAGGTGTTTGCAATGTCTAAGATTAGCGTTAGAAAAGAAACCGGAACTCTTCTTTTTGATTTTAATTATCGGGGTTCTCGCTGCCGGGAACAAACCACCCTCAAGGATACAAAAGCTAATCGCCGTAAAATGGAAAAAGTTCTCGAGCGTATTGAGCGTGAAATTGTGGCGGGAACATTTGATTACGGTACGTTCTTTCCAGGTAGTAACAGGGCAAGTCAGTTTGGAGCCCGCCCATCGACTGCTTCGGTTGATGTAGTACCTAGTGTGGGTGGCGGAGGTGATATAGCCGCGCCTTTAATGCCAGCAGCGGTGCTAGAACGTGCTACGCCTACCTTTTCTGAGTTCACCGAAATTTGGTTAGCAGAAAATGACGCAGTCTGGCGCAGGAACACCATGATATCCACAAAGGTACATGTTAACGGTTATTTGTTACCACGCTTTGCTGACAAGCAGATGCATCAGATTCTGAAAGCAGACTGTTTGGCGTTTCGGGCTGATATCGCTAAGACCGGTGGCAGTATGAAGAAGCGAACGCTTTCTGCAAAAACTGTTAATGAAATTATGCAGATTCTGGGTGCCATACTTGCCGAGGGGGCTGATCGTTACGAATTTCCCAATCCGATGCAAAACGTAAAGCGTCTCAAGACGCAGAAGGTGCATATCGACCCGCTGTCGTTTGATGAAGTTGAGAAGTTTATTGTCAATGTTCGTCCAGATTATAAACCGTACTTTACCGTCCGCTTTTTTACGGAGTTGCGAACTGGCGAAGTCCACGGTCTTCAAGTGGCGAAATATCGATTTCGAGCGGCGAGAAATCTTAGTTCGGGAGACCTTTAGTCATTTGGGGCGGGAGTACACCAAAAACGATGGCTCGCAACGTGAAGTCCACATGTCAGAACCGGTGTACCAAGCTCTTAAAGAGCAACAAAGAGCAACCGGTCATCTTAGTGAGTATGTGTTCTGCACCGGAGCCGGTACGCCGATAGACCCTCTGAACGTAAACAAGCGCGTGTGGAAGCCCACATTGAAATTGCTCGGGATGAAAGACCGCCGTTTTTACCAAACCCGTCACACGGCAGCAACACTTTGGTTAGCCTCCGGCGAATCACCCGAATGGATAGCGAGACAAATGGGGCATGCCAGTACGGAGATGTTATTTAAAGTCTACTCGCGCTACGTTCCCAATCTAACCCGTCAAGATGGTTCGGCCTTTGAGCGGCTGCTGTTACAGCGAATGGGAGGGGGAGTGGAATAATGAAAACATTAACAAAAGAAACGGCAGGTTCATTGGCAAAAGTACTTAATAGTCAACTATCAACGATTCATAGCGATGATATGGTCGCGATTCTTGGTGTTGGGCGTGAATCACATAATGAAGGTGCCATTCAATCTTGGCTGCTGTCTCGTTTTGCAGATATTGATGTTAGTCATCCGAACATGATTCTGGAAAGTGCTTCAGAGGTATTAAATCAGCACCTCACTGATTTACGAATGGAAGTGATGGGCGGTTCAATTTCTGAAATACAGGCACCACATGATTTTGTACAAATAAAACTATTAAGCGATCAAGAATTACGGCGAATTGCGCGCGCAATATACTTTTTGATATTTGGATACGGGTCAAGATCTGGCATTGATTCATTGATCAATTTAGCGATAGGTGGTCGAGGTAATTCCATTGATCAAATTGCTAGTTGGATTTCCGTGCAGGGAAAGACCTATACCTATTTCCCGAGTGAGCTAACGCTCTCGCTCGCGCAGCGCTTGATGGAAAAGCTCAAGCGAATAGATGAATCATATTGATACGCACGACTGTTCGGGTGCATTATCTCATAGGTTCGACATAAAATTTTTGGTAAGTAATGTTGGGATATTTTCTTTATGTATCACCGTTGGTGGTACTAAGAATATGGAATTATCGAGGGTGCTGGCGCTGAAGAGGTCGCAAACTATAAAGGCGATATTGCGTGATCGGCTGAAGCTACCAAAATTGAAGTTGGAAGCTTGCTCAGAGTGTAGGTTTTCTTCAAAAATGACGGCCTATCTAATAATGAAGTATTGGATCTGTGGCCTGCCATTAAGATCTTACTGCGCATGCTAGTGGTGAGAGAATGATATGGTATTTAATATTGCGATTCTGGAAGATGTACTACCATACCATCAAGTTCATTGCTGATATTGACTTGGCAAGCTAGGCGACTATTTTTTGCTGGGTCTAGGGCGCATTCCAGCATCTCTTGCTCAATTTCATCCGGCGTCCCTGATTTAGCTAGCCAGTCTTCAGCTATATAGCAGTGACAGGTAGCGCAACTGCAGGAGCCGCCGCATTCTCCAAGTATTTCATCGATGCCATTGTCTAGTGCGACTTGCATTAGATTACTGCCAGAGTCAGCGTTGACTTCGCGAACATCGCCGTTTACGGATATAAATTTTATTAGGGCCATCGCTGGGTTCTCTTGTCAAAAAAATATTTAATAATTTCTGCATTACTTAATATTTAAATCCTGGTTGAAGGGGCGTGCAGCTAGGCTGAAATGAGAAAACATTAATAGGTCAGGTGTCGCTGCGGCGATACTTCAACTAATCTACCTGCTCCGCAGGAGGGAGGTCGTAAAAACCGGCCTGCCATTTTCTTAGCATGTTAAAGGCTTTTACGTCTTGCTTGGCGAGCATGGGACGGTCGACATATTTTTGATGGCGCCAAACAAGTAAGTCTTCGTCTACGGTAGTAAGAATTTCGTTTTTGATACGTTCTTGAATGACGAGAGGCATATCGCCCGCTTCACCGTCCTTACGTTCCCACCAAATTGTATTGAATAGTTCTGATGTTTCATCGTCGATTGGTGTTGCTGAAAAGAGCACACGGTAGTTGTAAGCGCCTTTGAATACATTGAAAGAGCAACCGACGCCACTGGTGCGCGTGTCAAAGGTCATTTCGATGTTATTGGTTCGAACTGACTTAAATCCGAAAAGCGTTCTAAAGACAGAATCGTTTTCGCGAATGTCCATCTCTAGCAACATTGGGTCTAATGGGGAGTCATGAACATAGCGAAAGTGCATTGAATCAACACTGTTCTCGAAGGTAATTTGCGGATGAACAGGCTCGTTAGGCCAGCGCCGAGTGCCATGTGGGTATATGGGATAAAATTCAGATTCGTCGCGATCGGAGAACTCACGGAAACTATCAAACATATGAGGCAGTTCCCAGCGAGGCGCAGAGCCGGTGGGGTCGTGCCACATAAAGACACAGCCATGCTGTTCAGTAACATGCCACGTCTTTATACGTTTGTTAATGGTATTTTCCTGGTAAGGAATTTCAACATTCTTGCCTTCGCCGTTCCATACCCAGCCGTGATAGGGGCAGGTTACGCAATTGCCTTTAACCTTGCCTCCGTGACCGAGGTGGGCGCCCATATGGTGGCAGTGGGCATTCATTAATCGCAGCTCACCATCTTCACCGCGAAAAGCAACTAGATCTTCGCCAAAATAACGTAATGGCTTGACTTCGCCTGCAGGGATTTCACCACTCCACGCAATTTGGAACCAGCCGACCGGCTTCATTGAAAAAGGCAGTTCTTTTAAATTCATGACTTAAACTCCGTTAACAGGTAGCCCCTGTTTGGGCGGTGTATTTTTTAGCTATGGCGCTGAATAAAACTAATATACCATCAGTTATTTTGGCTATCAAGGATTGCTGGTCGGAATTTTGTTAGCTATTCATCCTACGGTTTGTAAATTTATTACCTGAGCGTAGCTGTATTAGGGATTCTGCAGATGAGTAGCAATTTAGAGTTTTGTGGCAAGCTGCGATTTTTATTACAATTTGATGTAATATTAAGTTTCATTGTGTATGTTTTTTGGGCGTCCTAGAGAATGCGAACAGTAGTTACTACAAATAATCACGGCCAGTCGCTGGGTCGTAAAGGAGCGGAAACCCGCAAGCGGTTAATGGATGCGGCGCGTAAATTATTGAAATCGGGCTCTCCGGTAGAATTGACTGCGGTGTCAATTGCTAAGCGGGCAAAGTCATCTTCAGCCACTTTTTATCTCTATTTTTCTGATGTGCGGGGCATTTTACTTGCCTTAACTGAAGAGGCAGAGTCAGATATGCAGGCAGTGCACAATATCTTGGATGAACCTTGGGATCCTAAAATATTAGATGTTGAGCACTCCCGTCGGGTCGTAAATGCCTTTGTGTCGGTTTGGGATAAGCATCGCGAAGTTTTGCGCTACCGGAACTTAGAAGCGGATCGCGGTGATCCCGTTTTTGAGAATATTCGTTTGCGGACATCGGTACGGATTGTAAATCGCTTTGCCGAGCATATTGTCGCTGCTTACCCTGAAAATAGTGGTGGCACTAAAACCACTGCCCAGGCCGATGCCTCGGTATTGGTAGCGGCAATGGAGCGTTTGGCGGCAACCGATCCCAAATCAGTTGAGCGTGGTGTGGGGGCCGACGAAATGTGGGGTGCAATGACGCGTATTATTGCAAGAACTCTCAGTGCACCACCGAGTCCAGCGGATTTTATGCAGGAATAGCAGTTTAATTAATACCGTTAATATGGTTATTGCTTAATAAAAAACCGACGCTAGCAATAACGTCGGTTTTTTTATATCAAAAGCAGGTGTTAGCGCTTCTTGAGCTGAAACCCAGCTTTTTCACGGTCCCAGGTATTTGCGGTAACGCCTTCGTCACGCAGCTTGTATTTGAGAATACGGCCTACGGGGCTGCGGGGCATCTCAGCGCTGCTGCGAAATTCAAAGTAGCGCGGAACGGCAAAATAAGGCAGTTGTTCTGCCGACCAAGCGCATAGCTCTTCTTCTGTAAGGTTGCTGCCTTCTTTTACAGTAAGCGTAACTTTCAAGTCATCCTCAGTAAGTTCTGACAATACCGCATGAGCGGCGACATCTTCTATCGCGGGGTGACTGCGAAAGGCTGATTCCACTTCGAAGCTAGAGATGTTCTCGCCACGACGGCGCAAATAATCTTTTTTGCGGTCAACAAAATAGAAATAGCCATTTTCGTCGAACTTGCCGATGTCGCCAGTGTGGAACCACATATTTTGGTAGACCTTTAAGGTGTCTTCTGGCCGTTTCCAGTAACCCTGGAACATTACATTGGGACGCAGTGGCCGCACGATCACTTCCCCAGATTCGCCCTCGGGTACTTCAATACCGTTGTCGTCGATAATGCGCACATCAAAGCTGTCGTTACGCATGCCGGAGCAGTCTCCAGGCACTTGAATACCCAGTGGCACAGAGGTAACTAATGAGCATTCGGTCAGGCCAAAGCCTGGGCAGGCGGTGTGTTTGGCGCCAAAGCGCTTTTTCCACGCCTGTTGTAATTTGTCGGGAAAGGGGGCGCCGCCAACAATGGAAATTTGCCCGAAGCAGCGCTTTTCGGCTTCGTTTTCTGGCGCGCCGAGCAACATGGGAAACATGGAGCCGAGCAAGGTGGTGTAGTTGGCGCCGGTTCGCTCAATTTCAGGCCAAAAATTAGATACAGAAAAACGTGGATAAATCGCGATACGGCCACCGTGCATAAGTTCGCAAATCACATTGCTTACCGCATTAAAGTGGAATAACGGTAGGGCTGTCCAGCTCACCGTCTCAGCGCTGCGACCAGTACCTTCGCTGACAACACGTGCCAAATTGCAGGCGTAGTTGTGGCTGACCATGCAGCCTTTGGATGGGCCAGTGGTACCGCCGGTATAAATCAACATCGCCAAATCTGCGGGGCCTACCTCAACTTGGGGGTCGCTGCTGTCATCAGACAATAACTGTTCCCAGCTCATTACTTGACCGCCGAAACTAGCGCTTGGCGCGGTCCCGCGATGAACTAGGGTTTTTACGCTCGGCAGTTGCTCACCAATGGCGATAACGCGGTCGGCGTAATCACTCTCGGCAATCACCACGCTGGCGTCGCTGTCACCCAATTGGTGGCGCAGGAACTCGCCTTTGTAGGCCGTATTAATGGGTACAGAGATGGCGCCAAGCTTATTGATGGCCAGCCAAATAAAAACAGCGTCTTCACTATTATCGAGTAGCGTGGCGACGGTATGGCCTTTTTTGATACCTAGGGCGGTTAAACCGTTGGCAAGTCGGCACGCCTGCTTGTCGATGTCAGCGACGCTGAATTTCTTGCCAAGAAAATCTAAAAACTCTCTATCAGGATTGGCTTCAAGTGCCCGCCGAAGCACGGCGTTAATCGTATCCTGCTGCTCACTTCCCCATGGTGTGGGCGACTTTTCATTTGTCATTGTCTGGCTTCCCGCAGTTGACGTTGTTATCGAACACCCATAAACTAACACATAGTCATTTATTGGTGCAAATATCACTGCACTTGTTTAGACTCATTAGCAGCTCGGCGCGACACCCGTCGAGGTTTCGTCAGCGCAGTAGTTACATAAAATATAGTTTGCTGTTGGTGAATTTAAAGTATTTTTCATGATTTTAGCGGTCAAGTTCCGTTAATTCGAGTTAAAACAGCAAGGCGCATAAGTGCGGTCTTGCCTTGAGTGGAGAGCGTCCCATGGCTGAAATTCGTCCCGATCTCGAATACCTCAGTTTTCTGAATGAGGGTAAGTTTTGTATTCAGCGCAGCAGCGGCAGCGGCAAATATGTGTTTTATCCGCGCACCATTGCGCCGGGCAGTGGCCTTGATGACTTGGAGTGGGTCGAGGCGGATGGTCGCGGCACGGTCTATTCAACAACCACAGTTCGCGCTCGTCCACCTAAAAGTGACTACAACGTGTCTTTGATTCAGTTACAGGAAGGCCCGCGCATGATGAGCCGCGTTGAAGGTGTCGCGCCGGATGCGGTTTGTATCGGTATGCCTGTTAAAGCACGAATTTTGATCGAGGGCGACGAGCCGCCCTACATCGTATTTGATCCAGCCTAAGCCGGGTCACCACTTTATGGTGGTCGTTTGGCGGGGCCAAACCCACCCAAATACTTAAGTAAGGGAGAAGAATATGAACAACCCAATGTCAATGGAAGGCCGTGTCATTATGGTAACGGGGGCCGGTCAGGGAATTGGCTTGGCCCTGAGCCGTCAATTACTCGACCTAGGCGCCAAAGTGGCGGGTGTTGATATGAATGCCGATACCTTAAATGGCGTGGCTAGCGATCTAGGTGAAGGCTTTTTGGCCCTGCCCGGCAGCGTTACCGACGTGAATTTTGCGGCAGAGGCGGTGACCCGCACAGTTGAGCATTTCGGTTCATTAAATGGCCTTATCAACAACGCAGGTATCACCCGCCCAGCGATGATCGAAAAAATGTCGATTGAAGCGTGGCAGTCGGTGATCGACGTTAATTTGAGCGGTTCAGTGTACTTTATGCAGGCGGTAGGTCGGCATATGTTGGCTGAGGCCAAAGCGGGTAACAAAGAGCCTGGCGCCATTGTGAATATCGCCTCTGACGCGGGTCGTCGCGGCAGCTTAGGCCAAATTAACTACGCCTCCGCCAAGGCCGGTATTTTTGGCGCCACCATGACTGCAGCGCGGGAGTGGGCCAAATTTAATATTCGTTGTAACGCAGTGTGTTTTGGCGTGGTTGCCACCGCCATGACCGAAACCGTGCGTAACGACGAGCGTTTTGCTGACAATTACCTTGCTCAGATTCCTTTGGGCCGTTGGTCCTCACCAGAAGAAGTGGCCAAGCCGGTGTGTTTCTTATTGTCTGATGCGGCGTCTTATATCACCGGCCAGATTTTGTCTGTGAACGGTGGTTTCACTATCGCAATGTAAGGTATTTGAAATGCAGGAAATGGACGAATTTATCGCGATGTTACGCGATAGCGCCGAGGGCTTTTTGGCTGATTTTCAGGCCTCGCCTGGCGCTAAAACCGAAATTGCTGTGCCGCGCCCGCTCAATCGCGAACTGTGGACTGCCATGGCCGAGTTGGGTTGGTTGGGACTGTTATTGCCAGAGTCGCAGGGCGGTTTAGCTTTGCCAGTATCGGCGGCGGCTGAGTTGGCAGACGTCATGGGCCGTTATCGTTTTCCGGTGCCGTATATCGAAGCGGCGATTATGCCTGCGCAAATATTGGCGGCGGCAGATAACGAGGCCTTGGCCGCAGAACTTATCAGCGGTGAAACTTTGTTCAGCCTAGCGTGGCAAGATCGCGCTGGGAGCGATGCGGCCTTTGCGGCGTGCGTCTTGAGCGATGGTCAAATCAGCGGTCAAAAAAGTTTTGTGGCGGCGGTCGAGCCGGGCAGTCAATTGCTGGTGTGTGTTAGCAGCGTTAATGGCCCTGCCATTGTGCTGGTAAACAGCGATGCCGACGGCATCACCGCTCAGCGCAGTGCCACTGCGTCGGGGAGTTTTTGTCAGCTCAGTTTCGACAAGGTTACCTGCACGCCATTATTGGCTGGTACAGGTGCAGAGCAGGCTTTGGCCTCGGCCATAGCGGCGGGACGCTTATTGGCGAGTGCCTTCCTCAGCGGTTTGTCCCGCGCCTGTTTGCGCGACACGGTGGATTATCTTAATCAGCGCCAGCAGTTTGGCCGAAAATTGTCGAGTTTTCAGAGTGTCTCCCACCGCTGCGTGGATATGCATATTCATATTGAGCTTGCAGAGGCAGTATGGCGAGTCGCCGCCGAGGCTGGCGATGAAGCAAGCTTAAGCGCCGCCAAGGCCCGTGCCAGCGATACCGCCCAAGATGTTTGCCGTCAGGCTGTGCAGCTGCATGGCGCGATGGGCTTTACCGAGGAGTGCTCGGTGGGTGAATACCTGCGCTTGGCGCTCCAATACGGCAATTGGCTGGGCAGCGCTAAAAGCATGCGCCGCGCGTTTCAATCGGCACGCACAGCGGAGGCCTTGGCATGAATAGCTTAAATGTAAATCGCGATGAAATGGATGATGCCGATTTTCGCGCTGAATTTCGCGCATTTTTGGCAGAGCATTATCCCGCAGAACTGAAGCAAGATTTTCATCGGCCCTTCCGTCGTTTGCGTGGCGAACCCGCTAATGACTGGCAGCGAACGTTGCAGAAGCATGGTTGGCGCGCGCCGGCATGGCCTCGGGAAAGTGGCGGTATGGGATTGTCGTTCCGCAAGCAGCTGATTTATCACGAAGAGCTGGAGCACGCGGGGGTGGCGCGCATTATCGATCTGGGCGAAACCCAACTCGGCCCCACCATTATTAAAATGGGCAGCCCTGAGCAGAGCGAGTATTACCTACCGCGCATACTTAACTGCGAGCATGTGTGGTGTCAGGGTTATTCCGAACCCAATGCCGGTTCTGATCTGGCGAGTTTGCGCACCAGCGCCGAATTAGATGGCGACGAGTTTGTGGTGAATGGCCAAAAAATTTGGACTACTCACGCCAATGACTCCACCCATATTTTTACCTTGGTGCGCACCGGTAAGTTTGAAAAGAAACAGCAGGGCATTAGCTTTTTGCTGATTGATCTCGACACTCCTGGTATCTCAATTCGACCGATTATTAATTTGGCGGGCGAAGACGAGTTTTGCGAAGTCTTCTTTGAAAATGTTCGGGTGCCAAAGGCCAATTTGGTTGGCGAATTACATCAGGGCTGGACGGTTGCTAAAGCTTTGCTCGGTTACGAGCGGGTGTGGATTGGCAGCCCGGCACTGGCTGGCAAAGCTCTCGCCCTTGGCGAACATCTGGTGCAGCAATTGGGCTTGGAGGACGACCGCGGGGTAATGGATGAATTGGCGCAGTTGCAAGCGGATCTCCACGACTACCGTCTGCTTTACTCCCGCACCTGCGACGCTATTGCCGACAGTGGTAAAGCGCCGGGGCCAGAGGTGTCGATGCTCAAGGTTTACGCCTCGGAGTTACTGCATCGCCTGACGGAATTCAATGTTGAGATTGGTGCTGAGTATGGTGCAGTGGTGGGCGATGTCGAGATTGGCGGCGTTTCAACTGCGGATATGCAGGCAGATTTATATTGGCAATTAATGATGGCGCGTCCAGTCACCATATTTGCCGGTGCCAATGAAATACAGCGAGATATTCTCGCCAAAACTGTTCTCGGCCTGCAGGCCTGATCTGGATGCCGACACAATGATCGGCAGCAAAGGAGTATGAAGATGTTAAATAAGGGCGCACTTAGTGGTATCCGCGTACTTGATATGACTCGGGTTGTTGCCGGTCCTTACGCAGGCCAAATTTTGGGTGATCTTGGCGCCGAAGTCGTCAAGATTGAACGCAAAGGTGAGGGCGATGACTGCCGTCGCGTTGGCCCGCCGTGGATGGACAATGAGCTTGGCCGCCAAGGCCAAGACTCTACCTATTACCAATCGGTGAATCGCAATAAAAGCTCAATCTCAGTGGATTTTGCCACCGAAGCCGGTGCCGATTTAATTCGCCAATTGGCGGCCAATGCCGATGTCCTCGTAGAAAACTACCGCAGCGGCACCTTGGCGCGCTACGGCTTGGGTTATGAAGAACTTAAAGCCATTAATCCCAAATTGATTTACTGCTCGGTGACCGGCTTTGGCCAAACCGGCCCCTATGCTGGCCGCTCGGGCTATGACTACTTGGTTCAGGCCATGGCGGGGCTGATGTCGGTAACTGGTCATCACGACGGCGAACCGGGTGACGGACCAATGCGGGTTGGCGTACCCATTGCTGATATTTGCGCGGGCTTGTACGCGGCGATCTCGGTATTGGCGGCGCTCAATTACCGCAATGTGAGTGGCGAGGGACAATACATTGATGTGTCACTATTCGATTCGCAATTATCAGCAATGCTTAATACCTTTTCTGGCTGGTTTAACGGCGGCACGGCATTGGGCCGCACCGGCAACGATCACCCCAGCGCCGCGCCTTATGGCGTATTCCCAGTAGACGATGGCTTTATTTTGATTGCCACCTTCAACGACCGTGAATTTGTGCGTTTGTCGGCGGTGCTTGGTCATGCCGAATGGGCCACCGACACCCGCTTCTGCAGCATGGGTGCGCGGGTTGCCAACCGTGAAGAACTGAAAGCCCTCGTCACCGAGGCGTTAAAAGGCAAAACCAAGGCCGAGTGGGTAGAAATTCTCAATGCCGGTACGGTGTCCTGTGGCGGCATTAATGAAATGGCCGATCTTGAAAAAGACCCCCAAGTGCTGGCCCGTGAATTGATTGTCAGTCAAGAGCATCCCACTAACGGCACCATTCGCAGCGCCGCTAGCCCTATGCGCTTTTCGGCGTCGCCGGTGACCTATCGTCAGGCGCCGCCACTATTGGGCGAGCACAACGAACAGATTCTGTCGTCTTGGTTGGGCTTTGACGAAGCGCAAATCAAAGCCCTGCAAGCGCAGGGGGCTATATGAGCGCAGCGTATCGTTTTACCCCTTTTGAATTACCGCCAGAAACCGTGGCCCTGCGCGCCGAGGTAAGAGCCTTTGTGCAAGAGGAAGCCAAACAGTGGAATGGTTGGCAAATAGGCCATTCCTGGACGGGCTTTGATCGTGAATTGAGC
This sequence comes from Zhongshania marina, assembly GCF_002915595.1. Classification (GTDB taxonomy): domain Bacteria; phylum Pseudomonadota; class Gammaproteobacteria; order Pseudomonadales; family Spongiibacteraceae; genus Spongiibacter; species Spongiibacter marinus_B. The sequence goes on from NZ_PQGG01000033.1 coordinate 14,559, forward strand.
CGCAAGCTGGGCGAGCGCGGCTGGATTGGTATGACTTGGCCCAAGCAATACGGCGGCCATGAGCGCAGCGCCCTGGAACGCTATGTAGTATTGGAAGAGCTGCTCGCAGCGGGCGCGCCAGTCGGCGCCCACTGGGTGGCGGATCGCCAGAGCGGGCCGCTGATTATGCGCTTGGGTACCGAGGCACAAAAAGCCAAATACCTGCCAGCGATTTGTCGCGGCGAAGCGGCGTTTTGTATTGGTTTGTCTGAGCCAGATGCGGGTTCCGATCTGGCCTCCTTGCGCTCAAAAGCCGAGCGCGTTGACGGCGGTTGGCTGCTGAATGGTCGCAAAGTTTGGACAACCTACGCCCAAGACTGCGACGTCATGATCGGTTTATTCCGCACCGGGTTTTCTGAGGAGCACGGTAAGCACAAAGGCTTGTCGCAATTTCTTATCGATTTAAAAACACCGGGAATTGAAATCAATCCGATCAAGGATTTAACCGGTGAGTCCCATTTTAATGAGATTGTTTTCGACAATGTCATGCTCGCCGAAGACGCTTTAATGGGCGTGGAAAACGGCGGTTGGGCACAGGCCAATGCCGAACTAGCCTTTGAGCGCAGCGGCCCAGACCGCTATTTAAGTTCTTTTCCCTTACTGCCCTTGGCGCTGGCTAAACTTGGTGAGTCCGTTGACGATCCGTCCATCGCTCGAGATATTGGCGCCATGGTGGCCGAGCTTACGGTGCTACGGCAAATGTCGCTGTCGATTCAAAATCAGCTGGAAAATGGCGAAACTCCATTGCAAGAAGCGGCGATCACCAAATTATTGGGCACGGGTTTAGAGCAGCGCATGCCAGGTTTGATCGCCGATATTGTCGAGGCGCAACCGCTGCGTCGTGCTGGTGATACCCTGTCGGAGGCACTGGCCTATCTTATTCAAGTTGAACCGAGTTTTTCTCTGCGTGGCGGCACCAACGAGATCATGAAAATGATTATTGCGCGTGGCATGGGCCTTTAATTCGCTTATTTAAAGAACGGAAAAAGTGCTGTTATGAACGAAATGAATATTGCCGAATTATTGGCCGACCAGCTCGAAAAACTGCTGTCGGCGCGCGTGAATGCCGAGAGTCTCGCCATCTTGGAAGCGGGCGGCGCTGATTTGTCTCTGTGGCAAGAAATCGAAGAAATGGGTGTGGCCGATGTAATGCGAACTGGTGACGACGATGCCGGTCTAGGCTGGCAGGACTGCGCCGAGTTGTTTCGCGTGCTGGGTCGCCATGCTGCGCCGCTGCCTTTGGCAGAGACTTTGTTTGCTCGTCGCCTAATGAGTCAAGCCAACTTGGGCATACCCGAAGGGCCACTGGCGCTAATCGATCCCAGTGCCAATGCCGATATTCAGCTCGATGGTTCGGGTTGTTTGCAAGGTGAAGCCGCAATGGTCAGCTGGGCGAGCTGGGCTACGCAATTGCTGGGTCTTGCTCGTCGCGGTGATGAGGCTTTCTTGTTTAGTGTTGCCGCTAGCGATGTCGCGGCGCGCCTAGAACAATGCGATAGCTTGGGGCGCGCGCCAACATCCGCCGTCGATTTCAGCGGCATTACGCCACTGGCAGTGGTGGCAATGAGCGATGCCAGCCAAATTCGCAGTGGCTTGGCTGTAATGCGCGCCTTAATGATCAGTGGCGCCTGCGACAAGGTAGTGGAATTGGCCGTGGACTACGCCAATACCCGCAAGCAGTTTGGCAAGCCAATTGGCAAGTTTCAGGCCCTGCAGCACCAATTGGCCGAGGCCAGTTGCCGTGCCGCAGCGGCGGAAATGGCCGGTAAATACGCCTGTCGCGAGCTGGATAATAATCAGTTTTTGGCTGGCGCTGCGGTGGCAAAATATACTGCCAGCGTCGCCGCTAAAGAGGTGAGCCGAATTGGCCACCAAGTATTTGGCGCTATTGGTATTACCGACGAGCACGAGCTGCATTATTACACGCGCCGTCTGTGGCAATGGCGTGCAGAGGCGGGCAATGAGCGCTACTGGTCAGAGCAGCTGGGCAATAAAGTATTGGCCGCTGGTTCAGAGCAGCTGTGGTCGTCACTAACTGCATAAGATAATTGCGCCGTAGAGATAAAAGAGCGTAGCACTGCGAATTGCCAGCGAGGCGCGCATGTGCTAATTTGAAAGCTAACACATAGTTAGTTGTTGGGGCGGCCAAGAAGTGCTGAATTCAACAGCTGCATTGATTGGACTCGGGCCACCTTGAACACCCGTCCAGCAATAACGGAGATGAGCATGGAATATAACGATATTACTTATGAAAAAACCGGCGCTGTACTGCGGGTTTGCCACAACCGTCCAGACAAGGGCAACGCCCAGTCAACGCGCTTGCTCGCCGAGCTAGACGACGCGCTGGCCCGCGCCAAGGCAGATAGCGAAGTGCGTGTTGTGATTATTGGCGGTCAGGGAAAACATTTCTCGGCGGGTCACGATCTGGCCGACGGCATGAAGCTGCGTGGTGATTACACCGTAGAGCAACACTGGCACTGGGAGCAGGAACACTTCCTTGGCAATGCCATGCGTATTTGGGATCTGCCCAAGCCTACGATTGCTGAAGTCAGCGGCGCCTGTATCGCTGGTGGTTTTATGGTCGCTAACTCTTGCGATTTGGTCATTGCCAGCGACGACGCTTACTTCTCTGATCCAGTGTTGCATTCCATGGGCGCTGCTGCGGTAGAAGCGCTGCTCCACCCTTGGGTACTGAATACCCGTAAAGCCAAAGAACTGCTGTTCACTGGCGGTAAAATCAGCGCCCAAGACGGCAAAGAGTGGGGCATGGTCAACCACGTTGTGCCCCGCGCTGAGCTGGAAGATTTCACCATGAAAATGGCTCAGCAAATTGCCAAGGCGCCGCCACACGCTACCGCCATGCTCAAGCGCTCGCTGAATCGCACCGCCGATATTCAAGGTTACCGCAATTCGCTTAACGCCCACTTCGACACTCACACGGTAAGCTCTTCTACTAAGGAGTTTTGGGATATCGTTAACCAGGGCGTAGCGAAAATGGTTTCTGAAGGCAAAAAGTCTGGCGAATAAACCAATGCCTGACGCTGCATCGCTAGCGCAATGTGTCGCCGCCGAGGCGATTCGCGCGACTCTGTCGCGCTATTGCCGCTATGTTGATGCAGGTGACAGTCAAAACTTATCGGCGCTCTTTCATGCCCAAGCACAATACCTACCGATAGTGGGTCGCGATATGTATCGTGGCCCAGCGGGAGTGCGGCAATTTTTTGTGGATCTACAGGGCGAATTTATCGCCTTGTTAAATGCGGGCGGTCCAAAACCGCCGCGATTAAAACATCATCTTGCAATGCCAGATATTCAGGAGCTTAAAACCAGCTCTGCGCGCATTGAAACGCGCTTTTCGGTGTACTCCAATATTGGACTCGATCATACCGGTTACTATATCGATCAGATGTCGTCGGACGATGTGGGTAATTGGTTATTTGATTACCGCGAAATTAAGCTCGATTGGATAAATACAGATTCGGCAATTAATGCATTGCTGAAGAATTAAAACGCTTAACACCATTTTTTTAAAATTATTGTTCGCTTTTTCTGGAGCTATGTATGCACCCGAGTATTCACGCCAAGGAACGACCCAATACCCCTGCAATCATCATGGCAGGCAGCGGTGAAGTCACCACTTATGCGCAGCTAGAGAGCCGCTCCAATCAAGGCGCCCAGCAATTTCGTGCGCTGGGCTTAAAGCCCGGCGATGGTATTGCTATTTGGATGCACAACTCATCTAGTTTCCTTGAGATAAGTTGGGCAGCGCAACGCTCCGGCTTATATTTTACACCGATATCTACCCACCTTACCTTGGCAGAGGCGGCTTACATAATTAAAGACTCGGGCGCGTCTTTATTGGTGGCGTCGCCAGAATTACCGGGCGTTAAAGAGCTAATTGCAAAAGGTGCGGCAGCAGAGTTTGGCGAGCAATTTAACTTTTTTGTAGACAGCGAATCAGCAACGCTACCGAGTTGGCCGCAAGCTATTATCAAGCAGCCCGCTGAGCGTATTAGCGATGAAACCGCAGGTCAATACATGGTTTACTCATCGGGTACTACGGGTAAGCCTAAAGGTGTGCAATTACCACTTAGTGGCGCGCCGGCAGACCAACCTTTGCCGTTCGTAGCGATGCAGCGCGAGCAGTATGGTGTGTCAGAGAATAGTATTTATTTGTCCCCAGCGCCGCTTTATCACGCGGCACCCTTGGTATTCAGCATGACGGTGCAAAGTATTGGCGGCTGCGTGGTGATCTGTGAGAAGTTTGAGCCTGTCGCGCTACTCAATGCCATTGAGCGTTTTAAAGTGACGCATATGCAAATGGTGCCTACCATGTTTGTGCGCTTATTAAAATTACCGGAGTCTCAGCGCAATGGTGTTGATTGTTCTAGTTTGGAGTGTGTTATTCACGCCGCAGCGCCCTGTCCTGTACCCATTAAACAACAGATGATTGATTGGTGGGGGCCGATTCTCTATGAATACTACGGCGGTTCAGAGGGTAATGGCGCCACGTATATAACTTCGGAGGAATGGCTGAAAAAACCGGGTTCGGTGGGTCGTGCCCAGTGGGGTATTTTGCATATTTGCAACGAAGAGGGTGATGAGTTGCCCGCAGGTGAACAGGGTGCGGTGTATTTTGAAGGTGGTTTTGATTTTAAATACAAAAACGATGAAGCTAAAACTAAAGACGCTCGCAACCCAAAGCACCCTAGCTGGTCAACCCTGGGCGATGTAGGTTACCTCGACGATGATGGCTATTTATTCTTAACCGACCGCAAGAGTTTTATGATCATCTCCGGTGGCGTAAATATTTATCCCCAAGAAATAGAAAATATCTTAACTGTGCATCCCAAAGTAATGGACGTTGCCGTGTTCGGCGTGCCAAATGCTGAGTTTGGTGAAGAAGTAAAAGCTGTAATACAGCCGCTAAATTGGAGCGAGGTTGGCGATGACTTGGCAGCGGAGTTAATGGCCTACTGTCGTGCTCAACTTTCCGCGATTAAATGCCCGCGCAGTATTGATTTTGATGCGGCCCTGCCGCGCATGGATAACGGAAAACTGTATAAGAAAGGTTTGCGGGACCGGTATTGGCAAGTTAGGGCATAATCTTATTTTACGGTAAATTGTAAAGCGCAATTATTATGGCGTGTATCTGCTTGAGTGGCTGCCCGCAACTATAGTGGTTTTGGATTTTAATGCGAATTTATAATGAAGACTACAGGGGGCGGGTGGTGTGGTTTATACCACCCGCTTTGCTCAGTCATTGTCCTGGTTTTTAAATCATTTCATTTAAGCGCCTCAATAAGCTTTTTCAATTCAATCAGGCTTATCTTATAACTTGCGGTGCGGGGTAATTCATCAACAAAATAATAGGCACTGGGGATTTCTGGTGCGCTGAGGTGGTCGCGGGCAAAGCAGTTTAGTTCGTCATTGTCTGGTTGGGTGTGGCCTGTTTTAAGTACTAGTGCGGCGACCGGAATTTGTCCCAACGTTGGATCGTCTACCCCAATAACTGCCGCATCTGCAATAGCAGGGTGGCGGCGTAATTGTTCGGCAATGAGCAGTGGCGATAATTTAAAACCGCCGCGAAAAATAGTTTCTTCTAGCCGTCCTTCAAACCACATAAAACCGTCTTCATCGATACGGGCTTGGTCCGAGGTGGCTATCCAGTCAGGGCCGACGCGCTCGACTTTCGCCTCTAATCTTCCTACTGCGTTTGCTGCTAGTACTGCACCAGTGTCTGGATCACTAACTCTTAATTCAACGCCGGGTAGGGCGCGGCCGCAACTGCCCATTTTACTGGCAGAGTACTCTGCTAGCTCGGCCATCGACCAGCTGGTGATAACCCCACAGAATTCGCTGGCGCCGTAACTTAAATTCACTGGTATACCCAGCTCGTTTTGAAAATAAGCCTGTACTTCGCGGTCTAGCGGCGCGGCGCCAGTGCGAACGACCTTAATGCTGCTAAACACTTCCTTGGATAGCTGGCGTTGGTGAAGGGCGGCCATGGCTGCGGGGGGGATATCGGCCGCTACGGGTTTGAAACGCTGCACAATGGCCAGCCAGTCGTCTAGTTGGAATTTCTCTAAGATCGCCATCGGCATACCCATGGCCAGTGCTGGTGTGCTCGCATACACACCGCTGATATTGCTGAGCGGCAACACCGAGATAATGGGAGCTGGTTGGCTGGCGCTGACATTCATTTGGGTGAGTGCCTGTTTGGCGGCCTCTGTGCTAGCGGCGAGGTTGCGGCGGCTCAGTTGAATGCGTTTGGGGGCGCCTGTGGTGCCGCTGCTCAGGGTTTCGATGGCGGTGGCAGAATCGTCTTGCGGAACTGTACTGCCTTTGACATCTGCTGGTGTTGCGGCGTCTTGCTCCGGGCAATGGCGCAGTTCGACGCTGTGCTCGGTGATGGCAATACCGAGGCATTCCATGTCTTTTACTGCTGCTAGTAAATCCGCGTTCCAGTCTTGTTGATCAGCGATAAGAGCGCGGTAGCCTTCCTTGCGAATATCGTTGATGATTTTGGCGGTGGATTGGTAGCAGTGGATCATTGAGGCGCAGCGATCGCTAATAAGTAGCCCCCACAGGCAACTGATATGCATAGGACGGCTGCGGGCAATAAATGCCACACGAGACACGTTACCCATAGGGTGTTTGCTCAATAGCTGGTCTACGCTACGAATCGTATTACTAACGTCTTGCCAACAATACTCGCGGTCTTTGAAGTAAAACGCGGTGTCGTGTGACGGACTTTGAGCTAGTGCCTTGCTGAGGCTGTTTGATAGCGCGGATGGAGCGTTGGGAGTGAGGGTCATGGCTTGCCGACTTATTATTTAATTTAGTGATTATGTGTCATTTATATTAGCTGTTGGCGCTGCGTAGTTGTAGTGCTTTTCAATATTTAATCACCTATTTTTACGTCGTGTTGGTGTATGTGGCTCGGAAAAGTCTGGTGTGCTTCGTGTTGATCAGTAGCTGATTATGTGTTAGTTTTTGTGTAGATTTGAGTGCTTGCTACTGTCCATTTGACGAGTTTGCCGCTACAGCGCTTAGGCGCTGTGGATTTCATTATTAGCTTGGAGTGTATCGCGTGGGTTTTGAATACGAAAAAATTAAAAATTGGCCAATTCCGGAAGGTCATCAGAACTACTCTGCAAATGACTGTATTTTATATGCGCTCAGTGTGGGCGCTGGTGCTGGCGACCCCGCTGCAGATTTGAATTTAATCTACGAGAAGAAATTGGATGTGTTGCCGACTATGGCGGTGACTATGGCTTCTCAGGGCACAATGTGGGTGGCGGATCCAAAGACCGGTATCGATTTGAGCAAGCTCTTGCATGGCGAACAATATCTCACTATACACAAGCCCCTGCCCAGCGAAGCCACGGTGAAGAGCCGCAGTTACGTACAAGAGATTTACGATAAGGGCGTTGAGAAAGGCTCGGTAATGATGCTTGCACGGGAAATTAGTGATGCTGACAGCGGCGAATTACTGGCCACTTGTACCTCGGCGGTATTTTTACGCGGCAATGGTGGTTGCGGCGGTCCCGCTAGCGGTCAGCCTGTGCCGCAGCCGATTCCAGAGCGCGCACCCGATGTGGTGATAGACTCTATTAGTCGTGAAGAACAGGCGGCGCTTTACCGCCTAACGGGCGACACCAATCCCCTGCATATTGACCCCAAATTTGCGGCGATGGGCGGTTTCCCAAAACCCATTCTTCATGGCCTGTGTACCTACGGTTTTGCAGCGCGAGCGGTGATTTCTGCGGTTTGCGATGGTGATCCTGCGCGCCTGCGCAAGTTTAATCTGCGATTCGCCAGTCCGGTATTTCCGGGTGAAACTCTGCGCACTGAAATTTGGAATGAGGGTGACGGCAAGGCGGCCTTTCGCACTTTTGTGGTAGAGCGTGAGTTGTTGGTGCTAAACAACGGCTATGCTGAGTTTGATCCGGCCTGAAAAGGCTGACGGAATTGATGCTAATAGCCCTTAAGGCTAAAGACGAATAAGTGATATTTAGGCGGCATAAGACGTGATTGCAATTAACGAAGATTTACAGGCTATTCAAGATCAGGCTGCGCGCTTTTTGACTGAGCGAGCTGATCCCGAATACCTGAAAGCTCTATTAGACAAGCCAGCGTCCTTTGACAGCGAAAGCTGGGGCAGCACGGCGGAAATGGGGTGGCCGATGTTGGCAGTAGACGAAGCGCAAGGCGGCCTAGGTTTGGGTTTGCGCGGTTTGGCAGTACTCGCTCAGGAAATGGGCCGTACTACGGTGTCGCTGCCCTTGTTGGCGGTGTATCAGCTGGCTCAAATTCTTAAGGCTTCGAATACTGGTGGCGACAAGAATGAAGTGTTAGATGGTTTGATGGCGGGTAGTGGTATTGCCTGCTTTGTTTGCGCTAGTCCACTTGCTTTGGTAGCGGGTAAATTACAGGGTTGCACTGTTGCTACGCCGTTTGCGGCAGTGGCGGATTACGCTATTGCATTGGCCGATGACGGCGGACAGAAAAAATTAGTCTTGGTTAATTTGGCTAATGCGGCGGTAACAAAAGAAGCCGTACCGGCTATTGACCAAGCTCGCGCTCAGGCGCGGCTGCACTTTACTGATGCCGAAGTGACGGTGCTCGTCACTGATAATGCTGAACAAATCCAAGCCGACGCACTTGCTGTTGCAGCCTTGTTAACAGCAGTTGAACAGAGTGCAGGTGCCGAAGCGGCGATGTTATTGGCTAGGGACTACGCATTAGAACGCAAGGTGTTTGGTCAAACCTTGGGCGCTTTCCAAGCGATTAAACACAAAATAGCGGATATGTACTGGCGAATAGAGTTGGCGCGGGGTTGTGTCGATGACGCGCTATTGGCCTATGAGGCTGGTGATGACAGCTGGCGCGAGTTGGCAGCGGCGTCGCGGGTTGCGGCAATCGAAGCTTACGAATTTAGTGCCAAAGAGAGTATGCAAACCTTTGGTGGCTTGGGTTCAACCTGGGAGGGATTGCCTCAGCATCACTATCGGCGCTCGCGGGTATTGGCGCTGGAGTTGGGTAGCCGCTTGGAATGGCGTGAACGCTTTTTTAGTTATCGTCTTGCTGATAGTGGCAATGAGCGTGAACCTATTGAGGCGTTGCCGGAGCTGGGTGCTTATCGCCAGCAAGCACGCGAATGGTTGGCAGAAAATGCGCCGGCTTTTTCAGGTGAGGTGCGTAAGGGATTGAGCTTTGAAGAAGACCTCGCCCTTGGTCGGCAGTGGCAGGCCAAAAAAGTGGAAGGGGGCTTTGCCTGTATTAATTTGCCAGCCGAATACGGCGGTGCCGGTCTTACTGAATTGCATAAAATTGTGTTTGGCGAAGAAGAACTCAAATACCTCTTGCCCACTGAATATTTTGTTATCAGTACCGCACAATTAATGGCGATTTTTCTGCGCTATGCGCCGGAACAAGCCCGTCGTGAGTTAGGGCCAAAGGCAATTCGCGGTGAGCAAATCTGGTGTCAAATGTTCTCCGAGCCGGGGGCTGGTTCCGATCTTGCCGCAGTGCGTTTAAAGGCAGAACGTCACAGCAAAGACGGCGTTGAGGGCTGGTTGTTAAACGGTCAAAAATTGTGGACCAGCTGGGCACAAGTTGCTGACTGGGGCTTTATCGTTGCCAGAACCAATAGTGATGGCCCCAAGCACGCCGGTATTACCTGTTTCTATGCTGACATGCATAGTCAGGGTATTAGCGTACGGCCAATTCGGCGCATGGCTGGTCATGACGATGTTAACGAAGTGTTTTTCGATAATGTCTTTATTCCAGATACTCAACGCCTAGGCGATGAGGGCCGTGGTTTTGCGGTGGCGATGGAAATGCTAATGATTGAGCGTGTTGCCGGTGTGTATGATGAAAGCATCGGCGGTATGTCTCTTAATGCCTTATTTGAGCATGCCCAACAATATGACATTGCAGGTGCACCGGCAATCGCTGACGGCGAAATTCGCGCTACTTTACTAGAAGCCTACATTGAGCGTCAGGGGTTGCGGTCTATTTATCGTCGGGGCATGGCGGCGGTGGGTAACGGTAAAGAGCCGGGACCAGAAGCCGGTATTCGTAAATTAATTATGGGGCGCGCGCGTCAGCGTCTAGGTGCATTAGCGCTGGATTTAATCGGCCCCGATGGGATTGAGATGGATCCCCAAGGGGATTTTCGCACCGATTATGCTTGGTCGTGGATTGATCCCGCCGGTCGTATTGCAGGCGGCACAGATGAAGTGTTATTAAATACTATCGCCGAGCGGGTGCTGGGCTTGCCCCAGGATTATCGCCCAGATAAAAATAAACCGTTTAAAGAGTTGAGCTGATTTATGGCGAATATCTTTTCAGAAAAGCAGTGTGTTATCTCCGGTATTGGGCAGTCTGAAATTGGCCGTCGTCTGCCCCGAAATGGATTGCAACTAACCGTTGATGCCGTAAAGCAAGCCTTGGATGATGCGGGCTTATCGCGCAGCGATATTGACGGTGTGTCGAGCTGGCCGGGGCAAATGCAACACGCCGCACCTGGCTTTTCGCCGGTGTCGATTACTGATTTGCGCGAGGCAATGGATTTAAAGCTTAGCTGGTATAACGCCGGTATTGAGTCTACGCAAATGTCGGCCATTATTAATGCCTGCATGGCGGTGGCGAGTGGTCAAGCTCGCCATGTTATTTGCTTTCGTACCATGACCGAGGCCAGTTCTATGGCCAAGGGCACCCGTTCTAGCGTGCAAGGCACGGGTAGTCAGCGCATTAGTGGACCGTTTCAGTGGCAGCTGCCCTTTGGCGCATTCTCTGCCAGTAGCTGGGTTGCCATGGTGGCGTCGCGCTATATGCATGAGTTTGGCGCTACACGGGAACAGCTTGGTCAGATTGCAGTGAATGCACGAAGCAATGCCATGCTGAACGAGCGTGCGGTGTATCGTGACCCGCTCAGCCTAGATGATTACCTGGCGTCGCGAATGATTTCAGATCCGCTGTGTTTGTATGATTGCGATGTGCCCATCGATGGTTCCACGGTGATTATTATTTCTCACAAAGACTGCGCTGCAGATTTGAAATCCAAGGCCATTCATATTGAAGCCATAGGCGGCCCGCTTTACGGCCGTGACAGTTGGGATCAGCAAGACGACCTCACCCGCTTTGGCGCCGAAGACGCCGGCAAAATGCTGTGGTCGCGCACCGACTTTAAACCCAAAGATGTCGACTTTGCTGAGCTGTACGATGGCTTTAGCTTTTTAACCCTGTTGTGGCTAGAGGGCTTGGGCTTTTGCGGTCGCGGTGAAGCGGCGGCCTTTGTCGAGGGTGGTCAGCGCATTGCCCGCGACGGCGAGCTACCTTTGGCAAGTCACGGCGGGCAATTGTCGGCGGGGCGTACCCACGGATTAGGCTATTTCCACGAGGCTGTAAAACAATTGCGCGGTGAAGCCGGTAATCACCAGTTGAGCGGTGAAAGAAAGTTGGCGGTAGTCAGCAATGGCGGCGGTAACCTCTCTGGCGCAGCGTTACTGCGCAGCGACTGATTTAGGGTGGGCGACATTTCAACAGCCTATAGATGAATGCTCACTAAGGACAATAACAGTGGTATTCAGCCGATAAGATGGATGACTAAATGACTGATACAAATGCTTTAGAAAAGACGGTAGGCCCCACACCCGAGCTAGATGAACTGAATAGTTTTTTCTGGAGCTCCGGCGCCGACGGCCAACTGCGTATGCAATACTGCGAAGACTGCCAGTATTGGCAGCATCCCCCCAGTGTCTGCTGCCGTAAATGCTTAGGTGAGGAAATTACCGCCAAACCCATGTCTGGCACTGGCACGGTGGCGGCAATTACCGTAAACCGCATGCCGTGGATGCCAGGTTTAAAGATTCCCTATCTTCTGGTGATTATTGAATTGGATGAACAAGCAGGCTTGCGTTTAACGTCGGCAATGCCTAACGCCGAGCCAGGCAGTGTCAGCATCGGTGATCGGGTGAAGGTATTTTTTGAGCAGCGTGAAGATGTTTGGATGCCATTTTTTGAGTTGCAATAGCCGTCGTGCTTCTTTTAAAAAACGCTGATATTCTCGTGAAAATATCAGCGTCATCTATTTAGTTTTTTGGCCAGTCAGTAAGGGTGTCGATATATAATTGGCGCACCTCGCTTATATTGTGTTCTAAATTTTTCAGTGTCCAGTTTTTTATAGAAATAGGCGGCAGTACAGCAACGTCAACGGTGCCTGGACTCATTACTGCTGCGTCTCGAGCGGCGATCATTTCGGCGTTACGAAATACAATAGGCACAATTGGAATACCTGCTGCCATTGCCATGCGAAAAGCGCCTTTTTTAAAATCGCCAACTAGTTCTGTGTCCACCCGATTTCCCTCTGGGGCTAGGCAGATTGAAATACCTTTACGGGCCAGCTCTTCAATTGGTTTAAGCGCCTCTACCGAGCCTTTAGAGTCGGCGCGATCGATAAAGGCGACATCGGCGAGTTTGCCAATGGTGCCGGTGAGCCAGTGGTTTTCTAATTCTTTTTTACCGACGCCGGTAAAGTCTTTTTCAATCAGTTTGGCGGCCATAAAAGCGTCGTAGTTATTGCGGTGATTAAAGATAAATACTGCGGGTCGCTGTGCCCAGAGATTCTCCTTGCCAATCACATTGAGTTTCACGCCGTTTATTTTAAACATGCGATCAATCCAGCGTGGTGAGGCGTAATTTAATATGGCACGCTTGTCGCGTTTAAGAAGGCCTAAGCCGACGCCAACAGCGGCGAAGGGCAACACGCTAATAACCCCAGCTGTTGAGCGCAATGCGCCGTTATTATTACGGCTTACAAAGCGCTGAATCGGCCAGCCACGGGCGCGGGCAACCCGAGCTAAATTTTTCCCGGGGTTGGTGGGGCGGGGGTGGCCAACCAAATGCATTAGGGCTTCGTCTTCATTGCCATCGGCGTAGAAATAGCAGTCTTTAAGATTTATCTGTTGGCAATCAGCGAATTGCTGAGCTGCCTGTGCTTTTCCTTTCCCCCAGATCAAGGGCTTGCACAGTTCGCCATTGAGTTGTTCGCCGTTTAGCGCAAAACGATTACACAACACATTTTCAATGCCTAAGAAGCGTGCTACGGGTTCCACTTGATAGCAGGTTGCCGAGGATGATAAGACTATTGTGTGTCCTTGCTGTTGATGGGCTTTGATAATTTTTCGCATTTCTGGGTAGATCAAATTAATGATTTTTTTGTGAAAAAGTATTTCTCCCATCGCCATCAAGTCTTGGTGATTACGGCCTTTCCAGGCGTCTGCGCCAATCAGTAGTAAATCTTCAAAATCGGCTTTTCCCGTGGCAGCGTTAATGGCGGTGTTCACAGTTCGCAGAAATTCCTGTAGCGAAATATCCTTGCTTTTAAGACGCTGCTTACTAAGTTGCATCGCTGAAAAGCCGGCGATAATAGTACCGTCTAAATCAAAGAAGGCGCACACGGTGGGGCCAGTTGGGGATTTGTATATGCCCTGTAATATTGAATTTATATCTGATGTTAAGGGCTTCATGCTTGGGTTCCTTTCACAGTGGCGGTGTCGAGTTTAGTGGCCTTTGTTCGTGCAACCGCTTTGCGCTGGGTAGCAGCTTTTACTGTACTTTTACGTGGGGTCTTAGCTCTACGTGTGGGTGCTTTACTGGCGTCGATTAGTTCATTAAATTCATCGTTCAGACACCGCATTAGCAGTTCTGGGTTGGCGACTGCGGCAGTGTCGCAGTGGCTTCCTAAATAGCAGGCTCCGTCATGGGACATCATAACCAGCATAAGTGGAATTCCTGGTAGGGGACCAAAGGGATAAAGTTTGAGTATTTTACTACCGCCAATATAGGCTGTTTCGCGCAGGCCGGGGACGTTCGATGCTTGCACGTCGAGATGGCTGGCGAGGTCGCCAAGTTCATTCAGTGCGATAGTGGGTAAGTGCACCAGCAGCGGTGCGATGTGGTTCATAATATTGATGGCGGGTTCTGCAATGGCGCTGCTTACTTGATGTTGAATTTGGGCGATACGGCGTTTTGGATCGCATTCTGTTAATGGCAAATTGATCCGAGCGGCGGCAAAGTGATTGCCCCCATTTGCGTTATTTGCGCGGCGCAAGCTTACAGGCATGGCCAGCGGCAGTGCCTCGTGCTCGCAGTCTAGGGCGTTGTGATAGCGTTGCAGGCCGCCCGCGATGGCAGCAATATAAATGTCGTTCACACTGGCGTTGAAATGTTTTGCGCAGTGTTTGAGATCGTCTAATGGATATTCGAGTACATCGAGTTGGCGGTCTAGGCTACGGCGCATTAGTAATGGCGACGGATGACAGTCGCTATTTGAGAGAATTCGTTGCGCTGATTCAAATTGCTGACGTAAGTTCTCAATGTATTTGGTTGGGTGTTGGAGCAAATCCTTGGTATGAGCCGTGCCGCTGCGAATGAGGCGATTAATCGCTGGCAAGGCATCTCCCAGGGCGCGGTTAAGCCCGCGCCGGCTCAAGGTTAGGCTATTTACATCTTCTGGTATGGGTTGGGGTAGCAGTTCGCGGTTTATTTGCTCGCGGCTACTATTAAATAGCAATTTTAAAAGCAGTAAGCCGCCCATCCCGTCAGAGACGGCATGATGCATTTTAATAATGAGTGCGGCTTTGGCGTTGCCATCGTTAATGCCTTCAATTAAGAATACTTCCCAAAGCGGGCGTTGGGTATCCATAGGGCTTTGTAGAATGTGGCTGGCGATATCTAGTATGTCGCGCAGCTGGCCGGGACTGGGGGCACTAATCCTCCTTAGGTGGAAGTCTAAATTAAAGTCAGGGTCGATTACCCAGCGCGCCGAACCTAGGCCAAGTGCTGGCAATACGACGTGTTGGCGCAGACGAATAAACTGTCTGCTGGCGTATTCAAAGGTATCGCGCAGGGCGGCGAAATTTGGTACTTCGTCTAGAAGGGCGATAGATAGCATGGCGCTGCGGGTTTTTGCCGAGGCTTCGCCACGCAGCATTAGTAGTTCAAGGGCGTCGACCTTGTCGTTAAATTGGCTATGATTTTCAGTCATTGTGTTGGGCTCGATTAAAAAAACGGTAGTTGAATGTGCGGCGGGCAGATTCAAAACGCAGGTCACTGAGTTGTAAGAGCAGCTCTAGTTCGTTGATGAATGCGTGGCCTTGCGACGCTTGATAAACGCCGTCGTCACTTATAACGCCACGATTTTCGGCGAGCTGTAACCCGGTTTTAAAGAGGTGTATTGACGCTGCTTCGGAGTGAATGATGCGCTTTTGCAATAAATATTGACGTGCAGCGCCAGCGCAAAATGAGAAGAATGAGTGGTCGGCAATAATGGGTTTGTCTGATTTTAATTGCAGGCAATTTGCGACGACCCAATAACTTTCTAGAAAGCTACGCACTACACTGTCCGCGGTTATGGGTTTCATCGCATCGAGTAGCGTTGCTGTGCTAGTACTATTTTCTGAAATTGCATGTTCCCAATTGTCATTAATAAGATGTAGACGATTAGTGAGTGACTTGCGAAATTGATTTTTTTCAAGAAAGAAGAAATCAAATTTGAGTAAATCACGAAGCTGATAAGCGGTATCCCAAAAGACGGTTACGGCCTGATTGCTGTCTTTTTTTGACGCTGCAGCGGTTAATGCGAGCTCTGCAATAGCACTGTCTAGAAAGTGATGGATAACCCAATTACGGTAATAGGACGCAGCAACGTGGGCATCGCGATTAATGGTGTAGACCGATTCTGGACCTTCGGTTTCGGCGTGAATCAGGCCTTGGTTGATCAGCGCGTCGAGCTCGTCTTGAATGCCTTCGTCACAGAGCAGGCGTTTAGCACTGGCGGTCATGGGAGCACTGTTGAGTTCGGTGTAATGTACAAATTCGCGCAGCGCCATTTTTAGTTGCTCAAAGCTTAATGCTTGGCGGAAGGCGCTTAGCGCCGTCATGGTGATGAGTGAAATGGCTGTGATGGGGGTCGCCTGATTGATGCGCCATGATATTTCGAACGCTAATTTTTGCAGGGCTAACTGGTATTCGCTATCGCTGAGTTGGCATGCTTCTTTTTGGCTGCCAAAATAACTGCTTAGAGACAGTGGTTGGCCAAAGCGTACATATATGCGCCCGAAGCGACCATGGGCTGATTTAAAATAATTAATCATCCATTTTAAATCTTCTTTTTTCTTTGCTATTCCCATTGCTTCTCCCGCATAGCCTTTAACCTCGTTGAGTTGGTCGTAGGTGGTGGAGGCGGGGATGAGCGCAATATCGTCACAACGACCATCGCGATAGGCGTCTACAACGTATTTTAAAAGTCCGAGTTTGGGTGGGAGCGATTTGCCGGTGCGCGAGCGGGTGCCTTCGATGTACCACTGCAGGCTGAAACGTTTCTCTACCATATAGCCTAGGTATTCTTTTAATACCCAGCGGTAAACGGGGTCACTGCGAATATCTCGACGAATAAAGATAACGCCAGATCGGCGCATGATATAACCCATGGGCCAAAAGCTCATGTTAATACCACCCAAGGTGCTAGTGCGAGGTAAGTCAGCCTCGTGCAGTGCCACCGACATTACCCCGACATCCATATTGGAGCGGTGTGACGGAAGGATAATGGCAGACTTGCCGTTGACTGCTGCGCGTACGGTCTCGATTTGTTGGCAGTCTATGTCGAGTTGTTCGACATAGCCGCGTCGATAGAGAATGCGGCCCATGATTAAGTTGATATCTAAGCCCATCGGGGTAAACCCAGAAGCCAACTCCTTTAGCGCCTTATCTGCTAACAGTTCTGCCTGTTCAATGGGAAGTTGTTTTTGTTCTGCAAGTTGACGCAGGCCCTCTTTAAAACGATTCGAGCTGCGGATTTCCTCGCGCACCAGTTTTGGCATTTTGTACTGGGGGCCTAGGTGTTGTGACGTTGCGCGCTCTAAGGCTAGGGTGGCACGCCGAACAACAAAGCGCGCAAATTCGCGCTCTACATTGTTACTGCTTTGGCTTTGCCAAATAGCGCGTAGCTCCGTCAATGTGGCTGGTTCGCCTTCTAGAACTTTAACCCGTTCTACTTGATATTTGGCTATGAGTATTTTGGCGTACTCCCTTGGCGATCGCGGATCGCCTAGCGTTATTATGTCGCGCAAATATACTTGCGGCTTGCCGTTGCGCGACTTAGGTTGCCACGCAATTCGCAGCGGACAGAGCAGAGGGTTATCCCCTTGGGCTAAACGCTTACGAAGTTGAGGTGTCGCGCGGCTTGTGTCTAGCTTTGGGTAGTCAATGTAGATGATTTCGCAGGTGGGTGCTTCGTGTTTACGATACCAATCCTCAATAATTTTGCGCTCTGTTTTGCCGCGTGTTTGCGCAATGAGTATACGGGGCTGCGATTTTTCGGTTTCTGCTGCACTCATCTTCTAATTCCCTTTGAAAATGCAATGGCTATGAGGCCACCACGTTGCTTGTGGCCCTGTTTCTGGCAGTTATAAAGTTGAGGGTTTGTTGATGAGCGTCGTCAACTGCATCGCCTATCCGCCCCATGGTGTTTGCGTCACCAATGAGTATTCTGTGGAATGTTTCGTTGACAAGCGTGTCGTAAAGCTCCTTGTCAGAGGTGCGGCCTTGCGCTAACACGCAGTAGGCGACTGCTCGGGTAATACGCTCCTCACCTAGTTGCAATTGAGCACTTCCGTTGGTGAATTCTTTGAGCTCACTGTGGCAGATTAGCTCTAACTGGGGTTTGCGTAACAAACGTTTTAATAAGTCGCCGCGATAAATCATCTCCGCTGAGCGCGCTAATTGTTGGCGAGCTGAGCGGCTTGATAAAATCACTCGATAGCCCATTTCAAGCAGGGTTTCACTGACTTCACAGCCAGTCTCGCCGCCTCCTAATACTAAAATCGGGCCCGCTTCTGGCGATGGAAGTGAGTGCTCGGGTAGGGTGTTAAGTAGTTCAAACGCGTCGCAGCTGTTGTGAGCGTCTAAACCTTTGAAAAGCTGACTTCGCGTGCGACTTCCGGTGGCAAACACAACAATGTCTGGCTTAATGGCTTTGATGCTATCAAATTCGAACGTGGCGTTTAATTTTACTGTTACGTTGCTGGTTTGCAGTTGGCGGATGAGGTATTGGCGATAGCGTTCGAGCTTGTCTTTAAAAGGGGGCGCAGCCGACACAATCAGACCGCCGCCGAGTTTGTTCTGGGTTTCAAGTAGTGTGGTGTCAGCCCCTGCGGCAGCCAAATTCAGCGCAGCATTTATGCCGGCGGGGCCACTGCCTAATACGATGGCGCGGCAGGCGCCCTGTAATTTAGGTATATCACTCCTTAATTCTCGGCCAGTCGTCGGGTTGTTGGCGCAGCGAATCGAGTTTTCTGCGAAGCCATTGGCGACACAAAAGTTGCATGAGGTACAGGGGATAATGTTTTCGACGGAGCCTGCTTTTGCTTTATTCGCCCATTCGGGGTCGGCTAGTAAAGTACGTCCTAAGGCAATTAAATCAGCATCGCCATCGCGCAGTGCTTGTTCAGCGGTATCGGGGTGGCGTATCTGGCCTACGGTGATAATAGGTACATTGCATACTTTTCTGAGGCGGCGAGAATAGGGTAGGCGCCAACCATCAGGTGCTGACATCGGGTCTAGCACCTTGTCAAAACTCTCTGGTCCAACACCGGTAGAAACATGAATTGCATCGATACCGGCGTCGACCAGTATCGGGCATATGCGCTCCATATCTTCAATGGTAAGTCCTCCTCCACAAAATTCATCCGCAGATAAGCGATAAATGAGGGGGCGATTGCCAATGGCTTGACGTACCCGATGGACTACTCTGCGCGGAAACTCAAGGCGTCCGGCTTCGTTCCCACCCCAAACATCGTTGCGTTTATTGCTGCGAGGGGACATAAATTGGGTGAGTAAATAGCCGTGAGCGCCGTGGAGCTCAACTGCTTGATAACCCGCTTTGATACCAAGTTCGGCACTGCGGCCAAAACACTCGATCATTGCCTCTATTTCGCTATGACTCATTTCTTTGCAGATGAGGTGTTCTGGATCTTTGCGCGAGTAAATATTGCTAGGCCCAATAGTGGTAGCGGTTTGCAGCAGGCTGCGCTTGGCAGCCGCGCCGCCGTGTTGGAGTTGCAGGCAGGCAACGCTACCGCATTCCTTTATAGCGCTGACTAGACGTCGGTGGCCGCGAATGTCTTTTTCACTCTCTAGTGCTAGCTGATTGGGTTCAGACTGGCCAGAGGCTCGTTCGACACAGCAGAATTCGACAATAATCATTCCAGTGCCACCCGCTGCTCGAGCTTTGTAGAATGCAATTTGAGCGTCGGTCACCTCTCCAGCGGAGCTGCCCAATTGGGTCGACATTGGTGGCATAACAATGCGGTTGGGCAGCTGCAGATTACGGATACGTAAGGGTTTGAATAGGTTTGGGTAATTCAATGTGTGCTCCAATTCTTATAATTAATATCTTGTTGTTAGTTTTTTTGGCATCATATTGTCGTCATTCATAAATCTGCTATCTGTGTGGATTTTGGGTACTTAATGTGGCGATTTTATTGGCGGTGACAAGTGATGAATCCCAAACATTGTTTTTTGTAGGATATAGTATTATCATAATAACTGACGTATAGTAAGTTTTAAACCGCTTAGACAACTAAAAGTAGGTAAATAAAATGACGCACATAAAAATAGTGAAAGATCATGGAAGGTTTAGCAGGACGGTACTGGGTTTGTGTATTGCGGCGGCCTCCGTATCCGGTATCGCGCAGGAGCAGGCTGCTGGTCGAAATGTGATCGAAGAGGTGATTGTTACTGCGCAGAAGCGCGCGCAGGCAATTTCTGATGTACCTCTCGCTATCCAGGCGCTTACTTCAGATAAATTAGAGTCTGAGCGGTTTGAGTCGCTGGCGGACTTAAAATTAATTTCTCCGAGTTTTACTTTTAGTAATGGTACGGCGGGTAATTTCTCAAACTCGATTTCTATGCGTGGCCTAGGATCGTTTTCCACTGAGGGTGGTGTTCAACCTAGTGTGTCTACAGTTGTTGATGGTGTTGCTTTAGCCAGGTCGACGGAATTCAGTTCTGATCTGGGTGATATTGAGCGCATTGAAGTCATTGCTGGCCCGCAGGGGACTCTGTTTGGTCGAAACTCGATTGGTGGTGCGCTTAATATAGTACGTAAAGGGCCTTCTGAGGAGTTTGCTGCTGAGCTTGAAGTTGCTGTTACCGATGATGATGAGCTAAGCACTAAGGCCATGATTAATGGCGCTTTGTCCGACAAGGTTCAGGGCCGATTAAATGTTTTCTTTAAAGATCGCGATGGACATATTAAGAACCTTGCGCCATCACAAGGTGATGCGGGTGGCGAGGAAAGTCGCGGTGTCATGGCGAAATTAAATTTTGATATTAATGACGATCTTAGCGTGTTGTTAAGTGTCGATTTTGTAGACACAAAAACGGGTGGTAACCCTTTGGTTACCTTTGGTTTAGATACCTTGTACCCCGGTGCGCAAGCGCGTTTAGTTGCACTTGGGGATGGCGACGCCGCTAAGGGGCAGCGAGTGTTGGATGATCCATTTACGGTTAATGCAAATACCGAGCATTACTTGGATTATACTCAGCAGGGCTTTGTTGCTGACGTTACTTGGCAGCTCAATGAAGCATGGACGATGAAGTCAATTAGTGCGCTTCGGTATTCAGATCAAACTTTTAATCAAGATATTGATTCATCACCGGCTTCTATGGGTAACCTCGATAGTACTACCGCGACAGCATTGGTAGGCGGGCCAACCTATGGGATGTTTGGAGTCTACCTTGACGGTACTAATCTCTCTCCCTTGGGTGATTCGGGAATATATAACGAACTAGAATATTTTACTCAGGAGCTGCGGTTTGAGTATCAAGGTTCTGATTTAAGTTTGGTAACCGGTCTCTATTTGCAGGATTATCAGGAAGATGGGAAAACTGACGTCCCACTTTGGATTCGTGGTGCGCCACCGTTGCCGACTCCAATTATTCAGTCGGATCCATATACAAATGATTATAGTCAACAATCTTGGGCGGTATTTAGTGACGTAACCTGGGATCTTAATGACGTAGTTCAGTTATTTGCTGGTTTGCGTTGGACTGATGAGGAAGCAACACTAAAACATAAACGGCTTAGTTACGTTGCTCGAGATTTCAGCTGTACAAACAATGTTTGCGATATCGACTTAACGACCGCATATGTTAATAATTCTGTCGATTTTACATCTGATGGTCATAGTGCAGACTGGTCTGGTCGTTTTGGCGCAAAGTGGGATGTTTCTGAAGACAGTAATGTTTATGCTAGTTATTCTCGTGGCTTTATTGGTATAGGTGTTAACTATACGCGTTCATCAACGCCGACAAATACTTATCTAGATCCATCAATCGCAAATTCATTTGAGATTGGCTTTAAAAGTGATTTGTTAGATCGCACTGCGCAGGTTCACGGTGCTATTTATTATATGGAAGTTGATGATATTCAGTCGACCAAGCGGATCCCAGGTAGCACGCTAACAGCGCCGGTCAACGTTGGTAAGATTCGCAGTCAAGGTATTGAGTTGAATACTAGCTGGCTTGCGACCGATTTGCTGATGTTAACATTGGGTGTGGCGTACACTGACGTTGAGTTTCAAGAGTTCGAAATGGATTGCTACGTTGGGCAAACCGCCGCACAGGGTTGTGTGAATGGCGAACAGGATTTAAGTGGCGAACGCCCTCCACAGGCGCCAGAGCTGAAATACACCTTGTCGGCGAATTACGATCAACCACTTGCTGACTTACCATTCAATGCTTTCGGTAATGTGAGCTATGTGTGGCAGTCAGAGACGGCAACAGATCTGGCCCGTGATCCGCGTTTGGAGCAGGACGAATATGGCTTGCTAAATGTAAGTATGGGTATTCGCGACAAGCAGGAGCGCTACGAAATATCGATATTTGGCAAAAACGTAACCGACGAATACTACTCGCTCAGCAAGGGGCAGGCAGATCCCGTCGGTGGCTACTTCCAGTTTACCTCTCGTGGTGCTCAGGCTTACTGGGGGTTGGCGGCAAAATACAGTTTCTAATGTCATGATTAAAGCCTAGCCAGCGGGGTGTTAATTACCCTATGCCTAGGCAGTTAAATATCTCTTTGGCGCACTTAGTAATAAGTGCGCCTTTTTTGTATTTAGGAAAATGAATTTATTGCATTGCGGTGAGGATGGTATTTTCGTTGCGATATCGTGATTCGATGTATCGGCGGCGTATAGCGATAATTGACAATAAAGTGAGCGTTATTTAATTCTACGGTGTTGATAATATAGCTGACTAATAGTAAGTTATATGCTGAATGATACTTTAGAATAAGGATAAGAAGATGGGCGAGTTATGGCTTAACATTGGGCACGATGCAGATGGCGCAGTGGCGACTCCATGGATGCCGTGGATATTTGAAATCGGCTCAGTGGTGGTCTGGTTAATGATTGCGGTTTACTTTTACCGCGCCTACAAACAGGCAGGCAGCTTAAGTAGATATACGTTAATTTTTATTGGCGCGACTTCAATGTTTTGGTTGGAGTTTCCCGCTGATTGGGGGGCATTTTTGGTGTATTCGCCGAGTTTCGCCCTGTTTCCTCTTGAGCTGCCTTTTACGACGCCGAATAAGCCTTTGTTTATGCCTTTCGCCTACGGTTGGTACTTCCTGGCGATCTATTCGTTAATCTGGTTTTTGGTGGATAAATTGCGCGCTGCCAAGCCTGAGTGGAGTAGGCTGCTCGTGGTACTGCTCATTGCGGCGCCATTTTTCTATATATGGAACTTAATGGTTGAAGGTTTTTCAGCGGTCGTCGGTTGGTGGACTTACTACGAAGTCTTTGGTCCTGCGCTGCATTCAACGCGCGGGACGTATCCACTGATTTTTCCAGTAGTGCCCTTTGCAGTATACGGTGTTGTTGAAGCGCTGGTGCTTACTTGGAAGGACAAAAATGGTTTACACATGCTGGAGCATATTACCGGCGCTCATAAATCTGCTGTTGGTCGAGGTAAGGAGCTGCGCAGGGCGGTGGCATGGATCATCACAATGAATTGTATATTTGGCTTATTCTCGCTTTCGCTGGTTTGGTTTCGCATTAGTGTCACGTCGTGACCAGGGCGTTTTGTTGAATGGTTGATGCATTAACTTACTACCTGTCATTTATTGTTGACATAATAATTGTCTAGGTGATAGCGTGAGAAGATAGTACATCTGTATAAGGTTTGGCACGTTGTTGAGTAGTGCTTTTAGTGGCGGTGTGTCAAAACATCTTAATTGATGTGCAAATACTGAGTTCGGTGACGATATTGCACCGCTTATTTTTGATTTATTTCTACGGAGTGGAATTAAGGGATGAGAAGGGTGCTAATTGTTGCGATCGTTGCCCTGTATTCAATGGCATTGCTGTGTGCTTTTATGCCCGAGCTACTTGGGGAATGGACGACGTATTATATGTACTTTATTGCTGCGATATTGCTAGTGCACGTCGCGGAGCTAGGCTTATTCTTTAAATACGTAAAAAAATACCCAGGAAGCTTGGTGCTAAGTATTTTCCTGACGATAATTTTTGGATTTTTGCATTGGTTGCCATATAAAAATAAGGGTTAAAATTTAACCTAATTTGTACGTTTGTATAGTGTTAATGATGAGTGTTGCCTTTTAGATGATACATTTATTTGAATATCTGGTGATGCGGTTGAGATCACTGAAAAACTAAAATAATTGAGATGGAACTATGAAAGTTTTTGGCAAGGTGTTTGTAGTGACGGGGGCAGGTAACGGTATTGGTAGACTGCTCGCACTAGATCTTCTCGGGCGCGGAGCACATGTTGCTTTAGTCGACGTTAATGATGCGGCACTTGAGGCTACGTGTTTGCTGGCGCATGAATACAAAGAAAAAATATCTACCCATGTTGCTGACATAACAAATAGGGAGCAGGTGGCAGCTATTCCAGATGCGGTTGTCGCGCATCATGGCACGATAGATGGGGTTATCAATAATGCCGGTATTGTTCAACCATTTCTTTATCTTAGTGACCTTGAAAACGAAGCGATAGACCGTGTGGTTAACGTCAATTTCCTTGGCACGGTAAATGTGACAAGGGCGTTTCTACCACATTTACTTCTCAGGCCCCAAGCGTACATTGCTAATGTATCTAGCATGGGCGGTTTTGTGCCTGTTCCTGGTCAGACCATTTACGGCGCGGCTAAGGCAGCAGTGAAATTATTTACAGAAGGGCTGCGCTCTGAGCTAGCCGGTACGGCGGTGGGGGTTTCAGTTATATTTCCCGGCGCTATTGATACCGATATTGTAAAAAATTCAGGAGCAGGTGATACCCAGCCAATAACCCCAGAAGATGCATCTTTCAAAATGCTTCCTCCAAAAAAGGCTGCATCGATTATTGTTGATGGAATAGAAAAGGGAAAATATCGAATCATGGTAGGGAACGACGCATGGGCACTCGATGTGATTTCAAGATTAAGTCCTAAGCTTGCGGCAAGTATGGTTCTTAAAAAGCTAAAAGAGCTAACACCAAAATCTCGATAAAAAATAATAGTGTATAGGTGCAATATGGGCGTAATGAGTTCTGTAGAAAAAATTAAGAGCAACCGTTATATTCAAAATATAGAATCTTGGCGCTGGATGACTAGTCTTGTTCTCAAAGGTGCTGCACAGACTTTGGCAACTGTCGGTGGTGGAAGTAAGGCGTCTCGCCCATCCCATGTGCCAGAGCATTTAGAAGTAGATTTTAACTTTTCCGCTATCGATTGTAGCGAAACGGATATACATGCGGGGTGGCGAAAGTTATTTGATAAGCCGGATATATTTTGGACGCCTCAAAATGGCGGTCATTGGGTCGTTACCCGAGCTGAATATATTTCTACCGTAATGAAGACGCCAGAGATTTTTTCTAGCGATCAGATTATTCTGCCTAAAGGCGCTAACCCTATACGTTTGCTTCCGCTTGAGGCAAAACCGTCAGAGCACGGTCCGTACCGAGCGATTATTGCGAAGCGAGTTACACCAAAAGCCGTTACCGAAATGCGTGACGGGGTCCGAGCGCTCACAATAGAAATGATTGAAAGTTTTCGTGCAAAAGGTGAGTGTGAGTTTGTAGAGGATTTTGCTAAGCGGCTACCTATTGCGGTATTTTTACAGCTTGTTGACTTACCCCATGATGACCGAGAGAAATTATTGGAATGGACGGAGGTCGCTGTACGATCTAAAAGCTCATTGCAAATTATGACGGCCTTTTTGCATGTCATTAATTATCTCGAATATTGGATTCGTGAGCGTCGCGCTAAACCTGGCGATGATTTAATTAGCGATATTGTGAACGCTAAGATTGATGGTAAGCCGCTAAGTCACGATGAGATTCAAGGTATGTTAACAACCGTGTTGTTTGGTGGCCTTGATACCGTTGCTGCAATATTGGGATTTATGGCCAAGTTTCTTGCAGAAAATCCTGAGCATCGTCAACAGTTAATAGATAATCCCAAGCTTATCCCTAAAGCAATTGATGAAATGCTGCGCTTGCACGGTATTGTCAATCTCTCTAGAAGTATAGCTCAAGATACTGAGTTGGGCGGTGTCTTCATGAAGCGGGGCGATATGATTCAAGTTCCTAATAGTATGTTTGGCGTAGATGACAGGGCGATAGATGAGCCGCTTGTAGTTGACTTTATGCGACCAAATATTGCAGCTAGTCACGCCGCTTTTGGCTTGGGGATCCATCGCTGTGTTGGATCGACACTGGCGAGGATGGAGCTAACGATGTTTCTCGAGGAGTGGCTGACGCGCATTCCTGAGTTCTCTATAGCACCTGGAAAAAACGCGACAACTACAGCGGGGCAGGTGAACGGAATAGTGCAATTGCCGCTATGTTGGCCAGTATCATAGTTACCCTGGCTTTAAGGTTTAGCTAATAGGAAGAGTAATGTATGGATGTTGTTGTTTTTGGTGCAACAGGATATTTAGGGAGCCATGCTGTAGAGCAATTAATGATCGCGGGTCACAAGGTGAAATGCGTTGTTCGTCCGCAGAGCGATATCGACTTTTTAAAATCTATTTCAGCAGATATTCATGTTGTCGATTTTGAAAACAGCGACTTAGCTTCTGTAATAGAAAAAGGCTGCTGTGTACTTAATTGCACCGCTGATACTCGAATGCACCTAAGTGATCTGCAGCGTTCCAAGGTAGAAATTGATCTTACTTCGCATATATTTAATGTTGCCGCTGCTGCAGGCGCCAAGCGATTTATTCAACTAAGTACAGTCATGCTTTACGGGTTTGATCGGCCCGATCACGCAATAGATGAACAATATCCGCCAAACCCAAAATATAGCTATAGCAGAATTGCGGCGCGCAGGGAACGCGTTCTGCTAGATTTGGCCGAGGCGTCGCCTATGGAGCTGATAATATTAAGGCCGTCTAACACCCTAGGCAAAAGAGATACCTCCGCACTGCCTGCGATATTACCGCTATTGGAGAAAGGAGGTTTTCCCGTTATTGGTGGCGGCGAGTGGCGATATTCGAATGCTGATGCCCGTGATGTTGGCAGAGCATTTGCTCACCTAGTTGACTTAACTATTGTGGGATCTGAGATTTACTTGATGAAGGGCTATGACATTAGTTGGTTGGATTTAAAGGCGGCAATCGATAATATTTTGGGTCGTAAAAGTCGTGTATTCAATCTCCCGCGCGGATTAGCTTTAGTTCTTGGCGGTGTAATGGAGTTTGTCTTTCCTTTTGGTAGTTCCCCGCCACTCACTCGCTTTATGGCCGAAACATTGAGTTCAAATACCTTGTTTGACGACAGTAAGATCAGGTCTACAGGTTTTCTGCCAAAGTATGATTTGCACGAAACGTTGATTGATGCGCTGGGTGAAAAGTCTCTACACTAAATGACGTGGATTATAAGTTATTTTTATACAATAAATTTATACTACATTGCTTATATAAAGAATATTTATATCTAATTTTGTTCTACACGAGATCTGAGTGAATTTATTAACGTCTTCGTTACGCTATTCTCAATACTTTCCTTTCATGATTGTTTTCTAGGTGAATGGTTAAGGCTCCTATATTCTATACAAGCAGTAGCTTTGGTGACTGAATAAAACTTACACACCATCATTTATTCCTTGACATGGCGGTGAGTGGGTAGATACGATTACATTGAGTTGTACGGTTGTATAATTACCTGCTGTAGAGTTGATCAATAAAAACGCTTACATAGAGTAATTTATGCGTCCAGCTCGTCAACTATGAATAAGAATAAAATTATAGGTGGAGGGCATAATTGGGTGAGCACAGCTAATTTTCGCGCGTTAGTAAGAGTATGTTCGTTATCGCTAGCGGCTATGGCGGTATTGTTACATGGTGATGCCGCATTCTCTGCAGATGTAGTTGAAACCAAGCGCAAAAATCGCTTGCTAGAAGAGGTTGTGGTTACGGCTCAGAAGCGGGAAGAGAATGCGCAGGATGTACCGGTCTCTGTGCTAGCTTTGAGTGGTGATATGTTAGAGGCAATGGGTGTTGACGACCCAAGCGATTTGCAGGCAGTGACCCCTGGGTTGACTTATGGTTCTGCGACAGGTTTTGCCATTGTTTATTTGCGTGGTGTGGGCTCCGACGCCTTTTTGATGGCCGACCCGAGCGTTGCAACTTATATAGATGGTATTTACTACCCCTTCGCCAGTGGCTTGGCACAATCATTTGGTAAAGTTGAGCGCATAGAGGTACTTAAAGGCCCGCAGGGCACCTTGTTTGGGCGAAATACCACTGGTGGCGCAATCAGTATTACCACTGAAACACCAAGTTTTGATGAAATGCATGGATCGGTAAGTTATACCTACGGACATTACGAAGAAAATGGAGCCGATTTTCAAAAGGCAAGAGCAAATATCAATATCCCATTTACTAGCAACCTTGCTGCTACTTTGGCGGTATTTTCAGATACTGCAGAGCAGTATATGCGTTTCGATGAGGAATCCATTCAACAACATTCACCTGACGAAATTGCACAGGGGTATCGCTTTAAAATAAAGGCGAGTTTTGCTGAAAAGTTTGATCTTATGTTGGCGGCAGTGGGTGTTGAGCAAAGCGGATTTAATACAGCATTAGCGCCGAATACTGGCCCATCTGATCTTGCAGTATTGTTAGGGGCGGAGAAGCAAGATAGAGATTATTCGGTATCGGTAAATGCACCTATCAATTTTGATATTGATAGTGAAGTGTATTTTGCTGAGTTTAACGCTTATCTTGACGCTTTAGATATAAAGCTATTGGTCAGCGATCAGTATATAAATAATTTAGGAAAAACTGATTTCGATGGAAGCAATGCCCCCATTGCTTATTTTGGCGCACCAGTTTATTCGGATGTGAAGACGGCTGAATTGCAACTGCTCTCAAATGAAAATAGTTGGGGTGCGGGTTGGTTGCAGTGGGTTGCAGGTTTGTACTATATCGATAGTGTTGCAGGTGTATCGGCTGAGTTGGCATTGCTGGGTGGGGAGACGGGGCAGGCTGGGTTGTTTGGGTTAAGTGTGCCAGTAGATGACATTATCAGTTTGGTGCCAGGTCTTACAGAGATTTTGGGGCCAGTCCCGCTCGCTGGTGGGCTTAGTCTTCATTTGGAGGGGGAGCTGGCGACGGAGTCTAGCGCGGCATTTGCGCAAACCACATTCACGTTTAATGAGTGGTCGGAAATGTCTCTGGGGGCTAGATATCAGCAAGAAAGTCGCCACGTGTTGCAGTCTAGTTTTGGTTTGACTAATGGCGACGGCTCTTATACTACCGCCATAGATTGGGCAAGTGGTGGCGCAACACCAACGACGGCAGATTCGACGAATTTCTCACCGAAAATATCATTTAATTTTTATCCACTCGACGACACGATGGTCTATTTGTCTGCACAAAAAGCGTACAAAAGCGGGACGTTTAATACCTTTAATATCAACAGCGACATCGATTACGCAGGCCCTGAAGATGTCACCGCGTATGAGCTAGGTTTAAAGTACACGAGCTCTGGTGGAAATCTAAGAGTTAATACTGCGATATTTGAAACTACCGTTGACGATATTCAGGTTCAGGTAGTGTCGCTTTTGGCTGGGGGGACGGTGCGGCTAGAAAATGCAGGCTCGGCGCGTATTCGAGGAGCTGAGGTCGATGCAACCATCATGCTGTTTCCCGCTCTGGTTGATGATTTGATTTTAGCCTTCGGCGGTGCGTATTTGGACGGCGTTTACACAGATTATAAAGATGGCACAGGTTTTAACGAATCAACGGGCTTGTATGAAGAAGGGCAGGATTTTACTGGCAAACCCGTGGTGAGAACGCCTGAGTTCTCAGGAACAATCGCCTTAAGCAAGATGGTTAATACTGAGCTGGGGCCCTTGGAGTTGACGGTTGATGGGTATTATAACTCTGGCTATTCCTACTTGGCCCAGGGCGACCCATTTAAAGAAGCTGAATATTATCTGGTGAATGCGCGAATTAGTTATTTATTAGAGGATCTAGGTTTGAGGTTTACGCTGTCTGGAAAAAATCTCGCTGATACCATACATGCTTATTCGCAGTTTCCCAATGATTTCGGCAGATTAGAGGCCTTAGCGCCACCCAAGAGCTACAGCGTTTCGGTAGCTTGGGAAATGTAAATATAATCTCTAACTGTAGTGGATGATCGTATGAATAATAATTTTGATGCACTCGACTCCTCTCGAGAATTTGCGTTGCATGAGTCGGCTCCTCAGTACCGTTATGCAGAGAACTATATGCTTTCTGCATATGACGCAGTGGCAGATATTGGTTTGTGGCTGCATCTAGGTACTTGCCCCGATGACTTCGGTTTGTGGGAAGACCAAGTGTTAATTTCGCTGCCTGGCGATGGCGGGCTGCTATGGATGAGTTCCTACCATCGAACGCCACCGGAGCGCAGGCCTGCGAGCGGCTCATTGCGCTTTGAATGCATTGAGCCATTTAAGCGATGGCGGGTGACGTTCGACGGCGTTGCGGTGCACTCTTCTAATCAAGAAATGATGTCTGGCAGAGTTAGGGACGGCATTAAGAGACTGCTTAAATTCCAGTTTGATATTGCGTGTGTGGCACCAGTATGGGATACCCATGAAACTGCGATGGCTGCGCATGGTCGTGGCAGCATGCGAGATCAATCTTGGGCCAGTCAGCATTATCAGCAATTATTCAGCTGCCAAGGCGACATTACCGTTGCTGGCGTTCGCACAGAGTTTGATGGTCGAGGTGTGCGGGATCATTCCCGAGGGCAGCGGGGACATGCCATGGATCAGTATGGCGGTCACAATCTTTTTACTGCGCTGTTCCCGAGCGGACGAGCTTTTGGCTTGATGGCGATGTGGGCACCGAGCGGTGCTGTGAGTCTATCTGTTGGCTATGTCGTTGAACAAGGTAGGCTCTATCACGCCGATATCATAAGTCCCCCTATAAAAATTACTGAGGTTCGCCAAGGCGACGAGCAATTTGAAATTTGCTTGCGCTCCGAGCTGGGTGAGCACGTGATTGGCGGTGGGATTATCCGCTCTATATTTGCCACCGCCCTTGAAGATTGGGGTATGGCGTTTGGCGCTGATGCTGGAAATCAGCGCTTGATATTAGCACCGTCATTCGCGCGTTGGACGTGGAATGGCGAGGTCAGCTACGGTCTGGCGGAGCGATCAAATCGCTTCGCTTGAATTGGTAAATTGTTTAAAAAGTTCAAATGTAGGAGGCAGGTATGAGTGCCGAGAGAAGTCCTAATATTGGTGTGCCAACGCAATCTCAACAACGGGATTTAGATCAGGCTAAGCGAGTTGTTGAACAATGGCTTAGCTCTAAATTGCATTCTGAGTCTGGTGTGCGAGTTAATCGCGTAACAATGCCAGATGGTAGCGGTGTATCCAGCGAAACCTTGATGGTTGATGCGGTGGTCGCTGGTGTAGATCGGCGTTATGTGGTGAAGGTAGATACTCCCAACGGCCTGTATATGAACGCCAGTTTAAAATCGCAGTATGACGTGGCTAATGCTCTTCGTGCCGAGACGATACTTCCGGTTCCGGAATTGTACGGTTATGAAGCTGATGCCAGTCTGCTAGGTCAGCCGTTTTACGTTATGGAGTGTATAGCGGGCAAAGTGCCTGCAGATAATCCGCCATTTCATTTGAGCGGTTGGGTGGCTGATCAAACTGTAGAACAGCGGAAAGCGACGTGTAGCAGCGCACTAGACACCTTGGTGAATTTGCATAAAGTAGATGTAAATACGATAAATTTTTTAAATCGTCCGGCCCGTGGCTCCAGCGGTTTTGATCAGGAATTTAATTATTATTTGGAATATGGACGGTGGGCAATGCCGGAGGGTTTACCTGAGCTTATCGTTAAGTCAGAGCAATGGCTAAAGGCGAATTACCCAGACCATACACCCACGGGGTTTTCTTGGGGTGATGCGCGCATGGGCAATATGATGTTTAACGGACAAGATTGTGTAGCGGTATTTGATTGGGAAATGGCTTCTTTGGGTGGAGCTGAATTGGATTTGGCGTGGTGGGCTTGTATGGATCGAGCAACAACATTGAGCTTGGGTATTCCGCATTTAGAAGGGGTTATATCGCCGGCCGAGCTTATTGCTGGATGGGAGGATCGTATGGGTCGAAAAGCACAAAATATGAAGTTTTATTTAGTTTTTAACGCCTATCGTCTGGCGGTTATTGTGCTCAGATTGTCGCGTATGTTGCAGGCTGCCAAACGGTTGCCGCCAGAATCTGAGTGGATGCTGAACAATAATACCGGAATGCAATATCTGGCAACCATGCTGGATATCGAGCCGGCGGGGGAAATTACCCAGGCCTGGCCTGGATTGGACTAAGCGGAGATAAAAATGAGCACGTATTCCATACCCAAAAATATCAATGAAGTTACCCCAGAGTGGATGACTTGGGCTCTCGCCCAGCATTCAGTCGGGGTAAAAATCCACAACGTTGAAATAGTCAATGTGTTTGAGGGCACGTCCAGTCGTATTCGCGTACGAATTGAGCGCAATGAGGCGGCGATTGCGGCTGGGATTCCCGAGTATTTGTGTGTAAAGGCAAACTGGACTGAACACGCAGATTTTACGATGGTGGCGGGGTTGTGGGCGATAGAGGCCATGTTTTATCAGCGTATTAGGCCGCATATCGATATGTTGGCGCCAGTTGCGTATTACTCAGATTATGACTCTGTCAGTGGTCAAGGCATTATTTTAATGGAGGATCTTGTACAAAAAAATGTCACCTTCGGAAGTAATCTTAATACATTGTCTGTTGATCAGTTGATGCTAGCGTTGGAGGATTTTGCCGCCTTACATGCGCGCTGGTGGGGTAGCGAAGATTTAATGAAAATGGACTGGCTGCCCTTGGCCCAGGGCGAAGGTACCTTGGATGCTGAGTTTGTAAATTTTCAGGGCGGCGCAGAGGGTATGGCACGTTTGCTGGCGCCACCAGAGCGCGCGGCTACCTTGTCTGCTCAGGCGAACGACGCTGAGAAAATTGCAAAAGTGGTCGATGCGCTTGTGCAGCGAGAAGCGAGCTCAACGGCACCTCGATGTCTGATTCATGGCGATACCCATCTGGGTAACAGCTATTGGGTGAATGGTCGCATGGCTTGGTTGGACTGGCAGTTGGTGCGAAGAGGGCGTCCGATAAGAGAGGTCTTTTATGTTATTGGCTGTAGCTTAAGTGTAGAGGATAGGCGTAAACATGAACGAGATTTGCTAAAGCATTATCTCAGCGCTTTAAGCGCTCATGGTGTCGATCATGGCATGAGTTTCGACGATGCATGGCTGGAGTATCGCCACTGGCCAGTTTGGGGCTTTATCTGCTGGGCAGTTACTCAAGATGGCTGGCAGCCAAAGGAGGTTATTTTGGAAACCATGCGCAGATTTGGAGCTGCCATCGACGATCTAGAAACCTATTCACTGTTTGGCCTGTAGTCAAAGAAGGGCGTGTTGCAGTTTTGCTTGATAGGCCAAGTAGTTTCTGCAATTCGCTACTTATATGAATCAGCGCGTAGCCTTAAATAAAAAACTTACACATAGTTACTTATTGTTGACAAGCTATAACGTGGTGGATAGTATGAATTCCAATTGTACGACTGTATAGCTTGCCGTGCCTTGCGAAATATTCCTTTTAAGGATGTCTGGATTGGCCGGAGGTAAGCAGTGATTGTGGTAGGCGAGATTCTTAAAATTGACTTTTTACTAACTGACCTAACGAATAATTTTTAATAAATATCTGGTTCGGTGTTTTCTTTTATCGCTGAGCCAAAAAAGTCGAGAGGAATTTAAAATGAATATGACGATGAATAATAAAATCAACTCAAAAGTGAGTGATCAATTCACCATTGCTACCGATAGATATACTTCGAAAGACTTTGCAGAGAAAGAGCAGCAATTGCTTTGGAAAAGAGCGTGGCTATGGGCGTGCCGAGAAGAAGAACTGCCAAATGCCGGCGACGTAGTGACATTTGATATTGTTGGTCAGTCTGTGCTGCTAATACGCCAAAAGGATACGAGTGTTAAGGCTTTTCATAATGTTTGTCCGCATCGTGGCCGCCAGCTCCTTCAAGATAGCGCGCACCTTTCCCATGTGAGTTGCCCATTTCATTCGTGGCAATGGAATTTAGACGGCAGTATTAAGCGAGTCCTAGACAGAGAGGATTGGCAGGGTTGCGAGCACATGGAAGACGCCGATCTCAAACTGAAGGAGGTGCACCTTGGCTTTTGGGGTGGGTTTATATTTATTAATCTTGATGAAGACTGTCAGCCATTTGAAGATTTTATTAAGCCCGTTCCCGAGTTTTTGAATGTCCTTGGCTTCGAGAATATGCAGTATTGCTGGCATAAATCGCTGGTACTAAATTGCAATTGGAAAGTGGCGCAAGAGGCCTTTATGGAGAGCTACCATGTTATGGGGGTTCACCCGCAATTTCTGCCGTTCGTCGATGAAAGTAACTACAGCCAGTCGCAGGGAATTCATGGTCATCATATATACACGTGGGAGCGGCCACCTGGGTCGCCTTCTCGTCGCACCGGCCGTGATATGCCAGAGGATTATCGCTCAGCCATCATAAACTTCTTTAAAACCTTTGATCAGGTTGCAGATAAAACCAGAAATGGACAGCAATCTAAGCGCTCAATGGATGCAGGGATTAAAGCAATAGAGGGTTTGCCTGCAGGGCTGGATCACATGGAAATTATGATGGCAGCGGTGACCAGCATGTATGAGGCTGCTCAAGCCGAAGGTGCTTTTTTCCCCTTGGTTGATCCGGAAACAGCGGCAAAAATTGGTGTGGATTGGAATGTTTTTCCAAATATGAGTTTGGTGTTTGGCTATGACGGCACATTAGTGATGCGTGCTCGTCCGCATGATAGCGATCCCAATTATTGTACGTTGGATCTCTGTGCGATTATCGCTTGGGGTAAAGATAAGGCACCTAAAGTTGAAAAGGAGCGGTACGAGAACTGGCGAGTTAATTCCGATGATATTCCGATGTTGTTACTGCAAGACGTTAAAAATATGGAAGAAGTTCAGAAGGGTATGCACTCGGATGGTATCGATATACTTAGGCCCAACCCAGTGCAAGAGCAGCAAATAATACACTTTCACAGTGTGATTGACTCATATTTGAGTGCCGAAAAGTAGTATGAATAGTGCGCTTAAATTGCCGGTAAGCGAGTTTATTGATTCGGCTTCTTATGTTGTTAATGAACCGCTACTCGCCTCCGATGAGCCAGGATTTTGGAGTGAAGATACCGATGTTCTTGTGGTCGGGCTTGGTGCCGCAGGTGCCAGTGCGGCATTAGAAGCATGTGCTCAGGGTAAGCGAGTTACCGTGCTAGAGCGCTTTGACGGTGGTGGCGCTACAGCACTTAGCGGGGGCATTTACTACGGCGGTGCCACGGAACATTTACAAGCAGCGGGGTTCAACGATACTCCAGAACAAATGTATACCTATTTGCACAAGGAAATATCGGGTGCGGTAAGCGATGCCACATTACATGATTTTTGTGCACGCAGCGCTGAAAACCTGCGATGGCTGGAATCACACGGCGTGGAATTTGGTAGCAGAGTAGATACTAGTAAAAGATCGTATCCTCGCGCCGGTTACGACTTATATTACTCCGGTAATGAGCGTGCCAAAAGCAATGCCGCGGCTTCGACGCCGGCCCCGAGAGGGCACAGGGTGAGCGGCAAGGGTTTTACCGGATCAGTACTCGCTGAAAAATTAATAAAGAGTGCAACAGAGCGTGGCGTAGCTATTAGGCGTCAAGTGCGGGTGGCACGTTTAATTGTCGATACGAGCGGTGCGGTTGTTGGTGTTGAGGCTTTGCTTATACCGGCGGGAAGTAAAGCAGCTCGTAGCCATCAAAAGCTGATTGCCAAGATCAATCGCTACCAGCGATTTATACCAGCGCTGGCCTTCGGAACGTTACGGCGCATAGCCGAGTTAGAGGCCTCTGAAGGTGTTGTATGCCGCATCAGTGCGCAGTGCGGCGTTATTCTTGCTACTGGTAGTTTTGCGTTTAACAGAGCGATGGTGAATCAATATGCAGCAAATTATATTGATGCCATTCCCATTGGCACGGTCGGCTGTGACGGTAGTGGTATACGCCTTGGGCAAAGTGTCGGCGGTATTGTGTCGCACATGGATAAAGTCTCCGCATGGCGTTCGCTATCGCCACCACTAAGCTTTGTAAGCGGGATTGTTGTAAACAAGGCGGGAAAGAGATTTGTAGCAGAAGATGTGTATTTAGGGCACCTAGGTAGATTGTTGGTAGAGCAAGAGAATGACTGCGCGTGGCTTATCGTCGATAAATCTGCGATCAAAAATGCCTACCGCGAGGCAATGCCGAAATTAAATGACAATTGGCTGAGTTTTGGTGCGCCCTTACTGTTGAATTTGCTCGTTAACTTAAAGAAGTCTGCGACTTTAAGTGGTTTGGCCCAAAAGTGCGATATTGACGAGGTCGGTCTTGGTAATACCGTAGCGACCTACAATGAGATTGTGACTAATGGTGTCGATCCGTTTGAAAAATCGAGTGCGTATTTGCAAAAGCTTGGAGCTGGACCGTATTACGCCTTGAGCTTATCCACAAAAAATAAGTTGTTCCCCTGTCCATCTATTCCTATGGGGGGGTTAAAAGTTGACGAGCAATCGGGTGGCGTTTTACAAAATGGTGGTGAGCCTATTGCGGGTTTGTACGCCGTTGGGCGTTGTGCTGTAGGCATTCCCGCCGGATTTTACATCAGCGGCACATCAATTGCGGATTGTATTTATTCCGGTAGACGGGCCGCCAAGCACGCATGTGGTGGATGATTTAATCGGTAAGTGTTAATAGACCATTGGCGATAAAACGAATTTTTTGCTCGGTGTGTGTAGGGTCGTTGTTGGGGTCGCATACGTTATTTGAAAGGTGGGATATTGAATAAACTTCAACAGCAGATTGGCCGACAACGGTATGCATAAAATACACAGCCAAATTTGCATTTTTTTTGCTCAGACCACAGCTTTCAAAGGCAGAGACATAACTTTCAAAAACGGTCTGGTAAGCTTCTCGCAGGCCTTTGATTAATTCGGGCTTGTCAGTAAGGCTGTCGCAGTGAACAAGAAGTTTTAAATAATTTCGCCATTTATGTTTTTTTGAATTCAAAACATCAAAGGCGGTGACATAGGCTGATACAACGGAGTAAATAGACGGAGCGCTTTGCGAGTCCTGCATGTTTTTGTTTAGCGAGGCCAACATAATGCGGTTCATTGTTTTTGTTCTGCGCTGTATTGCAAAACGAAATAAATCGTCTTTAGAACCAAAGTGATAACGAATAAGATTCAGAGAAATACCACAGCCACCAGAGATGTCTCGTAGCGAGACTCCGTAATAGCCTCGGTTGGCAAATAATTTCTCAGCTTCGTTAATAATATTTTTCTGAGTGTCTGATAGTTCCGACTCTATGGGCATAGAAAGTATCGAGTTCCAAGTAAATAAATGAAAAAAAGAGGCATTATATCATGGCAAATCAAGATATTCCGAATCAAGAAATACTACTTGATATGTATAAGAAAAGTGCGCTTGCAAAAATAAATGACGAGAATGCCCGCCGCGTGATCATGAATGGCAGCTTGCCGATGATCTATTACTCGCCTCGCGGGCAAGAAATCATTCCCGCGGCGATATCAGTTAATCTCAATAATAGCGATTCAATATGCACTATCTATCGTGGCATGCACGATATGGTTTGCAAAGGTATCCCCCTAGAAAAATTATGGGGGGAATATGCCGGCAAATCTACAGGAACCTGCAAGGGCAAAGGCGGCCCCATGCATATTACCCATCCGGAAACGGGTTGTATGTTAACCACTGGGATTGTTGGTTCTAGTCTTCCCATAGCCAATGGCTTGGCGCTGTCCTATCAAATTAAGAATGAAAAGAAAGTGTGTGTCGCATATTTTGGTGACGCAGCCTCGAATATTGGCGCCTTTCATGAAGCATTAAATATGGCCTCTATTTGGAAGCTTCCAGTAGTGTTTGTGTGCCAAAACAACCGCTATGGTGAGCATACTAAATTTGAAAAGGCGACCTCGGTGACGAGAATTTCAGACCGCGCTGCTGCTTACGGTATGCCAGGTATTCATGTTGATGGCAACGATCCAGTTGCAATGTATAACGCCGCTAAAACCGCAATTGATAGAGCCCGGAATGGTGAGGGACCTACCCTAATTGAGGCAATGACTTTTCGGTTTTACGGTCATGTCTTCGGTGATCAAGATGGCTATATGGACAAGGAGGAGAAGGCTAAGGCTATGGCAGAAGACCCGCTTCCCAAGTTTAGAGCATGGCTTATCGAACAGGGTTATGCCTCAGAGCAAGTGTTGATGGAACTAGAAGTCGCATTCGACAAACAAGTAAAAGAGGCGATTGCGAGCGCGCTATCGGCACCATGGCCGGAACTGGATGAGTTAAATATTGACGTGCTCGCGGCAGCCCAACACTGAGGAAATGAATGATGGAATCGTTAAATAATCAAATTACCACCGTAGAAGCGATCAACTCGGCGCTGGCAGACGCCATGACTATTGAAGATGGCATCATTTTACTGGGGGAGGATGTCGCTGATCCAGAAGAGGGTGGCGTCGCGGGTGTCACCCGAGGCTTGTCGACTCGCTTTGGTGATAGCCGAGTGCGCTCTACCCCGATATCAGAGCAAGCCATTGTGGGAGCGGGCATTGGCGCCGCAATGGCTGGTATGCGACCAGTTGTGGAAATAATGATGATGAATTTTGCGACGGTCGCGATGGATATGATTGTCAATCATGCCGCCAAACTGAGATTCATGTCGGGCGGGCAAACTCAAGTGCCTTTGACAATAAGAATGGCAACAGGCGCGGGATTGTCTACCGCCGGTCAGCACGCAGACTATTTAGAGGCGTGGTTTGCTCACACCGCTGGTATAAAGGTAGTCACATACTCAAGTCCAGCCGAGGCCTATGGTTTATTACAGTCATGTATCTTTGATAACGATCCGTGCATATTTATTGAGAACTTTATCGCCTACGCGCAAAAAGGTACTGCGCCGGAGAAAAATTCAAGAATACCTTTAGGTAAGGCAAACATTGTCAGAGCGGGTAAGCATGTGACGGTGGTTAGTTATGGGCCGCAAGTGGGGATAGCATTGGCAGTAGCAGAAAAGCTTAGCGCAGAAGGTGTCGAGCTGGAGGTCGTTGATCTGCGTACCATCAGTCCCTGGGATAAGGCGACGGTACTGGAGTCAGTTAAGCGCACTGGGCGTTTAGTCATAAATCATGAGGCAGTTAAAGCCTTTGGTGTTGGCGCAGAAATCGCAGCGGTAGTGCAGCAGGAACTTTGGGGAGATCTCCTTGCACCGGTTAGACGGGTGGGGGCGCCATCGTGCCCGGTACCTTATTCAAGACCCTTAGAGCTGGCCTTTATGACTAGCGAAGCGGATCTTGAGAACGAAATTAGACTGGCTCTTAAGTAAGTATAGACGGTTTCAAGGAGAATAATATGGCGATGAAAATCCTTATGCCAAAAATTGGCTTTTCTATGAGCGAAGGAAAACTAGCGCAGTGGCTTGTTGACGATGGTGAGAGTGTTGCAGAGGGGGATTTATTGTTTGCCCTCGAAAGCGATAAATCGGTTCAGGATATTCCTTCACCTGGCGCTGGTGTTTTAAAAATAATTGCGCCAGCAGACGAGGTCTATGAAGTTGGTGCCGTGCTCGGAGAGCTGGTTTGATGAATGAACATTTTGCTGAATTGCCGCCACTCCCCAGTATCGATTACACGCAATATGGAGAGGTATCGCTTAGGGCTTTGCCGGCAAATCAACTTATTGGCGGAAAGTTTTTAAGCAGAAATGCCTTACTTATTCCTCATGTTTGTCATCACGACAGTGTTGATATTTCTACACTAGATGAAAAAAGAAAGGAGTGGAATAACGCATTTCCAGAACAGAAAGTCACAATGTTGCCGCTGCTTATAAAGGCTTTGGTAGCTACATTAAAGCTGTATCCAATATTTAACTCGTCTCTGGACGACTCTGGAAAAAATGTCATTTTAAAGCACTATTACAATATTGGTATCGCCATTGATACAGAGAAGGGGCTAGTGGTTGGTGTTGTAAAGCAGTGTGATTCAAAGAGCATTAGCGATATTTCTGAGGAGATTTCGAGGTTGTCAATTAAAGCTCGCAGTCGCGGGTTAGCAATGGAGGAAATGTCTGGTGGCGGCATTACCCTAAGCTCGCTGGGTGATCTGGGCGGTACTGGTTTTACACCAATTATAAATGCGCCAGAAGTTGCGATTATTGGTGTGTCACGGGCGGAGTATAAGCAAAGTTTTTCTGCAGATAAGCAGGCAAGTATCAGGTATATGTTGCCACTATCCCTCAGTTATGACCATCGTGTTATCAACGGTGCAGATGCAGGAAGGTTTCTTGCCGAGTTTCAGCGTCAGTTAAATGCAGAGTCTTTATTTGCGCAAATCACGAAGAGCTAGAGAATTGTATGAGTGATGTTAAAGATAAGTTAACGACTTTGCTGAGGGCCGACAATACAGCGCCTCTGCTTAGCTACAACGGGCAGGATTGGTGCTGGTCAGAATTTGCAGCTATTGTCGACGAGCTTGATGAATTCCTCTCTCAGCACAATGTTGATAGTGACGTAAGTATTGGTCTTGTCGCCCGTAATAGGCCCCAGCAGGCTGCAGTCATTTTGGGTATGATCGCTCGGAATAGAGCGGTAACAATGGTTCATGCATATCAATCCGCCGTTGCCATGGCCAAGGATATACAGGAATTAAATTTAGGGGTGGTGATTGGAGACCAACAGGATTGGAGCGATGATATCACCGCGGTGGTGAAAAATAGCCACGCACTTGGCATCGTCCTGCCGATGAATCGAGAAGATTCTTGTCGCGCAATAGGCGTGTACAAAAAAAACTTTGCCCATCGTCGCGCTGCTGGAAACTCCGGATTTGAAGTATTAAGTAGCGGTACTACAGGGGCGCCCAAACGTACCACTATGCCATTCTCAGTTATCCAGCGTGCTATAGATAGTATTTTAGCCGTTGGCCCTGAGGTGGCGAAATCTCCTGATATTGTGA
The DNA here is from genome assembly GCF_002915595.1 of Zhongshania marina. Lineage (GTDB taxonomy): Bacteria > Pseudomonadota > Gammaproteobacteria > Pseudomonadales > Spongiibacteraceae > Spongiibacter > Spongiibacter marinus_B. The sequence goes on from NZ_PQGG01000033.1 coordinate 55,295, forward strand.
GTTGGCCTTTTGGCACCATCGGCGGCTTATGCCAGTTGGTCACAGGGAGCGCATTGCAGCGCCCCATTGCTCTTTTAGAAAAATTTAAGCTGGACGATTGGTTGGCGGCAGTTGAGCAATATCAGCCAAAAATATTATTTGTTCAGCCCACAATATTAAGAACACTGCTTGACGCTGATGTGCCAAAAGAAAAATTGAGTAGCATTCAAGTGGTGTCGGGTGGGGCAGGGCCGCTGGAGCCAGAATTACAAACCAGTTTTGAACAGCGCTATGGCATCCCATTATTGTGGGCCTACGGCGCAACGGAGTTCTGCGGCACTATTATTAGTTGGACATTCCAGCTGCGTAAAGACTTTGGACTCACGAAATTGGGTAGTGCCGGTAAACCCATTGCGGGTGTACAAGTTCGCATAATCGATGTAGACGGCGACACCGTGTTACCAGCAGGAGAGACTGGTTGGCTAGAAGCGCAAGTAGATAGCTTGGGCGAAGCGTGGATAAGAACCACGGATCTCGCCCTATTAGATGAGGATGGCTTTGTATTCATAAAGGGTCGGGGGGATGGCGCAATTATTCGTGGCGGATTTAAAATTTTGCCAGAGCAGATTGTTGAATCATTGCGTGAACACCCAGCCGTACTAGACGCTGCGGTGGTCGGCATTGAGGACGAAAAATTAGGGCAAATTCCGGCCGCAGCCGTCGAGTTGGCTAAAGGGTTTGAATTAACAGTTGTAGAGCTTGAAAAGCATGCGAGAGACCGCTTGTTGTCTTATCAAATACCGGCGAAATGGACGATTGTTGATAGCCTGCCGCGTACGCCGACCTTAAAAGTTATATTGTCAGATGTTAAAAAATTATTTTAAGGACGTTTTATTTCGAGGGTGTCATGGACTTAACTAGCGATCAATCCATCGTAGAGTTTCGGCAAGAGGTGCGTCAGTTTATTGCTGATAATCTTCCAGTCGAGGTGGCTCAGCGCGGCTTACGTGCCTACCATGAAGAAAAAGCAGACGTAATTTTATGGATGCAAATTCTTGAGAAACAAGGCTGGTCAGCAATCAACTGGCCGGTAGAGTACGGCGGCACTGGCTGGGGGACGGCAAAACAGTTGGTTTTTGAAGAGGAATGTATGCGCGCCGGAGCGCCGCAAAAGCCTATTGTTGGTCTGTCACTGGTGGCACCGGTTATTTATACCTATGGCTCGTCAGAACAAAAGCAGATGCATTTGCCGAAAATAAAGAATGCTGAAAGCTGGTGGGGGCAATGTTTCTCTGAGCCGAATGCTGGATCGGATTTAGCGTCGCTTAAAACTAGCGCTGAGTTTGACGGCAGCAATTATATTATTAATGGCCATAAGATTTGGACAACACTAGGCCAGTTTGCTGATTGGCTTTTTTTGCTAGCGGTCACCGATAAGACGGTAAAGCCGCAGACGGGGATCTCATTTTTTCTTGTCAAAGCAGATTCACCTGGCATTACTATGCGGCCAATTTACTCTATTGAAAAAGGCCACACCTTAAATGAGTTTTTCTTTGAGGATGTTGTGGTTCCCGCCAGTGGCTTAGTTGGTGAGCTTGGGAAGGGCTGGAGCTACGCAAAATTCCTTCTTGAGAACGAGCGTTCATGGAGCGCCGAAATTCCAAGAAATAAGGCGCTGCTGAAACGCTTAATTGAAGTTGCATCACAGTCTATTGATGGCCAGCCTCCGCTGCTAGATAGTTATTCCTTTAAGGAAAAAATTTGCGATCTCAGTGCACGCTTGAATGCCCTTGAATATATGACCTTAAGGGCCATGAGTGAGCATGAGGCGAGTGCCGGGGAGAGTATATCGGCTTGGGAGGCAGGATCAATTTTACATGTTAAAGGTTCAGAGATGCAGCAGGAAATTGGTGCGTTGACATTAGAGGCGCTAGGCAGCTACGGCGCGGTATATTTTCCTAAATATACGACAAAACCAGAGGGAGGCTATCCTCAGGGGCCTGAGTTAGCTCACGGTGTGGCGGCGGATTATTTGTATAGACGTGCAACTACCATATACGGTGGGAGTAATGAAATTCAAAGAAATATTATCGCGAATGCCATGTTGGGAAAATTTTGACGTACTAGCGTGGAGATAGTGAATGAATTTTTTATTAAATGAAGAGCAAACCTTATTGCGCGATAGCGTACGTCGCTATGTAAAAAAAGAATACAGCTTTGCAAATCGACTTAATTACGCCGCTAGTGGTGAAGTCAATCGGCAGGCGTTGGAATACATGGTTAGCCAAGGGTGGATGGCCGCGGGCTTAGACGAAAATAGCGGTGGATTCGGTGGCGGTATTCTCGAAAGTTGCCTGATCGCTGAAGAGCTTGGTCGGGCAATGCCGCTAGAACCGTATTGGGCTTTGGCTATGGCGCCAACCGCCCTTCTATCGTCATTGAGTACACCCTCTGCCTCTACGTTATTGAAGAATATACTTGATGGAAACGTCGTGGCATCGCCGCTCATAAGAGGTTCAGTTGGGAAAAATGAATCGATATCTGCGAAAAAAATTAGCGCAACAGATATGTTGATCACTGGCGCTGGCGGTGATGTTTATGGTCTGAATGCACTATCTCATATCTTGGTAGTAGCCAATATTATCGATGGGAACTCCATTGAGCGCGGTTTGTTTCTAGTTCCTATTAACGCAGCGGGACTAAATTTAAATTCCCTTACATTGCTCGATGAGTCGCTGTCGGCAAAACTTGCGTTGAGTGAGGTGCTGGTGTCGTCAGACAGTTTGATCGCCACAGGGGATGAGGTGCTTGCAGCAACACAATACGCTGAGCACGTTGCGGTGCTTGGTTTGTGTTCATCGGCCATAGGTATGATGGCCGCAGTGATAGATAACACTGTTGAGTATTTAAAAGTGCGTAAGCAGTTTAATACCGCAATCGGTAAGTTTCAGAGTCTACAGCATAGAATTGCCGATATGAAAATTGCGATAGAGGAATCTAGGGCGATTATACATCGTGCCATTGCTAAGACTAAGTGTGGTGATGTCGGCAGTGTCACTGCCGTGTCAGAGGCGAAGTATCTTGTCAGTAAAAATAGTGCATTCGTTGCTGCGCAGGGGGTGCAATTGCATGGCGCTATTGGCCTGACCGAGGAGTTCGTGATCGGTCATTACTTTAGGGCATTGACGGTGTGTTCCCATATTTTAGGAACCCCCTATGAGCACTTAAGAAATCTGGCAAGTAATAATGATTATTTCACTATAGATTAAGAGAGAGCAGGAGATTGTAGTAATGAGTACGATAAACACAAATATTGATTTTCCCGTGTATGATGCCGACAGTCATCTTTACGAGCCTGAGGATGCGTTTCTTAGGCATCTACCGAAAAAATTTGCCAAAGAGTTTCAATTTATTGATATTAATGGCCGCAAGAAGTTAGCGATTTCAGGTGTGATTACCGACTATATTCCTAATCCCGATTTTGCTGTAGTTGCGTCGCCTGGTGCGCATGAAAAGTGGTATCGCGGTCAGAATACAGAGGGTTTATCAATGCGCGAGTTAAGCGGTAAGCCTCTTTCACCACCGGAGCAGTGGCGTACAGGGCGCGGTAAATTGCGCGAGTTAGATGAGCAGGGTGTCCATGCATCTATGGTTTTTCCAACTTTGGCATCGGTTGTAGAGGCTAGACTAGGGCACAAGCCAGAGGCAATTGCGAGCTTGTTTTCATCATTGAACAGTTGGATAGAAGATGAGTGGGGTTTTTCAAGAAGTGACCGTTTGTACCCAGTCGCCATGATTAATCTGTCAGATGTAACGCTTGCGGTTAAAGAATTGGAAGTCGCGTTGGAGCGTGGGGCGAGAGTGGTGGGTATCCGTCCCGCGCCTGTACCTGGAATACTGGGAGGCCGTTCGCCAGGAGACCGCGAGTTTGACCCATTCTGGGCACGGGTAAATGAAGCTGGCATTTTTGTGTGCTTACATGCTTCAGATTCTGGTTACGACGATTTGAGCCGGCGCTGGGAAGGCGGTGGGAAAGAGTGGATACCTTTTGAGCCTACTACGTTTAAAGCGTGTTTAGACCCATTGGGACGCGCAATTAGCGATAGCTTGTCGGCCTTAATTTGTCATGGCGTATTTGAACGTTTTCCAAATGTGCGGGTTGCATCGGTGGAGAATGGTGCTCATTGGGTGCGTACGCTATTACATCGTTTAGAGATGGTTTATGGGCAAATGCCAGGCTATTTCGCCAAGCATCCGGTAGAGCAATTTCATAAACACGTCTATGTAGTACCTTTCTATGAAGACAATATGAGCGAACTGGCATCGCTGTTACCAGTGGAGCGTATTTTGTTCGGCAGTGATTTTCCACATCCTGAAGGATTGCAGCATCCCCTCGATTATTACAAGGAATTTTCTAAACTCGATTCGGCAGCGGTCGAAAAAATAATGTCGTCAAATTTACGAGGCTTATTGGCAGGAGCGCGTGATTAAGCCATTACTCATTTAGGCTTGGCGCTGATACAGGCGGCGTCAAGCATTTTGATTAGTATGTTTGTGTTACTTCCGCGTAGTAAGTTGGGAAATATATATATGTTAGAGAATCAGGATAGACAGTTCCCTGCGTCGGGAGCAGCGCTAGTTATTGGTGGAACCGGCGGTTTAGGGCGCGCTATTGTTAACAAATTAATCGCGAATGGCTCTGCCGTTGCATTTACCTATCATAGCAATACATCTGCCGCTGACTCCTTGCTAGCAGAGAATATGAATAGTAGCGTCGCTATTTCTGCTTATAAAATGGATTTAATGGACAGCGCCGCCATTAGTCAGGTCATTGAAAAGGTGGCTGAAGCTAGTGGCGGTATTCATACGCTTGTTTATTCTGCAGGTGCGCCTCTTTATCTTCGTTATATCGGAGCTATTGAATCGGATAGGATGAATTTTCATTTGCAAAGCGATGTTATGGGATTTTTTAATCTTGTACAAAGTAGCTTGCCTTATATTCGTGAATTGCAAGGTTCATACGTTGCTTGTTGTAGCTGTGGTCTTGAAAAGTGGCCAATAAAAGATGCGTTGTCGGTAGTCCCAAAAGCGGGTATTGCGGCATTGGCAAAAGGGCTCGCAAGGGAGGAGGGGCGCTACGGTGTCAGGGCGAACGTCATTGGCACCGGTGTGATTGATGCCGGTATTACCCAGGCCGGCCTGGAATCTGGAGATGTACCTCAAAATTTTGTTTCTGGTGCCATACAAACCACGCCACTAGGTAGGCTGGGTGAAGCCGATGATATTGCTGAAGCCGTTTTATTTCTCGCTTCAAAGCGGGCTAAATTTATTACAGGCCAGGTCCTGAATGTAGATGGTGGATGGACAGTTTAGCGATTATTTTACATGTGACGGTATTGGGTACGACGTTTTCAGTTGCAGAAAGCCTAGTGTCGCAATAATTATTTCTATAGCGGTACGATTGAAATATTGAGGTGGGCATGAGTAAATTAAGTAGTATTTTTCAGCCTTTTTCTCTTGGCGAGCTTGAGATCCCGAATCGTATTGTTATGGCGCCGATGACTCGTGGTTTTAGTCCAAGTGGTGTGCCGAGTGATGGCGTTGCGGATTATTATCGCCGTAGAGCCGAACATAATGTTGGATTGATTATTACTGAAGGGGTTGGTATTGATCATCCTGCCGCTATTGGTGATTCGGGTTTGGGTGATAGTAATCAACCAGTACTGCATGGCGAAGAAGCATTAAATGCCTGGCGGAATATTGTGAAGGAGGTGCATGCAGTAGGCGGCCTAATAGCGCCGCAGCTTTGGCATCAAGGCCCGTTACGAGTAAATGGAACTGGCTTGTATCCTGAGGCCATCTCTTGCAGGCCCTCTGGAATTTGGGGGCCTACAGGTGGTTCAACGCCATTTGGGGCGGGGTTAATGGAGCAAGTGTCGGCGCCAACGAGGCCAATGAGTGAGGAGGATATTGCGGATACGATTTCCGCATTTGAACGAAGTGCCGCAAATGCGAAGCATATTGGTTTCGATGCAATTGCAATTCACGGCGCTCATAGTTATTTAATTGATGCGTTTATTTGGGAAGGTACAAATAAGCGCAGTGATCGCTGGGGCGGGAGCCTTCAAAATCGCCTTCGTTATGGAGTTGAGGTGATCAAGGCTATTCGCGCAGTCTCAGGTAATTTACCTATAATTTATCGTTTTTCGCAGTGGAAGCAGTCAGATTTTGACGCAAAAATTGCTGCATCACCAGCGGAGTTGGAGGAAATTTTAGGCACGTTTGCCGATGCCGGGATTGATATGTTTGATGCCAGTACCCGCCGTTACGAAACGCCTGCGTTTCCTGATTTTGACACTTCATTGAGTCTAGCAGGTTGGGCGAAAAAGCTGAGCGGAAAGCCATCTATAGCCGTTGGTGGAATAGGTTTAAATAAAGATATTTATACCCGTAGTGCATTTAGGAAGGAGGTAAGTTACTCACCCTCATAAAGAGGTTATCATTAGTTTACGAGAAAAATGGTAACGAGATGAGTAACTTACACAGCGTTTATAGCAAAATTCTGTCTCTTTTGCACGAAATTGAGCCAGCCGATAATTTTTTGAATCAAATCAGAACACCTAAGCTAAGCGATAAGGAGCTACTCGCGCTCAGTCTTGCAGCTGAAACACTGGGCATTGATTCAGAACACTTTTTGTTCAAACAGCTGCCTGCGTGCATCAATGGGAAAATTGAGCGCTCCGTTTATAACAGAAGAGCGCGAAGGTTGAGTTTTAAATTAGAAGAAATCAGAAGCGCTATTGTCACGCGATTAGATGTTGATAACGATATAAATATTGTCGATAGCATGCCATTGGAAGTGTGTAAAATGAGTCGATCTAATCGCAGTAAAATTTGCCAAGAATTTGAATCTAGCTCGCCAGATTTTGGTTTTTGTGCAGCACAAAATATGCGCTACTTTGGCTATAAGTTACACGCGGTTTGCTCACCGAGTGGCGTGTTAAAAATGTACGATATATCAAAGGCTTCGGTTCATGACATCCATTACCTAAACGATATTGAAGGCCAGTTAAACAATTGTGTTTTGATTGGCGATAAAGGGTATTTGAGCAGAGTTTGGCAAACAGATTTATTTTCATCAAGTTGTATCAATTTGCAAACACCGATGCGAAAGAACCAGAAAGAGTTTAGAGACTTTCCGGCTAAATATCGTAAAGCCAGAAAGCGGATCGAAACATTGTTTTCACAACTTTGTGACCAGTTCATGATACGGCGGAATTATGCAAAATCGTTCAAGGGTATTTCGCGCAGAATTGTGACAAAGATAGCGTCCCTCACATTAATTCAATGGTTCAACCAACGTGAAGGGAATAAATTAAACAACCTGAAAGTGGTCATTTCCTAAATGCACCACGGGT
>NZ_PQGG01000034.1 GCF_002915595.1 Zhongshania marina
ATGTTGATGTGGTCTTGTTTGGCTGTAATAACCAACAAGGTATTCCGTAATTGATTGCTGAGCATCGGTAAAATTACGATAACCCAGCGCTGGAACCCACTCTGTTTTTAAGCTCCGAAAGAATCGCTCCATCGGCGCATTATCCCAGCAGTTACCCCGACGACTCATGCTTTGCTCGATTTGATAGCGCCACAAATGTTGACGAAATTTCCGGCTGGAATAATGGCTACCTTGATCCGAGTGAAACATAACTCCTTTGGGTCTTCCCCTCGCTTCAAAAGCCATACTCAATGCCTGGCCGGTAAGCACGCTATCGGGTGATAACGACATCGCCCAGCCTATTGGCTTGCGTGCATATAAATCTATCACCACTGCCAGATAAGCCCAGCGCTGTCCCGACCAAATATACGTTACGTCGCCGCACCAAACCTGATTCGGCTGACTAACTGCAAATTCTCGATCAAGCTTGTTCGGTACGGCAATATGCTCCTGATTAGCTTTCTTGTAGCGATGACTCGGTAATTGACAGCTGACTAGCTCCAGCTCTTTCATTAATCGCGTCGCGCGATACCGGCTGAGCTGAATACCTCTGTCGGTTACGATGGTTGCAATCGTTCTCGCACCGGCCGAGCCATTGCTATCCTTGTGCGCAGACCGAACCTCGCTGAGCAGCTTAATTCGCTTTAAGCTCGGCATGTTTGGCCGCTTAACCCAATACTTATAGCTGCTGCGATTAACCCCAAACACATCGCAAATTAACGCCACCGCGTGGCTCTCTTTGAGTTTCTCGATTAACGAGAATTGTTCAGGGAGTCTGACATCAAGAGAGCGGTAGCCTTTTTTAAGATTTCTTTTTCTTCCTCAACTCGCCGGAGTCGTTTCTCTAGTTCACGGATTCTTAGCTGATCGGGCGTCATCGGCGTCGCTTGCGGTGAAATACCGTTGCGCTCGGCCCGAAGCTGACGAACCCATTTGTCCATGGTGGATTTACCCACCCCCATCGCTTCTGCAGCATCTCGAATAGAACGCCCCTGATTAACAACTAGCTGGGCTGCTTCCAATCGAAATTCTGGGCTAAAAGTCGGTCTTGTACGGTTGCTCATTGATCACCTGTATCGTTATAGAGGTGATCATATCACCTCTAATCAGGTGGCCAAATTCACTATGCCACTACACGTTTATATATTTACTTTTTGAGCCAGAATTGGTCTGGTGGCGGAAATGCCCCCAGTTGTATTGCCACTCCGCGGAAGTTCCAATATGTAAATTCGCGGACGATCTTTCTATTTTTATAACAGTGGAATGTGATGCCACGAGTATGGGTCGTTTTTCCTTTGGCGGGAAGTCCGAGGAAGTCCATATTGTGAGTAGCCTTCCAAACCCAGTTCATTACAGCCCATTCGTCATAGTCGTGATCTGCGCCAGTAATAGCATCAGATGACCACAGCGCCCATTCTTCTTGGGTGTAGCCTTCAGGAATGTTTTGGCGCAACAGGGCAGTTCTATCGCCGGCTGGCCCGCCATCGTAGCGAATGATATCGAACTGATGGGTTCCTAGTGGCGAATCTGGACCGTTGTTATCAAAAGGTAAGAAGGCGCGGTATAGCTCCTCTTTATTTTGAATCGTTTGAAAGAAGGTGATGTCTTCAAAAACAAAGTCATCAGCGTAGTAGTGGATAATTTCTTTAGAGCCGCCATTGAAAAAGGTGTCTATCCAATCTTCACCGGTAGACATGCCCATTCTGCCTATATCGTCAAAACCGCCGCCATTTTTCTTTTTTGACTTTGGTTCATTAAAAGCAATAGCGGGAGATACGCCTGCAACTAAAAATGCAGCGCCGGCTTTCTTTAGGAAAGAGCGACGATTCTTTTCTTCGAGTTTATCAAGTTCTTCTGGGTGGTTGAGATAACCTAGGTGCATTTCCTTACCCTCACCTTATTCTGTGTTTTATGAGTGGTTTAATCCGCTATTGAGTTGCGGTCAAAATAATTCTACCCATATTGATAACTTTGTCAACAGTGTTATTGATAATCTTGTCAGTACTAGGGGTTGTGCTGTTTTCGTAACAAGGTAAGGTGCTTAAATGAGGGAGCAGTGTAGTAGCTACTGTTTGCTTTCAGTTGACCTATCCTAGAGTGTTTGTTTAAGTGCATGATTTTAATGTATTTTATTTTTAGTTCAGAAGGTGCGCAGAAGCGATGGCTCTGCAGCCTAATTTCTCAATTGCATTGTTGTTATTGATAGTTATATTAATACTGATTATATTGAGTTGTATATATTTTTATTCGCCGCTAGTTTTGATGGGTAATACTTTTGGTTGGGTCGCGATTCTATAATTGAATCTTTAAGAGTTTGCGGGCAGTGGCGGCGCGATTTTGTATTGGATAAACGATATGGCAGATCTCGGGAGTGGTAAGTTGATTGCGCTAGAGGACTACCAGTTATACATGCCCTTACTTGAGGCTATGCGGCTTGATCTGGAAGAAACCTTGGAGGATAAGCCGAATGCGGTCTTTTATCCTGGGCGCTCAATAGTCGTAAATCGCTTTCTTGCTACTTTAAAGGTGATGTTAGGTGAAGATGGCAGCAGTTTGGCTATGATTGACGAGCAGAGCTCGGTCTCCGCTCAGTCTGTTTGTTCGACAATTAAGGCTTATCACGCGGCCTTATTGAAATGTGCGCCTTCTGCAGCTTTAGCGAATTAAAGATGACCTTCGCTTCTTGCTAAATCTATCGCGATTCTACTTGTTTCGAGCATTCAAACCGTAAGACGGTTGGTTGCTCGGGAGATTCAGGCCGCTTTGAGTTATAAAATGAGAAAAGTGTGAACTCCGGCACGTTTTTATATAGGTATTAACCCGTACCATCGCAGCTCAGGATAAGCGTCAGTCATATTTAAGCTGTATGACACGCACACGATAAATACAATCTGGAAGAGCGCACACATTATGAAAAACTCTTTGTTTAAAAAAACCTTAATGGCTAGCTTGCTAGCAACCGCTGGAGCGGCGCAAGCAGGCCCGCTAGCTGTGGTAATTGCTCCCCTAGCGGGACCTATCAGCGGCACGCCTCTGGATGTGCTTGTTGTGCAGCTAGTAGAGATCGATAATCAGCTGGGTGCTGCATCTGGTGGTGGTTTACCAGGTTTGGATGCACTGCCAATTCCTGGCTTGGATGCTCTACCTGGCTTAGATGCATTGCCAATTCCTGGCGCTGGTGGTGGTTCAGGTGGTGTGCCTTCACTACCGATTCCTGGTCTGGATGCATTAGCAGGTGGCGGTCTTCCTGGTTTGGATTCTTTGCCAATCCCTGGTTTAGATGCACTTCCTATTCCTGGTCTTGGTGGCGGTGGCGGAGCTGGTGGTTTGCCATTTGACGTGAGCCCTTTGTTCCAGCTTACTTTCACATTGGACACAGCACTTAATGACGTAGCCGGTAACGACGGTGTAACTGATAAAGTGACAGATCTTGTTGATACTTTGCCAAGCGCAAACCCAGACCTTATTCAGGCTGGTGCTTTCTTGATCGGCGATCAGCTTCAATTGACTGTTGACCACTTGACCTCTAATTTGATGGCATTGGGCGGCGGTGGAGCAGTTCCTGGATTGGATGCACTGCCAGGTTTAGATATTCTGTCTATGCTTGGTCTGCCAATTCCTGGTGCTGGCGGTGGCGCAGGTGGTGGTTTACCTGGATTGGATTCACTTCCGATTCCTGGTTTAGATGCACTTCCAGGCTTGGATGCATTGCCTCTTCCTATCTAATTGATGCTGTGGGTTTATCCTACGCATAGCTTGAATATAAAAGAGCCAGACCGGTGACGGTCTGGCTCTTTTTGGTTTATGGGCTTAATAGTTCGTATACCTATCTGTTAAAGGTGCTCTTAAAAAGATGACTGATTGCTTTGTCCTTGCGGCAGGCACCAATCTAGCTTGACTGCGGCGATATCCTGCGGAATCTTTGCTGTGTGTTGGGAACAGGTCGTTGCTATGGGCGCTGCTGATTGGCTGAAATTATCGTCTTTATTATTGCAGTGCCTAGTTCCTAGTTTATTTTTGGTATGCGAGTGCAAGATTAAGCGCATTTTCTTTGATCCCATCATCCGCTAGCGTGTAAAGTGTTAGTAGCTTTTGATTTTCTCAATAGTTTTAAAGATTGCTGTATGTAATCTCTGAGGGAGCGCTTTTGTTGGCGACTTCGTCTAGCTGGGTACAGGTATGCGAGAGCAAAGCCTGAATTATCTTTGAGTTATGAATTTCCCTAGATGCTTGCAGTGGACAAAATTGCCGCCATACATTGCTTTCTTTTCAAATTGATCTTGGTAAAAAACGGAGTGATATATGAATGATGCGCTGAGAATGTTGCAGCGAGCCGCGCCAGTTATGCCGGTTGCCCATTTTAACTCCTTAGAGCATGCGCAGGCTTGCGCTGAACTATTCGCTGAAGCAAAGGTACCTACTGTTGAAGTGACACTGCGCCACTCCCAAGCATGGCAAATGGTAAAAATATTTAGAGACTGTATGCCCTTTGCAAAGATTGGCGTGGGCACGGTGATTAACCGTCGCCAAATGCTGCGGGCCGCCGATGAGGCGGATTTTGTCATCAGTCCAGGCTTTTCTGCAGAGTTGTCTATATTGGCGAGAAAAACGCTAACTCCTTATATTCCGGGAATTGCGACTGCGAGTGAATTAATGGCCGCGATGAACGAGGAGCATAGAGTATTCAAGTGTTTCCCAGCCGCAGCTATTGGTGGTGTGGCCTTGATAAAGTCCCTGTCTGCGCCATTTCCAGAAGTCAGTTTTTGTCCGACCGGTGGTATTTCACAGGCAAATTATCACGATTATCTGGCCTTAGATTCTGTTGCTTGTGTTGGTGGTAGCTGGATTGTGCCTAGTGAAGAAGCCCTTAAAAAAGACCGCGAGGGTTTTCTGACAATGCTAAAAGACTTGTATTCTTCCTAAGGTATTAGAGTAAGAAGGTTGCTGCGCCTTCTTCTGCGGTACTGACATTGGCACGTAGGCCGGCGAATAAATCGCGGCCATAATTATCGCTCGCAAATGCAGGCTGATAGATTGCCGCCTCTCGATCTTGTAATTCCTCTTCTGAGATCATTACATCTAATATCTGATTGTCGGCATCTAATATCAGCATATCGCCATTTTTGATTTTTGCTATGGGGCCGCCGCTGTATGCTTCGGGGCATAGATGTATCGCCGCCGGAATTTTGCCCGAGGCACCGGACATACGCCCGTCGGTGACGAGGGCGACCTTAAAGCCGCGTTCCTGCAAAATGCCTAAATAGGGGGTGAGCTTGTGCAGTTCTGGCATGCCATTCGCGCTAGGGCCTTGAAAGCGCACCACGGCGATAAAGTCGCGGTCTAACTCTCCGGCATCAAAGGCGTCTTTTAGGGATTCTTGAGTATCAAATATTATTGCAGGTGCTTTCACATAACGATGCTCCGCTTTTACTGCAGATACTTTAATAATGCTGCGTCCCAGTTTACCGCTGAGCAGTTTCATGCCGCCGTGTGGGTCGAAGGGCTCTGTGCAAGGCCGGACAACAGTATCGTCGGCACTAATTGATGGGCTTTGTTGCCAGTGTAATTTGCCGCCGGCAAGGCTGGGGGCTTGGCTATAATGGTGTAAGCCTTTGCCCCATACGGTGTTCACGTCGGCGTGAAGCAAGCCCGCAGCGAGTAATTCGGCAATAATAAAACCGGTACCCCCCGCTGCATGAAAGTGATTCACATCTGCTTTGCCATTCGGGTAAATGCGGCAAAGTAAGGGGGTGGCCTCGGACAGTTCAGCAAAGTCCTGCCAGTCAATAATGATGCCGGCTGCACGGGCAATCGCAATCCAGTGGATGCTGTGATTGGTGGAGCCGCCGGTTGCTAGCAAGGTAACAATCGCATTGACTAAGCTGCGTTCGTCTACCACATCGCATAGCGGTGTGTAATTTGGGGTGAGGGCGGTAATCTTGCAAACCTGTTGCGCGGCAGCGCGGGTGAGTTGTTCACGCAAGGCGCCATTGGGTGGAACAAAAGCGGTGCCGGGGACGTGCAAGCCCATTGCCTCCATTAGCATTTGATTGCTATTGGCGGTGCCGTAAAAGGTACAGGTTCCCTCGCCGTGGTAGGCACTGGCTTCTGCGTCTAACAGTGCTTCGCGGCCAACCTTGCCCTCTGCGTAGAGTTGACGAATGCGGGCTTTTTCGTCGTTGCTGAGTCCGGTAGACATGGGGCCTGCGGGCACCATAATCATCGGTAAATGGCCAAAGCTCAGCGCGCCTATTAATAGGCCGGGGACGATTTTGTCGCATACACCTAAGCATAAAACCGCATCGAACATATTATGGCTGAGGGCGATAGCGGTGCTCATGGCAATCGTGTCGCGGCTAAACAAACTTAGCTCCATGCCCTCTGCGCCTTGGGTGACACCGTCGCACATTGCCGGTGTGCCGCCGGCAAATTGTGCTGTGCAGCCAAGCTCAGAAACGGCTTCCCGGATTAGATCTGGGAAGTGCTCTAAGGGTTTGTGGGCCGATAGCATGTCATTATAGGCGCTGACAATTGCGACATTTGCGGCTTCTTCTAAGCGAATGCGGTCTTTATCTTCGCCACTGCAAGCAGCGAAGCCGTGGGCTAAATTGCTGCAGGAAAGCTGCCCGCGCTGGGTACCTTTGCGGCGCATGCTTTGGCACTTTTCCAAATAGGCCGCGCGGCTGGCAATACTTCGCGCGCGAATTCGCTCAGTAACACGGACGATTACGGGGTGGAGGAGGGTTTTAGATGCAGTGCTCATTACGGTGCCCAGTATATATCGACTGGCACTTGCTGTTGATGCAAGACCATAGAAATTGGATAGTCAGCGTCCTGGCTCAAGGCCTTTTCTAGTACCTCGCGCTTGGCGCGGCCTGTAATGTGAATCACAATTTTTTCGCTATTGAAAACAGCGTTTGGTGATAGCGTTATGCGTGGATAGGGCGCGCTGCCCGGTTGCACAGCAAAGCAGTGTTGGGCGTGGGCGGTGCGCAATGCTTGATACTCTGGCGCGTCATGAAACCAAGACGCAGTGTGACCGTCTTCACCCATGCCCAAGTGAACTAGGCTCAGGGGCCAGGTTAGTGCATCGAGTTCTGCCTCTAGCAAGTACTGTCCATTTTCGGCCGAATCAGCGTTGTTTTTGAGTGGTAAATATTTGCTGGAGCTTGCCGCACTCTTCAGCAAGGTTTTACGCAGCATGGCCTCATTACTGCTGGCGTGATCGTTGGCTACCCAGCGTTCGTCTACCAATAATGTTTGCACCAGAGGCCAGTCGAGCGGGGCTTGGCCGAGAAGACTTAGCATGTTTTCAGGAGTAGAGCCGCCAGATACTGCCAAACTGGCACTGCCGTGATTATGCAGAGAGGTGGCCAATATATTGGCGATGTCGCGGCTAAGAACTTGATCTAGTTCGTCGCGGTTGGGAAGCAGTATTAAGGTGGGTTTGTTATTCATGCCAGCTCCTGCCGTGCTTTTCTGGTAAGGCCAGCGATGAATTTGGCCCCATTGTTCCTGCGGCGTAAGGTTTGGTTTTAATGCCCGCGGTTTGCCAGGCGTCGATTATGCTGTCGACCCAAGCCCAGCACGCCTCAACTTCATCGCGGCGCATAAATAAGGTTTGATCGCCCTCGAACACATCTAACAATAAGCGTTCATAGGCTTCATGGGCTTGTAATTGGTCATGCAGGTCGGCGTCGAGCTTTAATTCGACTTGCTCTAATTTCATTTGCCTGCCAAGCCCGGGTTTCTTGTTTACTTTGTATAGGGTGATGTTTTCCTCTGGCTGGAGGCGGATCACCAGTTTATTGGGCAAGTCGTTTGGGTCGCCTTCAAATAAACTGAAGGGATGCTTTTTTAACTCGACGATAATTTCGGAATAGCGTCGCGCCAAGCGCTTGCCGGTGCGTAAATAAAAGGGTGTACCTTCCCAACGCCAGTTGTGAACATCTGCCTGTAGTGCAACAAATGTCTCGGTGTTGTTGCTGTCCTCAAAGCCGGTTTCGTCTAAAAATGCGGCGACTGGCGCGGCACTTACTGCGCCGGCGGTATATTGGCCACGCACGGTTTTCGATTTTACATTGTCTGCGGTGATGGGGCGCAGGGCTTGCAGTACTTTCACTTTTTCATCGCGAATCGTGTCGGCGCGTAAGTTGGCGGGAGGCTCCATTGCGACCAAGCACAGCAATTGCAGAATATGGTTCTGCACCATATCGCGAAGAGCACCGGTTTTGGCGTAGAAATCGCCACGACCTTCCACGCCAATTTCTTCTGCAACAGTGATTTGAATATTGTCGATGTACTGGCTATTCCAAAGTGGGCCAAATAGCGCATTGCCGAAGCGAAGTACCAATAAATTTTGAACGGTTTCTTTGCCAAGATAATGATCAATGCGGAAGATATTGCGCTCGGGAAATACCTGCAGGACTTCGTGGTTGATCTCAGTGCAGCTAGTTAGGTCGTGACCTAAGGGCTTTTCAAGCACAACGCGGGACTGCTCATTAACAACGCCAATGCTATGTAGGTTTCTGCAAATGCTGGTATATAGCGTTGAGGAGGTCGCTAAATAAAATACCGCGCGACTTTCTGGGTGTTGTTGGATGGTCTCGGCAAGATTGTGATAATCCTTGAGACTATTCACGTCTAGGCTGATGTAGTGCAGCTTGGCAGAAAAGGCCCCCCAGTGCTGTTCGTCCCAAAAGTGGGCGGGGAGAAATTCGCGCATCTTCTCTTTTATGAGCTGGCGGTAGTCGGCGTCGCTACTATCGCCGCGGCCTAAGGCAATAATGGCGCAGACATCATCCATTAGCCCTTCGCGCTGTAACTTATACAGGGCTGGCTGTAGTTTTCGCAGCGCAAGATCACCTGTGCCACCAAAAATAACTAGCTGTGAAGATTTTGTGCTGGTCATCGCCATTCTCGTCATTGTGGATGAGGCTGGTGGCAATTTTTTGAGCAGATACTGACGGGCTGGGGCAGTATTTACGGGAAAAATTGCCTTAGCTGCCTTTGAGCATAGTGGTTTTAGAAAATTTTTAATACCACTGTTACATATTTTTAAGCAGTATTTTGTGAGGCCTGCGTGCTATATAAATACAGTTTGAATCAGTTAATTAGAGAAATTGAATGTCGATACGAACAGCAGAGAGTCGTGACGCCGCACAAATTGCGCCCTTGATATTCTCCTCTGGGCCGCTAGCGTTTGAGCATATTTTTAGTCGACGGCACGGGCCAGCTGTTATCGATTTTTTAAATACAGAGTTTGCGCGCAGCCGCACCATGTTTAGTTACCTTCATCATCATGTATATGAAGTCGATGGCGAGGTGCTAGGCAGTATTGGCAGTTTCGATACTGCCAGCCACGGTGCTACATTCATTGGTAATGCTAAAGCAATTTTCACTAATTATGGATTGCGCGGGATTTTCAACGGGCTGATGTTTGAACTCAGATTGGTAAAAGCGCCACGTAAAGGCTGCTTATATCTGTGTCATATCGCGGTGAGGGAGGATCGTCGCGGCAGGGGAATCGCTGCAAAAATGATAAATTTCATGGCGGCAAAGGGGCGCGAGGGCGGTTTTCGCTGTTTAAGTTTAGACGTGGCAGAAAAAAATACCAATGCACTTCGCTTATATCAGCAAATGGGTTTCAAGGTGGTACAAAGAAATAGAAGCTACAACAAGGTGCTAGATAACCACCTTTATATGGAGTGTGATTTGCATCAATAGCATGAACAAGCGCTAGGCTTTACCCAGCGCTTGTTTGGGCCCCGAATACTGTGTTGCGCCGCTTGCACTATAGAGTGGGGTATCAGTATGGGTAGTGCCAAGAATTTCTAATGCACGCTGCTTATAACGTGATTGCACGGCAATATCTGCCCCAGCCTGATTATTCATCATTTGGCAGCGCGACAAGATAGCGAGTGCATCCTGCCATATTGCATTTTGTGAGGCTGTATTGTCGGTTTGCAGTTTTTCGGAGCTGTCTAGCATCAACTGCTTTCTGCGCGCAGCTAATTGATCTAAGGTTTGCACAAGGTCCATTTTCTTGATGGCGATGGCTTTAATTTCTTCAGCGGAATTGGCCTGTTTAAGGCTGCTTGCCTCGCTAAGCAATACTGATTCCAGCTCGCCGGCGTGCTTGTGAATGTGCTGAATTACATCGCTGAGTTCGGTCATCGTTATTACGCGCCTGTATGTGATTCCATATTGATCATTGCTTCGGCGACTTTTGTCGCGTCTATATTAAACTCTCCGTTGCGAATCGCTGTTTTAATGGCGTCAACTTTCTGGCGGTCTATGCCGTCACTATTATTGATCTGCACGCGGGTGCGCTCCATTAAAGGTGTTTCCGTTACTGACGGCGCTTGGCTACTAGTTGTCGCTGTATTAGCGCTGACGTCTTCTGATTTACTGCCGCCAGCGCGCCCGCTCTCTATTTTGCGGAGCTGGCTCAGTGATGAGCCATCTAATCGGTCGACCATGTCAGAATCCTCGTATTTTTTGTGTCTATGCCAATGTTATCGGCTGTGTGTAGTAAAACTTTAATTCAACAGAACAATATTTTCAGATTCCACCACGCCTTCTAACTGCTTGCCGGAATTGAGATTTTTCACCAGTATCCGCGATCCAAGTGCACCATTTTGCAAGGCAATCCCCGCCATGCTGACCGCAACTGGCCCCGTACTGCTGTTTAGCTGCACCAGCTGGCCCTTGCTAATAATACTGCTGGCTTCAACCATATTTGGCGTAAGCACCGCCCCTTGGGCAATGCTGCGACGGCTGCGATAGCCGCCGCGATCACCCAGAGAACGCAAATAGCCATAGCCCAGCGCGGAAATGTCGCGCTGACTCCAAGTAATATCCCGTTCGCTTATGTCGGTATTGGGCGCGATGGGATGGCGCGCCACCATTACCTTCGCAAAGGCTTCAACGGTGACGGGTAAATAAATTTTCCACGGTTTTGCACTGGCACAGCGTACCCCGACGGTGGTACGGCGCTTAATTTTTGCGCCAGCTGACAAAAATGCTTCGAGCTTGACTGGGCAGCGTGCAAGTTTTGTTCGGGGGTCTAAAGACTGCACCGTAATTTTGGTTTTCATTTGCTGCCAAGGGTGGCGGCTAGCGATATAGGCGCGAGCAGTTTCCGCTATGCGTGCATGATTCTCCAATCCCTCAGCAGCAAGCGACGGACTAAGGCCGCCCAGCATCGAGGCTGCAAGCAAAAGGGCAAAATGCATTCCTAGTTTTTTCATAAGCGTATAAGACGTCAAAGTTTTGTCGTTTGCTTAGAGGCTGCAATGGCTATGCCAGTGTTGGGAATATTTTGGGCGAAAAAGATAAGGGTTTATACGGAGGATAAGGCCTGCCGGAATTTTGCCGATAATGGAAAACTAGCGCCGTATTTTTGGCATTCTTGGAAAAAGTGATTTTTAAGTTATTGAAAATATTGGATTAAAATTTGTGGCACGAGCCTTGCCTTGCTCGTTAGTACACGGTGATAAAAGCCGATATGTGCCAGAGCTATTAAATATAACGGCGGTGGCCATAAAAACTTTAGAAAGAATAGGTTAAAAAATGTCGATTAATTTTGATAAAGCGCTAGGGATACACGAGCAAGCCTTACAAGTGCGTCACAAACGCAACGAAGTGCTTGCCACCAATATAGCGAATGCAGATACGCCTGGCTACAAGGCCCAAGACATCGATTTCAAAGCGGTGTTGTCGCAGTCGGCCGCGGCTGGTCAAACCTCCCAGTTGGCGATGCGCACTACAAATAGTGGTCACATTAGCGCAGCGCAGGATACGAGATCAGATGCCTTGCCAATGGATTTGAAATACCGAGTGCCTACGCAGCCGTCGGAAGATGGTAATACCGTCGACACCCATAAGGAGCAAGCAGAGTTTGCCGACAACGCCATGCGTTACCAAGCTACTTTGCAATTTCTTGGAAGTCGCTTTAGTGGCATGAAATCAGTTTTGCAGGGAGGTCGCTAAGTTATGGCTAATCCGTTGAATGTCGCCGCATCTGCTATGAACGCGCAAATGCTTAGATTAAATACCGTTGCCAGCAATATGGCGAACGCAGATACCGTAAGTGGTAGCGAAGAAGGTGCTTACCGCTCTCGTCAACCGGTGTTTGCAACTGTTATGGATCAACAGCGCGAAGTGATAGGTGTCGCGGTAACGGGTGTGGTGGAGAGTGATGCGCCAGTGGCGAAGCGCTATGAGCCAGGTCATCCGCAAGCTGATGCCGAAGGTTATATCTACAGCTCCAATGTAAATACCATGGAAGAAATGGCAAACATGATGTCTGCGTCGCGGGCGTATCAAAACAACGCCGAAGTTTTTTCAACCACTAAGACTCTTATGCTGCGCGCATTGCAGCTTGGTCAGCAGTAGGATCTAAATTATGGAACTTCGCACAATAGAAGATCTGCAGTTGCAGACCGCCACGAGTAAGGCAAAGAAGGATGCTTCGTCACTGGATCAAGATGATTTTATGACGCTCATGCTTCAGCAACTTAAAAGCCAAGACCCGTTTAAGCCCACCGACAATACCGAGTTTATTAGTCAAATGGCACAGTTAACTTCGGTTAGCGGTATTAGCGAAATGAACGAGAATTTAGCGGGCCTAACTCAGTCTTTGTACTCCGCGCAATTGCTAGATGCATCGTCTTTGATTGGCAAAGATGTCTTGCTAGAAACCGATGTTGCTGCACTCCCAATAAGCGGCAAGGTTAAAGGGCAAGTGAATTTGCCAACCAGCACGACGGCATTAGACATAGACATTCTTGCACCAACTGGTGAGGTTATTGGCAAGGTTCCACTTGGTCCTCAGCAAGCTGGTGCGGTGAATTTTGAATGGAATGGCGTTGGTTTAGACGGTGAGCGTATGCCACCTGGAACTTACCAAATTCGCGCCAATTATTTGAATGGAAATACCTTGGAAGCGGCGGCTACAGAAATCCGCAGCGAAGTAATGAGCGTGAGCGTACCGGCAACAGGCGGCACTCCACTCATACAAGTGCAGGGATTGGGCACGGTGAGTATGTCAAAAATTATTGAAATTAGTTAAGCGGTAATGACGCCACTTAACACTTAATAGAAGTATGTAAACTAGGAGTAGGCCCTATGAGCTTTCGCATTGCACTGAGTGGATTAAACGCCGCATCGGCACATCTTGATGTAACCGCACACAATATTGCCAACGTAAATACGACAGGCTTTAAAGGGTCGCGCGCCGCATTTGCTGATGTTTATGCAACATCTAACAACGACGTGACTAAGACAACCCCTGGTGCCGGTGTTCGCTTAAACACCATCACCCAAGAATTCTCCCAGGGGAATATCGACTTTACTGACAATAATTTAGATCTGGCGATTTCTGGTGAAGGCTTTTTCACTATGAAGGGTTCCAGCGGGGTGACATATACCCGCGCGGGGGCATTTAGTGTTGATCGCGACGGCTATGTAGTAAATAACAGCCTCGAGCGTTTACAGGTATTTCCTTCAAACGGTACCGGCGGATTTTCTACCGGCTCCCTAAGTGATCTGCAGTTACAGGTTTCCGAAAATGCACCTAAAAGTACAGCGCGTGCCGACATCGGTGTGAATTTACCGGCGAATGCACCCGTGCCAACGGCAACGCCCTTCGATCCCTCAGTGCCGGCAAGTTATAACCATGCAACCTCGATGACGATCTACGACTCATTGGGTACCCAGCACACCGCAACAATGTATTTTGTAAAGGACGCCGCGTCGAATAGCTGGAATCAGCAGTTGTATGTTGATAACAACGCGGTAGGTGGCCCAAATCTTATGAGCTTTAGTAATGCGGGTGAATTGCAAACCCCAGCATCCGGCGTAATTACTTATCCATCATACGATCCCGGTACTGGCGCGGCGAATTTAGATTTGAACTTTGATTTTGCAGCGACTACCCAATACGGCCAAGAATTTGGGGTTAATAATTTGCAGCAAGATGGTTATACCACCGGTCGTTTGACGGGTATCGAAGTGGGTAGCACCGGTATTGTATCTGCACGGTTTACCAACGGTCAGTCGAAAGAGCTTGGCAAAGTTGCCATGGCGAGCTTCTCAAACCCAAATGGTTTGCAGCAGCAGGGCGACACCTCTTGGGCAGAAACCTATGCCTCTGGCAGCCCCCGAGTTGGTGAGGCGGGTTCTTCAGATTTTGGTTTGCTGCAGTCCGGCGCCTTGGAAAGCTCCAATGTTGACTTAACGTCGCAGCTTGTAGAAATGATTACCGCACAGCGAAATTTCCAAGCGAACACGCAAATGATTTCAACGGCAGATGCGGTAACGCAGGCCATTATTAATATCCGATAGTCGCTTTTAACAGCGCAGACTGATCGGGAGGGTTTATGGATAAGTTACTTTACATAGGCATGATGGGTGCTAAAAACACTCAGCAGGCGCAGGCAACTAACGCCAATAACTTGGCGAATGTGAGCACGGCGGGCTTTCGTGGTGACTTTCAAAATTTGCTTTCCCGTCAGGTTGCTGGCCCCGGTATGGAAACGCGTTTTAATCCTGTGCTTGAAGGGCAGGCGAGTGATTTTTCTACCGGTGTCGTCACCACCACGGGGCGTGATTTAGATGTGGCTATTCGCGGCGAGAAAGGCTGGTTTGCGGTGCAAGCTGCGGATGGTAGCGAGGCCTATTCTCGGCGTGGTGATTTCAGAATTAGCGCAGACGGTATGTTGTTGAACGGCGCAGGTCAGCCAGTAATGGGCGATGGTGGCCCGGTGGCGATACCTGAACACGAAAGTTTGATGATTGGCGAAGACGGCACAGTTTCCATTGTGCCGCTAGGCCAGGGGCCAGAATCAGTTGCGACGGTCGATCGAATTCGCTTAGTCGATGCGGCACCGGCGGATTTAGAAAAAGGTAACGACGGTTTAATGCGCATGCGCAATGGCGGTGTAGCAGAAACCTCTTCCGAAATACGGATTAGCGCCGGCAGCTTAGAGTCGTCAAATGTAAATACAGTAGACGCCATGGTCACCATGATTGCATTGGCTCGGCAATTTGAAATGCAAGTCAAGGTCATGAGCACCGCTGACACAATGGCAGAATCAGGCAGCCGTTTGCTGCGCTTGGAATAAGAGGAATTAATTATGAATTCATCACTTTGGGTTGCAAAAACCGGACTCGACGCGCAGCAAACGCGTATGCAGGTGGTCAGTAACAACTTGGCGAATGCCAATACCACCGGCTTTAAACGGGACCGCGCCTCCTTTGAAGATTTGCTCTACCAGAATATGCGTCAGGTTGGCGGACAAACTTCTCAGCAAACTCGTTCACCAAGCGGCATGCATGTGGGTACTGGGGTGAGGGTGGTTTCCACCGAGAAGATTTTTGCGCAGGGCACCATGACCCAAACCAATAACTCGCTAGATGTTGCCATAAATGGTCGTGGCTTCTTTCAAGTACAAATGCCCGACGGCACCGCAGCGTATACCCGAGATGGTTCGTTTCAGTTAGACGACCAGGGCCAAATTGTGACCAATACCGGCAATGTTGTCGATCCGGGTATTACTGTGCCGCAGGGTGCCTTGAGTGTCACCGTAGGTTCAGATGGGGTGGTAAGCGCGGTGTTGGCAGGCAGTGCTTCGCCAGTGCAGTTGGGCAGTTTTCAGTTGGCGGATTTCGTAAACGCTTCTGGCCTGCAAGCGCGGGGCGAGAATTTGTATATGGAGTCAGCATCCAGTGGTGCACCTCAGACGGGAACGCCAGGTTTGAGTGGTCTTGGCACTATTCAGCAAGGCGCACTGGAAGGTTCAAACGTAAATGTGGTTGAAGAACTGGTGAATATGATTGAAACCCAGCGGGCTTATGAAATGAATTCTAAGGCCATCGCGACCAGCGACCAGATGATGCAGTACGTAAACAATAATCTTTAATAGTGAGCCATAGACTCAAGCGAATAGGGCAAACGGGATGACTGAGATGATCAAAACCTCTGTAATAAATATACGGCTTCTAAGGTCTTTGATGGCTCTCATGATTCTTGGCTTGCTGGCTGCTTGCTCATCGGCACCGCCAAAAGACCAGTCTGCAGATTATGAGTCGGCGGCGCCAAAGGCCGAGACAGATGACCTTGGCAATATGGGGTCGATTTACCGTTCCGGTTACGGCATGAGTTTATTTCTTGATCGTCGCGCCCGCCAAGTAGGTGACATTATTACGGTTACCTTAGAAGAAAAAACCGATGCCTCAAAATCGTCGAGCACCGCAACGGGAAAAGAGAGCAATCTGGGAATTCCCACGGTGACCTTGCTTGGTCGCGGTGTTACCCATAATGGCCTTCCCGTCGTTAATTCATCGGTGTCTTCTGATCAAGATTTTTCAGGGCAGGGCACCAGTAGTCAAAGCAATAGTTTAACCGGCAGCATTACTGTGACCGTGTCGGAAGTGCTACGTAATGGCAGCCTGCGAGTTCGCGGCGAAAAATGGGTGACGATAAATCAAGGTGAAGAATTCATTCGCATAAAAGGCATTGTGCGCCCAGAAGATATTGGCGCCGACAACGCAGTGCCATCCTACAAAGTAGCCGATGCTCGCATTACCTATAGTGGTAAGGGTGCATTGGCCGACGCAAATTCTATGGGCTGGCTGGGTCGCTTATTCCAGTCTGTACTGTCGCCCTTTTGAGGTAGGCCAATATGTTGCTTTTTAATCGTGTTTTAAATTTTTCTAAAGTCATCGCAGTGATGACATTGATGCTCAGTACTATGATTCCCGTCGCCCATGCCGAGCGAGTTAAGGATTTAGTCAATGTCGCTGGTGTGCGCGAAAACCAATTGGTCGGTTACGGATTAGTGGTAGGACTAAGTGGTACGGGCGATCAAACCAGCCAGGCGCCGTTCACAATCCAAAGTATTCGCAATATGTTGACGGGCTTTGGTGTGCGGGTGCCAGACAATGTGAATCCACAGTTAAAAAATGTTGCCGCTGTGACCGTGCATGCCAGTTTGCCGGCATTTGCTAAGCCCGGTCAGACCATAGACGTGACGGTATCTTCGATTGGTAATGCCGCTAGTTTGCGCGGCGGTAGCTTATTAATGGCGCCTATGATGGGGGCAGATGGTCAAGTCTACGCAGTTGCGCAGGGTAGTTTATTAGTTGGTGGCTTGGGTGTGTCCGGCGCTGATGGTTCACGGGTTACCGTGAATATACCGAGTGCTGGTCGTATCCCCAATGGTGCGATTGTTGAGCGCGCAGCTCCCAGCGTGATGTCAGCTAACGGTGAAATTATGCTGAATTTGAAGAAATCTGATTTCACCACAGCTCGTCGCCTCGCCGAAGAAATTAATTCTAAATTTGGCGTTGGCACAGCGAGCGCGATGGATTCTGCAACGGTGAAAGTTCAGGGGCCTAGCAATCCAGATCGCAGTGTTACGTTTATCTCTATGCTAGAAAGCTTAGAAATCACGCCCTCTGAAGCTGGTGCGCGGGTGGTGGTGAATTCTCGAACTGGCACCATTGTTATTGGTGGCAATGTACGGGTTATGCCTGCGGCGGTCAGTCATGGCTCACTTACGGTGTCGATCTCAGAAAATGTCGAGGTGTCTCAGCCAGGTGCGTTTTCTCGCGGTGGTGAAACCGTTGCTGCCCAAAAATCTGAAATCGCAGTGCAAGAAAGCGGCTCGCGTATGTTCTTACTCGACGCCGGCGTGACTTTAGAAGACATTGTGAAGGCCATTAACAATGTTGGTGCATCGCCAAGTGATTTGGTGGCGATTCTTGAAGCCTTAGATCAGGCTGGCGCCCTGCGGGCAGAGCTGTTGGTTATTTAAGCCGGAAATAGAAATAGGTGTTGTGCAATGGACGTTAAGGCAGCAGGCAATTATCACGACTTTTCGGGCTTAGCGTCTTTGCGGCGCGATGCCGAAAGTTCGCCTGAAGCAGCGATTGAGCCGGTCGCCAAACAGTTTGAAGCCTTGTTTTTGCAAATGATGTTAAAAAGCATGCGCGCGGCCGTGCCTGAAGGTGGTCTGTTTACTGAAAGCAGCGTTGGCATGTACGAAGAAATGCTAGACAGCCAGTTGTCTGTGACCTTGTCTGGTCAGGGTGGCATAGGTATGGCGGATGCCATCGTCAAACAAATACAAGGGCCCTCGGGGCAAGGTGCTGATCTCCCCGCCGGCGACGGAATGGCACTTAGTGGCGAAGGCTTAGCGCTGCGCAATCGCCTGCAGCAGTTAGGTGGCATTGAACGCAGTATTCAAGATTTTAGTCTGTCGGCCGATAAGTCCTACAGTAAATAAGGGGTAAGTCATGGGTGATATGTTAGGTAATGCATTGTCGGGGCTGGTTTCATATCAGCGCGCTTTAGCTACCACTAGTCACAATATTGCCAACGCAGACACTGAAGGCTACAGCCGTCAGCGGGTTGATTTTGCCACTCGTATACCCCAGCAGTCGGGCGCCATCACTATAGGCTCGGGTGTGAAAGTTGCGTCGGTTAGCCGCGTATACGACAGCTTTACCGTTGATCAGCTGCGTTATTCACAGGCGGCATTTTCCCAGGCAGACGCTTACTATCAACTTACAAGCCAAGTCGACAATACCTTGGCGGATTCTGAGCTTGGTTTAAGTGCGTCGCTATCGCGTTTTTATAATAGTCTGCAAGACGTTGCCGACAATCCTTCATCCATCTCAGCGCGGCAGTTGATGCTTGCGGAGGCGCAGGGCTTGGGTGATCGCATGGCGGATATTTCATCGCAGATGGCGAGCTTAGATCGTGAGGTCAATACCCGTATCGCCGCTTCCGTTAGCGATATCAATGATTTAAGTGCTCAAATTGCTGATATCAATCTAAAAATTAGTCAGGCTCAGGGTAAGTTTGGCACGGAGCCAAATGACTTACTCGACCAGCGCGACCAAGCTCTTCTTCAGCTTAATGAGCTAATTGGCACCAGCTCAGTAGAGCAAAAAGACGGTACCATCAGCGTATTTATTGGCAATGGCGAAGCGCTGGTCTTGGGTGAGCGCGCAGTGTCAATGCGGGCGGTGGCGAATGAGTTTGACCCCAGCCGAATAGAAATTGCCTTAGACGTCGGCGGTAGTTCTGCGAATATCACCAATAGTGTACGAGGTGGTAGTTTAGGCGGCACACTTAGTTTTAGAGACGGCGTACTTAGTGACACCAACAATGAGCTGGGCCGCATTACCGTTGCCATTGCCGATAGTTTAAATAGCCTAAATCAATCTGGGGTAGATTTAAACAGCGCGCAGGGCGGCAATATTTTCTCGGTACCAGATCCCGAAGTATTTCGGAGCAAGCATAATACTAGTGGTGCCGAGCTTAGCGCTGAAATAACAGATATGTCGGCGCTGACCGGCGGGAATACCCTGATCCGTTTGGATGGCAGTGGCTGGCGTTTTTACGACGAAAGTAGTGGCGCGGAATTGACATCGGTGACGGGCAGCGGCAGCTTAGCCGATCCCTTTATTGTTGACGGTGTCTCGGTGAGCCTAACTTCCCCTGCAGCAGTGGGGGATCAGTTCTTACTGTGCTCTACTAAAGGGGCCGCAGATGGTTTAAAAGTTGTGATGAGCGACCCCGCAGGTATCGCGGCAGCTGCAGCCACAAGAAGTACTACTGATCTGAATAATATCGGCTCAGGGAAAATTTCGGAAACCGATGTAGTCGACAGTAGTAACCCGAACTTACTCGACCCCGTCGATATAGAATTTTTATCGGCAAACACGTATCAAATTAATGGCGCCGGCAGTTTCACGTATACATCCGGTTCTGATATCACCATCAATGGCAATAAAATTGTCATTAGCGGTAGTCCTGCTGCCGGTGATCACTTTGCCATTAGTCCAAATACCAATGCCCAGGGTGACAATCGTAATCTCTTGAAAATGGCGGCAGCGGAAAACAATAAGGTGCTCAATGGCGGCAGCGCCAGTATTCAAGACACGGTAAATGGTTTGGTGGGTGACATCGCGGTAGCTACCCGCAGCGCACAAATTAACCACCAGTCCCAAGAGAATTTATTGAACCAAACACTAAGTAATCACCAGTCTATTTCTGGGGTGAATTTAGATGAGGAAGCCGCTAATTTGCTAAAATTTCAGCAGGCTTATCAAGCCGCTGCTCAGGCTGCCAGCGTTGCAAACGATATGTTTCAAGCCTTAATGGGCGCCTTTCGCTAGGGTTTAATCTTGGCAGGCAGTCAAATTAGATAGACAGAGTTGAGAGAAAAAAATGAGAATCTCAAGCAGCCAAATGTATAGCAATAGCTTGACCAGCATGCTTAATCAGCAGGCTAAGCTGGCAAAGACACAGCAGCAATTGTCTACTGGTCAGCGTCTGTTAAATCCGTCAGACGATCCTGTAGGCACAGTGCAAAGTCTTGAGCTAAACCGTGCTCAAGATCAAACCTCTCAATATATACGTAACGCCGATTTGCTCGATAGCCGTCTTCGATTAGAAGAAAGCATAGTGGGTAGTAGTATCGATGTCGTGCAGCGCATTCGTGAACTCACTATACAGGCCAATAACGACTCCCAAGGCAATGAGTCGCGCTTATCAATAGCCTCAGAGTTACGCCAGCAATTAGACAATTTGTTGAGCTACGCCAATACCAAAGATAGCAGCGGCCATTATATTTTCGCTGGCTATCAGGAGGGGAGTACACCGTTCTCTAAAACCGCAAGCGGGTATATTTACAATGGTGATGACGGTCAACGCGAATTGCAAATCGGCCCGTCGCGGCGTATGGCAGATGGGGACCCAGGCTCAGAAGTCTTTATGGGAATTCTTAACGGCAATGGTAAATTTATTGCCAGTGCCTCAACGGCAAATACCGGAACAGGCATTATTAATGCGGGCAGCGTAGCTGATGTCCAGGCTTTTAACCGCGACAGTGTCAGTATTCGTTTTAGCAGCGCCAGCCAATACGACATTATTGATGACGGCGGCGCAATCATTGATAGCGGCAACTATCTAAGTGGTGGCGATATTCTTGTTGGTGGCATGGCGGTTAGTATAGAAGGTGAGCCTGCTGCGGGGGACGAATTTTCACTCGCACCCTCTAAACGCCAAGATATTTTTTCTATGGTTGAATCCCTGGCGGAATCATTAGAAAGTCCACGCAATACCCAAACCCAGCGAGCGGCGCAGCACAACGAAATCAATGCCGCCCTTAGCGGCTTTGACCGTGCCCTAGATCATTTCATCCAAACCCAATCAAACATCGGTTCAAGAATGGAATCGCTACAGCGCCAAGTAGATATTAACGAAGGCGCTAGTCTGCAAATAGCAGAAAACCTTAGCATGATTAATGACCTAGATTACGCAGAAGCCATTTCCCGCTTTAGCCAGCAACAAGCAGCGTTGCAGGCGGCACAGCAGGCCTTTGCTAAAACCCAGGGTTTGTCTTTGTTCAATTATATATAGGCCGGGAAGGGTGACGAGCCAGTAGAGTTTTAAGGTTCGCCCCTTGTTTTGATTTTGAAAAGCTGCGCAAGAATAGTAAAACTGCTAGACCTATCTTTATAAGTATCCGTTTTGGATTTCAATGCGGCACTGAATTTCTTGAAAGTGGTATATTATCCCTATCGTCTACCTTGAATACGGCATATCGCCTTTTGCTGTGATTTTTCGCAGTATGGTGCGGGGCTTGTCAATTTGTATTGCATGAGGTGGGATAATCTTTATCTACTATCGGTTCGGCGCTTCCTTGACGGGATACGATTGCTATGCGGTTTTCTCTTTTTGGTTTATTTCTTATTCTCGGGTTTTTTGCTTCATCTGCACATGCAGAGACAGATTGGGTTTCCTTCACCTTCGACAATGACATTTTTCTAGCTAGTGACGGTGGTTATACCAATGGACTGTATTTGTCGTTATATGACACCGGCAATGAAGATGCCCATCCAAAGATATCATGGCTGTTGAAACCAATAATGTGGACTATATCGGACGAGAATTTTAGCGGTGGGGTGAGTATTCTCTCGCTAGGGCAATCGATGATAACGCCCCAAGACATATCGGAGCGGAATCCTCCAGAAGACGAACTGCCGTATTCTGGCTTGCTTTTTGTCAATAGCAGCTACTTGTTGTTTGCAGACAAGTATGTAGAAAAAATAAGTGCGTCTATTGGTGTGGTTGGGCCGCTGTCTATGGCGGAGAAATCGCAAAAGATCCTTCATAAATTACTATCTTCAGATCAACCGCAAGGCTGGGATACTCAGATTAAGAATGAATTGGTATTTCAATTTGGTCGGGGCAGAGCGAGGCGATTATGGGTCGCTGATAG
This sequence comes from Zhongshania marina, assembly GCF_002915595.1. Taxonomy (GTDB): domain Bacteria; phylum Pseudomonadota; class Gammaproteobacteria; order Pseudomonadales; family Spongiibacteraceae; genus Spongiibacter; species Spongiibacter marinus_B. The sequence continues at coordinate 22,341 of NZ_PQGG01000034.1, forward strand.
TATGGCTTGGGATTTTATTGGCACTAATGAGCTTAATATAGGAACAATTTCCAGTGGAATAAATCTTGGCGGTTTTATTCGTTACGGAACACAACTCGCTAGCTCATATGGCACAACGCTACTAGATAGCGCGAGAATTACCAATCCAAGTGCGGTAGGCGTCGGCTGGAATTTGTATTTCGGCTTAAACGTGGAATATATCTTCAATCAAATCTATACCGATGGAAATACCTTTCGCGATAGTCGTTCAATAAAGTATGAGCATAGTCATTTGGGCGCAACAGTGGGCTTTCGCTATTCTCTACAGCGCTACTCCTTAACATTTGCCTTGAGCGATTTAGATATTGTGAACAGCGAGCTGCAAGATTTGACCCAGTTTGGGCGTCTAACATTTGCCTATAAACTTTAAGCAGAGTTGAGCATTCTGCGTGGTGTCGAATTTTCACTTTTCACATCGGCACCCCTAAAGCCTGAGGTATCAACCGGTTGTGCAGAGGCTCCCTAGATTCAGATGTTTAATACTGACCTAAATGCGTATATCTACTTACTAAATAAACTTAAAGATCTCCTCTGAAACTCCGTTATATGGGGTGAAAGCAAAATACAGCCATTTAGGCTGGTGCTTAATCAAAGACACTTGTCTTTATACCGCATAGAGTGGAAAGGAGATTTACCATGGCACTAAGCATCAATACCAATGTTGCGTCACTGAATGCACAGCGTAATTTGCAAAAGTCGCAAGAAACATTGAACACTTCACTGCAGCGCCTTTCTACAGGTCTGCGTATTAATAGCGCGAAAGATGACGCCGCTGGTTTGGCGATCTCTACCCGCTTCACAACCCAAATTAACGGTTTGAACCAAGCAGTACGTAATGCCAACGACGGTATCTCACTAGCGCAAACCGGTGAGGCAGCCTTAGATGAGATTACCAATAACTTGCAGCGTATTCGTGAGCTTGCGGTTCAGTCTGCTAACTCAACATACTCTTCATCAGATCGCCAAGCCTTAGACGCAGAAGTTCAGCAGCGTCTTGCAGAAGTCGATCGTATCGGTGGACAAACCGCCTTTAACGGACAGAAAATCCTAGATGGTAGCTTTGGTAATGCTAGCTTCCAAGTAGGTGCAAATGTCGGTGAGACTATCACAGTTGGTTTGAATACCGGCGTACGCTCTAATCAAATTGGGCAGATAGCGACAAGCACTAGCAACGCACAAACCCTATTGGTAGACACGTCTTCTGCAATGACTGAAGGCGGCACTAGCATCTCTGTTGGCGGCGGTTCAGCCATCGCAGTAGGCGCTAGTCAAGATTTGTCTTCTACCGGTGCTGGGCGTGATGCAAATAGCGCTTACTCTAAGGTACAGGCAATTAACTCAGCGGGCGTTACAGGCTTAACTGCACGTGCGTCTACCTCTGCGGCGCTAGATTTTGCAACCATCACCGCAGCGGGCTCTAATTCAGGTTACGAGCTAAATGTTAATGGTGTGAATATCTACGATGGCAGCGTACCGACTGGCAACATCACCGGCAGTAATGTGGCTGATGCGATTAACCAACAGGCTGCTGATACCGGTGTGCGGGCAAGCTTTGCTGGAGGTGTGTTGACGCTTAGCGCTGACGATGGTCGTAATATCACCATCAATCAAAACACTACTGGTAACTCTTTGCCGCAGGGTATTACCGACGCTACGGTTGTTGCAAATGATGGGGTAAACGATACCTACGCGGCGGTTGGTGATACGACTAGCGTCATTAGCGGCAACATTACACTGTCGGCAAGCGAAGCGATTCAGGTAACTGGCGAGACAGAAACCTTGGGTCTAAATGCGGCTGATGCGACCTTTAATATCGCAGTTGACTCAACGACCCTCAGCTCTGTGAACGTAAGCGATGTTGCGAACTCTGAAAACACCATTCAGCGTATTGACGCAGCCTTGACCTCGGTTAGTGACTTGCGCAGCACCTTCGGTGCGGTTCAAAACCGCTTTGAGTCTACGATCACTAACTTACAGACAATTTCTGAAAACCTGTCTGCATCACGCGGTCGGATTCTAGATGCGGACTTTGCAGCGGAAACAGCAAACCTGACTAAAGCACAGATCCTGCAACAAGCTGGTACTGCGATCCTTGCTCAGGCGAACTCACTACCGCAGGCTGCCTTAAGTCTACTGCAGTAAGCTAAAACCCGAGAACATCCTGCGCCCTCGGGCGCAGGATTTTTCGGCCCTAAAAGGGAGTTAAAGGGAGAGACTTAAGGGCCAATAGGCCCTATTTGTGTTTCCTGAATAACTGTTTGAAAGGGTGATAGGTTGAATTATGGACATAAATGTAAATGTGCAAGCCGCCGTAAGCGCGCCTTCCAAATCCTCTGCTGGGGCGATAAGCGGCATTCAAGGTCAGGCCCTGGTTTCAAGCTCAGCAAGCGGCAAAGCCTTGCCTCAGCAGACGAAGGATGCCGCTAAATTACCAGCATCGGCTGATCAACAAGCTGGCGCTGTGCAGTTTTCGGAGCCTAATTCGGGAGGCGAGCTAAGTCGTCTCGCTGCGGCCTTGGTTACCGAGCTGGGTAGCTCTGGGAGTATTGAGCGCACAGAGCAAGCCGTGGCTAAATTAAATGAAATTCTTAAGGATCGTGAGCGCGACCTAGAGTTTTCGGTGGATGAAGACACTGGGCGAACTATTTTAAAAGTTATTCACGCCGAATCTGGTGAGGTGATTAGACAAATACCACCGGAAGAATTATTGAACATTGCACGGGTCTTTATAGAGGGAACCGGCAGTCTGATTGAGGATCACGCTTAATTGGCGCAATAACTGCATTAGATGAATCCAGTAGCGTAGGCAACGATGTATTTTTTTGATTCGTATTTTTACTAATGCCTAGATTGAGTATATAAACGCATAATTTATCGACATAGCTGAATCGTTTTTATGATGATACTGCGCGTCGGGAGATACCATGGCTTCAATAACAGCGTCGGGAATCGGGTCGGGACTCGATATTAATAATATCGTTTCACAGCTGGTATCCGCAGAGCGTGCGCCAACGGAGAATCGACTTAATTCAAAAGAATCGCTGATTCAGGCGCGGCTATCCGCCTTTGGTTCTTTAAAATCAGCGCTGACAAATTTTCAATCCAGTCTCAGCACCCTCAAAAACGCTGACAATTACACCAAGCGAACCGCAACGATATCTGATTCGACGGTCTTTTCTGCAACAACAAGTGCAAGCGCGGCGCCAGGCAGCTATTCAGTTAAAGTAGAGCAATTGGCCACCAGTCATAAAATTGCCTCTCAGGCATATACTGACAGCAATACCAGTGTTGGCAGCGGAGAAATGACCTTTACGATTAATGGGGAGTCATTTTCTGTTGCCATTGCAGATGACGCCAATAGTTTGGCGGATATCCGCGATGCGGTGAATACCGCCTCAGATAACAGCGGTGTTACCGCTTCAATTATTAATGATCAAGACGGTGCCCATCTCGTATTTTCAGCGACTAAAACCGGCGTCGAAAATGCGGTGAATATCGCAGTTAGCAACGGTGCAAGTGGCGATCTTAGCCAGTTGGCCTACGATACCAACCTGGGCGTGCAACTGAGTTCGATGAGTGAGAAGGCCGAGGCATTAGACTCGATTGTGATTATCGACGGCTTTACCCAAACCAGTGCCAACACAAAAATAGAGGGAATGATTGAAGGTGTTAGCTTAGACCTTAAAAAGGCCCTACCTGGAGAGAGCTTAAGCCTTAAGGTTCAGGTTGATACTAAGTCTATTAAGACTGCAGTTGAAGGTTTTGTCAGCAACTACAATTCTTTGATGACAACAATAAATGATCTTACCGCCTATAACGCCGAGTCGAAAACCGCCGGTCTTTTGCAGGGTGATTCCGCCACCCGCAATATTGCCAATCAATTGCGTAAAGAAATGGGCAGTATCGTGGGTGGATTGGATACCGAGCTAGATTCCTTGGCGGAACTGGGTATTACCACCGGCGATAAAAATAAGCTGGTGATTGATTCCACAAAATTCGCTGACGTGATTAGTTCAGACTTTGATAAATTAAGCGGCATTTTTTCAAGCGAATCAGGTTATGCAGTAAGGCTAGACAGCTTAATCGGTAACCTAACCGCGAGTGGCGGTATTTTGTCTAATCGTACCGACGGCCTGAATAGCGAAGTGAAACGTATAAACCAGCAGCGCGAGGCCTTAGAGGCTCGCATTGTAGGTATTGAGGCGCGCTATCAGGCGCAATTTAGCGCCTTAGACAGCTTGCTTGGGCAGCTTAATTCTACCGGCGAATTTCTGACCCAGCAGTTGGCGAACTTGCCGGGCTCTGTCTATAAAGATTAGTAATTTCATTTTGTATACGTATAAATACGCTGATAAAACGCTAAAGAAAATCGCCGAAAAGTCGTCAATTAGGATAAGCAAAGGGGCTTATCAAGAGGAAATAATATGAGCTATTCAGCAGCTAGGGCGACTCAGGCATACGCATCAGTAGGTGCTCAATCTAGGGTGTCGGCGGCGAGTCCGCACCGCTTAATACAGCTTTTAATGGATGGCGCATTAGATCGTCTCGCAATCGCTAAGGGCCACATGCAGCGCCGCGACGTACCGCAAAAGGTCAATGCCGTGAATCGTGCGATGTCGATCATCGACGGCTTGCGGATGAGCTTGGATCATAATATTGATTCAGACATGAGCGACAATCTAGAAAACTTATACGACTATATGAATCGGCGTCTTTTACTAGCCAATATCAATAATGACACTGCCGGTTTGGATGAAGTTTCATCACTATTGCGCGAGCTGAAAGAAGCTTGGGACGCAATACCTGATGGCCTTCAAGGTGAGCAAGCGATGGCTTCATTAACGATGTAAGCTTGCCAATACGAAGGCTTAAAATTTGCTCTGCCTGCGGCGCGCAGGTCGTGGGTGGAGCAGCTTTAAAGGTGAAGAATGAATAATATAGAACATATCTCGACCGCACTTACCGCCAGACAGCAAGGCTTGCAGGCCCTACTTATGCTTACTGAGCAAATACGTGAGCTGGCTGAACAAGACGATTGGGCTGCAGCGCTTAGTGAGCAGCGTCGCCGCCGCGCGATGATGGATGAGTTCTTTGCCATGCCCTGTAGCCCCGCAGAGAGTAGTGCGGTAGCCAGCGCTATTGAGACTATGTTAAACGTCGACAAAGAGGTGACCAGCATGTTGTATCGTCAACGTGGCACCCTGTCGCAGCAGGCAAATCAGTCTTGCCGTAATATTCGCAATGTAGATCGCTACTTAAGCAACACGTCAATGTAATGTACTCCGCAAACGCCCATGATTCCTGAACGATCGCTTATTTTTGGGCAATGAGGCACAGCTTCTCCGCTGTCGCTGCTTTCACCCCAGTCCTAGATTGATCTAGAAACCTAGGACATTCACGTATACCCATCACCGCCTGTTTTTTTGCATTATAGCAACACTGGCAATGCGAGCTTTTATTTAAGCATTGCTTCGAGCCCCATTTAAAAGACCTTTCGGGTGCTATTTTCATTGAATGAGCGGACTTTCAATGCAACAGAATAAAAAATTGATCTCAGACGGTTACGATCTGGTTGCCAAGAAGACAATGGAGTCACGAGCGATGCGCGATCTTGATGAATTGATTTCTCAGGTATCGACCTTCGACACCTTGGTACTTATTCGCGGTGAGTCTGGCAGTGGTAAAGAGGTTGTTGCCCGCCGTATTCACGACGCATCGCCACGCGCGTCCAAGGCCTTTGTGCCGGTAAACTGCGGTGCAATCCCTGCTGATCTGCTTGAAAGCGAATTATTTGGCCATGAGAAGGGTGCGTTTACCGGCGCAATTGCCACCCGTCAGGGACGTTTTGAACTGGCCGAAGGCGGTACACTTTTTTTAGATGAAATCGGCGATATGAGTTTGCCGATGCAGGTTAAATTGCTACGTGTTTTACAAGAGCGTTGTTTTGAGCGTGTTGGCAGCAACGACACAAAGCGCTGCAATGTGCGTATCCTTGCGGCAACGCATCGCAACCTTGAAGAAATGGTTAAAGAGGGCACTTTCCGCGAAGATCTATTTTATCGCCTAGATGTATTTCCTATCGAAGTTCCGGCATTGCGTGAGCACACCGAGGACGTGGCAACATTGATGTCTATCTTTATGGAAAAGCTCGAAGCCAAAGGTATGCGTACCCCGCGCTTTTCCGCCAGTGCTATGCGGGCCTTAAAACTTTACGGTTGGCCTGGGAATATACGTGAACTAGAAAACCTCATGGAGCGTCTTGCGATTACTCACAGCGGTAAGCTGGTGAGTATGAATGACCTGCCTAAGCAATTTCGCACCATGGGTGTTGTCGACCTTGATGATGATGAGGAGCGTGAAGATCAGGATGCGCTGATGGCATCCTTGCTGGCACGTCCTCAAGAAGACGATAGTGAAGTAGTATTTTCTGTTGAGTCTGCTAATGGAAAACCGCCACTTCCAGAAGACGGCATTGATTTAAAGTCCTATCTGCAAGAAATTGAACAGTGGTTTATATCTGAAGCCCTGCGTAAAGAGGATGGGGTGATTACCCGCGCCGCGCAATTGTTGGGTTTGCAGCGCACAACCTTGGCAGAAAAAATGAAAAAGCTAGGCGTGCTGTAGTTCTGCCAATACTCGCCATATCGATTCTTTCTCGAAATAAACGCTTTTGCGCAATGCAATCGCGGTCTTTATCTGTGTTTCTCCTTTCTTAATTTTTTATGTAGAAATAACTGCAATTGTCGAGCGCGACGAATGCCTTGATGATCTGCCTGTTGGATTAAATTTTTTCAGGCAATACTCTGCGAAAAAGCTAATTATATTTTAAAAAAATAATAAATTTACCCCGCCAAAAAACCGTCATATTTTCTATTTGTTTTTGTAAGTCATTGTATTTAAATGATAAATTTTAGTGGCATGGCGATTGCTTTACAGTCCATAGATATCAAATACGAGTCTAGGATTATGAGCAGAGATAACAACAAGAACCCCCATTTTGATTCGGCGCTTACTCGCCATCTTGACCTCTGCCATCAGGAAATTATGTATGCCGCGCAACGTTTGTCTGCTGAGCTATTGATAGTAAAGAGCATGTCGTCGCGGAATGCTGTCGTAGTTGGAGGTCATAAAAATGGCTGATTTGATTGTTGCCGACAAGGCATCGAAAGCGGTGCGTGATTTAGCGGCTCGCGTAGCAAAGACCGATGCGACCGTATTGATTAGCGGAAAGAGTGGCGCGGGTAAGGAAGTCTATGCGCGCTATATCCACTCGCAGTCACGTCGTGCAGATGGGCCATTCATCGCTTTGAACTGCGCCGCCATTCCAGAAAATATGCTTGAAGCCATGTTGTTTGGCTACGAGAAAGGCGCATTCACCGGCGCTATTAATAGTCATACCGGTAAGTTTGAGCAGGCGCAGGGGGGTACCCTGCTGCTTGACGAAATCTCTGAAATGGATCTTGGCCTGCAAAGTAAATTACTGCGGGTATTGCAGGAACGTGAGCTGGAGCGTTTGGGTAGCCGCAAAACCTTGCAGCTTGATGTTAGGGTTATTGCCACCAGCAACCGCGATGTTCGCGCTGCGGTAAGGGATGGTGACTTCCGTGAAGACTTGTTTTATCGCCTGAATGTTTTCCCCATATTTATTCCAAGCCTGGCTGATCGTCGTGGCGATATTATTCCTTTGGCACAGCATTTCCTAGGTCGCGATAGCAGTGTCAGCGATGCCGCTGCGATGCTAACTGAAGATGCAGTCAATAAGCTGCTTGGCTATGCGTGGCCAGGTAATGTTAGGGAATTAGATAATGTTATTCAGCGCGCCCTAATACTTCGTCAACAAGAGCAAATTACAGATCGAGATATTCAGTTTGAAACTGGTCTGAGCTTTATTAGTGATTTTGAAGAGCACTTTGACGGTGCTGAGTCCGCGTTAACACGTGAAGCTAGCAATGTAAGCGATAGCAGTGGTGTGCTAAATGGCTATATGCGTGATCAAGAGCGCCGGGTGATCAGCGATGCCCTAAGAGCTGGTCGTTCTAAAAAAGAAGCCGCCGAAATCCTCGGTATTAGTCCACGTACCCTGCGTTACAAATTGGCGCGGCTACGTGAGCAAAGTTATATCGCGGGTTAAGGAGAAAAATAATGTCGGATATGAAAGTAGATCAGATTCTTAGCCAAATTCGCTCCCTGCGGGACCAAACTGCGATTGCGCGACCAGAGGGAGATGTTAATAGCCTAGGTGCCATTAATGTTGGTGCTACTCCCAAGGTTGATTTCTCGTCAATGCTGAAGCAGTCCATCGACGCGGTTAACGCGACCCAAAAGAATGCCGGAGCCTTGGCGGCGGCGTTTGAGCGCGGTGACGACGATGTAAGTTTGACCCAGGTAATGGTTAATCTGCAGAAGTCTGACGTTAGTTTTAAGGCGATGGTAGAAGTACGTAATAAGTTTGTGGATGCCTATCAAGAAGTGATGAGGATGTCGATGTAATGGCAGCGAATAGCGTAAGAGTACAGGCGGAGAATCATCATGGCTGAAACCAAAGCGAATCCGACCGCCAATTTATTGGCTCAGCTGGCGAGCAATGATGTATTGCGTCAGTTGCTCATTCTGGTTGGGATTGCCGCCAGCGTCGCGGTGGGTGTGGCGGCAGTCATGTGGTCACAGGGCAGCGATTTTCGCACCTTGTATGCGAATGTTGAGCCGCAGCGCGCCGCTGGCGTGGTAGATGCACTGAACGCTGCGGGTATCCCTTATAAGATTCAAGACAGCACTGGCTCTATCATGGTGCCATCTAAGCAATTACACGATGCTCGTATTAAATTGGCTGGTCAGGGAGTCATGCGCGACGGATCTGGTATGGCAATGCTCGAACAGGAGCAGGGCTTTGGTGTTAGTGAGTTTATGCAGTCTAAGAAATTTCACTACGCTTTAGAGCAAGAGTTAGCCCGCACTATTGAGAGTATGCATCAGGTTCGCAAAGCCCGTGTTCACTTGGCTATTCCTAAGCAGTCGGTATTTGTGCGTGATCGCAAGGCCGCCAGCGCATCAATTATGTTGGATGTTTTTCCCGGCAGTATTATCGACAAGCAGAATGTCGGCGCGATTGTGAATTTGGTTGCATCTAGTATCAGCGGTTTGGCACCGGAACAAGTTACGGTGGTAGATCAGCAAGGGCAACAGCTTTCGTATCAAGGTGATAAGGATGATTTAGGGCTTAGCTCTCGACAGTTTACTTATCGTCAGCGTATCGAGGAATCATATCAGCAAAATATTGAAGAGTTGCTTGGCCCCCTCGCTGACGCCGGACAGGTTAGGGTGAAGGTCGCCGCAGACATTGATTTTTCTAGCGTGGAAGAGAGCCGCGAAAGTTGGAGCCCTGAAAGCAAGGTTGTACGCAGCGAACAAATAAACGAGCAAGTGGGTGGCAATGTGAACGCCAATGCCAGCGGTGTTCCCGGCGCGTTAAGTAATCAGCCGCCTGCAGATGGCGCGAATACTGAGCAAGCTAAGGCAGAGGCGGGTAATCGCTCGATTGTACGCAATTACGAAATTGAGCGAATTCTAAATCACTCATCAACGCCAACAGGTATGGTTCGCCGTCTTTCAGTGGCCGTTGTGGTGGCCAACCGCCAAAGCACCGATGAAGAAGGCAAGGCGATTACAGTAGAGGTGTCGCCGACAGAATTAGAGAAGTTGAATTTACTGGTTCGCGATGCCATTGGTTTTGACGCCGCTCGCGGCGACCGCGTTACCGTGGTGTCTGCTGACTTTAGACCAGTAGAAAATACAGAAATGGATATGAGTGAGCCGGGCTTCTGGGAGCTGCCTTGGTTTGCAAACTTGGTTAAGCAATCTTTGGTGGGCATTGGGGTGCTATTTATTATCTTTGCCATATTGCGCCCTGGGATGCGCAGCCTAATGCAAGCGCAAATTAACGGCGCACAGGCCGCGCCACGCGCATTGCCGGAGGGTGGCGAAGATGGGGTGAGTGGTGAGGTTTTGCATCCCGCCATTGCAGCCTTAGGTGCTCCGCCAATCGCAGGACGGATGGGATTTGAAGACAAAATGACCGAGGTGCGCTCAGTGGTGGACGAAAATCCCCAGCGAGTTGCTCAAGTAATGAAAAAATGGGTGGCAGAAGAAAATGGCAAATCCTGAAATGGCAAGTAACTCCGGAAGTAGCGGTAGCGAAAAAGCGGCTTTGTTTTTACTGATGCTGGGGGAAGAGCAGGCTTCTAAAGTATTGAAGTTTGTAGAGCCCTATGAGGTAGAGCGAATTGGAACGGCGATGGCCTCAATTCGCAGTGTCGATAATCGTCTAGCAGAAGCGGTGGTGGATGATTTTCGCAGCGCCTTGCATCAAGAGACCTCACTGGGTGTGGGTGTGCAGGGCTATGTTCGTAAGCTATTTACATCAACCTTGGGCGATCAAAAAGGCACGACCTTAGCGGACCGAGTGTTGGGCGATGAAGAGTCCCAAGAAATGAGTTCCCTGCGCTGGTTGGAGCCAGAGGCCCTGCTGCATATGTTGCAGGATGAGCACCCGCAGATTATTGCCATTACGATGGCACATATGGATCAGGCTCAGGCCGTGGCCGTACTCAAACAAATGCCAGCAGCCTTGCAGGACGACATTGTACTGCGCATAGCCAATATGCAAACCATTCCGCAATCGGCGATGCGTCAACTGCAGGCGGTATTGAAGAAAAAATTGTCGGTCACGGCGACCTTTAAAAATCGCAAAATCGATGGCGCTATGACCGTCGCCGGCATTATGAATGGCCTCGATCCAGATTCCGAAACGCGGATACTGGAAGCGGTCGCCAAGGAAAATCAAACCCTGTCTGAGCGCATACAAGACCTTATGTTTGTGTTCGGTAATCTCGTGAATATTCCTGACAAGGGCATACAGTTGTTACTGCGCGAAGTGGGCTCAGATGTATTGCCGCTGGCCCTTAAAGGCGCTGACGAGCAGGTAAAAGAAAAAATAATGGGCAATATGTCTAAACGCGCCCGAGAAATGCTCATAGAAGACATGGAATCGCGAGGCCCTATAAAGCTCAGCGATGTTGAGGCGGCGCAGAAAGATATCTTGGCGGTTGCCAGAAAACTGGCGGACGCAGGGCAGATTGATTTAGGTCGCGGTGACGATGACTACGTGTAATGTTCACAGCAAATTTGAAGGCGTGAGTCTCAGTAAGAGGTAGTCATGGCAGATGTGTTTCAGGTCTTCAATCCGCGGGTAATTTCTGACGATATAGTTGCGGAGGCAGAGCCGCCTACAGTGAGCGACACCCCTGCCTATAAGAGTTGGGTGCCGCCGCGGGTTAGTGGTGCGGTGGCGAATCAAGCGCCGTCGCAACATGAGGCCTCAGCCCAAAACGCATTAGAGAACGAATTGGCCCTTGCCCGCGAAAATGCAAAGAACGAAGGCTATCAGCAAGGCTTGGCCGAGGGGCAGGCCGAGGCGAAACGAATTCTTGCTGAACAAAGCCAGCAGTTGCAATTGGCGATGGCAGCGCTGCGTGAGCCTAAGCAATGGATTGATACCGAATTAGAGCGAGAGCTATTCTCGATGACCCTGAGCTTGGCCCGTCAGCTTTTGCGACATGAGTTAAGTGTTAGGCCAGAGTTAATAGAAAATTTAGTACACCAAGCGATAGAGGCCTTGCCGGTAAGCAGTGGTGACTTAAGTATTTATCTTAACCCCGCCGATGTAGAAGTGCTGCGGAATTTGGCAGCGGAGCGCGGCGAAGCCATCGATACCTCTTGGCAGCTAATCGAAGACCCAGCGCTTAGCCGTGGTGGCTGTCGGATTAGCAATGACTGTTCGCGCATAGACGAAGAACTTGAAACTCGTCTGCAGCGTATTACGGCAGAAATGCTTGGTGAGCAGTCTGAATTGCCGTCGGGCTGATCACACTCGCTAATTATGGCGTAGCAAAATAAAAGAGAAGCAAATGACATTAACTGATCACAGTCCTTTAAGCGCTAAGTTTGCCCAGTATCGCCAACGTCTTAGCGGCTCAGACCGCCCCGTTGTAGAGGGGCAATTAAAGCGTGTGGTCGGCACCATGTTAGAAGCCGTTGGCTGCAAAGCACCAGTTGGGGCGTATTGCCTAGTTGAGGCGGCAGATGGCGAATGGTTAGAAACCGAAGTGGTTGGCTTTGCAACCGATAAAATATTACTCATGCCTACCGGCGAGCTGCGTGGCGTTATGCCCAATGCCCGCGTGATTCCCATCGCCAAGGGCTCAGATTTTCCCGTGGGTGATGGTCTATTAGGTCGAGTATTAGATGGCGCCGCCAAACCGCTAGATGGGCGCGGCCCGCTGCAGTGCAGTGAAACGCGATCTATCTCCGGTGTGCCGATAAACCCCTTGCTACGACAGCCTATAAGAGAGCCGCTAGACGTTGGCGTGCGTTCAATTAACTCATTGCTTACCGTTGGTCGCGGTCAGCGCCTTGGCTTGTTCGCGGGCAGCGGCGTCGGTAAAAGTGTTCTGCTAGGCATGATGACCCGATTTACCGAAGCCGATGTAGTGGTGGTGGCGCTAATTGGTGAACGTGGCCGCGAAGTAAAAGAATTTATCGACAGTATTCTTGGCACCGAGGATATGAAGCGAGCGGTGGTAATTGCCACTCCAGCGGATCATCCGCCATTGATGCGTATGCGCGGCGCTTGGCTGGCAACATCTATTGCAGAACACTTCCGCGATCAGGGTAAGCAGGTGTTACTACTTATGGATTCTCTCACCCGTTTCGCTCAAGCTCAACGTGAGGTTGCGCTGGCCACAGGTGAACCACCGGCAACTAAGGGTTATCCGCCATCAGTATTTGCGCGCTTACCAGCCTTAGTAGAGCGAGCGGGTAACGGCGCCGCAGGTGGCGGCTCGATTACGGCGTTTTATACCGTGCTTGCCGAGGGTGACGATCAGAATGATCCGATTGTGGATTCGGCCCGCGCGATACTAGATGGCCATGTGGTCTTGTCGCGAGCGCTTGCCGATGCGGGGCATTTTCCGGCAATAGATATAGAGCGATCGGTGAGCCGAGCCATGAATGACGTGACGGACAAAAGCCACCAAGATCAGGTGCGGTATTTTCGGCAGATGTATTCTTTATATCAGCAGAATAAAGACTTGATCACCATAGGGGCCTATCAGCGCGGAAGTGATGCGCGTTTAGATGAAGCGGTATCCGTATGGCCCAAGATGGTGAAGTTTTTACAGCAGGCTTACGACGAATCAGAAGGCTTTGACAGCTCTCTAGATCAGTTGAATGTGTTGCTTGAAGGTTAATGTAAATTTTCGCTTAGGTTTTCACGAGGTTTGAAAATGAAAAAATCCAAACGCATGCAAACCGTTAATAGTCTTGCGGAACGAGAAGAGCAGGAACAAGCTAATAAATTCGCGAAAAGTCAGCAGCACTGCGAAGCGCAACAACAGAAACTAGCGGAATTAAAGCAGTATTATCAAGAGTACGCCGAAGCCAGCCGCAAAGTAACGGGTGGCTTTTTAGACATTAGCCGTATGCAGGAATCCCGCGCTTTTATGGCCAAATTGTCTGCAGCTATATCGCAACAAAGAGAAGTAATACGCAAGGCTGAGCTGGTGATGAAGGAAGATCGCAAACACTGGATGGACAGCCGCAGACGCGCCATGAGTATGCAAAAGCTCACCGAGCGCTATATTCATCAAGAATTATGTCAGGCAGAGGCAACGGAGCAGCGCTTGGCAGATGATCTCAGCAGTCAGCGTTTTGTTTGGTCTATGCGGCAGAATAATGCAATGGCATAAATATTGCTGTTATCGAAGTTAAAGCGGCAGTGAAGAAAAATAGAATTTTAAAAAATGTACTAAAAATTTACTTTATTAATTGCTTTTAGATACATTATTTAACCTAGGAAACAGGTCATACATCATGCAGAACGTAATAAGTTCGGCCTTAGTGAAACCAGAAGCTAGCGCGAAGGCAGGCCCCCAGAGCCCGCTGGCTGGCGGCCCTGCAGATAGTCAGGCGCAGGCGGCTACGCCGTTTAATATTCTGCTTGGCACCGCGCAAAAAGCGGTATCGCTTGATGATGTAGATTTGGTAGACAGCTCAGAGAATGATCAACTTAGTGCAGATATAGATATCTTTTCTGATTCCTTAACGGACTTAGGTTTTAGCGGCAAGAATACGCAGTTAAGCGGCGAAGAACTGCCGCTTGTAGATGAAAATGCAGGTGACGCTTCTCTATTACAAGAGGGAGAAGAAAGCGAAGTGCTTGTTACTTGGCAGCAATCGCAAATTGATTGGGCTAGAAAATCCACTTTGCCAGGCGCATCGCCTTTAGCAAATAGCGGCGCGGAAGTGAAAACGACGCCGCTTAAACTTCAAATCCCCACAGAAAAGTCTATGGAGCTTGATGCTCAACCGGCTGAAGAGGGCGGTGAAATCCTGTCTCAGCTGCAAGTTAAGGCAGATAAAAAAGCCGATACCCAATTAACAGCAAACCTTACAACCAGCACTGCTAGCGATGTAAGTAAATCGAGTTCAAGCTTTGCGAGCGCAATGCAACTTAGCTCCGTCGCTGCCACTGTACCCGGTGTGAAAGCAGCCAGTCAGTCGCTTGAACTTATTACTGAGGCTGAAGCTGGCTTGGAGTTTTCCCCTAGCTCACAACTAAAGGCGTCAGACAATGCTGCGCCTAAAGCACCGGTGACATTCGCAGTGACTCAGAACGCCCTGACTGATCCGGCCTGGACTCAGGCAATGTCTGCCCGAATTTCATGGATGGCAGGCAGCGGTGTACACACGGCCACCATGCAGCTTCACCCAGCCGAGTTGGGCAGCATCCATGTCCAATTGTCGGTAGACGGTGATAGTACCTCGGTGCAAATACAGGCCCAGAATAAAGACACATCCGAATTGGTAGAGAAAATGATGCCGCGCTTGCATAGCGGGATGGAAAACCAAGGTTTGAAGTTGGAAGAAGTAAAAGTAACGCACAACCCAAACTTAAATGATGGTTCTGCGGCAAATAACGGTCAGCAGTTTGCTGGTAAATCTGCCGAAGAGCGCGCAAACGCCAATAATAATGGCCGTGGAAATACAGCTCAAAACACCATTGACACCAACACGACTGCTGATGAGCAGGCTTTAACTGCAAGCATTTCGGTGAATGGTAGTGGTGTGGATTATTATGCCTAGGGCTTTTTGGGGGCGGGTGTCGGAAGTCTGACGTTTGCCTGTCACTGGGCCTAGGTTTTTACTTTTAAAAGCTCCACGCTCCAAGTCTTCTCTAATGAGCGGAAAAACCTTCTCTTTATTTCTGTATTGGGAGAGTTGTACATATAAAATCTTTACTATACGAATATTCACTGATCTCTCCGTAGAAGTTAACGCCGGTAGCAAAGGCGAGCGTTAGCGAGTCCAGCCCGCGCTTTTTGCGGGCGATTTTGCCTACCCTTGTGTACGCCCAGCATGGGCATGAACTAATGAGGTGAAAGTCCTCTGTAGGAAGGTCACCATCCTTAGCGATTTATGATCGTTATCAGATGTTAACTACTAGCGAATGGCAAGGGCTTGACCGCGAGGTCTGGTCTGAAGGAAGCCGGACGCAAAACCGCGAACTGATGAACAAGAACATCATATGAGGCGTAGGCTGGAGGCGAGTTGGCACAAGACGACGAAGCCATGTGATCTAACGGCCACCGTAAAGGATGCAGTTGCGCGGGGACAGTTCATGCTCTTATCTGGGGAGATCTGCTTAACAAGCGATCGGTAAACTACCAGTAAGGCTCTGGTTAATAAGTGCCTTGGCTCCACTGAGTGTATCGCCAATGGAGAGCGAACGAGATACAAACCGATAGCGCTGGCAGGGGCAACTCTGGCGGTGATTAAGCAGAAGTCAGCAGAAGGCATAGTAGCCAAATGCCCATCGTAATGGGTGGGACAAGGTGAAGGCCTGAACATTGAGAATAAAGGAGGAGCCTTGTCACACTTGAACGCACGAACGCCGTCTGGCGATGACGTGACTCAGCGTAGTGATCTGAAGCCAGCCTTTGGTAACGATCTATTTGAGCGTGTGCTACAGCGGGAAAATCTCTCTGCGGCATGGAAGCGCGTTCAAGCTAATAAAGGGGCTGCGGGCGTTGATGGCATTACCATCGACGAATTTCCCGTATGGGCACGAGCTGGCCACTGGCCTAGGGTGACTACCGAGCTGGCAACAGGTCGGTACAAACCATCACCAGTTCGGCGTGTTGAAATTGATAAACCCGATGGCGGTACTCGCCAACTGGGAATTCCAACCGTTTGTGACCGTGTGATCCAGCAAGCCATTGCCCAAGTCCTTACGCCCATCTTCGATCCCAGTTTCTCAAGCAATAGCTTCGGATTCCGGCCATATCGAAATGGGCAGCAGGCGGTAAAGCAGGTTCGCGACATCATCAAGGAAGGTCGCCGCTTTGCGGTGGATGTCGATCTGTCTAAATTCTTTGACCGAGTCAATCATGATTTACTGATGACGCGCCTTGGTGACAAGGTGAAGGACAAACGTCTACTGAGATTGATTAAGTTGTACCTGCGAGCTGGGTTTGTCGACAACCAGTTCTATGGTGAGAGCCGAGAAGGTGTGCCGCAGGGGGGGCCATTATCGCCACTGCTGGCGAACATCATGCTCGACCCTTTGGACAAAGAACTTGAGAAACGTGGCCACAAGTTCGCCCGCTACGCTGATGACTTTACGATAATAGTAAAAAGTCAGCGAGCCGGTGAACGAGTGCTGCACAGTATCAGCCAGTACCTGCAAAACCGTTTGAAGCTGGTCGTAAATACCGATAAAAGTCGCGTCGTTAAAACCAGTGAGAGCAAGTTCTTGGGGTTTACCTTCAAGGCTGGCCGTATTCAATGGCACTCGAAAACACTGCTGAAATTCAAGCAGCGGATTCGTCTGTTAACGAACCGCAACTGGGGAGTGTCGATGAAATATCAGCTCTTCAAAACCAGCCAATTTATACGTGGTTGGATTAATTATTTTGGTATCGCCAACTGTTATCAACTGTGCGTCGACCTAGATCATTGGATTCGGCGCAGAGTGCGGATGGCTTATTGGCGGCAGTGGCGAAAGCCACGAACCAAAGTAAGAA
>NZ_PQGG01000035.1 GCF_002915595.1 Zhongshania marina
TTGCTGTAGGTGTCGACAAATGTCTGCTGGTAAATCCGACCAACACCCTTGAGATTGCCCACGTAGAAGGTGTCTTGAGAGCCAAGATAACCGGGATGATGGGTTTCAATTTCCCCGCATGCTTCGTCATCATGTTTCTTCTTTTCAAGGGCTGCAACCTGGGCATCACTCAGAATTATCCCGTCAGTAGCGACTCGCTCTTCCAGTGCTTTAAGCCGCTTTTTAAAGTTCTCAAGACCATTGCGTAACCAGATTGACCGAACACCACTGCCAGAAACAAAGACGCCTATTCTGCGCAGTTCGTTACTAGTTCTGTGCTGACCATGGGCTGGCTGCTCAATGGCATAACTAATGACCGCTTGTTCTATCGTTTCATCGACTCGATTTTTGGTGTTAGGGGTTCTGCGGCTTTTGTTAATCAAATTCTCGATCCCGCCATCATCAACCAGCTCACGATAGCGATAGAACGTATCCCGCGATACGCCCATGACCTTGCATGCTTTAGAGACGTTACCGAGCTCTTCCGCTAAATTTAGCAGACCTGCTTTGTGTTTAATGATGGGATTGCTAGTATGGAGCATGAGAGTTACCTTTTTGTTTTGATTTAAGATTCGACACCTTTATCAAAACGGGTAACTCTCTCTTCTTCAAGAAGATATGTCAGATCAGATCGAGACTTCTACATGTAATGTAAATAAAAGGCGCAGCGAGTAATGTTACTCGCTGCGCCTTTTTTGTTTTAGCACCCTATCCCTTATAGCGAGTAAATTGCCTGCTTTGAATGCGGGTCGATTTTGTGCCGACAAAGCTAGTTTTTATCCTATGTTTTTACTTCTCTGTACCCCGCAAGTAGACGGGAATCCGTCTATCGAGTGTGGGATCAATGCTTGTTAGTATCTCTATATCGCTTATCGACTAAATATAATTACCTAGGTGTTTAGAGTAATGAAATTATCATTTGAAGAAATAAAATCTCGTTTTGATGTGGAAAATGCCGCGCGCAGTGTGGTTACCCGCGCGGACCAAATTCCTATGGCCTACGATTTGCTCAGCAAGGAATGGTTTACGGATGTACTTTGTAAAAACCAGACCGGTACAGAAGTAGTTGATTGGCGCTTAGGTGATGAAGACGAGGGAACATCTAGTCGCCGTAGAATTTTTCTAGAATACAATAAGCCCGAGTCTGGTCTACCGAGTAGCGTGTTCTGCAAATCGACTTTTACACTGGCAAGCCGCTGCTTGTTAGGTATGAATGGCGCCATTGAGGGCGAGGTGAACTTCTACAACATCATTCGTCCACAATTACAATTAGAAGCGCCGAAGAGCTTATTCGCCAATTTTAATCCCGAAACCCTCAACTCCATTGTCATGCTAGAAGATATGAGTAATGACGTTACCTTCTGTGATCACCGCACTGTGGTCACCGAAAAAATGGCGCTTGAACAGGTTTCATTGCTGGCTAAATTGCATGGCAAATACTACGAAAGTGATGCCTTTAAAGGTGAGTTGTCTTACCTGAATACCTGGGAAGATTTTTTTACAATTACCGCCAATGAAGCGGGATTTGGTCCACAGGCTGATATCGGCTTTAAAGAGGCGAGAGAGGTCATTCCTGCGCGCTTATTTAAGCAAGCAGACAAGGTCTGGCCTGCAACCTTGCAAAGTGTGGCGCGCCACGCGCAGCTTCCCCATACCCTTGTTCATTCTGATGTGCATTTGAAAAATTGGTATATCACCGCTGACAATCATATGGGTTTGAGTGACTGGCAGTGCATGTGTGTTGGGCATTGGAGTCGAGACATCGCCTATGCACTCTCTACTGGATTGGCGACGGCAGATCGTCGAGCATGGGAAAAAGACTTAATTATTCATTATTTGGCTGAGTTAAAGGCCAATGGCGGTCCTGAAACGTCCTTTGATGAGGCGTGGACCCAGTATCGGCAGCAGTTGTTTGGTGCTTTAGCGTGGTGGACGCCGGTGCTTAGCCCTAATCCTGATGTGCCAGATATGCAGCCAAGAGATACCTCTTTAGAGTTTATTGGCAGAATGACTCACGCTATAGACGATTTAGATGCTTTGAATAGCTTTTAATATAGTAAGGGTGCGGCTCAAAACCGGCAAAGATTTTGAGCCGCACTGTGAGATCATTTATTGATGGTGTCGGCGTCGCACAGCGTATTATTTTGGCAGCTGGGCTAGCGTCGCTATTAGTTCTGTGCGGCTGTGAACACTAAATTTTTTGTAGATATTTCGCAGATAATTTTCAATCGTGTATTCGGAAAGGTTTAAGGTCGCACTGATTTTTTTGTTGCTTTTTCCTCTGACTAATTCATTCACAACATCCGCCTCGCGCTGGCTTAGACCGTAATCTCCACGGCAAATTGTTGTAGCGTCAATAATAGCGTGCTGCGGTTCATTGTGAAGTCGCTGCCGAATTGACGATTCGATGAGAGTGTCTGCGCAGACCTCTAACCAGTTTTCTACAAGTTGGCTGGCAGCATCTAGTTGTAGCTGAGTTCTGTTCCGCGCCCCCTTAGATAAGAGTAGCCCCACAACCAAGTGCAAGTTCTTGCTAATGCCATGTGTGTAGGCAGCCGTTTCTCGGTAACCCGCATGGCTGAGAACATCTTGGTATAAAGCGTCGGAATTTAGCGTGCTTTCTAGTTGTTGGCGTTTTGTGTTTGTTTGGCCAATGTCCGTTCGGCGGATATTGTCGGTGTCGCTTGTACCGGCGTGGGGAAGTAGTGGGTCGTGTAGACAGATTCGCTTGCTGTAATTGGCGGCGAGGGTGGCTGGTATGCCGTCATTAAATAAAAAAGTAATAGGGTGTTGGGGGGTGCTGCGATCGTAAAGCATTAAGGCGATATGATTGGCCCTAGTGATCCGCATTATGTTGTTTGAAAACTGTTTATCGGCGGCCTGAAATTGCTGCGTATAGCTATTCATTGTTTACCCCAATTATAGTTTTATCTGGAGTGTTTAACGTCGCATGGGTGTGAGGAATTTTATCGCGCTTTGGTAAGGGTATAAAGCAACCCCGCAAGATGGCGAGGCTGCTTTATCATTTAGAATTGACGGAAGTTAGGCTTACGTTTTTCGTTAAACGCGTTTACGCCTTCTTTCGACTCTTCTGTATCGTAATACAATTTTACGGCATTGAGGCCCATCATGCTGATACCGCGAATAGACTCGGAATCGCAGTTAAATGAACGCTTAGCCAGTGCCAGCGCAGTGGGGCTGTGTTCCATGATAGTTTCGCACCAGCTTGTTACTTCAGCTTCTAGTTCAGCGGCGGGAACGACCTTGTTTACCAAGCCCATATCCATCATTTCTTGTGCAGTGTAGCGCTTGCACATATACCAAATTTCGCGGGCTTTCTTTTCGCCAACGATACGCGCTAAATAGGCCGTGCCCCAGCCGGCATCAACAGAACCAACTTTAGGTCCTACTTGGCCCATTTTTGCGGTATCAGCCGCAATAGTCATATCGCAAATTGTGGCGAGCACGTGTCCGCCACCAATCGCAAAACCATTTACCGCTGCAATAACGGGCTTGGGAATATCGCGGATGGCAGATTGCAGCTCGTCAATTGGCAGGCCTACCACACCGCGGCCATCGTAGTCGCCGTCGTGGTTAGACTGGTCGCCACCGGTGCAGAACGCTTTGTCGCCAGAACCGGTTAGTACCACTACGCCCACGCTTTTGTCGCTAGCGGCGGTCAAGAAGGCGTGAATAAGTTCTTCGATGGTTTTGCCACGGAAGGCGTTGTAAACCTTGGGACGGTTAATGGTAATCCACGCTGCCCCATTGCGGTTTTCGTAGGTAATGTCTTCATAAGGTGTATTTGCAAACATAGTAATTTACCTCTTTAAAGCTGTGTTTAAACGGGACTTAGCCGTGCATTGTTAAGCCGCCGGAAACAGAAATGGTCTGTCCGGTGATGTAGTCAGCGTCGTCGCTACCAAGGAAGGCGATGATGCCTGCGTAGTCATCTGCTTTACCCATACGGCGCAGTGGAATACCTCTAGCCATTGAGTCCTTCCATTTTTGCGCTTCTTCACCAGTACCTGCTACGGCTGCCATTGCAGGAGTATCGGTTGGGCCAGGGCAAACGGAGTTTACTAATACATTGTTGCGCGCTAATTCGCGTGCGATTGATTTACCAAATGCGATTGTGCCGCCTTTACAGGCTGAATATACCGCCTCATGGCTGGTGCCAACACGACCTGCATCAGAGGCGACGTTGATGACGCGTCCAGCGTTGCGTTCGGCCATGCGTTTGCAGACTGCTGCGTGCATGTGTATTGGGCCGTAAAGGTTTAGATTAATAATTTTTTGCCACAATTCCGGCGTGGTTTTGAGGAAAGGCGTGATTTGATCCCAGCCCGCATTGTTTACCAACATCCAGATTGGTCCAAGCGTTTCTTCAACTTGGGCTACGGCAGCTTCTACGGCATCCATATTGGTGATGTCAGCAATAAAAGGCGTTACGCTGCCCGCTGCCGAGCTAGCTTTGGCGGCAACTTGCTCTGCTGCTGCGCCATTGATGTCGAATAACGCGACTTTGCAGCCTTCTTCGGCTAGACGTAAAACTATTGCTTCACCAATGCCGCTGCCACCACCGGTAACGATGGCAACCTTTCCATTTAAGCCTTTCATGTGTTGATAAACTCCTACTTTACGAACTATTAAAGGGTGAGTTTGATAAAGGAAAACACCCTGACTGCAAATGATATCTATACTACATTAACTGTTCGCATGATTACAATATGCAAACACTTATATCAACTTGCGCCCGCGCTTTGGGTCTCACTCAGCCAGCTTTGATTCAAGGCTTTCGCGATGGTCCGGGTGGGCGATAGCAATAATGCGCTCATGTCGCTCACTCGGGGTGGCGCCCCGCAAATAGGCGGCTCCGAACTCCGTAACGACATAATCGACATCAAACTGAGGTACGCTCACGGGGGTGCCACTGCGAAATTTCGCGGTAATACGCGAGTGCTTGCCGCTGGGATCGGTCGACGGGAGGGCTACAATTGACAGGCCATCTTGCTGGCGGCTGGCGGCGGCAGCAAAGTCGGGGAGCCCCCCTGGTGCACTGACGTATTTGTTGTTCAAGGTCTCAGCGTTTACTTGACCCAATACATCTACCTCCAGCGCAGAGTTAATGGCGTGAAGTTTGGGTACTTTGACCAGTACTGCTGGGTCGTGGGTAAACTCCGCACCGGCAATGTTTAGGGATTGCAGAGTGGGAAGTTGTTTATATAAGTTTTCTGAGCCCACAAATACCGCGGTTGTTAAGGCATTTTTTTCGCGCAGTGCGCCACTGCTTGCTAGTGGCAGTATCGAGTCAGATAACATGCCGGTGTGAAATCCAAGTTCGCGATGATCGCGCAGCGCCGCTAAAAGCTGGGAAGGAATTTTTCCTAGGCCGATTTGCAGCGTGGCACCGTTGGGAATGAGTGCCGCGATGTGCTGTGCAATGGCTTCTGATGTGGCGTTGCTACTACCCGCGTCGTAGCTTTCTAGCGGGGTGTTTGATCTAGCTGTCGCCGTTAGTCGGCTTGCAGCCAAACTGGGTGCTGATGGCGTATTGGGGGTGTTTGGGTTTATCAGGCCAAGTATTTTGCAGTCGCGGGCGATCAAGCCAGGAAGAAACTCGGCATGGGGGCCGAGTGAGTGGCGGCCATCGACTGCATCGGCAACTTGCACGACAAGCCAGTCGATACGGGTGCTGGCGGCGCAAAGATATTGTTGTATCTGTTTAAAACTGATTGGCCGAAATTTTATCCCGCCTTTTTCGTAGTCTTTGCGAAAATGACTTTGCATAAAAAACACCGCCATTTTGCGTTTTGTTTCAATATTGCAAAGATTGCGAGTGTTGATACCCGGGACAAAGCTGGTAATGAATGTGACGCCGGGTGCAAGGTCTGGATTATTTACCAACATCTCGGTGAGTTCACTCGGTTCGCCGGCGCTACCAGGTATGAACACAGTATCGCCAGGTTGAAAGTGGGCGGCGAGTTGTTCTATGTCAGCTGCGGTGTTCATTTTGTATCCCTTAATTTATTTGGCAAGTTCGGCGCGATTGCGAAAGTGCTCCAAGGATTCTGGATTGGCTAAAGCGTGTATCTGTGATGGTTCGCGGCCATTAATAAGTGCAGATACGGCGGTTTCAGCATTTTTTCCGCTGCGAGTTTTGGGAATGTCATCAACGGCAATAATGAACTTTGGTACATGTCGCGGCGATGCATTTTCGCGGAGAAGCTGGCGAATTTCTGCGCATAATTCATCGCTTAGTTGTTGACCTTGCGCCAAAACAACAAACAGTACAACGCGAACGTCATTGTCGTATTGTTGGCCGGCGACGACACAGTTCTCGATACATTCTATTTTTTGGACTTGGCGGTAAATTTCTGCGGTGCCGATGCGGACGCCACCGGGGTTTAAAACGGAGTCGGAGCGGCCGTGAATGATAAAGCCGCCATTCAGTGTTTCCTCTGCAAAGTCACCGTGGGTCCATACGTCGGGAAAGCCTGCAAAATATGATTTGGTAAAGCGCTTATTGCCGGGATCGTTGGCAAAGCGTACCGGCATGCTCGGTGCAGGTGCGCAGCAAACCAGTTC
This sequence comes from Zhongshania marina, assembly GCF_002915595.1. GTDB lineage: Bacteria > Pseudomonadota > Gammaproteobacteria > Pseudomonadales > Spongiibacteraceae > Spongiibacter > Spongiibacter marinus_B. The sequence goes on from NZ_PQGG01000035.1 coordinate 6,628, forward strand.
CCCGCGTTCGCCGATGACAGGATTACCGTCTTCATTAAAAATTTGCACGTCCATACCAAGGGCTGGCCCCTGCATTTCTCCGGCGTAGACTGACTGCCATTTATTGCCAAGCATAAAGCAAGAGACAATATCTGTACCGCCAGAGCCGGTAGTCAGATGGACTTGGGGTGAAACGTGCTCGTATACGTATTCAAATCCTTCTGGAGATAAGACTGAGCCGCCGGCAAAAATTAATTTTAAATCCTTGAGCGGCACCTGGCCTTTGATATCAATTTGCTTTTGACCGCAGCGTTCTAAAAAGGCGCTTGGTAGGCCAAGTGTGTTAACTCGTAGCTGCTGCGCAAGCCGGAAAATAGACAGCTCATCCGGCGCGACGACGGAGCCATCATAAAGTATGACTGTGGCACCACTAGCTAGGGCACTAATACTCCAATTCCACATCATCCAGCCAAGGGTAGAGGGAAAAATTACCCGTTGTTGCGCGCTAATATCACAGTGCAATTGGTGCTCTTTGGTGAGCTGGATTAGGGTGCCGCCGTGGCCGTGAACAATACATTTTGGCGCGCCGGTTGTGCCAGAGGTAAAGAGTACAAATAAGGGGTGGTGAAAGGGCAGGCGAATAAAGTCAGGCTGTTGTGTGTTGTCTGAGGGGAGGGCGTCCTCTAAGTGTACACCGACACTGCCTTCGGGCCAGCCGCCGCCAATTTTTACTAAGCGCTTCAGGCTTGGTAAGTCGGCGGCAATCTTGTCGATATTAGCCGCTACATTATAGCTCTTGCCATTAAAGCGATATTCCGCCACCGAATATAAGACACAAGGATTTACTTGCCCGAGTCGGTCGAGAGCGGCGGCGACCCCAAAATCTGGCGACACCGAGGCCCAGCTGGCACCAATACTGGCGGCGGCAAGCATGATTGCTACAGCTTCACCAGCATTAGGTAATACACCGGCGACACAATCGCCCGCGCTAACGCCGAGTTCGCGGAGTGCTCGTTGGTGTTGAGAAACTCTGCAGCGTAATTCTGAAAAGCTCCAGTGCCGACCTTCACCTTCTTCACCGGCTTCAATAAGTGCGGTCCAGTGGCCCGGCCAGCGCAGCATGTTTTCTGCGTAGTTAATATTTAACTGGGGAAACCAGCGGGCAAATGGTGCTTGTTCGGTGTTGATTCGGGCGGGGTGTATGTCGCCGTCATACACAAGACCAAATGCGCTAATGCATTCCGTCCAAAAGGCTTCGGGATTTTGTATAGACCACTGATGTAGGGCGCGAAAGTCGTGATTAAAGCTGAGCTTATGGGTGGCTTCGATGCCTTTGGCAAAGCTGCTCAATTTAGCAAGTGCTATATCGTCTTTTGATGGTGACCAGAGCGGCAGAGTCGAGGTAGCTGTCATAACTTGGGTTCCGATTTTGAACTTGCTGATTTTTAGGTATTAAGCATATTGTAAGCTAGCGATATAATTCAGTCCATAGATGTATTAAAGGCCATGGATTCTTTAGTTCTTTGATCAAAGTAGCGCAGCAAAGGTAATATATTGAGTAACCTTGCATATAGTTTGCTTTATTACTAAATTTGTGCAAGCATAAGTCAAGAGTTGGTGTTCTCACACAAATTTTTTGCGGTGCAAAATATTTGCCCGTATTAATTGCGAACTTACTTCCAGGTGAGTGTATCTTTGGCCGCTATACAGCGGCCTTTTTTTTTGGCTCCGCTGCTTGCTGCATGTGGTCCTATTATTGTGTGTGCAGATATGATCGTTGTTTGCTGGGGTGAAATATTACAGATTCATTAAAGTGAATTGTATTTTGCGTATATAGTGTATGATTAGCATAGTTATAGTTAATATTTTCGTATATACACAATGAGGTCGGTGATGGCTGCAAAAGGAAAGTCGCTCGGGTATGACGCTGCACTGTCAAATGACTTTCTCGAATCAGAGGAAGATTTGGTATTGCGTTTGGGGTTTATTATTCATGACGCTGCTCGGCTTCGCCGCATAGTCATCGATGATTTGTTCAAACCGTTAAAGGTTACTCGTTCACAGGCGTGGGCAATGGCGTATTTATCGCGCCGTGATGGTGTGCCTCAGTCAGATCTTGCTGATGAGATGGGCTTGGGTAAGGTTACCTTAGGTGGTTTGATTGATCGCCTGCAAGATGTTGGCATGGTAGAGCGCCGTGCAGATGCTAGTGACCGTCGTATTAAGCGTATACACCTCACGCCAGAAGGCCGCCGCGTTATTAAAGAAATGCGGGTGTTAACGGTTCAAGCGAACGAGGATATGTTGGCGGGAATCAGTATTGACGAAGTTCGTGGCTGTGTTGAAATGTTGAGAAAGCTGAATAAAAACCTTGATGCAATGAAGGGTAAAATTAGTTAGTAGCTTTACGCTAATTGCAAAAAAATACCCGCAGCCTTGCAGAGGTTGCGGGTATTTTTTTGTCTGAACGCGCGGTTTACACTGCGCGCTTTTGGCCTTGCCAATAAGGTGCTCTCAAATCCTTTTTAGAAACTTTTCCGGCGCCGGTGCGAGGGAAGTCATCAACGAAATCCACGCTTTTGGGGCATTTATACCCTGCTAGATTCTCTTTGCAATGGGCAATGAGTTCGGCTTCGGTTGTTGATTGGCCGGGTTTTAGCATAATAAATGCTTTCACTTCTTCGCCCCATTTTTCGCTTGGTATGCCAATGATGGCGGCGGCAGCAACGGCGCCGTGAAGTGACAGGCAGTTTTCTACTTCTGAGCAGTAGATATTCTCGCCTCCGCTGACGATCATGTCTTTTGCGCGGTCAATTAAATAGAAGTAGCCATTGTCGTCGTAGTAGCCAATGTCGCCAGTTTTATACCAGCCGTCGTTGTATACCTCACTCCAAGCCTCAGGTTTATTCCAGTAGCCTTTGGTAATTGCTGGATTGAGAATGACCATTTCGCCAGGGCTATTGGCGGGAAGCGCATTGCCTTCACTATCGAGAATTTTAATCTCAATGAGTGGAAGTGGCTTGCCACATGAGGTGAGAATATTGTCGTCGTCTGAATAATGATCGTCTGGTCTCAATAGCGTAATCGCGCCACCAGACTCAGTGGCGCCATAAAATTGCATGAATTTGCAGGGGATTGCTTCAATGGCACGTTTTAGCAAGCCCTTAGAAATTGGAGAGCCCGCGTATAAAATTTCGCGAATACCACTAAAATCGGTGTTTGCAGAATTTGGGTGATCCAGTAGAAATTGGATCATTACCGGTGCCAATCCCATTAGAGTCGGCTTGTGGGCATTAATAACGGCCAGTACTTCCTCGGGGTCAAAGCGCGGCGCTATAACTATGCATGCGCCGTTATACATGGCTTGCATAGACAGACCTAGTCCGAGCAGGTGGAAGCTCGGTACGCAGAATAGGTAGCGATCATTCGCTCCCCAGGTGTATGCCGGCTCTAAATGCTCACATAGGCGCATATTCATTATGCCAGCATGAGTTAGTTCTACACCTTTGGGGGCACCCGTGGTCCCAGAGGTATAAATTTGCCATGCAGTACTGTCGCCTTCGCAAATAAAGTGCGGATCTGAGTTATCAAATTTACTGGCCCATTGCCAAAATGGATTGTCAGCCTGCTTACCTGGATCAATGTAAATCGTCTTGATTTTTTGCGTAAGTTTGGTCTGTACCTCTTCCCATGTTGCTTTGTAAATGAGATCTACCAGCGCGATTTTTGGCGCGCTATCTTCGACAATGGCGGTAATTTCGGGAACACTCAGTCGCCAGTTCAAGGGGATGAATGCCGCGCCAATTTTTGCAGAGGCGTAAATGGTTAAAAAATAATCGTCTGCATTACCCGCAAAATAAAGAACGCGATCCGTTGCTACCACGCCTTCGGCGCTTAAGCCATTTGCCATGCGACTCGATAGTTCATGGACGTCTGACCAGCTAAGGCTGTGATCACAAAATATGGTGCTGGGTTTGTCGCTGTAGTTCTTTGCATTGTAACGAACAATATCTGCAACGTTTTTGATTTCGGGATAGGGCCACATGATATTTGGTCTCTTGTTATTTATTTGTAGTTAAAAACGGGTTTCTGTTTTTTTGCAACGGAGTTGACGGCATTCCAGGTATCGTCGCGTCGGGTGCAATCAGCAAGGGCGCGGGCCTCTTGCTCAAGCTGTGCCTCTAGGGTGTTTTCTTGGCTGGAGTGGAACAAGTTTTTAATTTGCCCATATGTATAGGTTGGGCCTTGTGCCAGTTCTTCTGCCAGTGCTAGAGCTTTTTCAGCCAGTTGTTCACTTGGAATAATCTCGCTGGCGAGTCCGTATTCTAAGCATTGCTCGGCAGACCACTTTTGATTTCTGAGATAAAAATCAAAGGCTTTGCGTTGGCCCACGCGGCGCGGCATAAAATACGAAGAGCCGCTGTCGCAGGAAAAGCCGATACCGCTAAATGCGGCGTAGACGCTCGCTTTTTCACTGAGTAAGGCGTAGTCGGCGGCGGCGACAATTGCAACCGCACCGCCTGCGGCTAGGGCGTCACAGGCGAGTATAACCGGTGCGTCACCCCGTGCCAGGCGCGAAACACCCGAGTGTAGATCACTGGTTGCAGACTTAATAAATCTTGGCAATCCATCGCGATCACCTAAGAAAGTTTTAAGATCGCCGCCAACGCTGAAATACGGTCCATTTGAGTCTATAAGTACGGCGCGCACCTCGGGATTTTCGTCGCACTCGTTAGCAATTTCTTTAAACTCTCGGCAAAACCTAGCGTCAAACGGGTTGCCGCGTTCTGGTTGGTTTAAGGTAATGTGCCCAACGTTATTGCGGATCTCAAATAAAAATGATTCCAACTTCATTTTGATTACTCCAAATACTTTTCTTGGTTAGCCGACGCTGCGCTGGGTTTTTTCTTTTTCAGCAGACGCTTTAATGGAGTCCCGAACCGATGACCAGTCGTCATCAGACCAGCTACCTAAGCTTGCAAAGGTGCTTGGCGCAGCTAGGTGGTGACCGCCGTCTATACCAATGGTTTGACCGGTAATATAGTCACAGCCGTCGGCTTGTAAGAAAGTCATTAAGTTCGCTAGTTCTTGCATCTCGCCGTAGCGTCCCATTGGTACGGTGCTGGCGTCGGTGGCGCCAGTTGATGTACCGGTGGGGTTCAGCTTGTCCCAAGCGCCTTCAGTTGGGAAGGGGCCGGGGGCAACGGCGTTTACGCGAATGCCGTAACGTCCCCATTCAACCGCGAGCGATTTGGTCATGGAGTCTATGGCGGTTTTAGCCATTGCGGACGGTACGACATAGGCTGAGCCAGTCCATACCCACGTTACCAAATTGCTCACGATAGAGCCTTTAATGCCTTCTTTTATCCAGCGCTTACCAATAGCGAGCACGGTGTAAAACGCGCCGTCCATAACGGTGGAGCGTATGGCTTGATAACCGCGTGGAGATAGGTCTTTGGTGGGCGAAATAAAGTTGGCGGCGGCATTGTTAATTAGACCGGTTAATGCGCCTTCTTCCCAAATAGACGCCACCATTGTCTCAATCGCATCTGGGTCGCGAATGTCGGTTACGCGGTAGTGAATCTTGCCAGAGCCTATTTTTGCTAGCTCAGCAACTGTTTCTTGCAATACTGATTCACGACGACCGCAGATGTAGACTTCAGCGCCGTAGCTTAGTAAGCCTTTCGCGATTTCTTTGCCGAGACCAGTGCCGCCACCGGTGATGAGTACGCGTTTGTTCGCAAGTGTAGAGTCTTTAAACATAGTGTTATCTCTTAGTGATGATATTTAGTTGGTTTAATCTGCCAATTTAATTAAACGTTTGCCAAGATTGTCGCCGCGATAAAGTGCGGCGATTGAGTCTGGGGCTTCTTCTATGCCGTGTTTTATTTCTTCTCTGTAGTGTAGTCGACCTTCGAGTATCCACTCGCTTAACTGCTTGACGCCTTCGTGATAGCGATCGGCGTAGTCGAAAATTACAAAACCTTCCATACGCGCACGCTTGACGAGTAAGTGGCGCTCTACACGCGGGCCGAGTGGGATCGGGCTCCATTGAGAAATTGACGCGGTGCCGCAGATAACAACCCGAGCGCGCTGATTGAGAAGCGTTAACGCCGCGTCGCTAATACGGCCCGCGGTATTGTCAAAATAAACGTCGATGCCGTCGGCGCAGGCATTGGCGAGTTCTTCGACAAAGTTGGGGGAGTTGTAGCTAACGGCTTTGTCGTAGCCAAACTCATTAATGCAAAGTTCAATCTTCTCGGGGCTGCTGGTAATGCCAATGGTTTTGCAGCCCTTAATTTTGGCAATTTGCGCAACACAAGATCCCACGGCTCCGGCGGCTGTCGACACTAATACGGTATCGCCAGGCTTGGGTAATCCCACTTCAAGTAGTGCAAAGTAGGCGGCAAGCCCGTTAATCCCTAAAATACCAAGTGCGGTAGAAATGGGGAGTTGGCTAGTGTCGATGACGCGGTCGATGTTTGTGGCGTCGGTGGTGGTATGGCTTTGCCAGCCAAACATGCCTAGTACATGCTGACCGACATGGTAATCAGGGCTTTTGGATTCAATAATTTCGCCAACGGCTAAAGAACGCATCACTGTATTAATACCAACGGGTTCTGAGTAGTTGCCAGCGTCGCATATCCAGCCGCGCATGGCGGGCTCTACAGAGAGATAGTGATTGCGTATAAGGACTTGCCCATCTTTAGGTGGGATGATCGGGCATTCAGATATTGTGAAATTCTCCGCCTGGGGTATACCTTTAGGGCGCGAATTTAACAAAACCTGTGTGTTGGTTGCATTGCTCATACATGTTCCTAGGGTGGGCCGATTGCAAACCGTTGCACCGACTAATCGTGTTGTTCTGCGTGCTATGTATTTTATACGCTAGCTTATAGTATGCATAAATATATGTTGGCTTACAACTTGTTAAAGTGAATTTTGGCGGGGCCTTTCGGCCCACTGCTACTTTATTAAGAGGGTGAATTTGGCCGCGGTAGAATGGTTTTGAGCTATGCTGAAATTGTGTGAGTTCGTGTTGACATAAAAAGTACGCTTACTTATATTAACCATATAAACCTAATTATTAATTTATGAACCAATGGCAGCGTATATGCAAGTTGGTGGTCAGGAGTAAGGTGTGGCACTTTTTGATTTTTTAAAACCCTCCGCAAAGACGGTCACTATATTGCCAGCGGGCGTCAGTTTTGACGTAAAGCCGGGGCAATCGGTGTTAGAGGCTGGGCTTTCTCATGGTTACGCCATGCCTCATAGCTGTACGGTGGGTACCTGCGGCAGCTGCAAGTGCAAATTGGCCGAAGGCAAAATAAAGGAATTAACTGATTTCGCCTATGTCTTGGAAGCCGATGAATTACAGAGCGGCATTATATTGACGTGTCAAAGTGCCTTGAAAAGCGACGTTACCCTTAATATCCCGAATTTTGAGCTAAAACAGTTGCATCCGCCGGAAGATTACGACGGCAAGATCACTAAAACAGAAAATCTCACCCACGACACCAAGAAAGTCAGCATCTTATTAGATAGGCCAATCTGGTTCGACGCGGGTCAGTACGTGCAATTAGAAGTAGAAGAAGGTCTGGCTGCACGCTCTTACTCATTCGCCCTACCTCCTGCAGAAGACGGCTGTCGAGAAATTGAGTTATTTATTCGGCAGGTACCGGGTGGCGAGTTTACCGGTATGTTGTTTGACGGCAAGTTAGATGGCAAAAGTGTCAAGGTGCATGGGCCTTCAGGGAATTTCTGGCTGCGGGATGGCAAGGGGCCAATCATTTGTGTGGGCGGTGGCAGTGGTTTAGCGCCTATTGTAAGTCTTTTGGAGCAGGCAGCTAAATCTCCGCTTGGCCGACCCTGCATTATGCTGTTTGGTGCTCGAACCCAGGAAGATTTGTATTGCTTAGAGCGTATTGAAGAGATTGCCGCGAAATGGGATGGCGCGTTTACCTTTGTGCCGGTTCTGTCCAATGAGCCCGAGGGCAGTGGATGGACTGGACATACTGGGTTTGTAAACACCGTGATAGAGCAAGTGGCCGCCCAGCATTTATCTAACGAAACGCAGGTTTACCTGTGTGGGCCACCGCCAATGATCGATGCGGTGACTGACACCGTCTTAAAACTAGGCATTGTTTCAGAAAATATTCACGCTGATAAATTTTTAGACGCCAGTCATGGCCTTGCGCGACAAAACTAAAGTTGGGTACGGCTTGGCGCTGATCCACTGATACTGGTGGGAATTCGGCCCAAGCCATTTGCAGTTTTAATTACTTCTTTAATAAGAACAGGAACACATTATGAATACTATCGAAGATGCAGTTATTCCCTCAGGAAAAATGCTGATTGGTTCAAACTGGACGTTTGCGCAAAGTGGCCAAACCCTAGAAGTAATTAACCCTGCAACAGGTCGTTCATTTGCAAGCGTGGCTGCGGGCGGGGCAGAAGAGGTTGATGCCGCGGTAAAAGCTGCGCGCGCTGCCTTTGAATCTCCGGGTTGGGCTAAAATGCGCCCTATTGATCGCAGTAAATTATTAGAGCGTGTTGCCCAAATAATTGAAGAACATGCTGAAGAGTTGGCCCTATTAGAAAGCTTGGACAACGGTAAGCCTAAGCATTTGGCGATGATGGTCGATATTCCATCCGCTGTCGAAGTCTTTCGCTATATGGCGGGCTGGTGCACTAAGATTTATGGCAAAACGCTGCCGGTGTCTGGTGATGGTCGCCAGTATCACGCTTATACACTGCGCCAACCGATTGGCGTTGTAGGTGCAATAGTGCCTTGGAACTACCCATTGGCAATGGCGTCTTGGAAGATCGCCTCGGCATTGGCTGCAGGCTGTACAATGGTACTCAAACCCTCTGAAGTGACATCTTTAACTGCCTTGCGTCTTGGCGAGCTGATGCTTGAAGCTGGTGTACCACCGGGCGTGCTCAACATTGTTACCGGCGATGGCCAATCTGCGGGCGAGGCGCTGATTACTCACCCAGACGTCGACAAAATTGCGTTTACAGGTTCGACTCCCGTTGGTAAACACATTATGCGCACGGCAGCGAATGATATGCGCCGCGTAAGCTTAGAGCTTGGCGGTAAATCACCAACCATCATCATGCCAGATGCCGACCTCGAGCGTGCGATTCCTGACGCCGCAATGGCCATTTTCTTTAACTCTGGACAAACTTGCTTTGCTGGCTCGCGCCTGCTTTGTCACGAGTCGATTTACGACACTGTTATTGCTGGTATTGCAGAAGTCGCTAAGGCGCTGCCGATTGGTCACGGTCAAGACCCTACTACCATGATTGGCCCCGTGGTCAATAAAAAGCAGCAAGATCGTATTCAAAGTTATATTGATATTGGTCAGCAAGAGGGCGCAGAGGCAATCTCGGCGGGTAGTCCTTTGCCTAGCGAAGGTTATTTTATCGAACCCACTATTTTGTCCAATGCGACCGCAGATTCGCGCGTATTTAACGAAGAAATTTTTGGCCCAGTGTTAGCGGCAACCAAGTTTAAAGACATGGACGAAGCTATTTCGCTGGCAAACAAAACTCGCTTCGGTCTGGGCGCCAATATCTACAGTAAAGACATGAATACCTGCCACAAAATGGCGGCGGGCATTCATGCCGGTACCATTTGGTTGAACACCTATTTTGTTGTCGATGCTGCAATGCCATTTGGCGGCTTTAAAGAGTCAGGCGTTGGTCGCGAAGTGGGCGACGAAGGTGTGTTGATGTACACCGAGTCTAAATCTGTTTGTGCACTGTTAGACTAGACTTTTTAAGTATTTCCAAACCTTACCCTTTGCAGCATAAGCGGCGGGGGGTAAGTAATAAAATCCGCGCTGGCTATCGAGCATTTAGCGCAAGTCTTATTAGGGAAAAATATGAAAATTACTGCTGCAGTGACTCGTGAAATTGGCGCTGACTTTACAATTGAAGATATTGAGTTAGAAGAGCCGCGTGACAATGAGGTTTTAGTTCGTATTGTTGGTGTAGGTGTTTGTCATACTGATATTGCCGCGCGTGATCAAGAGGTGCCAACCCAGTTACCCGCCGTATTGGGGCATGAAGGTTCTGGTGTCGTAGAAAAAGTCGGTAGCAACGTCACGTCGGTAAAACCTGGTGATCACGTTGTGTTGTCATATACCTTTTGTGAACAGTGTAAGCCCTGCGATCACGACCATATTAATTACTGCCAAAGTTTTGCGCCGCTAAATTTTGTAGGCATGCGCGCCGATGGCAGCAGTGCATTAAGTAAAAATGGCGAGCGTGTTGCTGGTCATTTCTTTGGGCAGTCGTCTTTTGCGAGTTACGCGCTTGCCTATGAAAATAATGTTGTTAAGGTTCGCGACGACGCGCCGCTTGAGTTACTTGGTCCCTTGGGCTGCGGTATTCAAACCGGTGCGGGCACCATGATGCGTTCATTTGCTTGCGAAGCGGGTTCTGCTGCTGCGGTTGTCGGAGGAGGCGCAGTGGGTTTGAGCGCGGTTCTAGGTGCGGTAGTGCAGGGTTGTAATCCCATTGTTGTTGTTGAACCCCATGCGAATCGTCGTGAATTAGCTTTGTCATTGGGTGCAACACACGTTATTGATCCTTTGAATGGCGAAGATGTAACTGAAAAACTACGTGAAATAAGCCCGAATGGTATTGATTACGCCTTAGATACCACTGGATTACAGTCTGCGATTACCTCTGTTTATAACGCAATGGCTGCGGCTGGCACCATTGGTCTAGTTGGTGTACCAAAACCAGATAAGCCAGATGTAGAGTTTGGTGTATTGAATATGCTGCTGTGCGGCGTAAATATAAAAGGTATTTGTGAGGGTGATGCAATCCCGTCCGAATTTATTCCGGTCATGGTTGATCTGTTTATGGAGGGGAAATTCCCCTTCGATAAGCTGTGCCAAACCTTCGACTTTAAAGACATCAACGACGCTGTTGCCGCGCAGCACAAAGGTAGCTGTATTAAGGCAGTGTTGAAGGTTTAGTCACGCCATAGCTCGGAGCTAGTTTTATCAGGCGATATGGAGTTTTAACTGCATAGCGCCTTTTTTATTTTGTAAATGCAAAAAGAGTTATCAGAAAGTTGTTATTAGTCGTTTTCTCGAGCGCGTAGTCAAATAATTAATAATATAAATACCAGCGGGAGGTGCCAGAATGGAGTTAAGTTCTGACGTTTGTGGATTGGCTGCACAGGTCTTGGCGCGTTCAAAGGTAAGCAATTTATGCGTATTTTTGTATGACACCAAGCCGACAAAGCGCGCAGTTAGATTTTTGTATAACCAGGGCATGACTGATCGAGTACGCACAGAATACAGTAATCATCTGTGGTCCTATGATCCCTTTCTTCGCAATATTAATTCTTGTAGCGATGGCCGTTCTGCGCCGGGAACGCGGGTGCTGGAGCGCCGGCAATTAGAGGCTTCTGATCAGCAGCGCAGTTGCGAACCCTATTGGCGCTATATGGATTTAATTGGCTACCGAGAGATTGTCGCCGCGACCCACTGTATTGCTCCGGGCTTGCACATGGTTGCAGGTGTTATGCGGCAGAACTGCATTCGGGGTGTGCATATCACAGCGAGTAGGGTGTCTGCGGATCTCGAAAATTTACTCACACAGTCGTCTGAAGATTATATCGCACAGCTAGTTCGCCAGCAGATGCATGCAGATCAAGTGGTATGGGCTGATGATGCCAAAATATGCCATTCTGCCGCCACAGATGCCGTGTTGACTCCTAGAGAAACCCAGGTGGTGGAAGGGCTTCGCGGCGGGCACGGCAATAAGCAAATTGCCGCCGCACTAGGTTTGTCTGAATACACAATAGAAAATCATTTAAAGCGTATTTATCGTAAGTTTCGAGTTCATAGTCGTACGTCTTTGCTCGCGACCTTGGATTCGTCACTAAATTGAGTTTTAAGGTTTGGCAATTTCTAGCTAGAAACTGTGCTTGATTTACGAATGATTCGCCCCAATAATCCGCGAACTGCGGACACTGTAATTAAACACCATGCCCACCTCATCACTTAGTACAAAACTAGACAAGCGCACGGCGTCGCCAATGCTTGCCTGGCTTTTTGCACTTATTGGGATGCTCGCCACGGGGGTAAACTTACAAGCCGCGGCACTGGATACCGACAGAAATTTTAATAAGCATGACTCATCTCAGATTTTTGTCTTTTCCAGCGGCAGCAATGCCATGCTTGTTTCTGAGCGTGATGACAATGATCATAGCTTTAGTACATCCAAAGCGAGTGTTTTTACTGGCAGCCAACCCAGTTGGCGCTTTATTGGTCTGGTATCACCAACAGCCAATTGGGCACCCGCATTACAGGCGCTAGTTCACCTCCGGCCGCCGCTGCGCGCACCTCCGTTTAACTAATCCTCCTCAATTTTTGTATTTCGATTTTTATTTCATTAATTTGAAAGGATTATTCATGCGATTCTTTAATACTCGGGCGGTAATTTATTTGCTGCTCATACTGCTTGGCTTATGCAGCGTGGTTCCTAACTTTTTGAATACGAACGCGCAAGCAAAGCTACCAGCGTGGTTTACGCACAACACCTTAAAACTGGGTTTAGACTTGCAGGGCGGCTCACATTTACTGATGAGCGCTGATACTGCTCCGCTTATAAATGGCGCGGTAGAGCGCGTTGCAGAACAAATAATAACGCAGTTGCGAGAAGGTAAAATCGCCTATGCAAAAGCGCAGCTTGAGGGCCCCCACTGGCAAGTAAGCCTGCGAGATGCTGACAATTTGCGAAAAGCCAAGGCACTGGCCACTGAGCACAATAGGACAGCTACCGGCGTACGAATGTTTAAAGTCGCAGGCCAAGAAAACATCTTGAGTATCTCCCTAACGGAAGAATATATAGCGGAAATTAAGAAAGACGCCCTAGACCGCAGTCTCGAAGTGCTTAGGCGGCGGCTCAATGAAACCGGCTTGGTTGAGCCCAGTATCAGCAAGCAAGGTGACGATGGCGTGCTAATTCAAATGCCAGGTGTTAGCGATCCTGCGTATATTCGTCAATTATTGGGCACAACGGCGCAGATGTCTTTTCACTGGGTAGCGCGCCCGCAAAGCATAATACCGACAATGACGGTGCTAAGCAGTCAAGACCAGCAAGCCTATACCTTAGAAAAACAAGTCGCCATGAAAGGCGAGCATATTAGTGACGCGAGTTTAGGCTTTCATCAAAACACTGGCGAGCCAATAGTCACCTTTGCACTCGACCATGTCGGCGCCAAACTCTTTGGCGAAATGACCCGCAATAACATTGGTAGGCCGCTGGCAGTTGTTCTTGATAACAAGGTGATTACAGCACCGGTAATACAAGGCGTTATTGGTGGTGGTCGCGGTGAAATAACCGGTAATTTTACATCCAGTGAAGCGAGTGATCTTGCTCTGCTACTCCGAGCCGGCGCGTTACCTGCGCCTTTGGCGGTTGTTGAAGAGCGCACTGTAGGCCCAGACCTTGGCAGCGATGCCATTCAAATGGGTTTGTTCACCGGTGTATTAGGTGCCGCTTTGGTATTAGTATTTATGACGGTTATCTACCGAGGCTGGGGCTTAATTGCCTGCGCAAGTTTGACCATTAATATTGGTCTGATCTTCGGCATATTAAGCCTGCTAAGCGCAACGCTCACCCTGCCAGGCATAGCCGGTATTATTTTAACCATTGGTATGGCCGTTGATGCCAATATTCTTATTAACGAACGTATCCGCGAGGAATCGGCACGCGGCAAGCGCGCAATGGCCGCCATCAATGCCGGTTTTGATAAAGCCTATGCCACGATTATCGACGCCAATGTCACCACCCTTATCGCGGTTAGTCTGTTATTTATGTTCGGCAATGGCCCTATTCGCGGTTTTGCGGTGACAATTGCCATTGGCTTAGTTACGTCCATGTTTAGTTCTATCGCGGTGACTCGCGTATTGATTAAATGGCATATACGTAAGCGCCAAAGAGATGTGTTGTCTTTCTCTGGTTTTGCCATGCTGGATCGGCTTAGTAAGCGCAATACAAACTTCCTCGGCGGGCGGTTTATGGGCTTGGCTTTGTCCGCAATATTGTCGCTGGGTTCAGTGGCGCTATTTATTGGGGGCGGTTTAAATTATGGCGTCGACTTCACTGGTGGAACCTTGGTGAATGTGAAAACGGAGCAGCTCTCGGTGCAGGGTTTGCGTAGTAATCTGCTGGCCCATGACTTTGATCGTGTGACGATTCAGGAGTTTGGCGACGCGGGTCAATTTTTGGTTCGGCTCCCCGCGCAAAGCGGCGATAAGCAGTTAAGCGCTAACGAAATTGACTCGCTAAAAGCCGCCATTCTCAGCGAAGACGCTACGGCGAGCTTTCCGCGGGTGGATATGGTGGGTCCCAAAATCAGCGGCGGCTTTGCCGACGCCTCCATACTTGCCGTGCTATTAGCTGCGGCGGGGATGCTGGTGTATTTATGGATTCGATACGAGTCACATTTCGCCACCGCAGCCATCGCCACTATTGGTTTAGACATCACCAAAACCATTGGCTTTTTTGCTTTAACGGGCCTGGAGTTCAACCTAACCGCCGTTGCCGCGTTGCTCGCGCTTATTGGCTATTCAATTAATGACAAAGTGGTTGTGTTTGATCGGGTGCGAGAGGGGCTGCGCGCCAATCCCGATGCGCCGCTGCTACGTGTTCTAAACGAAAGTATTTCCTCAACCTTGACGCGCACACTATTTACATCGGCAACCACTTTATTAGCTATACTGCCAATGGCTGTGGCCGGCGGTGATGCGGTATCGAGCTTTGCCAAGCCCATGCTATTCGGCATTATTGTTGGCACAAGCTCGTCAATTTTTATTGCCTCGCCAATCTTGTATTTTCTGGGTGTATGGCGCGAGCAAAAAGGCTTGAAACAGCTTAGGCCTAGCGCCGAGGAAGTTCGGGAATCCTTAGCACTTATGCCTTAACGTGGATAAAGTCACACGGATTAGGTCTGTGTGACTGTTTGCCTGCGATATGGCTTTTAACTACATACGTCACGATAAAGATTCATCAACGTAACCCTTACTCATTTATAGGTAGTATAAGAATATGACACTTGCACTGATGGCCGTTCTTGGTGGATTCGTGCTGCTAATTTGGAGCGCAGACCGCTTTGTAGAAGGCGCTGCCGCTACCGCTAAATATATGGGTATGCCTACCTTACTGATTGGTATGGTGGTTGTCGGTTTTGGTACATCGGCGCCCGAGATGGTGGTTTCGGCAATGGCGTCGTTCGACGGCAATCCAGACCTCGCGCTAGGCAATGCGATTGGATCAAACATAGTTAATATTGGCCTGATTCTTGGAATTACCGCATTAATATCGCCGATCACGGTGCACTCCAATATCGTGCGCAAGGAGCTGCCACTACTCACACTGATTGGCGGCTTGGTCGGCTATATATTGTGGGATGGCGCCCTCACTCGCTTAGAATCGATTTTGCTCTTGGCAGGGTTTATTGCGCTTGTTAGCTGGACGATATTTGTGGCGATGCGCAGTCGAGGCGATCACTTAGAAACTGAAACGGATGAGTTACTCGCCGCGCAAGCGATGTCATTACAAAAAGCACTGTTGTACTTGGTGCTGGGTTTAGTAGTGCTGATTATTAGTTCACGTATTTTGGTATGGGGTGCAGTTACCATAGCCCAATTGCTGGGAGTGAGTGATTTAATAATTGGCCTAACGATTGTTGCCTTTGGTACCTCGCTCCCCGAACTAGCGGCTTCCATTATTGCCGTTCGTCGCGGTGAGCACGATATCGCCATTGGTAATGTCGTCGGCTCTAATATGTTCAATTTACTGGCGGTCATTGGCATAGCGGGCGTTATTAATCCTATCAGCGCATTTCCTGTCGAGATTATTAATCGTGATTGGACAGCGATGATGCTGATGACCATTGCTTTGTTTGTCATGACGTTCGGATTTAAAAAAATCAGGCAGCTCAATCGACTCAGCGGTGGAATTCTGTTGATTTCATTTGTGGCCTACAACGCGTGGTTGCTAGTCTCGGTCATGAGTTAGTTAACTCATTGAAATTTATACAAAACGCGATATGATCAAGGGAAAGGATTGTTTGACAGAAATAAAGGGAATTAGTCTTCGTTTGTCCGGCGCTTGCTAATGGCGATGCCGCCAACTAATTGAATCCCCTATAAATAATCAATCAATGTTAAAGCCCACTCCTTGATACGGGGCCAAAGCGATACATGGCCTGAGTCGTTATAACAACTGTTAAATTTCAAGGAAAGCGTTATTGACATTTCAATGAGTGATGTTATTGCAATTATTGCGGTGTTAGTAGCAGCGCCCTCGGCACTTTATGCTCGCTGGTCTGTTAAGGAAGCGAGAAAAGCGAATGATATTGGTAGGTTGAATGCGTTGCTCGCGTTTCGTGCACACTATCTTGAGCTAATGGCCCAAAATGGGCGAATTGCTGAACAACTCAAAGGTATGCAGGGGGCAGAGAAAGCATTTGAGGCATACGCTGAGCTTGACTCAAAGTTGCGTGAAGTAAACCGAGAAATCAATTGTTATCACGGGAAAGTTGTTGCATCAGAAATTTAACAATACGCTTAAGTTCGTTCCCAGCCTGGAGGCCGTCCACCGGATACCCTTGTCAGGGCACCGCTTAGCTAGGCGCTATGCGTCTTGACCACCCTGATCGATAGCGGTATCGTAATACTAGACCCTTATCGATAGGTGCCGCCATGACCTCAGTAACTGTTTCTCCCAAATATCAGATTGTTATTCCTAAAGAAATTCGTGAATCCATGGGGATTGTGTCTGGGCAAAAGGTCCAAATTACATCGTACCAGGGGCGAATTGAGGTTATTCCTCTCAAGCCGATGAAGGAGATGAGAGGCTTTCTGGAAGGAATTGATACTACGGTTCTTAGGGAAGAAGACCGGGCATGAATGTCGTAGATTCGTCAGCTTGGTTGTCGTATTTTGCCGGCGATGGTAATTCTGCGGTTTTCGCGGAACCCATTGAAAAGCTATCAGAGCTGCTGGTGCCAAGCATCACAATCACTGAGGTTTTTAAGAACGTATTGCGCCAACGAGGGGAAGAAGCTGCGCTGATTGTCACTGCTCATATGGAGCAGGGTAAGGTAGTTCCGCTGGGTTCGGAGCTTGCCAAGGATGCAGCTAAATTTGGCGTTCTCCATAAGTTACCGCTAGCTGATAGTATTATTTTTGCCACTGCTCACAAGTTCTCCGCGGCTATCTGGACTCAAGATAGCGATTTCGAAGGGCTGGCGAATGTCAAATATATTTCCAAGAAACGCACATAACTATCACGGGTATGCGACGCCAAAAAGGCGGCGCGCCAGCTATAGGCGTGACGCGTAATTTGACGAGTTGTTCCGGCTGCCGTCTGATAATAAGCTCAAGCGCACTGTGTTGAAGTTGAGTTCAGTTATCACAGCTGCGTTATGAGGACGTGCCATAAATAGGAATACCAAAGGGTGCCAGCATGGAATTTACTAATAAACGAACTGTTCAAATTACATCGTATTTGCTGCTGGCGCTGGCAGCTACGCAGGCATGTTATACCATTCTTCACCTCGCTGAGCTTAGCGTTCCGCGGCAGTTATTATGGGGGGTGGAGTGTTTTCTTTTCACCATTCTAACGGCGTTTGCCGGCGCCGCGATGGTGCAGGCTAAAAGCTATCATGTGGGGTGGTCTGCCATTGCCTTCAGTGCGGTACTCAATGTTGTGCAAGTTAGCATTGGTCTTACTTTGTTCGGGCCATTTCGTGAAGCGGCGAGTCAACTCGAGGCACTTGGTCCTTTAGCAGGTGGAGTCGTAGCCTTGTCTTTTATGATCTATTACGCAGCAAAGCTCTTGTTAGGCTTTACTGCACTCATTTTCGGTGTCGCAAAGATGGCGGGAGGGGGCAAGGCTTTGGGAGGCTTGACTGCAATGCTTGGCGTTGTTGCCATGTTCGCCAATGCGATTCTGATTGTGTTTGGGCGTGACGCGTTTCTACCCTCCGGCGTTGCTGGGGGATCGGGTGTCTTCGCGACCTTGCTTCTGGCGCTCTGCTTGACGAGTGTTGTCCGAGAAGACCCTGACGCGCTCAAGAAGAGTTCGTGACGCAAGCGCACACCTTGTTTGAGCAAGGTGTTGAGTTGATTTTGCACACTTGGTGACTAGTCATAGTCGCAAGACCACATTAGGCCTATGTGTGAGCTTCCGTCTAACAAGCTCAATTTCATTACGGCCGCAAAGGGCGGGGCCTTCAGATGGTAGACCCTCGTCGCTCAGCGCGGGGGTGGAGTAATGCCGCTGTTCAATAAATCAGATTATTTAACTAAATTTGTAAGCTCTTTCCTTTGAGTAGGCTGTGCATGCCAATCTTGCTTAGCTGAAATCAGTCCATTGTCGTTAATTCTCCTATTGGTATTCTGAATGTTAGCCATCGTCCTTGACGGTGTGATCAGAATAATTGAATTAGGAAAGAGCTAATGACAAGAACGCTAACGACGGATATTCGAGCCTTAGATCCAATCCATGACAATCGCCATAAACTCGGAACAGGGCCGCTGGCCCGCGAGTCGATGGCGTATATGATTCAAATTCCAGAAGAGCAAATTGGCGGCTTTATTTATACCTGGATTAATGGTGAAGGCCTAGCGGGCAGTGCGGTCACGCTTTACGGCCCCGGTATTGGCCCAGAGCCCTTGCTGGAGAAGTTTGACGGTATTGCCATGTCGCCGGATGCCGATTTTTTTGATTGGCGGGTGAAGAAACTGCATTTTCGTCTAGGCGAATTATTGAAAACCGCTTCGATTAGTTACAAATCCGAGCTATTCGATATTGAATACAATTTTACTGCCACCCAGCCCGCTTACGCATACAGCAGCCATAAAGGCGGTTGCCCGCAGTGGATAGCGCACGATCGTTTTGAGCAGCATGGCATGGTGTCTGGCTACGTTAAAGTGGGCGGTCGTGAAATTGCTTTGCAGGGCTATGCGCAGCGTGACCATTCCTGGGGTGTGCGCGACTGGGGTTTGAACCAGCATTGGAAATGGGTTCATGCGCAAGCGGGACCGGAGCTGGGCGTGCATTTTTGGAAGCTAGAATCGATGGGTAAAACCTTGATTCGCGGCTTTGTCGATAAAAACCAGCACATTGCCCAAGTAGTCGATGTAGATATCGACCTAGATATTAATGACGATCTAAAAACGCGTACGGTGAATGCCACCATATACGATTCAGCCGGACGCACCACGATCTTTCAAGGCGTTGCCTATGCGACTTTTCCGCTTTGCCCCGATCCCATGATTACCTTGTTTGAATCGCCGATTATTGCCCATATCGACGGCGTAAAGGGTGGTGGGTGTTGCGAAGTGTTGTGGATGAATAGCCTGATCGAATACGTAAACAAGAAATAGGCGGGATAGAAATGAAATCAAGTGTAGTGACCGCGCTCACATCGGGCGTGGATATAGAGCCAAGTATTCAAGCTATGTTGCAGGCAAATTTTAGCGCTCGAAATGAAGGGGTATATGAGCCGCTAAGCCCTCAGCAAATGGAGCCCAAATTATTGGCATTTTTAGCAGCGCAAGGGCTTGCGGAAGCCCGGGTTGAAGGTTTTAAGCGCATGGGTGGTGGTGCGTCTAAAGAACAGTTCGTTTTTGATTTATACGCAGGGGATAAATTTGTTAGGAAATGCGTTTTGCGTATGGATCCTCTAGAAAGCGCGGTGGTGACTGACCGCGCAAAAGAGTTTGGGGTTATGCGTGCAGTAGTAGATAAATTGCCGGTACCACCGGTTTTGTGGGCAGATTTGCACGGCGAGCACTTGGGGCGACCAGCGCTGATTACAGGGTTTATTGGCGGGGTCACCAAGCCTAGTAATAACGCGGGCAATGTGTCGGGTTTGGGCACCTTAATTAGTGAGCCATTTCGCGCGGGCTTGTCGCAGGAGTTTATGAAGTACCTGCAAATAATGCACGGTATTAGTCCAGACTTTGACGACGGTAAGGTTTTTCAGCTGCCTAATCAAGATGATTACCAAGCTGCGCGATGGCAGCTAAATTGGTGGGTAAGCGCATGGCGTGACGATGCGATTGAGGGCTTGCCGATAATGGGTTTGGCTGAGCGTTGGATGCGCGATAACCTGCCTAAAACCTCGGAGCTGGTTATTGTTCACGCAGACTACCGAACTGGTAATTATTTGTTTGATGAGCAGAGTCAGAAAATTACCGCCATCTTGGATTGGGAGTTGGCACATATAGGTGACTATCACGAAGATTTAGGGTGGATTGCTTGTCATCAAGGTAAGACTAATGACGGCGAGGTTTTGGCCTCGGGCTTAATGCCATTGGCGGAGTTGTGTTCGCGATATACCGCTATGACCGGGAGAGTTGTGGACAAGCAGGCGCTGTATTTCTATCAAGTGTTAAGCGTGTACAAATGTGTCGTTATTTGTTTGGCGACATCGGCGCGTACTGCCGGAAACAAGCATAGTCACCAAGATATATTGCTGAGTTGGCTGACGGCAGCGGGTTACGCCTTTGTGGATCAGCTTATCTGTTTGCTTGAGGAGGCCTAATATGAATCCATCAACCCAGTTGCGTTTAAGCACCATGATGCGTGCGATGACGGATATTATTTTACCGGCGATTCCCGCTAGTGAGTCTATGGCGCAGGAGCAAAGCCAGCTATTGATTGGTCATATCGCGGCATTGATGGCGCAGGATGGCCGAGAAAGAGAGTTACAGGCGCACAATGCAGCGAACTTAATTGATGTCGCTAAGCAGCTAATTCTTCTCGCAGAATTAGAAAAGCTTGCGGCAGAAAAGCTCGCTGAATTAAATGCCGCGCTTGCCGGCAACGACATCGCAAAAATCGCCTTTGCCTCTGAACGATTAATGGCCGACTGTGACGTGAGCGCAGGGTTTAAGAGCAAGTCTTCGGAGTTGATGATTAATTATGCCCGCCATCACAGTGTGGTAGGGCGTAGTTGGTTTAGCCCTATGGGCTTTGACAGCAAGCCAGAAGAGCTGCTCGATGTGGCTAGCTTGCTGACTGCCAGTGCAGCAAATAATTAAGTCTAGTAATACTTCCATGCAAATTATGTAGCATGCGTAAAGTGTGCTACATTCCTTGTCTCTATTGAAGTTAATGCAGCGTAAAAATAAGCCGGATTCAAGGCGGGAATTATTTTAAAAAGATCGTTGACGTTATTTTGTATTTAACTTACGATGCGTTTACACGGTTTGTTTATTGTCGAGATGTTAGAGCTTGCTGCTCGAAAAGTGGAAATACGGCATCTCGTGCTTGACCAATAAAAATAGAAACAGGGCAGAACTATGAAGACCCCAATGCAAGGTCTACCTTTTTTGTATAAGCGCTTGGCCTATGTTGCACTCAATGTGACCGATATTAATAAATCTATTGCCTTCTATAGTGGGCAACTCGGTTTGAATGTACACGTTGAGCGGCAGGGAGAAAAAGTAGGGCTGCGCTGCGATCAATATGCAATGAGTCTTGTCCTCTACCAAGAAGACGTTGCGGGATTGCGCAGAGTTTGTTTTCAGGTCGCCTCGTCTGCAGATTTGCAGCTGGCCAAAGCCCATTTCCAATCAAGGTCTTATGAGTGTTGGGATATACCCGCCGCAGAAATTGAGTTTTTGAACATTGCCGGTGGCTTTAGAGTTCACGAGCCAATTACCGGTGTCACCTTTGAGTACATCGACTGTATGGTCGAGCCGCCTAAAGTGCTGGATCAATCTTTGGCAAAAATCCAGCGTCTAGGCCATGTCGTTATTCGAACTAACAAGCTAGATGAGGCTTGGGCAGTTATGAATAATGATTTTGGTTTGCTTTCTTCAGATTTTGTTGTCGATAAAGCGGTGTGGGCGCGTTGTTATCCCAACCCTTTTCATCACAGCTTTGCGATGGTGAAAAGTGACAGCCAAGGTTTGCACCACGTTAATTTTATGGTCAGTGAAATTGATGACGTGGGGCGCGCTAGGAATAGGCTAATTAATGCGGGGGTGGATATTGTTTTTGGCCCCGGTCGCCATATGCCGTCGGGCAGTGTGTTTCTGTACTTTTTAGATCCAGACGGAATGACCGCCGAATTTAGTTTTGGTATGGAAGAGTTTCCAGAAGAAAATCCTCGAGAGGCGCGAATGTTAGAAAACAGCGCGCAAACTATGGATTTATGGGGCGGCATGCCAAAACCGGAGTTTTGTAAGCGCGGTGAAATAGCGGGGCCTGAATTCAATGAGTGAAATCAAAATAGCGGCCAAGACAAAGGTTGCGATAGTCACCGGTGCCTGTAGCGATATTGGCAAAGCCATCGCAATCGCCCTTGCCGATACCGGTGCTGCCATAGTGTTAAGCGATTTATCGTCCGAAAACCTCGCACTATTAAAAAATGAAATGGTGGAAAAGAAATACACCGTAGCGGCGCACGCCGCTGATTTGTCAACGCAGGCGGGGGCGGAGTCATTAATTCATTTTAGCCTTGCGAGCTTTGAGCGCGTCGATATTTTAGTCAATAACGCAGGCGGCGGCATTATTCGTCCCTTTCTTGAACACACGCCAGAAACCCTGATGCAAACGGTAGACAGAAACTTGTGGACTGCGCTTTGGTGTAGCTGGTGTGTGCTGCCAAAAATGAAGGCGCAGGGCTTTGGTCGGGTGATCAATATTGGCGCAGATTCTGTGCGCAATGGCCTGTGGGCGCATGCTGCCTATAACGCCGCAAAAGGCGGTGTTCATGGTATGACCACCGGCTTGGCTAGAGAGTTTGCCAAAGACAATATTACGGTTAATACCGTTGCGCCCTGTGCAGTAGAAACTGCCGCGCTCAAAGACTTTGTCGAGCGCGATTCGCAAACAGCAGAAAAATTTCTAAGTGTTATCCCCGTTGGTCGTGCTGCAAAAGTGGAAGAAGTGGCTTCTATGGTTGCGTATTTGGCAAGCGACGCCGCCGCTTTTGTGACTGGGCAGGTCATAAGTGTTAACGGCGGCAGTACCATGTTGTAAGGAATAAAAATAATGACGAATGTTATAGCAAGTAGTGAGGACTGGGTCTTTCTCTGCAAAGCAGACGAGGTTGCAGTGGGCGAAATAGGCACCGCAAAACATCCCGGTGGAATGGATCTCGCCATATTTAATGTGGACGGCGAATTTTACGTGGCGGTAGATCGCTGCACACATGGCGCCGCATCTTTCTACGACGAAGGTGAGTTGAACGGCCATATTCTTGAGTGCGCGTGGCATAACGGCACATTTGATGTGCGAAGCGGTGCGGCTTTAACTATGCCTTGTCGGGTGCCATTGCGAAGCTTTGAAACTCAGGTAATCGACGGCGATATTTATATCAACCCACGCGCTAAGCGTTTTCAAAAACCTGATTAATAGAACGTTAACATTTAAATAATTATTTGCAGTGAGGTGTTGTGTGAGTGCGCAGAATCCGGAAATGGGTAAACGAGTTAAACTGGCAGATGGCTACGAGGCTAATTATTTAGAGTCGGGTGATCGCAAAAATCCTACCGTGATTTTACTGCATGGCTCCGGTCCTGGGGTAACAGCGTATGCGAATTGGCGTTTGCTTATTCCCGCCTTAGAAAATGATTTTCACGTCATTGCTCCCGATGTGATCGGTTTTGGGTACACCGATAATCCCGATGGCTTTGAATACAATTTAGAAAATTGGCTGCGCTTTATGTGTCAGTTTATGGATGCAATTGACGTTAAAATAGCCCATTTTGTAGGTAACTCTTTTGGTGGTGCGATTAGTTTGGCGATGGCTGCACGTCATGGCAATCGAGTTGATCGATTTGTGATGATGGGCGCTGCGGGTATTCATTTCAATATCACCGATGGTTTGCGTGAAATTTGGGGTTACAAACCCTCGGTCGATGCAATGCGCAGCTTAATGTCTATCTTTGCTTATCGACAAGATTTGGTGAGCGAAGACATTATTAAATCGCGCTACGAGGCTAGTATTCGCCCTGGTTATCAAGAGGCCTACGAAAAATTATTCCCTGAACCGATGCAGGAAAAGTTAGATGGTTTAGGTATTCCTGAAGATGAAATCGCACAGGTTCAGCATAAAGCCTTGATGGTTCACGGCCGCGAAGACGTGATTGTACCTATGGAAAACTCTATAAAAGCACACCGCCTAATGAAAAATTCGCAACTGCATATTTTTGGTGAGTGTGGCCACTGGACACAGGTAGAAAAGCCCGCTGAGTTTTCAAGCCTAGTTAAAAACTTTTTGATTCTTTAACCGTTTAAAAATACTAAAGAATTGAAGATAGGTGAATTATGAGTAAAAAGTTGAGAGCCGTTATTATTGGGCCGGGCAATATAGGTACTGATTTACTGATAAAAATGCTGCGTTCAGAGTGGGTTGAGCCGGTGTGGATGGTGGGTATAGATCCCGAGTCTGACGGCCTAAAACGTGCGGCTGAGATGGGTATTAAAGTCTGTTCAGAGGGTGTCGATGGTGTGCTGCCATTTATTAAAGCAGACGATATTACTATCGCCTTTGATGCGACCTCGGCTTATGTCCATGCGGAGAATAGCCGCAAGCTGAATGAATTGGGTGTGACGATGATCGACCTCACGCCGGCAGCCATAGGCCCTTACTGCATTCCCCCAGTTAATTTGGCGGCGCTCAGTCAAGGCAATAT
This sequence comes from Zhongshania marina, assembly GCF_002915595.1. GTDB lineage: Bacteria > Pseudomonadota > Gammaproteobacteria > Pseudomonadales > Spongiibacteraceae > Spongiibacter > Spongiibacter marinus_B. The sequence goes on from NZ_PQGG01000035.1 coordinate 31,305, forward strand.
TCAAAACGTCAATATGGTCACCTGCGGTGGTCAGGCGACTATTCCGATGGTGGCGGCGGTGTCGCGGGTTCAAAGCGTGAGCTACGGTGAAATTATAGCGACGGTATCTTCGCGCTCAATTGGCCCAGGTACCCGCGCTAATATTGATGAGTTTACCCGCACAACCGCTAGCGCGGTGGAGAAAGTGGGCGGCGCAAAGCAAGGCAAGGCAATCATCGTAATTAACCCTGCTGAACCGCCACTCATTATGCGCGACACCATTCACTGCTTGGTTGAAGGCGAGGCTGATCAAGCCGCCATTACCGCATCGGTGCATGACATGGTAGGTGAAGTGCAGCGCTACGTGCCGGGCTATCGCTTGGTGAATGGGCCGGTATTTGATGGCCAGCGCGTCTCTATGTATATGGAGGTTGAGGGCCTTGGTGATTATTTGCCTAAGTATGCGGGCAACCTCGACATTATGACGGCAGCGGCATTGCGTACAGCAGAAATGATTGCCCAAAAACTCACAGAAGCGAGTGCTATTACGGCCTAATAATTTACGCCGCTACCTTGTAATAGCCGACAGTGAAAGGTGCAGAGTATGACAAATAAATTTGTGAAATTGCATGATATGAGCCTGCGCGATGGCATGCATTCAAAACGCCATCAGATTTCCATTGAACAAATGATCGCGGTATCAACGGCGCTAGATGCTGCGGGTATGCCGCTTATAGAAGTCACTCACGGTGACGGTTTGGGCGGCGCATCGGTAAATTATGGTTTTCCGGCACACAGCGACGAAGACTACCTCAATGCGGTTATCCCAAAAATGACACAGGCCAAAGTGTCGGCCCTGCTATTGCCGGGAATTGGTACGGTTGACCACATTCGCATGGCACAGGCCTGTGGCGTAAGCACCTTAAGAGTCGCAACCCATTGCACAGAAGCTGATGTATCTCAGCAACATATTGCCTATTCAGCCAAGTTGGGTTTAGACACCGTTGGCTTTTTGATGATGGCGCATATGATTTCTGCAGAGGCTTTGCTGGAGCAAGCAAAGCTCATGGTGAGCTACGGCGCTAACTGTATTTACTGCACTGACTCGGCGGGCTTTATGTTGCCAGAAGAAGTCACCGAGAAGATATCCACATTGAGAAACGGCTTGCCAGATAATGTAGAGATTGGTTTTCACGGTCATCACAATCTCGCAATGGGCGTGGCTAATTCGGTTGCCGCCATTAATGCCGGCGCTTCGCGCATTGATGGTTCAGTCGCTGGGCTCGGCGCTGGTGCCGGCAATACCCCGCTAGAGGTTTTGGTCGCCGTTTTACATCGTATGGGCATGAAGACCGGCATAGATCTCTACAAGATTATGGATGTGGCGGAAGACCTCATTGTACCGATGATGGATAGTCCAATACGTATTGATCGCGACGCGCTAACTCTTGGTTATGCCGGTGTTTATAGCTCCTTCTTACTATTTGCTAAGCGCGCGGAACAGCGTTACGGCGTGTCAGCAAGAGATATTCTGGTTGAGCTAGGACGGCGCGGTACCGTGGGTGGCCAAGAGGACATGATTGAAGACCTAGCCTTAACAATGGCAAAGGAAAATGTGACGGCCGAGACGGCGAGTGCGACGGGCTGAGAATAAATTTCGCAACTTAACTTAAGGCTGCGATTAGGCAGTTCCCGCGAGTAAATAATAAATAACTAACTAACACGTGGAAAACATGACGCAAACAGCAATAAACACGCAACACATCAAGCTGCGCATGGGAGCCAGAGCACTGGGGCGCGCGGGCTTGGTGCACGCTTTCGGTCACTGCAGCATAAGGGTAGATGATGAGCAGTTTTTAGTGTGCGCTCCTCAGCCAATGGGCACTATTGCCGTGAAAGAAGCGAATACGGTTGTTTCAGTAACGGGGCCTCTGCCAAATGGGGTGTTGGGCGAAGTTAGAATCCATCAAGCAATTTATCAGCGCCGACCTGAAATTAAGGCCGTTTGCAGAATAATGTCGCCAGCGGTAATGACGCTATCTACGCAGGGTTTAACACCAACTTGTCGGCATGGTTTGAGCGCGTACTTTGCCAACAATATTCCCCTGTGGGCTGATCCGCGATTGTTACGTGACGATGAACGCGCGCAATCCCTCGCCGATATGATGGGGTCGGCAACGGCCTTGGTTATGCGGGGAAATGGCGCAGTAGTGCTTGGTGAATCAATCGAAGAGGCGGTGTCTTACGCTTGGTTTTTAGAGGACTCTGCGCGGCTAGAGTTAAGTGTACGCAGTGCCAATTTTAAGCCTGAAGAGGGTGTGCTGTCGCTTGATGAGATTCGAGACAGACAAGTTAAAGTCGGCGTGTTTGAGCGCATGTGGCGGTATTTAACCCACAGCGACCCAGAAACGGATATGGCTCAAGACTTACCGATTAGTGCTCTGAGCGAAGATAACGAAATTGCATGCGACGATGCTGAACTAGAGCTATACCACTTTGTGGTATGAAAATAAAAATTAATTTCTTAAATCCAAAAGCGTGAGGTGGTTGACGTGGAAACTCCTTATATTATCGATGATCGGGACGGCGGGCGTTTTAAAGTAGCGCGCGAAACGTTTACCAGTCAGGAAGTGTTCGAAAAAGAACGCGATTTAATATTTCAAAATTGCTGGCTGTACTTGGGGCATGAATCCGAGCTGAAGGAAGCCAGTGCGTTTGTGGCGCGCACGGTGGCAGATCAGAATATTCTATTTGTTCGCGGTCGCGACAATGTGATTCGCGCCTTGTTTAACGTCTGTCCGCATCGTGGCTCTACTGTGTGTAGAGAGAAGCGTGGCAAGGCCAAAACCTTTCAGTGTATGTATCACGGCTGGGTGTTTAAAAATACCGGTGAATTAGCGCATCTCTCCGGTGAGAATGCTTATAGCAAAGACTTTAAAGAAGGCGATGAATCAAATTTACGGCCTGTGCCAAGGCTGGAACAGTACGCGGGATTCTACTTCATTTGCTTTAATAAAGACGTTGAACCCCTTGAGGATTACCTAGCGGGTTCTAAAGAGTATTTAGATGTGGTTTCAGCGCAGTCTGCGCAAGGTATGGAAATCATCGGCGGCACCCAAGAATACTCCATTCAGGCCAATTGGAAGTTATTGGTTGAAAACAGTGTTGATGGTTATCACGCAGAATCCACTCACGCTACCTACCTAGATTATTTGATGAATACCAATGGTGGTTTAACGGCAACCCGTCTTGCCGGTAAAGGCTATGATCTAGGGAATGGACACGCTGTTATTGAATACAGCGCGCCGTGGGGGCGTCCGGTAGCGCAGTGGATACCTATGTGGGGAGAAGACGGCAAGAAAGAAATTAATCAGGTTTACGATGAGTTGGTGGGGCGTGTCGGCGCAGAAACCGCTGAAAAGATCGCAACTAAAAACCGCAATATGATTATTTTTCCCAACTTGGTCGTTAACGACATCATGGCAATTACGGTGCGTACCTTCTACCCAACATCACCAAACTCAATGATGGTGAATGGGTTTGCAATGGGTGTGGTGGGTGAAAGTGATTGGCGCCGTGAATATCGTCTATCTAACTTCCTAGAATTTATTGGCCCTGGCGGTTTTGCAACTCCTGATGATGTCGAGGCTTTGGAGCAGTGCCAGAACGGATTTAAGTCTGCTGCTAATGCGCCGTGGAATGATATTTCTAAGGGAATGAAGGCGGCAGTTCCCTCATTTGATGACGAGTTACAAATGCGCGCATTTTGGCGTGAATGGAATCGTCGTGTCAGCGAATTTGAGGAGAAGTAGGCGATGGCTAGCGAGTCTGATTTGCAAGAAATGTTTCAATATTTTCGTATCCAAAAATTGCTGAATGAAGAAGCTAAATGTTTGGACGACTGGCGCTTGCAAGACTGGTTGTCTTTATATACCGAGGATGCAAGTTATTATGTGCCACCGACGGACATAGCTGCTGCGGAAGCAGACCCTACAAAGCATCTTTACTATATTGCAGATAATCGTGGTCGTATGGAGGAGCGGGTAACTCGACTTGAGAAAAAGACCTGCCATGCCGAGTTTCCGCGCTCAAAGGTTCAGCATGTAGTTAGTAATATTGTGGTGAATGATAGTCTTGAAAATGGCCGACTTTCTGTGAGTGCGTCGTTTGTAATTTACCGTTCAAAAAATGGTAGCACAGACATGTTTATGGGTAGCTATTTGTATGAGTTGGCCAATATAGAAGGTCAATTACGAATTTGTAAAAAAATGTGCTCTTTAGCGCTTGATGGTTTACGGCCACAGGCAAAGATCAGCATTATTTTGTAAATTATTTTTTAACATACATTTCATAACGAGTAATTGGAATAGCAAGTATGAATCAGCAGCAACTGCAGGATATTAGTACCGAGTTATATCGCTCTTTGCGAGAGGCCAAGGCGGTGTCGCCTCTAACTACACGCTATCCTGATATCAGTATTGATGACGCCTATCGCGTATCGTTGAATATGCTGGCGATGCGCGAGGCTGATGGTGAGAAACTGATTGGCAAAAAAATTGGTGTTACCAGCAATGCTGTGCAGTCTATGCTCAATGTGCGGCAGCCGGATTTTGGTTTTTTGACCGATAAAATGATCTGCGACGGTGAGCTGTCTCTAAGTAATATGATTGCACCGCGCGCCGAAGGTGAAATTGCATTTCTATTAAAGAGTGACCTGAAGGGGCCGGGCGTTACCGAAGCGGACGTATTAGCGGCAACGGAGGCGGTAATGCCGTGCTTTGAAATTGTTGATTCTCGTATCGCTGACTGGAAAATTAAAATTCAAGACACCGTGGCCGACAATGCCTCCTGCGGCTATTTCGCCGTTAACTCTGCCGCCGCGATAGACCCCAAACAAGTAGATTTAATTAATTGCGAAATGCAGGTGTGGAAAAATGGCGAAAAGCTCAGTTTTGGAACCGGCGCAGAGGCCTTGGGTAATCCACTCACCTGTGTGGCGTGGTTGGCTAATACCCTCGGTGAATACGGTATCAGCTTAAGTAAAGGCGACATTATTTTATCGGGCTCTTTAGTGCCATTAGAGTATGTAAAACCCGGTGACAAAATGTCCTTAGACATATCTGGTATTGGTAGCCTAGCGCTCGATTTTATATAGTGTTTAGACTGCTAGGTATTTGGCTGGGAGATAATAATGAATCACGATGAGAATATTAGTCTGTGGGCAAAGGCTGCCGAGGGTATAGACTGGTTTAGCAAGCCCGAGCTTACCTTGGATGATAGCAAAGCTCCTCTGTATAACTGGTTCAGCGATGGTGTGTGCAACACCTGCTTTAACAGTTTGGATCGCCACGTGACCGCTGGTCGCGGCGAGCAGACTGCAATTATTTACGACAGCCCAGTTACCGATACGGTAGAGCACTGGTCTTACCAAGCCTTGCTTGATCGAGTGTCGCGCTTTGCCGGAGCCCTGCGTTCTATGGGAGTTGAAAAGGGCGATAGGGTTGTCATTTATATGCCGATGGTGCCAGAGGCTGCTATCGCGATGCAGGCTTGTGCGCGCATTGGCGCCGTTCACTCGGTGGTGTTTGGTGGTTTTGCAGCGGCAGAATTAGCGTCACGTATTGATGACTGTAAACCCAAGGTCGTGATTTCGGCTTCCTGCGGCATAGAGCCCGGCCGCTTGGTGGCCTATAAGCCGCTGCTCGATGAGGCCATTGAGCGGGCACAGAACAAACCGCTTAAATGTGTAATCTTACAGCGCCCGCAATTGCTTGCCGCGATGCAGGAAGGCCGGGATTTAGATTGGGTGGAAACTGAGGCGGCCGGCGAAGCCGTTGACTGTGTTCCCTTAGCGGCAACTGATCCGCTATATATTATTTACACCTCTGGCACCACGGGGAATCCTAAAGGCGTCATTCGCGACAACGGCGGCCACATGGTGGCAATGAATTGGAGCCTAGAAAATATCTACGGCATCAATCCCGGTGATGTGTTTTGGGCCGCCTCAGATATTGGTTGGGTGGTAGGGCATTCCTATATTGTTTACGGCCCCCTTATTCGCGGCGCGACGGCAATTATGTTTGAGGGCAAGCCCGTCGGCACACCTGATGCTTTATCGTACTGGCGTTTAATTGAGCGCCATAAAGTAAAGGCCATGTTCACCGCCCCGACTGCAATTAGGGCTATTAAACAGCAAGATCCTAATGGGCTTGGCCCTAGGGATTTTGATCTTTCTAGCTTGCAGCAATTATTTTTGGCCGGCGAGCGGGCAGACCCCGATACTATTCAGTGGGCTGAGCGCCAGTTAAATATTCCGGTGATAGATCACTGGTGGCAAACAGAATTGGGTTGGCCTGCGGTAGCAAACTGCGCAGGTTTAGGTTTGTTTCCGGTTAAATATGGTTCCTCCGGTAAGGCCGTGCCGGGCTTTGATGTGGTCGTGCTAGATGAAGCGGGGCATATGGTAGAAGCTGGCACAATGGGCGCTTTGGCGGTTCGTTTACCGCTGCCGCCGGGCACCTTGCCGAGTTTGTGGAATAACGATCAGGGTTTTATTGATAAATATCTTTCTGAGTACCCCGGTTACTACAATGCCGGCGATGCAGGTTTTATCGACAGCGAAGACTATGTCCACATTATGAGTCGCACCGATGACGTGATAAACGTGGCGGGGCATCGCTTGTCTACTGGGCAAATGGAAGAGGTACTTAGCGCGCACAAAGACGTGGCTGAATGCGCGGTGTTTGGTATTAACGATGAGATGAAAGGGCAGATACCGATTGGCTTATTGGTGCTTAATGCCGGTGTGGAACGCAGCGAAGAAAGCATCGTTCAAGAAGTAATTGCCTTAGTTCGGGAGCATATTGGGCCGGTGGCATTTTTCAAACAGGCGCGGGTGGTTAAGCGCTTACCTAAAACGCGATCCGGTAAAATTTTGCGCGCGACCCTGCAAAAAATAGCCAATGGCGAAGATGTAAAAGTACCCGCAACGATTGATGATCCGGCTATTTTAGAAGAAATACGGCCGCTATTGAGCGCTGTGACTGCGTAAATAAAACGCCCCGTTGAGGTCTTCAGCGGGGCCGAAAAATACTGAATTAAGCTTGTGCTTTTAACATTGCGACCATGCTTTTCCATTGCGTCATCATGGTCGACAAATCACTGCGGCTATGGCTAATCAATAGCTTTATTGCAAACCCTCTGACTAAGCAAAAGGTCATGCCGAGGATCATTTCGGCTTCGCTCTTTTCCCAGCCCAGTTCTATCAGTTTTTTAACCCAGCTTTCTTCTACCGAGGCGCGGCTTGTTACCGCAAGTCTGACCTGTTCATCTCTGAGTTCTTTGTTTTTACCACCGGCCATCAAAATATCTAATGCGACCATAAAATAATCAGACATGAAAAAGTCTTCAGCATCCTGAATCACCGCATCTAAGGGATCGTCGCTAGCGGAAAACGAGCTAATATTTTTTAAAAATTTACCGTTAGCCCGCTCATAGGCATATTCCATAGCAGCGGTGGTTAAGGAATCTTTGGTGGGGAAGTGATGGAGTTGCGCACCTTGTGAAACCCCGGCAGCCTTTGATACCGCCGAGGTGCGAAAGTTAGCGTAGCCGACTTCCTTGATTACCTCAAACGCAGCTTCAGAAAGTCGTTGCCGCATTGTTGCTGTGCGCTCGGCCTGTGGCGTTCTGGTTTTTACTGATTTCTGAGTCAAACTTTAAGCCTCAAAATAATAATGATTGTAACAGGCATTATTTTAGCAGCAACAGCATGCTAAGTGCCTAAGCTTCTTGGATAATCTTTATGGCTATAGGCAACCATAGGGTGTAATTGCACGGGGCTTGCAGGTGAATATGCTATGTAAATATCTATATCAAAGGTGATTATTTATATTGCTAGGCTAAATTTTGATTTTAAGTCGCAAGAAAGGCGTAGTATGGTTGGCGGCTAATATTTTCAAATAATGAGCGCATCTATGAAAGTCATTGGCGGCGGCCCTAAAAAGGTTCTGTATACCCTAAATACCGCACGTAAGATTGGATTACTTAATTCGGCCAAGGCACTGAATGCAAAAAATGCCTGTAAAGCCTGCGGTTTGGGTATGGGCGGTCAGCGTGGCGGTATGACTAATGAACTGGATGAGTTTCCGTCGGTATGCAATAAGAGTATTCAGGCTCAATCTACAGATATTCAAGCGCCGATTCCCGCCGAGGTGTTTGCTCATACTTTAGATGAATTTCGCGCGCTTTCTGCGCGGGAATTAGAAACCCTTGGGCGGCTTGGGCAACCCGTATATAAGGCTGCAGGTGAAAATCGCTATAAAATTGTTGATTGGGATTGGGCGATTGATCACGCGGCGGAAGGTTTGGCAAAGCTAAGTCCAGAGCGCAGCTTTTTTTATAGCTCAGGCCGCTCTTCAAATGAGGCGGGCTTTGTCTTACAGCTGATGGCACGGCTTTACGGTACGAATAATATCAGCAACTGTTCTTATTATTGTCATCAGGCTACTGGCGAGGCCTTGGCCAATACCGTTGGCACCGGTACGGCAACCGTTGAGTTAGATGATATTGCCCACTGCGACCTGTTCTTTTTGATTGGCGCAAATCCAGCTTCAAATCATCCGCGCTTGCTGCATAAGCTCATCGGTTTGCGCCGTCGAGGCGGCACGGTGGTGGTGATAAATCCGCTGCGGGAGGCGGGCTTGGTACAGTTTGCTGCGCCTAAAATGATCAGCTCCCTGATCAAGGGCGGGGACGAAGTGGCGAGTATTTATTTGCAGCCGAAAATCGGCAGCGATATTGCCTTATTCACTGCAATTGCCAAGGCGGTGATTGAAAAGGGCGGGACGGCCCAGCGATTTATTCGTGAGCACGCCAGTGGCTACGCAGAGTTTGAGCGCCATGTGCAGGCTCAGTCTTGGCAGGATCTACTCGACCGCTGCGGTATAGCAAAAGAAGATGTACTGCGTGTTGCTGATGTTTATATCCAATCACAAAATGCTATTTTTGCTTGGGGCATGGGCATGACCCATCATCAGCACGGTGTTGATAATATTGAATGGATCAGCAATTTGGCCTTGATGCGCGGCATGGTGGGTAAGTTAAACGCCGGATTATTGCCTCTGCGGGGGCATAGCAATGTGCAGGGTATTGGCACGATTGGTGTTAAGCCCGTTTTGCCTAGCGAGGTATTTAGTCGGATTGAGAAGACCTTTAAGGTGACGTTGCCTAAGGGCAAGGGTATGCATACCTTGGAATCTCTTGAACGCGCTCACGATGGTGATATAGACGCGGCTTTCATCATGGGGGGAAACCTTTATGAGGCCAGTCCAGACAGTAAGTGGGCAGCAAAGGCCTTGGATAATATTGGCCTTAAAATCTTTTTAACCACGACGCTTAATCGTGGTCATGTTACCGGTGTCGATGCCTGTGAGTCCTTGATTTTTCCGGTTTGTGCCCGCGACGAAGAGCCAGAACCGACTACGCAGGAATCTATGTTCAATTACGTTCGTTTAAGTGATGGTGGTATTGAACGTATTGCCTCGCTGCGTTCAGAGGTTGCTGTTTTGGCGGATATCGCCGATAAATTATTGCGGGATTGCCCAATTAATTTCAGCGAGTTTAAACACCACCAAAATGTGCGGCAGGCCATCGCCAAGGTGGTGCCTGGCATGGAGGAGTTAGCGGATATTGACGTGGCAAAGCAGGAGTTTTATGTCAGTGGTCGCCTAAAACACCTGCCGGAATTTCATACCCAAGATGGTCGGGCGCATTTTGTTGTTCCGCAACAGCTTGGTGTTGACCTTGAATCAACGCGGCCATTTACGATGATGACCATCCGCAGCGAAGGTCAGTTCAACTCGATTATTTATGAAGAGAGCGATAGTTACCGTGGTGTAGATAATCGCTGGACGGTATTGCTGAATCAACAAGACGCTTTAGAGCTAGGCGTGGGTGAGGGAGCTACTGTCGATATTTGCTCCGACTACGGAGAAATGCGCGGGCTTGAGGTAAAACTATTCAATTTACCCAGGGGCTGCGTAGCGGCTTATTACCCAGAGGCAAACGTGCTCAGTTCAAGGCTAACTGACCCGCGTTCGCATACGCCACAGTTTAAGTCGATCGCGGTGTCAGTGGCGTCGGCGAATGCTCGGCAGCATTAACTCTGCGCTCTTCCAGATTTGAGCTAAATCGTCTTCGATAATATATGGCCAGCCCTAGTGAAAATCATGGGATGTGGTGTCGATACTCATGAGCTGATCATGGCTTTCAATACTGAAGGCGACAATATGAATCACAGGGGTGGCATTGCCGACTGCGGCTTTTTGCAGGCAGCCCTTTACGATTAAAATTCGTCCTTGGAACAAGGCCTTTTGACATAATTTTAGAGATTCTTAAAGGGTTCACTAGTTAAGATTTACAAGTATGTGCAGTTGCCGACTGAGTGGCGCGACATAACAGGTGGCCCATTTTTATTGTACTGTTTTCATCAAAAAAAGGTTGCCTGCTGTTCTTGTTAATAGTCGCTCATGATTCGAGATTATTCCAAAGTTCTAGATAGTGTATGTTTTAGCTTTTTTGTTTTTTATATACCTTCGAAATGCCTGTTTCTATAAGAACAACCGACCAATCAGCGTAGATACCGCTGTCTCTGTTTTTAAAATTCGCGGGCCGAGGCTGAAGCTTTGCATACCGGCGGCGATGAGCTTTTCACATTCGTAGGGAATAAAGCCGCCTTCTGGGCCTATGGCTAGTACGCAGTCTTGTTTTATAGCTTGCGGTGGGCTTTGTTCGGCGTAGGGGTGGGCGAGCAAGCCGATTTTATTTTCTAGCAGGCTGGGTAGTTCATCTTCTACAAAGGGTTTAAAGCGCTTTGCGCGGCTCAGCCTTGGCAAGACGGTGTCTCCGGCTTGCTCTAATCCTTCAAGCATTGCCTTGTGCAATGTGTCGTCGCTGACGAGGGGGCTTTGCCAGTAGCTTTTTTCAACTCGGTAGCTGTTGAGCAATATGATGTCGGCTGCGCCCAGTTCGGTGGCGGCGCGAATAATCCGTCTGGCCATTTTGGGGCGCGGTAGTGCTAATAGTAAGGTCAGCGGGAGCTTGGCCGGTGGCGGGGTGTGCAGTTCAAATTCAAGGCTAACTTTGCTGCCGCTGATAGCGGTGATGGTCGCGTTACCAGTTAGCCCGTTTAGTAAACCCACCTTAAGCATATCGCCAAGATTGGCGCGCAGTACATTGCGTATATGATCTGCGCGCGCATCGCTCAGTGTTATGTGGTTTGGGTTTGTGCCTAAGTCTTCAGGCTGCAATAGCAGCAGGTTCATTAGGCGGGTTCTGCCCAAAGGTCGTAGTCGTCTGAGTCGATAATATTCACGACTAGTGCGTCGCCGGGTTTTACGTCGGTAAAGCCATCTAAATACACTTTGCCGTCGATTTCCGGTGCGTCAGCGACACTGCGGCCAATGGCGCCTTGCTCGTCAACGACGTCGATGAGGATTTCCTGTTGAGTGCCGATTTTTGTGCGCAGGCGCTGAGCAGAAATTTCCTGCGCGACCACCATAAAGCGCTCCCAGCGATCTTTTTTGATCTCATCTGGCACTTGGTCTGCCAGTTCATTGGCGGTGGCGCCTTCTACTGGCGAGTATTCAAAACAGCCAACGCGGTCGAGTTGGGCTTCTTGCAGCCAGTCCAATAATATTTGAAAGTCTTCTTCCGTCTCGCCGGGGAAGCCGACAATAAAGGTAGAGCGAATAACTAAGTCTGGGCAGATCTCGCGCCATTTTTTAATGCGCTCAAGCGTTTTTTCTTGGTGGGCGGGGCGTTTCATTGCCTTTAGCACTTTAGGGCTGGCGTGCTGAAAGGGAATGTCGAGGTAGGGCAGAATTTTGCCTTCTGCCATTAGCGGAATGACGTTGTCGACATGGGGGTAAGGATAAACATAGTGCAGGCGCACCCATACGCCCATTTCGCCCAGTGCTTCGCACAGCTCTAGCATGCGGGTTTTAATGGGTTGGCCGTCCCAAAAGTCGAGTTTGTATTTGGTGTCTAGGCCGTAGGCACTAGTGTCTTGGGATACCACCAGAATTTCGCGAACGCCGGCATTCACTAGGCGTTTGGCTTCTTCTAGCACGCTGCCGATGGGGCGGCTGACCAAGTCGCCACGCATTGACGGGATAATGCAGAAGCTACAGCGGTGATTGCAGCCCTCAGAAATTTTTAAGTAGGCGTAGTGACGCGGTGTAAGTTTAACGCCCTGGGGTGGAACCAAGTCGATAAAGGGATCGTGTTGTTTGTTGGCGGGCGCCCATTCGTGCACGGCGCCGACGACTTCTTCGTAGGCCGCTGGGCCGCTTACGGCTAATACATTGGGGTGTACGGCGCGAATCTTGGCATCGTCGCCCATACAGCCGGTGACAATAACTTTGCCGTTTTCTTTAAGTGCTTCGCCTATGGCATCCAGCGATTCTTGCTTTGCGCTATCGATAAAGCCGCAGGTGTTGACCACGACCACGTCGGCATCGTCGTAATTTGGCACAATATCGTAGCCGTCTATTCGCAATTGAGTGAGGATACGTTCAGAATCAACCAAGGCTTTGGGGCAGCCCAAGCTCACGAATCCAACCCGTTTTCTGGTGTCTGTCATGCTCATATTGTGTTCTTACCTTGCGGGTTGTGGTGAAAATGGGAAAGCGCGCAATTTTAGCACGACAGCCCCATAAGCCATACATTGCTTATGGGTATTTCCGTGTTGGATAGCGTTAATAGTGCTCAATCACAGCAAAATATTTGCCGTGCTTGGCATGTGCTCAAGGCTAAATAAGAATAGTTATTACTTGATGGGTGGGCGCGGGGCGTTTGATTTGGCGAATGTGCGCTATCACCTTGTTTTGGAACTAGAAACCTTCTTAGAGGTCAATTGCAGGTGTTTATGCTTATGGCTTGGCTTAGTGGTGTGGATCGATAATGACGCCGGCAATTAATTTACTTAAGAAGCAAAAGATAGCGCATATTGTTCACGAATATGTCCACAATCCAGCTAGTGCATCTTATGGTTTAGAAGCGGCAGAAAAGCTGGGTATTGCACCGGAGCGGGTGTTTAAAACACTGGTGCTGGCTTTAGATAGCAAGGCGCTCGCGGTTGCGGTACTTCCGGTGTCGGCCCAATTAAATATGAAGCAGGCCGCTAAGGCCTTGGGTGTTAAGAAAGCAGCCATGGCGGCGCAGGCCGATGTTGAGCGTTCAACGGGCTATGTTTTGGGTGGGCTGAGTCCTTTGGGGCAAAAGAAATTATTGGCGACAGCGATTGATGACTCCGCGCGGGAATTTACAAGTATTTATATAAGCGCGGGGCGCCGTGGTTTAGAGCTTGAGTTGGCCGCCGAGGATTTATGCACAATGACGCGGGCGGTGTTTGCCCCTTTAATTTGAATAGCGCAGTGTATTGGAGCCGTGTGGCTTTTGAAGATAATAAGGGGGAAATAGGGAATGACGAACGCTAAGAATTCACCAGCCAGCGCATTGATATTGGGTATTTCACTGGTGCTTGGGCTTGCCGTATTGGGCGTGTTATTAGGCACTGCCGCGAGCCAATACCGCCAATTTGAGCGCAGCGTGACGGTTAAAGGTTTATCTGAGCGGGAGTTTACCGCTGACGTTGCCATTTGGCCGCTGCAGTTCACAGAGGCGAATAATGATCTGCCAAAACTGTACGTGCTTCTGGATGAGCGGGTGGCAACCATTAAGACATTTTTGCGAGACAAAGGTTTTTCCAGTGATGAGATTTCGATCTCGGCACCGGCGATTACCGATAAGTCTGCCCAGCAATACGGCAATAATGGTAATTCTCCCTTCCGCTACACCGCTGAGCAGACGGTGACGGTTTATTCGGAAAATATAGAAAAAGTGCGTGAAGTAAGCCGCGAGCTATCTGAATTGGGTAAAAAGGGCATTGCGTTTAATGGCAATAATTATCAAGCCCAGACGGAATATATATTCACCAAACTCAATCAGGTTAAGCCATCTATGATTGAGGAGGCGACCCGTCAGGCCCGTGCTGTGGCTGAGAAGTTTGCGGAGGATTCCGACAGCGTACTCGGCAAAATAAAGCGGGCCTCGCAGGGCCAGTTTTCGATTAGTGATCGCGACAAAAATAACCCGCATATTAAAAAGGTACGGGTGGTGTCCACGGTTGAATATTATTTATCAGACTGATTTTTAAGCAGTAGGCCATACCGGCGCTAGAGTTGAGTGTTAGTAAAAATGCAGTGGTTTAGTGTAGTTTTTAATTTGAATAAGATGGTATTGGCGGCGGCCTTGCTAAGTTGCTCTGTTGTGGGTTTTGCCCAAAGTGGTGACGAGGACAGTGTCGAATCGCTTAAAAAATTGCAGTGGCGCGGTGCTTATCAATCGCAAAAGCTGAGTCTGGATAAAAAGCTTGGCGGGCGTCTGCCCGAGGGTTACAAGGCTGGGCTGACCTCGCTGGCGTCTCAGCAACAATTTCGCAGTGATCGCCCGATTATGGGGGTGTTGTTGCCGGGGGCGCATTTAGATTCTAGCCAAGCCATCAAACTTTCTGATTTTAAAAAGGGGATGTTTGAGGTAGAGCTGGCTTATCGCTTAAAGCGGGCAATAAGGCATCCGGTTACCGACGTAGCAAGTTTGAAAAAATTGGTCGCGGTGGTTGCCCCAGCGGCAGAGTTGCCGGATTTAGGATTTAAAGCCCAGGGCATGCCGACGGTATTTGAGATTGTTCGCGCCAATGTCGCCGCGCGCAGTTTTGTGGTCGGTACGCCGGTGGCTGCAGATAGTGTCGATGTAGAGGCCATTACCGTTGGCTTGCATATTGACGATCAACCCGTGTTTTCGGCGCAGAGCGGTTCGCTAATCGGTGGGCAGTGGCAGATGCTACTGAATTTAATCAATGATCGAATTGAGCAAGGCTGGGTGATTTATCCAGACCAGTGGCTGTTGACTGGCGCACTGGGGCAAATGCTGCCCTTGGAAAAAGGCCGCTATTATGTGTCCTTTGGCGATCTGGGTGAGCTGTCACTACTAATTGAACCCTAAAGGTTTAGATACTGATCACTGACTCTTCGCAGTAATGTTTAATTGGCAAATGTCGGCGCAGCGCGGTGAGCAGGGCTTGGCTGTCATCTTTGCTCAAAAAACCGCCTATGAGTACATGCTCGCCGCAGTGGCTTAGGCTGATTTGCAGCGGGTCCCAGGGATGGGTTTTAACGGTGACCAGCACGCAACTGCTTTGTCTGGGCCAGTGCCAGCTGCGTTCACACTGCTGGTGCCCTTCGTCGATGCTGAGAGTTTGCGGGTCTAGGCTGACAATTTGTTGGATTTGCAATTTTTTGAATGTACGACTGATGATGAGCCACATCATCAGCAGCTCCAAGCCCATAAACGGTAGCACCAACCACGCGCCTATAGCGAGAAATCCCGCGCTGAATATCGTGTTGACGGTCATCACCGCCAGAATGAGGCGGCGATTTTGGGCCCAGCTAGCGGAGCAGTTGGGGCGCAGAATAATCTCTGCGCGGTGTTCGTTGTCGCGAATATCAATCATGATGCACGCTCCTCGTTCTTCCTTGAGTTTAGCCGAAATTAGGTGGCTCGTTGGCCTGATCTGGCTAAACCTTTCGATATACCATCAAGGCATTGTGGGTTGGGTCGCCAGCTTGATAGAGCTTTTCACCGCTGCCCTGAAAGCCGGAATTGCTCAACCATTCATCTAAAAATGCCAGGCTATAAAAATTGCGCAATTCCTTGGCGTTGTATTCCCAGCTTTCGTTGGTGCCCATATTAAAAACGTCGTGGGCGAGGCCGACCATCGCATGCATATCGTCGTTGTGGGCGTCGTGATCGCGCACAATTAAGTAGCCACCGAGCTTCATGCTGTCGCGAATATCGCTAATAAATTGCTCCCGCAGCGGCAGGGGGCAATGGTGAAAGCCAATAAACACCGTCACTAAATCTAAGGAATTGGCGGGAATGGCTTTGCCAAGCTCGGGGGCGTAGTCAGCCAAGGGGATGTAGTGACCGGCCTGCATGATTTGGCCGCGATCAAGAATATCGGGCAAAGAGTAGTTTGGGGCTCGCTCGGCGAGGAAATAACGCTCGCCGACGATGTCTAAGGGTTCTTCAAGCGCGTCGAGGTAGCGGCCAGTAGAACCGATCTCTAAATAGCCTTCATAGCGACGGTTTGTGTCGAGTAATTCGCAGCTTTGGCTGCGCATATCGCGTTTTTGTTTGTTCAGGGCGGGTAGGGCAAATGTTAATTCCGACAGAAACGGCTTAATATTGCCAATATTCTGTTGAAGTTGTTTATAGACGTTTTCGTCTGCGCTATAGGATTCTGCAAAACTTTGGATAAGCGCGTGCAGTTCGTGTTCGGGGTAGAGGTGGAAAACGTTGACCAAAAAATTAAAGAATTGCTCGCGTAAATCATTGTTGCGGTAAATATAGGAAAAGTTGCCGCCAAAGTTGTCGTCAACTAATAAGGGTACTGTTGGAAAGGGCGCGGCGGTGTTGTCCGAACTGTTTCCCAGTGAGCGCTGCGCCACCAGAGCCGAAAATACTAGCGAAAGCGATTTTACAAATTGTCGTCGTGAAACATGATTCATTTATGCGCTCACTGCGTTAACAGGAATTCTGCTGTTATACATTAAAAAGGGAGTTTGAGCTTGTCTGAATTTTCCAAATCAAAATGGCGTCGTAGCCTCGGTGTGTGTTGGACAATAATTCGCAGTGTAGCAGCGCTGGTGATTCTTGCAGTAGTGCTGGCGGGAGTGGCGACCACGGTTATGGTGTTGCGCTCCGGTGACGATGAATTTGTGGTGCCGCAAATCCCGCAGCTTGTGAACGATGTAAGCCGCTTGAACGCGGTACGGGTGGCTGAGGTAATTTCCCCGCAGAGTGTAGAAGACATTCAGCAAGCACTGCGCGACAGCGATGGTCGGGTCTCGATTGGCGGCGGCCGCTATAGTCAGGGTGGTCAAACCGCTTATCCAGACAGCTTGCATATTGATATGCGTAACTTTAATAAAGTGCTGGCACTAGATACGGCTAAAAAGCAGGTGACGGTGCAGACGGGCATTAGCTGGCGGCAGTTGCAGTCCGAAATCGATCCCCATAACTTGTCGATCAAAATCATGCAAACCTACGCCAACTTCAGCGTTGGCGGCTCACTCAGCGTAAATGTCCACGGCCGCTATATTGGCGAGGGGCCGCTGGTGGGGTCGGTGTTGGGGCTTAAATTAGTACTGGCAGATGGCTCCATAATAGCGGCATCGCCACAGGAGAACGCCGATATATTTTACGGCGCTATTGGTGGCTACGGCGGACTGGGAGTGATTGTCGAGGCGACACTGCAGTTAGAAGACAATCTGCCAGTAGAGCGCAAAACGAGAACGATGCCGGTAGAGGATTACGCGGCTTATTTTCATGATGCCATTCGTGATAATGGCGAGGTCGTTTTTCACAATGCAGATATCTATCCCCCAGATTTTACTCATTTGCGCGATGTGAGCTGGTACGCCAGCGACAAGGCGGTGACCAAAACCGAACGCCTTATTCCGGCAGATCAAGATTACCGTTTAGAGGTGGCGCTGGAGAAGTTTGTTGCAGGATCTGACTTTGGCAAGTGGAGCCGGCAGCACCTTATCGATCCGCTACTGTATTACCCCGAAAAAGTCGTATGGCGCAATTACGAAGCCAGTTATGACGTGGCTGAACTTGAGCCAGATGACCGCTCTGAATACACCTACGGCCTGCGTGAATACTTCGTGCCGGTAGAGCGTTTTGATGAATTTGTGCCGAAAATGCGGGAAATTTTCCAGCGTAACAAGGCCAATATCATCAATGTGAGTATTCGGCACGCCAAGGCAGATACCAATACATTGCTGTCGTGGGCGCGCTCTGAAGTGTTCGCCTTTGTTGTGTATTACCGGCAGGGCACCGATGCCGAGGCCAAGCAGGCGGTGGGCGTATGGAGCCGCGAAATGATTGATGCGGCCATTGCGGTTGGCGGCGCCTATTACTTGCCCTACCAACTGCAGGCAAGCAAAGAGCAGTTTCTTGCAGCCTACCCCCGCGCCAAGGACTATTTCGGGCTTAAATGGCGGCTCGATCCTAACAACCGTTTTGTGAATATGCTTTGGGCGAAGTACTACCCCTTTAATAGCGATTTGATGGCCCAAACACGCAAGGACATTGCGGAATATTATCGCCCTGTAGAGCAAACCCTGCTGACCATTCCCGAGTGGTATTTGGTGTTTCAGCCCAAGGAGTACGCGGATTATTTGGCGGCTGCTAGTGACCCAAGTCGCTTCCCCTTCTTTGAGAGCATTGATGAGTACTGGGTTCTGTATGATCGGGTGGTGGCGATAAGCGCGCAGAACTATCCGGCAAATGCTGAATACCGCACCATGTTGCGGGTTATTGGCATCAGTACCACCTTGGAGTATCTGGTAAAAGGTGCTTACGAGGCGAGTGTCGGCCGCTTTAGCCGCTGGCTGGCGGGTGGCGAAGATACCCCGGAAGATATTTTGATTCAGCGGGCGCACCGCGCCTATAGCGAATTAATTTTTGACGAGCCATGGTATGAATTTGACTTCGCCGCATGGCGGGATCGTATATGGTCTGACACCCCGCTGTGGGGCGATCACGCTTTTCGCAAATGGGAGCGCAAATTATTTTTTAGCGCCGAATTTGGTCTGAAATCCCTATACGCCAAATTAATTAAATACGCCGCGCAATCTACATATGGCGAAACCGATAAGCGGATTTACCTCACTGCGCAGCGGGTGCAGAGCAATAGCATTCGTCTGCCAGAAGAGCCTGAGGGTGCGGAGATAGTGGCGACCGGTGGCGAAGACTATATTATGTCGGTGCCGCGCTGGGGTGGTTTTACCGAGATCATGCCTAAATTCTTCAATACCGAGTGGACGATCAGCGATATTTCTGGAAATCACCAAATCGCTGTGTCACTGCTCGCAGCAAAGGCTGCAGATGTATCCAGTTTGCAGGCGCAGGAGCTGTTTCGCTCGCGCTTGGTGTCAGACGGCAGCCGCGAACGCATTGTCCTGATGGTTGCGGTAACTGAGTTGGCGCAATTGATATTGGATGTAGAGAGCGCCGGCATTGAGTTGGAGCACGTTTTTGATTATTAAAAAATAAAGGCAGCACCGCAGGCTTTTTGGAAGGGCTCAGTAAGTCGGTGTTGCCGCAATATTTGTAAGAAAATGTTCTGGATTCTTGTGAGTAGATTCAGCAGATATTGTCTTTAATTTTTATTCCTACACAAAGTCTTTAAACAATATGCTTTAAAGACTTTTGAGGCCTTGCTAAGTTTTTAAAAGCTGCTAACCTCAGGTTCATGAAAAGGTCTTTGTTATATACAGTTCAAGGTTTCAATTTCGGCGCAGTTTGCGCTGGGATTTTTGCCGCCTTCCTCTCTTAAGGCGATTGAGTTTTACTCAGTCGCCCGCAACACTCCCAATCTAATCATTTAATAATTAGTGGCTGATATTTTTAATATCACTGAGTTTTGCTATGGAGAAAAAAGTGCAAGATTTGTCGCATATCCCTATTTTTGTAAAGCAATCCGACTATCAGGTCTTAACAGAATTTATTGCTCGCAATCGTTCAGATGCCGCCAAGGATTTGCAGTCCGAACTCGATCGGGCTGAAATCGTGCCGGACCGCGATTACAACAATGATTTTGTCTGCGTGGATTCTCAGGTGACGTTTATCGACTTGGATTTACTAAGCCAAACCAAAGTTACCTTGGTCATGCCCTGGCAGGCCAACGTCACGCAGTTAAAAATTTCGGTGTTGTCGCCGGTGGGGTGCGCTCTGCTAGGTTTGCGCAAGGGCAATGAAATAGAGTGGCCCTTGTTAAACGGTAAGGTGCGGCGCTTATCTGTTCAGAAAATCGAAATTCCGCAGTGCAAAAGTAAGCGCCAGAGCGAGAAAATGGCGAGCGTGGGTTAGACCCCGTTTATAACAAGGCTTTGCGCGCCAGCCAATCAGCGCAGAGCCCAATGGCCTCTTTAAGCTGCTGTTCTTGGCCGAAATAATAGTGTGTGGCACCTTTAATTTCGTGCATCTCTTTATTGTTGTGGCCAATGGCCTCAAAGATCCGTGTGGTGTGGCTGGGCGTACAGGCGTCGTCTGCGCTGTTGCCAATGACCAGCGCAGGCACGGTAATGGTTTCTGCACAAACTAGGCCATCGGCATTGGAGTCGTCGTAGCTCCACTGCGACAACCAACTGCGTAAAGTACAAAAGCGCGCCAAGCCCACTGGCCCGTTGTTGACCACTTCTGGGTCGCCTAAATAGCACCAGCGGGGCTGGCGGTCGTTGGCGTCGATTGTGGGGTCAAGCCAGCGTGGGTCGGCCATCGTGCCGTGTACCACAAAGGCGAACTCATCGTTGGGGCGTCCGCTGCTTTTAAGGTTTGCTAATTTTTCCTTCACCCATGCAGTTATTTTGCGATTGCGGACAATTTGCGCAGCGCGGTAGCGCTCTAAAAATGCTACTGAATAGGGCGGCTGGTTTGGATTCTGAGGGTTGTAAATATCTAATTCTGGATCCCGTTGACTTGGGTCTTGTTCGTCCAGAATCGATGCATCTATCCACTCTGTTAGTGTGTGCGTGCGGCTGATGTGAGCTGCTAGCATCATAATACCGTCTGCGGGGATCAGCCCTTGAATGGTCAGGTCAACCGAATCGCCTGCTGGCGTTTCTGTGATTGTCGGGTTTTCGGCCTGGCTCTGGTAAAACATAGACAGCGAACCACCGCCACTCCAGCCCGCTAAAATCACCCTGTCGAAACCAAATTTTTCCTTGGCATGACGAATGCAATTACCTAGGTCTATCACGACTTTTTCCATAATCAGAGCCGTGTCATTGCCGGGATAACGGCTTTGACAATAGATAACGGGGTAGCCCGCAGAGGCGAGGGCGGTAATCATTGGTAAATATTCGCCACCGCCTACGGGGTGCATAAAGACAATAACGCTGTTTGTTTTGGGTTCTGCTGGTCGCAATAAATGTGATTTGAGTGCGCCAAAATCCATTGGGCCGCCGTAGGTTTCTTTAAACGGACTTTTGTCTTGGTAGAAGATCAAATAGGGAATGCGTTCGTAGGCTTTCTTCTTATTGGTCATAACGACACCCGCTGTTTCTGCGTAAATTGGTATAGGAGCAGTAGAGCAATTCCCAGAATATATGTCAATTATCTTTACTAAATGTAGGCTGCTAAGATAAGGGTTTTGCGAGGGTGGCGCATACAATAGAATGCTTCTCTCAAGCCTCCTCCTAGATCAGGGAAATATCTGGATTACTGAATGAAAAAAATAGCAGAACATCAGGATTTTTTAATTGGAACCTTGGCCTATGCCCTGTTCTGGATGGATGAGAGTTTACAAGCCAGCCTCGAGGCGGCGGGCTGGGAGCGAATGAATCGCACTAAATCAATGATCATGATTAGTGTGACGGTGGGTATAAACCGGCCTGCGTTTTTGGCTCGCAATCTCGGTGTGAGTCGCCAGGCTATCCATCAATTACTGCAGGCCATGCGGGACGACGGTTTATTGGAATTGGTGCCCGATCCCGCAGACCGCCGTGCAAAGATTGTTCAATTCAGCGCTGCCGCCGATAAAATTCGTGAAGATGCCGAAAAAGCAGTTATTGGTATTGAAGATGAGCTCGCCAATCGAATTGGCAGGGCTCAACTCAAACAGCTCAAGCAGGTGCTAAGCAAGGGCTGGGGGCCGATAGTGGTTGTGCCCCCGGTTAAATAGGGTGGCGCCCTTAACGTGCTCGCTTGTCTATTTTTGCCGCACCAAAGGTTTGTTCTTTTAGCGGGCGGGTTTTCTTGGTCCACGCCGCCAATGAGCTGCGGGCGTCGTCGCTGTGTTTTTG
Source organism: Zhongshania marina (assembly GCF_002915595.1). Classification (GTDB taxonomy): domain Bacteria; phylum Pseudomonadota; class Gammaproteobacteria; order Pseudomonadales; family Spongiibacteraceae; genus Spongiibacter; species Spongiibacter marinus_B. The sequence goes on from NZ_PQGG01000035.1 coordinate 53,219, forward strand.
CATTAAAGAGGGATCGGTGGCGCGACAGGTAATTTCTACCTGTATGCCGTTGGGGTCGTACATATAGACCGATTGCACAAAACCGTGATCGACTGGGCCAAGACAGGTTTTGCCGGCGTCATTAATGCGTTTATGCCAAGCCAGTAAGTCCCCCATGTTTTCTGCTTCTAAAGCCAAGTGCATGTCAAAGCTGTCTTTGCGGCGAAAGTCCTCTTCTTTCGAAATACCAGGTTCGTCAAAAAAGGCGAGGTAGTTGCCGTCACCCATTTCAAAGAAAATGTGTAAAAAATTGCGATTGCGGCCAAGGCCTTCACCAAAATCGATATCTTCCTCAAATGCGGCAGCTAATTTAAGGCCCATGATGTCTTCATAAAACCAGCGGGTTTGCTCGGCGTCGCGGCAGCGGTAGGCGGCATGATGAATATTGTTGAGTGGCTTTAATGAAGAGGTCATAGGTATCTCGCTGCTGATGTCTTTGTTATCGTCATTATTGTTAGTTGGGTTTAGCATTAAAGTCATCATATATAAAGTCAATTTACTTGACAATAAAAAGCCATCTTGTTTGTATTGCTGGCAGTTATAAATATAAAAATAGGGGAGTGCTTGTGAGCGAGTCACTTGCTTGGTTTGAGGTTCGTCAGCGTACCAAAGAATTTTTAGAGCAGCGTATATACCCCGCCGAAGCAGTATTGCAGGGCGCGGATAAAGTAGTGTCGGAGCGTAAGCTCGCTGAATTGATGACAGCGGCAAAGGCCGAAGGCTTATGGGCCCTGGGGCACCCCAAGGAGATTGGTGGGCAGGGCATGCCTTTTCTCGATTATGTGTATATCAATGAGGTGATCGGTCGCTCTGAATACGCACAGCGAGTGTTCGGCACCTATTCCTTGCAAGATTCCTTGATGCTTAAACAATACGCCTCACCTCAGCAGCAGGAGCAGTATTTGCGCCCGCTGGTTGCTGGCGAAATTTGCCCGAGTTTCGCGATGACTGAGCCCGCTTTGGCAAGCTCTGATCCTAGCCAATTGCAAACACGCGCAGTTTTAGAAGATGGGCATTGGCGTATAAATGGTCATAAGTGGTTTACCACTGGAGCGGACATCGCGGCTTACACCACCATTATGTGCCGCACCGAGCCAGATGCGCCGGATCATAAAGCCTTTAGTATGATTATTGTTCCCACCGACAGTGTTGGATACGAGATCCTTCGGGATACGCCTCTACTCGGCCTGAATAGCGGCCATTTTGAGGTGAAATACAATGATATTTGCGTGCCTGAGCATCATCTCTTGGGAGGCCGAGGCGAGGGCTTTGTTATTGCCCAGCGGCGCTTAGGGCCGGGTCGAATCTTCCATTGCATGCGCTGGTTGGGGCAGGCTCAGCGGGCCTTCGATTTAATGTGTGAGCGCCTGCATAGTCGCAGCGCATTTGGCTCCAGCTTGGCAGATAAGCAGCTCATGCAGCAGCATGTGTTTGATAGTCTTGCGGAAATTCAGGCCTGCCGACAGCTGACACTTCACGCTGCGCGCTGCATAGATAGCGGTGATGCGGCGCGGGTAGAAATTGGCGCGATAAAAGTGGTTGGTGCACGCATGCTTCACAATGTTGTAGACCGTGCGATTCAAGTTTACGGCGCTGCCGGTCTTACCGACGACACGCCGCTCAGCCGTATGTATCGCCATGCCCGCGAGGCGAGGATTTACGATGGCCCAGATGAAGTGCATATCCAATCCGTCGCAAAGCAGGTTTTAAAACGCTATCGCGACAAGGGTCGGGGCTGGGATTTTGGTGAGCGCGACGCCGAATGGGCAAATACACCGTGACGGAGGCCGCGGCGGTGCAAAGTGATAGCCAAGAGGCGGAAAAGCTGGAGTTGCCGCTGCAAAAACTGCTTGAGCGAGAGTGGGGCGAGCCCGTCGTGATAAGTGGCTTGCGCCGTCTTACCGGTGGTGCTGCGGCGCAAACCTGGTCGTTTAATGCCGCTGACTCACGAGCCGAGCACCGCTTAATTTTTCGGCGCGGGCATGACGCCAGCCAATTTGGTGGCGCATTGAGTAAATCTGAAGAGGCCATGGTGCTAAATGCGGCGGTACTCGCCGGTGTGCCCGCCCCAGCGGTGATCGCCCAATTGCAGGCAAACGACGGTTTGGGCGAAGGCTTTCTCATGCGGCGTATCGATGGTGAAACCCTGCCGCAAAAGATTTTAAAAGCACCGATATACAGCGCCGCAAGAGAGCGAATGGCTGGCCAGTGTGGTGAAATTCTGGCGACGATTCATGCGGTGCCATTAAATACCTTGCAAGGGTTAAGGCGGGCGTCGGCGGCGGATCAAATCGCGTTTTATTTGCAGGCATTTCGAGGTTATCAGCAAACCTTGCCGGTATTTGAATATGCGTTTCGCTGGATTGCTGAGCATATTCCCCATTGTGGTGAGCAGACCTTGGTGCACGGCGATTTTCGCAATGGCAATTTAATGGTCGGCGAAGACGGCATTCGCGCAGTGCTAGATTGGGAGCTGTCTCATATCGGCGACCCTATGGAAGACTTGGCTTGGCTCTGTGTGAATTCTTGGCGCTTTGGCCGCATAGACAAACCCGTGGGTGGCTTTGGCGATAGAGAAAGTTTGTATTCTGCTTATGCCCGCGCAAGTGGTCGTGAGGTTGATCGCGACGCAGTAAGGTTCTGGGAGCTCTTTGGCGTGCTGAAGTGGGGCGTGATCTGCCTGTATCAATGCGATATGCACTTGAGCGGCCGTGAGCGTTCATTGGAACGGGTCGCAATTGGCCGCCGCGTGTCTGAATGTGAATTAGATATTCTCGATTTATTGAGGGGAGAATAACCATGCCAATAAATCAGCCCAATGTTAGCCAGCTATGTGATGCCTTACAGGAATTTTTAACTACAGAGGTGGCGCCGGCAGTTGATGACGACGCCATTAAATACAAACTAAAAATCGCCCTGAATGTATTGGGCATCATTGCGCGAGAGTCAGAGCTGGGGGAAGGCTTTAGGCGTTTAGAGCAATCAGAATTAAATGAGTTTCTAGGCGATGATCCCGAATGCTTAAAACCAGAAAGTAGGGATGTAAATCTGCGCCTGCTCGAACACATCCGCAGCGGAGATATAGCGCTGAGACAAGATGATTTACTTGCTGCTCTAGAGCGCATTACCGTCGCAAAGATGGCGATAGATAATCCGCGTTATGCCAGTTACTTAAAGCGTGTCGATGCTTAAGCGCTGGTTTTAGAACGTGTCTTTGATACCGAATTGTCCGTAAGTGTCTATCTTTTAAACTCGTATTCCGTGACCTCTGCCAACCGAATGCGAATGCTTGCCTTGAATACCCATTTTGTATCTCTCAGAAATACCTTGTCGGCCCATACACTTGCTTGACTTTATTTGTGTATAAAGTTGATACTTTATACACATTTTATGGTTGTGCAACGTGAGGCCAATTATGCGAACTAATATTGAGATTGACGATAAGTTAATGAATGAGGTGTTGAAGGCTACGGGCTTAAAGACTAAGAAAGATGTGGTTGAGCTGGGACTGAAGACCTTGATTAAGCTAAATAAGCAGGAAAATATAAAGAAGCTGCGAGGGAAACTGCAATGGACAGGTGACCTTGATGATATGAGAGCCAATTCATGATTTTGGTGGATTCCAGTGTATGGATTGATTACTTCTCAGGATTGGACTCTCCCGAAGCTGATAAGCTCGATAATATTCTTGGAATAAGGCCGGTCGCTATAGGTGACCTGATTCTGACTGAGGTATTGCAGGGCTTTAGGAGCGACAAAGACTACAAGGCTGCACGCAGGGTTTTTGAAGATGTCACAATTTTCGACATGCTTGGAGAGAAAATGGCAATAAAGAGCGCAGAGAATTTTAGAACACTAAGAAAAAAAGGAATTACTGTGCGTAAAACCGCTGATGTCATTATCGCGACATTTTGCATTGATCAGAAACTCCCTCTTCTTTTTTCAGATAAAGACTTTAAACCTTTCGTTAAACATCTTGGCTTGATTGAGGCTTAATCTAAATATATATCCAAGCCATACGGCCGCGCCGGGCGATTGCGCCTATGAGATTAACTAAGCGTTCCATAAGTGTGCCCAACTGGGTGTTGGTTATAGGGACTCGCGCTCTCTATCACGGCTCTCTCGCCTGATCATGTCGCATTTTTGACCAATGCTCGATTTAAATTCTGTCTCCGCTTTTGAGTGAATCAGCCCCCAAGCTGTGATTGTCGCGATATTGGTGCGGGGTCACGCCAGTCCACTTTTTAAATGAGCGAATAAATGCACTGGGTTCAGAGAAGCCGAGCTGATAAGAGATTGTCTTGATCTCTCGGTTGTCGTGTAACAAATAGCCAATCGCGGTATCTCGTATTAATTCGTTTTTGATCAGTCTGTAATCACAGCCTTCCTGTCGTAGTCGGCGGCGCAGTGTTTGCGGTGTTAGTCCTAGCGAAATCGCCATTGCCTCGTAGCTGGGAATGTCGGGCAGCGACTTTTTGAGCAGGCGACGAATCTGTTCGGTATAGCTGCTGCCCTGATTGGGTAGTTGTAGCAGTTCGTGGGGTAAGCGCGAAAGATAGTCATCGAGTTCGGCGGTCGAGCGTATTATCGGCAGGCTTAAATACTGGCGGTGAAAAATGATTTCGCTATGGTCTTGATTGAAGCGGGTGTCGCTAAAAAACAGGTAATGGTATTCCCCGCTGTGCACAGGCGCTGGGTAGTTGAAGTTGACCCGATACAGGGGAATGGGGCTGCCGCTTAGCCAGCTTAAAAAACGGTGGTTGATCATAAGATGTTGCTCGTATACCCAGTCCGTTAGGGTTAGGCCGAGGTCAGCTTGAAGTCGGTAGCTGATGTAATCACCGCTGCGAATAAGCGCAAGGCTAAAGCCAAAATCGAATAAATTATAAAATCTGACATTGCGTTCTATAGCCTGTTCTAAATCAACGGCGGTTTGCTGGTAGTGGGCAAGGGCGTGAAAGGTGCCGGGCTTTTGCGGCTGCCGATAATGCCCCATTCCCTCGTCGCCGGTGGCGTCGGTTATCCATTTATTCAGTAGCGATAGCTGCGTTGGGCTAACTCTGGCGCGCTCGCTGTTAATGGATTCTGGGTCTATGCCGGCGCGCTCAAGTAATTCTGCGCAATACCGTTTAGGTAGGCCGCAGCCCGAGACCATATTGCGTATAAAGGCGATGGATATGGTTCTGTTTTCCATAAATTACCTAGTGGCGGCGGTGATTTTGTATCCCCGCAGACCGGTTTTTTGCCGTAGGCGCAGGAATGAGAGTGTTCAATGTTAACTTGTAACATAATGTCTATTGTATGTCATTCAGAGTCATTGCGGAGAATGGCTAAGAGGGCGACTCTCTTGGTCACGTACAAATCCATGTCAGTCAGGGACACAAAATATGGCTACTACAGCTTTCATCTACGATGCAGTCCGCACGCCACGCGGCAAAGGTAAAAAAGACGGTTCATTACATGAGGTGAAGCCGGTTGATCTTCTCGCCGGTTTATTAAATGGACTTCGCGACCGACACAGTCTCGATACCAGCAAGGTTGACGATGTCATTATGGGCTGTGTGACGCCGATTGGTGAGCAGGGCTCTTGTGTGGCGAAAACAGCATTGTTAAAAGCTGGCTGGGATGAGCGCGTTGCGGGCTTTCAGTTAGATCGCTTTTGCGCTTCTGGTCTTGAAGCGGTCAATCTTGCGGCGCAAAAAGTGGCGTCGGGTTGGGAAGACCTTGTGGTTGCTGGTGGTGTTGAGTGTATGTCTCGCGTACCGATGGGTAGCAATGGCGGCGCTTGGGGCGAAGATCCACAAACAGCCTTCGATAGTTCTTTTGTTCCGCAGGGTGTCGGTGCAGATTTAATTGCTACCTTGGCTAATTTTAGTCGTGAAGATGTAGATGCCTTTGCACTTAACTCGCAGAAAAAAGCAGCGGCGGCAAGAGACGCCGGCTATTTCGACAAATCTGTTCTGCCGGTTAAAGACGAAAACGGCGTAACGATTCTTGAGCGTGATGAATTTATAAAACCAGATAGCAGTCTAGAAGGCTTGGCGGGATTGAAAGCCTCTTTTGAATTTCACGGTTCATTGGGCTACGACGATATTGCGCTTAGCAAATACCCTCAAGTTGTCAAAATCAATCACATCCACACCCCAGGTAACTCCTCAGGGATAGTCGATGGTGCGTCTGCGGTATTGATCGGCAGCGAAAAAATTGGCGCAGAGCTGGGCTTAAAAGCACGTGGTCGCATCGTTGCCACGGCGGTCACCAGTACCGAGCCGACCATTATGTTGACTGGGCCCGCTCCTGCCACGTGGAAGGTATTAGAAAAAGCGGGCATGTCGATTGATGACATCGACCTGTTTGAAGTCAACGAAGCTTTTGCCTCAGTTGTACTGCGTTTCCAAAAAGAAACCGGTGTTCCCGATGAAAAAATTAACGTCAATGGCGGCTCAATCGCCATGGGTCATCCCCTAGGCGCGACGGGCGCGATGTTGGTTGGTACCTGTCTAGATGAGCTTGAGCGCCGCAATTTGCGCTTTGGTTTGATCACCCTCTGCGTGGGTGGTGGCATGGGTATCGCCACCATTATTGAGCGGGTTTAGAGCCAGTACTTTGGAATCAAATTGACGGCTAATCTGGTGAGCCAGAATTGGCATTGACGACAAAACGAATGAATAGGTAGCGCAATGAGCGGAACATTTAATTACCAAAAAGACAGCAACAACATTGTAACGGTGACTATGGACATGAGCGGTCCGGTCAACGCCATGAACGATGAATATATTGAATTAATGAGCGCAACGGTTGAGCGTTTAGAAGCCGAGCGTGCAGATATTGCCGGTGTCATACTCACCTCAGCTAAGAGCTCTTTTTTTGCCGGTGGCGATATAAAAAACATGTTAAAGGCAGTGCCAGGTGTTGATGAGCCGGCATTGTTTGCACAAACCGAGTCGATCAAAAGCTTATTGCGTCGTCTAGAAAAATTGGGCAAACCGGTGGTTGCTGCAATCAACGGCGCGGCCTTGGGCGGTGGTTATGAGATTTGTTTGGCCTGCCATTACCGCGTGGCTCTAAATTCGCCAGCAGTGGCGATTGGATTGCCAGAGATAAGTTTGGGCCTTTTGCCTGGCGGCGGTGGTATTGTGCGTTTGGTTAGCAAGATGGGTGTCGAGAAGGCAATTATGCCGCTGCTTGAAGGCACACGCTTCAAGGCTGAAAAAGCGGCGGAATTTGGCTTGGTTGAAGAGTTAGCAACTGACACCGACGATATGATGACCAGGGCGCAGGCCTGGATTTTGGCGAATCCTGAAGCGGCGAATCCTTGGGATATTAAAGGCTTTAAAATCCCCGGCGGCGATTTGCGCAAACCCAATATTGCGCAGATGATCCAAGGTGCAGTGCCGATGTTGTCGCAAAAAACCAAGGGTTTGATGCCGGCGCCTGAGAAAATTTTGGATGTAATTGCCAATACCTTGCGGGTGGATTTTGACACCGCGCTACGTATTGAAAGCCGCGCATTAACGAGCTTGGTAACGACGCCGCAAGCGAAAAATATGATGACCTTTTTCCTGCAAATGAATCAGGTCAACGGCGGTGGCAGTCGTCCAAAAGATGTTGCTAAGAGCAAGGTTAAGAAAGTCGGTATTTTAGGCGCGGGCATGATGGGGCAGGGTATTGCTTATGTGTCTGCTGTTGCCGGTATGGATGTGGTACTAAAAGACATCAACCAAGATGCGGCTGACAAAGGTAAGGCCTACACCGAAATGCTGCTGAACAAAGCATTAAAACGCGGTCGTATGAGCGAAGAGAAAAAGGCGGCTATTCTCGGTCGTATCACTGCCACAGTAGATGCAAATGCGCTGCAAGGCTGCGATTTAATTATTGAAGCGGTATTTGAGAATGTCGATCTTAAACACGCGATGACCAAAGAACTGGAGCCACTGCTGGCCGAGGGTGGTGTATGGGGTTCAAATACGTCTACCTTGCCAATCACTTTATTGGCAGAGGCTTCGGCTAAGCCAGACAACTTCATCGGCATTCACTTCTTCTCACCCGTCGATAAAATGCCTTTGGTAGAAATTATTGTTGGTGAGAAAACCTCTCCAGAAACCTTGGCGAAGGCATTTGATTACTCTCAGCAAATTAAGAAAACGCCGATTGTTGTTAACGACTCTCGCGGCTTCTTCACGTCGCGGGTATTTGGCACCTTTGTTGATGAAGGCGCAGTGTTAATCGAAGAGGGTGTGGAGCCAGTATTAATTGAAAACTTGGCAAAATTAGTTGGTATGCCAGTAGGGCCTTTGGCCGTGCATGATGAAGTGAGTCAGCAATTGACCAGCAAAATTGTTGTGACCAACCGCGAATTAAATGAGCGTCTTGGTGACAATATGAATGTTGATACCGCAACGGGCCGGATGTCTAAGATATTTGTTGAGGAGTTTAAGCGTAACGGCAAAGCCTATGAAGGCGGCTATTACGACTACGCAGCAGATGGCAGCAAGGTGATATGGCCGACTATTCGCGAGCGTTTTGTGAAGCCGGAAGTAGACTTCCCTAATCTCGATATCAAAGAACGTATCTTATTCAGGCAGGTTGTGGAGTCGGTACGTTGCTTAGAAGAAGGGGTATTGAAATCGGTTGCAGATGGCAATATCGGTTCAATCATGGGCATTGGTTTCCCACCTTATACTGGCGGTGTCTTCCAATATATTAATACCTACGGTGTGCAGAAATTTGCAGATCGCGCCGCTGAATTAAGTGAACTATACGGCGAGCGCTTTGCGCCGCCGGCTTTGCTACTGAAAAAAGCTGCAGATGGTGAGTTGTTCGTTTAATTAGTAGTTCTATAACAATGGCGGTGGAAACTTTTCACCGCCGCTATAAATAAAATAATGCCCAATATTTTTACCGATGCAATGCGTCGGTATTCCTCAAAAACCCGGAGTCCTATCGCTATGTTGCCACGTAATTTTACTGAAGAACAAAATATGTTTCGCGCAGCTTATCGCAAATTTTTGGAGCAAGAAATTGCACCCAATATAGAGCGCTGGCGCGAACAGGGAATTGTTGATCGCGATGCCTTTACCAAGGCTGGCGCGCAAGGATTCTTGATGATTTGGCCGGAGGAGCAATACGGCGGTATGGGCGAGAAGGATTTTCGCTTTGAGCAAATTATTATCGAAGAAACCAGCCGCATTCACGGTGGCGATTGGGCGAATACTCTGCACAGTCGTTTAGTCGGTCCCTATATTGATCGTTTTGGGAATGACGAGCAGAAAGCGCGTTTTCTTCCTAAGTGCGCAAGTGGTGAAACGATACTCGCCATTGCAATGACAGAGCCTGATGCTGGTTCAGACTTGGCCGGTATGCGCGCCAATGCGAAAGACATGGGCGATCACTGGCTGCTAAACGGTACGAAAACCTATATCACCAATGGTATTAATTCCGATGTGGTGATTGTGGCGGCGAAAACAGACCCAGAAAATAATCCCTATGCGGTTGGTCTGTTTTTAGTCGAGCGCGGCATGGAAGGTTTTGAGCGTGGCCGCAATCTTAAAAAAATGGGTATGAAGGCGCAGGATACCGCAGAGTTGTTTTTTAAAGATGTGCGTATTCCCAAGGAAAATGTTCTAGGTGATGCCACCAAAGGCTTTATCTATTTGATGGAAGGTTTGGCTGAGGAGCGCTTAATTGGCGCCTGCGGCTTTCTTTCTGGCGCTCACCGCGCTTTTGAAGTCACCCGTGAATTTACAATGGAACGTAAAGTATTTGGTAAGCCGCTGTCTAAAATGCAGAACACCGAATTTAAAATGGCCGATTTGCGTACAGAAATTGATGTTGCGCAGGCCTATGTTGATCAGTGTGTTGCCGCTCACAATGCGGGCTTACTCACCTCTGAAGATGCCGCTAAAGCCAAACTCTATACCAGTGAGTTGCTGTGCAAAATGGTGGACGAAGGCGTTCAGCTTCACGGCGGTGCGGGTTTTATGGATGAGTATCCGATCAGTCGTATGTATACCGATGCACGTATTACACGGATATTTGCTGGCAGTTCAGAAATCATGAAATTAATTATTGGCCGAGATTTATATTCCGATAAATTCGTTTCATTTTTTGAATAATGTCTTAGTAAAAATTGCTAAGAGCCTTATCTGTGCCAGCGGCGAGCTAGTCAAGCGCGTCGCTGTATAAACTGCACCCCAGACAAATAAGAGAGCGAGTATGCATGCTAAATTTAGTCCTGAAGAACTAGCCTTTCAGGAAGACGTTCGACGCTTTATGCGTGAAAACTTTACGCCGGAGCTTGCGGCCCGAATTCATCATCCCGATACTTTTCGCGATGCCAGTATAGAGTGGCAAAAACTGTTGGACGATAAAGGCTGGGCGGCGAACGGCTGGCCAGTCGAGCACGGTGGTTGCGCTTGGAGCGCTACTCAAAAATATATTTATACGACTGAGCTGGCAGCTGCCGGTGCGCCAGATGTTGTGCCAATGGGTATAAAGATGGTTGCTCCTGTCTTGTATAGCTATGGCTCAGAAGAGCAAAAGCAGCGTTTTCTTCCCCCTACAAAATCTTCTGATATTTGGTGGTGCCAAGGTTATTCCGAGCCAGGAGCGGGGTCTGATTTAGCCGCCCTTCAAACGCGGGCGCTGCGCGATGGTGACGACTATATTATTGACGGCACCAAAATTTGGACGACCTATGCTCAGTATGCAGATTGGATTTTTTGTCTAGTCCGTACCGACAATACCGGCAAGCCTCAGCAGGGCATTAGCTTTTTGCTTATAGACATGAAAACCCCAGGCATCACTGTGTCGCCTATTATTTCTGTGGACGACGAACACCATCTCAATGAAGTGAATTTTGAGAATGTCAGAGTCCCTGTAGCTAATCGTATCGGTGAAGAGAACGAAGGTTGGACTTATGCCAAGGCGCTGCTGACCTATGAGCGCACGGCCCTGTCTGGGGTAGCTTATTGCAAACGGATATTAACCAATATTCGCAAACTGGCCAGCACAGCGGGGTTAAGTGGTGTTCGCTTAATTGATGACAGTGATTTTAGAGCGCGCTTAGCCGACATTGAAATGGAGGTGATGGCACTGGAGTATTTAGAGCTTAGAGTATTGAGTGATATTGATAGCGGCGGGGCACCGGGTATGGAGTCTTCGCTTCTTAAATTAAAGGGCACCGAATTACAGCAAGCGGTGCAGACTTTGCAGTGGGATGTTGCAGCTGGTTTTGGTGGTGTATTACCAGAGGTAGATGATGAACTCTGGGAGAGCGACGGCAATAGAGCCAGACGTGAATATATGTTTGGGCGCGCCTGCACCATCTTTGGCGGCAGCAACGAAGTACAGCGCAACATCATCGCCAAGTTCGCACTCGGCCTATAGTCGCTCTAGAGGATTAAATAATGGATTTTTCATTAACAGAAGAACAAGTCATGCTGAAAGACAGCGTGGCAAAATTTCTTGCAGACAATTACGCAGCCGAGCAGCGCGAAGCGGTGCTTAAACAGGAGGCGGGCTTTAGTGCTAAGCATTGGGCTAGTTTTTCTGAGTTGGGTTGGTTGACCATCCCGTTTTCTGAGGATGTGGGCGGTTTTGGTGGCAATGTCGCAGATGTATCTGCGGTGATGGAAGAGTTCGGCAAAGTATTGGTGGTGGAGCCCTATTGGTCATCCATTGTGTTGGCCGGCCAACTGATAGCGCGCTGTACGAATGAAGCGCTTAAAAGTAGTGCAATGCCGCAGCTTATTTCCGGTGAGGCGCAGTATAGCTTTGCGTGGTTAGAGGCTCAGAGCTGTTTTTCACTTAGCTATGTCGGCGCGACGGCGACCAAGCAAGGTGATAGCTATTGCCTTAATGGTCAGAAAAATTTGGTTCTTAACGCCAACGCGAATTATTTTCTTATTGCAGCCCGTAGTAGTGGTGATGTGGCGAGCGAATCTGGCATTAGCTTATTTGTGGTGGACGCGAACAATCCTGCCTTGAAGAAAGAGTCTGTTCGTCTAATTGATGGGCAGCTTGCTTGCAATATTGAATTTAGTGATCTGTTAATTAACCAAGATGACATGCTCACCGCCGAGGGCGAGGCGTATCCATTAATTGCCGAGGTGGTTGATGAAGCCTTGGTGGCGCTGTGTGCAGAAGCCGTTGGTGCAATGACTTATTTGTACAAGGCCACCGCAGAGTACGCCAATACCCGCAAGCAGTTTGGGGTGGCTATTGGTAGCTTCCAAGCGCTGCAGCATCGAATGGTCGATATGTTTATGGCAACAGAGCAGTGTAAGTCTCTGCTTGTTCGCGCCCAGTGTGCGATTTTGGATGGCAGCGTAGATCGTGCCCAAGACGTGGCGGTGCTCAAGGCTATGGTGGGTAAATACGGTCGTAAGGTGGCTGAAGAAGCAGTGCAGATTCACGGCGGTATGGGTGTAACAAATGAAATGCCGATTGGGCATTATTTAAAACGCCTGATGATGATTGATATGTATTTTGGTGGTTCAGACATCCATCGTCGCCGGTTTAGTGATATGCGATATCTATAAATTGTTTTGTTTTATTTTGGACAATAAATATAACAGTAGAGGAATGCTATGAAACTTTTTAATAATTTAAACGACCACACCCAATTCCATGCGCGTATTCGTGGCGACATGATGATGGCCAGTGATAGTAAAAAGACTCTGAATTACGCCGAGGCCTGGGACTATATCAATGTGATTGCCGCGCATATTCAGTCTAGCGGAATTGCGAAGGGTGATCGGGTGGCGATATTAGCCAAAAATTCCGTCGATAATCTGTGTGTCTTCCTCGCCTGTGCGCGTATAGGTGCAGTGGTGGTGGGTTTGAATTACCGTTTAGCGCTAGCCGAAGTCGAATTTATTGCCAGCAATGCCGACGTGCAGATGCTGTTTTTTGATCAAGAATTTGACGGCTTGCGCGGTGAGTATTTACGCGCAAAAAACTGTGTATGTATTGATAGTGATAGCAGCGCTCCACATCTGCCGAGCTGGTTGGAAAGTCCGGCGAGCTTGAATGAAGTGGAAATAAACGGCGAGGATATTCTATTTCAAATGTATACCAGCGGCACCACGGGTTTACCTAAGGGCGTGCTTGTTAGCCATTACAATGTCTTAGCCAATACCTATCAGGCGCCAATGACAACGGGCAAGGGCGGTCGCGTTGGTGAGCGTGGTTTGGTTATTGCGCCGACCTTCCACGCAGTGGGCTTAGTTGGTTCGCTGCTCGGTGTTATCTACGGCGGCTCCATGATTATTCACAGCGACTACGATCCGGTAGGTATGATTGAGACCCTCGCTAAAGAACACATTAGTACCGTGGCGGTGATTCCGGTGATGTTGCAGTTCTCTTTGGCGATGGTACCCAATATCAAGGACTACGATTTCTCTGAGTTGCACACCATAAATTACGGTGCTTCGCCTATTTCAGAATCTTTGTTGCAGCAGTGTATGGATGCCTTCGGCTGTGATTTTGTGCAGGGCTATGGTCAGACCGAGTCGACAATGGCCTTGACCTTCCTCACGGCAGATGACCATAAAAAAGCCCTTGCTGGTCGCCCAGAATTGTTGCGCTCCTGCGGGCGGGCGGTGTTTGGCACCGATATTAAAATCGTCGGCAACGACGGGCAGGAATTACCACTAGGTGAGATCGGCGAGATCGTAGCCAAAGGCCCGCAGGTAATGCAGGGCTATTGGAAAAATCCAGAGGCTACCGCTAAGACGGTGGTTGACGGTTGGTTGCATACTGGTGATGCGGGTCGTATGGATGAAGAGGGTTACATCTATATTCAAGACCGCGTGAAAGACATGATCATTTCAGGTGGTGAGAATATTTATCCCGCAGAAATTGAAAATCACTTGATGTCACATGAGCAAATTCAAGACGTGGCGGTGATCGGTGTGCCAGATGCAAAGTGGGGAGAAGTGCCTCTTGCGGTGGTGGTGTCGGGTGGTCAGCCAGAGCTTGGCGCAGAGGAGCTCACCGAGTTTTGTCGCGGCAAATTAGCGGGGTACAAAATCCCTCGCAAAATTGAATACCTTGCAGCCCTGCCGCGTAACCCAACCGGTAAAGTTCTGAAGAAAGATATCCGAGTGATGATGGCAGAGAAGTATCCGCCAATATCTTAGGGGCTAATCAGCTCGGCTACAGAGCTCTACCCAATATTCAACGGCGGCTTTTTTGTGCCGCTGCTTGGGTAGGGCAAAGTAGAAGGTTCGCGTCATATCGCGATTAGCAAGGGTGAGGGGAACAAGGTCGCCATTGCGAAAATCGTTTTGCAAAACCACCTTAGATAGGCAGCCAATTCCTAGGCCCGACTCCACTGCGCTTTTAATTGCCTCGTTGTGTTTGAATTCTCGGTAGATTTCAATATCGGGGAGTAGACCGGCAAGGGCGCGGTCAAAGGTGTGGCGGGCACCGGAATCTGGTTCACGTAAAATCCAGCGCGCCTCTTTAATGTCTTTGTCTTTTAATACGCCCTTCTTGGCCAAGGGATGTGATGCGCTGCAAAACACCACCAGCTCATCTTCTTTCCACGGAATGAGTTCTAGTTCGCGGTGCTGAACCTCCCGTTCAATCATGCCCACATCCACCTCGTAATTGAGTACTTTAGCGACGATGTCTGGGGTGTTGGCGGTGTCAAACTGCACATCTGCTTCGGGGTAATTGTTTAAATAATCTGCGAGATAGCGCACCACTAGGTGATTGCCGATGGTAAAACTGGCCCCAACCCGAAGATGGCCAATATCGGCGTGGCGGCGTAGAGCGTCATCAAATTGCTGGCAATGGGCGAATAAGGTTTCTGCTTCTTTGCGGAGGGTGTGGCCGATGGCATTTAGCTTTATCTTGTTGCCGTGGCGATCAAATAAATTAACCCCATATCTTTTCTCTAGGTTTTGCAGGGATGCACTGGCAGCGGATTGCGAAAGGCAAAGTTGATCTGCGGCCTTGGACACACTTTGGTGCTTGGCAACCGACAGAAAGATTTCCAGTTGGCGAATACTAAAATTCATAAGACATATCTTCGTATTGGGTCTAGTTTCGGCACTCATCGCCGCCTTGTCAGTATCGATAAAATCGATACTGACTATAATAATATCCCGTTTTACTTGTGATAAAAATGCTTTTAGTATGGCGGCCAGTTCTTGTACCGGCGGTTCTGAGTGAGCGGCCGGTGTCAGTGAAGGTATGTGATTCAATTTGTAGCCTTGGAGATGGATAAATGACCGACGTTAAAGCGACGAATGTATATTGGCACGACGGCGAAGTAAGCCGCGAAGACCGCAATAAGCTATTGAAGCAAAAGGGCGCGACCCTGTGGTTCACCGGCCTGTCTGGTAGCGGTAAGAGTACCGTTGCGGTTGCTTTGGAAAAGGCGCTGATGGAAAAGGGGCATCTTTGCTACCGTCTTGACGGCGACAATATCCGTCTGGGTATCAACAAAAACCTCGGTTTCAGTGCTGAAGACCGCACTGAAAACATCCGTCGTATTGGCGAAATTTCTAAATTATTCGTCGATACCGGCGTTATCGTGTTGTCGAGCTTTGTTAGCCCCTACCGCGCTGACCGCGATATCGTGCGTGAATTGCACGATGCCGGCGATATGGACTTCCTGGAAATTTTTGTAGACGTGCCATTAGACGTTGCAGAACAGCGCGACCCTAAAGGTCTGTACAAAAAAGCCCGTGCAGGCGAGATCAAAAACTTCACGGGTATTTCAGACCCATACGAAGCGCCGCTGAATGCTGAACTGGTATTGAATAGCCATGAGCAAAGCTTGGAAGAAGAAGTAGAGATTCTGCTGGCGATGATGAGCGAGCGCGGAATTATTTAAACCGTGACGGACGTCGGCGGTCAGACGTCTGACGCCCGCGCTGAATTTATGTTTTCGTCCGACGTCAGACACCCGACGTCCGACACTTTAACTAACGGAGTTACCTACAATGATCAAACCACATGGCGCCGACGAGCTTAGCCCATTATTCGTATCTGATGCTGAACAGCACAAAGCACTGACTGCCGAGGCAGAAACTCTGCCATCACTTCTCGTTAGCTCTGCTGCGGCAGCGAATGCAGTTATGTTGGGTGCAGGTTATTTCACCCCATTAAAAGGGTATATGAACCTAGCGGATTCTTTGGCGGTTGCTAAAGATCTTTGCACAACTGACGGTTTGTTTTGGCCTGTGCCTATCGTTAATCTGACTAAAGATGCGCAGGGCATTACTGCCGGTCAGCGTATTGCTTTGCGTGACCCGAATGTAGACGGCAATCCCGTTTTGGCGGTTATGGATGTTGAAGCGGTAGAAGCGGTTAGCGCTGAGCAAATCGATTTTATGGCCGAAAACATTTTCGGTACCTTGGATGATAAGCATCCAGGCGTGCAAACCTTTAAGAGCCAGGGCAATACCTTGTTGTCTGGCCCTATTCAGGTCTTGAACTTCTCTTACTTCCAGTCTGACTTCCCTGATACCTTCCGCACTGCAGTTCAAATTCGCGACGAGATTGCTGAGCGCGGCTGGGAAAAAGTGGTTGCCTTCCAAACCCGTAACCCAATGCATCGTGCCCACGAAGAGCTTTGCCGTATGGCAATGGAAGACCTCGGCACTGACGGTATATTGATTCACATGTTATTGGGTCAATTGAAGCCTGGCGATATTCCTGCTCACGTTCGCGATGCAGCAATCCGTAAAATGGTTGAAGTGTACTTCCCTAAAAACACAGTAATGATCACTGGCTACGGCTTTGACATGCTATACGCGGGTCCACGCGAAGCGGTACTGCATGCCTTGTTCCGTCAAAACTGTGGCTGTACTCATCTGATCGTTGGTCGCGACCACGCTGGTGTGGGTGATTACTACGGCGGTTTTGACGCGCAGACAATCTTCGACGAAAAAGTGCCAGCAGGCGCAATGGACATTGAGATCTACCGCGCAGACCACACTGCCTACTCGAAGAAACTGGATAAAGTTGTGATGATGCGTGATGCGCCAGATCACAGCAAAGAAGACTTCGTATTGCTGTCAGGCACCAAAGTACGTGAAATGCTGGGCAATGGCATTGCGCCACCGCCAGAGTTTTCGCGCCCTGAAGTGGCTAAGATTTTGATGGACTACTATCAAATCGAAGACGCAAAAGGTTAAGTTTAGATCGCCGTATTAATGTACGGCTAGCCTTTGAAGAACCGGAGCTAGATGGCTCCGGTTTTTTTTCGCCCCGAAAAAGTGATTGGCTTTTAATTAGCTTCTAATAGCAGCCCATAGAAATTGCGGCTGCTATAGGCAGCAATGCAATGTAATCAGTGATAGCATCGAGCTAATCGCGGCTTCGATCACGCCGCCAAAAATGATAAGAATGGTCAATGTCGAGGGTTCAGTATGAGTCTCAATACGCAGCATTACCGCACATGTAATTTATGTGAAGCCATGTGCGGCATTCAAATTACCGTCGAAGATGACAAAATCACCAGTATAAAGGGCGACGCTGAAGACAGTTTTAGCCGTGGTCATATTTGCCCAAAAGCGATTGCCTTAAAGGATTTATACGAAGATCCTGATCGCATCCGTACACCCATGGAGAGAGTGAACGGTCAGTGGCGTGAACTGACTTGGAAGGAGGCCTTCGACAAGGTTGCGTCACGTATTCAGGCGTTGCAGGCCGAGCATGGCAATGACGCCTTGGGGGTCTATCTTGGCAATCCCAATGTTCATAATACCGGCTCGTTATTAATGAGCGGTGGTGTATTGCGGGCCTTAAAAACCAAGAATAAATTTTCTGCGACCTCGGTTGATCAGCTTCCCCACCATATTGTGTCGTGGAAATTGTTTGGCCATCAGCTGAGAATTCCTGTACCGGATATTGATCACACCGATCATTTCCTGATGTTTGGCGCCAACCCATTGGCCTCCAATGGCAGCATTATGAGCGTGGCAGATGTGAAGCAGCGGCTGAAAGATGTTCGCAAACGGGGCAAGCTTGTGGTGGTTGATCCGCGGCGCACGGCGACGGCAGAACAGGCAGATGCCCATCACTTTATTCGTCCGGGTAGCGATGTTTTGGTACTGCTGGCCATGCTCAATGTGTTATTTGCCGAAGGCTTGGTTAGTACTGGTAATTTGGCAAAGCATTTAGATTTTGGCCCCATGAGCTTGGCGCAAAAATTCAATGATTTCAGCCCAGAGCGTGTGGCGCCATTAACCGGTATGTCGGCAGAACTTATTCGCAGTTTGGTTAGAGATTTTTGCGCTGCGAAGGCGCCGGTTTTGTATGGTCGTTTAGGCGTGTCGGTGCAGGAGTTCGGCACCCTGAGTCAGTATCTGATAATGCTATTTAATATCCTCACTGGCCGACTTGATAGTGTGGGTGGCTTGATGTTCACCAAACCCGCTGTCGATGTCTTGGCGCAAAGTGGTCGTGGCAATATGGGCCGTTTTCACAGCCGCGTGCGAGGCCTACCGGAGTTTAATGGCGAGTTGCCGGTTGCGGCCTTAGCAGAAGAAATTAGCACCGCTGGCGAAGGACAGATAAAAGGCATGTTGCTGATGGCCGGCAATCCTGTGCTTTCAACACCCAATGGCGAGCAGCTAGATCGCGCATTTAAAGATTTGGATTTGCTAGTCGCGATTGATTTTTATATTAATGAAAGTAGCCGACATGCCGATTTTATTCTGCCGCCGGTTAGCCCGCTTGAGCGGGAGCATTATGATGTGATTTTTAATGTATTAGCCGTGCGCAATAACGCCCGCTACGCCAAGGCCCTATTCCCAAGAAAAGCGGATGCCCGCCACGACTGGGAAATACTATTGAGTCTGCGTGACCGTCTGCAACCGGCCACTAGTGCAAAAGATAAATTGGGACGCTTATTATTGCGGTGTGCTGGGCCATCGGGTTTGTTGGCATTGCTATTAAGGCAGGGGCCTTATGGTGGCGGCTTAAATCTTTTGAAAGGTTTGTCTTTGAGTAAATTGAAGAAGTCGCCCCACGGCATTGATTTAGGTGCGCTTAAGCCCGCACTGCCAGCGGCTTTGTACCACAAAGATAAGAAAATTCATTTAGAGTCCGATTTTTTTCTCAAGGATTTAGCGCGGGTAGCGGCGAAGTTTTTTAATACCGATAAAGCGCCGGATAAATTTTTGCTGATCGGCCGCCGCGATGTGCGCAGTAATAACTCTTGGTTGCACAATAGTCAGCGCTTGGTAAAAGGAAAGTCGCGCTGCACGGCATTGATTAACCCACTTGATGCACAGGCTTTAGCCATTGCCGAGGGCGATATGGTGCGGGTGAGTTCGAGGGTAGGTAGCGTTGAGCTAGCGGCGCAGATAAGCGATGAAATGATGGCTGGCGTCATTAGTATTCCCCACGGCTGGGGACATAATCTTAGCGGTACCCAGTGGCAGACCGCAGAGGCCCACGCCGGTGTGAGTGTAAATGCTCTTACCGACGAAATGCAGATTGATGCCCTGTCTGGCAACGCGGTTTTGAATGGTGTGCCGGTGAGTTTGGAGCCTGTTAAAGCGGCCGCCGCGATTAGCGCTTAGTACTTAGGGTTTGCGCGCTGGGCGCTGGCCGCGAATATACAGTGCTTCCACTTTTTGTCGCGCCCACGGGGTGCGGCGTAAAAACTTTAGGCTCGACGATACGCTGGGATTGTCGGTAAAACATTTAATTTTTACGCGGCGTCCCAGCTCTTCCCAGCCGAATTGGGCCTCTAGCCGAGTAATAATCATCTCTAGCGTTAGACCGTGTAGCGGATCTTTGGAGCCGGAAGAGGGCTTTGCGTCGTTAGACATCATCGTCGTCGCTAGCGGCTAGGTCATCACTATCTGTTGATGCCACTGTAGGCTCTGCTCTCTTCACGCGGATTTTAAAGCCGGCAATGATCTTGCCGTTTAGATTTTGCATGGCGACCTTCGCTTCGCCAGCCTTGGGCATATTGACAAAGCCGAAGCCCTTGGACAAATTTGCGTCTTCGTCTCTGACGAGGTTTAGGGATTGCACGCTACCGAAGGCTTCAAACAGGTCTAAGAGCTCGGCTTCAGTGGTGGTGCGGTTTAAATTGCGGATCAATAATTTCATGGGGCTGCCGTCTTAGTGATATGGCGTGGATTATAGCGGGAATAGATATTATCTTCGCCTGCTATCTTCGCCCGAAATGCCCTTGATGGCTGTTCGCGCTTGGCTAAATATCCTAACATCACGCACTCAGCCATTGCCGACAGAATTTTTGTGACCGCAGCCTCTACTCCGCTCGTATTAAATACCACTAGCAGCAGTGCAGAATTGGCGCAGCGCTTGGGCCTGCGCTTGGTTGATGATTGGAGTGAGCAGGCAGATCAAGTGCATGTGTTTTATGAGGGCGATCGTCTAGTGATTGGTTTACCACCGGTGAACCGGGAACATCCCGTTGCGGTAGATTTTGAGTTGGCGTTACGCAATCGTCATCCCGGAAAAGAACTGCTGATAAAGGCGGTAGGCGGTAGCCGCAACCGCGCCAGTGTCGTCGACGCTACGGCGGGGCTGGGGCGCGACAGCTTTTTAATGGCCAGTCACGGCTGCACCGTCACAATGTGTGAGCGTATGCCGGTGGTGGCAGCTTTATTGGCGGATGGCTTGCGCCGCGCCAAAGGCGCTGATGAGTGCTTTGAGATCGCCGAGCGAATGGGTTTACATCAGGGCAGCGCATTGGATTTTCTGACGGGCTTGGCGGAGGACGACTGCCCAGATGTGGTGTACTTAGACCCCATGTTTCCGGTGTCGGGAAAGTCGGCGCTGGTAAAAAAAGAGATGCGTTTATTTCATTCTTTGGTGGGCTTGGATGAAGACAGCGACGCGCTGCTGGATGTAGCCTTGCAGCGCGCCCGTCATCGCGTGGTGGTTAAGCGCCCGCCTAAAGCGCCCTATTTAGCCGAGCGCAAACCGCAGTTATCTGTTGCGGGAAAAGCGGTGCGCTTCGACATTTACCCTTTAAAAGCCTTTGCCAAATAGCTAGGGCCTGTTCACACTAATCGGATTAGTGTGAACAGGCCCTAGGCCAATAGCTCTTTGAGCATGCCTTCGTACATCAGCGACAATTTATCTAAATCTTCCGCTTTTACACATTCGTCTACTTTGTGGATGGTGGCATTCACCGGTCCAAGCTCAACGACCTGCGCGCCGGTGGGGGCAATAAAGCGCCCGTCTGAGGTGCCTCCAGCGGTGGATAGTATCGTGTCGCTGCCGGTAACGGCCTTAATCGCGAGCTGCGCGGCTTCGACCAAGGGGCCTTCTGCGGTTAGGAAGGGTTGGCCGCTTAAATTCCATTCGATACTGTAATCGAGTTGATGGGCATCCAGAATGGCTTGGGTGCGGGCTTTTAAAATATCCGCAGTTAATTCGGTAGAAAAACGGAAGTTAAATACCACTTCTAATTCGCCGGGAATAACATTCGTCGCCCCGGTGCCACCGTTGATATTTGAAATTTGGAAGGAAGTAGCGGGGAAAAAGTCGTTGCCTTCATCCCACACTTCGT
Source organism: Zhongshania marina (assembly GCF_002915595.1). GTDB lineage: Bacteria > Pseudomonadota > Gammaproteobacteria > Pseudomonadales > Spongiibacteraceae > Spongiibacter > Spongiibacter marinus_B. Next base: position 74,778 of record NZ_PQGG01000035.1, read on the forward strand.
TTGCTAATTCCGCCAACGCCGGCGCAGCCAAATGAATCGGGTTCTTGGCTAAATGGGGGTAGGCAACATGGCCCTGTACGCCCCGCACTGTTAGTACCGCGCCTAGTGAACCACGGCGACCATTTTTGATCACGTCACCCACGGTATCCGTTGACGAGGGTTCCCCGACCAAGCACCAGGTGATTTTTTCGTTTTGATGCTCTAGCCACTCCACGACTTTGACCGTGCCGTTAATTGCAGGACCTTCTTCGTCGCTGGTGATTAAAAAGGCAATGCGGCCACTGTGATTGGGGTGGGCGGCGACAAAGTTTTCGCAGGCGGTAATCATCGCCGCCAAGCTGCCCTTCATATCGGCCGCGCCGCGTCCACGTAACATACCGTCTTGAATGACCGCCTCAAAGGGCTGGGTTTGCCACTTGGCGGCGGGGCCGGTTGGCACCACGTCGGTGTGGCCAGCAAAGCAGAATATTGGACCGCTGCTGCCGTGAACGGCCCAAAAATTATCAACATCGCCAAATCGCAGTGACTGACACTGAAAACCGATCTTCTCTAATCGCGCCATCATAATGGCTTGGCAATCGGCGTCGGCGGGGGTGACCGACGGGCGTTCAATGAGTTCACAGGCAAGTTGCAAGGTCGGGGAGAGCGCTGTCATAGGGCTAGCTTCGGCTTTTGTATAGGTGGTTTGGGGCATCGCGGCGGCTGCTCGCGGATAAGCGCGCTATTCTAACAGAATCTAACAGCACTGACAGGCGCGAAAGACGGCTTGGCAAGGGAGTGACCGAAACACTCATTGTCAGCTCAATTGAGTGGAAATGTCATAGAGGGTGGGGCTTAGCTTGGCTATGATCTAAATCAAACTGCTAGTGTCAGCCGTATATTTTTTACTCAGGCGGCGTATATAAATACCATAACGATAATCAGAGGAAGGGCTATGAGCATGGATTTGGACATCGCGGTGGCAGCCGCCGAATTCGATTTTGCAGATCAGGATATTCCCCAGCGCCTGCGTCATTGGGCGCGGGTAAAACCTGATCACCCCTTTATGATTTGGGAGCCGCGTTCCGGTGAAGACCGCCGCTGGAGCTACCAAGCTTTCGATGAGGAAACCGGCAAGATAGCAGCGGGTTTATACGCCAAGGGCGTGCGCAAACACGACAAGGTTATGATCCACGCCGAGAACTGCCCAGAGATGGTATTAGCGTGGTATGCCTGTGCCAAAATCGGCGCTGTGGGTGTAACGACAAATACCCGCAGTGTGGGCGGCGAAATTGAATACTTTGCTCGTCACACTGAAGCGGTGGGGGCTATTACCCAACCCAAGTTTTTAGAGGAAGTGCGCAACAGCGCTACCGGCCTTAAATGGATTGTGGTGACTGACGATAATTCCGGCGAAGCCGCAGAGGAGTCAGTTAGCGGCGCTGATGCATTTAGTAGTCTTTACGGTGATGCAGACACATTGCCGGCGCGGCCAGCGGAGCCGATGTTGCCGGCGGGTATCATGTTTACCTCAGGTACAACGTCGCTGCCAAAAGCCGTTGTTCACACCCATGCCAATGCGCTGTGGTCCGGCAATATGGGTTCGCAAAGCATGGGTATGGATACCGACAGCGTGTATCTTGGCTTTTTGCCCTTCTTCCATGTAAATTGTCAAAGCTGGGCCTTTTGGGGTTCTCTTGGTGTTGGCGCTACAGCGGTGCTGCTACCCAAGTTTTCGGCGAGCCGATTCTGGAAAATCATAGAAAAGCACCAAGTCACTCACAGCTCGATGATTCCCTTTGTGTTTAAAGCCATTGGTATGCAAGCGGTGCCGGAAAATCACAGCTTGAAAGTGATGCCAATGGGGATTATTTGGAAGGAGATTGAAGGCTGGCTTAAGGCCAAGCCCTTTGCTAGCTGGGGGATGACGGAAACCGTTACCCACGCCACCCGTTCTGATTTTGTTAGCGATTGGCCACAGGGTTCTATTGGTAAACCCACACCCGGTTATCATCTTGCGGTAGTTAATCCTGAAACTGGTGAAATGTGTAAAAAAGGCGAAATTGGCGAGCTATGGGTGCAGGGCACACGCGGTGTAAATATCTTCCTTGAATACTATAAAAACGAGGAGGCGATGGCTAAGTCGTTTACGCCTAATGGCTGGTTTAAGACCGGCGATATGGTTAGCGTTGGCGATGAAGGTAATTTCTATTTCACCGACCGCGACAAAGACGCTCTTAAAGTTGGCGGCGAGAATGTGTCGGCCCGCCAAGTAGAAGAAGTGTGTATGCAGGTGCCAGGGGGCGGAGTAGGTGAAGTCGCCATCGTCGCGAAATCCCACGACATGTTGGATATGGTACCGGTGGCCTTTGTGATTAAAGGTTGGGGGGCACCAGAGGATGAAGCGGCATTTGGGCAGGCAATCATCGATCACTGCAAGGCTAACCTTGCCGACTTTAAAGTGCCCCGTGCGGTGTATTTTGTTGAGGAATTCCCCCGCGCAACACTAGAGAAAGTGGCAAAAAATAAACTGCGGGAAATCGCCGACGAGATGCCGGCGGTATAAAGTTTAGCTAGTTTGAATAAGGTCGCGAAAGCGGCCTTTTTTGTGCTTGTTAGAAATTAATAGCTATTTGCTGCTTTGTCATAAAAGCATCCTAATTTTGTCATCTGCGAGGTATAGCATTCCTGATGCTGAAAAGCGCTAGGCGCTGCGGCTTCCGATTATTAGATGAGCTAGAAGGGTTGTGATATGAATCGTTATATTAAGCAACATGGCACCTACTCCAACTTGCATCAGCAGCACGTCAGAGCTGAAATATCTCGCCAGATCGACGATTTTTTAAACAAGGGTGGCAAAATAGAAAAGTTGAACGGCCCTGAGTTTCAACCGCACCGCGCTGTGCGTATAACAAATGCGATGATCACCGAAGCGCTATAAATATTATTGAAAGTGGCATATCACTAATACGGCGTGCTATGCCACTTACTACGATTTAACTACATTAAAATAATCATTGCCGCGTTGATCGCCATAATAAGCAGGGCGATAGATGTGAGCAGGAAGATAGTAAACCGCAGCATTACTTTGTTGATGGTTGCCTGTACTAGGCTATGCAAAACACGGCCGCCAACATAACACCACGCCAGAATAAGATTGAGCCCCTCACCGCCGCCCACTAAGGCTAGTAATAAAGCCGTCGCGTAAAAAATGGTTGGTTGCTCTAGCAGGTGATTGTAGTTGTCTGCCTTCCACTGGGTTTTTGCTGGTAACTTTAGCGCGAGTTCACTGGTGCGTTCACCGGCTTCGGGCTTTAATTTTAATTTTGCAATCATGGGCAGGCGAACAAGCGCCATCCAAAATAGCATCACAAAGGTCCACAAAATAAGAGTAATGACCGGCGTTAATATGGGGGAATGTTGTAGCATGCAAATATCTCCTTATTGTTGTTGGGCACTATTATCTAGATAGTTAATAGCGAATGCCATCGCTTATTTTGGTGAGCGAGATTGTTTAGCTGATGTTAGTTAATTGATGGCTTCCGGTGTGTAGCAAATTTGCTTGGCTTGGATGTCGATGCCTGCGCTACGCAATTGGTCTTGTATTAGTGAATTCAATGGTGTGTTCTGAATGGCCTCTGCTAAGAACTCTGGCTGAAATGCGCAGCGTACGTTTAAGCTACTGGGGAAGCGCTTGTAGTCAACGGTGTGGGTTAGCCATAAGAAACCTTGGGTATGCTCCAAGGCATAGTCGCAGACCTCTGTGAGGTGTAGGCGGATTGCATTGTCTAATTTTTTATCACTTTTGCGCATAGGATGTGGTTATGGCTCGGGTGTCATGGCTGGTGGAGTTTACGTGGCCTATAGTGCGGGGGCAATGATGCGGTCTGCTAGCATTTTAAACGAGAATCAATTGCACTTTTAGCATCTATAAAGGTCATATTGAATTGGACGCTATACACATGAACTGAAACTAGGGGCGAATAATGAAAACGACAATAGTGATGTTTGCGATTGTGCTGCTGTTTGGCACTGTTGGTGTGTTTGCCAAGCCCCCCAATGGTGAGCTACCGAGAGGTTTGCAGAAAAAAGTTGCCGAAGGTCAGCAGCTGCCCCCAGGTTGGCAAAAAAAGTTGATGGTTGGCCATCGCTTGGAACCCAATATATACGCACACGGTCGCGTTATTGTGCCAGTGGATGATCGCGGTCATATTATTGTTATGGTAGAGGACCGCCGTTTGCGTTTAGTGCAAGCTACATTGGAAATTATTGAGATACTGAATTAGGTGGGGGCTTATTCATGAATATTCATGGCAAGATAAATTATATTGAATTACCCGCTGCCGATATCGACGCGGTAAAGGCCTTTTTTATAAAGGCTTTTGGCTGGTCATTTACCGACTATGGCGCAGATTACACCGCGTTCTCTGACGAAGGTTTAGACGGCGGCTTTTATCGTGCGGAAATGTCTTCAACGACAGCTAGTGGCGCTGCCTTGGTGGTGTTTTATAGCGAGAAACTTGAAGAAACTCGCAATACCGTGGTGTATTCCGGTGGGACGATTCTGAAGGAAATATATGACTTCCCCGGCGGTCGCCGCTTTCATTTTGCAGACCCTAATGGCAATGAGTTTGCCGTATGGTCTGAGCCATTAGAGACCTAAATTTTCTCTGCTGTTGGCGACCCAGTTTTTACATGACTTGGGTCGCCATACTGCTCATCTGCCCATTCAGGGTGTTTGTAGAGAATACGTAAATCCTTGTGCCGCCATACGTCCTGCGCCAATTCCGTCCAGCCGTGAAGTTGTAGATAGAGTGGGTTGTAGGGTTTTGCGGGCATGTGGGTGACGCCGTATTTAATTTCGCCGGCTTCATCCTCGTCTCTAAATGTGCCGAATAATTTATCCCAAAAAATAAAAATACCGCCAAAGTTACGATCAATTTGCGCCGCATTACTGCCGTGGTGAACGCGGTGATGGGATGGGGTATTCATGATTTTTTCTAAAACACCCAGCTTGCGGATTTGCTCAGTATGAAGAAAAAATTGGTAAACCAGATTTCCCTCTATGGCTAGTAATACCCAGTTTTTGTCAAAGCCGACCAGCGCGGCGGGTATCCACCAAAGCACCCAGCTACCCGAAAAAGCAAAGGTGAAGTTTTGGCGTAGCGCAGTAGAAAAATTCATATGTTCTGAGGAGTGGTGGGTGATATGACCGCTCCAAAACCAACGCACTTTGTGCATCATGTAGTGATTAATGTAAAAGCAAAAATCAATGAATACGATTAAGGCGAGAATGCTTAATAGCGATGCGGCGGGATTCCATTGCAGGCCGAATTGGTAAACCCACAGATAAAAGGCTTGTATAAAAAGTGCTACCGCAATGCCATCAACTATTTTATACGAAAAGCCGGCGGCTAAATTCGCCACGGTTTCCCTTGGGTGATAAACCCCTGTTTTGCCGCTGCGGCGAGTGTAAAGGTACTCGGCACCAATAGCGGCGAGAAAAACCGCACCAAAGGCGGTGACAAAAAAGAGGGCGTGGAGAACGTCTTGCACGTGTAAGCCTCATTTGTGGTTATTCAGTGTTTATATCATAGTAGTTTACTCACAAACATAATTGACTTAACTAGCCATATTTTTGACATTTCCTGCCATCATTGTAATGATGAACTTTGAAAGCTAGAGGGGCGAAGAGTGCTTGCACAGCTACAAGTTAGCGGGGATCTGGCAGGTTTGCTGCGGGACTATCTGCAGGAGCAGGGTGATATCCATTGTGAACTGTATACGCGACTGCAGTCATTTAGCGCGAGTAGCCGCATGAGTTTTGGCCAGTGGTGGGATTTACTCGACAGGCTGCAGGCACGCTTCCCCAATCGCATGGTGGGGCTTGAACTAGGGCAGCGGGTGCGGCCCTCTCACTTAGGCGTCATTGGCTATTTAACGCTGGCAAGCGACACGGTTGCAGATGCCTTGGCGGCGTTTCAGCGCTATCAGCGCCTGCTTCACGACGGTGATAAAGCGGCAATGCAGCTCAATGATGGGGTAATGACCCTGTATTGGAGTCGCGACTATGGTCCTTCGTCTAGGTTATCTGATGAGGTTTTAGTGGCGGGGCTGTTAAATTTTATAAGGGTGATGACTGCTCGACCCAGCTTGGCAGCCATGCAGGTCGATTTTACCTTTGCGGCCCCCGCAGATATAAACCCGTATCAAGCAGTTTTCGCGTCGCCGGTGCTATTTTCCCAAGCCTATACGGCCTTACATTTTCCCGTGTCATATTTGGAGTTGCCGGTCAGCAATAGCGATCCGACTTTGCGTGAGCTATTAGAACGACAGGCGCAGGCGTCGATTGCGGTTTTACCGCAAGACGAGAATTTTAGTCACGCGCTGCGCGGCGCATTGCTGAGGGGTTTGCAAAGTGGCCGAACAGGCTCATCTGCCATTGCGGCTATGTTGAATATGTCAGAGAGGACGCTGTTTCGGCGTTTGCAGGATCAGGGGCTTAATTTCAAGCAGTTGCAGTCACAGATTCGTATGCAGCTCGCGCGGGAATACTTAGCTGATGCACGTCTAACCCAGAGTGAGATTGCCTTATTGCTCGGATACTCAGAGCAAAGCGCCTTTAATCGCGCGTTTAAACGTGAGACGGGGATGACGCCCCGTCAATTTCAACTAACGACTTAAACTCTCCATTACTTTTCAATCGCTGCATTGAACTGTGCTCGCAGTGATTCGATGCGCTGGCGATTTACGTCGAAATCATAGTATCCAGTCCGTGATGAGCTGCGCACATCGACCCTGTTCTGCGCTTTGGAATACACCAACTCGATGTCGTCTTTGAAACGCATGATGGCGCTGGTGGCGACGGCGTGAAGATAGTTGTCGCGCTTTGTTGCAAGGTCAGTGCGGGGCATTGCGAGCAATAATTGCTGCAGTCGCAACCAGTCAGCCTCAGATTGCACGCTAATTGGTGCAATGTATTTATCGCTGCCTTGTTCAAGACTAGAAACGCAGTGCGGCGCAGAGGGGCAGGCTTGCAAGATTCCCTTGTGGTCGCTGTGTTGCGGTGTACTGCAGGCGCTGAGTAAGCTAGTACTAAGAACGAGCGCGGTGAGATACAAGAAAAATCGAGTCATTGTCGTCATATTGACCTCTAGTAGTCGGTATTGCGAATTGATTCTTACGCATGTAATCGATTATTGGAGTCTGGAACGCTAGCATTTTTTATCTTTATGCCGAATTTCCCTCACTTTGCATAATATTGTCACACATGCGCCATAAGCTGAGCTAAGGGCCAATACTGCGGAGCGCCGACATGAACTTAGATGAGAGTATGGTAATGGAGCGAATCAAAGACGATTTGCTCGACAGCTACGACGAAGAATTAGAACTGGAATGGGAAGACCATTTTGAAGAGGATGCGGGCACAGATGATGCTGCGCCAACTGAGCGGGAAGAGCGCCGCCTAGCGCGCCGCCGGTATTTTAAAGAATTATTTCGTCTGCAAACCGAGTTGGTAAAATTGCAAGATTGGGTGGCGGACAGCGGCCACAAAGTCGTGGTGATATTTGAAGGCCGCGATGCGGCGGGCAAGGGCGGGGTGATCAAGCGTATTACCCAGCGTTTAAACCCTCGTATTTGCCGTATTGCGGCGCTTCCTGCGCCTAATGAGCGCGAGCGCACCCAGTGGTATTTTCAGCGCTATGTATCGCATCTACCCGCGGCGGGCGAAATCGTTTTGTTTGACCGCAGCTGGTATAACCGCGCCGGTGTGGAGCGGGTGATGGGCTTTTGTACCGACGATGAATACCGCGAGTTTTTTCACACCGTGCCAGATTTCGAGCGCATGTTGTCGCGCTCTGGTATTCAAGTCATTAAATATTGGTTTTCTATCTCTGATGAAGAGCAGTACTCGCGATTTTTAAGTCGTGTGCATGACCCGCTAAAACAGTGGAAACTGAGTCCTATGGATTTGGAGTCCCGCCGTCGCTGGGAGCAGTACACCAAGGCCAAGGAGATTATGTTGGAGCGCACTCATATCGACGAGGCGCCCTGGTGGGTGGTTGAGGCGGTAAATAAAAAGAAAGCGCGTTTAAATTGTATTAGCCATTTACTAAGCCAAATTCCCTATCAAGAAGTGAAACGTCCTTTGATAGACTTACCGGCCCGCGAAAATAATGCAGACTATGTACGTCAGCCGGTTCCAAAGGAAATGTTCATTCCCGAGATATATTGATTTTCTTTCTAAAGAAACGCGGCGTTGGCAGAGATGCCAACGCTGCGTTTATTGATACGGGTAATATTATTTTAAAAACTATTTTAAAAAGCAGACGTTGAGCACAGCGGCTCGTCATCTGCTTTTTGTTATTAGTTTAATTTGTTGAGTGTGCGCTGGTATTGGGTGTCGTCGAGTGGCATATAACCAGTGAAGTGAATCCAGCTAGGCAGCCGCTGATAATAATCTTGTAAAAAGGGCTTTAGCTGTTTCTTATTACTAAGAGAGGCCGTGTTGATATATAAATACAAGGGCCTTGTCAGCGGTGTATAGCTACCGTCTTTTACTGTTGCCAAGCTGGGATAAATGGCTTCATTGCTTGCGTTGCGCAGGGGCAAAAGTTTTAGTTCGTTCCAGTGGCGGTGATAAGCGCCGATGCCAAAGAAACCAATGGCATTAACATCGTCGGCGATACTGTTGGCTAAGAATTCCTCGTCTTCGCTTGCGGTGTAGTCATGGCGACTACTGCGGACTTGCCCTACGATTTCTTGGGTAAAATAATCGTAGGTGCCAGAATTTTTGCCGCGTCCGTAAAGCGCGATCGCTTGGTCCGGCCAGTTGTCACGGATGTCCTTCCAAGTTTTAACATTAGCTTCTGCTGATGGCCGCCACAGTTTATTTAATTCCATAACGCTAATACTGTCTGCCCACTTATTTTTAGGATTGACGACAATCGCAATAGAATCCATTGCAAGTGGTAGCGCCAAATACTCAATGTTATTGTTTTTACAGTCGGCGGTTTCGGCCGCGCTCATTGCGCGGGACGCATTGCTAATATCGCTTTTGCCTTTGCAGAACAAAAGGAAGCCGGCGGTGGTGCCGGAAAAACTAGTTCGAATATCCGCATTGTCGTTTTTTTGCATATAGCGACGGGCAGCTTCTTTGGTAATGGGGAAGACTGTGCTTGAGCCGTCGGCAATGATAGTGTCTTGAGTGATGGGACGTTCGCCAGCGGCTTTGTCATTGCAACCGGTGAGGCCGGTGATCAGAAAGGCCGATGCTGCTAGGAAGCCAAAACGCCAAATTAGTTTGCTATAAGCCACGGTAGCCGTTTTCATTATAAGCTCCAGTCCCGTTTTAATTCCTGCCAGAAAAGCTTTAGGCTGCTGAGTTTGGTGTCGACCGCATTCATGTATTCGTCGAGGTGGTCCAGGGTGTCGTGCTGGGCGCGTTCGAGCTTTTTAGTTTCCATAAGCTGGTGCTCAAGTTCATCAATAGCTACCCGCAGTTCTTTGATGCGCGCTTCGGTTTCGCGGTGTGAATAGTTCGGCATAGCTAGGGTCCTTACAGTTGCGTGGCGCTGATTAAGATTAATGGCAGGGCGAAGAATACCCCGCCGATATACGCCAACACGTACAGCTTATTACGTTGGGCGAGTTCGGCTAGTTTTGTTGCGATCATGGGTGGTATGCCGCGCAAAAACGGCAGTAAATAAATGATGGCGATACCGAAAACATTAAAAAATAAATGCACTAGGGCGATTTGCATTGCCAGTATGGCGGTTGGCCCGCTGATAGCAGTAGCGGCCAATAAAGCAGTAATACAGGTGCCAATATTGGTGCCTAGGGTAAAGGGATAAACTTGTTTGAGGTTAAATACCCCTGAACCAGCCAGTGGCACAATGAGCGATGTGGTGGTGGATGACGATTGCACGAGTACGGTAATGGTCATGCCCGACGCCATCCCAGAGATGGGGCCGCGACCAATGCTGCGGTGCATGATGTCTTTGGCGCGGCCGACCATCACCGTTCGCAATACTTTACCGATGGCGGAAACCACAAAAAGAATCATGGCAACGCCAATGACGATTAAACTCACCCCCATCCAGATTTTGTTTGGCAGCCAACTTACCGCACCACCTAACAGATCGGATGCTGGGGACAGCGCCATTTTCATTACGTTCATGCTTTTCATGTCGACGCCGGTGTCGCTAGCGACAAAGCCGGCAAGTGCTTCTGCGGTGTGTTGCAGCGGGCTAAAGGCAATTTCCAGTGGTAGTAATATAAATACCGCAAGAATATTAAAGGCGTCGTGGACGGTGGCAGCAGAGAAGGCGCGGCGGAACTTTTCACCATTGCGAACATGGCCCAAGCTGACAATGGTGCTGGTTAGCGAGGTACCAATATTGGCCCCCATAATCAGCGGAATCGCGATGTTTATGGGTAGGCCGCCTGCGACCATGCCGACGATAATAGAGGTGACGGTGCTTGAACTTTGAATTAAGGCGGTGGCGCAAAGGCCAATCATCAGGCCTATAAAGGGATTGGTTGCAAAGGCAAATAATTCTTTGGCGTTATTGCCGGTGGCCATTTTAAAGCCGTCGCCAATAGCGCCGACCGCAGCCAATAATAGATAAATGAGCGTGACAACCAGAACCCAAGATAACCATTGCGAGCTTGCTGGCTTTTCTGCGTCAGCGGGTAAGCTCGAAGCGTGAGTGCTCATGCATCTATCCTCTGTTAATTGTGAGGACTAAATACTATGGGAGCATTGTGACAAAGGTGTGTCAGGGGCGCTGCAAGCGGGCTATGCCGCTGTCGCGGTGCGAGGCTGCGGCGTTTTATGAAGGACTTAGCAGTGCTCGGTCAGTTTGATTTCAAGATTGTTTTCCGTATCAGAAACCCACACTGAGTCCTCATCTATAGTGCATTGCAAACGCATGGTGCGTTGCGCGATGTCTTTCAGAGCTGTGGAGTCTTCAATACTGACTTCAAAAATTTTTACATTGCTGTGTTGGCTTATTTTATTGCGGTTTTCCTCCCACCACATTTGTGCAGTGCGGCCGCCATAAATAAAAATAATGACTTGCTTGGCGATAGCGCGGGCTTTGCGCACACGTTTTTCGCTGGGTAGACCCATTTCAATCCAAAGGTCGATTTCGCCGGTGAGGGACTTTTGCCATAGATCGGGCTCCTCATCGGTGCTAAGGCCCTTGGTGAATTCCAAGTGTTCGTCAGCATATAAAGCGAAGGCGAGGATGCGCAACATCATCCGCTCGTCGGTCTCGGATGGGTGGCGAGCAACGGTAAATTGATGGCGCTGATAGTAATGGCGACGCAGGTCGCTAACGTCGAGGGTGGTTTTAAATAGCGTTGCGTTCAAAGCCATATTGGAATTCGCTTGAGCTGGGGGAGCGCTATTGTACGCGTATATTGTCTTGGAGTTTACAGCGCATTTACACCGCCAATCACAAGGGCGTAACGCAGCCCTTTACCGATTCCAACCAAGATAAAAAATGGTGTGGCTGGTATACGCATAATACCGCCAACCACGGTGAGGGCATCTCCGCCGATAGGCATCCACGACATGAGCAGTGTCCATTTTCCGTAGCGCTTAAACCAGTTCTGGGCGCGGAGTAGGTCAGACTTGCGCGCGGGGAACCAGCGGCGGTCTGAATATTGGCTGAGCTTCATGCCCATCCACCAATTTACCCCTGCGCCAAGGGTATTGCCGGCGGTGGCCGCGAGCCACAGCCACTTAGTGTCGAGGCCGGCGTTGAGTTGGGCGATCAGTAAAATTTCTGAATAAAACGGCAGCAATGTGGCAGCGCCAAATGCGGTGACGAACATGAGTAGGTATTGGCTAATCACTGCATCGCACTCGCAACAAGGTGTTTAAAAATATGCAGTTGGCGGGCCTGAAAGGGTAGGTATTCCGGGTGCCATTGTACGCCGATGCGAAAGCGATGCTTGGGGGTTTCTACTGCTTGAATAATATTGTCAGCGTCCCGTCCTGCTATGTGCAGGCCCTCGCCCAGTTTATGAATGGCTTGATGATGCAGGCTATTGATATGGCAGTGTTCGCTTCCCAATATTTTGTATAGCGCGCTGTGCGGGTCTACCGTCAAAGTTTTGCGGGGTATGAGCATACGTTTATTTGAAGTTAGACGGCGGTGCTCGCGTAAATCAGTGTGCAGCGTACCGCCGAGTACAACATTTAGTAATTGCGCGCCTCGGCATATTCCCAAAATAGGTAGGTCTTTAGCCAGGCTGTGCTCTAGCGCCATCATTTCAAAGCGGTCGCGTTCGCGATTAATCGGCGCCGTTTCTGGGGCATCCGGTAAATATAAGCGTTGGTCAATATCATCGCCACCGCTGATGATAATACCGTCGAGTTGATCTGGAATAACGCAGCGCTGTGGCGTAAGGCGATGGGCAACTGCACCGCAGCGCCACAGGGCCCAGCGTATAAACCACCACGCCAGTGGCAATTTGGTATCGTCGCCGGTCACGCCAATTAAGGGTTTGTTCACAGCAACTCCGGAATTAACCAGCGGCTTACGCTGTTTGCCCAGTTGGTAAATAAATTGGCGGTGGGATTGTCGAGGTATTTGCGATAACCGCGGCACACCATGTCGAGGCGGCGTTTATCCATTGCCAAATTATCGACTTGAAGCCAGTCGCGGTAAGGGTGGATTAGCCCCCACTGCGGGTCGTCGATAAGACTGTTCGGAAGACGGTAATGCAGCGTTGGCCGCGCTTTGACGCGGTCGTCACTTACGGTGCGGCGCAGGCGCTCGTCGTCGATGTGTGAGAATAGCGGCAGCATGTCTAATGCGCGGTTGCGGGTTGGGTTGTACTCTAAATAATCGTCGATGAGTTGATTGATATCTGGGGCGTAATCCTCCCTCAATAATAGGCGAACATAGTCTTTTCCAAAGGGATCGACGTAGGAGGTGAGGCGACGGCTAAAGTCCACATCGCAGCGCATTTTTAACCAGTCGTATAGGCATAAAAATGCCCGTAGATAGTCGCGTATGGTGTCGGCACTACAGTCGGGCATTTCGGGATTTAATTGCAATCCAAACGCATTTTTTGCCGAGGCGTGGGTGCCCTGGGCGTCCGAGTCGCGGAGTTTTTGAAACAGGGTTTCCAGTTGCCACAACTCATCCATTGCGATTGGTGGCGCCACGACTTCAAAGGGCACCAGTTGCTTGGCGATGGCACCAACAATGGCTTCGGCCAGTTCTTCTAAGTCGTTATTGTCTGCGGATTCGCGACGCTCGCGGCTGATGCGCTTGATGTAGGAGAAGTCGAGCTCAACGCCAAATTTACCTAAGGAGGTATCAACGACATTGATTTCATAGTCAGATACCGCGTCGGCTTTGCCGCCGTAAAGCGAAATAATGGTGTCGACGATATCGCTAATTTCCATGCCGGTGAATTCAATTTCTACCCCCAGCCGCCGCACCTTGCTTTCAGCAGTTTTACTGTGCTGCGGCAGTGGCCACAGCGACTTGCGATATTGATCTAGGGAATTATTCATTGCTATCTCCAATGATATGAGCAAGGGGTAATAGGCGCTCGGTGTGTTGGCAAACTACCTGAAATAAGGTGAGTAGGGGCACGGCAAGTAAAACTCCCGGTGCACCCCATAACCAGCCCCAGAAAAATATCCATAAAAACACCACGATGGGGTTTAGGCTAAATCGTAAGCCGTGAACAAAGGGGTCGATAAATTGACCGGTGAAGGCGGTAAATAGTCCGTATGAAAGCGGCGCGGCAATAATGGCGGCGGGGTTGCTATAGCTTACCGCACTGACGATGGTAAATAATATGAGGGTGATGCTCACGCCGAGATAGGGAATATAGCGCAGCAATGCCGCGACTGCGCCCCACAGCGCGGGGTCGGGAAAGTCCGCGAGCCAAAGCCCAAGGGCGGTTACCGCCCCCACTGAGATATTGACCGCTGTAATAGTTAATAGATAGCGGGACATCTGCGTTTGTGCCAGTTCGGCAATGCGCGTCACTACGGCTTTATCGCGCTGGGTGGGCAGGCTATGGATGAAACGCTTCATGAGCGCCTCGCCGGAGGTTAATAAGAAAAACAGCAGAATAATGCTAAGGGTGCCGTAAACACCGAAGTTTTTGGCAATTTCTCCTAGCTCTGAACGCCAGCCCGCGTCAGCAATAACGACCTGAGTTAATTGCGGGTCACTGGGGCTGGCACTGAATTCTTTTGCGAGGGAGTCGATACTGCGGCTGGCGGCGTCGACATTATCATTATCGCTATTGACGTTGCCGAGTTGGTCGCGCAGTACCTCCACGGCCTCAGGCACCCGTTGCAACCACTCACTGGCGGGGGAGGCCAATGCATAGACGCTCCCGGTAATAGCGCTTAAGCCTAGGGTCATAATAATGATTGCAGCGATGCTGCGGGGCAGGCCTATTTTTTGTAAGCGGCTGACGGCGGGCGCGAGTAACAGCGCGAAGATAAGCGCCAGTGTAATCGGAAGCATCACGTCTCGGGCGACTTGCAGGGTGTAAAGCACGGCAAGTATGGCAATAATTTTAATGGCCCAGTCGGACTTGTTAGGTAGGTTTGTATCCATTGTTTTGTCTTTTTTGAGTGAGCGTGGCTACCGTGTTTTTTAAAAGCTAAGCCGGCGGCTGAGTGTCTTAAGTGTAGCGGCGGATTATTGCTTACTGCTTACGTCCGTCTCGCAGATTCGGTTTTGCGCGCCAGTCTCGCTATGTGTTGGTTTCTGTTCGGCGGTGTTTATTGGCTTGTGTTCGCGGCAACAGCGCCGGTTTACGAAACTGATGTCGATGAGCTGTGTAAAACACAAAGGCCTAGCTTCGTTCACGGGGGCCGGTAAACCACCATATTACGAGACCGATGAAGGGAAGGAATAAAATGAGGACGATCCAAAGTAGCTTGGTCGTTGAGGTTTCGCGACTTTGCACAATATTAAGAATGGCCCAAATATCGGCAATAAATATAAGAAATCCTAATACGCCGCTTATGTGAAACTCCATGTCACGCTCCTGATAAATCTGTTCCTCAGCTGCAAAAACATGCCAAGGTGTTTAATTCATTCAGTTTATAGAGTAGTTGAGCGGCGAGGAGTTCACCAATAATGGGGTTAGGCCCCTAGAGCACGGGGCCTATATCAGGACAAATGGCTTAGTTGTGGGCGTGCAGCATCTCGTTTAGCGCAATGGCTGACTTATTCGTTAATACTTCAATAGCGCCATTTTTAGAGTTGCGACGGAATAACAGGTCAGACTGTCCAGACAGTTCGCGGGCCTTGCTGGTGCCGGCAATTGCGCCGTCAGCGTCGATCATTGTCACTACTGATCCTGCGGTAATGTAGAGACCCGCTTCGATGGTACAGCGGTCGCCCAGTGGTATGCCCACGCCCGCATTGGCGCCGATCAAACACTCTTTGCCGACAGAAATAATAATATTGTTGCCGCCAGACAGCGTGCCCATTGTTGAGCAGCCGCCGCCTAGGTCTGAGCCTGAGCCGACCATTACGCCAGCAGAAATGCGGCCTTCAATCATGCCTGGGCCTTCGGTGCCGGCATTAAAGTTAACAAAGCCTTCGTGCATGATGGTGGTGCCTTCGCCAAGGTAGGCACCTAAACGCACTCTTGCGGTGTGGGCAATACGAACCCCAGTAGGGACCACGTAGTTGGTCATTTTGGGGAATTTATCCACCGACATCACTTCTAGCATTTCGCCGTTGAGGCGGGCTTGTAGCTGACGCTCGGCGAGCTCGCTAATATCAACAGCGCCTTGGTTTGTCCACGCGACATTTGGCAGCGCGCCGAACAAGCCGGTCAAGTTGATGCTTTGGGGTTTAACAAGGCGATGTGAGAGAAGGTGGAGTTTCAAATAACCTTCCGGCACTGAGCCTGGTGCATCGTCACTGCTTAACAGGGTGACGACTAAGGCTTGATTGCCACTGGCGAGTTTTGCTGCGGTTGCGGCTTGCGCGCTGTCGGCGGCCGAGATCGCTTCGGCAATCTGCGCCATTTGCTCACTGCTTACGGCGATGGCGGTATTGCCTTGCAGTGGAGCAAGGACCGACTGCACCGCTTCGACTAGCTCAGCTGATGGATTAAGCAGCGGGCTTGGGTAGAAGGTGTCTAGCCATTCGCCTTTGTTGTTTTGAGTGCCGAGGCCAAGGCCGAATGCGAAAGATGTTTGAGTCATTGTTGCGTCTCTTTGGATGATTTAAAGGGTGTGTTGCGCGAATAGCGCTTGATAGTCGGCGGCTTTAAACCCGAGGTGCAGGGTGCTACCGGTGTCGAGTAGGGGGCGTTTCATTAGCGTTGGGTGCTCTAGTAGCAATGGTACAGCGCTGCTGGGATTCAGTGAGTCGCGCTGCTCTGCAGGCAGCTGCTTCCAGGTGGTGCTGCGCTTATTGACTACGGCATCTAGGCCTAGCTGATCTAGCCAATTAGTTAGCTGCTCGGCGTTGAGCGGGGTGTCGCGAACATCTTGGAATGCAAAATCAATATTATGTTGTTCAAGCCAGCGTCTGGCGGCGCGAACGGTATCGCAGTTCTTGATGCCGTAGAGTGTTGTGCTCATGGAAATTCTCTTATTGCGAACAAGGGTTGAAAGCTCGGCCCTTAAGGATAACAAATTCTCCGGCATGGATCACGGCGGCAAGTGCTGTCATACCAGAGAGTCGCTAGGGCTTATGAACCTGTTTGGGCTTTCTTCTGCGCGGATAACAGGTGGTGCATATTTCACAGACCGTGCCGTCGCAGCCTCTGGCGCTGCAGAACTCGCGACCGTAAAAAATGATCTGCAGGTGCAGGGCATTCCATTTTTCTTTAGGGAAGAGGGATTTTAAGTCCTTTTCGGTCTGCACAACATTTTTGCCGGTGGTAAGCCCCCAGCGTTGAGCTAGGCGGTGAATATGGGTATCTACCGGAAAAGCAGGTACCCCAAAGGCTTGGGCCATTACCACGCTGGCTGTTTTGTGGCCAACGCCCGGCAGTGTCTCTAGCGCTGCCATGTCTTGGGGGACGACCCCATTGTATTTTTCTACCAAAATTTCTGACAGTCGTTTTATGGCGCTGGATTTTTGCGGCGACAAACCACAGGGGCGAATAATGGCGCGGATTATTTCCACGTTTTGCTTGGCCATATCAAAGGGATTGTCGGCCAGCTCAAATAGCGCGGGGGTGATTTGATTGACCCGCGCGTCGGTGCATTGGGCAGAAAGTAATACCGCGACCAATAAGGTGTAGGGGTCTTTGTGGTCTAGCGGTACTGGCTGTGTGGGGTAGAGTTCCTGCAGGCGCTCAGCAATATAGGCAGCGCGTTCTTTTTTTAGCATTGGCCTTGGTCACCTGTCGCTTGCTTGTTCAGGCTTTGCACATAGGCTTTTATGCGCCGCGCGCCCTCTGCACATTGCTCTGCTTCGGCAACGAGGGCCATACGCACATAGTTTGCACCGGGGTTATAGCCGGCAATCTCCCGCGATAAATAACTGCCGGGCAGCACAGTAACGTGCTGTTGGGCAAACAGGCCACGGGCAAATTCCGTGTCGGCTATTGGGGTTTTTGCCCACAAGTAAAACGATGCATCCGGTAGGCTGACGTCGAGGCAGCCGTCGAGAATATCGAGTACTTCACCGAATTTTTTTCGGTAGAGGTCTCTGTTGGCAACAACATGGCTTTCGTCATTCCAGGCCGCCACACTGGCTAACTGATGTTGAATTGGCATGGCGCAGCCGTGGTAGGTGCGATAGAGCAGAAAATCTTTGAGAATTGCCGCGTCGCCGGCAACAAAGCCAGAGCGCAAGCCCGGTAGATTTGAACGCTTTGATAAGCTGTGAAACACCACGCAGCGCTGAAAGTCATTGCGGCCCATTTCGGCGCAGGCTTGAAGCAGCCCCGCTGGCGGATTCGCTTCGTCAAAATACAGCTCTGAATAGCACTCATCACTGGCAATAACAAAGTCGTAGCGATCGGCCAAGGCAATTAATTTTTGTAGTTGCTCGCTGCTCATCACTGCGCCACTGGGATTGCCCGGTGTGCAGATAAATAACAGTTGGCAGCGCTGCCAGACCTCCTCACTGACGGCGTCAAAATCGGGGATGAATCCGTTTTCGGGGTGGCAGGCTAAGAATTCTGGTTTTGCGCCGGCAAGCAGGGCTGCGCCCTCATAAATTTGGTAAAAGGGGTTGGGGCTACAGACCAGCGCATCGGGGCCGGCGTTGACCACGGTTTGGGCAAAGGCGAATAAGGCTTCCCGTGTGCCGTTGACGGGGAGAACTTGGGTTTCGGCATCTAGCCCATTTAGTTGAAAGCGTCGACAGGCCCACTCAGAAATAGCCTGTCGTAATTGGGGAATACCTTTGGTGGTGGGGTAATTGCTTAATTTGTCTAAGTTTTGCGTAATCGCGGCGCTAACAAACTCGGGAGATTGATGCTTTGGTTCGCCGATGGACAGGGCAATCGCAGGCAGCGACGGTGCGTTTATCCCTTTAAATAAGGCGTTTAACTTTTCGAAGGGGTAGGCCTGTAGAGAATTTAAGTGCTGATTCATAGGGTTTTACTATTTGCCTTTTCATCGAGTTCGCGACAGATCGCCTGCTGAATTTCTTCGCAAAGCTTGGCGTCGTCTATCGGGCGTTGATTTTCGTCAGTAATGAAAAATACGTCTTCCACCCGCTCGCCGAGGGTCGCGATTTTGGCGTTCTGAAGTTGTATATGGTACTGGTTGAAAATACGCGCTAAACGCGCCAGCAAACCTGGGCGGTCGGGGGTAATAACCTCTAGTACCGTTTGGCCTTTGTTGAGGTCAGTGGTCATGCTGGTTCGGGTCGGTGTTGAGAACAGGCGCATTTGACGTGGCGTGCGGCGACTGACCGCTGAAAAGCGTTCGGGGTGCTCAAGGTGCTCGCGCATAAATTCAATAATATGGGCAATGCGGCTTGGGTTGTCGCCAATGGATTCGCCGTCTGCGCCCAGCACGTAGAATGTATCTAGGGTGTAGCCGGTGCCGCTATTGTAGATGCGGGCGTCTTGAATACTTAGGTCGAGTTGTTCCATGGCCTCAGCGAGTAGCGCAAACAAGCCCACCCTGGCGCGGGTGTGCACGAAGATTTGGCTGACGCCGGCATGGTCAAGCAGGCCGCCTTCTTTCACCAATACAACGGTGGCATTGGCCTTGACGCGATTGGCGATGGCGCGGGTATGCCAAACGATGTCGTCAATTTGCTCGCGGATGAAATAGTCTTCGCCGGTGTCTGCCCAGAGGGCGCGAATTTCAGTCTCGGTAAAGCCGTAGTCCTCTAGCTTTTCTATAGCGCCGAGTTGGGTTTCGGCAATCCATTCTTGCTTATCAATGGGGTTCTCTAAGCCGCGACGAAGAGCGCGGCGAGTTTCTGCGTAGAGCTGGCGCATTAGGGAGGCGCGCCACGATGTCCACAATGTGGGATTAGTGGCGTTGATGTCGGCAACCGTGAGGCAGAAGAGATAGTCGAGATGCTGAATGTCGCCCATTGTGAGGGCGAAGTCGCGAATAACCTCGGGGTCTTGGATGTCTTTGCGCTGAGATACAGAGGACATCTCAAGATGCTTTTCGACCAGCCATGATACTAGGTTCCCGTCGCGTTTGTTCAGACCTAATTGCTCGCAAAATTCCCGTGCATCTACGGCACCTAGGCTGGAGTGGTCGCCACCTCGGCCTTTGGCGATGTCGTGAAACAAGCCCGCTAAATACAAAAGTTCTGGCTTGGGTAGACGCTGCATTATCCGGCACGCCATCGGGTATTTTTCAACCATGCTTGGATAGCGGAAGCGGCTGATATTTTTAATCAGCTCTAGGGTGTGGGCGTCGACGGAATATATATGGAATAAGTCGTGCTGCATTTGGCCGACAATACCGGCAAAGGCGGGAATAAATTTGTCGAGGATGCCAAAGCGTTTCATGCGACGTAAATTAAGCGCTACCCGTTGGGGAGAGCGCAGCAGCTCTAAGAAATAGCGCTTGTTTTTAGGGTCGGCGCGAAAGCGGTCATCAATTAAGTGGTGAGATTTGCGGATAAGGCGAATTGTGCTGGCTCTCACCCCGTCGATGGCGTTATTGCTCGCCATCAGGACAAAGATTTCCATTAGTGCCGACGGCGTTTTGTTAAACACTTTGGCATTGCATACTTCTATATGGCCGTTGCGGACGCGGAAGCGGTTGTTAATTTCGAAGACGGTTTCTGCCTCGCAGGCGCGCAGAATGGTTTCGTCAAAGTGTTGCATCAACACGTCATTCAGCTCGCCAAGGTGCATTACCCAGCGGTAGTACTGCTGCATAAATTGCTCAACGGCGAGTTTGCCATCGCCGTCGGTAAAGCCAAATTGCTCAGCTAGTGTTCGCTGGTGGTCAAATAGTAGGCGGTCTTCTTCGCGGCCGGCTAATAAGTGCAGGGCGAAACGCATCTTCCATAAAAAGTCTTGGCCCTCTTTTAAGGTTGCCAGTTCTTCTTCGTTAAGGAATTGGCGCTCAACTAATTCGTCGATGGATTGGGCGCCAAAATGGCGTTTAACCACCCAGCCAATCATTTGAATATCGCGTAGGCCGCCGGGTGAGCTTTTAATATTAGGCTCTAGATTGTATTCCGAGTTGGCAAATTTGCGGTGGCGGGATATTTGTTCATCCCATTTTGCGCGGAAAAAGTCGCTGCTTGGCCAGATGTTCTCAGGGCCAACCCTTGTCATTAGTTCAGTGTGCAAATTAGTATTGCCCGCCAAGGTCCGCGATTCCATCAAGTTGGTAGCGACGGTAATGTCTTCTTCGGCGGTTTTTGTACATTCGCTGAGGCTGCGAACGCTATGGCCTATTTCTAGATTGATATCCCAAAGTAGGGTAATGAGGTTTTCGATATTTTCGCGATAGTCGTGACTGTTGTCGCTGGTCAATATCAGTAGGTCGATGTCTGAGTAGGGGTGTAATTCCCCGCGGCCATAACCACCAACAGCGATTAGAGCGATGTCGTCGCCCCACTGATAGCTTTGCCAAATACCTTGCAATAGTTCGTCAATGCGCTGGGAGCGCAGGGTGACTAATGAGCGAATATCTTCATTGGCCTCAAACCGCGTCTTTAGGTCAGATGCCAGCGTTTTTAAGTAGTTTTTGTAGGTCTTTATCGCCTGACCGGGCTGGGGCAGCGCGTGGATATCCGGTAGTGCAGATTGACTCATTTATAGCTCTCGGTAAAAAGGTTCGTCTGGGCGAGCGGTGAGTACTTCGACACCGTCGGCGGTCACCGCCATGGTGTGTTCCCATTGCGCGGATAAGCGGCGGTCGCGGGTGGTGACCGTCCAGCCATCTTTGGTGTTTAGCTTGGTTTGTTTTTTACCGGCGTTGATCATGGGTTCTATGGTGAAGGTCATGCCTTCTTTTAATACTAAATCGTTGCGGCGGTTATAGCCTTCACCGTAGTGAAGAACTTGTGGGTCTTCATGAAAGACGAGGCCGATACCGTGGCCGCAGTATTCTTCTACCACGCTGTAGTGTTTGCCCCGTGCGTGTTTGGCGATTACCGTGCCAATCTCGCTCAAGGTGCAGCCTGGTTTAACCAGTGCAATAGCCTGATATAGGCATTCTTGAGTGACTTCGCACAGGCGCTTGGCGTGTTCGGGGACGTTGCCAACGTAATACATGCGATTGGTGTCGCCGTGCCAGCCGTCTTTTATCACGGTGACGTCAATATTCAGGATGTCGCCATCTTTCAGAATTTTTTTGTCGGAGGGAATGCCGTGGCAAATCACTTCGTTGACCGAGGTGCATATAGACTTGGGAAAGCCATTGTAGTTTAAGGGAGCAGGGATGGCGTTCTGCACATTGACTATATAGTCGTGACAAATCTTATCGAGCTCGCCGGTACTGATACCTGGCTTGACGTAGGGGGTGATCATTTCAAGAACGTCTGCGGCGAGTCGGCCGGCGACCCGCATGGCGGCAATTTGTTCAGGCGTTTTAATGCTTACATTCATAGGGCTGTACCGGTGCGCGGCTTCATTTGGCGATTCAAAGCCGGCTATTGTAAACCATCGCTTTATGGGTAGCGAAGGCATCGCAGAATTTTAGCGTCAAAAGCGGTTTCTACTTTATGTGATTAGGGCTCTGTGGTATAAATACGCGCCCCAATAATGGCTCGAGCTATTATTGGATTAATGACGCGCAGGAATCGGCACGTAATCCCGGGTGCTTCAACGTGAGTTGGGGTTGGGTTATGGGATCTCTGCAAGTTTGTAACCCGATGTTTATTAAGGAAATATCATGTCTCATGTAAGTATGCGTGAAATGCTGCAAGCCGGCGTTCACTTTGGTCACCAGACTCGTTACTGGAATCCAAAAATGGCTCCTTTCATTTTTGGTGCGCGTAACAAGATCCACATTATCAACCTCGAGCACACTGTTCCAGCAATGAACAATGCGCTGGATGCCATTGCTAAAATGGCAGCAAATAAGAACAAAATCCTGTTTGTTGGTACTAAACGTGCTGCAAGCAAGATTATTGGCGAGCAAGCTGCCCGTGCCGGTATGCCTTTTGTAAGCCACCGTTGGTTGGGCGGCATGCTCACTAACTACAAAACTATTCGTCAGTCTGTACGTCGCCTGCGTGAGTTAGAAGCGCAAAGCCAAGACGGTACTTTTGACAAATTGACCAAAAAAGAAGCGTTGATGCGTCGCCGTGATATGGAGAAGTTAGAGCGCTCTATTGGCGGTATTAAAGACATGTCTGGTCTGCCTGATGCATTGTTCGTTATCGACGTAGATCACGAGCGTATTGCTATTCAAGAAGCCAACAAGCTGGGTATTCCAGTGTTTGGTATTGTTGATACAAACAGCAACCCAGATGGCGTTGATTTTGTTATTCCTGGTAACGATGACGCAATTCGCGCCATTAAGTTGTACGTTACTGCTGTTGCTGATGTGGCTATTAACGCTGCCGCAAACGACGTTGTTGCTAAAGACGAGTTTGTTGAAGTAGCTGCACCAGAAGGCGAAAGCGCCGCCGAGTAATTTGGCCGCCAAGCAGTCTGCGAAAGGGGGCACGGCCCCCTTTTTTTGGATATTGACTGAGCAGATGCATTATTTTCGTGTCTGATCTCAAACTTGAATTAACACACTTAAGGAGGCTATGGATAAGTAGGGTATTTCTACTCTGATCACATGGTGTCGCGCAAGAATTGCAGCTTACGTTTCGTAGCTAAGGTTCGCGCACGAAGCTGTCGCAGAGGGGAAATAGATACTTGTGCAGAAGCGCCTTGATGTAATTAAGAGGATTTTAGGATGGCTGTAACAGCATCAATGGTTAAAGAACTACGTGATCGTACTGGCCTTGGCATGATGGAGTGCAAAAAAGCACTGAACGACGCGAACGGCGACATCGATTTGGCGATTGAAGAAATGCGCAAGTCTAGCGGTATGAAGGCGGCTAAAAAAGCTGGTCGTACTGCGGCAGACGGTGTAGTTAGCACTAAAGTTGCTGAAGATGGCAGCTATGGCGTTGTTGTTGAAGTTAATAGCGAAACCGACTTCGTTGCGCGTGATGCTGGCTTCTTAGCATTTGTTGCCCAGGTTGTTGATAAAGCCTTCGCAACCAAAGCAGCTGACGTGGCTGAGTTGATGAGCGGCGAGTTGGAATCTGCTCGTGAGGCTCTGGTTCAAAAAATTGGTGAGAACATCTCTGTTCGCCGTACTTTAGTTGTTAGCGCTGAAAATGGCGTTGTAGACAGCTATGTGCATTCTAATAATCGCATTGCGGTTTTGGTTGCGCTGAAAGGTGGCGATGCAGAGCTGGCCCGCGATGTTGCTATGCACGTTGCAGCAACAAACCCACGTGTTGCCAAATCTGAGGATATGCCAGAAGAAGAGATCGCGAAAGAGCGCGAAATTTTCACTGCTCAAGCTGCTGAAAGTGGCAAGCCAGCTGAAATTATCGAGAAGATGATTGACGGCCGGATTCGCAAGTTCCTGTCTGAAAACTCATTGGTTGATCAGCCTTTTGTTAAGGATCCTGAGTTGTCAGTGGGCAAATTACTGAAGGGTGGCAATGCTGACATTCAGTCTTTCGTTCGCTTTGAAGTGGGTGAAGGTATCGAGAAAGAAGAAGTAGACTTTGCCGCCGAGGTGGCTGCTCAGCTGAAAGGCTAAGCCACTAAGTTAGCGGGGCCTGCGGGCCCCGCTTTACTTTAGGCGATATGCAGGTGTCTTTAAAATATCGTGTAATGTGGTGGGGTAAAAAATGTCTAGCCAAAGTCGGGATAAGAAATACAAGCGCATACTGCTTAAATTAAGCGGTGAGGCTTTGATGGGAAGCCTGGGATTCGGTATTGATCCTAAAGTGTTGGACCGCATGGCGCTTGAAGTTGGTCAGTTGGTCGGCATTGGCGTGCAGGTTGGTTTGGTTGTTGGTGGCGGTAATTTATTCCGCGGCGCAGCGCTGCAAGCAGCGGGCTTGGATCGTGTTACTGGCGATCATATGGGCATGTTGGCGACCGTGATGAATGCTTTGGCACTTCGCGATGCGCTAGAACGTAGTAATATAAAATCTTCGGTAATGTCTTCAATTCCTATGAGTGGGGTTGTTGATCATTATGACCGCCGTAAGGCGATCCGTTTGTTGTCGCGTGGTGAGGTAGTGATTTTTGCCGCGGGCACGGGCAATCCGTTTTTTACAACCGACTCTGCAGCGTGCTTGCGCGGTATTGAGGTTGATGCGGACTTGGTATTAAAAGCAACTAAGGTAGACGGTGTTTATAGCGCAGATCCGATGCGCGATCCCGACGCGGTGAAGTATGATTACCTTAGTTACGATGAAGTGTTAGATAAAAAGCTAGAAGTTATGGATTTGACGGCGATATGCCTATGTCGAGACCATAATATGCCGCTGCGAGTGTTTGCTATGGAGCAGCAGGGAGCTTTATTGAATATAGTGGTGGGTGGCGAAGAGGGTACTCTGGTTGGCGCCGCCGCAACGCGCGAGGAGAAACGCCGTGATAAATGATTTAAAGGATGACGCTAGACAGCGTATGGCCAAGACCATAGAGGCCTTAGGCACTAATTTTAATAAAATTCGCACCGGTCGCGCACACCCTAGCTTGCTAGATGGTCTGCGGGTTTCTTATTACGGCACCGACACGCCGCTGTCGCAATTGGCAAATATCGGTGTTGAAGATGCCAGAACATTGACGGTGACGCCGTGGGAAAAGAACATTGTTCCCGATGTTGAAAAAGCCATTATGAAGTCAGATTTGGGTCTTAACCCAAGTACGGCGGGCAGCGTAATACGTATCCCGATGCCCATGCTGACGGAAGAAACTCGCAAGGGCTATATTAAGCAAGCCCGCCAAGAGGCTGAGAGTGCGCGAGTATCAATTCGCAATGCGCGCCGTGATGTACTGTCTGATTTGAAAGATTTGCTGAAAGAGAAAGAAATCAGCGAAGACGAAGAGCGTCGCGCGCAGGACGAAGTGCAGAAAATCACTGATCAGTATATTGCTGAGGTCGATAAATCACTGGTGGCAAAAGAAGCCGACCTGATGGAAATTTGACGGCGAGCTGACGTGCTTCAATGGCAGTAACAACGCGGGACCCCGCGCCTAATAGTGTTCCTCGACATGTTGCCATCATTATGGATGGCAACAATCGCTGGGCTAAACAACACGGTTTAAAATCCTCTGCTGGCCACCGCGCTGGTGTTGAGGTGATACGTCCCCTGTTAAAGCAAACCCGCGAGCGCGGCGTTGAAATTGTCACGCTGTTTGCCTTTTCCAGTGAAAATTGGCAGCGTCCGACGCTAGAGGTTCAAGCCTTGATGCGGCTGTTTTCTAGTTATCTTGACAGCGAAACTAAACAGTTACATACCGATGGCGTACGTATGCGCTTTATTGGCGAGCGCAGCCAATTTTCGTCTGCCCTGCGCAAGCAGATGGATTATAGCGAGCAATTAACGCGATTTAACCGCGATACCCAGCTGGTCATTGCGGTTGATTATGGCGGGCAGTGGGATATCGTTAGTGCTGCTAAAGTACTCGCAGAAAAGGTAAAAGCAGGGGAGTTGACGAGCGATGAGTTCACGGTGGAGTTGTTCGATAGCCACCTAGCCCTCGCGGACGTTCCTAAGCCTGATCTCTGTATCCGCACAGCGGGCGAGCAGCGGATTAGTAATTTTTTACTTTGGCAGCTCGCCTATAGCGAATTGTATTTTACAGACTGCTTTTGGCCAGATTTTGATGCTCAAGAGTTGGATAAGGCGCTTGACGCCTATGCGCGTCGAGACCGTCGGTTTGGTGGTCGAGAAAACGATAATAATGGCGAAGCGCCGGACTAGGGGAGTCAGTTTATGTTGAAGCAGCGAATCATCACTGCGGTGGTGATTGTTTTGGCCCTATTGGCTGCGCTTGCCTACCTTTCTATGCCGGTTTTATCGGTGGTGTTTGGTCTTATCGTCTTGCTCGCCGCTTGGGAGTGGTCAGATCTTAGTGGGCTTTCGAGCAAGGTTTCTAGAATTAGCTATGTGTTGGTATGCGCGGCCTTAATGGCGGCGGCAGCATGGAAAACAAATTTATTCGCCGGTGTTGATCAGTCTGAAGTGAAGGAGATCGTGATTGCCGCCAGTCTCTGGTGGGCTATCGCGCTGCTTTGGGTTAAGTCCTATCCATTAAGCGCGGGGCTCTGGGGCTCGCTGTGGATGCGGGGCTTAATCGGCATGCTGGTATTGGTGCCGGCGTGGCTAGCGCTTTGTTATTTGCGTAGCTTAGAGGGCGGCGTATGGTTGATTTTGTCGGTCATTGCGCTTGTTGCCTCTGCAGATATTGGTGCTTACTTTGTTGGTCGTGCCTTCGGTAAAGCCAAGCTTGCCCCTGAGGTGAGTCCAGGTAAGTCTTGGGCGGGATTCTGGGGCGGTTTAGCGTCTACCGTTTTATTGGCGACAATTTTGTGGGTTTTATTGGCCAAGGTGTCGCCCGGCGCCATTCCTACAGGATTGTTGCCTTTGCTTTGCCTTGTGACGGTAACGGTATTGGCTTCGGTTTTGGGGGATTTGCTGGAAAGTATGGTCAAGCGTCACCGCGGCATTAAGGATAGTGGGCAACTTTTGCCTGGGCATGGCGGTATTATGGATCGTATAGACAGTATTACCGCCGCGGCGCCGGTATTTGCTTTAGGTTTAATGGCAACGGGATGGGTGTAATGCAGTCGGTCACTGTGTTGGGGTCTACCGGCTCCATTGGCGTTAGCACCCTAGATGTATTGGCGCGTCACCCTGAGCGATACAGGGTCTATGCGTTAACGGCAAACCACAGCGTGGATGCCCTGTTTAATCAAATAGAAGTTTTTTCACCCCGTTATGCGGTATTGGCAGACGCCACGCTCGCGCAGGCGTTTGCTGTTCGTCTCGCTGAAGAGGGTCTAAAGACCGAAGTATTGAGTGGTAATGCTGGCCTGTGCGCAGTAGCGCGGGAGGCGGATGTCACGATGGCGGCGATTGTTGGTGCGGCTGGCTTGATGCCAACAATGGCGGCGGTTGAGGCGGGCAAGAAGGTCTTGCTGGCCAATAAGGAAGCCTTGGTAATGGCGGGGCCTCTGTTTATGGATGCGGTAGAGCGTCATGGTGCGACTTTGTTGCCCATAGACAGCGAGCATAACGCCATATTTCAATGCCTTCCGAACTGCAGTCAGACTGATGGGCGCAAGGAAAATCCATTTTCTAATGGTGTTCAGCGAATTTTACTGACTGGCTCAGGTGGGCCATTTCGGACAACGCCGTTAGATCAGTTAAGTGACGTTAGCCCAGATCAAGCCTGTGCACACCCTAATTGGTCTATGGGGCGTAAAATCTCGGTCGATTCCGCAACCATGATGAATAAAGGCTTAGAGCTTATTGAGGCCTGCTGGCTTTTTCACACCGATGCATCGAAAATAGATATCGTCGTTCATCCTCAGAGTGTTATTCACTCTATGGTTGAGTATATTGACGGCTCGGTATTGGCACAGCTTGGAAACCCCGATATGCGAACGCCTATCGCTCATGCATTGGCGTGGCCAGAGCGTATCGCATCGGGAGTTGGTGCTTTGGATATCATTATGCAAGCGCGCTTGGATTTTGAAGCACCAGACGAGCAGCGTTTCCCTTGTTTGCGGCTGGCGCGTGAAGCGGCGAAACGGGGCGGAACCGCACCAGCGGTATTGAATGCTGCTAATGAGTTGGCGGTGGAAGCGTTTTTAGACGGTCGCCTAGGTTTTATCGATATCGCGACGGTGATCGAAGAAGTGATGCACAAGGTAGAGATTGTTGAACCGCAATCGTTAGCGGATGTCCAACAAGCGGATAATGAATCTCGACGTTGCGCGATGGAAATAATTTCCTATAAAACATCGACTTAATGAAATTTTAAAAGGCTTTTGAGCAGTCGTTATTTACTGGGCTGCTTGGCGCGATAGGGCAAAAAAACGTGCTAGATATGTTGCAAACAATTGTGGTGACACTGCTAACCCTCGCTATTTTGGTGGCGGTGCATGAATTCGGCCATTTTTGGGTTGCGAGGCGCTGTGGCGTTAAGGTTTTGCGCTTTTCGATTGGCTTTGGCAAACCTCTGCTGTCGTGGTCTGACCGCAGCGGAACCGAATATGTGGTCGCCGGTATTCCTCTGGGTGGCTACGTTAAAATGTTAGACGAGCGTGAGGGCCCTGTTCCCGACGAGTTAGTGGAGCAGGCGTTTAATCGTGCATCGCCCCGTTCACGCATTGCCATTGCCGCGGCCGGACCACTGGCAAATATTGTTTTGGCGGTGTTTGTCTATTGGCTGGTTTTTCTGAATGGCGTCAGTGGTGTTGCTCCTGTTGTTTCTAAGGTGGACGTTGGATCATTGGCTGAGCAAGCTGGTATAACCGCTGGTCAGGAGTTTTTAACCGTTGATGGTGAGCCTACGCCAACCTGGGAAGCGCTCCAGATGCAGCTTTTAGAGCGCATAGGTGAAAATGGCGAAGTACATTTTACGATGCGTTCGGCGGATACTGACGTGGTGACGGAAAATGTCGTGACCTTGAGCGACTGGATGCACGATATTGAAGAGCCCAATCCGGTTCGTGAGCTAGGCGTGACCTTATTTGTGCCTGAAGTAGTGCCGAAAATAGAAACCGTGGTAGCCGGCAGTCCGGCGCAACTTGGCGGTATGCAGACCGGTGATTTGGTCGTGGCTGCGGATGGTCAGTCTATGGGCACTTGGCAGGAGTGGGTGGAATATGTTCGCCAGCGACCTGAAGAGTCGGTTTCAGTGCTGGTTGAGCGTGATAATCGACAGCTTATTTTAAACATTACCCCTGAGCGCAAACTGGACGATGAGTCCCATGCCTATGGTTATGTTGGCGTGGGTGTTGCTATGCCGGCATGGCCTGAGTCGATGCAGCGCACTATGCAATATGGTGTTGTTGGCGCAGCGGTTGCAGCAGTTGACAAAACCTGGAAGATGAGCGCCTTCACTTTATCGTCAATAAAAAAGATGTTGATGGGCTTGTTGTCACCGAAAAACTTGAGTGGGCCGATAACCATTGCTAAAGTGGCGAGCTCTTCGGTGCAGTACGGATTTTTTGCCTGGCTGACATTTTTGGCATTGTTGAGTATCAGTCTAGCTGTTTTGAATTTATTACCGATTCCCGTATTAGATGGCGGGCATATTGTCTACGCTCTGGTAGAGTGGGCGACCGGTAAGCCTGTGGCAGAGCAGGTGCAGGTCTGGGCTAATCAGCTGGGCTTGGTGTTAGTGGTATTTGTGATGGTTTTTGCTTTATATAACGATGTGTTGCGCCTTTAGTCTTTAAGACGATGCAATGCTTTTAATCTTACACAGTGGCAGCGCCGGTTTTATTTGGTGTCGGCCCAGAGCCTTGGTTTTTAGCTGTTGATGAAACGCTTTTTAGCTCTTAGTTTTTTCCTACTGTCGATGAGCATGCACGCTCTCGGCCAAAATTCACTGCCGATCTCAGATATCCGCGTAGAAGGTTTACAGCGTATATCGTCTGAAACGGTGTTCTCGGCACTGCCGATAAGTATTGGTGACCAAGTGAGTAGTCGCTCGGTGGCCAATGCGTCTAAGGCCCTGTTCGGTACAGGTAACTTCGACGATATTCAAATTGGTATGGACGGCGACGTCCTTGTTATACGGGTGGTTGAGCGTCCCGCGATTAGCGCGATCAACTTGGAAGGTAATAAGGCCTTGGCGACTGAAGCGCTGCTTGATGGTCTTAAGAATGCTGGTTTGGCTGAAGGGCAGGTGTTTAAACGCTCGACCCTTGACGGCATGAAAATGGAGCTGACACGGCAATATGTGTCGCAGGGCCGTTATGACGCGAGCATCGAAACAGATGTCGTGGCTGAGCCTCGCAACCGCGTGTCAATCAGCATCAATATTGATGAAGGCAGTAATGCAACTATTGAGCACATCAATATTGTGGGTAATACCGTCTATGACGATGACACCCTGCTGGATCTATTTGAGTTAAAAACCGGTGGTTTCTTTTCATTCTTTAGCAGCAGTAATAAGTATTCGCGTGAGAAGTTAAAAGGCGATTTAGAAAAGCTAAATTCTTATTATCTTGATCGCGGTTACCTGCTTTTTAATTCCGACTCTGTTCAGGTTGCGATAAGCCCGAATCGCAAATCGGTATATATTACTGTGAACGTAATTGAAGGTGATAAGTACACGGTAAGTAACGCCGAGCTCTCAGGCGACTTAGTGCTGCCAGAAGACGATTTGAAGCGCTTTGTATTAGTGCAGAAGGGACAGGTGTTTTCTCAGGCGCTAGTAACGAGTACTGAGGAGTTTATTACCAAGCGTTTAGGTAATGAAGGCTATAACTTCGCCAAGGTTCGCGGAATTCCAGAGCGCAACGAAGAAGATAAAACCGTAGATCTAAAGTTCTTTATTGATCCAGGTAAGCGTACATATGTGCGACGCATAGACTTTGAAGGTAATGCGCGGACTTCAGACGAAGTGCTGCGTCGCGAAATGCGCCAAATTGAAAGTGCGCCGGCATCTGCAGATAAAATTGAGTTGTCGCGAATTCGTTTAGAGCGCCTAGGTTATTTTAAAGAGGCCAAGGTCGACACCCTCGAAGTCCCTGGCACAGACGATCTTATAGACCTGCGCTACTCTGTTGAAGAGCAAAGCTCCGGTAGCTTGGGTGCTAGCGTTGGTTTCTCGCAGGATAGTGGTCTATTGTTGAGCGCCAATATTCAGCAAAATAATTTCTTTGGTACGGGTAAGCAGGTTGGCTTTGGTGTGTCGCGCAGTGACTTTGCCACCAGTGCTAATTTCAGTTATCTCGATCCGTATTTTACGGAAGATGGCGTAAGCAGAGGTTTCTCGGTTTTTTACCGCACCACTGATTACGAAGAAATCAACGTCGCTAGTTATACCTCGGATACTTACGGTACAAGCGTTAACTTCGGTTATCCAATATCGGAAACTGAGCGCTTGGGCTTTGATCTTGGCTTTAATAGAACATCTATCGAGGCGGGCGTTAGCGCGGTAAAAGAAATTAAAAGTAGCCCACGTATATTAGATGCAATCGATAATTATTTTATTAGCCGTCTTGATTCAGCAACGGGTACTTATACGGCGGCAGAAGTGCTTGAGGATATCAGCAATCTACCCGAAACAGCCTTGGTTGATAGTGGAGAAGAAGGCTTTTTGGATAAATATGGCGATGAGTTTGATAACTTTACCGCCGGTATCTCGTGGCGCCAATCTACTTTGAATAGAGGCCTTTTAGCGACACGCGGTGCCTCGCAGTCGCTGTCTTTAGAGGTAGCGGTGCCAGGCTCCGATCTTGAATACTATAAATTAGGATATGAAGGACAGATTTACCTCCCGATTAGCAATAGCTTCACCTTGCGGTTTAGAACTGAACTTGGTTATGGCGATGGTTATGGCGAGCTAGAAAATCTGCCGTTCTATGAAAACTTCTATGCCGGTGGTTTTGGTTCGGTGCGGGGCTATAAGGCTAATACTCTAGGCCCACGTAGCTCGGATGCTGATATTTATCGTATTAGCCAGGCGGCGACTGCGATTGATGCCTCGGGTAATGCCTTGGCTCTGTCTGCACAGGGCGCCTATGTTTTGGATCCGGTAACTGGGCAATTGGTGGTGGATAGTTCCAGTAGCTTTAGACGTGACCCTGACCCCTTCGGTGGCAACGTCTTAGTAGAAGGTAGTATCGAATTATTATTCCCGCTTCCTTTTGTGAAAGATCAGCGCTCTGTACGCAGCGGTTTCTTCTTTGACGCGGGGAATGTATTCAGCACTGAATGTAGCACAACGCAGTTGAATTGCTCTAAGCCAGATGCTTCGAATTTACGTATGTCTGTTGGTGTTGGGGCGACGTGGATTACCGGTTTTGGGCCGCTGACGTTTAGTCTTGGTAGGGCCTTGAATGCGGAACGGATAGATGAAACTGAGATATTCCAGTTCTCATTGGGACGTAGTTTCTAATTTAAATTTAGGTTTTTAATTTAGTTGCACAATAATCAGCAGGAGTTGTATATGAAGTTTTCTAAGTTAATCGCGGCAACAGTGATGGTGTTTTGGGCTTGCGGCGCTATGGCCGAAGGTCGTATTGCTGTATTTGATGTAGAAGCCGCGGTGTTGAATACGGAAGTAGCGAAAAAGCGATTGACCGCTATGCGTAATCAATCTGAGTACAAAAAGAATGTTGCAGAGCTGGAAGCATTAAAGAAAAATTACGACAAGCAAGTTGAGCAGTTTCAGCGTGATTTCGATATTTTGAGCGCAGAACAGCGTCAAGCAACTAAAAATAAAATTGATTCAGCCCGTGAAGATGGCGAGCATTTGGCACGTAAAATTGAAGCGGCTAATCAGCAAGAAGCCCAGTCAATTCTTCAAGAGCTTGGCCCTAAACTGCAAAAAATTCTGCCAGATTTAATTAAGGCAGAGAACATCGGTTTGTTATTGCCACGCAAGCAAGTTCTTCACGCTGATGCCACTTTTGACATTACTGCAAAAGTGGCTGATAAGTTGAACCAAGCGAAGTAATGTCTGCACAAAAAACGTTCAGCCTTGCTGAAGTTGCGGCCGCTCTTGGACTTGAGTTCAAAGGGCGGCCTGACACGGTTTTAGCGGGGATGGCACCCCTAAGCTCAGCGGGGCCAGAACATTTAAGTTTTTTGTCCAATATAAAGTTCAAATCTACTCTTCAAAGCACCATGGCTGGAGCGGTGATTCTTCACCCCAATATGGCGGTGGACTATACCGGTAACTGCTTGCTTACGGATCAGCCGTACTTGCTGTACGCCCGTGCTAGTGCTTTGTTTGACCCCTTTGTTAAACCTCGTGCAGGTGTGCACCCAAGCGCGGTTGTCGTGGCTGAGAATATTCACAGCTCGGTATCAATCGGTGCAAATTGTGTCGTCGAGGAAGGCGTAGAAATCGGTGAGGGAACCGTCATTGCGCCGGGGGTGGTAATTGGTCGCGGTAGCTGTATCGGCAAATATTGCTATATCCACGCTAATGTAACGATCTACCATGGAGTGAATATTGGTGATGAATGCATTGTTCATTCCGGCGTAGTCATCGGTGGTGATGGTTTTGGATTTGCGCCAGGGCCAAATGGTTGGGAGAAAATCCACCAGTTAGGTGGGGTGAAAATCGGGAATAAGGTTGAGGTTGGTGCAAACTCTAGCATTGATCGCGGTGCTTTAGATGATACTGTTATTGGCAATGGTGTTATTCTCGACGATCAAACCATGATTGCCCACAACGTCGTTATCGGTGACGGCACTGCAATGGCCGGTTGCTGCCAAGTGGCGGGAAGTACTGTTATTGGTAAAAATTGTACTCTGGCGGGTAACGTTGGAGTGGTTGGGCATATTACAATTGCCGACAATGTACACATTACCGCGCGATGCATGGTAACTAAGTCAATATTACAGCCGGGATCATACTCTGGTACGTTCGGAGTCGCGGAATCTACCGAATGGCGAAAAAACGCTGCGCGATTTAGCAAGCTCGATGAGCTCTACCGGCGTGTGGCATTCTTAGAAAAGCAATTAAAGACTAAAGATGAGGGTGAAGGCTGAGACATGCTGATGGACATAAATGAAATAAAGGAATACCTGCCGCAACGCTATCCATTTTTATTAGTTGATCGCGTACTGGAATTAACGCTTGGCGAATCAATTGTCGCGATAAAAAATGTCACCGGAAACGAAAATCATTTTAACGGTCATTTCCCAGGCTTACCCATCATGCCTGGCGTATTGATTATCGAGGCAATGGCGCAAGCTGCGGGTATTTTAGGCTTTAAGACCCTAGATAAAAAGCCTTCGGAAGGTTCTATCTATATGTTTGCGGGTGTCGATAATGCCCGTTTTAAACGCCAAGTAGTGCCGGGTGACCAATTAATATTAAAGGCGCAATACGTCTCTGATAAAAAGGGTTTGTGGAAATTTGATTGCCAAGCTTATGTTGAAGATAAACTGGCTTGCTCGGCAACAATTTTGTGTATTGATCGGCAGCGTTGATAGTGACAGATAATATCCATCCTACGGCAATGGTTGATCCCCGCGCGATAATCGATCCGAGCGCGGTGATTGGTGCTGGTGTAAAGATCGGTCCTTGGACTATGGTCGGTGCCGACGTCGAAATTGGCGAAGGCTGCGATATTCGCTCCCACGTTGTGCTGATGGGTCCAACAAAGCTCGGTAAGAATAATCGTATTTATCAATTCTCAACCGTTGGCGATGATACTCCTGATCTAAAATACAAGGGTGAGCCCACTGAGCTAATCATTGGCGATGATAATGTGATTCGCGAAGGGGTGACGATTCATCGTGGCACCATTCAAGATCGCGGCAAGACAATTATTGGCGACAAAAATTTGCTGATGGCGTATGTGCATGTCGGTCACGATTCTGTTATCGGCAGCAATTGCATACTCGTTAATAATGCGGCGCTTGCGGGTCATGTTGTGGTTGGCGACTGGGCCATACTGAGTGGATTTACCTTGGTGCATCAGTTTTGTCATATTGGTGCCCATAGTTTCGCTGGCTTTGGTTGCGGTATAAGCAAAGATGTTCCGGCTTACGTTACGGTAAGTGGCACCCCAGCAGAAGCTAAGACAATCAATAGCGAAGGTTTAAAAAGACGCGGTTTTAGCCCAGAGAGCATTGCCGCTATTCGCCGTGGCTATAAAATTATCTACCGTCAGAATAATACCGTCGAAGAAGCCCTGCAGGCATTGGCACCTATTGCTGCGGAGTTTCCCGAGGTGCAATTACTGGCGGACTCATTGAAACAATCTCAGCGCGGTATAGTGCGTTAATTTACACCACTCGGCCGCGACAAATGGCTATTTTATGACTGCAATGCGAATCGGTATTATCGCTGGAGAGGCCTCCGGCGATATTTTGGGCGCTGATTTAATTCGCGCCATTAAGCAACGCTATCCTGATGCGGAGTTCGAAGGAGTCGGCGGGCCACTGATGATTGAGCAGGGCTGTCGTAGCCTGTGCGAAATGGATCGTCTGTCGGTGATGGGGATTGTAGAACCCCTAAAGCGTCTGCCTGAGTTGCTTCGTTTGCGGCGTTTATTAAAGTCACATTTTCTAAGCTGGCAACCGGCGATTGTTATTGGAATTGATTCCCCTGACTTTAATTTAAATATCGAGCTATTTCTGCGTCAGCGCGGAATTAAAACGCTTCATTATGTCAGTCCATCAGTGTGGGCTTGGCGGCAAGGTCGAGTGAAAAAAATCGCCAAAGCGGTAGATCACATGCTGACCTTGTTCCCCTTCGAAGAGCATTTTTATCAAGAACATGGTGTGCCGGTGACCTGTGTTGGTCATCCCTTGGCAGATCAGATTTCTATGGAAGATCAGCGTGCCGTGGCACGTACAGAGCTGGATGTTGAGGACGGCCATCCTGTGCTGGCTATTTTACCTGGCAGTCGCGGCGGCGAAGTTGCTCAACTAATCGCTCCTTTCCTTCATACCGCCCAGTGGTTGCGACGTGCTCAGCCAAATATCGAATTTTTAATCCCAGCGGCAAACTTGGAACGTAAGCAGCAAATCTTGCAGGCTATCGCCGCGCTATCTCGTGATTTGCCGGTGCGGGTTGTACTTGGTCAATCGCGAACGGTGATGGCGGCATCCGATGTTGTTTTAATGGCGTCGGGCACCACCAGCCTTGAGGCCTTGTTATTACAGAGGCCGATGGTAGTTGCTTATCGTTTTGGTAAATGGTCGTATAAATTATTATCTCGCTTGGTGAAAACGCCGTTTTTCTCTTTGCCTAATTTATTAGCCCAGCGAGCTTTGGTGCCTGAATTACTGCAAGACGAGGTTTGTGCAGAGGTCATTGGTCCGTTGCTGCTAGAGCAGTTAAATAATGCGAATCATCGTGAGGCCTTAATTTCGGAATTCCAGACTATTCATCGACAATTGGCGAAAGAGGCGAGTGAGCGCGCCGCAGACGTCGTGTTGCAGTGTGCGGGAGTAGCGCATGCCTGAGATCGATGACTTATTTGCTGAGTTTGATGTCCCGCTATTAACGGCCGGAGTTGATGAAGTTGGTCGCGGCCCTTTGTGCGGAGATGTTGTAACGGCAGCGGTGATTCTTGATCCTAATAATCCAATTGCCGGTTTGAATGATTCTAAAAAACTAACGGAAAAACGTCGCGAAGCGCTGTATCTTGAAATAAAAGAAAAGGCCTTGAGTTTTTGTATAGCAAGGGCGTCGGTCGCAGAAATCGACGAATTAAATATTTTGCAAGCCAGCCTGCTGGCAATGCATCGCGCCGTTGCGGGATTGAGTGTGCAGCCTGAGTTCGTACTGGTTGATGGTAATCGCGTGCCCAATTGGCCCTACCGCGCGCAAGCGGTGGTGAAGGGCGATAGTCGGGTGCCTGCCATTGCCGCCGCGTCCATATTGGCCAAGGTAACTCGAGATAGAGAAATGGCTGAGTTCGATACTGTTTATCCTGGCTACGGTATGGCGGGGCACAAAGGGTATCCAACCAAAGTGCATTTAGAGGCTTTAAAGCAGCTGGGAATTACACCGATTCACCGACGTAGCTACGCACCGGTACGTGCGATAGTGGAGGCGGAATCATGATCTCAGATCAATTTGTTCATCTGCGGGTGCACTCCGAATACTCTCTAGTAGATGGTTTAGTTCGAGTTAAAGCGCTGGCAAAGCGAGTTGCCGAGTTAAATATGCCGGCGGTGGCGCTTACCGATCTAAATAATTTTTATGCACTGATAAAGTTTCAAAAAGCGGCAACCGGCGCGGGAATTAAACCAATATTTGGCAGCGATTTATTGGTTCGCGATGACGATGACCCGGATCAAACCAGCGTACTTTGTCTGTTGGCGCAGAATCAAACGGGCTACCGTAATCTTACCGAATTGATGTCTCGGGCGTATTTGGAAGGTCAGTATCTCGGTCGCGCCTATGTAAAGCGCAGCTGGATCGAACAAGCGAATGAAGGGCTTATTGCCTTGTCTGGCGGCCGTGAAGGCGATGTAGGTCAATTATTGTTGAGTGGTAAGCACGATCTTGCTTCTGTGAGTTTGGCTCGCTGGCTCGGTGTTTTTCCTGATCGTTTTTATATTGAATTACAGCGCACTGGTCGTCAGAACGAAGATGAATATTTGCACGCTGCGGTTGCTTTGGCAGAGCAGGCTGATTGCCCGGTTGTGGCGACTAACGATGTTCGGTTTTTAGATTCCGATGAGTTTGACGCGCACGAAGCGCGGGTATGTATTCGCGATGGTCGGGTTTTAGACGATCCACGGCGGCCACGAAATTATAGCGAGCAGCAGTGCCTGCGCAGTGCCGAAGAAATGCAGGCACTCTTTGCTGATATTCCAGAGGCTTTACAGAACAGTGTAGAAATCGCAAAGCGCTGCAACCTCACTATCCAGCTTGGTACTTACTACCTTCCAGAATACCCCATCCCTGATGGGCTGACTCAGGAGCAGTTTTTTCGCGACCTTTGTCACAAGGGCTTGGATGAACGGTTAGAATTTTTATTTGATAGCAGTTCTGCTGATTTTGCCGCGTATCAAACAGAATATCGTGAGCGTTTGGATTTTGAATTAAACGTCATCCTCCAAATGGGATTCCCCGGCTATTTCTTAATCGTAATGGATTTCATTCAGTGGGCTAAGGATCATGGCATTCCCGTTGGCCCTGGTCGGGGTTCGGGCGCCGGCTCCCTTGTTGCTTACGCTTTAAAAATTACTGACCTTGACCCCATTCAGTACGACTTACTTTTCGAGCGGTTTTTGAATCCCGAGCGGGTATCGATGCCCGATTTTGACGTCGACTTTTGTATGGATGGGCGCGATCGGGTTATTAACTACGTTGCCGATAATTACGGCCGCGATGCGGTTAGTCAAATTATTACCTTCGGCACTATGGCTGCAAAAGCGGTGGTGCGGGATGTCGCCCGAGTGCAGGGCAAGGCCTATGGTCTTGCCGACAAATTGTCAAAAATGATTCCCTTTGAAGTGGGGATGACCCTCGCTAAGGCCTATGAACAGGAAGAGGTTCTCAGGGAGTTTCTCGCCAATGACGAGGCCGCCCAAGAAATTTGGGATATGGCCGTGCAACTTGAAGGGGTTGTGCGCGGCGTGGGTAAACATGCCGGTGGTGTGGTTATTGCCCCCTCAAAGCTGACTGATTTTTCACCCTTGTATTGTGACGATACTGGCGGTGGGTTGGTTACTCAGTTTGATAAAAGTGATGTTGAGGAGGCGGGTTTAGTTAAGTTCGACTTCTTGGGGCTGCGAACGCTCACCATCATTGATTGGGCGCTGAAAATAATCAATGCACAACGCGCTAAAGTGAACGAAGAGCCATTGGATATTATGGCAATTCCACTTCAAGATCGCGCTACGTTTGATTTGTTAAAACGAGCGGAAACCACGGCGGTGTTTCAGCTTGAATCCCGTGGCATGAAAGACTTGATAAAGCGTCTATTGCCAGACTGCTTTGAGGATATCATCGCATTGGTGGCCTTGTTCCGACCCGGCCCGCTGCAGTCGGGTATGGTTGATGACTTTATAAACCGTAAGCACGGCCGGGCTGAGTTGGCGTATCCGCATCCTCAATATCAGCACGATTGTTTGAAACCAGTCTTAGGGCCGACCTACGGTATTATTTTGTACCAAGAACAGGTTATGCAGATCGCCCAAGAAATGGGGGGCTACACCCTTGGGGGCGCAGATCTATTGCGACGTGCTATGGGTAAGAAAAAGCCTGAAGAGATGGAAAAGCAGCGGGTGCTATTTCAGGCAGGTGCGGTTGAAAAGGGCTTTGCCGAAGATCTTGCATCGAACATCTTTGATTTGATGGAAAAATTCGCGGGCTACGGTTTTAACAAATCTCACTCCGCGGCTTACGCGCTGGTCTCTTATCAAACCGCTTGGTTGAAAACCCATTACCCTGCGCCGTTTATGGCGGCGGTAATGAGTTCGGAATTAGATAATACCGACAAGATCGTTATTTTCATCGAAGAATGTCGGGACATGAAGCTGGACTATAAATTGCCTTCGGTCAATGAAGGCGAGTATATGTTCACCGTCAATGATCGCGGCCAAATCGTGTACGGCTTAGGTGCCATAAAGGGCTTGGGCGAAGGCCCAGTTGAAAACATCATTGCGGCGCGCAATGCTGGTGGCCCATTTAAAAACTTATTTGAGTTTTGTGAGCGCACCGACCCGCGCAAAGTTAATAAGCGCGCAATTGAAGCACTTATTCGCTCTGGCGCTTTTGATGATTTAGGTGAAGATCGCGCTATCTTAATGGCGGCAATGCCCGAGGCAGTGCAGGCCGCAGAGCAATCCGCTAAAAACACTGAAAGCGGTATGACAGATTTGTTTGGCGAGACCTTGGCGGTTGATACCCGCGACGTGTACGCGCCCTTCCAAAATGTACGCAGATGGACCAGCAAGGAGCGTTTGCAGGGCGAGAAAGAAACTCTGGGCTTGTACGTTACGGGACACCCAATCGATGATTACGAGTCTGAGCTGCGGCGCTTTGTACCTAAAAAGATTGTTGATCTCAATCCAGAAAAACATCCGCAAACCATTGCTGGCTTGGTAATGAGTATGCGGACGATGAAAAATAAGCGCGGCGATACAATGGCATTTGTGTTGTTAGATGATCGCAGCGCCCGTATAGAAGTCGCTTTGTTTAGCGACGCTTACGACGAATGTCGTGAGAAGCTGGTGAAAGACACGGTGATTGTCGTTGAGGGGGTGTGTAGCAACGACGAGTACAGCGGTGGTAAAAAAATGCGGGTTAAATCGGTGCGTAGCATTGCCGAGGCCCGAGACCAGAATGCAAAAGAATTACAGATAAGCGTGACGGCTAAGACCCTCGAAAATGATGGCTTGGATCGTCTTAAAGGTGCGCTGCATATAGCAAAGGGTGGGCGTTGTCCGGTGGTGATTGACTACCAGAGACCCGAAGGTAAAGGTAGAATCCGTTTGGGTGAAAATTGGCGAATCCTGCCAAACGATGAGGTATTACTGCGATTGCGTGACGAGTGTGGCGTAAATAACGTGGTGATCAATTACGATTAACGTATAATCAACATCATGAATGGGCCCATTTATTTGCGTAAAAAGTGGGTGTTTCCGGAATTTGACGAGCGAATAATACAGAGCAATGAATCCGAATTATCTTGATTTTGAACAACCTATTGCTGAGCTGGAAGCCAAAATCGAAGAGCTGCAGCTAGTCGGGAGCGACAACGACCTCAATATCAATGAGGAAATTACCAAGCTGCGCGAGAAAAGCAGCAAGCTGACAGAGAAGATATTTTCTAATTTAACGCCGTGGAATGTCGTTAAAATCGCTCGGCATCCAATGCGGCCGTATACCCTAGATTATATTCGCCGTATTTTTACTGATTTTGATGAATTACATGGCGATCGTCATTTTGGCGATGATGCCGCAATTGTGGCGGGCATTGGCAAGTTGAACGGCAAGCCGGTTATGGTTATTGGTCAAGAGAAAGGCCGTGGTGTTACCGAAAAGGTAAAACGTAATTTTGGTATGCCAAAGCCTGAAGGTTACCGCAAGGCGTTGCGCCTGATGGAAATGGCAGAGCGCTATAATTTACCAATTGTTACCTTAATTGACACACCTGGTGCGTATCCGGGTATTGATAGTGAAGAGCGTGGTATTAGTGAGGCGATTGCGCAAAACCTTGCGGTGATGTCACGCCTAAAAACGCCGATAGTCTGTGTCGTTATTGGTGAGGGAAGTTCGGGCGGCGCGCTTGGCATCGGTGTGGGTGATCACATTGCAATGCTGCAATACTCGACCTATTTTGTTATCTCGCCAGAAGGCTGTGCAAACATTATTTGGAAAAGTTCTGAGTTTGCACCGGATGCTGCGGAAGCAATGGGTTTGACCTCCACCGTGTTAGAGGAGTTGGGCATTGTTGATGCGACTATCCCCGAGCCTCAAGGCGGAGCGCACCGCGATATCGATTTGAGTGCGGCACGGGTTCGTGATCATATCGCCGCGCAAATTACACGTTTGCAGGGCTTGTCTGAGAAGGAACTGCTAGACACGCGCTATGAGCGTTTAATGTCTTACGGCGTTAGCTAGGCTGCTCGTTTAAGTCCCGCTAATTCGCTATATATGGGGTGCGGAGCTTTTTATGGCGCAACTGCTGTCCCATCTTTCAGTCGCGTTGGCCCCTTATCTTGGGCGCCGACGCTGGCATGTCGCTTATAGCGGCGGCCTCGATTCCCGCGTTTTACTCCACCTTGTTTGGCTTATGCGTCAGCGTGCTTTTGCTGCTGGCGAGTCATTCCCTGAAGTATGTGCTGTTCATGTAAATCATCAATTGCAGTCTGGCGCCGATGCTTGGGCAGGGCAATGCCAGGCGATTTGCAGCCAGTACAATATTCCTTTTGAGTGCCATAGGGTAACTATTCAAGGCAGTCGGCAGGGTATTGAGAGTCTCGCTAGAACCGCGAGATATGAGGTGTTTGAGGCCGTAGTAGAGCACGATGACGCAATGTTGTTGGCCCATCATCAGGATGATCAGGCGGAAACATTTTTACTGCGTTTAATGCGCGGGGCAGGGCTGGCGGGTTTGGCGGCTATGCCTGCGGCGCGTAACTTAGGTCGCGGTGAATTATTTAGGCCAATGCTAAACCTCAGTCGCGCAGAGCTTGAGGCTTACGCTGAGGAGCACCGTCTCGAGTGGATTGAGGACCCCAGTAATGGCAATACGCAATACCGACGTAATTTTCTTCGCCACCATGTCATGCCAGTGTTGGCTGAGAGGTGGCCAAACTATAGAAATAGCATTGCTGCTGCAGCGGAATTGCAGGCAGAGGCGTCGGAGCTGCTGGGCTCTTACCTGAGTGCGGACCTTAAAAAAATGACTGCTGCTGATGGGGCTCTTGATCTAAATGCCTTGCGGGGCATAGAGCCTATTCGCCAGCGCGCGCTACTTCGCCATTTTATTTTTACGCAGTTTGGGCAGCGCATAGACAGGGCGCAAAGCTATGAGCTTGTCGAGCAATTTTTGGCGTCTAGCGGTGACAGTCAGCCAGTGTTCTCCTTAGCTGGGGGTGTCACCTTGCGGGTATTTAAAGGACGTCTTTACTGCGATGAAAGCCCTGTAAATAAGGCCTTCGATTCTGGCCTAGTTCTAAATTGGGATACTGGGCATGCATGCCACATTGAGGGGCTTGGTCAGCTTAGCGCGCAGGCTGGTGGTCGATTCGCGCCGCAAGGAGAGCTCACTGTGCGCTTTCGGCGCGGTGGCGAGCGGTGTCGGCTTGCAGGACATGGCCATAGCAAGTCCCTAAAAAAACTACTTCAGGAATGGGGTATCCCGCCTTGGCAGCGTGATCGCCTGCCTTTGATTTATTGCGGTGATGAAATAGCCGCGATTGCAGATATGGCTATTTGCGAAGGCTATCAGCTGCCAGATGGCGAGGCCGGTATACAGCTGCAATGGGTTTGGAGCCGCTGACCTAGCCTAAGGCTTCTGGTAGAATGCGCGGCTCCTAAAAAGAGCCGTGACTATGAGTTCGCAGAATTTGAGCCCGCAAGATACCCCCGCAAGCCCCTTGGGCAATATTCGCATTGTGCTGGTGAACACCTCCCACCCGGGAAATATCGGTGCTGTGGCGCGGGCCATGAAGAATATGTGCCTGTCGCAGTTGTATTTGGTTGAGCCTAAGAAGTATCCCCATGATGAAGCGACATGGCGCGCCGCGAGCGCTGGGGACGTTTTAGATTCGGCCATTGTTTGCGAAACACTCGCTGATGCTATTGCAGGTTGCCAGCTCGTTATTGGCACCAGTGCCCGCGAGCGCACAGTGCCTTGGCCCTTGTTGGATCCGCGTCACTGTATGGAGCGAGCGTACAAAGAGGCGGAAGCAAATCATAAAGTAGCGGTGGTCTTTGGTCGCGAGGATCGCGGATTAACGAATGAGGAATTGCATCGCTGTAATTTGCACGTGCATATTCCGGCCAACCCAGATTACAGCTCTTTAAATATCGCAATGGCGGTGCAGGTGTTGAGCTACGAGTTGCGGATGGCGCAGTTGAGCGAGGAGCTAAGCAGCAACGACATGGCAGATTGGGATGTGCCGGTTGCTGGCGCGGACGAGCTAGAGCGCTATTTGATTCACCTAGAGGAAACGCTGCGGGATATTAATTTTTTGCGGCCAGAGGCACCTAAAAAACTCATGACTCGCCTGCGACGTCTATATCAGCGGACCCGCTTGGATGAGATGGAGGTGAATATTCTGCGGGGCATTCTCACCTCTACCCAATATTGGGTGCGTAAAGCCAAGTCGAAAGATGGCGATAG
Organism: Zhongshania marina; assembly: GCF_002915595.1. Lineage (GTDB taxonomy): Bacteria > Pseudomonadota > Gammaproteobacteria > Pseudomonadales > Spongiibacteraceae > Spongiibacter > Spongiibacter marinus_B. Next base: position 118,660 of record NZ_PQGG01000035.1, read on the forward strand.
CGGCGACGAGTCTCTATAATTCGTCGCCGCTGCTGGTTTAAATCCTACTAAAACCATCGGGTATAAAGTTGACTGTTTTGCTAGGTTATTGCATAATTGAACCGTAGAAAAACGTAGGTGAGCTTATGCGACTAACGACAAAAGGCCGTTACGCAGTGACAGCCATGTTAGATTTGGCGCTGTACGGCGACCGAGGGCCCATCAGTTTAGCCGATGTGTCTGGGCGGCAGGATATTTCGCTGTCTTATTTAGAGCAGCTATTTGCTAAGCTGCGGCGCAAAGATTTGGTATGCAGTATTCGCGGCCCAGGTGGTGGTTATCGTTTGAGTCGCCCCAGCGAGACTATTTTTGTCGCTGAAATTATTGATGCGGTGGACGAGCGGGTAGACGCTACCGGCTGTGCAGGTAGTAGTGATTGTCAGGACGGGCAAACCTGTCTGACTCATAATTTGTGGTCTGATCTGAGTGATCAGATTCACCATTTTCTAAGTGACATCAGTTTGGCTAGTTTGGTTGAGCGGCGTGATGTTCAAAATGTTTCGGCGCGCCAGTTACAGCGGGCGCGCAACACGCAGTCGATTATTTTAACTGCGGTAGATTAGTGTATTTCTCAGCTGCGGCTGGGAATTTGGAGAACAGTTTATGCAATTGCCGATTTATTTGGATTACTCCGCAACGACGCCGGTTGATCCCCGCGTTGCAGAGAAAATGATGGCCTGCCTGACCACTGAAGGTGTGTTTGGCAATCCGGCTTCGCGCTCTCATTTGTTTGGCTGGAAGGCAGAAGAGGCGGTAGAGAATGCTCGTCGCCAGGTTGCTGACTTACTGAATGCTGACCCGCGCGAAATTGTGTGGACTTCTGGTGCTACAGAATCAAACAACCTTGCTATTAAGGGTGCGGCGCACTTTTATAGCAAAAAAGGTAAGCATGTAATTACCTCAAAAATTGAACACAAAGCGGTGTTAGATACCTGTCGTCAGCTTGAGCGCGAAGGCTTTGAAGTGACGTATCTTGATCCCACTGATAAAGGTCTTATTACGCCAGAAGCAATTGCTGCCGCTCTGCGCGAAGACACCGTAGTGGTTAGCATCATGCATGCGAACAATGAGATCGGCACCATTAACGATATCGCCGGTATTGGTGAAGTATGTCGCGCTAATGGTGTTGTTTTTCATGTGGACGCTGCGCAAACCGCCGGCAAAATCACTATAGACATGGAGGCAATGAAGGTTGATTTGCTGTCTATGTCGGCTCACAAAATGTATGGCCCCAAAGGGGTTGGCGCCTTGTACGTGCGCCGTAAGCCGCGTATCCGCCTAGAGGCGCAAATGCACGGTGGTGGTCATGAGCGCGGTATGCGTTCTGGTACTTTACCAACTCATCAGATTGTAGGTATGGGTGCAGCCTGTGAGATTGCGCGCGAAGAAATGGCAAAGGATGCGGCGCATTCATTGGCTTTGCGTAATCAGTTTTGGGATGGTTTAAAAGACATCGAACAGGTGCATGTGAATGGCGATTTTGAGCAGCGCTTGCCAGGTAACCTGAATGTAAGTTTGGCTTATGTTGAGGGCGAATCTTTGATTATGTCCTTAAAAGATTTGGCAGTGTCATCAGGGTCTGCCTGTACCTCTGCCAGCTTGGAGCCGTCTTATGTGCTGCGTGCCCTTGGTCTTAATGATGAGCTGGCGCATAGCTCTCTGCGTTTTTCTTTTGGGCGGTTTACTACCCCAGAAGAAGTGGATTACGCCATTAAGCAAGTGCGTGGTGCAGTGGATAAATTGCGAGAATTGTCACCGTTGTGGGATATGTACAAAGACGGTGTGGACTTAGACAGTATTGAATGGGCTGCTCATTAAGTAGCTCAGCGCGAGAGGACGATATCATGGCATATAGCGAAAAAGTACTTGATCACTACGAGAATCCGCGCAACGTCGGTAAGTTTGACGACAGCGCTGATGAAATCGGCACGGGTATGGTTGGTGCGCCGGCTTGCGGCGACGTCATGCGCCTACAAATCAAGGTGAATGAGCAGGGCATTATTGAAGATGCTAAGTTTAAAACCTATGGCTGTGGCTCTGCTATTGCCTCAAGCTCGCTATTAACTGAGTGGGTTAAGGGCAAGACCTTGGAAGAGGCCGAGCACATTAAAAACACCGAGATCGCACAGGAATTGGCTCTGCCACCAGTGAAGATTCACTGCTCTGTATTGGCTGAGGATGCGATCAAAGCCGCGGTATCAGACTACCGTAAGAAAAAAGCTGCGTCTTAAGTCGCGGCGGGAGAGGAATAGATGCCAGTTTCAGTTAGCAGTGCGGCGGCAGGTCATATTAAGCGGCAGTTAGAGGGTCGTGGTCGCGGCTTGGGCATTCGTATTGGCGTGCGGACATCGGGCTGCTCCGGTATGGCCTATGTGCTGGAATTTGTTGATGAGCCACAGGCTGAAGATCAGGTTTTTGAGCGTGATGGGGCGTCGGTCTATATCGATCCTAAGAGTATGGTGTATTTAGATGGCACCGAATTAGACTTCGTTAAAGAAGGATTAAACGAAGGTCTAAAATTTAATAACCCCAATGTGTCGGCTGAATGTGGCTGCGGTGAGAGCTTCACCGTCTAGCGGCCCTGCCGGCCGGCCATAATGCTATGTCAGAATTTAATCCTCGGGAAAACTACTTCGCTCTGCTGGCTGTGCCGCAGAGTTATGAGGTAAACCAGTCTGATTTAACCCGTCGTTATCGTGAGCTTCAACAAAGCGCTCACCCAGATCGTTTTGCTGGTGCTAGCGAGCGGGAACGTCTACACGCAGTTCAATATTCATCGCAAATTAACGAGGCATACGAAACCCTCGTGTCACCGACGCGCCGCGCGGCGTATTTGCTAAAATTGGCCGGTGTAGATAGCGATATGTCTTCTACCACTTTTCAAGACCCCGAATTTTTAATGCAGCAAATGCAGCTTCGCGAGGAGCTTTCTGAATTGCAGGATGCCAGCGATCCAGAGTCGGCATTAGATCGCTTTTATCAAGATTTGGATGGCGCTGCGAATCAGCAAAAGTCGATATTTTCAAAGGCCTATGCACAGCAACAATTTGATGAGGCATTGGCGAGCTACGCTAAATTGCAGTTTTTGGAAAAGCTGCGCAGCGAAGCTGAATTGAAAGAAAGTGAATTACTCGATTATTAGAAAGACGATTGTTATCGTCGGGAGCCCGAACACCGCTTATGTTGATGCAAATTTCAGAGCCAGGACAAACCCCCGAGCCGCACCAGCGTAAGTTGGCGGTAGGTATTGACCTGGGCACTACCAACTCGCTGGTAGCGACTGTTCGTAATGGCAGCTCGCAAACATTGGCGGATCTCGACGGAAAGCATCTTTTACCGTCTGTGGTGTATTACGGTGAAGACGCAAGTATCAACGTCGGTGAGCAGGCCTTAGCGAAGGCAAGTGGTGATCCTCGAAATACGCTATTGTCGGTAAAGCGTTTGATGGGGCGTTCTTATGCCGACGTTGTTGGTGAAGAAAACGTCATAAAATCGCCCTATGAGTTACTGGATTTAGGGCAGGATATGGTGAAGCTTCGCACCCGAGCGGGGGATCTTTCGCCCGTGCAGGTGTCTTCTGAAATTCTAAAGGCCCTAGGTCAGCGCGCTGAGGAAACCCTTGGCGGTGAACTTACCGGTGTGGTCATTACGGTTCCTGCGTACTTTGATGACGCTCAGCGTCAGGCCACAAAAGATGCCGCAAAAATTGCCGGTTTAAATGTGTTGCGCCTATTAAATGAGCCAACCGCCGCTGCGGTTGCCTACGGTCTTGATCAGCAGGACGAAGTTGCGATCGCAGTATTTGATCTGGGTGGCGGCACCTTTGATGTATCCGTGCTTCAGCTCACCAAAGGCGTGTTTGAGGTGCTTTCAACCGGTGGCGATTCTGCCCTCGGTGGCGATGACTTTGATCATGCCATCGCACAGTGGTTTGTGGCAGAGAACAATATTGCCAGCTTGGATATGTTTCAACAGCGCAGTTTGTTAACGGCGGCCCGTCAGGCCAAAGAGACGCTGTCCACCGAGGCCGAGGTGCTAGTGAGCTTGGGCGATTTAAATGCAAAGCTGACTCGGCGGCAATTTAATGATTTGGTCGACCCTCTAATTGATAAGGCTATTCGGGCTTGTAAGCGAGCTTTGCGCGACGCGAAATTGCGCAATAATGATATTCATAATGTGGTGATGGTCGGTGGATCAACCCGTGTTCCACGTGTTCGCGAAAGGGTAGCGGAATGGTTTGGTCGCGAGCCCTTGGTTGATTTAGATCCTGATAAAGTCGTTGCACTGGGTGCGGCCCTGCAGGCAGATCAGTTAGTGGGAAATCGCAGCGGCGACGAAATGCTGTTGTTGGATGTCATTCCCTTATCGCTGGGTCTGGAGACAATGGGAGGCTTGACGGAGAAAGTCATTCATCGCAATACCACTATTCCCGTGGCAATGGCGCAGGAATTTACTACGTTTAAAGACGGTCAAACTGGCATGACAATTCATGTTGTGCAGGGTGAGCGTGAATTAGTTGAAGATTGCCGCTCCTTGGCGCGCTTTGAATTGCAAGGTATTCCGCCTATGGTGGCGGGTGCTGCGCGGATTAAGGTCACATTTCAGGTAGATGCAGATGGTCTTCTGCGGGTCAGCGCTCGGGAGGAAAGTACCGGATCGGAAAGCCGTATAGAGGTTAAACCCGCCTACGGTCTGAGTGATACCGATATCGCCGATATGCTTCAGCAGTCTTGGGCTTCAGCGCTTGATGATAAAGAAGCAAGAGCCCTGCGCGAGCAGCAAGTAGAGGCAGAGGCCCTATTGCAGGCCTTGTCAGCAGCCATGCTGCAAGATGGCGAAGCCATGTTAAGTGAGCTTGAGCAGCGCGAATTGCTGGCCAAGATGGAAGCGCTTCATCACGAGCGAGAGCATGGCACAGCGGCAAGTATTGCCAAGCATATAGAAATAGTGGGCAAGGGCAGCGAAGTCTTTGCCGAACGTCGAATGGACGCCAGTATTAATCAAGCACTCGCCGGTCGGCGGGTGGATGAAATTTAAGGAAGCCGGAATGCCACGCATTGTAGTATTACCCCATGAAGCACTTTGCCCAGAGGGCGAAGTGTTAGATGCCGCGTCAGGCGAGACGGTATGTGACGTCATGTTGGCGAACGGTATCGACATCGAGCATGCCTGCGAGAAATCCTGTGCCTGCACCACCTGTCATATCATCGTCCGTGAAGGTTTTCAGTCTTTGGAAGAGGCTGATGAACTAGAGGAAGATATGCTGGATAAGGCCTGGGGGCTTGAGCCAGAGTCGCGTTTGAGCTGCCAAGCTGTGGTTGGCGATACAGATTTGGTTGTGGAAGTGCCGCGATACACCATTAATATGGTGTCTGAGCGCCATTAATCACTGGATTTTGAACAGATAAGGTGTATTGAAATGGGCCTGAAATGGACAGATGTATTGGATATTGGTATTGAACTTGCCGATAAATTCCCTGATGTTGACCCAATACATATTAATTTTGTGGATTTGCGCGACAAAGTTATGGGCTTGGATGACTTTGACGACGACCCCAAGCGTTGCGGCGAAAAGATCCTTGAGGCAATACAGGCCGCATGGATAGAAGAGCAGGACTAAATTAGCAATTAGCGGCGTTTCCACCCTATTGAATCGCCGCTCTTACGGTGAAATGCGTAGATTTGCCGAAACACCGGCCATAACTCGCTGTCATAGACTGTCTCGCGTACCTATTTGCTGGTAATACGCGTATAATTCGACGATTTTTCGTGACGGGCAATTTCGTTTGCTCGGATTGTTTTGTTTTACTTTTTTGGAGAAAAACCGATGGGCGTTCAACGCACCCTTTCCATTGTTAAGCCAGACGCTGTTAGTAAAAACGTTGTTGGTGAAATTTACAGCCGTTTTGAAAAAGCCGGCCTGCGCATTATTGCTGCAAAAATGCTGCGTTTAAGCCGCGAACAGGCTGAAGGTTTTTATGCTGAGCATAAAGGTCGTCCGTTCTTCCCAGCTTTGGTTGACTTCATGACCTCTGGCCCTGTGACTGTACAGGTGTTGGAAGGCGAAGGCGCTGTATTGCAAAACCGTGAACTGATGGGCGCAACTAACCCAAAAGAAGCGGCTGCCGGCACTATTCGTGCGGATTTTGCTGAATCAATCGACGCTAATGCGGTTCACGGTTCAGACTCAGAAGAATCAGCGGCACGTGAAATTGCCTTCTTTTTCTCAACCAGTGAGCTGTGCGAACGCGTTTAATCACGTTTGCGCTCATTGCGGGGCATGAAAATGGAAACACCAACAGCGGTAGTTCAGCAGATGAAAGTAAATTTGCTCGGCATGTCGCGCAAAAAAATGGAAGAATATCTCACTTCTATTGGTGAAAAGCCTTTTCGTGCCCAACAGATCCTCAAGTGGATACACCACTCGGGGGTCGACAATTTTGATGAGATGACCAATCTCGGCAAGCCCCTGCGAGCAAAGCTTCAGGAGCTTGCCGAAATTCGTCCTCCGACCGTGGTCAAGCAGCTAGACTCCATTGATGGCACCCGCAAATGGGCGGTCGAAGTCGGTGGTAATAATCTGGTTGAGACAGTGTTAATTCCCGACGGACAGCGCGGCACGCTTTGTGTATCTTCCCAAGTAGGCTGTAGCTTAGACTGTAGTTTTTGCGCGACCGGCAAACAGGGTTTTATGCGTGATCTGACCGCGTCTGAAATTATTGGCCAAGTGTGGTTGGCGATTAAATCCTACGACGGCTTTAATTCCGGTAACAAGCGTATCGTGACCAATGTCGTCATGATGGGCATGGGTGAGCCGCTATTAAATTTCGACAATGTTGTTGAAGCAATGAGTTTGATGCTGGATGACTTTGGCTACGGCTTGTCAAAGCGACGCGTCACCCTGAGTACATCCGGTGTGGTGCCGATGTTGGATAAGCTTGGGGATATTTCCACCGTCTCCTTAGCCATCTCGCTGCATGCGCCCAATGACGAGCTTCGCAATCAATTAGTACCGATTAACAAGAAATACCCCATAGCGGTATTGCTTGAGGCTTGTCAGCGTTATTTGGACAAGCAAGAAGATACTCATCGTGTGGTGACAATCGAGTACACCTTGATTGCCGGTGTGAATGACAGTCTTGATCACGCCAAAGAATTAGCCGAGGTTTTGCGTAATTTACCCTGTAAAATTAATTTGATTCCCTTCAATCCATTTTCGCTGTCAAATTACGCGCGGCCCAGTAAAAATGCGATTAATCGGTTTTGGCTAGCCCTAACGGAAGCCGGCTACGTGACAACCGTGCGAACACCGCGCGGCGACGATATTGACGCTGCCTGTGGGCAATTGGCTGGACAAGTACAAGATAGAACCAAGCGTAGTGAGCGCCATCGTCAACGGGCGGAGTTAGAGCAGCCTATTCGTTTGGTTTAAAATTTTGGGAGCATACTGCATGTCGTGGTTAAGAATAAAAGGCATCAAGGTATTACCCCTTATATTGGTAATGCTGTTTTCTAGCTTTATGTTGGCTGGTTGTGTGACGACAAAAAGTGGTGGCTTCGCATCTAAAGCAGATGACAAAAAAGCGTTTGAAACCTCATTGCAATTAGCCCGCAGTTACATTGCGCAGGGCAATTGGGATCAAGCAAAGCGTCATTTGCAGTACGTAGAAGCAGAAGACAAGAACAACCCTGAAACATTAGAGGCATTGGCCCTCGTGTTTCAAAATACCGGTGAGCTAGAGTTAGCTGAACAATATTATTTACGATCAATTCGTTTGGCCCCCAATGCATCGCGGGTGCGGAATAATTACGCGGCATTTTTATATGCCCGCGGTCGTTACGAAGAGGCGGCGACCCAACTAGAGGTTGTGGTACAGGAATTATTGTATGAGCGTCGCGTCGAGGCCTTTGTAAACCTCGGGCGGTGCTATTTGCAATTAGGCCAATTAACAAAAGCAGAGGATGCGTTTAAACGCGCCTTCCTTATGCAGGGCGATGATGCCGCGGTATTAATGTCGCTGGCAGAGGTGTATTTTCGCATGGAGCGCTTTGCAGATTCACAGCGCTTCTATGATGCTTATCTCAGCAAAAATCCAACGCAAAGTGCAGCGGCTTTATGGCTGGGAATACGTTTAGCAGATAAGTTTGATGACAAGAATTCCCACGCTAGTTTTGCGTTGGCCTTGAAAAATTTATACCCAAAATCTGAAGAATACCTGCTTTACAAAGCTTATATGCAGCAGGGTAATCGCTAGGGATTTATTATGCCGGGAACCAAGCAGCTCTACCCCGGACCGCCGGGATCAGTATTGCACGACGCGCGTGTTAGCGCAGGTAAAACGGTGCTGGAAACTGCCGAAGCGCTGAATCTTTTGAATAGTTACGTAGAAGCGCTTGAAGAAAACGATTACTCCCGTTTTAACTCGCCGCTATTTGCTAGGGGTTACATTAAAAGTTATGCCCGCTATATGGGCTTAGATGAAGTGCCCTTGCTTAATGATTGCGATCGTATTTGTAAACGAGAGGAGCAAACAAGTCAGCGGCGCAGCCATGTTCAGGGAAAAGTGCAAGCTCCTGGGCACGCCGGCTTTATACTGGCATTGTTTGCCGCATTAGTTGTGTGGTCGCTGTCCTGCTGGGTGTTTGATGGCAGGGAACCCAAAGAGTTGTCGGTCCTTGTATTAGATGAGCCATTTCCAGAATTGGCTGCGCTTAAAAAAGCACCGTCCTTAGGCGAGAGTCTGTTGTCTGGTGGGCTTGTTAAGGTTCAGTCTGACGACTTGTCTGAGCGGGTTTTGGAATCCGCGGAACTTGAATTTAAGCTCAGCGAAGATGTGTGGTTGGAAGTTCGCGATGGTCACGACAACGTGGTTTTAAGCGGTGTGCAGAGTAAGGGCAAGGCATTACGTTTAAGTGTAGACGGGCCTGTCACGGTGAGTGCGTCTTACTGGCCGATGTTAGCAATGTATTACAATGGCCAGCTGGTTGAGATGAAAGAGTTGGCAAGTAGCAATGTGGTGCGTGTACAAGTAGGTGGATTATGAAAATGGCATCTCCGATAAAACGCCGTGTATCTCGGCAAATTCATATCGGTAATGTTGCTGTTGGTGGCGATGCACCAATATCAGTTCAGAGTATGACCAATACCGAAACCTGTGATGTGGCAGCGACAGTGGCGCAGATTAAGCGTTTAGAAGCGGCCTGCGCAGATATTGTGAGAGTTTCTGTGCCGAGCATGGAGGCAGCGGAAGCGTTTCGGGAAATTCGTAAGCAAGTGTCGGTTCCCCTTGTTGCGGATATTCATTTCGATCACAAAATTGCTATTAAAGTAGCCGAATACGGTGTGGATTGCCTGCGTATTAATCCTGGGAATATCGGTCGAGAAGATCGTGTTCGCGCGGTAATTGATGCGGCCAAATACCATAATATTCCGATTCGTATCGGTGTGAACGCCGGTTCTTTAGAGAAAGAGCTGCAGCGTAAATATGGTGAGCCGACGCCGGAGGCCTTGGTTGAGTCCGCTATGCGTCATATCGATATTCTCGATAAGTTAGATTTTCAGAATTTTAAATTAAGTGTTAAAGCCTCTGATGTGTTTATGGCAGTCGCGGCGTATCGCCAAATTGCCAGTCAGATAGATCAACCTCTGCATCTTGGCATTACTGAAGCCGGTGGTTTACGCGGTGGCACAGTGAAGTCGGCGGTGGGGCTAGGGCTGCTATTAATGGATGGTATCGGTGATACCATTCGCGTTTCTTTGGCGGCGGACCCTGTTGAAGAAGTGAAGGTTGGCTACGAGATTTTAAAAAGTCTCAAGCTGCGTACCAAAGGCATTAATTTTATTGCCTGCCCAAGCTGTTCTCGGCAAAACTTTGACGTGATCAGCACCATGAATGAGCTAGAGGCACGTTTAGATGACGTGACTACTCCGCTAGATGTTGCGGTGATTGGCTGTATTGTAAATGGCCCCGGCGAGGCAAAAGAAGCTGAGATTGGCCTAACGGGTGGCACGCCAAATAACCTTGTCTATGTTGCGGGTAAGCCAGACCATAAAGTTAAAAACGATGTGTTGATCGATCATCTTGAGCAGTTAATTCGTGAAAAAATTGCTCTTAAACAAGAACAGGAAAAGGATCTTATTGCTCGTAGTTGAGTTGCGTTGACACTCTTTTAAAGCAATTTGGTCAATAGGAATTAGTTTTGGCACGTATTCAATCAATTCGCGGCATGAATGATATTCTGCCATCCGAAACGCCGGTGTGGCAGTATCTTGAAGGCCGTGTGCGCGACGTACTTAGCCGTTATGGTTATAGCGAGATTCGCTTTCCCATCGTTGAACATACTGAACTTTTTAAACGCTCTATTGGTGAAGTTACCGATATCGTTGAAAAAGAAATGTATACCTTTGAAGATCGCAATGGCGACAGCTTAACGCTGCGCCCAGAGGGAACGGCGAGCTGTGTTCGCGCCTGCGATCAAAATGGTCTATTGCATAATCAGATACAGCGCTTGTGGTATACCGGCCCAATGTTTCGCCATGAGCGGCCTCAAAAGGGGCGCCTGCGTCAATTTCATCAAATTGGTGTAGAAACCTTTGGCATGGTTGGCCCAGACATTGATGCGGAGTTAATTTTATTAACTGCGCGACTTTGGCGGGAGTTGGGTATTAGCGATGCATTAACTCTTGAGTTAAACAGCATTGGCAATGCCGAGTCGCGCGCGAATTATCGCCAGGCGCTTGTTGAGTATTTGACCGGTTTTAAAGATCAGTTGGATGAGGACAGCAAGCGTCGCTTAGAGACTAACCCACTGCGGGTGCTCGACAGCAAAGACCCTAATACCAGAGAGCTATTAGTCGCGGCACCGGTATTAAGTGATTACCTTGATGAGGTTTCACGCAGCCATTTTGAAGGATTATGTGCCAGATTAGATGTGGTTGGTGTTAGCTATAAATTGAATCCGCAATTGGTGCGGGGTCTGGATTACTACGGCCTAACAGTGTTTGAATGGACAACCGATAAGTTGGGCGCCCAAGGTACCGTTTGTGCTGGTGGCCGTTACGATGGTCTGGTAGAGCAATTAGGTGGTAAGCCCACGCCAGCGGTTGGTTTTGCGATGGGCATTGAGCGTTTGGTATTGATGTTAGAAACGCTGGGTGTTGCGCCTCAAGAGCATGCGCAAGCAGACATATTTATTGTGTCGGTTGGGGAGCAGGCGGATATTGAAGCACTAAATATTGCAGAGCAATTGCGCGAAGCGATGCCCACTGTAAAGGTATTAATAAATTGCGGCGGTGGCAGTTTTAAAAGCCAATTTAAAAAGGCAGATAAATCGGGTGCATCGCTGGCAATTGTTTTAGGTGAAGATGAATTGCAGCGCGCCGAGGCTGCGCTGAAGCCATTGCGCGCTGGTCAAGGTGAGCAACAGATGGTTGCCTTGGCTGATTTGCTTAGCACTATTTCTAAAAATTATTTTTAAACGCGACGAGACAAGTCGGAGAGGAAATTTAGTGGAAACGTATCGCACAGAAGAAGAACAAATCGAAGCTATCAAAAGATGGTGGCAAGAAAACGGCAAATCCACCGTCTTTGGTATCGCACTTGCGTTGACAATTGTCTTCGGCTGGAAAGGCTGGCAGGGTCATCAGCAAGATCAGGCCGCAGAAGCGTCGGCCATTTTTGATAATTTATTAGTTGCAGATGCGGCGGTACAGCGCGACGGCAGCAGTTTAGCGACTGCTCAGCATTTGGCTGACACGCTTAAAGATCGTTTCGCTGGTTTGAGCTACGGCCAGTTCGCGGCTTTGTACAAAGCAAAATACGCTGTAAGAGCAGACGACTACGCTGCCGCAAGAGCAGAGTTAGAGTGGGTTTTAGATCAGGGGCCCAGCGTGCAAATTAAAGCACAGGCTGAAATGCGTTTAGCGCAGGTTTTGTACTCAGAGCAAGAATATGATCAAGCGGCGAAATATTTAGCTGGGCTTGCGGACACTGGCTATGCCGTTGAAGTTGCCGAGTTGCAAGGCGATATTGCCTTTGCGCAAGGTGATAAAGCCGCTGCTTTGGCTGCGTATCAACGCGCTCGTTCATTAGCGCGGGAGCAGGAGGCACCAGTGAGTAATGCCATGCTGGAAATGAAAATTAATGACTTATCTGCGGCAGCAGTTGCGGTAGAAGGGGCGAAGTAATGAAGTTAATTTCTGCGGTTACGGTACTGCTAGCAAGCGCAATGATGGTTGCTTGTGCCTCTGATCCAACTAGTCGCGACCCGGCTAAGTTGACGGATTTTCAGGCGGAGAAAAAGCTAAAGGAAGCGTGGTCATATTCTTTGGGTGACGGTCAGGCAGAAGCCTATCATCGTATTGCGCCCGTGATTGATGGCGATGAAATTTTTATCGCATCGTCTAATGGCAAAGTAGCTGCTTTAAAGAAAAGCAACGGTAAAAAGGTCTGGAAAGAATCCTATGATTTGCGTATTTCTGGCGGTGTAGGTGTTTCTGGTACATTGCTTTTCTTGGGCACCTCAGACGGTGAGATTGTGGCCATTGATCGCCTATCTGGTGATATCGTTTGGAAAACCCTGGTCAGCAGCGAAGTTTTGTCTGCACCGCAAAGCAATGGTTCTGTGGTAGTTGCGCAGACCTATAGCGGAGACGTGCAGGGCTTTAACTTTGAAGACGGTAAATTGCTGTGGAGTTACTCATCGCAAGTTCCGCGCTTGACCTTGCGCGGCACTAGTACGCCAAAAGTCGTTGGCGGCATAGTGATGATTGGTTTCGCAAATGGCCGTGTGATGGCTTTTGACATTGATAATGGCACCCAGCTTTGGGAACAGCGTATTTCTGTACCCCAAGGCAGTACAGAAATTGAGCGTTTGGTTGATGTTGACGGCCGTTTGCTAGTAATGGAAGACGGCCAGACTGTGGTTGCGACTGGCTACCAAGGCCAAGTTATGGCAATTGACGTTCGCAGTGGCCGCCCGCTTTGGGTGAAAGAAACCTCTAGCTATGTTGGCGCGGCGGATAATTTCGGCAATGTGTATGTGGTTGCCGCTGATGGCAGCGTGAATGCAATTGCCGATAACGGCCAGGGTGCGCTTTGGACGCAAACTGTGCTGGCACGTCGCGAGCTAACTGAGCCTGCGGTATTTGATGGGGCGATAGTCGTGGGCGATTTTGAAGGCTATTTACATGTGCTAGCAAAAGATGATGGGCGCTTGCTTGCTCGTACCCGAGCTGACAGCGAAGGTTTGAGAGCGCCAATGATTGCTGACGGTAAATTATTGTATGTTTATGGCAATAGCGGCGAATTGATAGCGTATAAGCTACAAGATCGCTAAGTTTTAATACCTTGTTTTTTGGCCTTGCGCTGATCAGAGTTAAATAGAATTATGGTTCCTGTTATTGCCTTGGTAGGCCGGCCTAATGTCGGTAAATCAACTCTGTTCAATCGGCTTACTAAAAGTCGCGATGCGCTAGTTGCTAATTTTCCGGGTTTAACCCGCGATCGTAAATACGGCGAAGCCAGCCACAGCAATCGTCGCTATATTGTTATCGATACTGGCGGCGTAAACGGCGACGAAGTGGGTATTGACGGCCCAATGGCGCAGCAATCTATGCAGGCCATCGATGAGGCCGATGCCGTACTGCTGATGTTGGATGCGCGGGCAGGCCTGATGCCTGCCGATGAGGGCTTAATTAAGCATCTGCGCAGCTGCTCAAAGCCTGTATTTTTTGTAGCCAATAAAGTTGATGGCACCGATGCCGAAGTGGCGAAAGCGGAATTTTATAGAACCGGCGCGGCAAAAATTTATCCATTAACTGCAACCCAAGGCAAGGGTGTGCGAGTGTTGATGGACGACGTCTTGGCAGAATTCCCTCAGGAGGACGAAGACAAGCAAGCCTCCTTGGCAACGGGGAAAAAAATAGCCGTAGTAGGGCGCCCTAATGTGGGTAAATCTACCCTTGTTAACCGTATGCTCGGCGAAGATCGCGTGGTGGTCTACGACCAACCAGGTACTACGCGAGACAGTGTCTATATAAATTACGAGCGTGAAGGTGAAGCCTACACCTTGATTGACACTGCGGGTATTCGCAAGCGCAAACATATTTCAGAAGCGGTAGAAAAATTCTCGATTGTTAAAACGCTAAAAGCAATTGAAGACGCGAATGTTGTTATTTTGGTCATGGATGGCAGGGAGAGCATCGTAGATCAGGATTTACATCTGCTGGGACAGGTTGTTGATTCAGGCCGCGCCGTGGTGGTGGCGATCAACAAGTGGGATGGTCTGACAGCTGAGCAGAAAGATCATATTAAAAAAGAACTTGATAGGCGCCTACAGTTTATAGATTTTGCCGAAATTCATTTTATTTCTGCCTTGCATGGCACCGGCGTGGGGCATCTCTATGAGTCTGTTGAAAAGGCTTATGAATCGGCGACCCGCCAGCTTCAAACCCGAATGTTGACGACTATTCTTGAGGGCGCCGTACACGACCATTCTCCACCGATGATCAACGGAAGACGTATAAAGCTTCGCTATGCTCATCCCGGTGGCCAGAACCCACCGATTATTGTCATTCACGGCAATCAGACGGAAAAGGTGCCAAGCAGCTACACGCGTTATTTAGAGAAGGTCTTTAGACGTGAACTAAAGATGATGGGCACGCCCATAAAAATTGAATTCAAAACCTCTGAAAATCCTTTTGAAGGTAAGAAAAACGAACTGACCAAACGACAAATAGAGCGCAAGCAAAGAGTAATGCGTTTTGCGAAAGCAAAGTCAGCCAGACGGAAAAAATAGCCATTTTCTGTGTGCAGCACTGCTTTGATTATTGCTTGAGCCTCTAATGACATATCTTATTTAGCCTATGTCTAGTTCCCAAAAAAATAAACCAGACCTCGACAGCGCGGAGCATATAGCCCTGTTTGTCGAGGCGTTTTATGCCCGTCTATTAAAGGATACCCGCTTAGCCCCGATCTTTACCGAGGTTGCAGGTATTGATATTCATGAGCATTTCCCGCGAATTCAGGCCTACTGGGAAAAACTCTTATTGGGGGGGAATGAATACCACCGCCACACAATGAATATCCATCGCCAATTGGATGCCAAGCAGCGCTTGCTTGATAGCGACTTTGAGCAATGGCTAGCCTACTTCATTGAAACGGCGGATCAGGGCTTTTGTGGCGACAAAGCCGAAAGAGCAAAGCGGGTTGCCGCTACTATCGCGGTAAATATGCGTACTGCTTTAGCTGCGAATAACTAATTTCGCCTATGTGTGTTGTTTGTTCCTCCAATTTGAAAGTACTCCAATTTTTGACTCCTGCCTTGTGGTCTTAAAATAGCCGCAGTTAAAAGTTTTGTGTTAGCAAAGCTTCTCTAAAGCTCATTCCAATTTCAAAACATGGCATAGCCTTACCAAGATAACTAATACGGTTATATTTATTTTGCATATCATACGTTTGCGAAAAATATGCTAATGGTATAAATTTGAGGCGTTGCTGGAAGGGTTTCTGGCACAAATATAGGCTTATGGCCAGTAATACGGAGAATAATAATGAATAAGAATGTAATTAGACGTTCAACATACAATTCAATCGGAGCGACAATTCTCGGCAGTTCTATCATGCTGCCAATGGTAACGCATGCGCAGCTAGAGGAGGTCGTTGTAACTGCTCAGAAGCGTGAGGAGAGTGTGCAGACGGTTCCTATCGCGATGACTGCGGTATCGGCAAATGGTTTAGAAAAATCTGGTATTTCGGGAACAGATGAATTGTCGATGGTTATTCCAAATCTTCAATACAGCCGCCAGATTTCATCGGCGACGCCCTTTATTCGAGGAGTCGGAACTAAAAATTCATCGGCGGGTGAAGAAAGCAGTGTGTCAACCTATGTAGACGGTGTTTATTACTCGTCGATGGTAGCCTCTGTTATGGAGTTTAATAATATAGAGCGTGTTGAGGTATTGCGCGGGCCACAGGGTACTTTGTTTGGTCGCAATGCAACCGGTGGCTTAATTCATGTGATCACCAAAAATCCGGCATTTGAATCGTCTGCAAAAATATCTGTTGGGGCAGGTAGTTACGACTCGTTTAATACGGGATTTTATGGAACTGCAGGATTGTCAGAGCGGCTTGCTGCGGACGTATCTCTATTATTTAAAAAGCGCGATGAAGGTTACGGAACGAATCAGTTTAATGGTCGTGAACGCGCTGGAGAAGAGGATCGATCGCTACGCAGTAAATTGCTATTCGATGTTGACGACAAAACATCAATTGTCATGTCGGCACTCTATGCGGACCGCGAAAGCGATGTCGGTATTGCCCGCCAGCCAGCTAAGGGCACCGTCGCTACCGGCGGTGGTGTATATACCGGTGATTTTCAGGATATTAATTCCGACTGGGAGCCCATTGTCGACAGTGCGCAGCGGGTAGCAACCTTTCAGCTTACCCACGCTTTTGAGTCCGTCGAGTTAATTGCCACTAGTGCATATTCAGAACTAGATGCGTTTACCTTACTTGATCAAGATTCTGGGCCGAGTCATGTCGTTAACTTTGTGGTTAACGAGCGCAGCAAGCAGTTGTCTCAGGAGTTTCAGTTTAATTCTACAGGTGACGGCCCATTGAAATGGACGGCGGGCTTATTTTTTATGTCTGCTGAATCAAAAAATGCACCGACTCAAACAACCTCGGCGAACCCTGCCTTCAATATCAATATGGATACCGAGCAGGAGACCACGTCTTATGCCGCGTATGCTCAGGGTACATACGATTTAAGCGATGCAACTGCACTTACCTTAGGTCTGCGTTGGACTATGGACGAGCGCGAGTTTAGCGGTAAAACAACTAGTATCGGGACTGGGGCGCCGATTAATCCGGCAATGCCAGTGTTAAACGACGATGAATCCTGGGAAGAGCCAACATGGCGTTTGGCGATAGATCATCAACTAAACGAAGAAATGTTGGTCTTTGCCTCGTATAGCCGCGGATTTAAAAGTGGGGTTTACAACACCTTACCCGTATTTGGTGCGCTGCCAGAACCTGTTGATCCAGAGATTTTGGATTCTTACGAAGTCGGTTTTAAAGGCGACTTTTTGGACAATAGCCTAAGGATCAATGGATCTGCATTTTATTATGAGTTCGATAATTTGCAGATGCAGCAGATTTTAGGCGGCGCTATTTTTCTCTTTAACGTCGGTGACTCCGAGATGCAGGGCGCTGAAATCGAAAGCACCTATTTTGTAACAAGTAACTTGGATATTAATGTGTCTGCGTCCTATTTGGATACGGAATACACTGATTTTCAAAATGGCCCAGTCATCTCGCCAGACACCTCTGACAATATCGGGAATATGGTTACGACCAATAGTGATTTGTCTGGCTACGAACTTACGCGAGCACCTAAGTACACGTATAGCGTAAGCACCAATTACCGACACGATGTGGGCGTAGGCGAGCTGAGTTTAAATTTAGCTTACTACTACAACGATGGCTTTTTTTGGGAGCCGGATAACCGCACCAAGCAAGATTCCTACGACGTTTTGAATGCCGAAGTTGCGTTAACGGAGCATGAAGACAAGTGGAAGGTTCGAGTGTTTGCTCGCAACCTATTAGATACGGAATATTCATACTACTCACAACAAAGTAGTTTTGGTGATTTTGTTTCGGCTGCTCCTCCTAAGACCTTTGGCATTTCTGCGGAGTATTCCTTCTAGCGGAAGGATACGCTTTCTCAATAGAGCCCTTCATATAGTTGTTCTACTGAGGAGTCATTCTTTTAATTTGGGAGCGAAAGCTCCCATTTTTCGTTTGCGAGGCTTAATTAATCTAAAGATATTAGAAACGGACGTTTGATCATATTGCGCTTGCGAATTAAGTGTCCTGGGTCTAGTCTTTAACTGTTGTTTGCCAAGCTCACATCTTAGTTGTCACAGTGAAAAATTAGGCAGTAGTAACAACTAATTTTGCATTCACGGTAATAAGGTATTTTGTGACGCAGCGTGGCAAGGCACTAATAATAAAAATATTGAATTACTTCCCAAGGAGATGGGTATGACCAAGTTAACGTGCTTGTCGTCAAGAATAGTTTTTGCTGTATGGGTGTTGTGTCCGATCTATTCTTTCGCCGCAGAGCCATCTGCTGATGAGTCTGCAAAAAGCGATAAATCGGCGCTGCGATCACGGGTTTTAGAGGAGGTGGTGGTCACGGCCACCAAGCGCGAAGCGGATTTGCGGGATGTGCCCTTGAGCATCGATGCCTTTAGTGGCGAGGCCCTGCGAGAAATCGGTGTTGAAAATGTCGAAGGCATCGCGCGATTTTCTCCCGGTGTATCGGTGAGTCCAGGCTTGGATCCTGAGGCAGCGCAGATCATTATTCGTGGTGTATCCACCGACACATTCTTTACGTTTTTTACCCGAACCTTCGGGATGTTTTACGAAGATATATCACTTGTTAATCCGTCAATATTGGGTCCGCAGCCAAATATAGATCCCTTTGACCTTCAATCAGTTGAAATTCTTAAAGGCCCGCAGGGTACTTTATTTGGCGGCTCAGCCCTATCTGGTGCTGTGCGCTATGTTCCCAATCGCCCAGATTACGAGGGTGCCTACGGCAAGGTCGCCGCAAATATTGGTACATTGGATAAGAGTTCAGGGAACTCACATCGTTATGATGTGATGTGGAATCAGCCCTTTGGTGAGAATTTAGCCGCGCGGGTTGTTGCCAGCAAAGGTGACCGTCCTGGTTATGTGAAAGATATTCGTTCTGGTCGGGACGATATAAATTCCACAGATTCAGAGCAGCTTCGGGCCCTGCTAAGTTGGCGGGCGACTGAGAAATTAGAGTTTCGCTTGAACGCGTTGCGACGGGAAACCCATCAGGACGACGGCTCCTTCGCCGATAACGATCAAGAGCCGACCCACTCTAATCGATTCTTTGCAGATGTTTTAGACTCGCGGACAGACATTGTTATTTTAACGACTGAGTACGGTTTTGAATCTGCGGACCTGAGTTTGATTGTGAGTAATTTAGATAAGGACTATCCGCAGCGCTTAGATTATTCCCAGTTTTTCGGCACATCAACATTGGGTGTAGGCTTGTATGGCGACACCACAATCTATTCCTCGCAGCCTAGCGCTGAACTGCGATTGGTATCTGCAAATCCCACTGAGTCAAATTGGTGGTTGTTCAGAGACTGGGACTACGTAGTCGGTTTGTTTTATATAGAGAGTGAGCAGTTTTTAAGTTTAGAGTTAGGCACGGAACTAACGGGCAATATTTTGCAATTAAAAGGTGATGTTTATGCCGAGGAGTCAGCGCTGTTCTTTGATGTAAAGCGTAAATTTGGCGATCGCTGGGAGTTTGGTTTCGGCGGACGGTATTTTGAACAGTCTACTGTTGCAGATATTTCTACTATCGCTGATCCCGTGAGTGGCTTAAGTGCCACAAATCCCTTGGTGGGCTTACTTACGCCAATTATAGATGCCTTGCCCCTCGATAGCACTGGTGTGAATTTGGGGCGTGATCAGGGAACGATTAGCGAAACAGTTTTTAATCCAAAGTTTACCCTGCAATGGAGCTATAGCGATGAGCTCTCTGTGTTTACCTCCGCAGTAAAAGGCTTCCGCTATGCGGGGGCGAACCAGAATCCAAGTCGTGACCCGAATGTCCCCCTATTCTTCGAGTCCGATGAAATTTGGAACTATGAGTTGGGTATTCGTACCGAGTGGTTTGACGGCGCACTGCAGGTTGACGCGACGGTATTTCAGTTAGATTGGACAGATATGCAGGTGCAGCAGCGTGACTACACAGGTGCGTTTGCCTACTCCGACAATGTTGGCGGAGCGCGCAATCGGGGCTTTGAAATCGGTGTAAATATGTTATTGCCGGCTGGTTTTTATTTAAAACTAAATGGTTCGTATGTGGACGCGCAAACCACGGAGTTTTTTGATGACTTCCAAGGGCCGGCGCCGGCTGGTACCGAATTGCCAGGCTCCTCTCCGGTTTCGGGCTCTGCATTATTGCTCTGGGCCTATCCGCTTGCAGATGGGCAATTTAGCGCTACTTTGTCGTACACCTACCAGAACCGTAATTACAATAATTTGGCGCATACCTATGAGCATCCACCACTTGAGTTACTGGGCGCGTCAGCAAATTTGAGCATGCCGAGCTGGCCCGGTGCACCAGTATTTAGTCTAATTGGCAGTAATTTAACGAACGAGTTTAAGCCGGCGGTTGTATTCGACACGCCAAATACTGGCGGCATACTTAGCATTTTTAATCCGCCGCGCTCCTTTCGTTTAGGTGTCGAATTCACTATAGGAGATATTTGATGCCTTGGCGATCTGAAACATTATGGTCTGCCTTGGTGCGCCGGTGTGTGATTTCTTTAGGTGCGGTAATGCTTTTTCTCCAAGCGTCGTTGACCTTCGCACAGAGCGATGATTGGCGTTTAGAGAAAACTGATCAGGGCATTAAGGTTTACAGTCGAGCGGTCGCAGGCTCCCCTATTCGAGCGGTAAGGGGGGAGGTGGCAATTAATACCGACGTTGATAGTGCAGTTAATCTCTTGGCAAGCGTAGAGCGCCGTCCCAGTTGGGACGAAATGTGTGTCGAGGCCTATTTGGTGGCTAGCCCTGCCGCTGATGTGGAACAGATTTACGTGCACCATGACCTTCCTTGGCCGGTAAAAGATCGTGATATGATAATGGAAGTTAAATGGCATCGGGACGATGAAAGCGGCGTTGCCACCATGCATGGTCGCGCAATAACGAATGGTGTGCCCGAGTACAGTGATCGTGTAAGAGTGCACAAATCTGTAAATAGCTGGGTCATCACGCCCTTGGCTGCCGGCGGGATTAGCTTGGCAGCAGAGATGCATGCCGACCCAGCGGGGCCAATTCCGGCTTGGTTACTCAATTGGTTGTCGGTAGAGGCACCGATTACAACGTTACAGAAAATAAAGGGCATTCTAGAGAAACAAGTGCCGTAAAAAAATCTAAGATCTAAATTTCTAATTCTGCAGATCAAGCCCCGTCCGAATGGGTGGTGTCGAAATTCCTTGGCTCCGTTAAGCTGCTTACTGTTATCCCAATAATTTTAAATAACAGGATCAGATTATGCTTTTACAAGGTAAGGTCGTCATCGTATCTGGAATTGGCCCTGGGCTTGGGCAGGAATTAGCACTTGAGGCCGCTAAGCAGGGTGCTTCCGTTGCAATGTGCGCGCGTACACAAAGCAAGCTTGACGACGCAGAGGCTGCAATTGCAGAGCTAGGTTTGGGTACTCAAGTACTGAAGATAGCAACGGATATCAGCGATAGAAATCAGTGTGCGACATTAGTAAAACAAACTATTTCCCGCTTTGGTCGCATCGATGTGCTTTTTAATAGTGCCTATAATCCGGGTGAATTTGGTCCCATAGAAAGTGCGAATCTTGATAGTTGGCGTGCAGCTATGGACGTAAACCTGTTTGGCACCATGGCGCTAACGCTAGAAACGATACCGCAAATGAAAAAGCAGGGTGGTGGCGCCATTGTGATGATTAACACGATGGTCACCCGCAAACCGCTGCATACCCAAGGTGGCTACGGTGCGTCTAAAGCCGCTCTCGCTAGTGCAACGTCGCATTTGGCACTGGAGTTAGGCGCTTATAATATTCGGGTAAATTCTGCGTATATGGGGTGGATGTGGGGTCCGGCGGTTGAAGGCTATTTGCAAATGAATGCAGACGCAGGCGGCCCAAGTGTTGAGCAGCAAGTTGCGGCGGTATCAAAAAATATTCCTATTGGTCATATACCTGATGATGCAGATTGTGCAAAGGCGGCGATTTTCTTAGGCTCTGATTATGCCTGCGCGGTGACGGGTGCGGCGCTTGATGTAAATGGTGGAGAATACTTGCCCCATTGATTTTTTACGACTTGAGATGTGACGTATTGCTCGCCAGCGGCAGGCTGCGACTCAGGCTGTGAAGTGTGAGAATACATTTTTAATCTGAGGTTAGTGCAGAGCTAGGTGCATTCAAATAGTTACTGGTTTGCGGGGTTGTAAAGCCGTGCTTAATTTGTAGAAGTCTCAATCTGATCTGACATATCTTCTTGAAGAAGTGAGAGTTACCCGTTTTGATAAAGGTGTCGAATCTTAAATCAAAACAAAAAGGTAACTCTCATGCTCCATACTAGCAATCCCATCATTAAACACAAAGCAGGTCTGCTAAATTTAGCGGAAGAGCTCGGTAACGTCTCTAAAGCATGCAAGGTCATGGGCGTATCGCGGGATACGTTCTATCGCTATCGTGAGCTGGTTGATGATGGCGGGATCGAGAATTTGATTAACAAAAGCCGCAGAACCCCTAACACCAAAAATCGAGTCGATGAAACGATAGAACAAGCGGTCATTAGTTATGCCATTGAGCAGCCAGCCCATGGTCAGCACAGAACTAGTAACGAACTGCGCAGAATAGGCGTCTTTGTTTCTGGCAGTGGTGTTCGGTCAATCTGGTTACGCAATGGTCTTGAGAACTTTAAAAAGCGGCTTAAAGCACTGGAAGAGCGAGTCGCTACTGACGGGATAATTCTGAGTGATGCCCAGGTTGCAGCCCTTGAAAAGAAGAAACATGATGACGAAGCATGCGGGGAAATTGAAACCCATCATCCCGGTTATCTTGGCTCTCAAGACACCTTCTACGTGGGCAATCTCAAGGGTGTTGGTCGGATTTACCAGCAGACATTTGTCGACACCTACAGCAA